>NZ_BCXI01000016.1 GCF_001895025.1 Rhodococcus zopfii NBRC 100606 = JCM 9919
GGAGTGTAGGTATCCGCCTCCGATTCGGGGTGAATTTCAGGAATGTAATTCGCCGAACCGTCTCTTTCATGCGCCGGGCAACTTGATTCCGGTTCGAAAATATTTTCGCCACAAGATTTCGTCGTCCCTGAGGCGTGATCTGTTCGAAATTGGCAAAGAGGCTGGTAGATGGACTGGGGTTGCAGTAGCAATGTCATCTCGTTACCGTGCTGTGATCACAGTTGTCGTCCGTTTGGAATTGTTGTGTCACCCTTCGCCAAGCTCAATCGTGCAAAATCCCCCGTGCTGTACTCGGTCGTCGCGGCCCTTTTCGTGACGCTCGTCACCGGCGGAATCTTCGCCCTCGTCAAGCACAAGGACCTGACCCTCGACATCGACGGGGAGCAGCGTGCCTTCGGCACCATGAGCTCCACCGTGGGCGAGATCCTCGCCGACGCCGGATACGAAATCGGCGAGCACGACGTCGTCGCCCCGTCGGCCGACGCGACCGTCTCCGACGGCGACACCGTCGTCCTGCGCCGCGCCCGCGAGGTCAACCTGACCGTCGACGGCGAAGAGCGCTCGGTGTGGACCACCGCGCTCACCGTCGACGAGGCGCTGGCCCAGTTCCAGCTCTCCTCCGACGTCCATGTCTCCGCGTCGCGGTCGCACCGCCTGCCGCTCGAGGGCATCGACCTCGCAGTCGTGAACCCGAAGACCGTTCAGTTCGCCGACGGCGGTGCTCCCGCCCTCCCGGTCCGGCTCGCGGCCCCCACCGTCGGCGAGTTCCTCGCCCTCAACGGCACGTCGCTCGAGCAGGGCGACTCCGTGACCCCGGCCGCCGACGCCCCGCTCACCGAGGGCGTGACCGTCGTCGTCACCCGCGACCGCGTCGAGACGCGCGTCGAGAACCAGCCCATCGCGCCGCCGGAGCACCGCGCCGACGACCCGAACATGACCGAGGGTGAGACCGCCCTCGACAACCCGGGTGTCCCGGGTGAGCGTTCCGTCACCTTCGACGTGCACACCGTCAACGGCGTCGAGGTCGGCCGCACCGAGAAGGCATCGACCGTGCTCACCGAGCCCGTCGCCGCGACCGTCCGCGTGGGCACCAAACCCAAGCCCGCAGTGCCCGCCTCCGGCCGTGCCTCGACGTGGGACTCGATCGCGCAGTGCGAGGCGACCGGCAACTGGGCCATCAACACCGGCAACGGCTTCTACGGCGGACTGCAATTCACCCAGCAGACGTGGGCCGGCTTCGGTGGCACCCAGTACGCCCCCCGCGCCGACATGGCCACCCGCGAACAGCAGATCGCCGTCGCCGAGAAGGTGCAGGCGGCGCAGGGCTGGGGTGCCTGGCCGGCGTGCACCAGCAAACTCGGCCTGAGGTAAGAACTAGAACTTGTGTCTGCGCTGTCGAAGATCAACGGTTCCCGATCCACGCTGCTGTACGCAGTGGTCGCGGCCCTGCTGCTGACCTTGATCGCCGGCGGAGCGACCGCGGTGGCGCGGCACAAGACCGTCACGGTGGATGTCGACGGCGACCTCGTCGCACTCGGCACCATGCGCGCCGACGTGCGCGGCGTGCTGTCCGATGCCGGGTACGGCATCGGACAGCGCGACGTCGTGGCACCGGATGCCGACCAGTCCGTCTCCGACGGTGACACCGTGGTGCTGCGCCGCGCCCGTGAGGTGCAGCTGACCGTCGACGGCACCGAACGCAGTGTCTGGACCACCGCGCTGACCGTCGACGAAGCGCTGACCCAGTTCGACCTCGCCTCCGACGTGTACGTGTCGGCATCGCGCTCGCACCGGTTGCCGATCGAGGGCCTCGATCTGGCCGTCGTGAACCCCCGCACCGTGCGGCTCGCCGACGGCGGCGCCCCCGCGGTTCCCGTCCGGCTCGCCGCCCCGACCGTCGGGGAATTCCTTGCCGTGTACGGCGTCCCCCTCGAACAGTCGGACGAGGTGAATCCGCCCGCGGAAACCCCGCTCGCCGACGGACTCGAGATCGACGTCACCCGCAAACGGGTCCACGAGGTCACCGAGACGCTGCCGCTCGAACCGCCCGTCCAGCGCATCGAGGACGAGACGATGAACATGAGCCGCACCGTCGTGGAGGATCCGGGAACTCCCGGCGTGCAGGACGTGACGTTCGCGGTCAGCACGGTCGACGGGGCCGAGACCGGCCGCGCGACCGTCGAGGCGGTCGTCACCACCGAGGCCCGGCCCTCGGTCGTGCGTGTCGGCACCAAACCGGGCACCGAGGTTCCGCCCGTCCAGAACGGTGACATCTGGGATGCGCTGGCCCGATGCGAGGCGGGCGGCAACTGGGCGATCAACACCGGCAACGGCTACTACGGCGGCGTGCAGTTCGACCAGAGCACCTGGGAACGGCAGGGTGGGCTCCGCTACGCCCCGCGTGCCGACCTCGCGACCCGCGAGGAACAGATCGCGATCGCCGCCGGGACCCAGCAGGCGCACGGCTGGGGTGCGTGGCCGTCGTGCTCCGGCCGCCTGGGCGTGCGCTAGGTTCAGGACGTGTCAGACGATTCTCCCCGCGGACAGGCGGCACTGCTCGGCCCCGCCGAGGTCCGGACCCTCGCCGAGGAGTTCGGCGTCCGCCCCACCAAGCAGTTGGGCCAGAACTTCGTGCACGACGCCAACACTGTGCGGCGCATCGTGTCGGTTGCCGGCGTGGGCCGCGACGACGTGGTGCTCGAGGTCGGCCCGGGCCTGGGATCGCTGACTCTCGCCCTGCTCGACGTCGTGGACCGGGTGATCGCGGTCGAGATCGACCCGAAGCTCGCCGCGCGGCTGCCCGAGACCGTCGCACAGCGCGCACCCGAGCTGGCCGGAAACCTCGATGTCGCGCTGCGGGACGCGATGAAGGTGCGGCCGGACGAGTTGCCGGTCGCCCCGACCGCGCTCGTCGCAAACCTGCCGTACAACGTCGCGGTCCCGGTACTGCTGCACCTGTTCGCCGAGTTCCCGTCCCTGCGCACCGCGCTGGTGATGGTCCAGTCCGAGGTCGCCGACCGGCTCGCCGCGCCCCCCGGCAGCAAGGTGTACGGCGTGCCCAGCGTCAAGGCCTGCTTCTTCGGGGAGGTGCGTCGCGCCGGCGCGGTCGGGCGCGCGGTCTTCTGGCCCGTGCCGCAGGTCGAATCCGGTCTCGTGCGAATCGACCGCTACACCGAACCGCCGTGGCCCATGGATGCCGAGAGTCGCCGACGCGTCTTCGCGGTCGTCGATGCCGCATTCGCGCAGCGCCGTAAGACGTTGCGCGCGGCGCTGAGCGGGTGGGCAGGCTCGGCGGCCGAGGCGGAACGACGTCTGATCGCGGCGGGTATCGACCCGTCGATGCGCGGCGAGAAACTCGACGCCGCAGCGTTCGTGCGGCTCGCGGGCACCGAGTGACGGCCCACCCCTGCTCCCAGATCGACGGCCCACCGGCGTTGTTTACCAGGATCATTCGTCTCGTGGTTGCGTGGTCGCGAAGTCTGTGATCTACTTGTCCACGGTCGTTAGGTAGTGTGTTAGTGGTTTACCCTCGCACATTTCTGGTTGCGAGCGGATGCGATAGCCACCACGGAAATCGTTTCAGCCGTCGAGTGACAGACCCGGACGGTGTTCAGCCGTCCGACGACGGGGAGGCGACCGCTTCCCCACAGCAGTAAGGAAACAACATGGCTGAAGGTACCGTGAAGTGGTTCAACGGCGAAAAGGGCTTCGGCTTCATCGCTCCGGCCGACGGTTCGGCTGACGTCTTCGTGCACTTCTCCGAGATCCAGGGCCGCGGCTTCCGCACCCTCGAGGAGAACCAGCGCGTGAGCTTCGAGATCGGCCAGGGCCAGAAGGGCCCGCAGGCCACCGGCGTCAACGTCATCGGCTGATACCGATACCTCCGCGAAACCCCGGAACTCGCAACGAGTTCCGGGGTTTTGTGCTGTAAACAGTTGTTGGGGTCGACTTTTCGTCAGGCACGTTCGTACCGGGCGGCCAGTTGCGTGTGCCGCTCGGCCAGGGCCCGGCACGCGCCGCGCAGTTCGGGCGGATCCAGGACCGTGAAATCGACGTCGAACGCGCGCAGCCAGCCAGCGATCGACTCCAGCGACCGCCCGTCGAGCACCACGGCGCAACTGGCGTCGTCGACGAGTTCCACACTGCCCCAGTCGTCGTCCACCTTCGGGGTGATCTCGTCGAACGGTGCGTGCAGCAGTACCCGGGCCCGCACCTGCGCGGCGCTGCGCCGGATTCCGCGCGCCACGAACTCGGCCGCGCCGCCCGGCGGCAGTTCCCGCGGCGTGAACCGCGGACCCGTGGGGATCTTCGGTTCCATCCGGTCGACGCGGAACGTGCGCCAGTCCTCCCGGCCGACGTCCCATGCCACCAGATACCAACGCAATCGCGATCGCACCAGGCGATATGGTTCGACCTCGCGCCGCGCGAATTCCCCGTCGTGCGTGCGATAGTCGAATCGCAGTCGTTGGTGGTCGTGGCATACGGCGGCGACCGCGCTCAGTAGCCCCGCATCCACCGCCGAAGCCGCGGGCCTCCGGTCCACCACCTCGACCTCCAGTGCCGCGAGCCGGTGCCGCAACCGCGACGGCATCACCTGCCGCAGCTTGACCAGTGCCCGGGTCGCGGCCTCGCCGATCCCGGTGACCGAGTCGTTGGCGCCGGCTTGCAAGGCGAAGGCGACGGCCACGACCTCCTCGTCGTCGAGCAGCAGCGGTGGCATCTCGGCGCCCGCACCCAGCCGGTAGCCGCCACCGACACCGACGGTCGCGTCCACCGGATATCCGAGGTCGCGGAGCTTGTCGACGTCGCGCCGCACCGTCCGGGTGGTGATCGACAGCCGGGCCGCGAGTTCGGCCCCCGACCAGTCCCGTCGGGTCTGTAGGAGGGACAGCAGCCGGAGCAGGCGGGCGGAGGTTTCACGCATGCGACGACGATCCCACGTATCGCGGACGGGTTCGGTCCTATTTCCGATGGCGGCCGAACCGTGGGGGCAGCGCGGTCCGGGTAAGCTCAGTACTCGTGCTTTCCGTCGTTCCGACGCCCGTCACGGTGCGGGCCCCGTCCAAGGTCAACCTGCATCTTGCAGTCGGTGACCTGCGTGAGGACGGCTACCACGAGCTGCGCACCGTGTTCCAGGCCCTGTCGCTGAGCGACGAGGTCTCGGTGGTTCCGGCCGACGCGTTGAGCGTGCAGGTGCGCGGCGCGGACGCCGAGCTGGTGCCCGCCGACTCCACCAACCTGGCGTGGCGGGCAGCCGAACTCGTCGCCGCGCGCGCCGGCCGCGAACCCGCGGTCGCGATCATGATCGACAAGGGCATCCCGGTCGCGGGCGGCATGGCAGGTGGCAGCGCCGACGCCGCCGCCACCCTCGTCGCGCTCGACGCTCTGTGGCACCTGGGGCTCGGACGCGACGAACTCGACGAACTCGCCGCCGAACTCGGCAGCGACGTGCCGTTCTGCCTGCACGGCGGGATCGCCATCGGCACCGGCCGCGGCGAGCACCTGGTGCCCGTGCTGTCGCGGCACACCTTCCACTGGGTGCTCGCGCTCGCCAAGGACGGCCTGTCCACGCCGGTGGTGTTCCGCGAACTGGACCGGCTCCGCGCCGAGGGCGACCCGCGCCGGGTCGACGGCACCGACGAGCTGCTGCATGCGCTCGCCGGCGGTGATCCGCACGTGCTCGCACCCCTGCTCGGCAACGACCTGCAGGCGGCGGCGCTGTCGCTGAACCCGGCGCTGCGTCGTACCCTGCGTGCCGGGGTGGAGGCCGGGGCGTTGGCCGGCATCGTGTCCGGCTCGGGCCCGACCTGCGCGTTCCTGTGCGCCGACGAGGACGCCGCGGTCACCGTGAGCGCCGAGCTCGCCGGTGCGGGCGTGTGCCGCACGGTGCGCGTCGCATCCGGTCCGGTCCACGGCGCCCGCGTCGTCGGCGCCTCCACCCCCTGACCCCCCCGACCACTGACCCCGATCCTCGAAAATCCGGAAGGCTCTGCTCCGCGTGGCGAATCTGATCAACCTCGAACAGGTCTCGAAGTCCTTCGGCGTCAAGCCGTTGCTGGACTCGGTGTCCCTCGGTGTGGAGGAAGGCGAACGCATCGGTGTCGTCGGCCTCAACGGCGGCGGTAAGACGACGATGCTCGAGGTGCTGGCCGGTCTCGAGGAACCGGATTCCGGTCGCGTCAGCCGCGTCGGCGGTCTGCGCATGGCCGTGGTCACCCAGCGCGGGGTGCTTCCGGCCGGCTCCACCGTCGGTGACGTGGTGCTCGGGCCGCTCGGCGTCGCCGAACACGAATGGGCCGGCGACGCCCGCATCCGTTCGGTGCTCGCGGGCATCGGCATCGACAACCTCGGACTCGATGCGGTCGTCGACGGGCTGTCCGGCGGCGAACGTCGCCGGGTCGCGCTCGCCGCCGCGCTCGTGCAGGACCTGGACCTGCTGGTGCTCGACGAGCCGACCAACCACCTCGACGTCGAGGGCGTGCAGTGGCTGGCCGAACATCTGCTGTCCCGGCGCAGCGCGCTCGTGGTGGTCACCCACGACCGCTGGTTCCTCGACACCGTCGCGACCCGCACGTGGGAGGTCGTGGGCGGCAAGGTCGAAAGTTACGAGGGCGGCTACAACGACTGGATCTTCGCGCGGGCAGAGCGCGCCCGCCAGTCCGACGCGATGGAGGAGCGGCGCCGCAACCTGGCCCGCAAGGAACTTGCCTGGCTGCGACGCGGTGCCCCGGCTCGCACCTCCAAGCCGAAGTACCGGATCGATGCCGCCGAGGCACTGATCGCGAACGTGCCGCCGCCGCGCGACTCGGTGGCGTTGGCCTCGTTCGCCAAACGGCGGCTCGGCCGGATCGTGATCGAGCTCGAGGACGCCACCCTGACCACCCCGGACGGGCGCGAACTCGTCCACGACCTGACCTGGCGCCTGGGACCGGGGGAGCGGATCGGTCTGGTCGGGGTCAACGGCTCCGGCAAGACGACCCTGCTGCGTACCCTCGCCGGGGAACTCGAACCGGCATCGGGTCGGCGTGTGCAGGGCCAGACCGTCGAGATCGGTTGGCTGCGGCAGGAACTCGACGATCTGCCCACCGACATGCGGGTACTCGAAGCGGTTCAGGACGTGGCCGAGCGGATCACCCTGGGCGACAAGGAGATCTCCGCCGGTCAGCTCGCGGAGCGACTCGGGTTCACGCCCGCCAAGCAGCGCACCCCCGTCGGCGACCTGTCCGGCGGCGAGCGCCGGCGCCTGCAACTGACCCGGGTGCTCATGGCCGAACCCAACGTGCTGCTGCTCGACGAGCCCACCAACGACCTCGACATCGACACGCTGCAGCAGCTCGAGGACCTGCTCGACGGCTGGGCCGGAACGTTGGTCGTCATCAGTCACGACCGGTACCTGATCGAACGCATCTGTGATTCGACGTGGGCCCTGTTCGGCGACGGCAAGCTCACCAACCTGCCCGGCGGCATCGAGGAATACCTGCGCCGGCGTGCGGAACTCGGCGACGGTGGTGTGCCGTCCGTGGCGTCGACCGTCGGCAGGCAGTCCGGCACGGAGGATGCCGCGGCGGGTCCGAAGCGCGACGGCGCCGCCGATCGCGCGGCCCGCAAGGAACTCGCCCGGCTGGAACGGGCGGTCGCGAAATTCGCCGAACGCGAGGAGAAGCTGCACCATCAGCTCGCCGAGGCCGCGACCGATCCCGAGCGGCTGCAGAAGCTCGACGCGGAACTGCGTCAGGTGGTCGCGGAGAAGGAAGCCGCCGAGGAGCAGTGGATGGAGCTCGCCGAAGAACTGGGCTGACGCCCCGGTGAAGGCGCCTCTTGACCTCGAGCCGACTCGAGGTCGGACGATGGGTCGTGTCAGCGGACAACACCCATCAGGAGGATCGATGTCTACAGCCGAAACATCCAGTCCCTCAACTGTTCCGTCGCGATCGCGGCCGGCCGGCCGGCCCGTCGTCGTGGCTTCCGCGGTCGCGGGAGCGCTCGTCCTCAACCTCGTCCTGTGGCTGATCGGTCTGGCCGCGGGCGGCTCGTTCGAGCACACCGACGCGGGCGAGACCGTCAGCGCCGCGCCCGGCGGCGTCGTACTCATGACCGTTCTTCCGCTCGGTGTCGGCCTGACGGTCGCGGTCCTGCTCGGCCTGTGGTGGCACGGGTTCGTGCGGATCGCTCAGGTGGTGGGGGCGTTGCTGCCGCTCGCCACGATCACCGGCACGCTCTCGGCGGATTTCGACACGGCCAGCACCGTGACGCTGACCCTCATGCACGTCGTGATCGCCGCCGCAGCCGTCGTCGCGCTGGAAAGAGTGCGCTGACGCGCGGTGTGCACTCTCGGCGGTTCCAACCGCCGAGAGTGCACACCGGGCGGCGAAGCCGCCTACAGCCCCAGCAGCTTGCTGATGATCTCGTTCATGATCTCGGTGGTGCCGCCGCCGATGCCGAGGACGCGGGCGTCGCGGAAGTGCCGCTCGACCTCGCTCTCGCGCATCAGGCCGATACCACCGGCGAGCTGAACGGCCTCCATCACGGCGTGGTCGCAGACCTTCACCGCGTTGTTCTTGGCCATCGACGTCTCGAGCAACATGCCCTCGCCGTTGACCCAGCGCTCCGCAACGGAACGGCAGAATGTCTGTGCCGCAGTGATTTCGGTGGCAAGGTCGGCAAGGCGGTGACGGACGACCTGGCGCTTGGACAGCGGGCGTCCCATCGTCTCCCGGGACTTGACCCACTCGACCGTCAGGTCGAAGCAGCGCTGCGCGGTCGCTACCGCCTGGAACGCGAGCGACAGGCGCTCGCCCTGGAACTGCTGCGCGATCTGGCCGAAGGCCGAGTTCTCGGCGCCGACGAGGTTCGCGACGGGCACGCGCACGTCGTCGTAGAAGAGCTCGGCGGTGTCCGAGCACAGCCAGCCCATCTTGTCGAGCTTGCGGGACACCGTGAATCCCGGTGTGTCCGTGGGCACGACGATCAGCGAGATGCCGCCGGCGCCGGCGTCGCCGGTGCGCACCGCGGTGGTGACGAAGTCGGCGCGGGTACCGGAGGTGATGTACAGCTTCGAGCCGTTGATCACGTACTCGTCGCCGTCGCGGCGCGCGGTGGTGCGGATGTTTGCGACATCGGAGCCGCCGCTGGGCTCGGTGATGGCCAGCGAGCCGATGATCCGGCCCTCGAGCGCGGGACGGGCGAACCGGTCGATGAGATCGGTGTTCCCAGACGAGATGATGTGCGGGGTCGCGATGCCGTGGCTGAACAGTGCCGAGATCAGACCGGACGAGCCGCCCGCGAGGATGATCTCCTCGAGGATCGCGAGCATGTCCAGCGGGTTTCCGCCGGAGCCGCCGTGTTCCTCGGCGACGGACGCGCCCAGCAGGCCCGCCTCGGCGGCCTTGCGGTGCAACTCCCGCGGAATTGCGCCCTCACGTTCCCAGGTGTCGAGGTGCGGGACGATCTCCTTGCGCGTGAAGTCGGCGGTGAGCTGCCGCAGCGCCTTCCGCTCGTCGGTGTCCCAGCGCAGGATTTCGGTGGTGGTCATCGTCATTCGCCCTTCCAGACGGGTGCGCGCTTCTGCATGAAGGCCATGACGCCTTCGAGGGTGTCGGCGCTGGTGGTGAGTCGGCCCAGTGCCTCGTCGGTCAGTGCCCAGGCCTGCTCCTCGGCGGCGACCTTGCCGTCGACGATGCCCTGGGCGACGATCTTGCTTGCCTGCACGGCCAGCGGAGCACCCGCGGCGACGTCCTCGGCGAGCGCCAGAGCCGTGGACAGGACGTCCGTCTGCGGCACCACCCGGTTGACCAGGCCCCACCGCAGCGCGTCCTGCGCGGACATCGGCTTGCCCGTCAGGATCAGCTCCATCGCGACCGCGCGCGGGATGGCCTGACCGATACGGAACACGCCGCCGGCGCCCGCGATGAGCCCGCGATGCACTTCCGGGAGGCCGAATTCGGCGCTGTCCGAGGCGACGACGAGGTCGCTCGCGAGAGCCAGTTCGGTGCCGCCGCCGAGCGCGGTGCCGTTCACCGCAGCGATGACCGGCTTGCGGATGTGGTGCTTGACCACACCGGCGAAGCCCCAGTGCGCGGTCTCGGGCGGGGTGACGCCGTCGGGGCCGGCGGTGCCCAGGGCCTTGAGATCGGCGCCGCCGCAGAACACGCTGTCGCCGGCGCCGGTGAGCACGACCGCCCGGATGTCCTTGTCGCTGTCGGCGCGCTCCCACGCCTCACCGAGTCCCTGGTGCACGGCCGCGTTGATGCTGTTCGCGGCGCGGGGACGGTTGATGGCGACGAGCAGGGTGTGGTCCCGCTGCTCGACGAGAACGACAGGTTCGGTCACGATGCGGACTCCTCGGAGGGCTGGGCGGTGAGGGTGACGGTGAGGGCGCCGCCGGCGTCGACGACGCGGACGGTCTGCCCGATGACGCCGGGGCCGGCCGCGAGGATCGCGGCGCCGGCGGCGTCGGTGTAGCCGGAGACCCGACGGCCGTCGGGGGTGAGTCCGACGAGGAATCCGGTGGCCGGATTGCCGTCGCGCCCGTATTCGGCTGTGGCGGTGACAACTTCGACGTCGCCCTGGTAGTCGAGGGCGGCTTCGGGCGCGGTTGCGGGCAGCAGCACCGGCTCCGGGTCGCCGATGTAGCCGTTGGTGTGCGGCGCCGCGGCGAGGAGGACGGTGTGCTGGTACGTCAGGTATCCGCCGTTGCCGTGCACGAGGGCGAGCTCGCCGTGGGTGCGCAGCCGCCGCGCGACCGCGACGATCGAGTGCAGCGTGTAGCTGTTGAGCGGTCCGCCGAAGAACGAGTGTCCACCGGTGACGCTGGGGACGGTCTCGCGCGGCAGCCCGAGGTGCTCGACGAGCAGCTTCGGTACCACCGGGAAGCAGCTGTAGGCGTCGACGATGTCGAGGTCGCGGGCCTTGATGTCGGCTCGCGACAGGGTGCGGGCCAGGGCGTCGGCGAGCGCGGCCGAGCGGCCGAAGTCCGCGCGGGCGAGCACGTCGGCGGGTTCGGTCGCACCAGCACCGCCCCAGACGTACACCAGCTTGTCGTCGTCGATGCCGAGGTCGCGGGCGACGGCGAGGGAGGTCACGACGACCGCCGCGGCCTGGTCGACGAACGGCATCGCGTTCATCAGCAGCGGGTACGGATCGGTCACCCTCCGATTGCGGGGGCCGGGGGTCGCGATGTCCTCGGCGGTGCGCAGGTCGGGGTTCCACGCGGCGGGGTTGTTCCCGGCGATCTCGGAGAACGCGGCGTAGAGCTGTGCGGACCATGCGACGGACTCGTCGTGTCCGTGCCCGGCGTCGAAGCTCAGCCGGTTCTCGAACAGCGGGTACACGCGGGTCGGGGCGATCATCGCGGCGCGTTGCATGGCGACGCTGCCCAGGTCGTCCGGGTCGAACGCGGGCGGGCCACCGGGCGCGGTGGCCCACCCGAGTGCGGCGGGGCCGGTGCCGGTCTTGGCGGCGCCGGTGACCGAGGCCTGCGATTCGCCACCGACGAGCAGCGCGATCGTGCTCGTGCCCGCGGCGATGTCGTGGGCGATCAGGTCGAGCAGCGCGGCGGGCCAGTGTCCGCCGATCGGCGTGGTCGAGGTGTGCTCGGGGGTCGCGCCGAGGCGGTCGGCGAGCAGTCCCGGCAGGTCGTCGTACGCCCAGCTCGCGGTCTTGACCGCGCGGACGGTGTCGACGCGGGCGGCCAGGGCGGCCGGGTCGGCGACACCGGTGTCGGCGAGAGCCGCGGTGGTGGCCTCGTGGATCAGGTCGAGTGGTTCGCGGGGGGCGGCCGGGGCGCCGGCGCGGCCGGAGCGGAGGTCGCCGACACCGATCACGACCGGTATCCGGGTGGGGTCTGCCATCACTGTCCTTAAGGGAAGACGCGGTGTTGAACTGACCGAAGAGTAATACGGACTGATCCAGTCTGTAAATAAAGTCGCGGTCTGGCACACTGCTGGGGTGACCGAACCAGCACCCCGCCGCCGTGGTCGGCCTCGCGACGTCGACCTCGAGGACCGCGTGTTCGACGCCGTGCTCGAGGTCTACTCCGAGACGAGCTGGCGCGGCTTCACCCTCGACGCCGTGGGTCGGCGCGCCCGCGTCGGCCGCGCCGCCCTGTACCGACGGTGGGACTCCAAGGACGAGCTGCTCGTCCAGGCGCTCGAGGCCCGCAGCCCGCTGCCGGACCCGATCGACACCGGCAGTCTGCGCACGGATCTGGTCGAGCTCGCCGGTCAGCTGCTGCGCGGCTACCGCACCACCTCCGGGCTGGTGAGCCTGCGCGTTGCGCTCGACGCCCGAGCACACCCGGACCTGCTCGCCCGGCTCACCGACACACTCAACCGCAGCCGGGTGCTCGCGGCCCGCACCATCGTGCATCGCGCGGTCGCGCGCGGCGAGCTGCGCACGGACGCCTCGGTGACCCTGCTGCTCGAGATGGTCACGGGCGCGGTGCTCAGCCACGTGCTGTTCGCGCTCGGCACCCCGGCCACACCCGGCGAGGACGAGGCGTACGCGGAGACGATCGTCGACGCGACCATTCGGGCACTGGCCCCGCCGGGCACGGCCCGGCCGCGCGGTGACACGGATCGGCCACGCCGCCCGAGCGGTGGCGGCGGCGACGTAACCGAACTGCAATCGAATTGACCGGCGAGCCTCCGAAACCGATACCGCCCGACGGTGATCCGGGATAGCCTGACTTTCAGGTTCCAACAGTGGTCGTACGGGCTCGGGAGGTCGGCGATGGATCTGGAGGCCGTCAGCGCGATCGAGCGGGTCAAGTACCGCTACGCCCGGACGCTCGATACCAAGGAATGGGTCGAGTTCGCGGACACACTGATCCCGGAGGCCACCGCCGTCTACGGCGAGCATCTCAGTTTCGAATCCCGCGACGCCTTCGTGGGTTTCCTCGCGAACACGCTCGGCGCCCACATCGTCACCGAGCATCACTGCAGCCACCCCGAGATCGACCTCGCCCCGGACGGGCAGAGCGCCACCGGGGTGTGGTTGCTCGCGGACACCGTCGTCATTCCCGAGGACGGGATGTTGCTGCGCGGTTCGGCGTACTACCGCGACCGGTACATGCGGTGCGACGACGGGAAGTGGCGCATCGCGCACACCTCCTACGAACGGAACTGGGAGACAGTCGTTTCCCTCGACGACATACCGAGCTTCCGGCTCACCTCGAACCGATGGGATCTGCTCGAGGTACCGCGCGCATCATGACGTTCGACGGGGTCGACTTCCCCAGGCCGGGAGCGCTTCCGTACCTCACGGTATCCGAGGCTCGTGCCGCGATCGACTGGTATACAAGGGTGTTCGGCGCGGAGATCGCGGGTGATCCCGTCGTGATGGACGACGGTCGGATCGGGCACGCGGAACTGATCTTCCCGACCGGCATTGTGTACGTCGCCGAGGAGTTCCCGGAGATGGGACTGACCGCCGCCGAGGCGGGCGCGACGTCGGTCAGCCTGATGCTGCCGGTCGACGACACCGACGGAGTCCTCGCCCGCGCCCGCGACGCCGGCGGCACCGTCGAACGCTGGATCACCGAAAGCCACGGCCACCGCAACGCGACGCTGCTCGACCCGTTCGGGCACCGCTGGTTGCTCGTCGGCCCGGTCACGGGAAACCATTCCGGCGACACCCGGTAGGTCGCGACGACCGCGCATCCAGCCGGTAGCGACATCGCCCGGTAGGCTCCCGCCCGTGACAGAGTTGTCCTACATTCGCACCCGCGTCGCCAACGGCGTCGGCGAGGTGGTGCTCGATCGGCCCACGGCGCTCAACGCCCTGGACAGTTCGATGATCCGTGACCTGTACGCGCCGCTGCTGCAGTGGCGCGACGACCCGGAGATCACCGCGGTCCTGGTCACCAGTGCCTCCGGCCGCGCGTTCTGCGCGGGCGGCGACATCAAGTCCGTGCGGGACGCCGCGTTGGCCCGCGATCTCGACCGGGTCCGGGCCTACTTCGCCGAGGAGTACCGGCTCGACGAGCTCGTCGCCACCTACCCCAAGCCCTACCTGGCGTTGCTCGACGGCGTCACCATGGGCGGCGGGCTGGGTATCTCCGTGCACGGTGCGGTGCGGGTCGTGTCGGAGAAGGCACTGCTCGCGATGCCCGAAACCGCGATCGGTTTCATCCCCGATGTCGGCGCGAGCCACTTCCTGCCGCGGCTGCGTGGCACGACCGCCCGCTGCGACGCCGTCGGCATGTACCTGGGGTTGACGGGCGCTCGCGTCACCGCTGGTGACGCCCTCGCGGTTGGGTTGGCCACCCACTTCGTGCCCAGCGACCGCATCGGTGCTCTCGCCGACCGCATCCGCGCGGGCCTGTGGCAGGACGCTCTCGACGAGTTCGCCGAACCGGCCCCGGAGTCGGCGCTCGCCGACCGGTTCCCCGACATCGAGCAGGTCTTCGGCGACGGCACCGTCGCCGATATCGTCACCAGACTCGACGACGACGCACTCGGCGACACCGCCTGGGTCGCGCAGACCCGCGATGCGCTGCGGGCGCTGTCGCCGACAAGCCTGTACGCGACCGCCGAACTGCTGCGGAGGGGCGGCGAGAGCACACTGAGCGAATGCTTCGCGCGGGAACTCGACGTCGCGGTGCGGATCAGCGTCGAACCCGACTTCGCGGAGGGTGTGCGCGCCGTGCTCGTCGACAAGGACCGCAACCCGGCGTGGTCGCCGAAAACCCTCGAGGACATCGACCCGGCGAAGATCGCCGCACTGTTCGGCGACTAGCACCCCGCGCCCCCGGGTGGCGGGACCGATGTTCGGTCCGACCCGGTGAAGGTTCCCATCACCGGGAGGGCGGGGATGTCGCTCAGCGCGTGGGGCGCTGCGGGGCCTGCAGGTCCACGACGATCGGCTGCCCACCGAGGGTCGCGTGGAGCTCGGGCTTCTCGAGACCACCGGCGAGCAGGTACTCGCCGAGCAGGCTCAGCAGTTCGTCGTTGTCGACGGTCGGGTCCGACCCGTGACCCCGGTGGGTCCGGGTCGCCAGCTCACCCTGCGCGAGCCGCGCGGCGATCCGCACAGATGCCTGCCCCATCGAGTTGCGTCGGGCCGGACCGACTGCCGGCCCGCTCGCCGTCGGCAGGCTCGTGCCGAGTTCGGCCGTGGTGGCGGGCGATGCGCCGATACCGTTGGTAGCGGCAGTCGTGCCGTTCGTGCTGGTGCTGCTCACCGGGGACGTCCCTTCCGTAGTGGTGCCGGCGCCCACCCCGCCGGCCGGGTTGCGATCGGATGCGTGACTGCCCGCGGCACGGGGTGCGGGGCCGCTCGCCATCGGGGTACTGCTCGGGAGCGGGGTGCTCGGCAGCGGATAGATGAAGGTGCCCGAGCGCTTCGGCGCCTCGTTCCGCTTGGCCGGGTCGGCCCGGCCGCGCGGCGGTGTCCCGCCGGGCTCGGCGGCCGAGGTGTCGTCGTTCATGCACAGCTCCCTGAAGATCCCCCGAGCCAGCGTCAGCTCGACGGCAGGAAAATACCAGCAATCGCCGTCACATGCACTATCGCTGCAAGAACCTCAGTCGGTGGCGGCGACCAGCGGTTCCAGCGTCAGATCGGGCAGCTCCTTCTGGATGTACTGCAACCGCCACTTGTCGCTGACCAAGGCGAGCAGCACCCCGTCCGACCGGGTGAACACCTCGACGCCGCGCTGCCGGTTCAGTTCGCCCATCGAGGCCGCGTCGGTCCGGCGCGCCAGCGCGTAGCCGAGCGGCTCGATCCGCGGTTCGACGTTGTACTCCGCTTTCATCCGCGCCGCGACGACCTCGAACTGCATGGGGCCGACGGCCGCCATCACCGGTGAGGCGTCCCCGCGCACGTCGTTGCGCAGGATCTGCACGACGCCTTCGGAGTCCAGCTGGTCGACGGCCTTGCGGAACTGCTTGTACTTCGACGCGGCGTCGACCCGCAGGATCGCAAAGTGTTCCGGCGCGAACGACGGGATCGGCGGGAACTCGACCTTCCGGTCCACGAACAGGGTGTGCCCGGGCGCCAGGGCGGTCGCGTTGACCAGACCCACCACGTCACCGGGGTAGGCGGACTCGACCGTGGACCGCTCGCGGCCGAACACGGTCAACGCGTACTTGGTGGTGAACGGCTTGCCGGTCTGGGAGTGCGTGACGACCATGCCGCGCTCGAACACCCCGGACACCACGCGCATGAACGCGAGACGGTCGCGGTGCGCGGTGTCCATCCCGGCCTGCACCTTGAACACCACCGCGCTGAACGGGTCGTCGACGTTGCGGGGCGCGTCGTCGACGTCGATGCGGGCGCGCGGCGGCGGCGCCAGCGCGACGAGAGTGTCGAGGATCTGCCGCACCCCGAAGTTCAGCATCGCCGAGGCGAAGATCACCGGCGAGGTCTGGCCGGCGAGGAACAGTTCCTGGTCGTGGTCCTGGCCGCTCGCCGACAGCAGCTCCGACTCCTCCGCAGCCTCGGCCCACGTGTCGCCTTCGCGATCCAGCGCGTCGTCGGGGGTCAGGTGCTCCTCGGGGGCGATCTTCGCGCCGCCCGCGGTGCGGGTGAACTTGATGTACTCGTCGGCCGCGCCGTCCTCGCCGCGCCGCAGCAGGCCGCGGAAGTCACCGGCGATGCCGACGGGCCAGAACAGCGGCGTCGGCGTCAGGCCGATCCGTTCGTCGATCTCGTCGAGCAGTTCCAGCGGCGCGCGACCCGGACGGTCCCACTTGTTGATCACGGTGATCACCGGGATTCCGCGGTGGCGGCACACCTGGAACAGCTTCAAGGTCTGCGGCTCGAGGCCCTTCGCGGCGTCGATGAGCATGACCGCGGCGTCGACGGCGGTCAGCACCCGGTAGGTGTCCTCGGAGAAATCCGAGTGGCCGGGGGTGTCGACCAGGTTGATGACGTTGCCCGGATCGTCCTCGTCGGTGGACTCGCTGGAGCGGTAGTTGAACTGCAGCGCCGTGGAGCTGACGGAGATTCCGCGGGCCTTCTCCATCTCCATCCAGTCCGAGACCGTCGACTTGCGGCCGGCCTTGCCGTGCACGGCGCCGGCCTCGGAGATGACCTTCGCGTGCAGCGCCAGCGCTTCGGTGAGGGTGGACTTGCCGGCGTCCGGGTGGGAGATGACGGCGAACGTGCGGCGCCGACCGGCCTCCGCGCGCACTTCCTTGGACGTGACGGCGGTGCCGATTTCGCTACTGGCCGAGACGGGCGGAGTACTCAACGCGGAACTGACCTCTCGAAACGGGTGGGCGTGCGGGTATCGCAGGCAACTCCTCCATGTTACTCGGCGATTCGATGTCGATTTCCGCCAGATTCGGTCACGTTTGCCGCGACGCCGTTCCCCATCGGCCCTGCCGCGAGGACTCTGGACCGCAGACCCCGGATCGAGGAGTACCCCGTGAGCAGATTCACCGACGAGATGTATGCGACGGCGACGAGCACCCACCGTGCGCTGATCACCGGCGAACCGGACGAGCCGTTGCGGCAGACGTGGGGGGAGATCCACCAGCAGGCTCGGTGCATGGCGGGGACGCTGGCCGCCGCCGGCATCGGTCACGGGGCCGCGGTGGGCGTGCTGGCGGGCAATCCCGTCGACATCGCTCCGGTCTGTCAGGCGATCTGGATGCGGGGCGGCAGCGTCACCATGCTGCACCAGCCGACGCCGCGCACCGACCTGGTCGCGTGGGCCCGCGACACCGAAACCGTCGTCCGCATGATCGACGCACAGGTGGTGGTGCTCGGGGCGCCGTTCGACATCGCCGAACCGCTGCTGCGCGAACGCGGCATCCGCGTCGTGACCGTCGGCCGGATGCAGACGGGTGAACCGATCGACCCGATCGACACCGACGAATCGGATATCGCGTTGCAGCAGTTGACATCCGGTTCGACCGGGTCGCCGAAGGCCGTGCAGATCTCGCACGAGAACTTCTACGTCAACGCGTACGCGATGATCGACCGCATCAAGTTCTCCCTCGACGACGACGTGATGGTCAGTTGGCTGCCGCTGTTCCACGACATGGGGATGGTCGGGTTCCTCAGCGTGCCCATGCAGGTCGGTGCCGAGGTCGTGTCGGTGACTCCGCTCGAGTTCCTCAAGTCCCCGCTGCTGTGGGCCGACCTGATCGGCCGGTATCGGGGAACTGTCACGGCCGCACCGAATTTCGCGTACTCGCTGCTCGCCCGCAAGCTCGCGCAGGCACCGGACGGAGCGGTCGACCTGTCGTCGATGCGATGGATGTGGAACGGTGCCGAACCCGTCGACCCTGACACCATGATCGCGCTGGCCGAAGCCGGGGCGCGATTCGGCCTCGACCCGATGGCCCTGGCTCCCGTCTACGGCATGGCCGAGACGACCCTCGCGGTCTCGGTCCCGGATCCCGGGCACGGGCAGGTCCTCGACGTCGTCGACCCGGACCTGCTCGAGGCCGGCGGTATGGCCGTGCCCACCACCCGGCCGCACGGACGGCGGCTGGCCACGCTCGGGCATCTCGTCCCCGGGCTCGAAGGCCGCGTCGTCGGGCACGACGGACAAGTGTTGCCCGCGCGCGGTGTCGGCGTCATCCAGCTACGCGGCAAGGCGGTGACTTCCGGTTATCTCACCGTGGACGGTCCCGTCCCGGCGCAGGATCCCGACGGCTGGTTCGACACCGGCGATGTCGGCTACTTCACCGAGGAAGGCCGCGTCGTGGTGTGCGGGCGCGTCAAGGACGTCATCATCATGGGCGGCCGCAACGTGTATCCGACCGACATCGAACGCGCCGCGTGCAGCGTCGACGGGGTGCGACCCGGCAACGCCGTCGCGATCCGCCTCGACGCCGGAAACAAGCGCGAATCATTCGCGGTCGCAGTCGAAACCAACCGGATCGACGACCCCGGCGAGGTGCGCCGCATCGAACACGAGGTGGTGCACGCCGTCGTCGGCGAGGTCGGGGTCCGCCCCCGCACGGTGGCGGTGCTCGGTCCCGGCAGCATCCCGAAGACGTCCTCCGGCAAATTGCGCCGCGGCAGCTCGGTCACCCTGCTGACCGGCTGACCCGTGCGTGGTTTCGGTAGCGGCCGCTACCGAAACCACGCACGGGTCAGTGGATTCGGTTCTGCGCGCCCTCGAGGCCAAGGCGCAGCAGCAGCTCGACGGCGTCCGCCCCCTCCTCGCAGAACAGGTCGAGTTCCTTGCGCTCGGTCGTCGAGAACGGCTTGAGCACGAAATCGGCCGGGTCCTGCCGGCCGGGCGGACGTCCGATGCCCATCCGCACCCGCAGATAGTCCTTGGTGCCCAGCGAACTCGACGTCGACCGCAGCCCGTTGTGCCCGTTCTCGCCGCCACCCAGCTTGAGACGGATGGTGCCGAAATCCAGGTCCAGCTCATCGTGGATCACCACGATGTTCGCCGCATCGACCGAGAAGAACTTGGCCAGCCCCGCGACCGGGCCACCCGACAGGTTCATGTAGGTGCGCGGCTTGGCGACGATCACCTGCCGGCCGTCGAGGCGGGCCTGAACGATGTCCGAATTGCTGCGTTTGTGCGCGGCGAACGAACCGCCCACGCGCCCGGCGAGCACGTCGGCCACCATGAAGCCGATGTTGTGACGGGTCTTCTCGTACTTCGGCCCGGGATTGCCGAGCCCGACGACGAGCGCGGTGTCCTCGCTCACGTTCGTGTGTTCCTTCCCGACCGGTGCCTGCAGCGGCAACCGGTCACACGCGCGCGGCGCGCCATCCCGCGGGGGATGACGCGCCGCAACGAATCATGTGGAGCCGTGAGTGGCTCAGGCCTCCTCGGCCGGAGCCTCGGCGCCCTCGGCGGCTTCGCCCTCGAGGGACTCGGCGGACGGCGCCACGACGATGTTCACGAGCAGCAGGTCGGCGTCGTCCTGCAGCGACGAGCCCTTGGGCAGCTCGACGCCACCGGCGAGGAACTGGGTGCCGGCCTCGGCGCCCTCGATCGACAGCTCGATCTGCTCGGGGAGGTGCAGAGCCTCGGCCTCGAGCTTGATGGTGGAGACCTCGTTGACGACGAGGGTGCCGGACGCGGCCTCACCGGTGACGACCAGCGGCACCTCGACGGTGACCTTCTCGCCCTTCTTCACCACGAGCAGGTCGGCGTGCTCGATGTAGTTGCGGATCGGGTGCACGACGACCGACTTGGTCAGCGCCAGCTCCTCGGAACCGTCGACATCCAGGGTGAGAACGGCGTTGGTGCCGTGGGCACGCAGCACGGCCGCGAACTCGCGGGCCGGGAGTGCGAGGTGCTTGGGATCGGTGCCGTGGCCGTACAGCACGGCGGGGACCTGTCCGTCACGGCGGGCACGGCGGGCAGCACCCTTGCCGAACTCGGTGCGGACGGCGGCTACGAGACGGTTCTCGTCGGACATGATGTAACGGCTCCTACGCTTGTGGCTCTCACTGGGTCGGTCTTCTCGACGATGCGGGACCGGACACGCGCGGGCCGGGAGCGTGGAACGCTCGAGCGGAGCCGCAGCCGCGTCGATCACGGTGAGCCAGCGATTACGCGGTTCACCCTCGCCGAGACAACTTGAACGACTTTACCGGATCGCCGGGTGCAAAGCGAACAGCCGTCGAATCCCGTGCGCCAGGTCACACCGTCACAGGTTCCGCACCGCGGCGAGGAATCGGTCGACGTCGGCGGGGGAAACGAAGTAGTGCGGCGACGCGCGCACCACCGCGTCGAGCTTCCGCGCGGTCATGTCCAGCAGCGTCGAGCTGCGATGGCTGACGGTCACCGTCATCGACTGCCCGGCGAGCGCATCGCGCACCGCCGTCGGCTCGCGACCGTCCACGGTGAACGAGACGATGCCGCTGCGCGGGTTCCCGAGGTCGCGGACCTCGACCCCGGGGATGCGCCCGAGACCGTCGCGGAGGTGCTCGGCGCGGTAGGCGATCGCCTCGGTGACCGCATCGACCCCGAGATCGAGCAGGTAGTCGACGGCAGCACCCAGGCCGAGGCGCGCGGCGACGTCGGCCTCCCACAGTTCGAAGCGGGTGGCGTCGGGGGCGAGTTCGTATTCGTCGGTTCCCGACCATCGCGCGCTGTGCAGGTCCAGTACGGCCGGTTCGAGTTCGCCGATCAATCGTGGCCGCACGTACAGGAATCCGGTGCCACGCGGGCCGCGCAGCCATTTGCGGCCGGTCGCGGACAGCGCATCCACATCCAGTTCGGGCACGTTCACCGGCAGCTGGCCGACGGACTGGCACGCGTCGAGCAGCACCAGCGCCCCGACCGCGTGCGCCGCGTCCGCGACCTCCCGCACCGGGTTGATCAGGCCGCCGTTGGTGGGCGCGTGCACCAGCGACACCAGCTTCACGCGTTCGTCGAGCATCGCGCCGAGCGCGCCGACGTCGACGCGCCCGTCCGGACCGGACGGAATCTGTTCGACGGTCCCGCCGGTGGCGCGGGCGCGCTGCAGGGCGGCGACCGCGTTGGCGGCGTACTCGACGCGGGAGATCAGGATGCGATCGCCGGGTTGCAGAGGCACCGCGTAGAAGAAGGACGTCCACGCGCGTGAGGCGCTGTCGGTCAGCGCCACCGACGCGGGGTCGACGCCGAGCAGCCGGCCGATCGAGGTCTTCACGCCGCTCAGCGCGTCGAACCGCTCGTTCGCGGCGACGTAGCCGCCGACCTCGGCTTCGCGGCGGAGGTGGGCGACGACCGTGTCGAGCACGGGTGTCGGCGGCAGCGACGAGCCGGCGCTGTCGAGGAACACGCGGTCGAAACAGCCGGGAGTGTCCCGGCGAACCCCTTCGAGATCGAGCACGGTCCGACCACCTCTTCCCCGTCCCGTACGGGCAGTCCGTACGCCAGGAATGTAACCCCGGGGCGCGTGTCGCGGCCGGTGTTCTCACGCCGCTGCGGCAACAGGCGGGTTAGGCTCGTCCCTGTCCTGACTCGGCGGCGAGAGAGGGTGATCGAGTGGTGACCGCGATCAACACGGCGTCCTCGCGCGCTGCTCTCACGTCGCGGGCCGATGCGGAGGCCCACATACGCCGCAGCAGCTTCCGGTTCGGGCCGCCGCGGCTGATCGGGGTGGAGCTGGAATGGCTCACCGCCCGCGCGGACGGCACCGCCGCCCGCCCCGAGCTCCAGGCGATCGTCGATGCGCTCGGTGTGCACGCCCCGCGGACGGTGGCTGCGGCGTCGTCGGCGCGACCGTTGCCGTCGGGCAGTGTGGTCAGCATCGAACCCGGCGGCCAGGTCGAATTGTCCAGCGTGCCGTGCGCGTCGGCGCGGCAGGTGTGCGACCGTCTCGTCGCGGACGCCCGCATGCTGCGCTCGCTGCTGTCCCGGCGTTCGCTGCTCATGCTCGATTCGGCCGGCGACGACGTGCGCCCCCCGCGGCGGCTGCTGCGCACCCCGCGCTACAGCGCGATGGAACTGCGGTTCGACCGGATCGGCCCGATGGGGCGGTTGATGATGAACAGCACTGCCGCGGTGCAGGTGAGCGTCGACGCCGGCGCGGACGACGACGAGTTGCGCCGCCGCTGGCGGCTGTTGCACGCGATCGGACCGGCGATGATCGCCGCATTTGCGTGTTCTCCTGAGCTCAACGGTGTTCCGGACGGGAACTGGGTGTCGCAGCGCATGCGGACCTGGTTGCAGCTCGACCCCGGCCGCACCACTTCGGTCTCCGACCCCGCCGAGTACCCGGCGTGGGCGCTCGACGCGCCGCTGCTGTGCGTGAAATCGGCCGGCTCGGACTGGTATGCGCCGCCGGACGCGTCGTTCGCGGATTGGCTGGCCGGTTCCCTGGACGGGGACCTGGGTCGCCGTCCCACTGCCGACGATCTGGACTACCACCTGACGACACTGTTTCCGCCGGTGCGGCCGTGCGGGCACTTCGAGGTGCGCTATCTCGATGCGCAACCGGGAGACCTGTGGCAGGTGCCGGTCGCGGCGATCGAGGCATTGCTGACGTCACGTGCGGTGATGGACGAGGCCGAGGCGATTACCGCGCCGGTCGCGGGCCGGTGGGAGGAAGCCGCGGAGCACGGCCTCGGAAGTCTCGAATTGCGTGCTGCGGCAGTTGGTTTACTGGCTCTGGCGGCGGAGGCGTCGCCGGACATGAGGTTCACGGCGGCGCTCGACGCCGCGGCGGTTCGGTGCTGCCGCGGTCGCGGCCCGGAGGATCAGAGCCGGTGAGCGCGCTGCGGGCACAGGTGATGCGGGATCTCGCCCGCGCCCGTGCCCGCACGGCTGCGCTGACCGACCTCGATGCCGACGATCTGACGGCGCAGCATTCGCCGCTGATGAGCCCGCTCGTCTGGGATCTCGCGCACATCG
Organism: Rhodococcus zopfii NBRC 100606 = JCM 9919; assembly: GCF_001895025.1. Lineage (GTDB taxonomy): Bacteria > Actinomycetota > Actinomycetes > Mycobacteriales > Mycobacteriaceae > Rhodococcus > Rhodococcus zopfii. The sequence continues at coordinate 23,267 of NZ_BCXI01000016.1, forward strand.
CCAACCAGGAGGAACGCTGGCTGCTGCGCGAAGCCGCGGGATTGGACGCCGAGCGCCGCGACCTCGACGAACTGTACGACGCGTTCCGTCATCCGCGGGCCACCCGCAGCGGCCTGCCGTTGCTCGATCCGGGGCAGGCCCGCCGGTATGCCGACGATGTGCGGGCGCGCGTGTCGGAATCGTTGGAGCGCTGCAGATTCGACACCGAACTGACCCGCGACGGATTCGTGTACTCGATGATCGTGCAGCACGAGCAGCAGCACGACGAGACGATGCTTGCGACCCACCAGTTGCGTTCGGGGCCACCGGTGCTGTTCGCCCCGGACGCGCCGCGCACGGGACGTCCGGCCGAGACGGACGAGATCACCGTCCCGGCCGGTGAAGTCGAGATCGGTACGTCCACCGATCCCTCGGCGCTCGACAACGAACGGCCCGCGCATCGCGTGCAGGTGCCCGCGTTCCGCATCGACACCGTGCCGGTCACCAACGGCCGCTATCTCGAATTCATCGCCGACGGTGGGTACGACCGCCCCGAGCTGTGGAGCGAGGCCGGCTGGGAGCACCGAGTTCGTGCGGGTCTCGAGGCCCCGCAGTTCTGGACGTGCGAACACGACGGTACGTGGTGGAGTCGGCGGTTCGGGGTCACGGTCCCGGTGCAGCCCGACGAACCGGTGGTCCACGTGTGTTTCCACGAGGCGGACGCCTACGCGCGGTGGGCCGGTAAGAGGCTGCCCACCGAAATCGAGTGGGAGACCGCTGCGCGGTGGAATCCGGGCGAGCAGCGCAGCACCCGATACCCCTGGGGCGACACCGATCCCGGTCCCGAACACGCGAATCTCGGGCAACGGCACCTGGGGCCTGCGGTCGTCGGCGCGTATCCGGCGGGAGCGTCGCCGCTCGGGGTGCAGCAACTGATCGGTGACGTGTGGGAGTGGACGTCGTCGGGTTTCGAACCGTATCCGGGTTTCCGGGCGTTCCCTTATCGCGAGTACTCCGAGGTGTTCTTCGGCGGCGACTACCGGGTTCTGCGCGGTGGCTCGTTCGGCACGGACCCGGTTGCGTGCCGCGGAACCTTCCGCAACTGGGACCATCCGATCCGGCGCCAAATATTCTCCGGATTCCGTTGCGCCCGAGACATACCCGTTCCACCGGACGTTGCGGATGTGTAGGCACCTGGGCTACCTCGGTCCGGTGCGAACGGCACGGTCGCTGGTGACCGGCGGGCCGCACTCGCTGGTGCGTCAGTCGTGGGCGCCGAAGGACATGCGCGGCGGCGGTACCGTCAACGCCGACGGCTTCGGGGTGGCCTGGTGGACCCCCGACGGCGTCCCTGGCCGGTACCGGAGTGACAAGCCGATCTGGTCGGATCCCTTTGTGAACGAAGGGATGTCGTCGATCCGCACCGGCGCGATGCTCGCCGCGCTCCGCTCCGCGACCGAGGGTATGCCGGTGGAGCGGTCCGCGGCCGCCCCGTTCACGGACGGCCGATGGGCGTTCAGCCTCAACGGCCGGGTCGTCGGCTGGCCCGGGACGCTCGTGTCGCTCGCGCAGCGGCTTCCGGTGGCGGAGCTGCTGCGACTCGAATCGCCCACCGACGCCGCGACACTGTGGATGCTGCTGCGGTCGCGTTTGCGTACCGACAGGCCGGAAGCGGCGCTCATGCGGCTCGTCCGCGATGTCCTCGATCTGTCCCCGCAGTCCCGGTTGAATCTGTTGCTGTGCAACGAATCGGGGCTGTGGGCGACCGCGTGGTACCACTCGTTGTGGGTGCTCGTCGACGAGCGCGTCGCGGTGGTGACCTCGGAACCGTACGACGATGATCCGCGCTGGAAGCAGGTGCCGGACCGGCATCTGGTCAGCGCCCGACCGGGACATCTGATCGTGTCCCCCCTGGAGGTCGCCAGCACATGACCGTCGACGTCTATCTGACTCCGGCCGATCTCGACGAGGCGTTGCGTGCCGACGCCCGCCGCGGCCTGACCGCGACCCCGAAGTGGCTGTCGCCGACCTGGCTGTATGACGAGCGCGGCGGGGAACTGTTCGAACAGATCACCCGACTGCCCGAGTACTATCCGACCCGAACCGAACGGTCACTGCTGCAGGCTTTCTCAGCCGATATCGCGGACGCGATGCGGCCGGAGCTGCTCGTCGAGCTGGGATCGGGATCGTCGGAGAAGACCCGGTTGCTGCTCGACGCGCTCGCCCCCTACCTACACACCTATGTGCCGCAGGACGTGTCCGAGGCGGCCCTGCAGAGCGCGGTGACCCGACTGTCCGCGGAATACCCCGACCTCACGGTACGCGGGGTGGTCGGGGACTTCACCGGTTCGCTGAGCCATCTGCCCGCCGGCGGCCGGCGCCTGATCGCGTTTCTCGGCGGCACGCTCGGGAACCTGGTCCCGGCCGAGCGGGCCGAGTTCCTGACCGGGCTCGCCGCGACCCTGGACAAGGGGGAGTGGCTACTGCTCGGCGTCGGGCTCGTGGTCGACCCGGAGATCGTCGTCCCCGCGTACGACGATGCGGCCGGGATCACGGCCGCATTCGACCGTAACGTGCTCCATGTGCTCAACCGACGGCTCGGCGCGAACTTCGAGCCGGACCGCTTCCGGCACGTGGCTCTGTGGGACGCGGACAACGAATGGATCGAGATGCGGCTCGAGGCCACCGCGGCGATGACCGTGCAGATCCCCGGCCTGGATCTCGAGGTCTCGTTCGACGCAGGTGAGCAGCTACGCACGGAGATCTCCGCGAAGTTCCGGCTCGACGGCATCGCCCAGGAACTCACCGACGCGGGATTCGTCGTGCGCCATGAATGGGTCGACCCGGGCGCACGCTTCGCGCTGATCGGGGCGTCGCGCCGCTGAGCCCGTTGCTACTGTGCGCTTTCCCTGTACTCGGCGACACCGCCCCTCGTGGGGACTGGACAACGCGACCCTATTTATATCATGATGAATAGGCGTCTGTGTGACGTGGATAACACGTAGTGAGAATGAGGTGAAGCGTGCCGTCCATCGGGCTGAGTGTGTAGCAGGTCCTGCATCCGGTCGGCCATTGGAGCGAACATCCGTCCACCGGTGGCCGGCATGATCACGTCGGTCTACTCAGGGACGGGAGTGAAGCTCCGTTCGGAGGCTGCGTACGGTGGCCGGGCGAGAACACACTCATGGAAGAGGGGGCGCAATGCCGAGAACTGGGGTGCGGCACAAGAGCAACGGAAATGAGGTCGGCGGGACAGGACGTGATGCAACGCTGCTGCGGCCGTTGAAAGCGGCCGAGATCGTCGCGCGGTCGATCGTGGGTGATATCAAGGTCGAAGGGCTGGAGCCGGGGGCGAGTCTTCCGGCCGAAGCGGCGATGCTGGAGAAGTATGGGGTCAGCCGTGAGTCGCTCCGCGAGGGGCTGAGGCTGCTCGAGGTTCAGGGGATGATCACCATCCGGCGCGGGCCTGGCGGCGGACCCGTTGTGGGAACGGTCGATTCGGCGCATCTGGGCCGGGTTTCCGCTCTCTTCTACAACATGTCCGGTGCCACCTACGGCGAGTTGTTCGATGCCTGGATCTGGGCGGAGGGCGAACTTGCTGATCGTGCGGCGCGCAATCCCGACGCCGCCCTGCGAGCGAGTGTGATGAAGCCGTTCGCCGACGAGGATTCCCACACCGAGCACGACGATCTGGACTCCTATCTGGAAGCGCACGCAGGGTTTCATCACGCGGTGGCCAGTCTGGCCGGAAACCGTGTTCTGGCACTGAGTCTCGAAACATACGGGCAGATCGTCGCTCATCATGTCGCAGTCGTCGACGACCCGCGGAAATTGAACGATGTCCTCATCGACGATCATCTTCACATCGCCAAGGTGGTAATCGCCGGTCATCCCAGAAAGGCGAGTGAGCTGATGGAGGAGCACCTCCGTGGGGTAGTGGCGTACTGCCGTGAACGGTTGAACAACTCGCTGGATTCTTCGGTGGAATGGCTGTAGGCCCTTCCGGCACGTGACATTGCGTCACGTCGATTTCGACTGCTCTCCTTGCCCGGCCGTGAATTATCCTGCCGGGCATTCTCTTTGAAGAAGACTGGTCGGTCCGGAACCTACCCGGATCACCGCGCTGGGCGTCCCGAGCCCGGCCTCCCGAAATCTTCCTGGGCGACCCTTGACTTACGAGTTCATCATGAGCAATATAGTCGTTGTCGGAACCCAAGTGATCCCGGTCACTCGATGGGCCGGTTGCCGATTCCGCTCCGGCGGAGGCATCATTCCTACTTCTTTCGGACGAATAGTCCTTCGCATCAAGCTATTCCGCTGCAGCGCTCAGGAGGCGTACATGACACGGTTGGACGGCAAGGTTGCATTCATCACCGGTGCGGCACGCGGCCAGGGTCGCACTCACGCGGTGAAGCTGGCGCAGGACGGCGCGGACATCGTTGCCGTCGACCTGTGCAAGCAGCAGGACCGCCTGGACTACTCCCAGGGCACCCCGGAGGATCTCGAGGAAACGGTCCGCCTTGTCGAGAAGGAAGGCCGGCGGATCATCGCGCGCGCCGCGGACGTGCGGGATCTTGCGTCGCTCCAGGCGGTGACGGACGAGGCTCTCGCCGAGTTCGGTCGCATCGACATTCTCGTGTCGAACGCCGGCATCTCGAATCAGGGCCAGGTTGTCGGACTGTCCGACCAGCAGTGGTCCGACATCCTCGACACCAACCTCGTCGGCGCCTGGCATGCATGCCGCGCGGTGCTGCCCCAGATGATCGAGCGGGGCGAGGGCGGCTCCGTCGTTTTCGTGAGTTCCACCGTCGGATTGCGGGGCGCGCCGGGGCAGTCGCACTACGCCGCGTCCAAGCATGGGCTCCAGGGCCTGATGCTGTCGCTCGCCAACGAAGTCGGCCAGCACAACATCCGGGTGAACTCCGTCAACCCGGGCGCGGTCAACACCCCGATGGCGATCAACGAGAGCCTGCTCAAGATGTTCCTGCCGCATCTCGCGAACCCCACTGCGGACGACGCCGCCGACCTGTTCGCCCAGCTGACGCTGCTGCCGATCCCGTGGGTCGAGCCCGAGGATGTCAGCAACGCAGTGGCATGGCTGGCGTCGGACGAGGCGCGCTACATCCACGGCGTGGCCATCCCCGTCGACGGCGGCCAGCTGGCCCGATCCTAGGAGTCCACGATGCCCAGAATCGCTGTCGACCACGACTACTGCCAGGCCCACGGACGCTGCTACGCACGGTTCCCCGAACTGTTCGATGCCGATGACGAAGGTCGGGCCGTCCTCCTCGGCGGAGGTGCAGTGCCGGAGAACGTCGATCCGGAAGAGATCGTCGCCGTGTGCCCCGAATCCGCAATCACTCTGGTGTGAAAGGGAATCCGAACATGACCGAACAGCTGACCCCCGAAGGACAGACGCGGACCGGATGTCCCGTCGATCTCTGGTCCGGTGAGTTCAACGAGAACTTCTGGCCCGAGATCAACCGGATGCAGGACTCCGACACGCTCGAGGTGCACATGCAGGGCGAGACGCCGTGCTACGTCGCCACCCGCTACGAGGACGTCTTCAAGATCCTGCGGGACTGGAAGCGATTCTCGTCCGAGTACGGCGTCGCCATCCTGGGCGGCGACAACCGTTCCGAGGCTCCGAAGAACGAGGGCCGCTTCCTGCCCGAAGACCTTGATCCACCCGCGCAGACGGACTGGCGGAAGCTGCTCAATCCTGAACTGACCGAAGAGAAGATGCGTCGCTTCGTGCCGACGTTCGCTGCGGCAATCGACGCGCTACTCGATGCAGGCATCGCATCGGGCCGCTTCCGCGTGATGGAGGACTTCCTCCGCCCGCTCCAGCTGCGGGCCGTCTTCACCAACCTTCTGCTCCTGGGCGATGACAGGATCGACGATTGGATGCGGTGGGCACACGACATCTTCGTTGCCGAGACACCCGAGGCGTCGGGTGAGGCCTACGTGAGTCTCTACTCTGCCATCGAGGAACTCGTGAAGGAACGGATGGCGAACCCCATCGACGGGGACCTCGTCAGTATGGTCGCCACCGTCGAGACGATCGACGGCCGCGAACCCACCCTCTCGGAGCGCATCGCAGTCGTCCTGCCGCTGTCGATCGCCGGCCTGGAATCCACCGGAACCGTCCTCGGCGGAACGATTCACCACCTGGCAACGCACCCCGACGACTGGGCCGAGCTTGTTGCCGACCCCACCCTGGTGTCCGACGCGGTCGAAGAAGGACTGCGGATGTTCGCGAATGTCACTGTTCTCCAGCGCACCACGACGTGCCCGGTCACAATCGGCGGAACCGAGCTGGACGAAGGTGCAAAGGTCTGGACGTCCTACAACGGCGCGAACCGTGATCCCCGCAAGTTCGACGACCCCCACACGTGGAACCTGCACCGCAAGGACAAGAACCACATTGCATTCAGCATCGGTCCGCATCGATGCCTCGGATCCAACTTCGCCCGTGTGATGATGACGACGGTCCTCGGGCGCATGGTCGAGCGCATGCCGAGATTTGCACTCTCCCAGGGACAGCCGATCGAGTACCACTCCATGCCGACCCGTGGCATCCACGAGTTCACCGTCGACGTCGTCCTGTCCTGACACGCAGTTGCCCAACTGCGCCACCTCTACTTCCCCCCGAGGAACCCCATGACAACCCCTCAGTCGCAGGAACTTCTCGATCTCGCCCTGGCCGTCGTCGACGCCTGGAACAGGGTCGACCTCGATGCTCTGCGTGAGCTCGTCGACGAGAACATCACCGTCGTGCATCAGAACCGCGGTGTCGCGGCGACCGGTCGCGATCTGATGCTCGAGACGGTCGAACAGATGAAGGCTGTCTTCCCGGACCGCTCGATCGGCGAGACCACCCGCTGGGCGGCCACCGGCAATTCGGTCATGCGCGAAACCACCTGGCAGGGCACCGCGACCGTCGACGTCCCGGGCTTCGGGCAGGCCGGCGAGTTCTGCAAGCTCAAGGTGCTGTCGATCATGTCGTTCCAGAACGGTCGCCTCACCGAATGGTGCGACTACGGATGATGCGCACGGTCCCGGTGTCCGGCTGTGTCGGCACCGGGCACCGTCCCTCCCCTGTTGTGTGAACCGGAAAGTGAACCATGGATCTCGAACTGTGTGTGGTCGCGCGTCGCCTCGTCGCGGACTCCGTCGTCGAACTGACCCTCGCGTTGCCCGACGGCGGCGACCTACCCGGCTGGGAGCCCGGCGCGCACATCGATCTGCACGTCGGTGACCTGGTCCGGCAGTATTCCCTGACCGGCCTCGAGATCGTGCCCGACAAGTGGACCGTCTCGGTCCTTCGGGAACCGAGCAGTCGCGGCGGGTCGGACTACATCCACGACCACCTGGTCGTGGGCAGCCGTGTCGCTTCCGCAGGCCCGCGCAACCACTTCGCATTCCGGCCCGGTGCCGGGGGAGTGCTCTTCGTCGCCGGAGGAATCGGCATCACGCCGTTGCTGCCGATGATCGCCCGGGCGGATGAGGCCGGCGCCGACTGGCGCCTGGTCTATCTCGGGCGTGCCCGTACCGGGATGGCGTACATCGACGACCTTGCGAAGTACGGCGACCGCGTCGAGATCCGGCCCGACGACGAGTACGGGATTCCGGATGTGGCCGCGCTGATCTCGGCCACCGCGCCAGGAACTTCGGTGTACACGTGCGGACCCGAAGGTCTGCTCTCCGCTCTGGAGTCGGTGTGCGCGTCGACGGAGACGCCGCGCCCGCTCTGCCTCGAGCGTTTCGTGCCGAAGGTCGTGGAGGCGGACGGACCCGACAGCGAGTTCGAGGTCGAGTTCGCCCAGAGCGGTCTGACAGTCGTTGTGCCCGTGAACCACTCGATACTCCAGGTTGCGGAGGACTCAGGTGTCGACATCATCTCCTCCTGCAGCGAGGGCACCTGCGGGACCTGTGAGACACCGGTTCTCGACGGCACTCCGGACCACCGCGACTCGGTCCTGACGGCCGACGAGCAGGAATCGGGTACGACAATGATGCCCTGTGTCTCCCGGTCCAGGACTCCGAAATTGGTGCTCGACATCTGAGCGCTATTCCACCACAACGCTTCCCCTTCCGACAGGAGATTCCATGACCGCGGACACCACGACAGCCGGTGCATTGGCCGGCCAGCACGCAGTGATCACCGGCGCGAGCGAAGGCATCGGCCTGGGCATCGCGGAATCAATGGTGCGCGCAGGAGCGCACGTGATGATCGCTGCCCGTCGCCGCTCGCAACTCGAGATCGCTCAGAAGGATCTGCGTGAACAGGCCGGCCCCGCCCAGCGGGTGGAGATCGCGGAGGTGGACATCCGGAAGCCGGAGTCGGTCGCAGCGCTCTTCGAGCGGGTGGACACGGTGTTCGGCGAGTTGAACGTGTTCGTCGCGAACGCCGGCAGCGGGTCGATGGTGAAGTTCCTCGACATGACCGAGGAGATCTGGCAGTCCACGATGGACCTGAACGTCAACGGGACGTTCAGGTCCTGCCATCAAGCCGCCACGCGGATGGCCGCGCGTGCCGACAAGTCCCGGAATGCATCCATTCTCGTCGTCTCCTCGATTCGTGCACTGGGCACACGCCCGGGAACCATCCACTATGCGACGACCAAGGCCGGGTTGAACCAGTTCGTCCGCGTCGCCGCCTACGAGCTCGCGGAACACGGCGTGCGCGTCAACGCGTTGTCACCCGGCATCACCGCAACTCCGATGGCACTGGACCGGAATCCCGAGGTCTTCGAGAAGATGGCCGCGACGGTGCCGATGGGCCGCGCGGGCAGCGTCGACGATATGGGTGCGGCTGCGGTGTATCTCAGCGCAGCCGGATTCGTGACAGGCGTCAACCATATCGTCGACGGCGGCGAATCACTGTACTGATGAAATCGGGCCGGGCTCCATCACCCCGATCATGGACGGGTGTGGTCGTGACAATCGACCGAAACAACCTGCAGGGCAAGGTTGTCCTAATCGCCGGGGGGGGAGCCGCGGTGTTGGGGCGCAGAGGGCATGGGCGTTTGCGGAAGAGGGGGCGCACGCAGCGATTGCGGGCCGGAAGGCCCAGTCCTGCATCGATCTTGCCGCCGAGATCGAGCGGAAGACCGGCGTCGACGCACTCGGCCTTGCGGGCCACGTGGGGGATGGGGATTCGCTCCCCGTCATGGTGGACGCGATGTACGCGCGTTTCGGCCCCGCCGGGGGTGTTTCGATCATCAATATCGGCAGCGACGCGTCGGAAAGGCCTGTGCCCGAGTCTGTGCCGTACGGTGTGGCGAGAGCCGAGCAATGCGGTGACAAAGGGAGTCGCGGCTGCGTACGGTCCCGAGGTTCGGGTCAACCGCATCATGGCCGGTGCATTCTTCACCGATATCGGCAAGGGGCTGGGATCGTGAGGCGTGCGATGATCTGGCGTCGGGCCGGCCGATTCCGCGAGGTGGTGATCCTCGCGAGATTGTGGGAGCGGCTTGTACTTTGCCGGCGGATCGGCGAGCCATACGACAGGGACGATTCTGCCTGTAGACGGTGGACGTATGGCCGAGGGCTGATCGAGGCATCGTTCGGAATATGCTGGGGCACTGGCTGACCCCGCACACTGCGGTCTGTGGGGTCAGCTGATTCGACACTTGAATGATTCATCATGACGATTTACGGTGAAGGTGTCGAGTGTGACTGTGATCGCCCGAATGAACGGCGCATGATCGCGCCGGGCCGTACATCGAGAGAAGGGCACGCGATGACTGCAGCGGAGAATCCGTCGGAGGTGGATCGGAGGCCGCGCGCGCGTGTCGGTCCGCTGTCGGGCATCCGGATCGCCGACTTCTGTTGGATGGGCGTCGGGGCCGTCGCGACGCGCATGCTCGCGGATTTCGGTGCCGAGGTCGTCAAGATCGAAGCACACGATCGTCTCGACATGCCCCGGCGACTGCCCATCTACAAGGGTGAGGCGCGTTCCTACGGCGAAGAGGATCCCAATCCGGATCCGAACAAGGGCGGCCTGTTCAACAACTACAGCCGGAACAAGCTCGGCGTGACGATCAATATGAAGACCGAACGGGGCCAGCAGCTTGTCCGGCAGTTGATCGCCGCGAGTTCGGTTGTCACCGAGAATTTCGCACCCGGCGTGATGGAGAAGTGGGGCCTGACCTACGAGGAGCTCGATCGGCTGAGCCCCGAGGTCATCTACGGCCGCATGAGCGGCTTCGGCCACGATGGCCCGCACCACAAGTACAAGAGTTACGGACCCGTCGTGCAGGCGGTTTCGGGAATTTCTTTCATCTCGGGTCTGCCCGACCGTGAGCCGTCGGGCTGGGGCCTGTCGTACATGGACAATCAGGCGGCCTATTACAACTCGGCAGCTCTGTTGATGGCGGTGCTGCACCGCAACGCCACCGGCCGTGGCCAGGAGATCGACGTGTCGGCCGTCGAGGCGGGAATCAACCTGCTGGGTCCGGATCTGCTCAACGCCTCCGTCAATGGAGTGCCGACGCGACGTCCGGGCTACCCGGCCGGGAATCGCCTCCTCGGCCAGCCGGCCGCACCGCACGGCGTGTACCCCGGATCCGCCGAGGACACCTGGGTTGCCGTTGCGGTATTCGACGATGAGCAGTGGACACGGCTGGTGACGGTGCTCGGCGACCCGGAGTGGGCGCGCTCACCCCAGCAGTTCGCAGACCAGAGATCGCGGTTCGCACATCAGGATGAACTCGACGAGCACTTGTCCCGGTGGACGGCCCAGCGCACTCCGCACGAGACCATGGAACTGCTGCAGAGCGCCGGCGTGCCGGCGGGGGCCGTCCAGAACGCGCGGGATCTCACGGAGACAGATCCCCAGATCGCGCACCGGGGCACATTCTTCGAACTCGACCATCCGGTGATCGGCGTCGCGAAGTTCGAGGGCACTCCGATCCGCTTCACCGAGACGGTTCAGGAGAACTGGCGTTCGGCGCCGTTGCTCGGTGAGGACAACGACCACGTGTTCGGCGAGATCCTCGGGCTCGAGCCCGACGAGATCGCTCAGCTGACCGAAGCGGGTGTGATCTGATGGAACTGATCTTCAACGGACTGGTGATCGTCGAGATCACCGACGACCCCGCTGGTGAGTACACGGGCAAGCTGTTCGCCGACCAGGGCGCGACCGTCATCAAGATCGAACCGGTAGGCGGCGTCGCCGGCCGGCGCATCGGCCCGTGGGCGGAGGGCATCGAGGACCCGGATCACAGCCTGACCTTCTGGACCTACAACACCTCGAAGCAGTCCGTTGTGCTGGCCGACGATGACGAGGGGCGCGCGCGTCGCGCCGAGCTCATCGCGACCGCGGACCTTCTCCTCACGACGGGCCGGCCGGTCGACCTCGCCGAGGCCGGCCTCGACCTCGAGGACCTGTGCGAACGTCACGAGAAGCTCGTCGCCGTATCTGTTTCGCCGTTCGGGCTGACGGGCCCCTGGGCGAACTACCTCTCATCGGACCTGGTCGGTCTCGCCGCGGGTGGCTTGCTCAACAGTTGCGGATATGACGATCACACCATCCCGCCCATCCGTCCGGGTGGAAACCAGGCGTATATGACAGCGGCGAGTTACGCGTTCTGCGGAGCGTTGCTGGCGTTGATCGAGCGGCAGGGAACAGGCCGTGGTCAGCTCGTCGACGTGTCGATGCACGAGTCCGTCGCGGTGACCGGAGAACTCGCCAACCCGTATTGGTTCTATCCGAAGGCGATCGTGCAGCGGCAGACCTGCCGGCACGCGCAACCCACTCTCACCCAACCGGCGCTGTTCCAGTGCGCGGACGGGGTCTGGGTCTACTTCGCGCTCATCCTCGCCGACCAGTTCGCCTGGAAGGCCCTGACCTCGTGGATGGACGAGGTCGGCATCGCCGCGGACCTCGTCGACGAGGCCTATCTGTCGCTCGCCCACCGGCAGGAGAACTTCCCGCACATCCAGGGTCTTCTGGAAGCGTTCTTCCTCATCCAGGATTCCGACACCGTCTACCGGGACGGTCAACGATGGGGTTTGCCCATCGGCCCGTTACGTGCCCCCGAGGAGGTGCTGCGCGACGAGCACCTCGCGGCACGCGAGTTCTTCCTCCCTGTGGAAATGGCGGACGGCAGCACGGCGACGTTCCCCGGTGCGCCGTACCGGTTCTCCGGCGGATTCGGTGGTCCGGTTCGTCCGCCGCTCCTCGGCGAACACACCGAAGAGCTGCTGCCCCGTGGCTGACGGCTGGAAGCGCGACGCGTGCTCGATCGTCGGGGTCGGCGAATCCGCGTATACCAAGAACTCCGGCACCAGCGTCACGGCTCTGGCGGCGAGGCCGCGCTCGCCGATGCCGGAATCTCTCCGTCCGAGGTAGACGGTGTGGTGCGCAACGACATGGACCTCGTGTCCGGTGCCGCACTCGCCGATGCGATCGGCGCGCGAAACCTGACGTACTACGGCGCCGCGGTGGCCTATGTGGCAGAGCGGGTCCAGTTCGGCCGGAAGATCGTCTCCTTTCCGGCGATCAAGCATCGCTGCGCAGACATGGCGATCGCGGCCGATGACGCGCGTTCGGCCGCGATACACGCAGTATCGGCCGTCCAGGAAGGCGGCGACGCGCTGCGCCCGGCGGCGGCGGTAGTGTCCGGACGGGCCTTCCTGGAGGGTGCCAGGGAGAACGTCCATCTGCATGGCGGGATCGGTTTCACGTGGGAGCACTCCGCCCACTTGTATTTTCGGCGTGCGACCAGTGACGCAGCATTGTTCGGCAGTGCGGAGCGCCACCGCGAGCGGGTCCTGGCCGCGGTGCGCTGGCGGTGTGAGGCGGAAGGGTTGCTCGTTGCTGCGCCGGCTCGGCACCCTGTGCCCGCACAACCGGGTCGCGCCTACAAGGGCCTCACAGGCGCCGACCGGCTGCGGACAGCGGTTGCGGCACAAAGGATCACGGCGGCGCCACCGACGAGCACGGACGTCGTCGGCTGTTCGCCGAGGAGCAGCGCGGCCCAGCAGATCGTCATCACCGGCTGGGTGAGCTGAATCTGGCTCACGCGCGTCATCGGACCGATCGCCAGACCTCGGTACCAGGCGAAGAACCCGAGGAACATGCTCACCACGGCCAGATAGGCGAACGCCGCCCACTCGGTTGCCGCCCCGGTCGGCGGGTGTTCGGCGACCGCGACCACGGTCACGGCGGTCGTGACCGGTGCGCTGAGCACGAGCGCCCACGAGATGGTCTGCCAGGATCCGAGTTCGCGTGCGAGCAAGCCACCTTCGGCGTAGCCGATTGCGGCGGCGACGACGGCGCCGAGCAACAGCAGGCCTGCCCCGTGCAGTCCGCCGAGTCCACCCGACCGTAGTGCGGCGAACCCCACCGCGGCGGCCGCGGCGACGCCGGCGGTGATCCAGAACGACCGCGGCGGCCGCTCCCGGCCCCGCACCACCGCGGCGACCGCGGTCGCCGCGGGGAGCAGGGCGATCACCACCGCGCTGTGCGCCGCGGAGGTCGTGGTCAGCGCGTACGCGGTGAGGACGGGAAAGCCGATCACGACACCGCCGGCGACCACCGCGAGCCGCCACCACTGGGTGCCGCGGGGACGTCGCTGCCGGGTGACGGCGAGCGCCACGGCCGCGAGCAGTGCCGCGACGACCGCGCGGCCGATCCCGGCGAACATCGCCGACATCGCGCCGTCCTGCACCGTGATTCGCGTGAGCGGGACGGTGAGCGAGAATGCCGCCACGCCGACCAGACCCCACCCCAGGCCGCCGCTCCCCGGGCTCGATAGCACCCGGTCCCCTTGTGCGATAGCGCTACTATTGTGTGTCATGTCCGACGATAGCAGTAGTGCACGGATCGTGTCCGACCTCCGCCGCTGGATCGCGGCCGCACCACCCGGCGCGAAACTGCCGTCGACGCGCGCACTGGTCGCCGAATATCACGCAAGCCCGGTCACCGTGCAGGCCGCGCTGCGGACACTCCAAGCACAGGGGTCGGTGGAAAGCCGGCCCGGAGTAGGCACTTTCGTCAGATCTGTGCGCGTGGCCGGTCCGACGGACTACGGCTGGCAGACCGCGGCGCTCGGATCGCCCGACCGCCGTGTCCCGCGGCTCCCCACCTCGCTGCGCACCGTCCCGAACGATGTCGTAGCCCTGCACTCCGGCTACCCCGACCGGGAACTGCTGCCGGAACGGCTGGTGCGAGGTGCCTTCGGCCGGGTCGCCCGCAGCGACGCCGTCGTAGGCCGACCGCCGAGTGCGGGCATCCCGGAACTCCAGGCCTGGTTCGCGACCGAACTCGGTTCCGCGGCCCCGCTCGGTGTCGCGCCTCCGACACCGAGCGACACCATCGTCGTGCCCGGCAGTCAGAGCGGGCTCAGCGCCGCGTTCCACGCGCTGGTGGGAGCCGGCAACCCGCTGCTCGTGGAATCTCCCACCTACTGGGGCGCGATGGTCGCGGCCGCGCAGGCCGGGGTGCAGGTCGTGCCCGTGCCCAGCAGCGCCGGCGGCCCCGACCTGGGTGAGCTCGCCCGTGCCTTCGACCGCACCGGCGCGCGCGCCTTCTACGCGCAACCGAACTTCGCGAACCCCACCGGCGCGCAGTGGTCACCAGACCTGGCCGACGACGTCCTCCGGCTCGTCCGCGATGCCGGCGCCTTCCTCGTGGAGGACGACTGGGCACACGACTTCGGGATCACCGCCGATCCGGTGCCGATCGCGGCGCGCGACGACAGCGGGCACGTCGTCTACGTCCGGTCTCTGACCAAGAGCGTGTCCCCGGCCGTGCGGATCGCCGGGATCGTCGCGCGCGGACCCGCCCGCGACCGGATTCTCGCCGAAGTGCAGGCCCAGTCGATGTACGTCAGCGGGGTGCTCCAAGCGGTCGCCGTCGACGTCGTCACCCAGCCCGCGTGGCGCACCCATGTGCGCGGCCTGCGACCGCAACTCGCCGCCCGCCGGGATCTGCTCGCCGGGGCCCTGCGCGAGCACGCGCCCGGATTGCACCTCGATGCGCTGCCTGCGGGCGGACTGAACCTGTGGACGCGCCTGCCCGAACACACCGACGCCGCCGAGCTGGTCCGCGACTGTGAGGCCGTGGGGGTCGTCGTGACCGCGGGCGACGAGTGGTTCCCCGCCGAACCCACCGGCCCGCACCTGCGCCTGAACTTTTCCGGTCCCAATCCCGGGGCGTTCCCCGACGCCGCCCGGATCATCGGAGAGGCCCTGGAACGTCAGCGACCGCACTGACCGGCACGGTCGGTTCGGGACTGGACCGGCACGGTCGGTTCGGCACAGGACCGGCACGGTCGGTTGGACAGACGCGGCAGGGCACGGAAGCCTGGCGGGTATGGCTTCACCCCGCTTCGCGCTGACGACCCCGGTCCTGCTGCTCATGGCGTTGGCGACGGGGTTGTGCGTGGGCGCGAACTACCTCAACCAGCCGCTGCTCGACACCATCGCGACGACGCTCGGCACCTCCCACTCGGCGGCGGCATTCACCGTCACCGTCGCCCAGGTTTCCTACGCCCTGGGCCTGCTGTTCCTCGTGCCGCTCGGCGACATGCTCGACAAGCGCCGGCTCGCCGTCGGATTGATGATCCTCGCGGCCGCAGGGCAGGTGGTCAGCGGCTTCGCCCCGAACATCGGAGTCCTCACCGCGGGTATCGCCGTCACCGGCCTGTTCTCCGTCGCCGCGCAGGTTCTGGTGCCGTTCGCGGCGGCGCTCGCCGCACCGGAGCGCAGCGGCCGGGCCGTCGGCCTCGTGATGAGCGGGCTGCTGCTGGGCATCCTGTCGGCGCGCAGCATCGCCGGGGTGCTCGCCGAAGTGGGCGGCTGGACCATCGTGTACCGGGCCGGGGCGGTCGCACTGATCGTTGTCGCGGTCGCGTTGTGGCGGACCCTGCCGAGTTCACGGCCGACCACGTCGTCCGGTTACGCGGCCACATTGCGGTCGCTCAGCACCCTCGTGCGCACGCATCGGCGGTTGCGCACCCGCGCGCTGCTCGGCGCGATGTCGTTCGGATCGATCGCGGTCCTGTTCTCGACGATGACGTTCCTGCTGGCCGGCGAACCGTACGGCTTCGGTGACGCACAGATCGGCCTGGTCGGCCTCGCCGGGGTGGCCGGTGCGCTCGCCGCGAACCTCTCGGGCCGGGCCGCCGACCGCGGCCACACCCAGCTCACCACCGGAGTCTCCCTCGCCGTGCTCGTCGCGTCGTGGGCCGCGCTCGCCGCAGGCGTGCACAGTCTCGCGTGGTTCCTCATCGGGTTCGTCGCCGTCGACCTCGCCGTGCAGGGCGTGCACATCACCAACCAGAACGTCGTCTACGCGCTGGAACCGGCGGCACGGGCGCGCATCAACTCCGTGTACATGACGGTGTATTTCATCGGCGGCGCCTCCGGTTCGGCACTCGGGACTCTCGCGTGGACGACGCGCGGCTGGTCGGGGGCGTGTACCGCCGGTGTCGCGCTCGCGGTCGCCGCGGCCGGAATGTGGACCCTGGATCTGCGCGCCGAGCGCCGTGTGGCCGCGGATCGATCGCCGACGACCGGCGTTTCCGTGCGCAGCTGACCTCCGGCGTTTCCGTGCAGAGCTGACCTTCGGTCAGGGCCGCGACCCCACACCGGTCGCGACTTCCCGCACCCGGCCGCGCACGCTGTCCGGTGCCAGCGGCGGGGTAGGCAGGCCCGCGCCGGAGCGCAGCCCGTCGACGAACTCGCGGAGAACCTCGGTGGGGGCGTGGACCGGCGACCAGCCGAGCTCGGATCGTGCCCGCGTGCAGTCCATCAGCGGCAGCCGCAGCACGGTATCGAACAGTCCCGGCTCGGCCGGCGCGAGGTGCGTGTGCCACGCGAGAGCCGCCGCGGACCGCACGAGCCCGCTGCGCACCGGGACGACCCGGGCACCGAGCAGATCCGCGAGCATGTGGGCGTCGACCGGGGGTTCGGCGGCGATGTTGAAGGCGCCGCTCACCGGTCGCAGCGCGGCCCGGACGTAGGCATCGGCGACGTCGTCGGCGTGCACGACCTGCATGCTCAAACCGGGCATGGCGGGGACCACGGGGATCGCGCGCACCAGCGAACCGGGGACGAACGGGCCACCGAAGATGCGGCGCTGCGCCGACGCCGAGCCGTGCTGGAAGATGAAACCGGGACGGAGTCGCACCACCCGAGTGTGCGGGTGCTCGTGTTCGAACACGTCGAGCCAGCGTTCGAGATACGCCTTCTCCCGCGGATACGCCGCGCCCGGCCAGCCGTGTGTGGGCCACGACTCGTCGACGGCGTGCCGGTCCTCCGGGCCCGGCGAGTAGGCGCCCACCGACGAGGCGACCACGATCACCGGAACCCGCGCCGCCGCGGCCGCCGTGAGTGTCCGAATCGTGCCGAGAACGTTGTTCTCCCAAGTCTTTTCGGGTTTGTGGGTCGGATGGAACAGCCACGCGAGGTGGATCAGGGCATCCGCGCCGCGCATCGTGGTGTCCAGATCCCCGGTGGTGACGTCGACCGCGTCGAACCGGGTCTTCGGGGCGGTCCAGCGGGTCTCACGGCGTGCCATGCCGAGAACCGAGGACACGGTGGGCTGTTCGCCGAGCGCCCGGACGACGGCGGTGCCCACGTTGCCGGTCGCGCCGGTCACGACGACGTGGAGTCCCGACGGTGGCGCTTGCGTTTCGTCGCTCATGCGCGGGGCATACCCGCCGGGTGACGCCGCCAATCGGCCTGCGCCGCGGCGATCAGGTGCGGTCGGTCGTCGGAAGCAGCCGCAGTTCCCGTGCGCGACCCACCGCTTCGAACCGCGTGTGCACACCGAGCTTGCGGTAGATGCTGCGCAACTGCGTTTTCACGGTGTTCGGGGAGACGTACAGTTCCTTTGCGATCTCGCCGAGGGTCGATCCCCGCGCGAGCAGCACCAGAACCCCGGCTTCCCGGGGCGACAACTCGACCCGCGCGACGGTGTCGGTGAACACCGATTCGACCGGTCCGCCCGGGACCGGGATGCCGCTCCACGCGACCAGGATCTCGAGGTAGCGCTGGGGCAGCATCGTGAACGCGCGGCGGTTGACGAGCCGGACCGAGAGCATGCGCGCGCGGGTCCATGCGCGCACAGCGGCGTCGTGCCCGTCCCGATCGACCTGGGCCGCGGCCTCGATCAGCAGCGCCTCGAGATGAGCACGCGGATAGCCGCAGTCCGTCCAGGAGATCCGTTTGAGCATCTTCGACGCGAGTTCCGGGTGACCGGTGAGCAGTTCGATGCGTGCATTCGCCACCACCAGGAAGGGGTGGTCGCTGGGATCCTCGTCGACCGTCGCGCGGGCCAGGTTGCCGTTGCCGAGCGCGAGCTGCAGATCCACCTCGGCCGCGGTGAGCAGCACTCGCGAGAACGCGCCGGGGGTGTGCCGGTCTGCGTGCCCGGCCACGGCCTGGTGCAGCCACGTCAGCCCGGCATAGGCGTCGTGTGCGGACAGCGCGTACAGGGAATGGGCGTAGGCGACGAACCCCCACAGTTCCTCGTGGACATTCGGCCGGCCGAGCAGCTCGAGCGGTTCCTTCGCGGCTTCGAGGTCGAGCACGTCGAGATGCTGCAGCACCTCGGCGACCCGGCCGGACACCTTCGTCCCGCCCGGCCAGGATCTGGTGCCGTTGTATCGGCGTGCCCTGTCGAGCCACTCACGTACCCGGGTGTTGTCGCCGGCCAGCGCCCAGCCCAGCGCCGACCCGTCAGCCGACTGCTGGGCTACGAACCCCAGCTCGTACGACACCCCGTTCTGGTAGGCGCGCCGGAAGACGGTCGTCGCCTCGGGGAGGTTCCCGGCGAGCTGCTGGGTCAGGGCCCACTGTGTCCGCAGCAGCGGCAGCTGCTCGCCGAGCGCGGCAGGCTGACGCGCCAGCAGGCCTGCCACGAACGGTTCGAACTGCCGGGTGCGTACCGCGGCCTCGGTGATGTTGCCGGCCCGGCGCAGCGCGATCGTCTGCGCGGTCGCAACGTAGAGGTGGTTGATGGCATCGACGGGGTGGTCCGGGACGGTGAGGGTCGCGGGATCGTCGACGAGTTGCTCCCACAGGAGGGGGTGGTCGTCGATCATCGTGACCAGGGCACGTCCGGCTCGCAGGCCCGGGTAGTCGACGAGCACCTCGTCGGGCAGCGCCCGCATCACCCGGACGAGTTCGCCGAACTGGTTCGAGGCCATGTCCACCCACGAGCGGTACACGATGTCCGCGGCGAGTGTCCAGTTCCCGGATTCGGCTGCATAGAGCGCCGCCGTCGCGGGCCTGCCGGCATCCATGTCGATGAGCGCGAGCCGGCCCAGCAACTCGTCGACATGCCCGGGCTTCTCGCGGCGCGACACCAGCAGTATCCGGTCGCGGACGGCGTTCGGCCACCACCAGGTGGGGGGACCGAATCCGAACGTGCCGACCATCAGGCCGACCGCCTCGAGCTGGACCAGGAGCCGGCCCGCGTCCTCCCGTCCGGTCAGGGCGACAGCGTCCTCCGGGGTGATGTTTCTGGCGGCGGCGATCGACAGTGCGAACGCCCGCGCGTCCGGGGTGAGACGCGCGAGTCGAGCGGTGACGTACCGGTCGACCAGCGCCTCCAGGCCCGGATCGGACAGACCGTGCGGACCGGTGCGGCTCCCTGGGCGGTTGCGGACGACCGCGACCGCCCCGGACACCAGTGTGGGCACCCCACCGAGCGCGTCGTGCAGGTCGCCGAGAACCGCATCGTGCAGGGTGATGCCGTTGATGCGGAAGAGTTCGGCGGTCTCGTCCCGGGTGAACGCCAGGTCGTCGGCGGAGACGAACGTGCAGTCGATGCCGCGGCCGGTGATGTCGAGCAGCGCGGACGTACTGCCCTGCATGCACACAATCACATCGACGGCGGGGCATGCGTCGAGCAGGTCGAGCAGGGGTGCGATGAGGATCCGTCCGGTCGACACCGCAATCCCGGACAGCACCAGCATGATCGGTGTGTCCGACGAGGCGAGGCCCCGGAGCAGATCGTCCCGTAGGTCGGCGGTGGCGTCGGGCACGGCCGACCCGGCACGGCGGCAACAGTCCAGGATCGCGGTCCAGACTGCGTCCTCGGTGGCGTCATCCGGCAGCGGCGGCACCCACAGCACCGAGCGGTCCGGGGCGCCGCCGGCATTCAGCCACGAGGCGACGAGAGTACGTTTGCCGAAGCCGGCCGGGGCGAACACCATCGTCAGCGCCGACCCCCGGTCGAGCAGTGCGGACAGCCGCGGACGCGGCAACGCGCTGCGCAGCGCCCGCCACGACGGCACGCCGACGCGGCCGGTGGGCGGAACGCTCACGAGGACTCCTTAGACAACGCACGGCGGCCTGAACCGAACGCCCCCGCTGCCGAATCGGTGGTCCTCGACGGACCGTCGTCAACTGCAGGGTATCGAAACGCATGACGAATCGGACAATCCTCTGCCGATGTCGTCTCACTCAGATGATGGTGGGGCCGTGTCGTGTGTTTGGCAATGGCCGAGCCGCCGATGCGGTCCGCACAAGGGTTCGGGTCAGGGCGAGAACATCTCTTGGCCCCGCGAGCCGCCACCGGAAGACTTTGCCGGGTGCGCTTCCAGATCCTCGACATCATTTTCAATCCGCCACATCCGGTGACCGGCCGGATCGTCTCGCCGGCCGATCGGCTCGAACGGGTCGTCGAGACCGCGGTGCTGGCCGAGCAACTCGGCATCGACAGCTATTCGGTGGGCGAACGGCACGCGGGCGAGGTGCTGTCGTCGAGTCCGACGGTGGTGCTCGGCGCGATCGCGCAGGCCACCGACCGGATTCTGCTGTCCACCGGTGTGACGGTGCTGTCCGTTCTCGATCCGGTCCGGGTCGCCGAGGATCTGTGCACCGTCGATCAGCTCAGCCGGGGTCGCCTGGAGATCGTGATCGGCAAGGGCAACGAGGTGCTGCAGTACCCGCTGTTCGGGCTCGACATCGGCAAACAGTACGACTACCTGACCGAGAACTACGAGTTGCTGCGCACCTTGCTGCGGGAGGAACACGTCGACTGGGCGGGTGCACATCGGCCGGTCCTCACCGATGTGACGACACTGCCGCGGCCCTTCTCCGGGCCGTTCCGCATCTGGCACGGCTCGGCCACGTCGGCGTCTGCCGTCGATCTCGCGGCGAAGTGGGGCGATCCGATCGTGACGGCGAATGCGCTGCAGCCCCGCGAGAACTACAAGGTGTTGATCGACCGTTATCGCGAGCAGTACGCCGCGCACGGGCACGACCCGGCGAAGGCATTCGTCGGATCCGGTTCGGGCGGGTTGTTCCTCGCGGACACCACGGAGCAGGCGATCGAGGAGTACCGGCCCATCTACGAAGGGATCGTCCGCCAGGCGGATCAGCGCAAGCACGATCCGGTGGCGGTCGGGAAGGTCACCAGCTTCCGCACGATCGAGGACGCGGTCGAACGGGGCCCGGCACTGGTCGGTTCCCCGGAGCGGGTCGCCGAGAAGATCGTCGACTACCACGAGAGTTTCGGCCACGTTCTGCAGTCGGTGTCCATCAATCACGTCCTGGACTTCGAACGACAGAAGGACACCCTGCGCAGGTTCGCCGAGGAAGTGATCCCTCTGGTGCGTGCCGAACTGCCGCCGACGACGCTGTGGTCCGAGGCGGATACCGACCGTGCGAAGGGATTCACCGCGGCCTGATCAGCAGCGTCAGGACAGAGCGCTGAGCCGCGCCTTCTCCAGCGCGCCCAGGGTGCGCAGGATGGTGGTCTTCTGCTTCTCGAGGTCGCCGCGGCGGGCGCGGGCCGCGAGGCCGCTCTGATCGGCGACGAGTGCGAGCTGCGCGTCGATCGCGGAGAGCTGGTCGAGCAGTGCGAGGGCGCGGGCCTGGATCTCGTCGACGTCGACGGCGTCGGTGCGCACGGGCGCGGGGGCGGGCTCGGAGGAGCTACGCGGCGAGGTGGTGCGAGGCTTCGAGGCGCGGGCCGGGGCGTTCTCGGCGACCACGGCCGCAGCGCGCGGACGCAGTGCCTTGCGTACGAGCGCGGGATCGGGCTGCTCGGCGAGCCGAATGTCGTTGAGAGCGCGGCGGGCGTCGCGGGCGGCGAGCCGATGCTCGTACTCTTCCTCGTCGTCGGACTGGAGGGTTCCGCCGATCGGGCGCAGGCCGTACATGCCGACGAACTTGCGGGCTTCCTCGATCACGTCCTCGTGCTTGCGGCAGGTCGCGCAGCGCGGCTCGTTGCGGTACTCCTCGACGGCGTCGAGACCGCCGCACCATACGCAGGCACCCGGTGTCCACCGTCGTGCTGTCCGGATTGTCGCGGATTCGGTGGGGGCCTCGAGAGTCTGCGCGTCGATCACGAGGAGCCACCTTAAGTGAAAATCGGGCGGGCACGGCGCGTGGGACGGACGTGACCTGCGGGGACGGACGGGAAAGTGACGAAGATCATGCTAGCCGGATGGCGTCGGTAGGCAAAGTGTTGGGGCACAGCAGTTTACGTACCGGACGGTCTGCTGGGTTCTGTCGATCGTCAGGTCGCGGTCGCCGCGGAGAGCCACTCCACGAGCGGGCGGAAGCGGCGCCAGGCGTCACGGACCTCGTCGAGGGTGCGGTCGCTGTCGAGCCACGGGGGCGACTGTTCGGTACGTCCCGCGGTCAGCGCCTTGCGGCGCAGCAGGTCGAGCCGCGGATGGTCGGGATCGACACCACGCGGCCGTGTCTTCAATTGCGCGCCACCGATTTCGAAACCGTCCCGGCGCAGCTTACGGACCAACTTCTCGAGCTCGGTGCCGCGCCGCTCGTCGTCGACGGCCGCGCGGTACGCCGCGATCTGCGCGCCGGATCCGGCGTAGAAACCGCCGGCGACGACCAGTCCCGCCGCGTCGACCTGCACGTAGAAGCCGACACCCGGAGCGGTCTGCACGAACCCGCCCTGGTGCGTCTTGTACGGCGCTTTGTCCTTGCTGAACCGGACATCGCGGTGCGGGCGAAAGGCCTTGCCGGCGCCGAACTCCGGCTCCAGTTCGGCGAGCAACGCAAGCATGGGGCCGCGCACGCAGTCGTCGTAGACGGCCTTGTGCGCGGCCCAGAATGCTTTGCTGTTGTCGGCTTCGAGATCTTCGTAGAAGTCGAGCGCGGCGACGGGGAATCCGGTGAACACCCCGACAGTGTGCCCCGTCGAGCAGTTTCAGGCCACGCCGTTGAACAGCGACGTCACGGAGCCGTTCTCGAACACCTCGCGGATGGTCTGCGCCAGCAGCGGCGCGATCGACAGGACGGTGAGGCTGTCGAACTGCTTCTCCGGCGGGATCGGCAGCGTGTTGGTGACGATGACCTCCTTGGCGCCGCACGCGGCGAGGCGCTCGGCGGCCGGGTCGGAGAGCACACCGTGGGTGGCGGCGATGATGACGTCGCCCGCGCCGGCCTCCTTGAGGATCTTCACGGCACCGGCGATGGTGCCGCCGGTGTCGATCATGTCGTCGATCAGGATGCAGGTGCGGCCGTCGACCTCACCGACCACGCGGTTGGACTTGACCTGGTTCGGCACCAGCGGGTCGCGGGTCTTGTGGATGAACGCCAGCGGGGCGCCCCCGAGGGTGTCGGCCCACTTCTCGGCCACGCGCACACGACCGGAGTCGGGGGAGACCACCGCGATGTTCTCGACGCCGTACCTGCCGCGGATGTACTCGGCGAGCTGGCCCTGGGCGTGCATGTGGTCGACCGGGCCGTCGAAGAAGCCCTGGATCTGGTCGGTGTGCAGGTCGACGGTGATGATGCGGTCGGCGCCGGCGGTCTTGAGCAGATCGGCGATCAGGCGGGCGGAGATGGGCTCGCGGCCGCGATGCTTCTTGTCCTGACGGGCGTACGGGTAGAACGGCAGGATCGCGGTGATGCGCTTGGCCGAACCACGCTTGAGCGCGTCGATCATGATGAGCTGTTCCATCACCCACTGGTTCAGCGGGAACGGATGGCTCTGCAGCACGAAGGCATCGGAGCCACGCACCGACTCCTCGAACCGGACGAAGGTCTCACCGTTGGCGAAGTCACGCGCGGTCTGCGGCGTGATCTGGATGCCCAGCTCTTTCGAGACCTGCTCCGCCAGCTCGGGGTGTGCCCGGCCTGCGAAGAGCATCAGGTTCTTCTGATTGTCGATCCAATTGGTCACTGGTCCCGGCCGTCCTTTTGCGGTTCGTTCTCTTGCTGCTGCTGCGACGCCATCGATGCTGCCTCAGCGGCGGGGGTCCCGGCTCGATTTCGCTGGACCCAGCCTTCAATATTGCGCTGTGGCGCACCCGACACTGCCAGCGCCCCCGGCGGAACGTTCCGCCGGAGCACCGTTCCGGCACCCGTGTACGCCCCGTCGCCGACCGTCAGTGGGGCCACGAACATGGTGTCGGATCCGGTCCGCACGTGTGACCCGACGACGGTC
Organism: Rhodococcus zopfii NBRC 100606 = JCM 9919; assembly: GCF_001895025.1. Lineage (GTDB taxonomy): Bacteria > Actinomycetota > Actinomycetes > Mycobacteriales > Mycobacteriaceae > Rhodococcus > Rhodococcus zopfii. Next base: position 47,637 of record NZ_BCXI01000016.1, read on the forward strand.
CGGTACTTCTGGACACCGTCGTAGTTCACGAACACGCTCGACGCGCCGATGTTCGAATGGTCGCCGATCGTCGCGTCCCCGACATACGTCAGGTGCGGCACCTTCGAATGCGCTCCGATCTGCGCGTTCTTCGTTTCGACGAACGTGCCGATCTTGCCCTCGGCGCCGAGTTCGCTGCCCGGTCGCAGGTATGCGAACGGGCCGACGGACGCGCCCGCGCCGATCACCGAATCCGAGCCGTGGGTCCGCACGATCGACGCTCCGACCCCGACCTGCACATCGGTGAGGGTGGTGTCCGGTCCGATCACCGCGTCCTCGCCGACCGAGGTGCGCCCGTGCAGCTGCACACCCGGGTGCAGCGTCACGTCCGGTGCGAGGGTGACGTCGACGTCGACCCAGGTGGTCGCGGGATCGATCACGGTCACGCCCTGGCGCATCCAGTGCTCGAGGGTGCGCCGGTTCAGTTCGGCCGCGAGCGTCGCGAGTTGCACGCGGTCGTTGGCTCCGGCGACACGCACCGCGTCGTCGGTGTACTGGGCACGGACGGTGTCTCCCTCGGCGCGGGCGATCGCCACGACGTCGGTCAGGTACAGCTCGCCCTGCGTGTTGTCGGCGCTGAGCTTGCCGAGTGCCGAGCGCAACGCGGCGACGTCGAACGCGTACACGCCGGTGTTGACCTCGGTGATCGCCAGCTGTGTCGGGGTCGCTTCCTTGTGCTCGATGATCGCGGTGACGTCGCCGTCGGTCGTGCGCAGGATGCGGCCGTATCCGGTCGGGTCGGCGGCGGTCGTGGTGAGCACGGTGACGGCCGCCGGTTCGGGTTCGGCGTGCGTGTCGAGCATGGCGCGCAGCGTGTCGGCGTCGAGCAGCGGCACGTCCGCGGCGGTGACGACGACGGTGCCGTCGAACTCGGCGGGAAGGGCGGTCAGGGCGCACTCGACGGCGTGGCCGGTTCCGAGTTGCTCGTCCTGCACGGCGATGCGGACGTCCCGGTCGAGGCCGGCGGCGAGGTCGGCGACGGCGGCGCCGATGCGTTCACGGTCGTGGCCGACGACCACGACCAGGTGATCGGGGCCGAGCGCCGCGGCGGCACGCAGGGAATGCTCGAGCATCGTGCGGCCGCCGAGGGTGTGCAGCACCTTGGGGGTCTTGGACCGCATCCTCGTACCCGCTCCGGCGGCCAGGACGACTATTGCGGTCTGCACTTGCATGAAGCTCCCTCGACGTTCGACATGCGTCATGGACGTGCGTGTAGAGGCTCGCCGGCCCCCGTTCGCCTTGCTCCGCCGCCAGGACTCGAACCTGAACTATCTGAACCAAAATCAGAGGTGCTGCCGATTACACCACGGCGGATCGCCGCACGTCCGGGAAGTGAACCCCGGGCATGCGGTGTGATCCTCGCATGCCGATACGGTCGGCGTCGAACGCGGGGCGGAGTCGAGGCGGTCCGCCCCTTCCGCCGATTAGGCTCGACTCCGGGGCCCAGTGCAAGCAGGTGTGGCGCCGGAAAGGAACCGTCGTGTCGCGAACACCGCAGAATCAATCCGAGCGGACCCCGCGTATCCGCATGACCGGAACACAGCGCCGCGAGCAGTTGATCGAGATCGGCCGGGCGCTGTTCGCCGAACGTGGCTACGAGGGCACGTCCATCGAGGAGATCGCGCAGCGCGCCGCCGTGTCCAAGCCCGTCGTCTACGAGCACTTCGGCGGGAAGGAAGGGCTCTACGCCGTCGTCGTGGACCGCGAGATGACGGTGCTCATGTCGATGGTCACCGCGAGCCTGACCCAGAATCGGTCCCGCGTCCGCGTCGAACGGGCCGCGCTCGCCCTGCTCACCTATATCGAGGAGCGCACCGACGGTTTCCGCATCCTGGTGCGTGACTCCCCGGTCGCCGCCGAGGAGGGCACCTACTCGAGCCTGCTCAACGAGGCGATGCGGCAGGTCGGCACCCTCCTTGCCGGCGACTTCTCCCGCCGCGGCCTGGACCCGGAACTCGCCCCGCTCTACGCGCAGGCCCTCGTCGGCATGGTCGCGACCACCGCGACCTGGTGGCTCGACGAACGCAGCCCGTCGAAGGAGGTCGTCGCGGCGCATCTGGTGAACCTGTGCTGGAACGGGCTGACCCGGCTCGAGGCGGACCCGACGCTCGGCGCGGATTGATACACGCACGTGCCTTGTGAATACCGAGGTCGGCCGCGGCCCGGTGGTACCGTTGCCCGGCCGATTCGTAGCCGCGACGGGATTGAGGTGACTGTGGTTTTCCGCACGTCGATTGTCCGCGCCGAGCGCCGTGGTCCGGCCCGGAGCGTGGCCCACCGCCGGGCCCGCTGACATGGCACGTCAGGTTCGCGCCGAGGCCACGCGGGAGTCGGTGCTGCGCGGCGCCGCCGAGGTCTTCGTGCGGCTGGGATACGCGAACGCCAGCCTCAGCGAGATCATCGACGAATCGGGTGTCACGAAGGGTGCGCTGTACTTCCACTTCGGCTCGAAGGAAGAACTCGCGCGCGGCGTCATCGATGCCGGTTTCGTCCGGTCGTCGGAGGCCGGCCTGGCCAAGATCGACGAACGCACACCGGCGCTGGAAACGATGATCGAGCTGTCCGTTCTGTCCGTCGACCTGTCGAGGTCCGATCCGGTGGTCCGCGCGATGTTCCGGCTCGTGCTCGAGATCGGCGACTACCGCGGCTCCGGTGAGAACCTGTTCGAGCTGTGGCTCGGCTCGCTGCAGCAATTGGCGCACCGAGCCCGGGAGGAAGGCGACCTGTCCCCGGATTTCGATCCCGATGCGGCGGGGTTGCTGGTGCTGCAGATGGTCACCGGGGCGCGCACCGTCGCCGCCGGGCTCGGTCGTCGCGAGCGGTCGATCGAACACATCGAGCTCATGTGGGCGAACCTGCTGCCCGCACTCGTGCCGGAATCGAAGGTCGAGTACTTCCGGCAGTTCGCCGCGCGGCGGCTGCGGGTCTGACGACACCCACAGGATTACCTGTATCCGTTGGTAACGGACTGTTACTGTTCCGTGAACTGAGCGCTGTGCCGGGGGCTGCGCGGCTCGATCAACAGTGACAGGAAAGTATCGATGCGAGTCTTGCGACATCTCGTGGCGATCGGCGCTGCTTCCATCGCGCCGGCCCTCGCCCTGACCTCGGCGACCACCGCCGCCGCCGACCCCGTCCCAGTCGAGGACGTCGTCAATCCGTTCGTGGTGAGCACGTTCCGTGACGGGCAGATCGCGCACCCGTCACAGTGGGTGCCGCGTCCGGCCTCCACCGACCCGTGGTTCGACGGCCCCGCCCTCACCGACGCCGACGTTCCCGGCACCCTGCTGCGGCACCGCCCGGTGACGGTGCAGGTGTACGGGGTGCAGCCGGGCCACGTCACCGCGCATCAACTGATGTACGTCACCACCGATTTCGACGGCTCCCGCACCGTCGCCACCGGCATCCTCATGATCCCCGAGGACGGCACGGCGCCGCAGGACCGCAGGCTCATCGGCTATTCCGAGGCCAACGACAGCCTGGGCCCGAACTGCATGCCGAGCACCCAGTGGACCGGCGGCAACCAGACCGACCCGTCGCTGTTCTCCGCGCTCGGACCCGTCGCCCAGATGTTCGGCCGCGGCTGGGCCGTGATGATGAGCGACACCGCCAACGACGGCGACACCGCACCCAACGGCTTCTCGATCGGCCGGTTCAGCGGACCCGCGACCCTCGACGGCCTCCGCGCCGCGATCGCGCTGCCGGACGCCGGGTTCGCGCCGGACATCCCCGCCGGGATCTTCGGCATCGCGGGAGGCGGGGTCGCCGCCGGGTTCGCCGCGGAGATGGCCGGCACCTACGCGCCGGAACTCAACCTCGTCGGCACCGTGCTGCAGGCGATGGTCGTCGACAGCGCTACCTTCGAGCGCACCGCGGACGGTGGTATCGGCGCAGGATTCGTGTTCGCCAACTCGCTCGGTTTCGCGGCGAAGTACCCGGAGATCGACCTCGACGCCGAACTCACCCCGCTCGGCCGGGCCGCCGCCGACCTGTTCCACAGCACCTGCCAGGGGTTGTATCTGATGTTCCCGTTCGTGCCGTTGTCCGCGCTCTACGTGGACGGGCGGCCGGCCGACAATCCCGCATTCGCGCGGGCCTATGCCGAGAACGCGCTCGGCACGCGACCGGACGAGATTCCGAACGCGCCGGTTCTCATCACCTCGTGCCGCGACGACTTCCTGGTCCCCTACGAGGACGCGGAGAACCTCGGCAACTTCTGGCGCGCGCACGGCGCCGATGTCGAATTCGATCCGGCGGTGTGCGGGATCGGTGACGTGTTGACCGACCCGGTCCGGGTGGGAGTCGAGTTGCTCGGCATGCAGAACGTCGACTGGTTCGATCGCCGCTTCGAGGAGGCGGGCCGATGAGGCGCCTGCTCGCCACCGCCCTGGCCGTCGTCACAGTCCTGGCGACAGGTGTCGGTGTCGCCGGAACTGCCTCTGCGGCACCGGATCTCGCCGAGGTCCTCGACGTTTCGCGCAACAACCTCGACTCCGAGTACGGCGGGGGAGTCGCACCCGAACTGTCGAGCGACCCCGAAGTGCTGCGGCCCCTGCTCGACCGGGCCCGCGCCGCCGGTGTCGAACCGGAACGCTATGCGGCACTGCTGCACCAGTATTGGCTCGCCGTCGCGGTCCGCAACGCCGGGATCGACCTGAACCGCTGGGATCCGCAGCTCGGATTGGCCGCCAACGAACAGAATCTGAAGAACACCTTCGCCTACTACCAGAAGCTGCAGCGCGAGCACCCCGACTTCCTGTGGGCCGGTCAGGGTGGGCTGGCCGGACCGTCCTTCGGCGCCGGGATCATGGACGTCGATCTGGCCCGGGCGGTCATCGGGGTCCGCGAGCTGCGGGACGCCCTTGCCCAGGTCACCCGCACGCTCGACGACGCCGCCGCCCCCGCGTCCGCGGACCTGCCCGAGGACCTGCAGGCGGTGCTCGCCGTCGGCCACACCATCACGCCCGAGGACATCGCGGACTTCCAGGTCCGGGTCATCGCGATGAGCAAGCACATCTTCACCGATCTGCTGCCGCAGCACGAGGCATATCTGGCCGGCGGTCTCGACGCGATCGACGAGTTCCACCGCGCGGGCATCATCGACGACCGCGCCGTCCGGGCCTGGCGCGATCTCGCGACCGGGGACCCGGAGTCGGTGGTGCGCGGCAACGCCGAACTGCTGCATCGCGAGCAATACCAGTCGATCGCCGACCAGTGGGATGCCACCCGCGAGGCCCGCGGGCCTGTCGGCCGGGCGCTGACCTACCTGTCGACGTTCGGCGCCGACCCCGCGATCCCCGGCGTGGCACCGCCCCGGGAGGCGTTCCCGTTGACGTTGACCGCGGATGATCCCGCCGCCGGCGCGCAGTGGCGCCTGCAGACACCGCTGCCCGCGTTCAACTGGTCCGACCGGGACGCACGCTGGGAATACATCACCACCCACATGCTGCCGAAGTACCGCGCACTGGCCCAGGATCGGCCGGCTGAACTCGCGGCGGCCCTGGACAAACCGATGGATCAGCAGTTCCTCGAGCAGCGGGCCCTGATGCGCCTGGTGCCGATCCTCCTGTCGGTGGCGCGCACGACGCAGGTGCAGTACTCCTGAGCGGGCAGGCCCGGTGTCGTTGCAATCGCCGGCGGGGCCTGACAGCATCGCCGCCGTGACATTCGGACCTTTCGACGCCGAGCAGGCCCCGGCCGCGCTCGCCCGCGTCATCGATGAACTGGGGGACGGCGCCGCGGTCACCATCACCGCCGTGCCGCCGCTGCTGACCGTCACCCAGGCGGCGGATGTCCTGGGCACGTCCCGTGCCGAGGTGGCGCGCCTGGTCGACAGCGGAGCGCTGCCCGCCGAGTTCCACGGCCTGCACCGGCGGGTGGCCCGCGCCGATGTCGTCGCGCTCGCGCAGCGGCGCGCGACGATCCGCACCCAGGTCCTCGACAATCTCGCCGACCTGGCCCACCGCGACGGGCTGTACGACGAATTCTGATCGGAAAGCAGGGGGAACATGCCCGTTCGGGTGGTGCTCGGCGCGTCGGTGCTCGCCGACGCGCGCATGCGCGACGTGGTGCTCGCGTTCGCGGAAGATGAACTGTACCAACCACATTGGAGCGACGGAGTCATCGCGGAAGTGGACCGCCGGTTGCCGGCGGAACTGCCACGGCCGGCCCGCGACTACCTGTTCGCCGAACTGGACCGGGCCTTCCCGGACGCGCGCGTCACGTGGCCGGCGACGGTGCTGCGGGAAGTGCCGTACGTCGTCGACCCGCGTGACACCCATCTGACGGCGGTCGCGCTGATCGCTCACGCCGACGCCGTCGTCACCACCGACCGGTCGATCGCCGCCGCGCTCGAACGCTCCGGCATCGAACCGTGGACACCCGACGCGTTCGTCACATTCGTCGTCGACGCCGACCCCGTCCGCGCCCGGGCCGCGCTGCTGCGGATGGTGCGCCGGCGCTGGCTTCCCGGCACCGACGCGACCGACGCTGCACTGCTGTCGCGGCTGGTCACGTGGGCGCGTCGCGCGCTGGGGGACAGCAGCGCCGACCTGCTCGCATCCGCCGACTGAAACACCCCGGCCGGGACGCATAGAATCGAACGGTTCTCGCCGTACACCCAGGAGCGACTGTCACGTGTCTGCTGTGCCCGCCACCCCCCTGTCCGGATTGGCGCGGATCGCGCTGGCCGATGCCCAGTTGCAGCGGGTCGCCGCGCTTGCCGGCACCGCCGAGCAGGCCCTGGTCGCCCCGTCCGCGGCCCGTCCGTTCGTCGCCGCCGCGCTCGCGGAGAAGGCGCCGCTGCTGGTGGTCACCGCCACCGGCCGCGAAGCCGACGATCTGACCGCCGAACTCGTCGAAGTCCTCGGCGACAGCGTCGCGCAGTTCCCGTCGTGGGAGACGCTGCCGCACGAGCGCCTGTCGCCGAGCGCCGACACCGTCGGCCGGCGCCTGCAGGTGCTGCGCCGCCTCGCCCGGCCGGACGACCGCGACTACGGACCCGAACTGCGGGTCATCGTCGCGACCGTGCGGTCGCTGGTGCAGCCGATGGCCCCGGGGCTCGGCGAGATCGACCCGATCACCCTGCGGGTCGGCTCCGAGCACGACTTCGACGCACTCGTCGAGCGCCTCGTCGAACTGGCCTACGCGCGCGTCGACATGGTCGGCAAGCGCGGCGAGTTCGCGGTGCGCGGCGGCATCCTCGACGTGTTCCCGCCGACCGCCGACCATCCGGTGCGCGTCGAGTTCTGGGGCGACGAGGTCACCGAGCTGCGCCCGTTCTCAGTCGCCGACCAGCGGTCGATTCCCGACGTCGAGGCCGCCACGCTCATCGCGCCGCCGTGCCGCGAACTGCTGCTCACCGACGCGGTCAAGGCACGGGCGGCGCAGCTCGCGCAGGACAATCCGGCCGACGCCGCGCTCGTCGAGATGCTCGACAAGATGGCCGGCGGCATTCCCGTCGAGGGCATGGAGGCGCTGCTGCCGGTGCTGCAGCCCGGCGAGCTGCAACTGCTCACCGACGTGCTGCCCGCCGGCACCCACGTGCTCCTGTGCGACCCGGAGAAGGTTCGCACCCGCGCCACCGACCTCGTGCGCACCGGCCTGGAGTTCCTGGAGGCATCGTGGACGGCCGCGTCGATCGGCGGCGCGGCGCCGCTGGACACCGCGAACCTCACCGGCGCCGACGGCCGGAAGATGGACCTCGCGGCGTCGGCATACCGGTCGCTGCGGCAGGTCCGGGAGGCCGCCGAAGCCCGGGGGGTGCCGTGGTGGACGCTGAGCCCGCTCGCGTCCGGCGCCGACACCGAGGTGGTCCTCGAGGTGCAGGCCGCGCCGGAGGTGCGCGGCTCCGAAGACCTGCTGTCGATGCTGTTCGTGAACCTGCGCGCGCACGTCACCACGGGTGGTCGCGCGGTGATCGTGGTCGCGGGCACCGGCACCGGCCTGCGCGTGCTCGAACGGCTGAAGGACAGCGAGGTTCCCGCCGCCAAGCTCGAACCGGGCGCCGAACCGGTCCGCGGCCAGGTCGGGGTGATCCGTGGTGCGCTGCACGAGGGCCTGGTCCTGGCCGGCAACGGCGACAATCGGGTGCCGGGGCTCGTCGTCGTCACCGAAGCGGACCTGACCGGCAACCGGGTCACGGCGGTCGAAGGCCGCCGGACCCCGGTCAAGCGACGCAACCAGGTCGATCCGCTGGCGCTGACCGCCGGCGACTACGTGGTGCACGACCAGCACGGCATCGGCCGGTTCGTGGAGATGGTCGAACGGACGGTGGGCGGTGCGCGCCGCGAATACCTCGTGATCGAGTACGCGGCGAGCAAGCGCGGCCAGCCCGGCGACCGCCTGTTCGTCCCGATGGAGTCGCTCGATCAGCTGTCCCGATACGTCGGCGGTGAGCTGCCTGCGATCAGCAAACTCGGTGGATCCGACTGGGCCAACACGAAACGTAAGGCGCGCAAGGCGGTTCGTGAGATCGCGGGAGAGCTGGTGCGGTTGTATGCGGCGCGGCAGGCGTCGCCCGGCCACGCCTTCGGCCCGGACACCCCGTGGCAGAAGGAGATGGAGGACGCGTTCCCCTTCACCGAAACCCAGGATCAGCTCACCGTCATCTCCGAGGTGAAGGCCGACATGGAGAAGGCGGTGCCGATGGACCGCGTCGTCATCGGCGACGTCGGCTACGGCAAGACCGAGATCGCGGTGCGCGCCGCGTTCAAGGCGGTGCAGGACGGCAAGCAGGTCGCGGTGCTGGTGCCCACGACCTTGCTCGCGCAGCAGCACCTGCAGACCTTCACCGAGCGGATGGCCGCGTTCCCGGTCACCGTCAAGGGGCTGAGCCGGTTCACCGATCCGGCGGATTCCCGCGAGATCGTCGCGGGCCTCGCCGACGGCGACGTCGACATCGTGGTCGGCACACACCGGCTGCTGCAGACCGGAATCCGTTGGAAGGATCTCGGTCTCGTCATCGTCGACGAGGAGCAGCGGTTCGGTGTCGAACACAAGGAACACATCAAGGCGCTGCGCACCCACGTCGACGTGCTCACCATGTCGGCGACCCCGATCCCGCGCACCCTGGAGATGAGCATGGCCGGCATCCGTGAGATGTCGACGATCCTCACCCCGCCCGAGGAACGGCACCCGATCCTCACCTACGTCGGCGGGTACTCCGACAAGCAGGTCGCCGCCGCGATCCGCCGCGAGCTGCTGCGCGACGGCCAGGTGTTCTACGTCCACAACCGGGTCAGTTCGATCGACAAGGCCGCCAAGAAGATTCGTGACCTCGTTCCCGAGGCGCGGGTGGTCGTCGCGCACGGCCAGATGAACGAGGACACCCTCGAGAAGACCGTGCAGGGCTTCTGGGAACGCGAATTCGACGTGCTCGTGTGCACCACGATCGTCGAAACGGGCCTGGACATCTCCAACGCCAACACGCTCATCGTCGAACGCGCCGACTCGCTCGGCCTGTCGCAGCTGCACCAGCTGCGCGGTCGCGTCGGCCGGTCCCGTGAACGCGGCTACGCGTACTTCCTGTACCCGCCGGAGAAGCCGCTCACCGAAACCGCGTACGACCGGCTCGCGACCATCTCGCAGAACTCCGACCTCGGCGCCGGCATGGCCGTCGCCATGAAGGATCTCGAAATCCGCGGCGCCGGAAACGTTCTCGGCGCCGAACAGTCCGGTCACGTCGCCGGTGTCGGTTTCGACTTGTACGTGCGACTGGTCGGCGAGGCGGTCGAGGCGTACCGCGCGGCGGCAGACGGCACCCCCATCACCACCGAGGAGGCGCCGAAGGAGGTACGGGTCGATCTGCCGGTCGACGCGCACATCCCCGCCGACTACGTCACCTCCGACCGGCTGCGCCTCGAGGCCTACCGCAAGCTCGCCGCCGCCCAGGACGCCGCCGCGATCGCCGCGGTCGTCGAAGAACTCGTCGACCGGTACGGCCCGCTGCCCGAGGAGGTCGGCCGCCTCGTCTCCGTCGCGAAGCTGCGGCTGTTGTGCCGCGAATACGGGCTCGAGGAAGTCACGGTCGCCGGCACCCAGCTGAAGATCTCCCCGATGGAACTGCCCGACTCGAAGCAGATGCGGCTCAAGCGGATCTTCCCGGCCGCCCAGTACCGCGCAACCAGCGGCATGGTGCAGCTGCCGCTGCCGCGTACCGGCGGGGTCGGCTCCGATCGGGTCCGCGACGTCGAACTGCTCCAGTACATCGCGGATTTCCTGCTCGCGATGGACGGCAAGGCACAGGGGTCGGTGGACGTGCGGGTCGCGGCGGGGGCGAACGCGTGACGGTGGTCCTTCTCGATCCGCGCCGGCCCGGGGTCGTGCCCGCGACGGCGGTGCGCCTGCTGTGCGGCCCGGTCGAGTACGGCGACGAGGTACCCGACTCGGTGCGCGCCGCAGTGGGCCTCGACCACCGTCCCGGTGCCGACGTGCTCGTCGCGCTGGACGCCGGCAGTGGTGCCGTGACCGCACGGACCGCGCGTGGCGAGGTCGTGGTCGCGGCGGACCCGGTCGTGGGGGACCGGTTGCTCGACGCGGTGGACGTGATGGACCGGCTGTGGGGGTTCGGCGGCTGGGAGGTCACCCAGACGCACGACTCGCTCCGGCGCTACCTGCTCGAGGAAACCTACGAGCTTCTCGACGCCATCGACGAGGACGATCGGGCCGGGCTACGGGAGGAACTCGGCGACCTGCTGCTGCAGGTGCTGTTCCACTCCCGGATCGCCCAGGAATCACCGACCGACCCGTTCGACGTCGACGACGTCGCCGACACCCTCGTCACCAAGCTGTCGCAGCGGAGCCCGCATCTGACCAACGGCCACACCGGTCCGCTCGACGTCGCCGAGCAGGAGGCGGCGTGGCAGGCGGCCAAGGCAGCCGAAAAGGCGCGGGAGTCGTGCCTCGACGGCATCGCGATGGCGCAGCCGGCGCTGGCGCTGGCGGAGAAGGTGATCGAACGGGCAGGCGGGGCAGGTTTGCCGGGGGCGATGATCCCCTCCGAACTGTGTACGGTCCGGTTGGGTGGTGACACCGACGCCGAGCATCGGCTTCGAAAGGCTGTCGTGGCGTTCGCCGGCCGCATCCGCGAAGCCGAGAACACGGCGGAGGCGGATCGCGGCGAGCGACGGCCGTTGTCGGCCGACGACTGGCACAGATTCTGGCCGTCGGTCTGAGATTCTCCGACGACGTCAACTCGTCGGCCGGTGTCCCGCCGATCCTCCGACCGTACGGAAGAGTCGGCGGCCGATCCGGACAAACAGATCCTGCTGCCGTCGCGCATAGAGTCGTGCCACCGCCAGCCTGGCGGCGCGCCGCTGCTCCGAGTCGAGGTCGTACTCCGCCAGTACTCGCAACATCTCCCTGCATTCGAGAGTGGTCGCGCAATTCGCTTGCCACGACGGAACATCGAGCTTACGTGCCAGCGCCGACGGCGTCGCATGTGTCAGATTCCGGCGGCCGAGGACTTCGGGCACGTGTCCCCACGGTCCCGTCAGCGCGAGTTTCGCGGCGAACACCTCGTCCTCGCGCAACATGTTCCGGCGGTCTATCCGAAGCACAGGTTCCCGTCGGACAAGGCTGTAGAGGGGATCGACGAGCGGAATCGTCTCGTTGAGCACCGCCAGTAACGCGACGAAACGGGTGGCGGGGTCGCGCGAACCGAGCGCGGTGTCGTCGTACCGCCCGCTTCGGGCGAGGCCTTCGGGAGTCAGGTAATCCATCCGGTGGGTCACCAGCACGAGCCGGTCGTCCGCCGCGAACGCAGCCAGGCTCCGTGAGATGCAGGGCGGTGCGAGCCAATCGTCGTCTCCGACCCAGCGAAAGAACGTTCCGGTGGCCAGCCGTAGCGCACTGATGTAGTTGTTGAGCACGCCGACATTGACGGGATGCCGGTGGTAGACGATCCGGTGGTGATTCTCGACGAGTTCGCGGCACACGTCTTCGGTGCCGTCGGTGGAGGCGTTGTCGCAGATCACCAGTTCGAGGTTCGGGTGATCCTGTGCGAAGACGGACCGCACCACGTCCCCGATGCGATCTGCCCCGTTGCGCACCGGCAACCCTACGGAGACCAGCGTGTCGGACACCGAGTTCACAGGTCACACACGTTCGAGCCAGATCTCCCGCCAGAACGGCACGAACTCCCGTGGGCAACTGGCGTTGAGCGCACCGTTGCAGGTGATGCCCTCGAGGACGATGCAGGGATTCTTCATGGTGAGCAACTCGCCGGTGCCCTCGTCGATGCACCTGGTCACCCGCGCCTGAACCCGGGCCGTACGTCCGCAGTGACGTGCCATTTCTTCCTCGAAGCCCATGCCCCGGTTCAGGCGATCCGCGTCGAGCGTCTCCATGATCTCGCTCTTGGTCTTGATCCGGACCATCTCGCCCGGTTGCAGGTTCAGGTGGGCGGTCGGTGTCCTGCCCACGACCTTGCCTTCTACGAATCCCCAGGGCAGTCCGTTGCGAAACCACAGCTTGCGCGGGAGCAGCCGCCGGCTGGTGTCCTGCAGCCGATTGAAGAGACCCACGAGGAATGCTTCCGCGGAATCGACCGGGCCGACGTTTCCGGTCTTCACGTCGGTCACATATTGACCGAGATCGCGGAAGGGCAGGCATGTCGGCGCGGCGCGGAGCAGCTCGGTGGCCTGGCACGAATACCGTGGCCGGTCGTCGGATCCCGGTTCCTTGCGAGTGTTGGCGTCGAGCAGTGGAATATCGGCGGACGACGAGCTGGGCGGGTTCGGCGTCCCGGGCTCCACCCGTTTGAGCCAGGCATCTTTCCAATACAGCGAACACGCAGTCTGGCACCCGCCGTGGGCGGATCCGTCGCACCGCGAGTCGGTCAGGTGGACGGCATTCTCCATTCGGTGGATGCCGGTGCCCGAGATGGTGTCGCAGAGCTTGTGCGCAACCTTGTGCACGGTCAGCCGACGACCGCAGAACCGGAGCATTTCCGGCATGAACGGAAGGTTCTCGAGCTCGCCACTCTCATCGAGGGTCGCGAGTATCTCTTCGGCGCTTCGCACCTCGACCAGGTCGCCGACGCGCAGACCCGAAGCGGTCGTACCGGCCACGGACTTCGTCACGGAGCGTCTCCTTCTATGCTGGCTGACCTGTGGAATTGTGGTCGGTCCTTGGACGCCGGCTCCTCCCCGGACGTGCCGCTACGAGTCGGTCGCGATGATCGATTTGGTGAGGCCGAATATGCGTTCGCGCAATATGGTTGCGGTCGGGAAGTAGTCGCGCATCTCTGTGATACTCACCAGTTCCGTCCACAGAACCTCGCGGCGCGCCTCCTCTGTGTTCCGCGGCCTCGTGTGCACCAGCGGCCAGTGTTCGGCGACGGCGACCCTGGCCGCGGCCGGCATGAACTGCATTCCGGGAAAGAGCCAGTGCGGTTCGATGGGAAAATACCGGTAGGGCGTCTGGACCCAAAAGTGCGGTGCGAGTGCGCGGACCTGACGAGCCAGCTCCGTTCTCCGCGCGTGTCCGCCCACATGCTCGATGAGCGAATTGGAGAAGACGACATCGAAGTGGGTGTCGGCCTTGGCCTCTGCGAGGACCCGCGCAGCATCGCACGCATCACCGAGGACCGGGGCGATCCACCCGTCCTCGGACTCGCCCGGCTCGAAGAGGTTGAGTACGGTGACACGACCGGGCCTGACCGGTGCGCGCCGCCAGGTCTCGACCGTGCCACCGAGATCGAGAACGTGGGCCTGCTCGATCGCCGGGAATGTCTCGGTGAACATCTGCCAGCGCCGCATTCTCGCTCTGGCACCCAAAGATGTCGGAGAATCCACGACCATGCGTCGTAATCGGGTGCCGTTCACGCGATCCCTCCGGCGATGTGGCTCTCGAGGTTCGTGAAGAACCACCCTATCACCGTCGCGGGAAGAGGAGGCCGATCTCGCGGCCGTTCGATGAGGCCTTCCGCTCCGCGGGTACTACCCTCGAATTCATGACCCGGCAAAGGGTTCGTATCGCAATCGTGGGCATCAACTACGCCCCCGAGTCGATCGGGATTGCGCCCTACACGACGCTTCTCGCGTCCGGATTGGCTGCCCGCGGGCACGAGGTGCAGGTACTGACCGGTTTCCCGCACTATCCGGAATGGGCGCGCCGCGACGGGACCTTCCGGTTTCGATCCGAGGAGGTCGAGAATCTCGTTCACATCGGCCGTTTCGGTCATTACGTCCCGCGGCGCGCCACGACGTCGGGCCGTGTCGCGATGGAAACGACCTTCGGACTGCAGGTTCTGCTCGCTCGATGGAACGAACCGGAGGTCGTCCTCGTCGTGAGTCCGCCGTTGCTCGCGGCAGGAATATCGGCGGTGCGAGCGCGACTGTCGCGACCGCGACCTGCGATCGGTGTGATCGTTCACGACCTGTACGGCCGGGGGGCCGAGGAGACCGCGGCGGTCACGGGCAGACCGGCTCTGGCGGTGCACGCGGTGGAGGCAGCAGTTCTCCGGCTGGCGGACGAGGTCGTGGTGATCCACGAGGGGTTCGCAGAGATTCTGGAACGTCTCGGCGTCGACCGCGGCCGGATCCGCACCGTTCGGAACTGGAACCATGTCGCGCCGCCGGATCCTGCGGCGAGCGCAGCGTTCCGCGCCGCAGCGGGATGGGATCCCGCCGAGGTGGTGATTCTGCACTCGGGGAACATGGGGGCCAAGCAGGGCTTGGAGAACGTGGTGGCGGCAGCCCGGCTGGCAAGCCTCGAAGGACGGCGGGTGCGGTTCGTCTTGCTCGGCGACGGGAATCAGCGTGTCCGTCTGGAGGCCGAGGGCGCGGGAGTCGATACCCTGCAGTTCCTGGATCCGGTCGCGGAAGACGTCTTCCCTTCCGTCCTCGGTGCCGCCGATGTGCTTCTGGTGAACGAACGCCCGGGGGTCGCGCAGATGGCGGTGCCCAGCAAATTGACCTCCTATCTCAACTCCGGAAAGCCCCTTCTTGCCGCGACGGACGCGGGCGGCTTCACCGCGGCGGAGATCGCCGCCTCCGGAGCGGGTGTCCGTGTCCCGGCCGACCGGCCGGACCTATTGCTTCGGGAGGCAGTGCGACTGGGCACGGACGGTGAACTCGCGACCCGGCTGGCGGAGGCGGGCCGCCGCTACTGCGCCACCGTGCTGTCCGAGCACGAGGCACTGGATCGATACGAGGAGTGGATCCTGGACCTGGCGCGTACCCCACGCGGGTTGGGAGCACGTTGATGGCGAAACGGGCATTCGTAACCGGTATCACCGGGCAGGACGGGTCGTATCTCGCCGAGTTCCTGCTGGGCAAGGGCTACGAGGTGCACGGAATCATCCGTCGTGCGTCGACCTTCAACACGCACCGGATCGAACACCTTTATGTGGACCCTCACGTTTCCGGCGCGAGGATGTTCCTTCATTACGGGGACCTCGTGGACGGGGCGCGGCTCGCGTCGTTGTTGTCGACGATCAGACCCGACGAGGTGTATCACCTGGCGGCGCAGTCCCATGTCCGGGTCAGTTTCGACGAACCCGAATATACCGCCGAGACAACAGCTCTCGGAACACTCAAACTATTGGAAGCGATTCGTCGACTCGGCCTGAGCTGCCGCTTCTACCAAGCGTCGAGTTCCGAGATGTTCGGTGCTTCGAGGCTGCCGCAGAACGAGATCTCTCCGTTCCATCCGCGTTCGCCGTACGGTTCGGCGAAAGCCTTCGCCTACTGGACTGCATGCAACTACCGGGAGGCTTACGGGCAGTTCGCCGTCAACGGCATCCTGTTCAACCACGAATCGCCCAGGCGAGGAGAAACCTTCGTCACCCGAAAGATCACGCGCGCGGTCGCCCGGATCCGGGCCGGCCTCGACGAGCACGTGTACCTGGGCAACATCGATGTGATCCGGGACTGGGGATACGCGCCGGAGTACGTCGAGGGGATGTGGCGGATGTTGCAGGCCGACGCACCCGACGACTATGTGCTCGCAACGGGATCGGGATACTCGGTGCGTGAGTTCCTCACTCTCGCTTTCGATCACGTCGGTCTCGATTGGGAGAGGTATGTGCGATTCGACGACCGCTATGTCCGGCCCGCCGAGGTCGATGCGCTGGTCGGCGACGCGGCGAAGGCGAGGTCCCACCTCGGTTGGCATCCGAGAGTGCAGACCCCGGAACTCGTGAAACTCATGGTCGACGCAGACATCTCGGCACTCGAGGCCGGGGGCCGGCATTGGATCGACAGGCCTGCACTTCCGGGTTGGAGCACCGCGCCGAGTTGACCGGGATCGGGTCAGCGACGGTACGTGTCCTGGTGTGCGAGAAACCAGTCGTAGGTTGTTTTGATTCCTTCTGCAAAAGGTGTCTTCGCGGACCACCCGAGACCGGCGAGGTGCCGGACGTCGAGCAGTTTGCGTGGCGTCCCGTCCGGCCTGGATGTATCCCACCGAATCTCCCCGTCGTAACCGACGGCCTCGGCGATGATGTGTGCGATCTCCGAGATCGGGATATCGGTACCCGACCCCACATTGACAGGGCCATCGCCGTCGTAGTGATCCAGCAGGAAATGGCACGCCTCTGCGGCGTCGTCGACATGCAGGAGGTCGCGCCGAGGCAGGCCGGTGCCCCAGCAGGTCACGTGTGGAATGTCGGCGAGCATCGCTTCGTGGAAGCGGCGGATCATCGCGGGCACGACGTGGCTGTCGTGCGGACTGAAGTTGTCGCCGGGCCCGTAGAGGTTGGTGGGCATGGCGCTGACGTAGGGCAGGCCGTGTTGCCGACGGATCGCGGTGACCTGCGCGATGCCCGCGAGTTTCGCTACAGCGTAACCCTCGTTCGACTCTTCCAGAGGGCCGGTGAGCAGGGCCTCCTCGCGGATCGGCTGCGCCGCGAACTTCGGATAGATACAACTCGAGCCCAGGAAGAGGAACCGCTCCACCCCGCTCGCGACGGCGGTGTCCAGCAGGTTGAGCTGTATCCGCAGATTGTCCGAGACGAAGTCCGCGGGCCGAAGGGCGTTTGCCGCGATTCCGCCGACCCGCGCTGCCGCATCGATCACCACCTGCGGGCGGGTGGCACGGAAGAACGCTGCTGTTGCTCCGGCATCGCGGAGATCCAGTTCCGATGAGCCGAGTCCGATCAGGTTCTCGAATCCGCGCGCCGTGAAATGTCGCCACAGAGCCGAACCCACGAGTCCCTGGTGCCCGGCGATGTAGATCCGGGTGCTCGGCGACATCGGTGGGAAGTTCGTCACGGTACGACCGTATTCGATGGGATGGGTACATTCGGCGATTCGCCGCGCCCCGCATCTGCATCCTCCTCGTATCGCCGCATCGGGCATGTACCGCAGCATCCCTTCGATACAATTTCCGAGAACGGAGACGCCCGGAGAGGCGCCGGTTAGGCAGGAGCAATGCCGCTCGCAAAGTCCGAGAACCTGCGCGATCCGCCTCGGCCGCATCCTGCGCCGTGGCCTCGAATGGTCGTCGATGCGGTCCCGATCGACCTGATCGATCGAGAGCGTGCGATGTCACTGATCATCGATGCGCTCGGCGCCCCGAACCCCCTGGTCGTCGCATCGGCGAATCTGGACCATCTCCACCATTTCGGGGGCGACGAAACGTGGGCAGCGCGCCCACCAGCGGTATCCGTGGGAGCATCGCCGGAGGGGCTGCGCTGGCTCACGCTTCTCGACGGCGTGCCTCTCGTCCGGAAGGCCGGGGCGCTCAGCGGCCGAGACTGGCCGAAGCTGTCCGGCAGCGACCTGATCGGCCCGATTCTGGAGTATGCGGCGAGGCACGGTACGCGCGTAGGGTTTCTGGGTGGAACCGCCGAGGCCCACGAGCGTCTCCGCACGACGCTGCGCGCCCGCCTTCCGGCCTTGGACATAGTCGGCACCTGGTCACCGGCGCGATCCGAACTGCAGGACCCGGCGACATCCGCGGCGATCGCCGCCGAGATCCGTTCCACCGGCGTCGAAATTCTGGTGACGGCACTCGGAAAACCTTTGCAGGAAAATTGGATTGCGCAGTTCGGGGCGGAAACCGGAGCCCAGGTGCTCCTCGCGTTCGGTGCAGTGGTGGACTTTCTCGCAGGCCGGGTGCGGCGGGCGCCGAAGTGGATGGCGGACCACGGGCTCGAGTGGGCATGGCGACTGATGTTGGAACCAAGGCGGTTGAGTCGTCGCTATCTTGTGGAAGACCCACCGGAACTGGTCAGGCTGATGCGCAGGGCACGGACGATGCAGCGAGGATCGATGATGCTGATCCACGACGCGAATCCGGCGCGCGGGATATTTGTCGCGCCCGGACGGAAGGCCGCCATCACCGTCGTGGTGGTGACGCACAACAGCGCCGAGGACGTGTCGCGTTTGATCGACGACCTGCGTCGTGCGGCGAGCGCGCAAGTGATCCGTGTGGTTGTGGTCGACAATCGCTCATCGGACGGCACCTCCGACCGGGTGCGCCTGCACCCCGACGTCACGTTGGTCGAATCAGCAGGCAATCTCGGGTATGCCGGTGGCATCAACACGGCGCTGCCGTTCGCGGATCCGTGCGACGCCGTGTTGATCCTCAACCCCGATCTGTCGCTGGCACCCGACTCCGTCACTCGTTTGACGGCCTCGCTGCGCCGCGACGACCGGGTCGGGGCGGTGGTGCCGCTCATTCTCGACGAGGACGGTGCGGTCTATCCCTCGCTTCGCCGGGAGCCGTCGCTCCTCGGTGCGATGGGTGACGCGTTCTTCGGCAGCCGGCTGCGTAGAAGGCCGGGATTCCTCTCCGAGATCGTCTACAGCCCGTCGAACTACCTCGATGCGCACGATGCCGACTGGGCGACGGGAGCTGCGGTGCTGGTCCGGGCTTCGGTCGCGCGAGAGGTCGGCCCCTGGAACGAGGAGTTCTTCCTCTATTCGGAAGAGACCGACTACTTTCGCCGTATCCGTAGAGGGGGGTATCTGATTCGGTTCGAACCGTCGGCGGTCGTGCAACACCGCCAGGGCGGATCGGGCACGTCGCCGGCGCTCGTGCGACTGTTGACCGTGAACCGTGTCCGCTATGTGGAACGGCATCACAGCGGCGCGTATTCGATGCTGTTTCGCTCGGTGGTTGCTCTCTCCGAAGCGGTGCGCTCGTACGATCGAGAACATCGACGTACATTCGCCACCGTTGTGAATCGCGGGAAGTGGCGAGAACTACCTCACGCGAGCTTCGATGGCTGAACGATCTTCGGGCTCTTCCCGACGCGGCGCGGTGATCATTCCTGCGTACAACGAGGCCACGGTGATCGGGCGGACGCTCGTGCCGCTCGGCCGGGCTGCTGCGGAGGGATGCTTCGAACTCGTCGTGGTATGCAACGGCTGTACCGACGACACCGCCGCGGTTGCGCGGAAGATCCCGGGCGTGCGGGTGGTCGAGTTGCCGGAGGGGTCGAAACCTGCAGCTCTGAACGTCGGCGACCGGGTTGTTTCGCTGTGGCCCCGACTGTATCTGGATGCCGACATCCGCATTTCGGCTGCTGCGGTGCTGGATGTCCTCGATCGCCTCGCCCGCGGTGACGTTTGTGCCGCTCGTCCGGTGTTCCGCTACGATTTCGCGGCCGCGGACCCGCTGGTGCGCAGTTATTACCGTGCTCGACAACGCATTCGACGGGAAACGGTGCTGTGGGGCGCGGGTGTCTACGGTCTCGCCGAAGCCGGACACGTGAGGTTCGGGTCCTTCCCCGACCTCATCGGGGACGACCTTTTCGTCGACGGCCTGTTCGGCCCGGACGAGAAGGTCGTCGTCGATACGGAACCTGCGGTGGTGACGACTCCGACCGACGTCGTGAGTCTGCTCGCGATCCTGCGTCGCGGCCAACGGGGTGTCGTCGAAGCTCGTACCGACGGCGGCCGCACCGGATCTACCGGTCCGGCCACAGCACGTGCGGTGTTGCTGTCGATTCGCGGACCGGGTACGGCGGTGGATGCGCTGGTGTATCTCGCCTGTGGGCTGGTGGCGCGCGGGGGCGCGCGACGGCAGACCGGGGGATGGGAGCGGGACGAGAGCAGCCGGGCCCGCCGGTGATCGGTCTCACTTCAGGGCACAGCCGTCGGTGCCGTCGATGCGATAGAGATGAACCGTGTTCCCGTCATCGAAGTTGTCACGGAAGGTGTTGTCGCTGACGGGGATTGTCCGGTCCTCGTCGAGTACTTCCACCCGGGTGGCATCGCCGCACGAGAGGCTGATCGTGGCCTGCCCGCCCGTGCTTCGCGTGGATCCGGCAAAGATGTACAGGCTGTCCTCGAAGTACTTCGCGGCCACGTCGGCAGTCCCGTCGGACCGGGCGAATCCGTCGACGAACGGTGCGTTGAGCACTGGGGCGAGCCTCGTGATCTGTTCGTTGACCGCCGTCACCTCGTCGCGGACGGTGTCTCCGCAGCGGTCTCGGAAGATGTTGTACGACAAGCACGGACCGCCGAAGTTGTGGGCGAAGTAGATTATGCCTCGCGCTCCGTTGATGATGCTGCTCCACACCGAGGCGCGAATCTCCGGGCCGGTGATCCCGGCAGTCCCGTTGTCGGAAAAGGGCTGACCTACTTCGACGAAGTTCCACACCGGCATGGCCGCGCGTGGCTGGACCAACGAGCGAACGTGTCGCGTCGTGATGCCGTAGTTCGCTGCCAGATGGCATTCCGCCGGGGAGAGATCGGTCTGCCCGTTCGTTGTGAGGACGCCGCCTTGGTCGGCCTGACAGATGGTCTCGTCGGTGAACCAGTAGTTGTCCACGGACACGACGTCCTGAAAATCGTTGACGAATCGCTGGGCCGCCTCCCGCGTCTCCCAGAATGTAACGCCCTTGCCGTAGTTCGTGAACGCGAGGACGCCCGGAGGGACCTTGCGGCCGAATTCCGACATCACCGTGTAGCCGCATTCGGCGTCCGCGGGTACACAGATCGGCCCGTCGCCGGGCAACCGGCCGGTCCACGGTGCCTCGCCGGCGCCGGCCCACATGTCCGCCTCGTCCGTGGTGAACTGACCGGCCATCAGGGGATCGGTTCGACTGGGAAATGCGAACATTCCGCTGTCGCGTATCTCGCGGAGGTTGCTGTCCTCGGTCAATTCCACATAGGTGTTCAGTCCGAGTGCCCGATCGGCGGCGACCTCCGCGGGGGAGGCCACCCGGGCGAACCAGACCGCGAGAGGGAAGAAGTCCGGCGTGGTCGGCAGTGAGTTCTCGAACGTGCCGTAGTAGTCCTCACCGCCGTCGATCGTTCGCAACGTCGGACCGGAGGGTTCGAAGACGACGTCGACGAAATAGGCGGTGCCACCGTCCGACTGATCGGGGATGCCGCCGTCGTAGGTGAACAATCCCCGGCGTGCGGTCAACCATCCGGTCGTGACGGTCGCACCCTGGCCGAATGCGTCGGGATCGGCGGAATAGTGTCCCCCGGACGCGCGGTACGAGATGACGTAGTTCCTGTCCGCCTGGATCGGAATCGGGTTGTCGAAAGGCACCTCCCGCCAGCCGTCCGCCCCGGCATCGATGGGGGTGGTACCCAGGGCAGTGCCGTCGGCCGACCACAACGTGGCAGAGACCGCGCCGGTGTTCTGGGCTCCCTGGAAGAACCGTGCGGCCGTGACGATCCCGCTGCTCGAGGTTGTGAATTCCGTGGCTACCTCGATCGATCGGCTGTTCGGATCGGCGATCACCGTCGGGACGGATTCGTCGGTCCACAGGCTTTCCGTCGGCGAATCGGTAGGTTCGGGCACTTCGGACGGGACGCCGGTGCACGAGGAGGCGAGAATCGTCGCGACGAGGATCGGAACGACGAGCCATCGTGCGGTCGGTCGTCTGTCGAACACTGTTCTAGCCTTCCGGCGCGGCGGCGGTGTCGCGCTCTGCGTCGTGTCGGCCGGACGGGCCGGGGTCCGGCACCGAAACGCTGTAGGTGGACCACAGCAGGCCGAACACGATGAAGAACGTCAAGGTGGCCTGCTGGTAGTAGAACAAGTCGAAGGTCGTGCTGGAAACCAGAGTTCCGACCAGGATCGCTCCCATCATGTACGCCTGGTCGCGTTCTCGTGGTGAGGAGGCACGGCGCAGGCCCGCCGCGATGGCGAAGATCGCTCCACCGCTCAGCAGGACCAACGCGGCGAGGCCGACGACGCCCCCCTGCACGACCGTGCGTAGCCATTCGTTGTCCAGAAGCGGATACGCACTGGGTGGCGCCCCGCCGAGACCGAGACCGAAGACGGGATGCTCTCGGAAGGTCTGCGACACTGCGGCATAGTCGGCCGTACGCGTCAGAATGCTGTCGTCCTTCACCGATCCGGTGATCGTCCTCCACAGGGCGTCGAACGTCTCCGGGAAGTACGCGGCGTAGCCCACTATTGCGACGACCCCGGCGACGACGGCAACGGCGAGCTGACGAACCTTGAACGCGAACATGTAGACGAGCAGGCACGCGAGCAGAGTGAGCACCCCGGTACGGGAGACGGCAGCGGGCATGGACAGCAGTGCCACACCGCAGGCGACAGCTGCAGCCCAGCGGACGACCCGGTTCGCGGCGAACCGCGCAAAGTGAATGGTCATCGGCACGGTGACGGCGGCGAGAACCGAGAATTCGATCGCATGCTCGGCCGTTCCGAGGACGCGCACGGTGCCCATCCGCTCGCTGAGTGCCAGGTAGTCGGAGTCGAGGTTCACGACGAAGCCCGGCGGCATGAAGAGGAAGCGCAGATCGAGCGAGGTCAAGCCCTGGAGCAGCCCGACCGAGCAGGCGAAGGTGAGCCCTGTGGTGAGGCAGCCGAGGACGATGGTGCGCACACGAGCGGTGTCGACTCTCGCGAGAACGTAGAGAGCCACTCCCACATCGGCGATCAGGTTGATGACGGCCCGGGTCTTGCTCGCCTCCACCAGGGCGTCGCCGGTAGTGAGCAGACCGACCCCATAGACCAGCATCAGCAGAAGGAAGAAGAGGAGTACGACGATCACCCCGGGATTGACCGTGCGGTGATTCCGAGTGCGCCGCAGCGTCAGGAACCCGAGGAGTGCCAGGCCGAAGAGCATCACCGCGATCACTCGTGCGGGTGAGCCGTTGCTCTTGAGTGGGCCGGGAGGGATCGCATAGGCAGGCAAGGAAGGAAGGAGGAGGCACAGGAAACAGAGCAACCAGGGTATTCGTTCCCGTCGGCCGGCCACTCCGGCCGTGTCCGCGCGGACGCCGGGCGGTCCGGGTCGGCGAAGTGCTACGGGGGTCTTCATGGGGTAACTGTCTTCATCGGGCATCGGTACTCATCTGGCATCGACGGCACCGTCGTCCGACGGCTCGCGTCCGCGCCCCGCGTCGGCGGTGTACGCAGACTCACCGTCACGCCGGTTCGCGGAGGTCGACGGGCGCACTGGTTTCTGTCTGGCAGATCTCAGCCGGGTGAGCAGGATGTCCGCCAGTACGGTGACCACGATCGAAAGCCCGGTCCCGGCAGCGAGAATCGCGAGGGTCGACCGGGTGCGCGTGGGCATCGCGGCAACGGGTGTCCCGGGGGGCGTGACCACGAACGGCGTCACCATCTGATCCTCGGGCACGCGTGCCTGCTGCTGCAGGGTCCGCAAGGTCACTTCGGCCTGCGCGGCCACCAACTCGAGGGTCTTCGTCACCTCGGCAGGATCTGAGGATGTCTGCTCGACGAAGACCATGGGCAATTGGGGATTCGGCGGTGGAGTCGGGAAGGCTTTCGCGGTGTAGTCGGGCGACCCCCCGGCTGCGACGACGCGGTCCACCACCGCCGGCTCCCTCAATCCCAATGCCGTCAAATTCGCCACCAGCGAGGCGCCGCCGACATCGAGCAGGCCGTTTCTCCGGATCTCACCGCCGGTCGTGGGTGAGTCCTGCCGGACACTCGGGGGAGCCAGGCCGATGATCGTATTTGCATAGTAGACGGGCTGCACGGAGCTGTAGGTGCTGTAGCTGTACCACGCGGTGATCGCCAGCAACGGAAGAAGGACATACCACCGCCGGAAGCAGGACCGCGCGACATCGAACAGGTCCACGTCAATGCTCCCTCGTCACCGGTTCAGCCGCCGCGTAATACGCGCGCGAACGTCGAACCGCACCAGACGACTCGGCCACCCACCGACTCCCGACCGGCATCAACACTACCGAACCGAGCCTGCTTGCATGTCGATTCCGTCCTGGTCGGTTCCGCTCCGGTCGACGAAAACCACGCCCACCGGACAAACTCCACCGTCGCGGAGACTCTCGGCTGCCCGGGCCAGATCCCGTCGCCGGGTCTCGGCCGGCACGACGATAAGCAGAACGCCGTCGGCGTTCCCACCCACGACCGACGCCGCACACGTCGACAGGACCGGACCGACCGCGACGACGACGCACGTTCCATCCATACGCAGGCCTTCGATCGCCGTCGCGGGATCGGCCGCGGGGCTGTCGCTTTCGACGGGCGGAGAGAAATCGGACAACCCGCGCGCAAACGGCACTGTCCATTGCTCCTGTTGCGGAGACAGTTTCCGTATTCCGCTCTCGTCGTAGCCGAGCGCGATCGCAGGGTCACCCGCCGAGACCATGACCCGCCCGAGGCTCGATGCGATCACCGCCGCGTCGGCTTCTCCGGCCGGGGATGCCAGAACCCATACCGCCGACGGGTCGTCGGGTCCGGCACGTCGACGGGTCAAGGAGCGCAGGCGCAACCGTAGTCGGCGATACCCGTCGAGATCGTCCGTCGGGGTGTCGATGTCCTCGACGCGTGCGAGCACGGGACCACCGGACACCGCGGCGGCCCGGCGAGCGGTTCGTACGACCGGGTCGGTCCGGGCTCGGATCCACACCGCGACGGCGCCGAGCAGCGGTCCGAGAAGCACGACTGCCGCAGCAAGACCGGCGCGTTCGGTCCACGGCTGCCGTGGCTCCGACGCGGCCGAGACGATCCTCGTGTTCACTTTCTGATCGTCCTCGCCCGTGGGTGTCTCCAGAACATCGACGTATCGGACGAACTCACGTGTGACCGTGTCGGCGAGAAGACGCGCACGATCGGGGTCTTCGTCGGTGACCGAGACGTCGATGAGAGAGGTCTTCGGAGGGACGGCGGTCGCGCTGACCTCGCCGGCCACGTCGCGGGCGCTCATCGGCAGATCGAGAGCACCGACCACCAGATTGCCCACGACCTCGCTGGTCAGCAGTGCGACATAGGAATTCACTCGACCGGCTACCACCTCGTCGTTCTGATAGGCAGCGGCCGTCGTGGAACCTTCGATCGACACCATCAGCTTGGCGGTGGAGACGTATCTGCTCGGAGTCAGCAGCAGCCATGCCAATCCGGCGGCGATCACGGCTACCGTGACGACGAGAAGTGTCTTTCGGTAGGGCCTCAGTTCGGCGAGGAGTGCATCGAATCTCACTCTGCGGCCTCGATCTGCCTGTCGGGCTCGGAATTACGGGGCGAATCCGGTCGAATCCGCGCGTCGAACAGCACGACCGTATTCGCCGGCAGCAATGGCGAGATCTGCCGGAGCTCTTCCTCCGTGGTGGCATTCTCCCGTACTGCGAGCACCGCCACATCGGATTCGGCCCCGATCGCTGCCGCGGTCGTCACCGAAGGGCAGGCGAGCACCACGAACGAGTACAGCTCTCGAAGGTCGTGGACCGTTCTGCGAAGCGCGGCCGATCCCGCGGGGCCGCCGAGGTCGCCCGGTGCGGTGCCCACACCCATGAAGTCTCCGACCCGCGTCCGAACGGCGGCGCTGGACGCCGTCGTATCCCCACATGTCACGTCGGAAATTCCGGGCACACCGCGCTCGGACAACAGACGGGTCGAATCGGCCGACCGGAAGTCGAGATCGACCAGGAGTACCGAATCACCGTGCGCGGTGAGAGCCGATGCCAGGAAGACGGCCGAATCCGACGTCGCCGGGCCCGGGCCGGTGCCGATCACCGTGATCACACCGTGGCCGGGCTGTGGCAGGGCCGCGAGCAGGCGATGCAGGACCGCCTGCACTTCCGCCGTGAGTGCGTCGCCGGGACCACTGCGGATCGACCCGATCAAGGGCAGCCCGGAGATTCGCGCGGCATCGAGTGGGTCTCGGATCGACCGGTCGAAGAGCGAGCGCAGTGCCGCTGCGGTCGCGCCGAGAACCAGCCCGGCCAGTGTGGCCGCGAGCAGGGTGACCGGGACGGTCGCGCCGAGGGCGACGACACGGACGGCGGGTGCCGGCGTGTCCACCACCACCAATTCGGCTCGGGGAACCAGAGATCCGGGAACCGACTCCAGGGTGCGTACTGTTGACGCCAGCTCCGCGAGGAACACGGTGGCGATCTGCTCGGCCTCTCCTGGTGACCGGGCTCCGAATTCGAATCCGATGAGTGCGGTACCGGACGGGTTGACCGCGGCCACCCGCGTCGACAGTTCGGCCGGGGTGACGTCGAGGCCCAGATCGGCGATCACCCGGGCCGCCAGATCGTCGCTGCGTGCCAGTGCGGCGTAGGTTCCGGCACGTCCCCGAGCGTAGGAGTCGCCGCCGTCGAGAACTCGGCTCACGTCTCCGGGCGTTCGGACGAACACGGTTGCCTCGTAGCGGTACAGAGGAGGGCGGATCAGCAGGAGCAGCGTGGTCGCGCCCAAGGCGATCAAAGTTCCCCAAACGAGCCAGCGCCATCGGCCACGCAGTACCCGCCCGTACTCGGTGATCGGTCCTGTCATGACGGGGCCGGCTGTCCGAGAGGTTCGAGCGCTTCGGTCAGTGCCGTGCCGATCGCTTGCGACCCGTGCGCATTCGGGTGCGTGTGGTCCTCGGTCAGCAACCCCGAGGTGTCCCCACCGGTAAGCGATGCGAGGGGATCGACGAAGAGCACACCCTGGGCTGCCGGTTCGGCCGCGAGCCGGGCGATGAATTCGTCGTCGAATCCGAGGTCGTCGGCGGGATCGGTGAGTAGACGAGGACGGACGAAGACCACCCTGGCCTCCGGCCAGGTCCGCCGGACGTCCTCGATGGTCGCCACCATTTCCCGATAGACGTCCCCCGGAGGGGGAAAACGATCGTTTCGACCCCCGTCGAGGACGACGACATCGGGATCGTGGACGGTCGCCAGGCGGGGGATACGTTCGGTGAAGGACGTCGATGGACCGGTGTACTCGTCGACGACGAACCGGTTGGCCGGTCCGCCGCTGATGTACCCGGTTCCCGTGACCGCCGACAGGTTGCACAACCAGCCCATCCGGACGGCGGTGGTGCACGCATAGGACATCTCGGCGAGCCCGTTCCCTGCGGTGTACGAATCGCCGATGAACAGTGCGGAGGGACGGTCGTCCTCGGCGACCTGCTGCCGCGCGACGTCCGCCGGCGCCGAGGCGGTCGCGGCATCGGTGCCCGCGGACCCCGCGACGGTCACCACGGCGATCGCGATCGCGGCAGCGCAAACGAGTATGGCCAGGTCCCACCGGGTGAGCCGAGCCGCGGCCAACGCCCGTAGCCGGACCCGGGTCATCGGGAGACCTCCGTGCGTACCCACGTGGCGATACCGTCGGCGAGCTCGGATTGCCCGGCATCCGTGGGGCCACTGAGATCGGGCCACATCCGATCCCTGGTCAGCAACGGGGGATCGAGTGCATCGAAGTAGGGAACTCCTGCCTGCTCCGCGGTGGAGCGCAGGGCGTCGGACACCCGGATCACCGACTCCGGAACCGGCGACTCGAACCACGAGGGGCCGACGACGAGTGTTCGCCTTCCCGCGAGAATGCTCTTGTTGATCGCGTCGATCGCCCCCACGGAGATCGCATACGTCTCCGGTAGGCCGGTGTCCGCGAGTCCGCCGACGATCAGGACGACCTCCGGGTCGTCGCGCAGGGCTCGGTCGACCTGGTAGGTGAACGCGTGCCCACCCTGTCCGTCGGCGACGTAGCCGGAGCCGGGCAGTGCGAAATTGGCGACCGACCATCCCGTTCGTTCGGCCATGAGCGTCGGCCACACCACCCGGTTGTGGAACCCGGCCGACCAGTCGTCCCCCACCACCGCGACCCGGAGCGGCGAACGGTCCGCGTCGCTGCGCGTCGCGAGCGCCGATGTGGCGACGAGAGCACCGATCAGGACAATGACGACGACGACTGCCACCGATATCCGAGGAAGGGTGACAAGGCGTTTCATAGCGCGCCCACCATGTCCTCGTATGTGTCGAGCAGTCGGTCGGCGACCGCGCGCATCCCTTGGTGGGTCTGCACGGTCCGGCGTCCGTTCTCCCCCATCGCCCGCGCAAGGGGCTCGTTCGCGAGCAGCGTGGCAACTGCGTCGGCCAGGGCCGGGACCTCCGGATCAGTGACGACACCGCAGCCGCTGTGCTCGATCAGGGAGGCCAGGCCACAGTCGCGTGTCACCACGACGGGAAGACCGACGGACATCGCCTCGAGTACCGACATCGGATAGGGCTCGCGGACCGCTGGCAGCACGTACACGCTCGCCGCGGCCATCCTCCCCGGAACCTCGGCCGGGTCGAGTGCGCCTTCCCACGAAATCCGGGTATCCGGCGCGGCCGCGAGTGCGGTGCGCAATGCCCGGCCGTCACCTCCGTCGGGCCCCACGAGCGTGAACCGGGCATCGATTCCCGAGGCCAGCAACGCTCGCGCAGTCTCCACGAACGCCGTCGGACGCTTGCGCGCATGGATGCGGGCAACGAAGAGCACCTCGGGCGCTTCTGGGCTCGACCGGCGGGATGGGCTCGACCGGCGGGGCAGATACTCGGGGACACCGTTTCCGAGTTCCACGAATCGCGGCCCGGACGCACCGGAATCGGTTCGCGTCACGGCGTTCAGCTGGTCCCTCTCCAGCGCCGTGAGGTGGAAGACCGCTCCGGCGGCCCGCAGCACCTTGCGCGTCCACAATGCATCGAGCGGTCCGGCGAGCGGATGGCCGGACGGGATGATCATGCCGTGGGTCTGCACCGCAAAGGGGATTTCGTGACGCCGCGCGCACACCGCGACGGGAAGAACCACGAGGTCGCGGCCGAGATGGATGTGGACGAGGTCGAACCGGGTCCGATTCCGGTGGAACCACCGTTGCAGGCCGGGCGCGCCGATACCTGCGAACCCTGTTCCCGGAACGAGGGTCCGGGCGGGGAAGAGTTGTACGGGAACACCGTCCACACGGTTCGGCGTCACCCGGAAGCCGCGGGTGCCGGCGGCGACGGTCACCTCGTGACCGCGATCGATCAGCGCCGCACTCTGGTTGAGTGCGACCCGAGCCGGTCCTCCGTATGCGCCGTCGGGACCGAGAAGGGTGACCACGTGGAGGATACGCACGAGTCATCCCGGTGTGACGAGCGAGCGTGGAGCGCGCACGAGTGAATCAGGTGGAATGTCGGAGGTGACGAGAGCCCTGGCCCCGACGACCGAATTCGCACCGACGGTCACTCCTCGCAGGACGGTGGCGCCGGCGCAGAGCCAGACACCGTCTTCGATGACGATCGGGCCGTTGTCGAATTCGAAGGTCGGCGACCGCCTGTCGTGGCTTCCGGTGCAGAGGTATGCGTACTGCGATACACAGACGTCCGAACCGATGACGATCTCATCGATGTTGTAGAGATCGGCGTTCGTCCCGATCCACGAATCGTCGCCGATCGTAAGCTTCCAGGGCCATTGGACATTGACCCGATGCCGGATGAGCACGCCGGTGCCGATTCTGGCTCCGAACCAGCGCAGAACGGTGCACCGCAGGCGGGCCGGACACCACACCTGCGTGAAGATCAGCGTCGAAACCGCAACCCACAGGGCCTGGGCCGCGAAGCCGCGGCCCTTGTCGTAGGAGCGGCCTCGCAGGGATCGCAACGATCGCTTCGATTGTGCAGCGGACACGTACACCTCCGCAGGGCACCGCACTACACTTCGAGAGGGTACGCCGTGTTCGGCTCCGAGCGAGGGGCATTTCGTGACAGATCTCGCGAGAGCATCCGTCTTCACCGTGGCGGAACGGCAGAGTGCCCGTATCCGGGTACTGGCCCGAACGCTGCTGTTTGCCGCCGGTGCCACGTCGGGTATTCAGCTGGCGAACTTCACCGTCACCGGATTGTCGCTGGTCTGCCTGCTTCTCGCGCCCGGATTTCTGCTGATGGAGCACCGGGGAGTCGACCTGCTCCCGATCGTTCTGGCGTTGGTGGGATCGCTGTCGTTTCTCGCGTCGTGCGCAGTCAACGATGTAAGCCTGCTGTGGCCGAATGCAACTGCGTTTCCGGCATTTCTGATCTTCCTTGCGGGACTGGCGGTTCTCACGGCTCGTTCGATCGACGCGATCGCCACGGTCCTCGCCGGAATCGCCACCGGCACAGTGATCTTCTTTCTCGTCCAGGGCATCGAACTGACCCGGACCGGGAGTGTCCCGGACCTGTGGAAATATGGTATCGCTCATGCGGTAACGATTCTCCTGCTCTTCGTGATGACGACTGTCCGGGTTCATCCGCTGCTGCAGGGAACGGCACTGGGGGTGCTCGGGCTGGCGAGCCTCGGGCTGAATTTCCGGTCTCACGCCCTGGTCTGCCTGGTTGCCGGCGCCACTGTCTGTACCCGGCACATCCTCGGCTCGAGGGTAGGGCGGGGCTGGCAGTTCCTGGGAATCGGCGTTTTCGGGCTCGTCTTCGCACACGTGATGCCGATCGCCGCGCGAGCGGGGCTTTTCGGGGCCGCGCTACAGCAGAAGACGCAGGAGCAGGACGCCACGAACCTGCCGTTGCTGCTGGCCGGACGCACCGAGCTCCCCCTGAACGTCACGGCGATTCTCGAGCGCCCGTTCCTCGGGTGGGGCAGCGCGTTCAACCTGACCCCGGACCTGTACACGCGAGCCGCGCATCTGGCGATCAGGATGGGCTTCGACCCCGGATTTCCGTTCGACCTCTACTGGCGCTTACCGCCGAGCGACTACTCGGCGACGCATTCGATCCTGCTGGGCGCGTGGGTGGAGGGAGGTGTCCTCGCGGTTCTCCTGCCGCTGTGGCTTCTGGCGGCCTGCCTCGGCGTGGTGTGGAACAGTGACCGCTTCGGGCCGTGGGCGCCGCTCGTGGTGACCGTGGCGTTCCAAGGGATCTGGGACCTGCTCTATGCACCCTGGACGTACAACATGATCGCGGAGTTCGCGTGCATCGCGCTCTTCTACTGCGCCGCACACTTCCGCCGGTCCGTAGCCGTCGCGCCGGACTCGTGACACCCAGCGTGAGCGTCGTGATTCCCACCCTGTCCAGGCCTTCCCTGCACCGGGCGGTGCGATCCGTTCTCGACCAGACGTATCCGGTCGACGAGATCATCGTCGTGGCGGATACCGATCTGCCGGTGGCGCTTCCTCCCGACGACCGCATCGTGGTGCTCCGCAGCGGAGGTCGTGCGGGGCCCGCCCGGTGCCGGCAGCTGGGTATCGATGCCGCGCACGGGGCCGTCATCGCGCTGCTCGACGACGACGACGAATGGTGCCCGGTCAAGCTCGAACATCAGCTGGCGGCCGTCGCGAACGAAGTGCCCGCAGGCAAGCCGTGGATTGCGTCGTCACGAATGGTGGTTGTCGGGCCCGGAGACCGTCGGCGGATCTGGCCGCGGCGCCTGGCGGAATCGGACCAATCGGTCGCTGAGTATCTGTACCGCTTCACCGGATTCACGGTCGGTGGCGCGACATTGCAGACCTCGACGTTATGCTTTCCCGTCGACCTCGTGCGCACCGTGGGCTGGGACGTCGATGCGGATGCGCCGCACGAAGAGGCGAGCTGGCTGCTGCAGATCCGGCGCGCCGTCCCCGACGTACGCCTGGTCCACCATCCCGAAGTGCTGAGCACCTACAACGTGCGCGGCCCATCCCTCTCGCGCGCTTCGACGGACCGAACCGACGAATATCTGGCCTGGGGATTGCGGTATCTGGCCGGGGAATCACCGCGCGTGCGGGGTGACTATCTCAGCACGAGTCCCGTGAGTGCGGCGGTGTCCGCGCGGTCGCTTGCGGGAGTGCGTCGTTCGATGTGGTCGGCGATCCGGCACGGCAGACCCGGCCCCTTCGCAGTCGTGTACGCGGCACTCGGCACCGCACGCATACTCGTGCGGTCCGCCCTTGCGCCGGTTCGATGATGGCGAGGGGCGACGACCGGCTCACCCCCGACGAACGCCGTGTGCTGATTCGTGGAACGCTGTACCGCATCGTGGGTACTCCCGTGGTCGCGATTCTGGGGCTTGCCAACACGGCCCTGATTGCGCACGAAACCGGTTCGGCAGTATTCGGATTGGTATCCCTCGTCGCCACGATCACGCTGCTGGTGCCGTTCGCCGACCTCGGTATCGGGGCGACGGTGCTGAGCGCGGGTTCGAGGCTTC
Source organism: Rhodococcus zopfii NBRC 100606 = JCM 9919 (assembly GCF_001895025.1). Taxonomy (GTDB): domain Bacteria; phylum Actinomycetota; class Actinomycetes; order Mycobacteriales; family Mycobacteriaceae; genus Rhodococcus; species Rhodococcus zopfii. The sequence continues at coordinate 79,956 of NZ_BCXI01000016.1, forward strand.
AAGGCAACCGTGACGATCCCGGCACTGCCGATGTGGTCCGGAGGGCCTATCGCGTCCTGTTCGCGGTCGCAGCCGTGATGGTAGCCGTTGCCCTGACCGTGATGGCACTCGACGGATGGACCGTGCTGGTGGGCATATCCAGCGGTCCGTCGGACCGCTGGGCGATCACGGTCGCAGCATGTCTGTTCGCCTTCACGATTCCGGCCGGACTCGGATTGCGCATCCTCATCGGCATCGGCCGGATTCCGGCGGCGACAGTGATACAGATGAGCTGCCCGGCCGTCGCCCTGGTGATCACCCTGGCGTTGTACGCGAGCGGGGCGAACGAAATCTGGTATGCGGTATCGGCACTGGGCGGACTTCTTGCCGGGCAGATCCTCGGTACCGTTCTGGCTCTACGATCGAGCGGCTTGGGGTGGTCGGCTTTTGCACGGGTCTCGGCGTCGAACACCGGAACCCGGCTTCTCGCCGGGAGCGGATGGTTGTTCGTCGTCGGTGCAGGGACCGCGGTCGGACTGCAGTCCGGACGAATTCTCCTGGCGCACCTGTCCACTCCGGCGGAAGTGTCTGAGTACGCCGTGATGGCACAGATCTACGGGGTCGTCTGGTCGGTGATCTCGACGGCCGGGCTCGCTTACTGGCCGGTCTTCGTGAAGCGACAGGCCGCCGCCGAGGAGACGATCCGGATGTGGTGGCGACTGACTGCCGTGTTCGCCGTGTGCGCCGCGGCCGCGGCCGCCGGAATGGCCGTGCTGGGTCCGTGGGCCGCGGATGTCCTCTCGGGCGGGCAGATAAGGGTGCCGACGGTCCTCGCCCTGACGTTCGGCCTGCTGATGGTGGCGCAGGCCGTGCATTTCCCGGCGAGCGTCCTGCTGGTCATCCCGGGTGAGGCCCGGTGGCAGGCCCTGTGGACGGTGGCGATGGCCGCAATCGGCGTGGGTCTCGGAGGCGTGGTGGCGGGGCCGTCCGGTGCCGTGGGCGTCGTGTGCGCGGCGGCCCTGGGCGTCTACCTCGCGCACGTCGTTCCCGACCTCCTGTGGGTTCCTAGGCTGGTTCGCCGCCGCGTCGCCGCTGGTGGCGATCGAGCGCGATGGCAGGGGGAGCCACGACGGTCCGACCTGCAGGTACGTCGTGGATCACGGTGGCGTTCGCGCCGACGACTGCACCGTCGTGCAGGGTGACGGGCCCGATCACGACCGCTCCCGCACCGACCCGGACGTCGTCGCCGAGAGTGGGTCGTCCGTGTGCGTCGTGGCCGATGGTGACCTGCTGGTTGATCCAGCAATGACGTCCGATCGCCTCGGCGGTCACGATCGTGCCGACACCGTGCTGGATGAACAGGCCCGGCCCGATCCGGTCCGCCTCGAGGGTGAGCGCCGGCGCGGGACGGTACACCGCGCGCAGTACCGTCCGCAGCAGTAGCGGGACGGACCGAAGACGGAAGTGGACGAGCGTCCGGAATTCCGTGAGTGCGCCGGACAGATAGGCGAATCGGGAATAGTGGTCGAGCCTCAGCAGATCGTCGTCTCCGATGCAGCGCATCCACCAGTCGACGTCCTCGGCGATGTCGTCAGCAGCATCGGAGTGGGTGCCGAGCCACCACAGCGGGTAGGCCCAGACTCGCGCACACCGTATGAGAAAAGCCCGATTTCGTCGCATCGTCCGACCTTCAGCACCCCGGCTCGAGCTCGGCCTTCACAAATCCCGCTGTCTGGTACACGTATTCGGATGCCCATCGCCAGGGCGGCAGATCCGCAGGACTCGCGATCATGATCAGTTCACCGTCGAAGCAATGCTCGAGGATGAACCGGGCTCGGGAAATGTGCGGTAGGAACGTCACCACGATCACCCGATCCCAGCCGTACTGCTCGGCCAGGCGGCGCAGTTCGCGTGCCTCGCCGCGTGTCGTCGGCGGGTCGGGGAGGAAGCAGTCCAGTTCGAAGCCGGGGCGGACCCTCCCACAGTTGTCGGCTGCCCAGTGCTCCCCGGGTCCGTCGGGATGGGACAGAACAACTTTCGGAGCCCAACCCTCCATTCCTAGTTCCACGCCCAGTGCGTGGCGGCGCCAGTCGTCTCCGCCGAGGACGAAAATCGCGTCGGCAGGCCGCAGCGGATCGATCTGTGGTCGTACATAGATCGGCAACCCGGCAATCAATGAGGCAATCACCAGGATGCAGATCGATGCCGCCGCAATCCGGAGGCGAGACCATGTGTTTCGAAGTCTCACCCACACGTTCTCCGTTCCGAGCCGAGGGCAATGACTCCCGGCCAGTCTATCGATGTCATGCCGAGGATTGCGCCGGTTGGGCGTCGAAACCGTTACGGACAAGAAGGCTCTCGCCAACGGAGACCGTCGCCGGCCGGAGCGACCTATCATGTGAGGGTATGGAGCCAAGCCACGGGGCGTCTCCTCGTCCGGATGTGTTCTTCGGGTTCTCGTACGAGATGTTCGACGACGCAGTCGGTCGTGAATTCTGTCGGCCACCCGATCAGACCCTGCTCGCGCTTGCTCACGATGCACGCGTCGGCAGATTGCTGGTGGCGGATCCGTGGCGCTCCTACGTCGTGTCGGCGGCGCGGCGCCGTCCGGTTCGGCTGGTCGAGGACATCACCGTCGCAGGGCGGGAGGCGATTCGTGTTCGCCCGCACCGGCTCCGTACCGACGACTCGGCCGAGATCGGCACGGTGGAACGTTCCTATCGCCGCTACGGCGAGGTGCTCGGCCGTGCCCTGGCCCGCAGCCGCGGCGAGCGGGAGCCGCGGCCCCGATCGGCGACCCTGGTCACTTATCACCCGTTCGCGGCGGCCTTCTGTGACTCCGCGTGGATCGACCGGATCGTGTACTTCGGCCAGGACGACTGGGCAACGGGGGAGGGGGTGTCCAGATGGTGGGAGGTCTACCGAGAGGCCTACCGGCGCATCGACCGGCGTTGTGATGCGATCTTCGCCGTGTCCGAGGAACTGGCAGACCGTGTGTCGCCACGAACCGAGGTCGTGCCCAACGGCGTGATAGCCGACGTCTGGCGCCCACGGCACCCCGCAGACGATCGCATCGCGGCACTGCCACGACCGCGCGTCGTCTACACCGGCACGATCGACGACCGTCTCGAGCGCAGCCTGGTCGAAACGACGGCGGGCATGGCCGGTTCGGTCGTCATGATCGGCTATCCGGGGGACGCAGGCACCATCGAATGGTTGCGTTCTCTCGATCGTGTGCACGTGTTCGACCCGGTCGGACAGGACGAACTGGCCGCGATGGTGCAGGCGTGCGACATCGGAATGATCCCGCACCGCGACGATCCCTGTATCCGGGCGATGTCACCGCTCAAACTCTACGAGTACCTCGCCGCGGGGCTGCCCGTACTGTCGGTCGATCTCCCGCCCGTGCACGGCGTCGACGACGAACGGGTACGCATCTGCCGCCGCGAGGACTGGGCGAGTGCGCTGGCCCAGGTCCTCGGGATGGGCTTCGCCACGGAGCAACACCGCCAGGCGTTCGTCGACGCGGTCTCGTGGGAACAGCGGATGCGACCGGTGGTGGACGCCGCGGTCGGCTAGCCGTGGGTCGGTTGTCCCTCGGCGGTCGCGGGACGGTCCTGCACGCCCAGCACCCGTTCGACCATGTGCCGAAGCTCGGCGCACTGCGACGGATGGGCAAGGCGCAGAACAACTCCACCGGCCGCCGCGGTCGCGAGCGATCCCAGCCCGAGCACCACGAGTTCGTGGCCGGGCACGGCGGCCGCGATCAGCAGGTACGTCGCGCCGACCCACATGGCCGTGTGGGCGCCCGGAACAAGCAATCCGATCTGGTCACGCAGGCTCACACCGAGAAGCCGGCGCCGGATCAGCCACTCGACCGGGACGATAAGACCGGTCGCGAGACTGTATCCGGCGGCAACTCCGAACGGACCGAACGGCAGGCCCGCCACGATCCCTGCTGTGGATGCGGCGGTGGTCAGCCAGGCGTAGCGAAGGTTGAGCGTCGCGTGCCCGAGCCCGAGCATCAACGGTGCGGTCGACGGCTGATAGATCGCCTGCATCGCTCCCGCCAGAGCGAGAACCTGGACGATGGGCACCGCCGGATTCCACTGCGGACCGAAGAGCACGAACACCAATTGGGGTGCAGCCACGGCCGCGAACGTCATCACGGGCAGTGCCAGCGTGGCATCGGTACGGGTCGCGCGTGCCAGTTCCCTGCGCAGCGCCCCGAGATCGTGTGCGAGCCGGGAGAAAGCAGGAAAGAGCACCGCGCCGACCGTGGCGGAGGCGAGCTGGACCGGCAACAGCAGCAGCCGATACGCCAAGCCGTAGAACGCGAGTGCCTGAGGTCCGTGGAACCGCCCGACCAGCAGATTGTCGATGTTGCGGGACACCGAGTTGACCAGGATTCCCGCCGCGAATGCACGCCAGGAGAATGCCGCGATCTCCTGCAGACGACGAAAGTGCAGATTCGGCCGATGCCCGGCTCCGACCAGGAGGAACGCCACCGCCAACACGGCGTCGGTGACGAGGATCTGCACCACGAGCGCCCAGTAGCTTCCCCCGGTGAGCGCAACGACCAATCCGGCCGCGCCGCCGACCAGCGCCGCCGTGATGTCCGCGATGCCGATCCTGCGAAACTCCATCTCGCGTTGAAGCATCGCCCGCGGAGTGATCGAGGCCGCGCGGATGATCAGACAGGGTGCGAGCGCCACGAGAACGAGACCGAGTTCCGGAGTCCGCATGAAGGAAGCCCACAGCGGCGCGATGGCGACGGTGAGCACGGTCAGCGCTGCTCCCACCCCGAGGTTGACCGTGACCACTGCGCCCGGCATGTCGGGTTCGACGTGCTCGCGCTGGATCAGCGCACTGGAAAAGCCCTGATCCAACAGCAGTCCGACCACCCCGACGTAGACGAGCGCCTGGGCGACGGTGCCGAACGCCTCGGGGCCGATCACGCGGGCGAGCAGAACCACGAACACCATCCGCGAGACTTCCCGGCCCACCATCGAAATGCCGCTCCAGCGGATTCCCCAGGACAGACCGCTGTCGGTCATCGTCACCTCCCGGGCGATCGTGACCGCCGGCGCCGACTCGAGGCGTCAGGCCGGCTCGGTACGTCAGATCGAGGAGGCGAGCTCGTTCGAGCGGTCGAGCTGTTCGATGATCCGGGCTGCGGCACCGTCGCTCCTTCCGAGATTCCAGTAGGTGATTCCGAATCGGTCGCGCCACTCGCGCAGGTGATCTGCGCATTCGGTCGCGGTGCCGGTCAGTACGGCCGGAGAGCCCGTCAGCAGCTCGGCGTGGGCTTGGACGCGGGCCGTCCACGACGACCGCTGTGTCGACGGCGAAGGGAGGTCGGTGACGTCGACGTGGTAACAGCTGAACTGGAGTGCCGGAGGCGGACGTCCCGCAGAGGCAGCGGCGGTCCGGACCCGGGTGACCTTCTGCGCGATCCGGCCGGCTGTCAGATCGGCGACGGTATCGTCGTCGATCGCATTGTTCTTCATTCGTGCATGCAGTCCGACGATATCGGCTGTCCGGCCCGCGAGATCGAGCATCCGAGGTCCCCCCGCGCCTACCAGTATCGGAGGGCGCGGCCGTTGAACGCAGCGGGGAAGTGCTTCCATGCGGTCGATCCGGTAGTGCTCGCCGGTGAAATCGACGGTGTCCGTTGTGAAGTATCGGCGGATCACTTCGAGCGCCTCGGACAGCCGCGCGATCCTGGTTCCGACGTTGCGGAACGGAATGCCCAGAGTCGCGTAGTCGCCTTCCTGCCAGCCTGCGCCGATGCCGAGTGCGACGCGTCCACCGGAGAGGACATCGAGGGTGGCAATGTCTTTCGCGAGGAGCGCGGGGTGATGGAGATCGTTCGGCACCGCGAGCGACAGGACTCGTAGGCGCGACGTCGACGCGGCGGCGTACGCCATTGCCATCAGGGGGGACAGTTGCCATCCTCGGGTGACGTGCTCGGACACCGAGACGGTGTCGAATCCCATCGATTCGATCCGGCGAACTTCGGTCGCCCAGGAATCGCCGTCGCCACGGAGCCGCGGCATCGGCGCGATCATTCTGAGCGAGTCGGACATTGTGGGCCTGCTGTGGTCATCTCGCATCCAGCCTTTCGCGCCGGGACGGCGACCATGCTCCGGGGCCGTCGACCCTCCACCGTCCGGCCAGTGCGGGATAGCGCCGCCGGACTTCCGGTAGCAGGTCAGGAAGCGTCAGCACCACCCGGTCGGGATCGGCCGACACGAGTTCCTCCGGCGAGATGATCGGTACATCGGTGCCCGGCATCCGGCGGCCCTGCTTGCCCGGCGCCGCGTCGGCCACCGCGGTCACGAGCGTCCGATCGATTCCGGCGAGATGGAACAGCGCCACCGCGCGGGACGCCGCGCCGTACGCGTATACGCGGTGGCCCGAACGGGTTTCGTCCTCGAGCCACGTGCGGAGCGAGCGCGCGTGGTCGTCGGCGGCGTGCTGCAGTCCGCGGACAGCGCTGGGATCGACTGCGCCGGCTTCGTCGACGACGACTCGCTGCACCGACCCGCCGGGTATCCCGCGACCGTGCACGGCCGCCAGCAGGACCGTGCCGCCGTACAGGTCGAAGGTCCACGCTTCCACGGCGCGCATACCGGCCGCGTCGAGCAGCCGGATCAGTGCTGCGGCCGAGTAGTACGCGAAGTGGCCGTGGCGCAGTGCGTTCCACTGAGCGAGCCGCACAATCGTGGACAGTGTGTGGAAGTGCAGCAGGAGCAGTCCGTCCGGAGCGGTCGCCGCGGCTCGTTCCGCGAAGGCTGCCCGCTGGTCCGGATCGTGCATGATGCCGAGGCTGTCGATCACGATGTCTGCGGGTCCGTCGTACGGGGTGAATCCGTGTTCGGCGAGCAATGGCAACCAGGTCCCGCCGTGGGGGCTTCCGTATTCGCGCACCGTCGCGCCCCGGAGCCGACCCGATTCGCGGACCCGCCGAACCGCTTCTGCCGCCTGCTCCTCCAGGGCCTGAGGTTCGATCCCGCGGGGTTCGGCCAAGGTGGTGTCGTCGTCGGCCAATTGCGCTAGGCCGCACTCGGTACACATGTCCATTGCGAGGAAGTGGGAGATCTCGTCGTCGCGGACGGGGTCGGTCATCCGGGGAAAATCGTCCGCAGCGGGGACCTGCCCGAGGTCCAGAACTCGCTGCAGATTCGGCATCCCACATCCTCGGCATGCGTTCATGGGACGATCTCCTCATGCGCATCGAGAAGACGGACCTGTCCGATGTCCTGGTTCTTGTACCGCAACCGGCCCGGGACGACCGCGGGTTCTTCACCCGCACGTTCGATGCCGCGATCTTCGACGAACACCTCGGCAGACCGGGTGCGGCCGCATCGTTCGTTCAGGATTCCCAATCCCGTTCCATCCGTGGTGTCGTACGGGGTATGCACGGACGATCGGGCCACGGGGAGGCGAAGCTGGTGCGGTGCGCGCACGGCGCCGTCCACGACGTGCTCGTCGATATCCGGCCTGCTTCGCCGACTTTCGGGACGAAGCGGGCATTCGTGCTCGACGACGACGAGTTCCGTCACCTGTACGTTCCGCCGGGGTTCCTGCACGGCTTCCAGGCGCTGACGCCGACGGCGGACGTCTGCTACCGGATCGACCGGCCGCACGATCCCGAGGCCGACCTCGCCGTCGCCTACGACGACGCCGATCTTGCGATCGGATGGCCGCTGCCGGTGACGATGGTTTCCGCGCGCGATGCACACGCCGGGAGTTGGCAGGAGTTGCTCACGCTGCTGAGGTGACTCGCCGCATCGATTCATCCAGAACTCCTGTTCTTCTGAGCATTTCGAGTCGAGCGAGCCGGGTGAAGCGTTCATCGAAGTCCTCCGCGGTGAGGCCGGCGAGCGTGTACTGCTCGTACAACTCCGCGGCACCGTCGGCGATACTCCATTTCGCCTCGAAGTCCAGCTCGGTGCGAGCAGCACCGAAGTCCACCCGGTACGAACGCGGATCGGATCCGTACTCGCCGGTGATCACCAGTTTCGAATCGGGAACGGTATCGACCACGGTCTGTGCAATCTCCGCGACGGTCCGATTGTTCGCCTCGGAACCGATGTTGAACGCGCTGCAATGGATCGTTTCGGCGGGTGCCACGAGGCAACGCGCGAAGGCCTGCGCGATGTCCTGGGCGTGGACGAGCGGACGCCACGGTGTGCCGTCCGAAAGGACCTTGACCTCGCCGGTGAGCACCGCAAATCCCACCAGATTGTTCAGCACGATGTCTGCGCGGAGACGCGGTGAGAATCCGAATGCCGTGGCATTGCGCAGGAACACCGGGGAGAACCCGGTGTCCGCCATCGCCGCGACATCGTCCTCGACCCGCACCTTGCTCTCGGCGTACGGCGTGAGGGGGCGCAGGGGTGCGTTCTCGTCGACCGGCTCGGATCCGGCTGCACCGTACACCGAGCATGTCGACGCGTAGAGAAAGCGTCGTACGCCTGCGACTTTCGCGCACCGGGCGAGTCGGACGGATGCCGCGTGGTTGATCTCGTAGGTGATCTGCGGTTCCAGGTAGCCGAGCGGGTCGTTCGACAGCGCCGCGAGGTGGATCACGGCGTCGAAGCCCGTCAGGTGCGCGGCCGTGACCTCCCGGATATCGAGTCGCAGGGTCGGCGGATCGTCCGGTGGGGCACCGAGGATGCAATCGGCGAAGAGCCCGGAGTCCAGGCCGGTGACGTTGTGGCCGTGCGCCCGGAGCACCGGCACCATGACCGACCCCAGATAGCCTTGATGGCCGGTGACGAGAACCCTCATCGCTCATGCCTTTCCGAAGTCGACAGTGGCTTTCTCCACGACGAATGCCTCCGCATGCGGGCGTCGGCACTGCACGCCACGGAGTCGGGACAGTCCGAGGAATGCGTCTTCGTCGAACCAGTCGTGGTCGGTCTGGGACGGGTAGTGCTTGAGCAGGATCCGTGCCTTCTCTTCGGCGATCTTGCGACTGAGCGGATGGTAGATCGTCGTTCGGGGAGTGTCGGATTCCCATTTGAGGATCTCGTAGCCGAGGACCAGGTGATCGCGGAACACCGTCGGCACCAGTTCCGCGACCAGGCGGTGATCCTGATGCGCGTCGTCCCGTTGCGGCGCGAAGACCATGTCCGGCTCGCACGTGCGCCGGAACGCTTCGAGGGCGGTCTTGATGGCCTCCCAGTACCCCGGGGCACGACCGTCCGGGACGTCGAGGATAGTGAACTCGATCTCGGCGCCGGGGCACAGCGCGGCGAGCGCGTGTCGTTCCTCGATCTCACGCCGGGAATCCTCACCGGCGATGACGAAGACGTGGACGCGCGTGCTCACGGTGGCGCGGGCCGTCAGCGTCAGCAGCGTGCCACCGATCCCGATCGCGATGTCGTCGCAGTGCGCGCCGATCGCGGCGACCTCGCGCACGCCGGTTGCGCTGAGCTCGATCACGACGGCACCACCGGCTGCTCCGATTCCCATACCGTCCACGGATGGAGGCCGCGCGCATAGTTGTCGTCGAGCTCGGCGCGTTCCTTGAAGGTGTCCGCCGGCTTCCAGAAGCCGTCGTGGCGGTAGCCGAACAATCGGCCCTGGCCCGCGAGGGTTCCGCAGACATCGGCCACCAGGTCGCCGCCCGGCGGCAGGAGGTCGAAGATCTCCTGGCTCAGCACGAAGTACCCGCCGTTTTCGAAGATCGGCAGGTTGCCGACCGGGATGATCTCCTTGATCTCGCCGTTCTCGGCGACATTGACGCAATGGAACGACGACTGGGGTGGAACGACGAGCATCGACGCCGCAGCTCCGGATTCGTGATAGTGCTCGATCATCCGGTCGAGAGGGGCGTCGGTCAGCACGTCGGCATAATTCGCGAGAAAGAACGGGTCCCCGTCGAGATGATCGCGGACGCGGCGCAGTCGCTCGCCGATCGCGGATTCGAGGCCGGTGTCGACGAAGGTGATCGACCAATCGCTGATGTCGGTGTGGAGCATCTCGATCCGGTTGTCGTGCATGACGAAGTCGTTGGACTGTTCCTCGTGGTAGTCGAGGAAGAATTCCTTGATCTTGGTGGCGCCGTAGCCGAGACAGAGAATGAACTCGGTATGACCGTAGTGCGCGTAGTACTTCATGATGTGCCACAGCAGGGGCCGGGGACCCACCATCTGCATGGGTTTGGGAATCTCGTCGTGACGATCGTTGCGCATGCGCATGCCGTATCCGCCACAGAAGAGTACGACCTTCATGACCTGACGCTCCTTACGAAGTCACTGGGACCGATAGTGGTGTGCAGGGTGGGCAGTGGGAAGACGAGACGGCCGTCCCACGCGTTGATGGGCTGGAGCTGGGCTGTCAATTCCCGTTCGAGATTCCACGGCAGCCCGACGACGACGTCGGGCCGGTCCTTGTCGAGGTCCTCCGGCGGACGGATCGGAATCCGGACACCGGGTGTGTAGCGGCCGTGTTTGTACGGGTTGCGGTCGACGGTGTATCGCATGAGGTCGGGGCGGATACCGCAGTAGTTGAGCAGGGTGTTGCCTTTTCCCGGCGCGCCGTAGCCCACCACAGTCAGGTCGCGGTCGCGGCAGTCCAGCAGGAATCGCAGGAGTTCCCGGCGGATCGACTGGGCGCGGGGTTCGAGGTCCGTGTAACCCTGTATCGCGTGCAGCCCGGCTTCCCGTTCCTGTTCGAGAACGGCCTCGAGCCGTGGTCCGGCGGGCCCGGCGGACTCCTCGGGTCGCGCCCACAGCCGGATGGATCCGCCGTGGGTGTCGAGTTGTTCGACGTCGACGATGCACAGGTTCGCGGTCGCCAGCGCGCGCATCGCGGACAGGACCGTGTAGTACTGGAAGTGCTCGTGGTAGACGGTGTCGAACTGGGCCGAGCGGACCAGATTCAGCGCGTGGTGCACCTCGATGCTGAGCCATCCGTCGTCGGCGACGAGGATGCGCAGCGCACGCGTGAACTCGACCAGGTCGGGGATGTGGGCGTAGACGTTGTTCGCGACGACCAGATCGGCCGGGCCGTACTCGCGGCGGATGTCCTCGGCGGTGCCTTCGTCGAGGAATGCGGTGAGCGTGGGCACCCCGATCCCGCGGGCGGCGGCCCCGACGTTGACCGACGGTTCGATGCCCAGGCACGGGATTCCCGCGGAGACCGCGTGGCGGAGCAGGTAGCCGTCGTTGCTGGCGACTTCGACGATCGACGAGTGCGAGCCGAGTTCGAGGTCGTGGGCGGCCTTCTCGACGAATCGCCGCGCGTGCTCGACCCACGAATCGGAGTACGACGCGAAGTATGCGTAGTCCGTGAAGGTGTCCTCCGGTGTGATCAGCGCCGGAATCTGAAGAAGGAGGCACTCTTCGCACAGCCGGAGGTGGAGGGGATACGTGGTTTCGGGGAGATCGAGGTGTTCCTCGAGGAGGAAACGTTCGCAGGGCGGGGTGGCGCCGAGGTCCAGCACGCTCAGCAGGTGTTCGGAATCGCAGAGACGGCATCTCATCGCTTTACCCCTCGGGCGCTGAGGATCCGCACCGACAGTAAATTGCGACGCAGAGTCCGACAAGGCCAGCTAACCATACTCGAAGGCGGTAGAAAAGATAAAAAGAGACTTTGAGATTGTTTTGGGGGTTGTGAGAAAACGGTCGAAGGTCGGTCCTAGACTCGAAGCAACTCACATCGTTCGCATTCGTCGGGGACTGTGCGGGGTGTCGAGGCGTCCGGAACCTGAGGGTTGGGAGGTTGCCCGATGTCGTTCCAGATCGTCCAGCGACAACGAACCCTTGTCGCGGGGCTGCCGGTGCGCAGCCCCCGCCGGCCGCTGGGGAAGTTGCGCGATCGCGAGCTCGAGCGAGCCTGGTCTGCCGTCCTCAAGCAGGAACTCGGCGGGCCGTTGGCCTCGGCGTACACCGATCACGCCGTGGAAGTCGGCTCGTATTACACGCAAACTGTGGGGTACCAATGTGATTCGCTCGATCAGGTGACGCCGGGACACATCGTGTCCTGGTTGCCCGCGGGAAGATACGCGAAGTTCTCGTCGACCGGAACTTTCCCGGGGATACTCACCGATCTGTGGGAGCGGATCCACGCCGCCGAGAGTTCGGGCGAGATAGTCCGTTCCTTCACAGGCGATTTCGAGTTCTATCCGCATGCGTACGGGATCGAATTGTACGTAGCAGTCCATCTCCCCGAGGATATCGGTGTGCAGTGAGTTTCGAAGTACTGAAAGTTCATTCGTTCGGCGTCGGAGGGTTGGTGCTCCCGGGGGTGTCTCCCGGCGCGACGGTTCAGCGCTCGGAACTGATGGTCTTCACCGAGGACAGGATTCGGGCACGGGGCATCGACGAGGTCGTCGTGGCTTATGTGTGCAACGCGGAGGTCGGCTGGTCTGCGGTGGTCGGGTACCGGTGCAATGGAGTGGAGGACCTGGCGATCGGAGACTCGATGGTGATCGTGCCGACCGCATACTTCGCTCAATTCACGAACGGTGCTGCCGCCGGCGACCCTGTCGAGGACGTGTGGGAGCAGGCCGAGATAGCGGAGAAGGAGGGGCGAATCGAACGCGCCTACGGCGGCGACGTCGCGACCATCCGATCGAACGGCGAAACGGACCTGCTCATCCGGTTGGTCTGACGACGAGAAGAGAAAATGACGGGATGAGCCGTATTCGCCTCATCCCGGCGATCCGTGCGTGATGATTGTTCGGAGTCGGTCGTCGCCGCGCAGTGCGCGGCCACCGGCCGGGGAGTGACGGGCGTTCGGAGGCCGACAATGAACCGAGCCGTACGGCTGGTGGCGGAACCGGTGGCGGAATCGGCGCAGTCGCAGGTTTCGGTTCACCGGGATCACGCATCCGGGTATCACTTCGTTGCCGCCCCACCGCACGCGGTGCCGGACCTGTGGCACGAGTACATCTCGGGAGCGGTGCGCGCCTACCGGCACTTCGGGGTGGAGGCCGCGCTGGAATACGAGCGAGTGTGCACCGGCGAATCGACGGCGCTGTTCCATGCGGCACTCGATGCGCGCGGCGTCGTGGTGGGTGGGTTGCGTGCGCAGGGGCCGTACCGGCGGGCAGAGGAGTCCCATGCACTGCGTGAGTGGACGACACCCGAGGAGACCGACCGGATCCGGCGGATGATCGAGGCCCGCATCCCCGCGGGAGTGATCGAGGCGAAGGCTGCCTGGGTTGCCGAGGAACTGCCACATCGGCGCGAACTGACACTTGCCTTGGCACAGATGGGTGCAAGGTTCATGGACCTGCTCGATGTCCGGTTCATGATGGCCACGGCGGCGGACAGTGTGCTCGAACTGTGGGAGACCTGCGGTGGCGTGGTGGACAACCGTATCCCGGCGACTCCCTATCCGGACGCTCGATACCGGACACGCCTGATGTGGTGGGACCGGCGCCGCATCCGTGCTCCGCACTTCGCGACCGTCGGGGAGACGCCGGTGCCGCCACGCGGCGAGGACTCGAGGTGAACCCGTCGGAGAATTCGACGTGGGAAGCGCCCGTGCTCGCGGAGGACCGGGCGGTGGACATGGAAACGTTGCGCGACCTGCGCGCGGATCCCGGCGTTGCCGTCGTCGACCGTCTCGTCGATCAGATGAAGGAGCTTCGGGCGGTCCTGCCTTCCCCGGGCCCCGAACTGCTCGACGAGGCCCCGCGCTGGGTGCACTATCCGTGGCGACGGACCGTGGTGCGGGTACTCGGCCCCCGATCGTTCCGGCGACTTCGGTTCGATCGGAACCGGAACAAGCTCACGATGGAGGAGCAGGATCGGCTCCACCAACGGACGGTCGGTGTGGTCGGGCTCAGTGCCGGTTCCGCGGTGGCGCAGGCACTGGCGCTCGACGGTCTGTGCGGGACACTGCGGCTCGCCGATTTCGACGTGATCGAACTGTCGAACCTCAACCGCGTTCCCGGATCGCTGGTGGACCTCGGTGTCAACAAGGCCGTCGTCGCGGCCCGGCGCCTCGCAGAGCTCGACCCCTATCTCGAGCTCTGCGTGTGGCCGGACGGTGTCCGGCTGGAGACGGCGGGTGCGTTCGTGGACGGGCTCGATGTCCTCGTCGACGAGTGCGATTCGTTCGACACCAAGTTCGGATTGCGGATCGAGGCCGCGAAGCGCGGAGTGCCCGTCGTCATGGCGACCAGCGACCGCGGTCTGATCGATGTCGAGCGCTTCGATCTGGATGCGGCGACGCCGTTCCACGGGTTGTTCGGCGACCTCCGGCCGGAGCGGTTAGCCACGTTGTCCAGTCGTGAGAAGATCCCGTTCGCACTCCGCTTGCTCGGTGCCGATCGGCTCTCCCCACGTATGGGTGCCTCGCTCCTCGAAATCGATCGGTCGCTGACCACCTGGCCACAGCTGGGCAGCGATGTGATGCTCGGGGGAGCGGCGGTCGCAGCCGCGGTGCGGCGGATCGGATTGGGCATGTCCCTCCGTTCGGGGCGGTCCGGTGTCGACATCGAGGATCTGCTCGATGGGCTCGCTTCTCCGGCCGGCCCGGTGACGGCATCCGGTCGCGCCGCCGACGTCGACAGCCCGCCCGACGACCCGATCGACCGGGTGCTGTATGCCGCCGGCCGAGCACCGTCGGGCGGGAACAGCCAGCCGTGGTCGATCAGCGCCGACGGTGCCGTGCTCACGGTCGCACTCGCGACCGACTTCGTTCCCACCGCGATCGACATTCGTTGCCGAGGCGCGTACGTGGCGCTCGGCGCCGCACTGCAGAACGTCCGTATCGCCGCGGCTGCCCACGGCATTCTCGGCCCGGTGCGGCTGGCTGAGGATCACCCGGGCGGGACCGGACGGCCGTTCGCGACGATGGAGTTCGCCGACGGCGCCGATCCGGCGCTGGCGGCTCAATACGATCGGATGCTCGCACGCGGCACCAATCGACGGATGTGCGACGGGTCGCTGCTGTCGGAGACCGACGTCGAGGCGTTGCATGCGGCGGCCCGGCAGGAGGGAGGGGATGTCCGCGTCGTTGTGGGCGCCGAGAATCTGACCGCGATCGCCGAGGTCCTCGCCGAATCCGACCGCATCCGCTATCTGACCGAAACGTTGCGACGCGAGATGGTGGCCGAGTTGCGCTGGCCGGCCACCGGGGACCTCGAGAGCGGGATCGACGTCGACGCTCTCGGACTGGACGACGTCGAGCGCACGATGCTCGAGGTGGCGCTGCGGAACGACGTGCTCGATCAGCTCGAGAAGTGGGATCTCGGCCAGGGCCTCGGGCGGATCACCGGCGAGCGCCTGCTGCGCAGTGCTGCGATGATCGTCGTGACTGCGCCCGGACCGGACCCCATCGACTATGTGCGTGCCGGAATGGTTGCCGAAAGCGTGTGGATCTGCGCACACGGGCTCGGTCTGGCGGTCCAGCCGACATCGCCGGTGTTCCTCTACGCGGAGGACGACGACGATCTCGTTCGCCTCTGCGCGCCTCGGGTCGACGCGGTGCTCCGGTTGCGTTCCGCGCTCGACCTGTCGCTCGGAACGAAATCGGGCGAACGGTACGCGATTCTGCTCCGGGTCGGCCGGGGAGCGTCCGAACCCATCCGGAGCGCTCGACGCTCCGATAGGGTACGGAGATCCTGAACTCGTTGTCGTACGCGACAGGACATGGATTTCGGTGGTGGCAGATGACTGGCGGAAGCGTCGAGAACATCGTCACACGCGTGGCCTCACACCTGATGCCGGTGGATGCGGTCACCCACCGGGCGGTGGTCGAGCAGGTACTGCGCACGCTCGTCGATCACTTCGGAGTGGATACCTCCTTCCTTCGATACAACGACCACGACATCCACGCGACCGTCCTCGTCGCCGAATGGCCGCCGCGCGCGTTCGTCCCGGACCCGGATCCGCTGGGCGTGGTGTACTTCCGCGACGCGGACCCGATCTTCGCGATGACCGAGGACATGAAGGAGCCCGCGGTCAGCCGTCCGTCGGAATCCGGCGCGGAATACGCCGATCGGGTCTTCGCCGGTTCCGGGGTGCCCGCGGTCTCCGTCGCCGCGGTCCCGTTGATCGCGGGCCCGGTGACGACGGGCACCCTCGGGTTCATCAAGGCGGGCGAGCGGGACTGGACCGAGGAGGAGATCAACTCGCTCACCATGATCGCGGCGCTGCTCGCTCAGGTTCAGGCGCGAGTGCGGGCCGAACAGGAGCTGCGCGACGCGGCATATCACGACGAGCTCACCGGACTGGCCAGCCGCAGGGCACTGCTCGAACACCTCGAGGAGCGGTTGCGGCCGGGGCAGCCGGGACCGGTGGCGGTGCTGTTCCTGGATCTGGATCGCCTCAAACCGCTCAACGACTTCCTTGGGCACGCGGCCGTCGACGTGTTCCTGTATCGCACTGCCCAGCGGCTGACCCGGGTGTGCGATTCGGCGGATGTGGTGGCACGGCTGGGCGGCGACGAGTTCGTCGTCGTCCTCGACGGTCCGGTGTCCCTCGAAGACGCCCGTCAGCGCGCCGATGCGCTGCGATGGGCGGTGGGGATGTCGGTTCAGCTCGGCAGCCAGGTCGTCGGACGTGGGGGCAGTCTCGGCGTGGCAATCGGAGAACCGGGCTGCATCACGCCGGTGGCGCTGCTGGGACGCGTCGACGAGGCGATGCTGATGGCCAAGAGCAAGGGCGGCAACAGTGTGGTCGCCTACACCGAGGACATGCGCGGGGCGAGCGAACGCCGCAACCTGATCGAGCTCAGTCTGCGGACGTCCATCGACAGTGAGCATCTCGCCCTGGAGTTCCAGCCCGAGGTAGATCTGATCGACGGCACGATCGTCGGGGTGGAGGCCCTGGTCCGCTGGAACCATCCGATGCTCGGGCGACTGCAGCCGACGGAGTTCATCGAGGTGGCGGAGTCGACCAACCTCGCCGGCGAGTTGGGGGCCTGGGTACTGCGTGCGGCCTGCTCACAGCTGGCCGAGTGGAAAGAGGAGATTCCGGGTCTGAAACTCCGGATGAACGTCAATGTCTCGCCGGTGCAGTTGGTGAGCCGCGACTTCGTCGAGACGGTGGAGAGCGCGCTCGAGGAATTCGGGCTCGACAGTTCGGCGCTGGGCCTCGAGATCACCGAGTACGTGGTGGTCAGTGACCTGGAGCGCTCCCGCATGACTCTGCGTCGGCTCGACCGTCTGGGGGTCCGCTGCGCGATCGACGACTTCGGGACCGGGTACAGCTCGCTTGCGCATCTGAAATCGCTTCCGGTGCAGACACTCAAGATCGACAAGGTGTTCGTGCTGAACCTGCAACGCAGCAAGAGTGACCGGGTCATCGTCGAATCGATCATGGGCCTGGCATCGGCGTTCGGTCTCGAGGTGGTTGCGGAGGGGCTCGAATCCGAGGTGGCCGCCGCGGAACTGCTCGCGCTCGGATGCTGCCGTGCGCAGGGCTTCCTGCTGAGCCGTCCCCGGCCCGCAGACGAGATCGGCGGCATGCTTCGGCGCGGTCGCGTCGATCTGCCGTGGCGGCGTGAGGGGAATTGCGAGTCCTTCCGGGCGGTCCGCTCCGAGCGGCGGCGGTAGCTGCGCGAGCCTACGGTAGCCGCGCGGAGCGACGGGGCCGCGAGACTCGTGGGCCCAGGGCGCTGCTCGTGCTGGAGTGAACTGCGCCATCGGTGAGGCTGGATCTCGTTCGAGAGCGCGGAAGCGGCCGGTGTGGCGACCTGCAGTTCGTTATTGATTTCAAAACAATCCTCAGGTATGTTTTCTACCAGTTCGGATTGTTCATTCCCCGGAATTGGGGTCTGTATCCATGTACAAGAATGCCAATGGTGCTGATGCCGAGGTGGCGGAATTCCCTGCCGGGACGGCAGCCACGCCCGATGGGGCAGCGCCGGCGATTCGCATCGTACTTCCGGGATGCTCTGCCCCCGCACCCGTTTCGCGACCGAGATGGGAGCGGCGATACGCGACGCTCGCGTTCTGCGTCGACCTTCTGTGTGTTCTCGTGGCCGACGCGGTGGTGACGTTCGGCTACCACTGGATGGCGCTCCCGGACGGACGGTCGCTGGCGCTCGTCGCGATCCTGCCGATCGCAGCGATGGTTGCACTTGCATCTCAAAGATCTTGGGATGCAAGGATTATCGGGTCCGGTGTCGAGGAGTTCCGGAGGATCGGACGCGCCTATGCGCTCGCGATGGCGGTGCTGGCGGTGGCCGGCTACGCATGGGGCACCGCCGCCGGCCAATCCTGGATCTTCGGCGCCCTGCCGCTGGCCGCGATCACGACGGTCTGTGCTCGTCTCGGGCTTCGCCGATGCATCCGCAGGCGGCGCCGCCGAGGTGAGTTCGTGTGGTCGGTCCTGGTCGCCGGGGACTCGACGGAAGTGCACCAATTGCTGGCGCGATCGTCGGAGTTCCTCGAATCGGGATGGGAGATCGACGGCATCTGCCTTCCGGTGGACTCGTTCCGCGGGAAGGCTCCGCTCGCGATCGACGACGTACCGGTCCTGGGAGCGGAGGACGACATCGTCGACATCGTCGCACTCCACAGCTTCCAGGCGGTCGCGCTGTTGCCGTCCAGCGGCTGGACGCACTCGAAGACCCGGGCTCTGAGCTGGGATCTCGAGCGGACCGGCACGGACCTCCTCATGGCCCCTGTTCTCATGGACCTGGTCGGTCCGCGCCTGCACATGGCGCCACTTGCCGGTCTCCCGTTGCTGAAGTTCTCCGCACCGCGCTATTCCGGCCCCTCGTGGTTGGTCAAGAACGTCTTCGACCGTGTGCTCGCGCTGCTGATCGTCGCGTTTCTCTCTCCGGTGCTGCTCGCCGTCGCCGTCGCAATCCGCGTCACGAGTCCGGGTCCGGTGCTGTTCCGGCAGACGCGGGTGGGGCGCGACGGACAGACGTTCACGATGTACAAATTCCGCAGCATGGTCGTGGACGCGGAGAACCGGCTGAACGAGCTCGCCGATCGCGACGTCGGTGCCGGTGTCCTGTTCAAGCTGTACGACGATCCGCGTGTCACCCGGGTGGGCAAGTTCATCCGACGGTACTCGCTGGACGAGCTCCCTCAGCTGTTCAATGTGGTGTCCGGCGACATGTCACTGGTGGGGCCGCGTCCGCCGCTCGCGTCCGAGGTCGCCCGCTACGGCGAGGACGGGATGAGGAGGCGGCTGTTCGTCAAGCCGGGGCTTACGGGGCTCTGGCAGGTCAGCGGACGCAGCAACCTGTCGTGGGAGGAATCGGTGCGTGCGGACCTGAGGTACGTGGAGAACTGGACGTTCGCCCTGGACCTGTCGATTCTGCGTCGCACGATCGGCGCGGTGCTGCGCGGCAACGGCGCCTATTGATAACGACCTCCGGTGGGCCTGATAACGACCTCCGGTGGGCCGCTCACCCCTCGGCGACCCACCTTCCCGGCCTGCGCCGGTGATTCAGGGCGGAATCACCGGCGCAGGTGTACTTTTCACGCCTCGAACAGCTGCTGACCCCAGTAGCCGCCCTCGGCCGGGCCGGGTGGGCACGCGAACACCGCCGACCCGACGTGCTGGATGTACTCGTTGAGTGCATCGGCGCGGGCGAGCGCGAGCTGCATCGGCACGAACTGCTTCTGCGGATCGCGGCAGAACGCGATGAAGAACAGTCCGGCGTCGAGGTGGCCGAAGCCGTCGGAGCCGTCGGTGAAGTTGTAGCCGCGCCGCAGGATCCGGATTCCGCCGAGGTTCTGTGCCGACGCCAGGCGCACGTGTGAGGTCTCCGGGACGAGCGGGCCGTCCGGACCCTTCGATTCGAGGTCCAGCTCGTCGAACTCGTTGGTGAGACCGAGCGGGGCGCCCTCGCGCTTGTCGCGGCCGATCACCGCTTCCTGCTCTCTGAGGATCGCGCGGTCCCACTGCTCGATGAGCATGCGGATGCGCCGGGCCACCAGGTAGCTTCCGCCGGCGAGCCAGGCCTGGTCGTCGGCGCCGTCGACCCACACCGACTCCGCCAGTGCGGCGGGATCCTCGGCCTTGAGGTTGTTCGTTCCGTCCTTGAACCCGAACAGGTTCCGGGGCGTCACCTGCGAGGTGGACGTCGACGAGGTGCGGCCGAAGCCGAGTTGTGACCATCGCACCGACGCCGTGCCGAACGCGACGCGCGCGAGGTTGCGGATCGCGTGGACGGCCACCTGAGGATCGTTCGCGCAGGCCTGGATCGCGATGTCGCCACCGCACCGTGCCGGGTCGAGATTGTCGGCGGGGAAGTGCGGAAGATCCTGTAGTGCAGCCGGTTTGAGATCGGCAAGTCCGAACCGGTCGTCGAACAGTGTCGGACCGAAGCCGATCGTGAGGGTCAGCTGCGACGCATCCAGGTCCAGCGCCTCGCCGGTGTCGCTCGGCGGGTGGTACGCGCCGTCGCCGGTTGCGCCGTCCTCGGTGGCCTCGAGTCCGGCGGTCATCCGCGCGGCCATCGCGGTCCACGTCTTCAGCAGTGCGATCAGTTCGTCGCGGTCGCGGGTGGTGACGTCGAACGTCACGAAGTGCATGCGGTCCTGGGCGGGGGTGACGATGCCCGCCTGGTGCTCGCCGTGGAACGCCACGACACCGTCGGTGCCGTTCTCGCTGTCCGGGGCGGTGACCCGGCCGACCACCGCGCCGGCACCGGCGAGTACCGCGCCGGCGCCGACGGCGCCGAACAGCCGTCGCCGGGAGATTCCGGAGGTGCCCTGCATACCGGGGTCTGGGGTCGGCCGTTCGGTCATGCGCCCGAGGCCTCCGCGACGACGCCCTGCACCTTGCTGACTTCGGCGGACAGCGCGTCGATCAGGCGGGACAATTCCTGGCGCTGAGGCTCGGTGACGGTCTCGTAGGAGACGAACACATCGCCCTGGCGGTACTGCGCGAGCGCCGCGTCGAGCTCCGCGAAGCGGGCGTCGATGGCCTGGCCGAGCTCGGGCTTCCGCTCGTCGAGAACCGGGCGCAGCACGGCAACCGCGGCCTGCGAGCCGTCGACGTTGGCCTGGAAGTCGTACAGGTCGGTGTGGGAGAAGATGTCCTCCTCGCCGGTGATCTTCGACGTGGCAACCTCGTCGAGCAGGCCCTGCGCGTCACCGGCGATGCGGGTCGGGTCGACGTTGTAGGCGTCGGCGTTCACCAGGTCGGAGAGTTCCTGGATGTCCGCGGTGAGCTGGTCGGCGATCGCGTTGCTGTCGGACTGCAGGCCGGTGACCCACAGATCCTTCTCGAGGCGGTGGAAACCGGTCCACTCCTGGCCGGGCTCGAGGTCCGCCTCGCGCAGATCCACGCGCGGATCGAGATCGCCGAAGCTCTCGGCCTCCGGCTCGATGCGCTCGAAGTAGGTGCGCGCGAGCGGGAACAGGCGCTTGGCCTCCTCGACGTTGCCGCCCTTGACGGCGGCCACGAACTCACCGGTGGCGGCGACGAGCGCCTCGGCCTGACTGCGGATGTAGCGGCGATAGCCCTCGGCCGCCTCGGCGAGCTTGCCGTCGGCGTCGGCGGCGGCCTTCGAGTCGCCGGTGACGGTGAATGCCTGCCGGATACCTTCGCCGACCATTCCGGGGCGGCAGGACAGTTCGTAGTCGCCGGGCTCGGGAATGTTGACGATGAGCTGTCGGGTCAGGCCCGGCCCGATGTTCTCGACCTCGCCGAGGGCGCGGTCGCCGTCGTCGAACACGTAGAACTCGGTGACCTTGGTCCCGTTGTTGGTCACCGCGAACGTGTTGTGCCCGGTGGTGCCCTCCGTGTCGGTGACCTCACACGTCGAGTCGGTGGCGGTGACTGTGATCGCATCGGAGTCGGACGTCGACTTCTCGGTGCAACCCGCGAGTGCGAGAGGCAGAACGGCGGCTGCCGCAAGGGCACAGGTGGTGCGACGCATCGGGACGGCGCCCTTCGGGAGCAGCATCAGGACGGTGCCTTTCGGGACGAGCATCGGGACGAGCATCGGGACGGTGCCTTTCGGAAAGAGAGGGAGCTGAAGGTGGTGCAGGGAACGGAACTCAGACGACGGCGGATTCGTCGGCCACCGGGGCCGGTTCGGCGGAAGTGACCGGGCGCAGGAACAGGAACAGCACGATCACGAGGTAGATCAGCCAGGCGCCGAACTGCAGGACCGTCGGGTCGGGGCGGACGTTGAGGATGCCGCCCAGGACGGTGCCGTACCAGCTGCCCGCGTCGTAGTGGCCGGAGACGTCGAAGGCGAGGTTGCCTGCGCCGGGCAGCAGGCCTCCGGTCTGCAGAGCGCGCACCCCGTAGGCCAGGATGCCGGCGGCCACGACGACGAGGAATGCCCCGGTGAACTTGAAGAACCTGGCCATGTCGATCCGGACGGCCCCGAGATACATCAGGACGGTCAGGACCGCGGCCAGGGCGATGCCGAGCAGCAGGCCGATCAGTGGCCATGCGCTGCCGGCGGTGTTCTCGGCGTAGCCGACCATGAGCAGCGCCGTTTCGAGTCCTTCGCGGCCGACCGCGAAGAACGCCAGCGCCAGCACCGCGGACGGTCCGACGATCAGGGCCTTCTCCATCCCGGATTTCAGGTCGCCGGAGATCGAGCGGGCCGCCTTGCGCATCCACAGCACCATGGCGGTGACGATGACGACGGCGACGAGGGAGGCGATGCCGGCGGCGATCTCCGCGGCCAGGCCGTCGAGGGTGGACGTGCCGAAATGGATGACGAGGAAGGTCGCGGCCACCATCGCGACGGCGACGCCGACCCCGAGCCACACCCATTTCACCGCGTCGCGCCGTTCGGACTTGACCAGGAACGCGACGAGAATCATCACGACGATGCCGGCTTCGAGCCCTTCGCGGAGACCGATGAGGCCGGAGCCGGCCAGCTGCGTGGCGATCGACGGTGCGCCGGAGGCGGCGGCGAGCACGGACATGGATGGAACTCCAGGGGGTTAGGTGAGGCGAACCTCTGTTTCGGTGGTGCGGACCGAAACATACACCCAGCGATCGCGCGTGCGGGAGGGCCTTTCGCACTTTTACCTGTGCTTTAGGAACGGTGTGGAAGATGGAGATGTGCAGCCGACCGTCAGGTATCCACCGCCGCTGCCGCCTGTGCGGCGGCGCTCGCCGTGGCCGCGATTGCTGTTCGGGGTGCTCGCGGCCGTGGTCGTCTTCGCCGTCGCCGTCTCGATCCTGACGCCGAGCGAACCACCGATCCCGATCCCGGACGGGGTCCCGCCGGGCGCGGGCTCCCCGGTGCCGGCGATCGATGTGGACGGTCCGGGACGCACCGCCGCGCAGCTGCGCGACTGGGCGGAACCGCAGGCCGACGCGCTGGGCATCCCCGTCGTCGCCCTCGAGGCGTACGGTCACGCGGCCGCGGTGCTGGCACGCAGCCGCCCGGACTGCGGTCTCGCGTGGACCACCCTCGCCGGGATCGGCAGCGTCGAGAGCCGGCACGGCCGGCACGGGGGCGCCGGCGCCGACGACAACGCGACGGTCTCGCCACCCATCCGCGGTGTTCCCCTCGACGGCGGTCCCGGCCTGGCCGAGATCCGTGACACCGACGGCGGCCGGCTCGACGGTGACCCGGTCCTGGACCGGGCGATGGGCCCGATGCAGTTCATTCCCGCGACGTGGACGCGCTGGGGCACCGACGCGAACGGCGACGGTGTCGCGGACCCGGACAATCTCGACGACGCCGCGCTCTCCGCGGGGCGGTATCTGTGCGACCGCGGCGGCGATCTCACCACCGCGAACGGGTGGACGACGGCGCTGTTCGCCTACAACCGCTCGACCGATTACATGGCGCTGGTTCGCGACCGCGCCGCCGCCTACGGCGTCGGTGTGCGCCCCTGATCGCAGCTCCTGGACGAGTGGTGCCTCGTGCCCAGGTGGGGACCGTTAGGCTGTTCCCCAGCGTGCAGACCCCGCAGCGTGAAGTCCATCGAAGGAGAATCAGCCAGTGGCCATCATTGAGCAGGTAGGAGCCCGCGAAATCCTCGACTCCCGGGGCAACCCCACGGTCGAGGTCGAGGTGCTGCTCGACGACGGAAGTTTCGCTCGCGCTGCGGTGCCGTCCGGTGCATCCACCGGTGAGCACGAAGCGGTCGAGCTGCGCGACGGTGGCGACCGCTACCTGGGCAAGGGCGTCGAGCAGGCCGTCGAGGCCGTTCTCGGTGAGATCGCGCCGGCCATCATCGGCCTCGACGCCACCGAACAGCGCACCGTCGACCAGGCGCTGCTCGACACCGACGGCACCCCCGACAAGGGTCGGCTCGGCGCGAACGCCCTGCTCGGCGCGTCCCTCGCGGTCGCCAAGGCCGGTGCGGAGTCGTCCGGTCTGGAGCTGTTCCGTTACGTCGGCGGCCCGAACGCCCACATCCTGCCGGTGCCGATGATGAACATTCTCAACGGTGGCGCTCATGCCGACACCGGTGTCGATGTGCAGGAGTTCATGGTCGCGCCGATCGGTGCCCCCACCTTCAAGGAGTCCCTGCGTTGGGGCACCGAGGTATACCACTCGCTCAAGTCGGTCCTCAAGAGCAAGGGCCTGGCCACCGGTCTCGGTGACGAGGGCGGCTTCGCTCCGGACGTCGCCGGTACCAAGGAAGCGCTCGACCTCATCAGCGAGGCGATCGCCAAGACCGGCCTGACGCTCGGTTCGGACGTTGCGCTCGCGCTCGACGTCGCCGCCACCGAGTTCTACACCGAGGGCACCGGCTACAAGTTCGAGGGCAAGATCCGCACCGCCGACGAGCTCGCCGACTTCTACAACGAGCTGCTCGCCTCCTACCCACTCGTCTCCGTCGAGGATCCGCTCAGCGAGGACGACTGGGAGGGCTGGGTCGCGCTGACCGAGAAGATCGGCAACAAGCTGCAGCTCGTCGGCGATGACCTGTTCGTCACCAACCCGGAGCGTCTCGAAGAGGGCATCGTCAAGGGTGCCGCGAACGCGCTGCTGGTGAAGGTGAACCAGATCGGCACGCTCACCGAGACCCTCGACGCCGTCGATCTCGCGCACCGCAACGGCTACAAGACGATGATGAGCCACCGGTCCGGTGAGACCGAGGACACCACCATCGCCGATCTGGCCGTCGCCGTCGGCAGCGGCCAGATCAAGACCGGTGCCCCGGCCCGCTCCGAGCGCGTGGCGAAGTACAACCAGCTGCTGCGCATCGAGGAGTCGCTCGGCGACGCCGCCCGGTACGCCGGCGAGCTGGCCTTCCCGCGTTTCAACCTCGAGGCCTGACCGGAGCGGTATGAGCCAGCGCGGTAGATCCCGGCCCGGCGCCCGGCGCACCCGTTCCGAGGGTGCGGTGGGTGCGCGGCGGCCCAGCCGGTCCCGGCCGGCGGGATCTACCGCATCGCCCGACCCGGTGGCCGAGTCGGCGGGTGCGCGCCCGGCAGGGCGCGAAGACCCCGTCACCTCGGCGCCGGGGCGCGGCCGGGGTTCCGCCGATCGGGCCCGGCCCACCCGCGTCGGTGCGCCCCGAGAAACTCGCAGGACCCGCACCGAACGCACCTTCCTGGGTCTGTCCACCGGTCGCGCCGTCGTGCTCGCGCTCGTCGTGTGCGGACTGGCGTTGACCCTCGCGCTGCCGCTGCGCACGTACGTCGGCCAGCGCGCCGAAGCGGACCGCGTCGAGGCCGAGCGCATCCAGCTCGAACAGGAGATCGCCGCACTGCGGGAGCAGAAAGCACACATCGAGGACCCGGCGTGGATCCGGGCGCAGGCCCGTGAACGCCTGCGGTTCGTGATGCCCGGCGACACTCCCTACCAGGTGCAGCTTCCCGGCGACGGCCGGCGTGCCGACGAGGAGACGATCCAGGAACGCCCCTCGACCGGCGCGTGGTACAGCGACCTGTGGCGGTCGGTGTCCGAACCGCCGCCCGAACCCGAGCCCGAACCGGTGCCGCGGCAGATGCCCGTGGCGCCCCCAGAAGCAGGAGAACCGACCGGGTGACCGATCCCGTCGCACAGTCCGACCTCGACGCCGTCGCCGCCCAGCTCGGGCGCACCCCGCGCGGCGTCCTCGCCATTGCCTACCGCTGCCCGGACGGCGCACCCGGGGTGGTCAAGACCGCACCGAAGCTGCCCGACGGAACGCCCTTCCCTACGCTGTACTACCTCACCGATCCGCGCCTGACCGCGGAGGCGAGCCGGCAGGAATCGGCCGGGGTGATGCGGGAGATGACCGAGCGTCTCGGTACCGACACCGAGATCGCCGCGGCCTACCGCCGAGCCCACGAGTCGTATCTCGCCGAGCGCGACGCGATCGAATCGCTCGGCACCGACTTCACCGGCGGCGGGATGCCGGACCGTGTCAAGTGCCTGCACGTGCTCATCGCGCATTCGCTCGCGAAGGGCCCGGGCGTCAACCCGTTCGGCGACGAGTCGGTCGCCCTGGCCGCCGACGCGGGCCTGCGCGGAACCGCGATTCCCGCGGACTGGCCCACCTATGCGGAACTGCGCGGGGCGTCCGAATGAGCCGTGTCGCCGCGATCGACTGCGGGACCAACTCGATCCGCCTGCTGATCGCCGACATCGGAACCGACGGCCGCCTCACCGACGTGACCCGGCTGATGCGGGTCGTGCGGCTCGGGCAGGGGGTCGACGCCACCGGCCGGCTCGCTCCCGAAGCCATCGAACGCACCCGCGTCGCGCTGACCGAGTACGCCGATCTCATCCGGGAGACCGGGGCGAGCGCGGTGCGGATGGTTGCCACGTCCGCGACCCGTGACGCCGGCAACCGTGAGGACTTCTTCTCGATGACCCGCGAGGTGCTCGGCGCGGTGATCCCCGGCGCGGAGGCCGAGGTGATCTCCGGCGACGAGGAAGCGCGCCTGTCGTTCACCGGTGCGGTCGGCGAACTCGACTCGGCGCGTGGGCCTTTCGTCGTCGTCGATCTCGGTGGCGGCTCGACCGAGATTGTGCTCGGCGACGCTTCCGGGGTGCATTCCGCGTACTCCACGGACATCGGATGTGTGCGGCTCACCGAGCGGTGCCTGCACGACGATCCGCCCACCGCGGATCAGATCGCCGAGGCCCGTTCCGTCGCGCGCGAGAAGATCGGGGAGGCGCTCGCGCACGTGCCGGTCGAGCAGGCCCGGACCTGGGTCGGTGTCGCAGGCACGATGACCACGCTGTCGGCGATCGCCCACGACCTCGCCGAATACGACCCCGAGAAGGTGCACCTGTCGAACGTCGGGTTCGACCGGCTCCGGCAGGTGTGCGCCACGCTGCTCGGACAGACCCACGACGAGCGCGCCGCCTACGGTCCGATGCACCCCGGCCGGGTCGACGTGATCGGTGGGGGAGCGATCGTCACGACGGTGCTCGCCGACGAGTTCGGTGCGCGCGCCGGGATCTCGGAGTTGATCGTCAGCGAGCACGACATCCTCGACGGCATCGCGATGTCCGTTCCGGTTCGGTGACCGGGAGGTTGTGTGCGCTTCCGGCCGGAGAAGGCGCGCACAACCTCCCGGTCGACTGCGTCTCCCCGAACGCGCCGGTTAGGGTAGGACGCACGCCCCCATAGCCCAATTGGCAGAGGCAGCGGACTTAAAATCCGCCGAGTGTCGGTTCGAGTCCGACTGGGGGCACCATGTCGACAGCGCCTCGCCGGGGTGGTGGAAGCGTTGTGCGCGTGACACTTCGCGGATGTGCGGCCCTTCTGCGTTCGGGTCTGTGCCTGGCCGATGTGGCGAATCCGGTCCCGACCTGTTGCCTCCCGTGTGCATAGTGGGACCGAGGCAGTTTCGTGCTCGAGCAGTGTGGAGGACGCGCCATGGGAAGGTGGAAAGTGTGTGCGCTCGCTTGCGCGGTGGTGCTGGCGACGGGTGTCGCGGTGGGGGCATGCGGCGCCGGCGACTCGGGCTCGGGTGAATCGCAGCAGACGACCGTGTCGTCGACGACGACCCAGGTGGCCGAGTTGTCTGCCTCTGGAACCGGCGAGCCGGACACCGGCACGCAGCCGACGTTCCCTGCAGAGTCCGTCGGTGGGATCGCGGTCTATCAGCCGTCCACCGAGATCAGCCGAGCACTCGGTTCGGCGGTGCTGACGACATCCGATCCCCTCGAAAAGGTGAGCGACTTCTATGTCGGCTCCGTCGACCGTGAGGGCTGGCAGAGCGTGTCCCGAAGCATCACGCCCCACAGCACCAGCTTGACGGTGCGTAAGGACGGCAAGGGCGCTTCGATTTCCGTCTCCATGGGCGGTGACGGCACGCTGATTTCGATCAGCACCTACCCGTCGCCTTAGCCGCGACGGTGATTCGAAGGACTACGAAAGTCTCTGTCTCTCAAATCGATAGGACTCGGCTGTGGAAGGCGGTTGCTCACAGTCCGAGCGCATGCAGGACGGGGGACCCCGGCGCGCCCAGCCATCCGGCGAGTGCGACCAGCGGGCGATGAACGGCGGAACCCGCTCCTGCGATCGCAGTGACTGTCTGCGCAATGTGCGTCAGCCGGGACGCGACGTGCTCGCGATCGGGGGTGCCCTGCTTCAGTTCCCGCTCGATCTCGTCGACGTCGCGTGCGCTCTCGCCGAGCCCCAGCCCGCGCAATGCACGGGCGAGTTCGCCGGCGGAGACGATCGCCGCCGCGTCGGTGAACGAAACACGCTGGCCGCCATGGGTCGTCTGGCTTCCCGCGACGTTGTTGATCGCTTCATGTTGTGAGCCGATGTTGAAAACCACGATGGCTCCCTTCATCTCGACGTGGGTGTGTTCCACGGATAGCGCGGGTCGGTGTCGACCCGGCGCACATGAGCGGCCGCGATGATCCACAGGAACGACCCGAGAATCAGCACGAAGTGGCCGACGAACCCGATCATGAAGAAGAGCGTTCCGACCGGCCCGAGAACGGTGTGCGGTCCGAACGCCGGGAAGTCGCCCGGCGCCGCGCCCGCCGTCGACGAGGCACCGGGCGCGTCCGTGCCGTCTGCGAGTAGCCAGGTGCACCCGGATGCTCCTGCGAGCACCATCGCGAATCCCACCCAGAACACGAACCGGGCCCACGCCCTCGACGCGGTGACTTCGCGCAGGAACGCCGCGCGCTGCTGGGCGTCACTGTCGTTCCCGTCGTCGTCGAAGCCGACAGGTGGAGGTCGCGGATGCGCGCCGATCCGGGGGAGCGCTGCGTCGATCTGTTCCATTCGGACCTCGACACGGCCGAACCTGACGATGTCACCGTCGTGCACTTCGCGGGCCCCGCGCAGACGCTCGCCGCGGACCCAGGTCCCGTGGGAGGACCCCAGATCCTCGACGACGACCCGGTCGCCGAAACGGTCTATCGTGGCGTGACGCGCGCTGACCCGATGATCGTCGATGTGCAGATCGGCGCACCCGTCGCATCCGAGGACCTGCCGTCCCGGCCCGACGCGCAGGACGGTTCCGGAGAGAGCCGGCGGTCCGACGATCGTCATCGACAACGGTTCCGTATCCATGCCGGAAGCCTGGCAGCGGTGGAATCCGAGCACACGAGTACGCGGCTACCCGAATCTGCACGACCGTCGGTACCGGCGGCGAGTATCGCCGCGAGATCCGGTGTACCCCGGGGTCACTGCCGGTCTGGACCGGCGAGCTGCTGCCACCGGCCGTCCACCTGCTCCTCGAGGATCCACGGCCCCAGCTCCGACCGAGGGTGGGTCGTCGCCCACGCGTGGGCTTCGTCGGCGGTGCGGAACGGCTGCTCGTCGATGACGCCGCCGTCCTCGTCGACCATTCGGAAATGCTTCATGTGGTCCCCCGAACTCGGGTCGTCGTGGTTCGACGGTACCCGACACGGCACCGGTCCCGGGCCCCGGCGAATGCGTGGTCGGATACACGTGACTGCGCCTCGCGTGCATTCGGGCTTCACATGCAGGAGTACGTCTCGGACAACGCACATCTCGTGACCGGAGAGGACGCGGTGGTACCCGCGAGCGTCCGCTCGATTCCCGGCGTGCGGTGGGCCGACGCCCACCTGCGGGTTTTCAAGATCGTACCGGTGCTGCTGTTGGGGGCGTGTCGATTTGGCGCTTCGCCAGGGTGTGCAGGACGAGTTCGTCCCTGATCGTGATCGCCGTGGACGGCACGGAGCGTCACGGCAACATGGGGAGCGGCGACGGGTTCGACCGGCGAGCAACGTGGAACAGGTGGTGTGGGAAGGTGTTTCGTCCGGCGAGTGGTCGTCGCCGATCGAATCTCGCAGTCTTCTCAGCCGTATGCGTACGCGTGACGGATATGCTGAACGCCCTCAGGGGCGTGACGAAAACAACCCGTCGTAGTTCGGGGCGCCCTGCGGCTGCGGCTGCGGGTTCTCGGGCAGCTGTTCGTCGTCCGGGTTGCTCGGCTGCAGGAACAGCGGACCGGAGAATTCGGTGTCGTTGCTCATAGCGTCCTTCTTTCGGGTGCGGCGCGGTACAACGGCGATCGCGGAGTCGAGAAAGATCCGCAACCGGGGTGGAGACGTGCGAGGTGGTTCTTGGATGGTCGCGTGCTCGGATGGTGATTGTGAACCATGGGAGCGCGTCCGACCTCGGGCAGTCGATGCGATCTGCTCGATGTGCCCACACTACACGTTCCGCCGATTCACACCAGAGCGACACGAGACCGAACGCGTCGAGTTCCCGCCCTAGACTCCTCCGGTGCAAACCGTGTTCGAAACCCTGCGATCCCCCCGGCTCCTGACCACCGAGATCCTCGCCGGCCTGGTCACCTCCCTGGCCCTGATCCCCGAGGTCGTCTCGTTCGCCGTGATCGCCGGCGTCGACCCGAAGGTCGCGCTGTACACCTCGTGCATCATGGCGATGACGATCGCGTTCGTCGGTGGCCGCCCGGCGATGGTGTCGGCCGCGGCGGGCGCGACCGCGCTGGTGATCGCCCCGCTCGTCGCGTCGCACGGGCTCGACTACCTCATCGCCGCGGTGTGGCTGGCTGGTGCCCTGCAGATCGTGCTGGCCGTCGCGGGCGTCGCGAAGCTCATGAGGTTCATTCCGCGGTCGGTGATGATCGGCTTCGTCAACGCGCTGGCGATCCTCATCTTCACCGCGCAACTGCGGCACCTGTTCGACGTGCCGTGGGCGGTGTATCCGCTCGTCGCCGCCGGCATCGCGATGATCGTGTTCATCCCCAAGCTCACCACCGCGGTACCCGCCGCGCTGATCGCGATCGTCGTGCTCACCGGCATCGTGGTGCTGTTCGGTCTGGACGTGCCCGACGTCGCGGACCAGGGCGACCTTCCCGGCGGCTTCCCGACGTGGATGATCCCCGACGTGCCGTTGACCGCCGAGACGCTGCGGATCATCGCCCCGTATGCGGTCGGGCTCGCGCTCGTCGGCCTCATGGAATCGCTGATGACCGCGAAGCTCGTCGACGACCTGACCGACAGTCACTCCGACAAGACCCGCGAAGCGTGGGGGCAGGGTGTCGCGAACTGGGCAGGTGCGCTTTTCGGTGGCATGGGCGGCTGCGCGATGATCGGCCAGACGATGATCAACGTCAGGGAAGGTCGCGCACGGACCCGCATCTCGACGTTCTTGGCCGGACTGTTCCTGCTGGTGCTGTGTGTGGCGGTCGGTGAGATCGTCGGGGCGATCCCGATGGCCGCGCTCGTCGCGGTGATGCTGGTGATCGCGGTGACCACCCTCGACTGGCACAGCGTCGCCCCGCGGACCCTGAAACTGATGCCGCTCAGCGAAACCCTCGTCATGCTGGTGACCGTGGTGGTGACGCTGCTCACCGACAACCTCGCGATCGGTGTGGTCTCAGGCGTGCTGACCGCGATGGTCGCGTTCGCGCGCCGGGTGGCGCACATGACCCGGGTGCACACGACGGACACGGACGGTGTCCGTACCTATCGGGTTTCGGGCGAGCTGTTCTGGGCGTCGAGCAACGATCTGGTGTACCGGTTCGACTACGCGGGCGACCCCGACCGCGTGGTGATCGACCTCACCGACGCCGAGGTGTGGGATGCCTCGACCGTCGCGACCTTCGATTCTGTACTGCACAAGTACGCGGAGCGGGGCAAGAGCGCCGAGATCGTCGGTCTGGACGGCGCGAGCCTTCGTCGTCTCGAACAGCTGTCGGGGAAGCTCGCCGCGACCTGACGGGCAGATGAGGCGCCGTCGCACTCTTGTTCGGCGCGTTCGCGGCGAGCTACCGTTGACGGGCCTGCGAGTGCGTCGAACCGGAGGTCGATCATGAAGGTCGGCAGAGTGATCCTGCTCGTGGTGGGCGTCCTGATGTCGATGCTCGGCCTGGCGTTGCTCACCGCCGCCGGATTCCTCGGCTGGGCGTACGCCTTCCAGCGCGACAACGGCTACTTCACGACGCCGACGGAACGGTACCGGACCGACACCGCGGCCCTGGTGTCCGAAAACATCGATCTGGTCGTGGACGAGAACATGCCTGGGGGGTTCGGGCCGGACGATCTCGGCCGGATCATGCTGCGCGGCACTGCGGCCGACCCCGGTGGGGAGGTGTTCCTCGGCATCGGGCTGCAGGCCGACGTCGACGACTACCTCGCCGGGGTCGCGCACACGGAGCTCGACGACCTCGACTTCTTTCCGTTCCGGCCGGGCTACCGGCAGATCCCCGGTACCGGGCAGCTCGCCCCGCCGGGGGATCAGACGTTCTGGTCGGCGTCGGCCTCGGGACCCGGCACGCAGGAACTTCAATGGGACTTCCAGGACGGCAACTGGACGATCGTGGTGATGAACCCGGACGGCGCTCCCGGAGTCCGTGCGGACCTCGCTGCGGGAGTGAATCTTCCGATCCTCGGTTCGCTCGCGCTGTGGTGTCTGATCGGCGCGCTGGTGCTGCTGGTGATCGGTGTGCCCCTGCTCGTGCTGGGCGCGGTCGGCCTGGGGAAGCACCTGCCGCCGCCGGCACATGCGCCGCCTCCCGCGGCGGCCGTGGTGGGTCCGTATCCGGTGACGGTGCGCGGCGATCTCGACGCGCCGTCGCGGTGGTTGTGGCTCGTCAAGTGGCTGTTGGCGATCCCGCATTTCATCGTGTTGTTCTTCCTCGCGATCGCGCACTTCGTGACCACCGTGATCGCGGGTTTCGCGATCCTTTTCACGGGCCGGTACCCGCGTGCCCTGTTCGACTTCAACGTCGGGGTGATGCGCTGGTGGTGGCGGGTGTCGTTCTACACCTATTCCGCGCTGGGCACCGACCGGTATCCGCCGTTCACCCTGCACCGCACGGACTATCCGGCCGACTTCGACGTCGACTATCCCGAGCGGCTCTCACGCGGTCTGGTGCTGGTCAAGTGGTGGCTGCTGGCCATCCCGCACTACCTGATCCTCACCGTGCTCGTCGTGGGCGGATCGACGTGGGTTGCGAGCGGCGACCTGGAAGGCCCGGCCGTGAACTACTCCTGGTCGCTGCTGGGGATCCTGGTGCTGGTCGCGGCGATCGCGCTGCTGTTCACCGGCCGCTACCCGCGGGGTCTGTTCGACCTGGTGGTGGGGATCAACCGCTGGGCGTTCCGGGTGTGGGCGTACGCGGCGTTGATGCGCGACGAATACCCGCCCTTCCGGCTCGACCAGGGGCCGCGCGATCACGCGGCCCCCGAGCCGGAGCATCCGGTCACTTCTTGAACGAGTCCTTCACGTCCTCCACGGCGTCGGTCACCTTGTCGCCGGCCTTCTTCAGGCCGCTCGACGCCTGGTCGTTCTTGCCCTCGTCTTCGAGAGAACGGTCACCGGTCGCCTTGCCGGTGTGCTCCTTCGCCTTGCCCGCGAGTTCTTCGCCCTTGTGCTTCGCCTTGTCGATGAAGTCGGCCACGAGTCCTCCTCGGATTGTGATCACCGGGTTGTGATCGCTCGGTTACGACATACCCCGGTCGTCCGCAGCGAAACGTGGGACGTCCCGCCGGAGGCGCCTACAACCACCCGCGGCGTTTGAACACCACGTACAGCGTCCCCGCGGACACCCCGATCACGACCGTGCTGGCGGCCACCCCGCCGTAGCTGCCGAACCCGGGGAACGGGATGTTCTGGCCGTACCAGCCGGTGACCGCCGTCGGGACCGCGATGATCGCTGCCCAACCGGTGAGCTTCTTCATCACGGTGTTCAGCCGCGCGTCCTGCAACGACAGGTTCGTCTCGAACACCGTCGTCACCATGTCACGCAGCGACTCGGTCCACTCCGTCGCCCGCACCACGTGGTCGTACAGGTCGGTGTACCAGCTGTCGAGTTCGACGGAATTGCCGTGCTCGGCACGGTGTCTCATGATCAGCGCCACCACCTCGCGCATCGGGAGCACCACACGGCGCAGCTCGACGAGTTCCTTGCGGACCCGGTAGGTGCGCCGCTGGATCACCTTCGTTTGCGCGTGATCGTCGAACAGTCCGTCCTCGAGACCTTCGATGGCGTCGTCGAGTTGCTCGATGGTCTCGAACTGGCCGTCGACGACCACGTCCAGCAGGCCGTGCAGCAGCGTCGGCGTGCCGTGCACCATCAGATCGACGTTGTCGTCCCAGCGGCGCAGCAACTCGTCGACGTCGAACGCGTCGCCGCGCCACACGGTGACGATGCCGCGGGGCAGCACGAAGGCCGACACGCGGCTCGTCCGCAACCGGGAAGCCAGGTCGCCACCCGAGTCGGGGCTGCCGGACTCGAGCCTGGTCGCGTACACCGTGATGAACGTGTGCGTCGCATACCGGGTCGCCTTGGTGCGTTCGCCGTGCGCGACGGAATCCTCGACGGCATGCGGGTCGAGACCCAGTTCCTCGGCGAGTGCCAGCAGCAGCTCGTGGTCGGGTTCCCGCAGGTCGACCCACACCAGCGCGGTGTCGTCCGCGAGATGGTCGGAGACGTCGGCGAGGGGATAGTTCTCGGCGACGAGCCGCCCGCCGCGCCACAACCGCGTGCGGACCCCGTCGATTTGTGCGGATGTCACAGGTCGCAGTGTGCCCGACCCGGACGCCGAACTCACAACGCCGTGTCGGTGATCTCGGAACCCGCGAGCCGCAGCACCTCGTCGACGAACGCTTCGTCGACGGTGGGCCAGTCGGATCGCCACCGATTCTCGCGCAGTCGCGTGTGCAGAAGCCCCAGCACCGCGATCGTGTTCCTTCCGCCGTCGACGAGATAGCGCAACATGCCGCGTTCACCGCAGATGTGAACCATCCCGGCGAGCCGTTGCTCCGCCTCCTCGGTCCGCCCGGCGGCGAACAGGCACCCGACGAGCAGACGGGTGACCATGAGCTCCGCGCGCGGCCGGTTCTGGGTACGGACCCGCCGGTGCCACCGATGCGCCCATTCGCAGGCGCGATCCAGCGACTCGGGATCGCCGCGGTCCGAGAGCAGACGAATGGAGGTGGCGTCCTCGATCTGGGTGGTCACCTCCACGACACCGTTGGGAAAGACGGTGTCGTCGTCCGGCATCGGATGGGAGGGTGGAGCCGGGGTCGGCAGCCCCAGACGCATCCGTTCGTTGTCGATCCGCGCGCGCAGCCGCGGCAGATCGTGATCGGCTGCAGCCTTCGCGCCTTCGTCGAGCAATGCCGTCGCCGCCGCGCGGTCTCCGCGCACCGCCTTCAGTCGGGCCGCGGTGACGAAGCGCGCGATCATGAAATCGGGGGTGCCGCCCTCGGCCCCCAGATGCCGGCTCTCGTCGAGCAGTTCCTCCGCCTCGGCGATCCGGCCCTGCTCGTACAGCAACTCGCCGAGCATCGACGAGGCGAGACGCGCCGAGTGGCAGTGCGGTCCGCCGTCACGGCGAGCGGTGCGCACCGCCGCACGGAAGATGCTTTCGGCGGCGACGAGGTCGAGTTGCTCGCTCGCGGCGATACCGGCCAGGCACCGTCCGTACACCGCGGCGAACGTGCCCTTCGTCAGCTTGTGGAATCGCTCCGCCTCCTCCTGCCGTCGGCGGGCACCGGCGAAATCGAATCGGAACAGATCACAGTAGGTCCCGAAATCCGCTGCGGCCGAGGGCACCCACGGCGGTAGTGCGTCCGGATCGTCCAGGCACTCCCGGATCAATTCCTCGATGCGATCGGGCCGATCCACGTGCATCGCGGTCGCGGCCTCGAGTACATCCGCCTCGATCCGGAAATGTTCGAGGTCGGACTCGGGAAGATTGCTGTGAGTCAAGGCTTTCCGCGCATCATCGAGTGCGCGTTTCGCCTGCGGGAGCCGTTGCAGCGGCACGTTTCCCCACCCCAGGTTCAACTGCAGCCGAGGGCTCTTCGTCACTGCCCGCGGCGGCAGCTTGTCGAGCAGCGCCAGGAGTGTTCTCAGGTGCGAGCGTTCGGCGAGATACAGTCCACCCTCGGTGACCAGATCCACGGCCAGTTGCTCGTCGTCGGCGGCCAGGGCGTGGTCGACGGCCTCGCTGAGCATGCGGTGCCTCGCGAACCACCGTGCGGCCGTGCAGTGCAGATCGGGGATGCGATCGGGATGGTCGCGTTCGAGGCGGCGGCGCAGGAATTCCCGGAACAGATGGTGGTAGCCGAACCAGATCCGCTCGTCGTCGAGGTGCCGCAGGAAAAGGTCGCATTCCTCGGCTTCCTCGAGCATCGCCTGCCCGCGCTTGGTGTCGGCGAGCGCGGAGGCGAGACTGCCGCTGATCCGTTCGGGGATCGAGGTGGCCAGCAGGAATTCGTACATCTCCGGTTCCAGGGTGGCGAGGACGTTGTCGGCGAGGAACTCGCCGATCGCGTGGTGCCTGCCCGACAAGTGCTCGATGAGACCGGCCGGATCGTCGCTGTCGCGCAGCGACAACGACGCCAGCTGCAGCGCGGCCGCCCATCCGTCCGTGGTGCGGGTGAGACCGTCCACGTCGTCGTGGTCGAGACGCAGACCGCTGACGTCCCGGAGGAACGAATCGGATTCGGTGAGGTCGAAACGCAGCTGGTCCGAATCGATCTCGACCAGCTCGTCGCGAACCCGCATGCGACTCAACGGAAGTCCAGTCCTGCTGCGGCTCGTCACCACGATCTGCAGGTGGTGGCATCCACGGTCGAGGAGGAAATCCAGGGCTGCAATCGTTTCCGGCGACGTCACCAGATGCCAGTCGTCGATGACCAAGGCCGTGCGCATGTCCTGCCGGTGCAGCTCGTCGATGAGCGCACTGAGGACATACCGTTCGGGGTCGTCGTCCCCGTGGGTTTCGAGGATCTCCGTCAGCTGCCGGGCCAGCGCGGGACGCACCTGGCGCAGCGCTTCGATGACGTGGGTGAGGAACCACACGAGCTTGTTGTCGTCGTGGTCGACGGCCAGCCACGCGACCGGGACCCCCTCGCCGGTGAGCACGTCACGCCATTGCGCCGCCAGCGTGGACTTCCCGAACCCGGCGGGGGCGTGAATGGCGGTGAGCCGGCGGCGCTCTCCGGCCCGCAGCAGATCGATCAGCCGGGTGCGCGGCACGAGCTGACGAGTGGTCGCCGGGGGACGGAACCGGGTGGCCGGCGTCGTGGACGGTGCCGTGCCCGTTGCGGCGTACCGCTGTGAGCCGGTGGACATCGTTCCGGTGGGAGGCCCCCGGTCGGGTGCGCGGCGGATCCGCTCAGAGGTTGTCTCGCCTCGTCGGGACGGCTCGGCAGCGCCATCTCGTCGACGTCGAGCGAATGTGCCTCCTCGACCTGCCGCAGCAGGTCGCCGAACGCGAACGCGGTCGGCGGCCGCTCGGCCGGATCGGTGGCCATGCCCTGCTCGATCGCCGCGCACACGTCGTCGGGGATGCCCTCACCCCGCAGGTCCGGGATCGGCTCGGTGGTGATGCGCACGAACTGCGCGACCACCCGTTCGCCCTCGCGGCGTTCGAACGCCGCGTGCCCGGTGAGCGCACAGAACAGCGTCGCGGACAGCGCGTACACGTCTGCGGTCGCGGCGGGTGGTTTGCCCTCGATGATCTCCGGTGCGGTGAACGCCGGGGACCCGGTGATCTGCCGTGACGTGGTGCGGAATCCGCCCGCGACCCGCGCGATCCCGAAATCGGTGAGCTGTGGTTCGCCGTACTCGGTGATGAGGATGTTCGCGGGTTTGACGTCGCGGTGCAGAATCCCGGCCCGGTGGGCCGTTTCGAGGGCACCGGCGAGCTTGACGCCGATCCGCAGCACGTCCCGCCACGGCAGGGGCCCGTGCCGGCGGATTCGGGCTTCGAGGGAGTCGTGCGGGTGATAGTGCATCACCAGATAGGGCTGGCCCCCCGGCGACGATCCGGCTTGCAGCACCGTCACGATGTGCGGATGCCCGGACAGGCGGCCCATCGCGCGTTGCTCGCGCAGGAACCGTTCGAGGTTCTCCGGTTCGAGGGTGGAACCGAGGACTTTCACCGCGACCGTGCGGTCGAGTTCCTCCTGCCGGCAGCGGTAGACGACTCCGAAACCACCGCGGCCGATCTCCTCGGGATCTGTGAATCCGGCCGCCTCCAGATCGCGAACGGCAGCGTCCTCGTCGTTGGTGACGTCGAGGATCGGTGCTCGTTGCGTCTCGAGAGGATTCTGTTCCACCATCGGTGCAAACCACCTCGTCGTCCGGTTTCTCCAGGATAGTCGGGTGCGGCACCGCCCGGCGCTGATCGATCGCGCAGATTCGTTTACCGTGTTGCCGCCGGGACTACCGGAAAACGACACTGCGATCAGAAGTGGGACACAGATGAAGAAGACTCTCGCGGCGCTGTTGGGTGCAGGGGCTGTCCTGCTTGCGGCGGCGTGCGGATCCTCCGACGAGGGATCCGACTCGGCCGGCGACGCCACAACGGCCACCAGCGCAGCCGCCTCCGGCGACTCCGCGGCCACCGGCTCCACAGGAGTCGAGCTCGGCCAGAGCTACGACGAGATCTGCAACGCGATGCTCCCGTACTTCGACCAGCTCGAAGGATGGGGCCAGAACCGCGACGAGGCCGCCAAGGCCGTCGCCGATGCCCAGCAGATGCTGCCGGGCTGGGCCGACCTCGACGAGGACCAGAAGGCCGACACGCTCCGCGCCATCGAGAACGCCGGCAAGGGCGAGTGCTGATCGACTGCCAGGAGCTGTTCACCAGGTTGCGGCGCCTCCCCGACGTGGAGGCGCCCAACCTGGTCGCCGTGGATGCCGCCGACCGGCTGCTCCTCGACGAAGCCGACGCCGCACTCGCCGCGGCCCCGGCCGGCACCGTCGTGATCGTCGACGACCAGTACGGTGCCCTCACCCTCGGTGCTGCCGTACGGCACGACAGCACCGGACTGCGGGTCCACCAGGATTCGGTGGTGGGGGAGCGAGCCCTCGCCGGAAACGCCGACCGGGAGGGTCTCACCGACCGCTACACCCGGTACGATCTCGATGCCGCCCTGATGACGGGCGCAAGGGTGGTGCTGCTGCGGCTGCCGCGGTCGCTGAGTGCGCTCGACGAGATCGCCGAGACGATCGCCCGGCACGCCGACCCCGGCGTGGTCGTCTTCGCCGGTGGTCGCGACAAGCACATCTCCCGTGCCATGAACGACGTGCTGGGGCGTTCCTTCGCGGACGTGCACGCCTCCCGGGGCAGGCAGAAGTCGCGGGTGCTCACCGCCCGCAGCCCCATGCCCGGCCCGTCCACCTATCCGGTGACCGACACCCTCCCCGACCTCGGGCTGGCGGTCGTCGCACACGGTGCCGCTTTCGCCGGTCCGCGTCTGGACATCGGCACCCGGTTCCTGCTGGAGTTCCTGCCGCGCACGCGCCGGGACGCGGCGGTGGCGGTCGACCTGGGCTGCGGCACCGGCATCCTCGCGGTGTCCCTGGCCCGGCAGAACCCGGACCTGCGGATCGTCGCGACCGACCAGTCCGCGGCCGCGGTCGCGTCCGCGGCCGCGACCGCCGCCGCGAACGGTGTCGCCGACCGCGTCGAGGTGCTGCGCGACGATGCCGCCTCGACGCTGCCGGACAACTCCGTCGACCTGGTGGTGTGCAATCCGCCGTTCCACATCGGTGCCGCGGTCCACACCGGTGCGGCGGAGAAGATGTTCGACGCGGCCGCTCGGATCCTGCGTGACGGCGGCGAACTGTGGACGGTGTACAACTCGCATCTCAACTACCGCGGAACGTTGAAGCGGGTCGTCGGAAAGACCGACGTCGCGGGACGGAACCCCAAGTTCACGGTGACCAGGTCCGTGCGAACCCGGTAGAGTCCGGTTCGTCCGGTCTCCAAGTGCGCGATGTCGGAGACTGCGGGAACTCCCGCGGCTCGCGGCGCGTTGACCGGACAGAACCGACCACCAGAAGGGATGTGCACGGTGCGCACCACCAGTAACCCGGTGTTCCGCAACCTGCCCAAGCAAGAGGGCGGCGGATACGCCACGTTCGGCTCTGCGACGGCAGGCGCCGCGCAGGTCACCCAGCAATTCGGTCAGCCGCAGTACACGCAGCAGGATCCGTGGGCCCGCCCCGCGACCACCCGCGCGATGACCATCGACGACGTGGTCACCAAGACCGGCATCACGCTCGGTGTGCTCACTGTCTCGGCGCTGATCTCGTACTTCCTCGTCAACTCCAACGTGAGCCTGGCCGCGCCGTTCGTCATCGGTGGCGGTCTGATCGGCCTGGTGCTGGTCCTCGTCGCGACCTTCGGCCGCAAGATGGACAACCCGGCGATCGTCCTCGCCTACGCGGTCGCCGAGGGCTTCTTCCTCGGTGCGCTGTCGTTCATGTTCACCGATATCACCTTCGGTGGCGCCGGCGGCGCCACACTCATCGCGCAGGCAGTGCTCGGCACGTTCGGCGTGTTCTTCGGCATGCTCGTCGTGTACCGGACCGGCGCGATCCGGGTCACCCCGCGCCTGACCCGCATGATCGTCGGCGCGCTCATCGGTGTGCTGGTCCTGGCGCTGGGCAACCTCGTCGCCGGCTTCTTCGTCGACGGCGGCCTGGGCCTGCGCGACGGTGGAACCGTCGCGATCATCTTCAGCCTCGTGTGCATCGGCATCGCCGCGTTCAGCTTCCTGCTGGACTTCGACGCCGCCGACCAGCTGATCCGCGCCCAGGCGCCGGAGAAGGCCGCGTGGGGCGTCGCGTTCGGTCTCACCGTCACCCTGGTGTGGCTGTACGTCGAGATCCTGCGACTGCTCAGCTACTTCCAGAGCGACTAGTCACTGCCCGAACCCCCGACTGCCCGTGCGCGTTTTTGGTAGTTCCCACTACCGAAAACGCGCACGGGCAGCGGTGTTTCTGTCGTGTTTCTGCCGGGCCGGCGAGACGGTCGGCGGGCCGGACCACATCGTGAAATGAGAACATGGACCCATGCGCATCGCGGATACCGTCGTCGACCTGATCGGCAACACCCCCCTCGTCAAACTCAACTCGGTCGTGAAGCCGGGTTCGGCGCTCGTCGCGGCGAAAGTCGAGTACCTCAACCCGGGCGGTAGCTCGAAGGACCGCATCGCGGTCAAGATGATCGACGCCGCCGAGGCGTCCGGCGCGCTCGAGCCCGGAGGCACCATCGTCGAGCCGACCTCCGGAAACACCGGCATCGGCCTGGCCCTCGTCGCGCAGCAGCGCGGCTACAAGTGTGTGTTCGTCTGCCCCGACAAGGTGAGCGAGGACAAGCGCAACACCCTCAAGGCGTACGGCGCCGAGGTCGTCGTGTGCCCCACGGCGGTTCCGCCGGAGCACCCCGACAGCTACTACAGCGTCTCCGACCGCCTCGCCCGTGAACTGCCCGGCGGCTGGAAGCCCGACCAGTACTCCAACCCCGGCGGCCCGGAGAGCCACTACGAAACCACCGGCCCCGAGATCTGGCGCGACACCGACGGCAAGGTCACGCACTTCGTCGCCGGCGTCGGCACCGGTGGCACCATCACCGGCACCGGCCGCTACCTCAAGGAGGTGTCCGGCGGGAAGGTCAAGGTCATCGGCGCCGACCCCGAGGGCTCGGTGTACTCGGGCGGTACCGGCCGCCCCTACCTCGTCGAAGGAGTCGGCGAGGACTTCTGGCCCAGCGCGTACGACCCGTCGATCCCCGACGAGATCATCGCCGTGTCCGACGCCGACTCGTTCGAGATGACCCGGCGCCTCGCCCGCGAGGAAGGCCTGCTCGTCGGCGGCTCGTGCGGCATGGCGGTCGTCGCCGCCCTCGAGGTCGCCGAGCGGGAAGGCCCCGACGCGGTCGTCGTGGTGCTGCTCCCGGACGGTGGCCGCGGCTACCTGTCGAAGATCTTCAACGACAAGTGGATGGCGTCCTACGGCTTCCTGCGTTCGCCGCTCGACGGCAAGCCCGACGACTCCACCGTCGGGGACGTTCTGCGCGGCAAGTCCGGCGACCTGCCCGACCTTGTGCACACCCACCCGTCGGAAACCGTGCGCGACGCCATCGAGATCCTCCGCGAGTACGGGGTGTCGCAGATGCCCGTCGTCGGCGCGGAGCCGCCGATCACCGCCGGTGAGGTCGCCGGGTCGGTCAGCGAACGCGAACTGCTCAGCGCCGTGTTCGAAGGTCGTGCACAGCTCGCCGACCCGGTCGCCGAGCACATGAGCCCGGCGCTGCCGCTGATCGGCGTCGGCGAGTCGATCGGCGCCGCAACCAAGGCGTTCGGAGACACCGACGCCCTCATGGTCGTCGACGACGGAAAGCCCGTCGGCGTGATCACCCGTCACGACCTGCTCGGATTCATCAGCGCAGGCTCCTGACCAACCGACCCCCGGTCCGGTGACGTGCTCGACGTCACCGGACCGCGGCGTATCCGGTGCCGATAGGCTGGACCGCATGAGTGAGCAGCACAGCCACGGATTCTCCACCCGAGCCGTCCACGCCGGATACGAGCCCGACCCGCAGACCGGCGCGGTCAACGTGCCGATCTACGCGAGCTCGACGTTCGCGCAGGACGGCGTCGGCAACATGCGCAACGGATTCGAGTACGCCCGCACCGGCAACCCGACGCGACGGCCGCTCGAAGCGAACCTCGCAGCGCTCGAAAACGGAACCTACGGGCGCGCGTTCGGTTCCGGCATGGCCGCGACCGACTGTGTCCTGCGGTCGGTGCTGCGCCCCGGCGACCATCTGGTGATCCCGAACGACGCGTACGGCGGCACGTTCCGCCTCATCGACAAGGTCTTCACCCAGTGGGGCATCGAGTACACGCCGGTCGCGGTCAACGACGTCGACGAGGTGCGCGCGGCGATCCGTCCGGAAACCAAGCTCGTGTGGATCGAGACGCCGACGAACCCGCTGCTCAACATCGGCGACATCGCCGCGATCGCCGAGGTCGCGCATGCCGGTGACGCAAAGCTGGTGGTGGACAACACGTTCGCTTCGCCCTACCTGCAGCAGCCGCTGACGCTCGGCGCCGACATCGTGCTGCACTCGACGACGAAATACATCGGCGGCCACTCCGATGTGGTCGGTGGCGCGCTGGTGACGAACGACGAGGAACTCGACACCGCGTTCGCGTTCCTGCAGAACGGTGCCGGTGCCGTCCCCGGACCGTTCGACGCGTACCTGACGCTGCGCGGGATCAAGACGCTCGCGCTGCGCATGGAACGGCACAGCGACAATGCCGAGCAGATCGTCGACCTGCTGTCCGGGCACAAGGCAGTGAGCCGGGTGCTCTACCCGGGGCTCGAATCGCACCCCGGTCACGCGTTCGCAGCCAAGCAGATGCGCCGGTTCGGCGGCATGATCTCGCTGCGTCTGGCCGGTGGCCGCGAGGCTGCGCTGGACTTCTGCAAGCGCACCGAGATCTTCACGCTCGCCGAGTCCCTCGGCGGTGTCGAATCGCTCATCGAGCATCCGGGTGCGATGACGCACGCCTCGACCGCCGGCTCGGCGCTCGAGGTTCCGGACGACCTGGTCCGCCTGTCGGTGGGCATCGAGGACGCCGCCGACCTGCTCGCCGACATCGAGCAGGCGCTGGGATAGACGGCATGCTCCGCCGGTCGGTTGCGTCCTGCACCCGGCCGGCGGACCCGTACGATCGACAGCTGTGAGCACAGACTTCGACGCCCTCGCCGATGCCGCCCTCGACGTGCTCCACCGGCACGGTCCGCTGACCGACGACGACCTCGCCGCGCATCTCGCCGACGCGGGATTCGGCGACGTAGACGAACTGGTGGACACGATCGTCGACCTCGACCACCCGTACCTCGACCTGCTTCCGGACGGGCGCAACGTCGCCGTCGACACGATGCTCGAGGGACGGGTGTTCACCCATCGGCTCTCGGCTGCGGAGATCGCGGCGGACGCGGTCGGGGTCGACGAGATCGCCCCCGCGCTGATCCCGGCATCCGGCGATCCGGAGCACGACGGATTCGAGATCGTCGGCAACGACCCGGAAGACGAGCTGCTCGCCGAGCGGGGCCTGTCCGACGGCGAGCTTCCCGACTTCGAGATCGTGCTGTTGCCGCCCGGATCGCTCGCCGGCTGGTCGGCCGGTGACGTGGTGGCGTTCGGCGTCACCGAGGGCCGGGTGCGATGGCACCGCGTCGACGGGGAGCTTGCCGCCGGGCCGGACCTGGCCGCCCTCGTTGCCTCCGACGCCGAGTTTCCGATCGTGCTCGAGGATTTGATCCTGAACCTCGCGGCGGACGACCCGGCGGCATTCGCCGAACCGGTCGTTCCGCTGAACGAGTGGATCACCGCCGCCGGCTTCGAGCGGTGGCGGGACGTCATCGCACCGGGTGGCTTCGATTTCGCCGAGTACTCGCGCGACCGCAGGTTCGCCGCCTACGCAGACGAGCTCGAACTCGACCGGGAATCCGTTCCGGATGTCCTGACGTTCGTCGCGCTCGTCGAATCCTTCGAGGACGGTGTCGAACTCGACGCGCGGTTCGTCGACTACGGTGCCGCTCTGTATCAGGGGCTGTCCGATCCGTATGTCGCGTCCGTCGCGATGGGGGAGATCCTTCGACGCGAGCTCGCGCCGTCGTCGCTCGCTCAGGCAGCAGAGGT
This sequence comes from Rhodococcus zopfii NBRC 100606 = JCM 9919, assembly GCF_001895025.1. Taxonomy (GTDB): domain Bacteria; phylum Actinomycetota; class Actinomycetes; order Mycobacteriales; family Mycobacteriaceae; genus Rhodococcus; species Rhodococcus zopfii. The sequence continues at coordinate 124,677 of NZ_BCXI01000016.1, forward strand.
GTTGCTGTCCTTCGGATCCCGCCGTATCGCTGCGCCCGCGCACTGGTTCGCGGGGCGGGCCGCCGAGTTCGACGGCCGGATCCAGGACGCCGAGCGCCGGTACGAGCAGGCTGTGGCCGTGGACACCGAATTCGCACCCGCACTCGTCACCCTCGCGCGCTACGCGTCCGACCGCGGTGACGCCGTGCGCGGCCTCACCCTCCTCGACCGTGTCGAGGGTGGGGACGAGGAACCCCTGTACGAGGTGCTCCAGTTCTTCCGGCCTGTCGATCGCCCCGACCTCGGACGCAACGACCGCTGCTGGTGCGGTTCGGGACGGAAGTACAAGGTGTGCCACCTCGGCAAGGCGGACCACCCGCTGACCGAACGCGCCGCGTGGCTGTATCAGAAGGCCGCGATGCACACCGATCTTCCCGAATGGTCCGCGCTGCTGTTCGTGCTCGCCGATGTTCGCACCGCACACGGCGACACCGGCGACGCGGCGTTCTACGAGGCGCTCACCGATCCGCTGGTCACCGATACCGCGCTGTTCGAGTTCGGGGCGTTCGCCCAGTTCGTCGAGCAACGCGGGTATCTGCTGCCCGAGGACGAACTCGACCTGGCCAGGCAGTGGCTGACGGTGAAGCGCTCGCTGTTCGAGATCGAGCAGGTGCAGCCTGGGGAGTCGGTGACCGTGCGGGACCTGCGCACCGGCGAGTCCTACGAGATCCGAGACCGGTCAGCGAGTCGCCGCGTGCGGACCGGCGCCCTGCTGTGCACCCGCGTCGTCCCGGTCGAAGACACCTGGCAGATCGTCGGTGGCGCCGAACCGGTCGCCGAGTCGCAGCGGTCCGCGCTGCTCGAACTGCTCGACGATCCGGACCTCGATCCGAGGGTCCTCCTGGACCGGTTGTCGGGTGGGAGCGACTGACACCGGTACGGCAGAGTCACGGATAGGGCAGGACGGAGGCGCCCCGCGCGTCCAGCGACACGGCCATCAGCGAAATCTCCTGTCGCTGTTCGTCGACGATCGCGGTCGCGCGGGCACGTACGGCCGGTACCGCGGTCGTGTGCGCCGCATCCGCCGCCATGTCTATCCCGCCCTGATGATGGCGAATCATCAACTGCAGGAACAGGATTTCGCGCTCGGTGCCGACGGCGTCGTGGAGGCGCGTCAGTTCCTCGTTCGTCGCGATGCCCGGCATGCCGAGATGGTCGTGCCCGGGCGGCTGGGCGGGTGCGCCCGCGAGTTCCAGCCAGCCGGTGAGGATTCCGATCTCCTGCCACTGCGACGCACGGATCTGCGCGGCGAGTGCCCGTACATCCGGCGCGGCGTCCCGGCCGAGCATGTCGGTCATGGTGATCGCCTGTTGATGGTGCATCGACACTTCCTGCGCGAACGCGATGTCGCTGTCGGCGAGTGCCCCCGTCGTGGCCGCGGTGCCGGTGTCGTGGTCGGACGAGATCCGTCCGACCACGACACCGAGCGTCAGGCACAGCGCGGCCACGACGAGCACCAGCGTGGTGCGAGGTGTGGTGCTCATCGCGGCGGATACACCGCGGGATCGAGCTGCAGCGCCATGAATCCGTTGTCCATGCACGTGACGTACAGCTTGTCGCCGTGGAACTCCGGCGGTGACAGACACCAGTCGGCGGACAGGTCGCCGCCGACGAGCCGGCTGCGGTCGTTGACGATTCCGCCGGTTCCGGTCTCGCCCTGCAGGATCGCGCGGGCAACGGCCAGCGTGCCGATGATCGGGGGTGCCGCGATCGATCCGAGCGTTGCGTGCAGCGAATTGGGCAGCTTCAGGTTCTTCCCGGTCTGTGCTGGTGGGTTGAAGTACGCGATCTCCCGGAACCGGTCGGGGTCGGTCACGTCGAACACGCGGATGCCGGACTGGATCCAGCCGCACGCCATCGCGCGCGGATTCTCGGGACGGTCGACGGTGCAGTAGTGCGCGTCGTAACCGAACGCGCCGTTCGCTGCGCTGCTCGCCGCCCACCGGTCCATGTTCTCCGGCAGGTTGATCGCGAGTTTCGCGCTGGTGCGCCAGCGCGGGGTGGCCGGTTCGGTGACATCGAACAGTTTCACGCCGCCAGAGCCGCCCTCGTCGACGGTGAAGATATGCGGCACACCGTCGTAGGTGACGTATACGCTGTGCTGGCTGAGCAGGCCGTCGGTCCAGATCTTCGACCCCAGGTGCGGCAGCGGGTGACCGATCACGGTGCGCGGCGGCCGATTCTGCACCGCCGAGATGTCGAGGATCGTCATCCCGGCCAGGTTCGACAGGAACATGGTGTTGCCGTCCGGTGTGAATCCCATGCCGTGCGCGGCGACGCCGGTGAGGCCGCCCCACACGACCATCGGCTGCGTGGGATCGGTGAGATCGACCGCGCTGACCCAGCCCGGTGCGATCCCGGACGCCCAGTAGGTGTTGCCGTCGGGGGAGAAGGCGCCCTCGTGGGTGGTGATGGGCACCGGCATGTTCGGCAGCGAACCGGTGGTCGTGTTCAGCAACCGCGGATGCGCGCAGTCCTCGGAGATGTCGTACACCGAGATGTAGCCGGCGCTTTCGATCAGCCCGACCCCGGTGCCGACGAGCAGTCCGCGCCCCTCGTGCACCTTCAGCGATTCCCAGGTGCCTCCCACCATCGCAGGTTCGGTGAGCACCGCCGTGCGCACCGGATGCGCCGGGTCGCTGACGTCGAGGACCTGCACGCCGGCGTCCTCGCCGAGCAGGTTGGTGGGGAATGTCGACGCGAGGTACGCGCAGTCGCCGTAGGTGGGGCTGATCGGCCCGGCACCCTGACCCTGGTACTGCCCGATCAAGTCGATGTTGCAGGTGTAGCCGTCGGTGCTGCGACCGGAGGTACGGTCCGCGAGCGGGACCTCGCCCTGGATCCCTGTTTCCACCAGGTCGCCGGGCCGGCAGGACGCCGGGTCGACGGCGGTGGGCCATATCCCGGTGAACTCGTCGAATCCCGCCGGTGGTGCCGCCGAGGCCACGGCGGATCCGGCGAGGAGGACGGCCGTGGTGGAGAACGTGATCGCCACCCTGGCTGCGCGGGTCATCGGTTCTCCTCCAGCAGGTTCCGGAGCACCGCGGTGACCTCGTCGGGTCGTTCGAGCGGTCCGCAGTGGCCCGAGTCGAGTTCGTGCAGCCCCAGCGGGTGCTGCAGTCGTGCGGCGATCGCCTGCGATCGCGCCGGTGGGGCGATCCGGTCGTGGCGGCCCGCGATCACCACGGCTGGAACCGGGACGTGGGCCGGGTCGATGTCGGCCCGCATGTTCACCAGCAGTGCTCCGTAGCCGCCGCGCCCGCGTGCCGAGGTCGCCGCGAGGATCGCGTCGACCTCGTGTCCGATCGACGGGTCCGCGGCCGCGCCGACCGCGACGTGGGCGAGCAGTTGGCGGCGCAGCGGCAGACGCCGCGGCAGCGGGACACGTGCTGCGGGCACGACCAACTGGGCCAGCCGGCGGCGCAGCGCGAGCGTGCGCTCGGGACCGCGGAGAAACCGCACGTGGTCGAGGATGTCGCCGGGGGTCGTGTTCACGAGCGCGACCGCCGACACACGGGTGGTCGTGTCTGCCCGGTACTTCTGCGCCCAGCTCATCACCGCGATGCCGCCCATCGAATGCCCGGCGACGACGGCCCGCTGCCCGTCCGGGGCGGTCGCGGCCAGCACCGCTTGCAGGTCGTCGGCGAGGTGGTCGAGTTCGTAACTGCCGGCCCGTGGGGCGGCGCTGCGGCCGTGTCCGCGATGGTCGTAGGCGACGACCCGGAAATCCTCGCTCAGGTCACGAATTTGGTTGCGCCAGAACAGAGTCGAGCAGAGGATTCCGTGGGCCAGCACGATCGTCGGGGCGTCGTCCGGCCCGTGGATCTCGGTGTGCAGGCGGGTGCCGTCGACGCTCCGCACGCCGACGATCCGTGCGCCGGTCACGGCTGCGACCGGGTGTTGCGTTCTGCGCGGCGCAGTGCCAGGCGTGCCTGCGGGATCATCCGTACCGATCGGGGCAGCCGCGGCAGGACGGTGCGTGATGTCGCGGCGAGCGCATCGAAGGCGAGTTGGTGGCTCCGGGTCCAGCGGACGCCGAGCATCGCGCGCAGCGCGGGCGGCAGCAGGCCGCCTGTGATCAGGGTGAGTGCCCGTCCGGCAACCGGTCGCGCGGTGTAGTTCCACAGGAACTCGTTGCGCAGCAACGGAACAGGAGGCGGTTGGGGTGATCCGACGACCGCGAGGACGCGGTCGGTGACGTCTGACCGTGTCAGCTTGGTCGCGGACATCTCGTCGAACCACGAACAGAACTCGGCCCAGTCGGCCGGCATGTCCTGTTCCCGGACGCCGTAGAGACGACCCACCTGCCGCATCTCCAGGTAGAACTGTTCGGCCTCGCCCGGCCGCCAGCCGCGACCGAGCAGTTTCTGCTGGGTGTACACGCCGTGCACGAGGCTCGCGTGGACCCAGTGGAACGCTTCGGGATTCAGTGAACTCCATCGCGATCCGTCGGGGTTCGTGCCCTTGATCGTGCGGTGCAGATCCCGGAGGCGGCGGGCCGTGGCGAGTGCCTCCTCCTGGCCGTAGACGACGCCCATGATCATGTCGAGCGTGCGTTCGGCGCGTCCGTACGGGTCGGATTCGAAGACCGAGAATTCGCGCACCCCGGTCGCGACGATCGGATGCGCGACGTCGATCAGCAGACGCCGCGACGCCCCCAGGACGAACGTCAGGTCGCCGAAGACGGACCACGCGACCGAGTCCGGACCCAGCGGGGGCGGATCGATATGGGTGTTGTCCGGCTCGGGTTCTGTCCCCACCGCGTGCGTCATGAGATTATTGGTAGCAGAATAGTCTCAAATGCGATAGTGGACCGATGACCCGCCCCGGTGCACCGCTGACCAGTCTCTTCGGCCGTGCGATCGAGCAGGTGTCGTCGGCTCCGGAGGTGGACGACGGGGTGTTCGACGCCGCGCTCGCGGTGCTGGCCGAGCGTGGCACCCGGGCGGCGACGATGGACGACGTGGCCGCGCGCTCGGGGATCAGTCGCGCGACCCTCTTCCGCCGGTTCGGTGGCAAGGACGCGCTGTTCGAGGCGGCGCTGGCGCGTGCGCTGCGAGGGTTCCTCACCGAGATCGGCACGACCTTTCTCACCGTCACCGATCCGGTCGAGCGCATCGAGGCGGCCTTCGTCGCGTGCCTGCGGTTCCGTCGGCGGTTCGTCGCGGGAAAGTCGGATCCGGCGCACGGTGCCGCGCTGGTGGCGATGCTCTCGGCGGGCGACCCGTCGCCGCTCGAACTGGGCCGGAGGTTCGTCGCCGCGCGCATCGAGGCGGGGCAGTCGGAGGGTGTGCTGCCCCCGGCGGACGCGGACATTCAGGCCGACGCGATCATCAGGCTGACGCTCAGCTACCTCGTGCTGCCGAGCCCCGTGTACGACCTGGACGACGTCGAGGTGGCTCGCGCGGTTGCCCGCCGGGCGATAGCGCCGCTGGTCACCGGCATTCCGAACTGAGTTTCGGGGCCGCTTGCGGGCCGTCGCGCTCTCCCGAGGGCCCCGGTACCGGGGGAAGTCGCTGTGTTGATGTCAACCGCTCGGGATGTCACTGGAGTGCGGTCCGGTAGGGGGCTGGAATAGTCGACATGCATGGAATCCGTTGTGACACTGTCGGGTGGGGACGCGGGTGAGCTGCTGACGTTGCAGCGGGCTGCGTATGTGACTGAGGCGCAGGCCCACGACGACGTGAACCTTCCTCCGTTGACGCAGTCCCTCGACGAGTTGGTGAGTGAGCTGACGCGGCCCGACGTGCTCGCGTTCGGGTTGCGCGATGACGCCCGGCGTCTCGTCGCCGCCGTGCGCGTGTATCTCTCTCCGACGGAGCCTCACACCGCCGAGGTGGGAAGGCTGGTCGTGGCCCCGGACATGCAGGGCCGGGGCCGGGGCAGTCGACTGCTCGAACTGGTGGAAGAGCGACTACCTGAGCGGATCACTGGTCTGCAGTTGTTCACGGGTGAGCGCAGCCTCGGCAACCTGCGGCTCTACTCTCGGTTCGGGTATCAGGAAACGCACCGAACTCCGACTCCGGGCGGCTATGCGCTGGTCCATCTGGCGAAGCGAGTGCGTTGGCGCGCCTGCCGGTCGTGATCATGCCGCTTCTGCGGTTGGTCGCCGGTAGAAGGTCTTGTTCTCGAGCATGGCGTGGAGGACGTCGCAGCGGCGTCGGGCGAGGAAGGTCAGGGCGGCGTTGTGTTTCTTGCCTTCGGCGCGTTTGCGGTCGTAGTAGGCGCGGCTGGTCGGGTCGTGCAGGGCGGCGAAGGCAGATAGGAACAGGGCGCGTTCGAGTTTCCGGTTGCCCGAGCGTGCCGGGTGCTCGCCGTGGATCGAGGGGCCGGAGCGGTGGGTGACCGGGGCGATAGCGGCGTGGGCGGTCAGGTGGCCTGCCGAGGCGACGCCCGAGCCGTCGCCGATCTCGATGAGGATGCGTGCTGCGGTCCTGACGCCGATGCCTGGCGTCGAGGTCGGGACCCGGGAAAGGAGGGTGCTCATCGAGCATCCTCTCGACGTCGGTGGAAGTGCTTCTGTGTTGCTGCAGAACCTCTTTCGATCAGGGTCTGCAGGCCTGTGCGGATCAGTTCGGCGAACACGCTGGCGCTGTCGGCGCCGGTGAGTGCGTCGAGTTGGGCGAGCAGTGCAGAATGGCCGTGGGTCATCGCGTGGATGCTTTCTGTGAGTCACTTTGGTCGGTAGCTCATTGATCACTACGCGATGGCCCACTCTCTTCGGGGAGCGACACGCCGCGGACCTGGCCCGATGCCCTCAGCCGATTCCCACCACTCCCCGGGACTTACCCCGACTATGTAAGAGCGCTCCGGACCAGCAAGGTCGGGTGCGTGCGTTGCCGGCACCGGGATGGCACCGGTTGTGTCCTCTCGAGTCGACGGTGTGCATAATGACGCGAACGTTGCTGACACCCAACGCAGGGGAAGTCCGGTCGAAATCCGGCGCTGACCCGCAACGGTAGACCGCCGATCTCGGTGGTGAGCCCGAATACCTGCCTGGGGGTCCGCGACTCCGATACATCGCCGTGGTCTGCGAGACGGAGTCCAGCAGGGCAGTTCGGGCACCCGATTTCGGTGTCTGCTGTCGTGGTGGGCTCAGCTCCGGGTCACCTGAGCAGAGCGCGAGGTCCTATGCTCGTCCCCACCCGTTCGACCCGTCGCCGCATCAGCGTGCTCACCTCCGTCGCAACCGCAGTACTGCTGGTGGCCGGGTGTTCCCGCGGTACCACCCCAGCGGAGGTCGAGGCCGCCGAATCGTTCACCGAGCCGGTGACCATCACCAACTGCGATCGCACCGCCACCTTCGACGCTCCACCGCAGCGCATCGTCTCGATGAACGACCACGTCACCGAGACGCTGATTCAGATGGGGGTGGGCGAGCGCATCGTCGGCATGGGCTACGGCGAAAAACCAGATCCCCTGCCCGAGACCGCGGAGCAGTTCCGCGCCATCCCGTCGCTCGCGAAGGAATATCCGACCTCCGAGCAGGTTCTCGATCTCGAGCCCGATCTGGTCGTCGGGGGCATGCGCAGCGCGTTCGACGACAAGAACGGTTTCGGCCGTGACAGCCTCGAAGCCGCCGGTATCGCCACCTTCCTGTTCTCCGAGTACTGCGGGCAGGGTTTCCCCGACATCGGTCTGCTCGAGAACGACTTCGCCCAGCTCGGCGCCATTCTCGGCGTCGAGGAGTCGGCAACCGAGCTCACCGAGCGGATCGTCTCGGGCCTCGATTCGGTCGGTGCCCGCCTCGGCGCCGCCGGTGTGCAGCCGATCCGAACGTTCTTCTACGACTCGGGAGAAGCCGAACCCCTCTCCGTCGGCGGGGTCGGCATCGGCAACCTCATCGGGGAATACGCGGGCGTGGACAACATCACCGCCGAAGGCCCCAAACCTTACTTCGCAACCAGCTGGGAAGTGGTCGGCGAACGCCAACCCGAAGCGATCGTCGTCCTCGACTACGGGTCCACCAGTGCCGCCGACAAGATCGCTTTCCTCAAGAACCACTCTGTCATGGTGACGACCCCGGCGGTGCGCAACGATCGTTTCGTCGTCGTCCCGCTGGACGACTTCTTCGAAAGCTCCCGCATGGTCACCTCCGCCGACACCATCGCCCGAGCACTGCATCCGGAAGCATTCGTCGAGTGAGCACGATCGCCGAGAAACCCTCTCCCGCATCGCCACTCATAGACAGTGCCACGAGAGGAGGCGATCGCCGCCGACCCTTGGGGGTGATACTGACGATGCTCACGGCAGCTCTCGTTCTCGCGGTTGCCGCGGCGGTGTCGCTGGGCACGATCACCATCCCCCTCGGTGACGTGTGGGCCATCGTGGCCTACCGGATCTCTCCCTTTCCACTCGACGCGTTGTGGGGTGATCGGTGGTGGACCGCGACCCGCGAGGCGATCGTGTTCGAATCCCGACTGCCCCGCGCCTTGACTGCCGCGGTCGTGGGCGCCGCACTCGCCGTTGCCGGTGCCGTCGCGCAGGCAGTGACCCGCAATCCTCTCGCCGACCCGTATCTTCTCGGGGTGTCCTCGGGCGCCGGGTTCGGTGTCGCCACCGTGACGGTCCTCGGGTTCGGCGCCGGCGTCCTCGGGATCTTCACCTTGCCGTTCGCCGCGTTCCTCGGCGCCCTGCTCCCTCTCGCCGCGACGATCGTGGTGAGCCTGCGCGCACAGTCTGTGACCGCGATCGTCCTCGTCGGGGTCGCGTTGTCGATGGTGTTCTCGTCGTTGGTGACCTTCGTGCTGCTGGTCCTCGGTGACGTGCATCAACTCGGCACCGTGATGCAATGGCTCGCCGGTGGTTTCGGTGACGCGAACTGGACGTCGCTGATCGCGCCCGCCCTGGTCCTGTTTGTGGTCGGAACCGCGGTCGTGCTGTGCAGCCGGCAACTGAACCTGCTGCTCACCGGGGACGACGGGGCCACCGCACTCGGGATGAACGTTCCACGGTTCCGGATCCTGATCCTGCTGGCCGTCTCGCTGCTGGCGGCCGTAGCTGTTGCAGTGTCGGGCACGATCGGATTCGTCGGCCTGCTCGTGCCGCATCTGGCCGCCTATCTCGTCGGCCGCAATGCCGCACGTCTGGTCCCGACCGCCGCTCTTCTGGGGGCGGTCGCTCTCGTACTCGCCGATATTCTGGCCCGGTCGTTGAGCGACACCACCGAACTGCCGATCGGGGTGATCACCGGGCTTGTGGGAGGACCGATCTTCATTGCCATGTTGTGGCGGCGCTACCGGCAGGGCAGTCGATGACCCGGCTGCACGCCTGCGGGGTGCAGGCCCGACTCGGGGACCGCACCGTCCTTCGCGGGGCTGATCTCGAGGTCGCCCCTGGCGAAGTGCTCGCCCTGGTCGGCCCGAACGGCAGTGGCAAAACCACGCTGCTGCGAACCTGTTACCGCGCGCTGGCGGTGACCGGCGGCGCGATCCTGCTCGACGGCGAGAACATCCACACGCTGCGCCGCCGTCAGGTTGCCCGCACGATCGGAGTGAGCACACAGGAGCCCGCCGCCTTCGGCGGTGCGACTGTCCGGGAATCGGTTCGGCTGGGCCGGTCCGCCCGGCGTGGCTTGCTCGAACCCTTCCGCAAGGAGGACGACGACGCGGTAACCCGGGTACTCGACCAGGTCTCCCTCACCTCGCATGCCGACCGCGACGTCACCGCACTGTCCGGCGGTGAACGCCAGCGCGTCTCGATTGCCCGTGCGCTCGCGCAGGAACCGCAGATTCTGCTGCTCGACGAACCGACCAATCATCTCGACCTGCGTCACCAACTCGGCGTGCTCGAACTTCTGCGCACCCTCGCCGCTCGCGGTCTCGCTGTGCTCGTCACCTTGCACGACCTGCGTCTCGCGGCCGAGTACTGTGACCGGATCGCCGTCCTCGACGCCGGACAGGTAGTCGACGTCGGTACACCCGAGCACGTTCTGACGCCCGAACTGCTCGCCACCGTCTTCGGTGTGCGCGGACGTATACGGACCGTCGAAGACCGGCGGGTCCTCGATCTGCACGGACTCGTCGATGACTGACATCATCGACGACCCCGACGCGCAGGCACTGGGTGACGCGTACCGTCGGGTCGGAGCTGTTCTCGGCGACTTCGCCCATACCATCGATCTGATCGGTGAGACGTTCTCCGGGGAGCGTATGACCGATCACGACTGGCTCGCCGAACGTATCGTCGACACCGGTGCCCGTTGGGGGTGTGACGACCCGCGGGTGAACGGCACGCTGTGGTGGTATTCGGCGAGTTCGACTTTGGTGGCCGCGCCTGTGGCCCTGCTGTTCACCGAGGGCCTCGTCCCGGATCCGCAGCTACCGCACGTCGAGTGCACCCTGCGAGACAACGGGTATCTCGGTGCCGTTCGGGCCCGGCGGATCCTGCCCGACACTGCTGCCTGTGCCGAGGCTCTGAGCGCCTCGTACGGGTTGGTGATCGACGCTCTCGCCGCGGTTTCCGGCGCGGCGCCTCGGGCTTTGTGGGCGATCGCCACCGACTCCGTCGCCAACCGCGCGCTTGCCGTGGGCCATACCGTGGGCAGAGTCGACGAAGCATGCACGCTCGCCACCGCACTCTCGGCGCCGCCGATGCTCACGCCGCGATTCGTCGACATCGACGGCGCTTTCGGCACAAGGAGATTCGTCAGACGCGGATCGTGCTGCCTGATCTACCTCACCGGCAGTGACAAATGCACGAGCTGCCCCCGACGCAACCCGGCTGATCGCCACCTGCGGCTTCTTCGGCACATCGAGGATGCGGGACTCTCCGGTTCGTCCAATGCGGCGTGGAGAAGGCGATCCCCGTGGCGATAGAAACGCCGCCCGCCAAGTTGCCCAGGAAATTACTGTGGCACAACACCTCCCAGGTCGTCCCCGCGGCATGCCCCCCCGCGAGACACGACGCGACCTGCACCGATTGTGGCGGGAAGGCCACGTCCGCGAAGTGGTGATCCGACGCTTGCCGGCGTGCCGGATCCCGGCCGGCCACCGAAACGGGGCAGGATTGTCCAGGACAGCCGGATGCGCTACTCGGGGACCGAGTGCCCGTTCGAGCGTGGGGTGGATCCCGGTGGGCAGGCCGCGGATGCGGTTGCTGATCCGGGTGGCCTCGCCGGCAAGGTCGTCGTCGAATCCGACGAGCCCCCCGAGTTCGGTGAGGGTCTCGTCGCCGACGTCGACCCGGCGCAACGTGTGCGGCATGGTGCGGGCGGTATCCGCGATGATGAGTGCATCGCGGGCATCGGTTTTCGCCTGGCCGGGATATAGGTCGGTGACCCGCCGCATCGACAGCCCCGGCAGGTAGGCGACGTCGTGACCGCAGGCGTGGGCGACGGTGACCGGCAGCGCGTCGATGGTGTTCGGTTGATCGGCGACCATCAGGATCGGTTCGTGCGCGGCCAGATCCGCGAACACGGCCCGCGGTGGTGCCGCGTCGTTCGGCAACGCCTTGTCGAACACGCGGCCTGCGGCGGCGTCCCACCCGACCGCGTGATGATCGCCCTTGCCCACGTCGATGCCGCAGAACACGGCGTAACTCGTGTCCATGAAACGGTCTTTCGTCCGGTCCAACCCGGTCGCCGATCCAGTATCGATACCCGGCACCCACGTTACGAACAGACCTACCTCGAACCCGGCGGCCCGGTCCCTGTCAGCGGTCCATCGAGGCCACCAAGCTCGGCGGAACCACCCCCGGATCATTCGAGGGACAGGGGAAGAACGCCATACCGAAACTGGCGGCCGTGGCCCCGCGGTGCGGGACTACGAAAAAGGTAACGGGGGGGTGACGCCGCAATCGCAGGACATGAGTCGACTTATTGGAACACGTTCCTACATATATGTGATATGAACGTGAGGAAACGGCACCGGTGATCGACATCACAACGTACGGTGAAGGCGTTCCGGATATGGATGGGGAGTTCGCGTATGTCAGTTGACGCGTCGGCCGTGATCGTTGCGGTGGCTACGGCCGCAAGCGCACTGGTGCAGGGGGCCGCTGTTCCGACGGAAATCAAGGATCAGGTCGCGCACGTCCTGGAATCGTTCGAGGCATCCGCGCCCGGCGTCGAGCAGCAGGTGGCGGGCATGATCGCGGCCCTGCCCGAATCGGTGCAGCCGGCCGCACAGCAGGCGGTGGTGGATGCCACGAACTCGGTGGCAACCGCGATCGAACCGCACTTGCCGCCCGAGGCGGCAGCGGCCCTCGTGGCGCCGCCGGAAGGCGAGGGGCCACCGCCCGGGCTGGCTCCGGCCGCTCCGGCGCCGCGACCCAACCCCTTTGCGGTGACACCACCGCCCGCGGTGGCGACCGGACCGGTCGGGCAGGCCCCGGCAGGGATCGCCATCGGTGGTATCACGCTGCCGTCGATTCCGGCGATCCTGCCCGGCACCAGCCTGGCCCCGATCGGGGCGGTCGCGGTCTTCGCGCCGTGGCTCAAGAAGGCCGGGTCGCTGTGTGACGGGATCACCGCACCGGTGCTCGCCGCGCTGTACTCGGCCGAGAACGGATTCCGATACGGGCCCGCCGCACCCGTGTCGTCGACCGGCGCGAAGGGCCCGGGCCAGTTCATGCCCGGCACGTGGGACGCGTACGGCAAGGACGCCGACGGCGACGGCATCGCCGACGTCCTCGGCATCGCCGATCCGGTGATGGCGTCCGGTGCGCTGCTCTGCGACAACTACAAGCTCATCGACGACTGGAAGAAGCGCGGCCTGGTACAGGGCGACACGCTGGATCTGACGCTGGCCGCGTACAACGCCGGTGTGGGCGCGGTGCGTCGCTCGGGCGGCATGCCGTCGGGCTCGCCCGACTACGAGAACCAGACCAAACCGTACGTGGCGAAGATCCGGGCCACCGAGGCAGCGTTCTCGCGGCTGTTGTCGCCGTTCCTGGGCCTGGGTCTGCCCGGTGTCACGAAAACCGGCAACAAGGTCGTCGACCTCGCGTTCCGATTCCTGGGCCTGCCTTACGTGTGGGGTGGCGGCAACATCAACGGCCCGTCCGCCGGCGGCTTCGACTGCTCCGGACTCACCTCGTACGCGGTGTACGCGGCGACGGGCATCGCACTGCCGCGCACGTCGGAGACCCAGTGGCACATCGGCACGGAGGTTCCGATGGATCAAGCCCGGCCCGGCGACCTGCTGTTCGGTAACTGGCAGGCCGGGGGGCCGGGACACGTCGCCATCTACATCGGCGGCGGACAGATGGTGCACGCCCCCACCACCGGCGACGTCGTCCGGGTCGGCGCGGTGTTCCCCGACATGAAGGCCCGACGGATCTTCTGAGACGCGAGACGAGGAAGGCCCCGACCATCCGGTCGGGGCCTTCCTCGTAGTCGATGTCGTCGATCAGGCGTGGTACGGCTCTGCGCTGACGAGTGTCACCTTCATGGTGCCGCCGTTGGGCAGGACGTACTCGCGGGTTTCGCCGACCTTCGCCTCGAGCAGCGCACCGCCGAGCGGGGAGTTGGGCGAGTAGATCTCGATCTCGTTGCTCCGCGCACCCTCTTCGCGGGTCGCGATCAGGAACGTTTCCTTGTCGCTTTCGTCGCCGTCGTAGTACACCGTGACGACCGATCCGGGCAGCGCGACACCGGACCGAGTGGGCGCAACGCCGACCTTCGCGGCACTGAGCAGCTCCTGGAGCTGGCGAATCCGGGCCTCCTGCTGACCCTGCTCCTCACGGGCGGCGTGGTATCCGCCGTTCTCCTTGAGGTCTCCCTCTTCGCGGCGCTCGTTGATCTCGGCCGCGATAACCGGACGATTCGCGATGAGCTGGTCGAGTTCTGCCTTGAGTCGGTCGTACGACTCCTGTGTCAGCCAGGTGCCCTGGGTCTCGGTCATCCTCGATCACTTCCTTCGGGTTGGAGCCCCCGGCTCCGTCGACAGGCCGCGCACATGCAGCGACCACGACAGCATGGACTCCAGATCGTTACCCCCACTGGGTGTGGTGAACGGAGCCGTACTGCCTACTATGCAGCAATACACGGCCCCAAAGGGTGGAACCGTGTATCCGACTATTCTAGCACCAAAGCGGATCCGGGCGCGGAAAGCCGCTGCGTACCGTCAGCGTGCGTGCAGATATTCGGGGACGACGAAGCTGCAGCCGTAGAGGTCGCCCGTGCCGGGACGCTGCGAGGTCTTCACCGTCGAATTGAGGACGACGGTCCCGGCATCGGACGGCGGGATCAGCACCTCGCGCCGGCCCGTCTCCTGCCCGTCCTTCGAGCGCGCCCGGATCACACACACCGCCTCCCGCGACGGATCCTGGCGGGTCACCGTGAACTGCAGATCGACGGTCGAATCGTCGATGACCTCGAAGGTGATGATCTCCGACTCGATCTCCGGCGGACCGAACTGCAGGTACAGCACGAACGCCAGGATCGCGCCGACAGCGACGCTGAGCGCGGCGAGCAGCCACCGACGGACGCGGCGGGACGAACCGCCGGTCGTCGGGTAGCGGTCGGTCGGATACCTGTCGTTCACGGTGGTGTCGCTCATCACTTTTGCTTTCGTGCCCGCTGCACAGGGCCGGGGCCACGGCTGACGGAGGAGTTGTCAGGTGGAACTATAGGGGAAGGACCGATGCGCCCCGCCTGCGGTGCCGGGCGCGCGGTCGGACGAAGCACACGACGGTGAGGTGGAGGAAACACGTGAGCGGACTACGGCTCATGGCCGTGCATGCCCATCCCGATGACGAGTCGAGCAAGGGTGCCGCCACAACGGCCCGCTATGCGGCCGAGGGGAACGAGGTCCTGATCGTCACCCTGACCGGTGGCGAACGCGGCGACATCCTCAACCCGGCCATGGACGTCCCCGGAATCCGGGACCGCATGGTCGAGGTGCGCCGTGAGGAGATGGCCGAGGCGGCCCGGATCCTCGGTGTGCAGCAACGCTGGCTCGGATTCGTCGACTCCGGGCTCCCCGAGGGCGACCCCAAGCCGCCACTGCCGGAAGGCTGCTTCGCGCTCGTCCCGCTCGAAGAACCCACCCGCAAGCTCGTCCAGGTCATCCGCGAGTTCCGCCCGCACGTGATGACCACCTACGACGAGAACGGCGGCTACCCGCACCCGGACCACATCCGCTGCCACGAGGTGTCGATGGCCGCCTACGACGCGGCCGCCGATCCCGATTACTTCCCGGAAGACGGCGAGCCGTGGAAGGTCCGCAAGCTGTACTACTCGCACGGCTTCATCCGACGGCGCATCGAACTGTTCCGCGACGAGTACCAGCGACGCGGTGAACGCTTCCCGATGGACGAGTGGCTCAGCCGGTGGCGGACCGAACAGGGTGACCTCATGGCCCGGGTGACCACCCAGATCACCTGCGGCGACTACTTTCCGCAACGTGACGATGCGCTCCGCGCGCACGCGACGCAGATCGACCCCAACGGGTCGTTCTTCGCGATTCCCCTGGACATTCAGCAGAAGGTGTGGCCGACCGAAGAATTCGAGTTGGCCAAGACCCGCGTGCACACGGTGATCCCCGAGTCGGATCTGTTCGCGGGCATCGAGGACGGACGAGTGCGATGACGATTGGCATGCTGGCGGCGGATGTTCTGGCGCAGGAACCCGCGGGCCCCGAGTTCGGTAAGGCGTCCCCGGTCGGGTTGGCGCTGATCGTCGTCCTGCTCGTCGCGACGGTGCTGCTCATCCGGAACATGAACAAGCAGATCGGCAAGCTGCCGGAGACGTTCGAGCCCGAGCATCCCGAGGCCGATCAGGCCGCCGACGAGGGTACCGACCGGGGCGCAACGCCCACACCGGGCACCGAGACCGATGCGTCCGAGGCCGAAAGTTCCGAGAGTTCCGAGCACAGGGGATCCGAGACCAAATAGGTCTCACAGTCACGACCCGGCACCGCACGGGCATGGCAGGCTCGGAACCATGGCCACCAACCGCCTCCGCCACAGCACCTCGCCCTACCTGCGGCAGCATGCCGACAACCCGGTGCACTGGCACGAGTGGAACGACGCGGCCCTCACCGAGGCGCGGGACCGGGACGTGCCGATCCTGCTGTCCGTCGGCTACGCGGCGTGCCACTGGTGTCACGTGATGGCGCACGAGTCGTTCGAGGACGACGCGACTGCGGCCGTCATGAACGAGAATTTCGTGTGCATCAAGGTCGATCGGGAGGAACGCCCCGACCTGGACGCGGTGTACATGAACGCCACCGTGGCCGCCACCGGCCAGGGCGGCTGGCCGATGACGTGCTTCCTCACCGCCGACGGCGCCCCCTTCTACTGCGGCACCTACTACCCGAAGGTCGCGCGCGGGGGCATGCCGTCGTTCACGGACCTGCTGAACGCCATCACCGAGACGTGGCGGACCCGCCGTGACGACGTGGCCCGAGCCGCCGGGGCGGTCGTCGAGGAGCTGCAGCGCAGCAGCGGCGGGCTGCCGCCGGGCACCCGATCCGTCGACGCCCCGCTGCTCGACCTCGCCGCCGCCGCGGTCGCTGCCGACGAGGATCGTGCCCACGGCGGGTTCGGTGGTGCGCCGAAGTTCCCGCCGTCCGCGCTCCTCGAAGGGTTGCTGCGCAGCCACGAACGCAGCGGATCGGCGGACACGCTCGCGGTCGTCGAACGCACCGCCGACGCGATGGCGCGCGGCGGCATCCACGACCGGCTCGCGGGTGGTTTCGCCCGGTACAGCGTCGACGCGGCGTGGGTGGTGCCGCACTTCGAGAAGATGCTCTACGACAACGCACTGCTGCTGCGGGTGTACGCGCACCTCGCGCGCATCACCGGGCGGGGTGCGTCCAGGCGCGTCGCCGAGGACACCGCCGGGTTCCTGCTGCGGGACCTGGGTACCGCCGAGGGCTGCTTCGCCTCCGCGCTGGACGCCGACACCGCAGGCGTCGAAGGCCTGACCTATGTGTGGACGCCGGCGCAACTGAACGAGGTCCTCGGCCCGGACGACGGCGCGTGGGCGGCGCGGCTCTACGAGGTCACCGACGCCGGCACGTTCGAGGACGGCGCGTCGGTGCTGCAACTGCGGTCCGACCCCGACCACGCGGAACGCGCCGAGCGGGTCCGCGCCCGGCTGTACGAAGCCCGGCGATCCCGGCCGCAACCGGGGCGGGACGGCAAGGCCGTCACGGTCTGGAACGCGTTCGCCGTCACCGCGCTCGCCGAGGCCGGCGCCGCGTTCGGGCGTATGGACTGGATCGAGGCCGCCGCGACCTGCGCCCGCCGCCTGCTGGACACACACATCGTCGACGGCCGGCTGCGACGCGCGTCGCTCGGCGGAGTCGTCGGCGTCCCCGTGGGCGTGCTCGAGGACCACGGTGCGCTGGTCACCGCGCTGCTCGCGCTGTACCAGGCGACCGGCGACGCGACGTGGATCGATCCGGCCCGCGCCCTGGCCGACATCGCGCTCGATCGGTTCGCCGATCCGCAGCGTCCGGGAAGCTGGTTCGACACGGCCGACGACGCGGAGACACTCGTCGCCCGGCCCCGCGACCCGATCGACGGTGCCACCCCGTCCGGTGCTGCGCTCATCACCGAGGCGCTGCTGACGCTGTCCGCGGTCGTCGAGGACGGCGGTCGCTACCGGGACGCCGCCGACGCAGCGCTCGCCACGGCCGCGGTGCTGCTCGAACGCGCCCCCCGCTCCGCCGGGCACTGGCTCGCGGTCGCCGAGGCCGCGGTGCGCGGGCCGATCCAGGTGGCGGTCGTGGGCGGGGGAGAGCTGCTCGAGGTCGCGCGGCGCGAAGCTCCGGGCGGGTCGCTCGTGGTGGGCGGTGAACCGGGATCGTCGCCCCTGTTCGCGGATCGGCCCCTCGTCGACGGGGCGCCGGCCGCCTACGTGTGCCGGGGGTTCGTGTGTGATCGGCCGGTGACGTCGGCGGCCGATCTGCTCGAGGCGCTGGCCGTGTCCTGATCGGTCATGCCCACACGGAGGCACCGCGGGCGCTGAGGAAGTCACCTTCGCTGGTCACCGGTGCCTCGAGCATGCCGGCGCACGCATCGATGAGAAAGTTGGCGAATCCGGTCCAGTCCGGCTCCAGATCCTCTCGTGCGAGGCGTGCCTCGTAGTCGGCGCAGGCGTCGATGACCAGCCGTCCCAGCAGCCACGAACGCCCGGTGTACACCGAGTCCGGAAGGTCGGATACGTGCGCCCGGACCCGCTGGATGAGGTCGTCGACGACGGGGTCCGAGATGGCGTTGGCGGCGACGGTCGCGACCATCGACGGCACCGTCCTCAACTGCTGGATGAATCGCGCCCTCCAGCTCGGGACGGACATCGATGCGAGCTGGTCGGTGAACGGAACGACCAAGCAGCTCAACAGGTCCCGTAGGCCGGGTTCGGGTCCCAGCATCCCGACCAGCTCTCGACGCCGGGCTCCGGCGTCCTCGGTGTACCGCAGCAGTGTGGCGCGCACGAGGTCTTCCCGGCTGCCGAAGTGGTAGCTGACGGCGGAGTGGTTCGAGTTGCCCGCATGCTCGGCGATGCGCCGGTTCGACACTGCATCGACCCCGAAGGTGACGAACAGTTCTTCTGCGGAATCGAGCAGTGCTTGTCGTACTTGGTCGCCGTAAGTGCCCACGGTTGGTCCCGTCTTTCTCTCACTCGGGTCACCAGTGTGCCCCGACGCCGGGTGGGACGAACGTCACCACCACTCGGCTTGATCACTTTAAGACACTCGGCGTAATTTTTTAAGTCACATAGCGTATTTTCCCGCGTCGGCACCGGCATGGGAAGCGATCGGTCAGCGCCCCCAGGGCTATTGAGGAGTTTCGAAGTGACAGACACCATTGCGCCCGAGAAAAACAGCCCACCAGGCGGGGAACCCACCGAGGCCGAGCTCGCCCGCGCGCGCAAAGAGCACATCGGCCGCTACGTGGCGATGATCCTGCTGCCGTTCGTGATGGTCTCGATGATGATCACCGGGTACCTGGCCGCGATGCACTCGCCGGCCCCGAACAACATGCCGATCGCCGTCGCCGGTTCGATGCAGCAGGCGGGCGAGTTCGCCCGCGCAATCGAGGACGCCGATCCCGACGCGGTGGATGTCCGGGTCGTCGCGACAGATGCCGAAGCGCGCGACCTGGTGCTTGCCCGCGAGGTGGCGGGTGCGGTCTCGCTCTCCGATGGCAACGCGGCCACGGTGTACACCGCAGGCGCTGCCGGAGCCTCGCAGTCGTCGATGGTCAGCGGCATGCTCGCCCCGCAGGTGCTCGGGCAGGGACTCGCTCTCACGGTCGATGATCTGGCTCCGCTCCCGGAGAACGACACCGCCGGGTTGGCGGCGATGTTCATGGCCACCGCGCTGATGCTCGCGGGCTACATGCCGTTGAGCATCATGCTGTCCAACTCCCCGGAACTGCTGCGGGTGCGTCGCGTAGTCCCGCTGCTGGCAGGCTGGTCCGCCCTGATCGCGGCACTCGTGTGGTTCGTCGCAGGTCCGATTCTCGGTGCGATCGAGGGCAACACCGCGACCGTGCTGGGAATCTGCTGGCTCTCGGTCTTCGCGGTCGGTTCGGTGCAGTTGTTCCTCACCCGGATCCTGGGACCGATGGCGGTCCTGGTGGGCATGCTCTTCCTGATGGTGCTCGGCGTGCCGGCGTCCAACATGGGCATGTCGGTGCACGCCCTGCCGTCGCTCTACGCGACCCTGCACGGCTTCCTGCCGACGGCGGCCGCGGGCGAGTCGCTGCGGTCGGTGCTGTACTTCGGCGGCGACGGCCTCGGCGGTCACCTCCTGGTCCTCGTCGTCGGAGCCGTGCTCGCCCTCGCTGCGACCGTGGGCGTCGACGCACTCAAGCGTCGTCGCAACCCCGACGCCGGCGATCCCGAGGTGACGCTGCCGTCGCTGACCGCGGGGCCGCGTCCCACGAGCGACCGGGTCCGGTACGTCACGCTGGCGTTCTTCCCGCTGGGCATGGTCGTGATGATGCTGTCGGTCATGCTCGGCGCGATGTACCAGCCGACCCCGCGGGACATGCCGGTCACGGTCGTCGCCGCGACGACCGAACAGGCCGAGCAGGTGGTCGCCGGGCTCGAGCAGAACATGAGCGGCTTGTTCGAGCTGCGCGCGTCGGACTCGATCGACGACGCTCGTGCCGACGTCCAGGACCGCACGGTCGTTGCCGCGTACGTCCTGCCGTCCGCGACGTCGCCGACCGCGACCCTGATCACCAACGAGGCGGCAGGCATGAGCCAGCAGCAGGTGGTGACGACGATCTTCGGTCAGGTCGCCGCCGGTTCGCAGATGCCGTTCACCACCGAGAACCTCGCCCCGCTGCCGGGCTCGGACTCCATGGGTACCGTCACGCTCTACGTCGCGATGGGCTGGATCATGTCCGGCTTCATGCTGGTCGTCGTGGCAGGCAGCGCCCAGCCCGCGGCCATGCGCCTGCGTCGCCTGCTGCCGATCGCCGCAGGCTGGGCGGTGTTCATGTCGGCCGTGATCTGGGTGATCGCCGATCCGATCGTCGGTGCCGTCGACGGTCACTTCCTGCCGCTGTTCGGCACGGGGATCGTCGCGATCTTCGCGACCTCGATGTTCACCGCGGTGCCGGCGCGGCTGTTCGGGCTCCTCGCGGTGCTCCCCGCTGTGGGCATCCTGATGTTCCTCGGTGTCCCGGCGTCGAACGGCGCCATGTCGATGTACATGACGCCGGAGATCTTCAAGTTCCTGCACGGAGTGCTGCCGATGCCGGCGGCGGTGGAGTCGGTCCGATCGATCCTGTACTTCGGCGGAGACGCGGTCGGCGGGCATCTGCTCACCCTCGCGATCTGGGGAGCGGTGTCGCTGTTGTGCGTCGTCGCGATCGATGCGGTACGGGCACGGAAGGAGCCCGCGAAGCAGGAGATCGACGCCTGAGCGGACCCGCTCGATCCGAACGTCACCCCGGCCGGCGCATCTCGCCGGCCGGGGTGACGTTCGTAGAGCCCACGGCCTCCCGTGGCCGGTCGAGTGATTCAGGAGAACACGACGAGCCACACGGCGATCGCGTGGCACAGCGCGGCGAGGACGGTCGCGGCATGGAAGAACTCGTGGTGACCGAATGTGTGGGGCCACGGGTCCGGCCATTTTGTCGCGTACAGCACCGCGCCGACGCTGTAGAGGATGCCGCCGATCAGCAGGAGCAGCATCGGGACGAGCCCGGCCTCGTCGACCACCGTGCCCGCGACGGGGACGATGGCCCAGCCGAGGAGCAGATACAGGGGTACCCCGACCCAGCGAGGCGCGGTCGGCCACAACATCTTCAGCGCGACACCGGCCAGGGCGCCCGACCACACGACGATCAGCAGGGTGCGGCCCGTGGCCGGCGGGAGCGCGAGGGTGGCGAACGGCGTGTAGCTGCCCGCGATGAACAGGAAGATCATCGAATGGTCGGCGCGCTTCATCCACATGCGCGCCCGGGGATCGCGCCAGTGCACCCGGTGATAGAGCGCGCTGACCCCGAACACCCCGCACACCGTGAGGCTGTAGATCGCGGTGACGGTGCCCGCGGGCGGTTCGGCGATCGTCGTAGCCAGGGTGACCAGCACGATGCCGGCGATCACCGAGACCGCGAACGCCCACAGATGGATCCACCCCCGCATGCGCGGCTTGACCGGCAGTTCGTCGATCCCGAACACCGCCATGAGCCCGGACTCCCTTCGTACCGTTCGGTAACCTACGCAACCGTAGGTTTACGGTTCGATCGCCACGTTACCCTTGTGTCGCCCGGGGCACGTGGGGGTGTGACCACCGTCGCGGCCGGGGAGTGGAAGGGCGCGCGTAATGTGGCCCTCGTGGTGATTTCGGGGTGAATGTGCGCGGGGTGTTGTACGAGCTGTACGAACGGCGTCTGCTGCGCCAACTCGACGGTGCACAGCACCCTCGGCACGTCGCCGTCATGTGCGACGGCAACCGGCGCTGGGCTCGGGAGAACGGTTTCACCGACGTCAGTCACGGCCACCGCGCCGGTGCCCGCAAGATCGCCGAACTGCTGCACTGGTGCGACGCGGCCGGCATCGAGACCGCGACTATCTACCTGCTGTCCACCGAGAACCTGCGCCGCGAACCCGAGGAACTCGACGTCCTGCTCGAGATCATCACCGACGTCGTCGAGGAGATCTCCGGGCCGGAGCAGAACTGGAGCGTCAAGATCGTCGGGACGCTGGAGTTGCTGCCCGACGATCAGGCGCGCCGGCTCAGTGAAGCCGCCTGTCGCACCGCCGGGCGCACCGGTACCCATGTCAACGTCGCCGTCGGCTACGGCGGGCGGCAGGAGATCGTCGACGCGGTGCAGTCGCTGCTGCGGGAGCGGCAGGCGGCCGGACTGTCCGGCGAGGACCTGGTCGAGGCCGTCACCGTCGACGCCGTCGACGGGCACCTCTACACCTCGGGTCAACCCGACCCCGATCTCGTCATCCGAACCTCCGGGGAGCAGCGGCTGTCCGGGTTCCTGCTGTGGCAGAGCGCGTACTCGGAGATCTGGTTCACCGAGGCGTACTGGCCGGAGTTCCGCCGCGTCGACTTCCTGCGCGCCCTACGGGATTTCGCCGCCCGGCACCGTCGCTTCGGGATGTAGCCGCACCCGTGCCCGTGCGCGTTTTCGGTAGCAGCCGCTACCGAAAACGCGCACAAGGGCCGGGGGTCAGAGCTTGCGGAGACGCAACCGGTTGATCGTGTGATCGGTGTCCTTGCGCAGCACCAGGGTGGCGCGCGGACGGGTCGGCAGGATGTTCTCGACCAGGTTCGGCAGGTTGATGGAGTGCCAGATCTCCTCGGCCGCGTTCACTGCATCGCGATCGGACAGGCTCGCATAGTGGTGGAAGTGCGCGTCCGGATTCGCGAACGACGTGTTACGCAGCGCGAGAAACCGGTCCACATACCACTTCTCGATGTCCTCGATGCGGGCGTCGACGTAGATCGAGAAGTCGAACAGGTCCGAGACCATCAGGCGGGGACCGGTCTGAAGGACGTTGAGGCCCTCGATGATGAGGATGTCCGGCTGCCGAACCACGTGGTACTGGCCGGGGATCACGTCGTACGAGATGTGCGAGTACACCGGTGCCGCGACCTCCGCGGCCCCCGACTTGACCTCGGTCACGAAACGCAGCAGCTTCCGCCGGTCGTAGCTCTCAGGAAAACCCTTGCGGTGCATGATATTCCGGCGGATCAGCTCCTTGGTCGGATACAGGAAACCGTCGGTGGTCACCAGGTCGACGCGCGGATGATGATCCCACCGCGCCAGCAGTGCCTGCAGCACACGGGCGGTCGTGGACTTGCCGACGGCGACCGATCCGGCGACACCGATCACGAACGGCACCTGATGGTCCGGGTGCTTCTCCCCGAGGAACGTCGCGGTCGCGGCGAACAATCGCTGCCGGGCCGCGACCTGGAGGTGGATCAACCGCGACAGCGGCAGGTACACCTCGGCGACCTCCGCGAGATCGATCTGCTCGCCGAGGCCGCGCAGGCCGATCAGTTCGTCTTCCGTGAGCACCAGTGGCGTCGCCTTGCGCAGCGTCCGCCACTGCTTGCGGTCGAACTCGACGTACGGGCTCGGCTCGCTCAGACGTGCCATCGGCACGACCCTTCCGCGGCGAGCGAACCGGCGGCACAGCCCGGGAGCGGCTTGCGACGTAGGAAGTCCATGCACCGAATTGTGCGCGTTGCCACAGGGGCGTGTCCGCCCGGGGTCCCGGATCGAAGTGTCCGGCCACGTCGCGTCGCCGCGTGAGCGGCTAGTGTTCCGAAACATGGGATCGGACGCTTTCGTGCGGGAATATCTGCTGCTCGGGCTCGCTTTCGACCGGCTGGAGGAGGGCTTCGTCGACGCCTACACCGGCGACGCGTCGCTGCGTCGCCGGGTCGAGAACGCGCCGAAACCGGACCCTCGTGATCTATCCCACACCGCGAAGCGGCTCCGCGCGGATCTCGCGAGCGCCGGACTGTCCGACGAGCGCACCCGGTTCCTCGACGTGCACCTGCGCGCAATGGACTGCTCCGCGCGCAAATTCGCAGGTGAGGACATCGCCTTCGTCGACGAGGTCGAGGCGTACTTCGACGTGCGCATCGCGCCCGGCGACGAGGACGACTACCGCGATGCGCACCGCCGCCTCGACGCACTGCTCCCCGGGCCGGGACCGCTCGCCGAACGCCTGCAGGCCCACCGCAAGAGTGAGATCGTGCCCGCCGACCGGCTCGCCGAGTGCGTCGAGGCGTTCTCGAGCGCATTGCGCGACAAGGTACGCGCGGTGTACCCGCTGCCGGAGACCGAGCGGATCGAATACGAGGTGGTCGGCGACAAACCGTGGTCGGGTTTCAACTACTACCTGGGTGACTACCGCTCTCGCGTCGCCATCAATTCCGACCTCGAGCAGCACATGTCGCACTTGCCGCGCCTGATCGCTCACGAGGCGTACCCGGGGCATCACACCGAACACTGCCGGAAGGAAGCGGGTCTGGTGGCCGGTGGACAGGCCGAGCAGACGCTGTTCCTGGTCAACACCCCGCAGTGCCTCATGGCGGAGGGCCTGGCCGACCTCGCGCTCGAGGCGATCGTCGGCCCGGGATGGGGACGGTGGGCGCAGGAGATCTATGCCGACCTCGGCCTGCGTTTCGACGGCGAGCTGGCCGAGAAACTGCACGAGGCGTCCGCCGGCCTGCTGTCGGTGCGCCAGGACGCCGCGCTGCTGCTACACGACCGCGGTCGCAGCCACGACGATGTCGCCGCATTCCTGCAGCGCTGGTCGCTGTCGACTCCGGAGCGGGCACGGCAGTCGTTGCGGTTCCTGTCGTCGCCGCTGTGGCGCGCATACATCAGCACGTACGTGGAGGGATACCGGTTGCTCGGCGGCTGGCTCGCGCAGGTCCCGGCCGGTGCGGAGCGCGCCGAACGGTTCGGCCGGCTGCTCGACGAGCCGTTGGTGCCGAGTTCCCTGCGGTGACCTCGGTCACGGCAGGGTCCCGGGTTCCTGAATTCGGGATGCGCTTCGTAGACTGGACGTCGTATCCTGCCGCCCCCAGCTTGGAGAATCCTCGATGACCACCGTGCCTGGCACCGACGTCAACACCGCCGCGCTCGCCGATCTCGACCCGGAAGTCGCGCAGGCGATGGCCGGTGAGTTGTCCCGGCAGCGCGACACCCTCGAGATGATCGCGTCGGAGAACTTCGTGCCGCGCGCTGTGCTGCAGGCGCAGGGCAGCGTGCTGACCAACAAGTACGCCGAGGGTTACCCGGGTCGCCGCTACTACGGCGGCTGCGAGAACGTCGACATCATCGAGGATCTGGCCCGCACCCGCGCCAAGGAACTGTTCGGTGCGGACTTCGCGAACGTGCAGCCGCATTCGGGCGCCCAGGCGAACGCCGCGGTGCTCATGGCGCTGATGACGCCGGGAGAGAAGCTCCTCGGCCTCGACCTCGCGCACGGTGGTCACCTCACGCACGGCATGAAGCTGAACTTCTCCGGCAAGCTGTACGACGTCGCGTCCTACGGGGTCAGCAAGGAAGACCACCGCATCGACATGGACGAGGTCCGCGACATCGCGCTGCGGGAGAAGCCGAAGGTCATCGTCGCAGGCTGGTCGGCGTACCCGCGTCACGAGGACTTCGCCGCCTTCCGCTCGATCGCGGACGAGGTCGGCGCCTACCTGTGGGTCGACATGGCGCACTTCGCGGGCCTGGTCGCCGCGGGCCTGCACCCGTCGCCGGTGCCCTACGCCGACGTCGTGTCCACCACCGTGCACAAGACCCTCGGCGGCCCCCGCTCGGGTCTGATCCTGGCCAAGCAGGAGTGGGCGAAGAAGCTGAACTCGGCGGTGTTCCCGGGGCAGCAGGGCGGACCGCTCATGCACGCGATCGCCGCAAAGGCCGTCGCCCTGAAGATCGCCGCAGGCGAGGAGTTCAAGGACCGTCAGCAGCGCACCCTCTCGGGCGCGAAGATTCTCGCCGAGCGCCTGTCGCAGGCCGATGTCGCCGGCAAGGGCATCTCCGTGCTCACCGGCGGCACCGACGTGCACCTGGTGCTCGTGGACCTGCGCAACTCGCAGCTCGACGGTCAGCAGGGTGAGGACGCGCTGCACGAGGTCGGCATCACCGTCAACCGCAACGCCGTGCCGTTCGATCCGCGTCCGCCGATGGTCACCTCCGGTCTGCGCATCGGCACCCCCGCGCTCGCGACCCGCGGTTTCGGAGACGAGCAGTTCACCGAGGTCGCGGAGATCATCGCCCAGACCCTCATCGGGGGCGCCGATGCCGACGCCCTGCGCGCTCGCGTGAGCAAGCTGGCTCAGGACGTGCCGCTGTACGAGGGCCTCGAGAACTGGTCGCTCATCTAGCGGTCCGCCCGCGTTAACGCATTCTTCACCGACACGCCCTGCGCTCATCGAGCGTTCAGGGCGTGTCGGCGTTAGCGTCGAGGTGTGGTCGACACAGTTGCCGGCTACGCGGGAGGTCCTGGTCGTGGCTGAGCCATTCAGTGCGAGGGGCCGGCACCCGGCCCTCGTGTCCGTCACGGACACCCGGGACGACCGGCCCACCGAGAATGACACCTGCGTGGTGCCGCGCAGGTCTAGGAGCCTCACGTGACCGCAACACGCTCCGTCCCCGCTCGCACCGGACGTCGCTCCGCGACGAAGTCCGGGGTGAAGAAATCGTCCGTACGCACGTACGTTCTGGACACCTCGGTGTTGCTCTCCGATCCGTGGGCGGTGACCCGCTTCGCGGAACACGCGGTGGTCCTGCCGCTGGTGGTGATCGGTGAACTCGAGGGCAAACGGCATCATCACGAACTCGGCTGGTTCGCACGCGAATCGCTTCGTCTGCTCGACGATCTGCGGCTGCAGCACGGTCGTCTCGATCGGCCGATCCCGATCGGTGATGCCGGCGGAACCCTCCACGTGGAGCTGAACCACACCGATCCGTCGGTGCTGCCCGCCGGGTTCCGGACCGACGACAACGATTCTCGGATACTGGCGTGCGCGCTCAATCTCGCGGCCGACGGGCGGGACGTGGTGCTGGTCAGCAAGGACATTCCGTTGCGGGTGAAGGCGGGCGCGGCGGGCCTGCCCGCCGACGAGTACCACGCGCAGGACGTGGTGATCTCCGGCTGGACGGGTATGGCCGAGCTCGAGGTCGACCGTGCCGTGATCGACACCCTGTTCTCCGAGGGGGTCGTCGACCTGGATGAGGCGCGGGATCTTCCGTGCCACACCGGGATCCGAATGCTCGGTGGGGCATCGAGCGCGCTGGGCCGGGTCACCGCGGACAAGCGGGTGCAGTTGGTGCGCGGGGACCGGGAGGCGTTCGGGCTGCACGGGCGTTCCGCGGAGCAGCGTGTGGCGCTGGACTTGTTGCTCGACGATTCGGTCGGCATCGTCTCCCTCGGTGGGAAGGCCGGCACCGGCAAGTCGGCGCTCGCGTTGACCGCCGGCCTGGAAGCGGTGCTCGAGCGGCGCACCCAGCGCAAGGTCGTGGTGTTCCGCCCGCTGTACGCGGTCGGCGGCCAGGAACTCGGCTATCTCCCGGGCAGTGAGAGCGAGAAGATGGGACCCTGGGCGCAGGCGGTGTTCGACACCCTCGACGGGCTCGCCAGCCCCGCGGTGATGGAGGAGGTGATCAGCCGCGGGATGCTGGAGGTGTTGCCGCTCACGCACATTCGTGGCCGGTCGCTGCACGATTCGTTCGTGATCGTCGACGAGGCGCAGTCGCTCGAACGCAACGTGCTGCTCACCGTGCTGTCCCGGCTGGGGTCCGGTTCCCGGGTGGTACTCACACATGATGTCGCGCAACGCGACAACCTGCGGGTGGGCCGTCACGACGGTGTCGCCGCGGTCATCGAGAAGCTCAAGGGGCACCCGCTGTTCGCGCACGTGACCCTCACCCGCAGCGAGCGGTCGCCGATCGCCGCACTGGTCACCGAGATGCTCGAGGAATTCGCCCCCGGAGCCTGAATCTCGTTGGGTGATGGGAACCTTCAGTCGGTACGACCGGCTGAAGGTTCCCATCGCCCCCAGGGCGCCGGTGGATCAGGCGGGGCCGAGTTCGGCCTCGAGGACCTCCTGGGTGACGCGCATCGCGGCGAGGGCGGCGGGGGAGCCGCAGTAGGCGGCCGAATGGATGACCGCTTCGGTGATCTCCGTGCGGGTCAGGCCGTTTCGGAGTGCGCCGCGGATGTGGCCGCGCAGTTCGTTCTCGGCGCGCAGGGCGATGAGCATGCCGATGTTCAGCAGGCTGCGGCTGCGGCGATCGAGGCCGGGGCGGGACCACACCGCACCCCAGGCGTGCTCGGTCACGAACTCCTGCAAGGCTTCCGAATCGGTACCGCGGGCACGGTCGAAGGCGCGCTCGACGAAGTCGTCGCCCATCACCTCCCGGCGGATCTCGAGTCCGGCCTCGAAACCGGGGGTGTGCTCGGCGTCGCTCATCCTATTGCTCCCTGTTCACGCCGCCGAACGGTTCGGCGGCGTGAGAATTCTACGACCGGCGCAGCACCGCCCGTACGAGACCGGTCGCGGTGGCCCCCAGGAACGTGGCCATGTCGTAGTGGTCGCGCCACACCAGGATCCGGCCGTCCCGCACCTCGAACGTGCCGCACACCCAGAACCGGGCCGACACGCGGCCCACCCGCAGCACGTCGGTGCGCTCGGTCAGTACCGCACCGCTCCCGTCATCCGCGATGTGATGTATCACCACATCGAAACCGACCGAGGGACGGGACATTCCGTCGAGTATGCGGCGCACCCTCGGGAGTCCGCGCACCGTCGGCAGTCCCGTGTTGTGCCAGGTGATGTCGGGATCGAGCAGGGCCGCCGCGGCGGCGACGTCCGATGCTGACAGTGCGTCGAAGAAGTTGCGCACCACCGCGATGGTGGACTCGGGGGTGGTGGTCGTGTCGGGTGTGGTCATGATGTTCCCTCTCTGGTGAAGGTTCCCAGGCCGTCGGTGTCCCAGTACTCGAATGTCACCGTGTCGGGCGTGAACGTCGCTGTCGAGATCGTCCCGTCCGGGGCGTTCTCGCCGGTGACCTCGAACGTGAACACGTCGCCGTCCCGATGGGTCAGTGGGTAGGTCTGTTCTCTCGGCCCGATCGTGAGAAGCAGACCGCCGTCCCGCTCGTCGATGCGTGCCGGCCCGAAGTACGGATTGCCGTAGGTTCCGGTGTAGTCGCCGAGAGGCTTCGCCCGCGCCGGATCCGCGGGCGGCGCCTGGCCGACGAGCGCACCCTTCGGGTCGGCATAGCCCGAGTACGCCTGCTTGTACAGCCCGGCCCAGTCCTCGCGGATCTCCCCGAACTGAACCAGGTCGACGAACTCGGCGTTGAGGGTGTCGGGGACCCCGATCGGGGCGGCGTTGGTGAGCGTGACGATCGCGACGTCGGCCGACGGGACCGCGGTGAACGCCGTCGCCGCACCGAGCGCGAACGCCCCGGCGTGGCCTACCGAGGTCCGTCCCGACGCGAGCGTTCCGACGTTGAATCCGTAGCCGTAGAAGCCGGCCCGGGCGTCCGGTGTCCCCGGGGCATGCGACACCACCTGCGGGGACAGTGCGGGCTGCAGCGCTTTCGCGTCGACGACCGTGCGGCCTCCGAACTGCCCGTCGGCGAGCAGCATGGTGAGCCATTTCGCCATGTCGTTCACCGACGAGGAGACCCCGCCGGCCGGTGACTGCGCATCCGGATCGCGGACCTCCCGGGCGACGTACTGCCCGTCGACCAGGATGTGCCCCGGTGCCCGGTTGTCCCGTTCGGTGAAGTCCTGGAATCGGGAACTGGTCGAGCTCATGCCGAGAGGCTCGTACAGCACCCGTCGGGACAGGTCTGCCCAGTCCGCACCCGCCGCGTCCGCGACCGACTGCGCCGCCGCGGTCACACCGAAATTCGTGTAGTCGTAGGTGATCCGGAACGGTGACAGGGGAAGCAGACGCAGTCGTTCGAGGACCTGCGTGCGGTCGTAGCCGAGATCCTCGAGCTCGTCTCCCGCGTGGTCGGGTAGCCCCGACCGATGCGCGTACAGGTCGCCGACGGTGACCTGTTCGGTTACATACGGATCGGCGAGCGCGAACGCAGGCAGGTGCTCGATCACGGGAGTGTCCCAGCCGACCGTGCCGTCACCGACCTGCTGGGCGACGACGGTCGCGCCGACCGGTTTCGACATCGACGCGAGCTGGAATACCGTGTCCACATCGACCGGATCGTCGGAACCGGCCGCGCGGACGCCGAAACCCTTCGCGTACACGGTTTCCCCTCCGTGCACGACCGCGACCGCCATGCCGGGGATCCCGGTACGATCCAGCAGTTGCTGCGCGAGGTCGTCGAGTTGTGCGACCGCGTCGTCGATCTGCCCGTCCGGAATGGGTACTCCCGCAACCCGGTCGGGGGTCAGGTCCGATGTCTGCGCCGGTTGCGACGGGGGTCTGTCCCGCTCGCTCGTGTCGATCGAGACACACGCTGTCGTCGAGGCCGTGAGAGCGAGCACGGCACCGAGCGTGAAGCGATGGAATGCACGCATGTGCAGCCTTTCCGTCCGTCGCATGATAGTCCCGACCGACACTGCCTGTCGGCGAAACCGTACCCCGCGGCGGTGGAACTGCGACGATCCGGACGAGTCGGTGCGACTCGCGACGAGACGCGACCGGGTGGCCCTGCGCGAAGGGACGCACGTGGTCGCGGCCGGCGCCTCGGTTCCGTGATTCCGGCGGAACCGACCGCTCTGCCCGGGTTCAATACACCGGGGACGGGTGGGAGCGGAAGGGGTGGACGTTGGCGGGAATCGTCGCACGAATCGGGGGTGCCACGGTGGCGGTGGCCGTGAGCTGGGCACTTGCACCGGCGGTCGTGAGTGCCGGACCCGCCGGCCGGATCGAGACGCCCTACGTCTCCTCGGCGCCGCTGGCCGAGCGGGTGGTCGGATCGGTTGTGTCGGTTCCCGTCCCGCTGCCCGCCGACGCGGGGCCTCGGCCCGCGGCGTGCGACCGCCTCTCGTACCTGCGCTGGCGTTCGGCCGACGGCCCGGAGAACTCGGCAGATTCCGACCGGATCCTTGTGGCGCAACCGGGAATCTTCGAAGGCGCGGGCGCCTTCGAGAGTGTCGCCCGGAACACGGTCGTCGCTGCCGCGGAGCGGGGCGCGCACATCGAGTTCTGGGCGCTCGACCGGCGATCGAACTGCCTCGAAGACCACACCGGCGCCAGCGAGGCGCTGCGCACCGGGCTCCTCGACACCGCAACGGACTACTACTTCCACGGCGCCGAGATCGACGGGCGCCGATTCGCCGGTTACGCCGACGGAGCAGATGCCGCGTGGCTGTCGCACGTCGGACTCGAGCAGACCCTCCACGACGAATACGACCTGCTGCGCCACGAGCTTCCGGACCCGCAGGTGCGCCGGGAGAAGGTGCTGTGCGGTGGGCATTCGCTCGGCGGATTCATCACCGGGTACTTCGCTGAATGGGACTTCGACGGCGACCCGAACACCACCGGGGACGCCGGATACAACCAGTGCAGAGGGTATTTCGCGCTCGACACGGTTATCCGTGCCGGGATGCCGCTCCGGGAAGCCGATGTGCTGGTGTCCGGTCTTCCGGAACCGGTCTCCGCGGCGCTGACCGCGCTGAACGGAGCGGTATCCACTGCATCT
This sequence comes from Rhodococcus zopfii NBRC 100606 = JCM 9919, assembly GCF_001895025.1. GTDB lineage: Bacteria > Actinomycetota > Actinomycetes > Mycobacteriales > Mycobacteriaceae > Rhodococcus > Rhodococcus zopfii. The sequence goes on from NZ_BCXI01000016.1 coordinate 156,298, forward strand.
CCCGTGCTGGCGCTTCCGGCAGTGATCAATCCGGCCACGACGAACCTATTGGCGCTCACCGGACTTGCCGCACGTCTCGACCCCGAGGGTGTGGACGGCATCATCCGCCGGATGCCGCGCGATGCGAACGTCGACTGGACACTGCGGTCGCTGCTGGCGAAGGACTACGGCGTGTTCGTCACCGGGATGCCGGATGTGCGGACGCTGACCGCGACGAACGAGGCCGTCCTCGGCGCGATCCTCGACGACAACTCGCAACCGTTCGGGTTCCTGCAGTCCAGCGTCGGGTTCACCACCGGAGCATCCCTGGAGGACAAGACCTTTCCGCTTCCCAGTACACCGGAGATCGCGGCGACCGGTATGTTCGGTGACGCACCGAAGGTGGCGCCGGCCGTGTACGGCGATCCCGGCGCCGTGTACCGGTGGCTCGACTACGACGAGGCCGGCACCGCGACATCGCTGCCGGACGAGGCACGACACACGAATCCTGCCAGCGAGGTCACGTCGATGTCCGAACTGGCTCGGAACCTTTCGGAACCGCCCCTGGACTTCACCGAATGGTACTTCCCGACGAAGCTGCCGCTCGACCTCTCGTCGGATTCCGGTCGTGCCGGGCACCTCCATCGGGACGGGGTGTCACGGAACCCGGTCCTGACGTTGCGGGCCGGCGGGGGACTGCACCTGCCCGAGACGCACCATCCGGACGAACAGCTGGTGGACCTGCCGGGATACAACCACATCGACGTGCTCACCGCCGCGGCCGACCAGAACGACGGGCGGCCCGAACGGGTCTCGCAGGCACTGGCCGAGTTCGCGACGGCCTGAACCGCTCTGCCCGCCGGAACGTTTGGAGGACTACGTCGCCGGGAAGCCGTCGTCATGGCTACATATCGAGTGATCAACCCGGAGGGCGAGGTCGTGGACACCCGCGACATCGACAGCGCGGAGGACGCGCACGCCTGGTTCGTCGACCGGCGCGCCGACAACAGCGAGCTCGGCTGGCGGATGGAGGCCCGGCACGAGGACGGCACCTGGCACTTCTTCGACGACACCGAGGGTGCGGCGCAGTGATGACCCCAGCTCCGCGCCCCGCCGCTGTCTAGGATTCGCCCTGGACCTTCGTCATCGCGAGCACGTCGAGCCGCCGGTCCAGTTCCTCCTCGGTCAGGCCGTCGCCGATCAGACCCCGGTCGATCACGGTTTGCCGGATCGTCTTCTTCTCCCTCAACGCCTGCTTGGCGACCGCGGCGGCCTCCTCGTATCCGATCGACGAGTTCAGCGGCGTCACGATCGACGGCGAAGATTCCGCCAGCGTCCGCAGATGTTCGACGTTCGCCTCCAACCCGGTGATGCATCGGTCCGCGAACAGTCGGGAGACATTCGCGAGCAGCCGCAGCGACTCGAGCAGATTCCGGGCCATCACCGGGATGTACACGTTCAGTTCGAACGCGCCGGCCGCGCCACCCCACGCGACCGTCGCGTCGTTCCCGACGACCTGTGCCGCGACCTGCGTGACCGCCTCGGGGAGAACAGGATTGACCTTGCCCGGCATGATGGAGCTGCCCGGCTGCAGGTCGGGTAACCGGATTTCTCCGAGTCCGGTCAGGGGACCGGATCCCATCCACCGGATGTCGTTGGCGATCTTCGTCAGCGACACCGCGATCGTGCGCAGCGCACCCGATGCTTCGACGAGCCCGTCACGCGCGGCCTGTGCTTCGAAGCTGTCGCGGGCCGGCCGCAGGTCGCCGAGACCGGTGGATTTCACCAGTTCCGCGACGACCAGCGGCCCGAACCCGTCGGGAGCATTGAGCCCGGTGCCGACGGCGGTGCCGCCGATGGGCAGCTCACCGAGCCGCGGCAGGCCGGCCCGCACCCGTTCGATCCCGGCCTCGATCTGCCGGGCGTATCCGCCGAACTCCTGCCCGAGCGTCACCGGCACCGCGTCCATCAGATGCGTGCGCCCAGACTTGACGACGGTCCGCCACTCGGCGGCCTTCTCGACGAGCGCCGCGTGCAGGTGCTCGAGGGCGGGAATCAGATCGCGCACGGCAGCTTCGGTGGCGGCGACGTGCGTCGAGGTGGGGAATGTGTCGTTCGACGACTGCGACATGTTGACGTGGTCGTTGGGATGCACCGTCACCCCGTTCCGGGCGGCGATCGACGCGATGACCTCGTTGGCGTTCATGTTCGAACTGGTGCCGGACCCGGTCTGGAAGACGTCGATGGGGAACTGATCGTCGTGCTCCCCGGCGGCGATCTCACCGGCCGCCGCGATGATCGCGTCGGCCTTGTCTGCGTCGAGCAGACCCAGATCCTTGTTGACCTGCGCGCACGCCGCCTTGAGCAGGCCGAGCGCCCGGATCTGGGCGCGCTCGAGGCCGCGGCCCGAGATGGGGAAGTTCTCCACGGCGCGCTGCGTCTGCGCGCGCCACAGGGCGTCGACCGGAACCCGGACCTCGCCCATCGTGTCGTGTTCGATGCGGAACTGCGGTTCGCTGTTCTCAGTCATGAACCTCAGCTTGCCACCGTCCCGGCTGCGCCGCCGGTGTGTCATTCTGGCGCCCTCTGGCCGCCAGAATGACACACCGGCGCGAAGCGCACTGTCAGGGCAGCGGCGGCTGCGCTCCGGCGACCCCGGTGAAGTTGATCGACGAGAACTCGTTCAGCTTCTCGAGGCGGTGGTAGGCCTCGATCATGCGGACCGTGCCGGACTTGCTGCGCATGACGATCGACTGGGTGGTCGCGCCGCCGCCGTAGTACCGCACGCCCTTGAGCAGGTCGCCGTCGGTGACGCCGGTAGCGCAGAAGAAGATGTTCTCGCCGGTGACGAGTTCCTCGGTGGTCAGCACCCGGTCCAGGTCGTGGCCGGCGTCGAGGGCCTTCTGCCGTTCGGCGTCGTCCTTCGGGGCGAGCTTGCCCTGCAGCGCGCCACCCATGCAGCGCAGCGCGGCCGCGGCGATGATGCCCTCCGGGGTACCGCCGATGCCGAGGAGTATGTCGACGCCGGAGTCGGGGCGGGCGGTCGCGATCGCACCGGCGACGTCGCCGTCGGAGATCAGGCGGATCCGCGCACCGGTCTCGCGGGTCTCACGGATGATCTCGGCGTGACGCGGACGGTCGAGGATCGTGACGGTCGTGTCGGAGACCGCGCGGTTTTTGGCCTTCGCGACGCGGCGGATGTTCTCGGCGACACCGGCGGAGAGGTCGATGACGTCGGCGGCCTCGGGACCCACGGCGATCTTGTCCATGTAGAACACGGCCGACGGATCGAACATGGCGCCGCGTTCGGCGACCGCGAGGACCGCGATCGATCCGGGTGCACCCTTCGACATCAGCGTGGTGCCGTCGATCGGGTCGACGGCGACGTCACACAGCGGGCCGTCGCCGTTGCCGACCTCCTCGCCGTTGTACAGCATCGGGGCTTCGTCCTTCTCGCCCTCGCCGATCACCACGATGCCCTGCATCGACACCGAGCTGACCATGTGACGCATCGCGTCGACGGCGGCACCGTCGCCGCCTTCCTTGTCGCCGCGGCCGACCCAGCGGCCTGCTGCCATCGCCGCGGCCTCGGTGACACGGACCAACTCGAGGGCGAGGTTGCGGTCCGGAGCTTCGCGGCGCGATGGGGTGGCCGTCATGGGCTACTGCCTCCTGATGCTGTTCGGTCGACGCCGTGCGTCGACGCGAGGGACGGCCGCCGGGTCGCGGGCCGTCGAATCCGATGGTGGTTCAGGTTGCAATTGTCTCATCAGCGCCGGGCCGGTGGAGGCTCGGACCCGGACCGGCCGCTGCCGGTGCCGGCGGAGGCTGTCAGACTGGGCGGGTGGCTTCCGAGAAACCCCGCATCCTGAACGACTCCCGTGATATGGCCTGGTCGCTGATTCCGCTCGTCCTGGCCTGCCTCGTCATCGCGGCGATCGCAAGCCAGTGTTCGTTCAGCCCGGGCGGCCCCACGGCCGGTCCGGTGCCGAGTTTCGACATCGATGCCGGTCTCCGGTACGACGCGAAGGAGCTGGGATTCCCGATCCGGCATCCGGAGGTCCCCGAGGACTGGCAGGCCAACTCGGGTAGCCGCAGCATCATCACCGGCCAGCAGGGCGGCGACTCGAGCACTGTCGGGTTCATCACCCCGGCCGGTCGCTACGTGCGCCTCACCCAGTCCGACGCCGGCACCGACGAGCTCGTGCGGTTCGTCGCAGGTTCGAGCCGGTTCGTCACCGGGACCGAAAGCATCGACGGCCGCGACTGGACGGTGTACGCCGAGGAGGGTGCCGAGCCGCTGTGGGTCTCGGACTTCGGTGACGTGCGCATCCTGATCGGTGGATCCGGCGACGAAGCCGAGTTCGCCACGATCGCCGCGGCGACGAACGCAGCGCAACCGCTCACCCCGTGAGCCGTGCGACCGGGCCGGTCTAGCTGGCCCGGTTGTCGTCCTCGCCGTGGGACAGGGCGTTCTCGACGCGTTGCCGAGCGCCGGCCAGGTGCTCCTCACACCGCTTGGCCAGTGCTTCGCCACGCTCCCACAGTGCCAGCGACTCGTCCAGGTCCAGACCGCCCTGCTCGAGCATCTTCACCACGTTGACCAGCTCGTCGCGGGCCCGTTCGTAGCCGAGCTCCGCCACATCCGCGTTCGTGTCACTCACAACGTCATCCTCGCCGTCACTGCTCTCGACCTGGTCGTCACTGCTCTCGTCCCATCACCGCGGCTCGTGCGGCTCCGTCGCCGACCCGGACCCGCAACTGGGTTCCCGGGGGCATTTCGTCGATCGACCGGACGACCTCCGGGTCCCCGTCCGGCAGTATCCGCTGCACAACCGCGTAGCCGCGCGCGAGGGTCGCCGCCGGACCCAGCGTCGCCAACCGGGCCCGCAGATGCTCGATCGTGGTGGTCTGTGCCGCCAGCACCCGATCGATGTCGCGTCGACCTGCCTGCCGCAGCCGCTCGACCTCCTCGCCCCGCTGGCCGACGGCGCGCAACGGATCGGCCAGCACCGGCCGGCTCCGCAACTGGGCCACCACGTGCTCCTCGCGGCGCACCCAGTTGCGCAGCGCCGATGCGGCCCGCGCCCGCAGATCGTCGACGAGCCCCTGCTCGGCCACGGCGTCCGGCACGACCCGCTTGGCCGCATCGGTCGGGGTCGCGGCCCGCAGATCGGCCACGTGATCGCACAGCGGACTGTCCGGTTCGTGGCCGATCGCGCTGACCACCGGTGTCGTGCACGCGACGATCGCCCGGCACAACGTCTCGTCGGAGAACGGCAGCAGATCCTCGACGCTGCCACCGCCGCGGGCCAGGACGATGACGTCCACCGCAGGGTCGGCGTCGAGTTCGGCGAGCGCGTCGAGGATCTGCGGCACCGCGGTCGGACCCTGCACCGCGGTGTTGCGGATCTCGAACCGCACCGCGGGCCACCGTCGCTGCGCCACCGACACCACGTCGTGCTCGGCGGCGCCGCCGCGCCCGGTGATCAGCCCGATACGGCCGGGCAGGAACGGCAGCGGACGCTTGAGCCGCGGATCGAACAGGCCTTCCGCGGCGAGCAGCGCGCGCAGTCGTTCGATGCGGGCGAGCAGCTCACCGATACCGACCGCGCGGATCTCGGTGACACGCAGCGAGACGCTGCCGCGCGTCGGCCAGAACGACAGCTTCCCGAACATCACGACCCGCGCGCCCTCGGTCAGCGTCACCGGCGAGTTGTGGATCAGCTGCGGTGAGCACGTCACCGACAGCGACATGTCCACCGACGGATCACGCAACGTCAGATACGCCGTGCGGGTGCCGGGACGCACATTCATCTGGGTGATCTGGCCCTCGACCCAGATCGTGCCGAGCCGGTCGATCCAGCCCGCGACCTTCTGCGACACGGTGCGCACCGGCCACGGATTGTCCGCGGAGTTCGGTTGGGTGGTGGGATGTGCCGAGGTCACTTCGCGGTGCTGGTCGTGATCCGGTTGGACAGCATCGTCACGAACGGCGCCCGAGCCCTGGTGGCGTTCTCGTAGTCGAGCAGCGCCGTCAGATCCTCCACCGACAGGGTGCGCAGCCGCGCGCGCAGCTGCGCGAGGGTCAGCGAACTGTAGTCGAGGTACTCGGCGATCTCGGGTATTCCGGCCGCCGGTGCGGTCTCCGGCGCGGAATCGGCCGGCTTCGTGCTCTCCGCCGCCTTCGGCGCGGCGGGCTTCTGCACCGATGCCGGTTCGGCAGCATCGGCGTCGACAGCCGGCGGCATCGAATACAGGGCGAACCGGCCCGGCGCCTCGGACTGTTCCGCACCGTTGTTCGCGGCCCGGGCGTCCGGCCCCGGCGCGTCCTCGTCGAACACCGCCCACTCCGGGGTTTCCTCGGCCCGGGCGCCCAGCGCCTCGAACAGGCGATCCCCCTTGATCGCGAGCGCGGTCATCGACTGCTGGACCCGCATCGTCGTCTGCAGGACCTGACTGACCGTCGTCATCGGCAGCGCGAGCGCCGTCGACGGCAGCTTGAGGGTCTCTTCGTAGGCGGTGACGGCGACCCCGGCCGCCACCCGAGCCATGAACGGTGGACGGATCATGCCCCCAAGACTGCCTCACGAACCCCGTGATTGGTAGCCGAGACGGGGCGCCGCCGGTAGCCGGGACGGGCTCTGTCCCGTGACGGCCCGTACGCTGGAGGCATGTCTGTGCCTGTTCCACTCGAAGTCGGTATCACACGGTCGGCGGGGACCGCGGCGGCAGGGAAGCGGGTGCTGCTCGCCGAGCCCCGCGGATACTGCGCCGGAGTCGACCGCGCGGTCGAGACCGTGGAGAAGGCCCTCGAGAAGCACGGAGCGCCGATCTACGTGCGCAAGGAGATCGTCCACAACCGGCACGTGGTGGACACGCTCGCCGAGCGCGGGGTCGTGTTCGTCGACGAAACGGACGAGGTGCCCGCCGGATCGGTGCTGGTCTTCTCCGCGCACGGGGTGTCCCCGGCGGTCCACGCGGCGGCCGCCGCCCGCGACCTGCACACCATCGACGCGACCTGCCCGCTCGTGACCAAGGTTCATCAGGAAGCGAAGCGCTTCGCCCGCGACGACTACGACATTCTGCTCATCGGGCACGAAGGCCACGAGGAGGTCGAAGGTACCGCCGGCGAGGCCCCGGACCACGTGCAACTGGTCGACGGCCCCGGCGCCGTCGACGCCATCCGGGTCCGCGACGAGGCGAAGGTGATCTGGCTGTCGCAGACCACGCTGAGCGTCGACGAGACCATGGAGACCGTCAAACGGCTGCGCGAGAAGTTCCCGCTGCTGCAGGACCCGCCGAGCGACGACATCTGCTACGCCACCCAGAACCGGCAGGTCGCGGTCAAGGCGATGGCGCCCGAGTGCGACCTGGTGATCGTCGTCGGATCACGCAACTCGTCGAACTCGGTGCGACTGGTCGAGGTCGCCCTCGGTGCCGGCGCGAAGGCCGCGCACCTGGTCGACTACGCGCGTGAGGTCGATCCCGCGTGGCTCGACGGCGTCCAGACCGTCGGCATCACCTCGGGTGCGTCGGTGCCCGAGATCCTCGTGCGCGGTGTACTCGATCTGCTTTCCGAACACGGCTACCGCGACGTGCAGACCGTCACCACGGCCAACGAGACCCTGGTGTTCGCCCTGCCGCGCGAGCTGCGCGCAGCCCGGCAAGGCGGCTGAGCCGCACCTCAGTCCTCGTAGCGGTCGCGGTAACGCACCGCGGGCGGCGGATACGCCGGGGTGCTCACCTGCGGCCGGGGTGTCGCGCGGAGGGGGGCCTGCCGCTCGGGTTGTACCTCGCGGCGTGTCGGGTCCGGTTCGCGGCGCGACACCGGTTCGGCCCGTCGAGGGCGACCGTCGTCCACCGGCCGGCGCTGAACGGCCGGGTTGTCGCGGGTGTCGGCGACCTGCCGCACGGACGCCTTCTTCGGGGCGGACGGCTCGCGTTCCCGACGGGGACGGGCGGGCTTCTGCGGGGCAGGGTCCGGGCTCGGCCGCGAGCGAGCCGGTGCCGTCGCTGCCCGCGGCCGTGCAACGGGTTCGTCGACGGTGTCCCGACGGGGAGCGGTCGCGCGTTCGGGGGTCTTCTGACTCGCCGGACGCGACCGCTTGGCGGCAGCGGTCCTCGTTGCCGAGCCCTTCGATGCCGAGTTCCGGGATCTCGTCGCCGCCGCGGGACGACCCGTCCCGTCCTGCTGGGCCAGATAGATGCGGACACCCCCGATGACCAGTACCGCTGCGGTCGCGACGAGCATCGCCGGGAACCGGTTCACCAGCGGATACGCGACATTCAGGGCGAGGTCCCGCAGGCCCGAGCCGCTCGATTCGAACAGCAACTCCTGGGCGAGTGGAATCGCCGTCACCAGCAGCAGCGGCGGCTGCGCCATCGCGGTGAACACACCGCGATGCTGCACTGCGACGACCGCGGCGATGCACCCGAGCACGTAGAACACGGAGAAGACCGTCGTCAGCTCGTCACCGCGGAACGCGTCGAGCACAGCGCCGAGCAGCGTCGCCCCGGCGGCGATGACGATGGCACCCCACCAGGGCACTCCGGGCATGGTCGGAGCCAGCGAGCGCATGTCGAGCGGCACCGCCGAGCGAGCACGTTGGGATGCAGACACACATAAACAGTAGACGGTCGAATCAGATTGCTTCGTCGACCGGACCGGCCGAATCCGGCGTTTCGGTGGGTGTGGTGCGTCGCGGCCACGCATCGACCCGGTGCACCTCGGGCACGTCGCCGTCGAAGATCTCCAGTTCACTGAGCTTGCGGGCGGTCACCCCGACGCGGGTCTCCATCGACGACACCGTCAGGTTGAACGAATCGACCGCCTTGCCGAGCTGCGCGCCGAGCCGGTCGAGGTGGGTGCCGACGGTGCCGAGCCGCTGATACAGCTCGCGGCCGAGCCGGTGGATCTGCGCGGCGTCCCGCGACAACGCCTCCTGCCGCCACGTGTGCGCGATGGTCCGCAGCAACGCCACCAGCGTCGTGGGTGTCGCGAGGATCACGTTCCGGCCGAACGCGTACTCCAGCAGACCCCCGTCCGCGGTGAGCGCAGCATCCAGGAACGGATCGCCCGGCACGAACAGCACCACGAATTCGGGGGTCGGATCGAACGACTCCCAGTACGCCTTCGCGGACAGCTGATCGATGTGGGTGCGCAGTTGCCGGGCGTGTCGCGCCAGATGCCGATCGCGTTCGGCGATGTCCTCTTCCTGCGCCGCGTCGAGATATGCGGCGAACGGGACTTTCGCGTCCACGACGATCTGCTTGCCGCCCGCGAGATACACGAGCAGGTCCGGACGCACTCCCTCGGCGGCGACCTGCGTGTCGAAATCGCAGTGCCGGACCATCCCGGCGAGTTCGACGACCCGCTCGAGCTGGATCTCACCCCACCGGCCCCGCACCTGCGGTGCCCGCAACGCCGTCACGAGCTGCTGGGTCTGCTGAGACAGCGACTGCGACGCGCGGTGCATGCCCTCCACCTGCTCGGTCAGCCCCGCATACGCGTGCACCCGGTTTCGCTCGACATGCTCGACCTGACGGGCCAGCGCGCCCACCGCGTCCTGCAGCGGTCCCACCAGCCGCGACACCTGCTCGCCGATCGCGCCGGACTGGCGGCGTGCCGCGTCTTCGCTGACCGCGCCGAGCGACTGCCGCAACTGCGTCTCGTTGTCGCGCAGCGCCGCGAGCTGCGCCTCCGCGCGCGCGGCCCGGTCGCCGGTCCGCGACGCTTGCGCCAGCCACCCCAGACCGAACCCGAGAACGAGCGCCACGATCAGCCCGAGTGCCGTGAGAGCAGTCATGAGGCGGATGATGCCGCACCGGACCGACATCCTGTGGGCGACTCACCCCGAACCGGACGTGTCGGTGCGGTCCTCTACGGTCGTCGCCATGCGGATCCTGCACACCTCCGACTGGCACATCGGCCGCACCTTCCACGGTGTGGACCTGCTGGGAGACCAGGCACGCGCACTGACCGCGATCGCCGAGCTGGTCGCGGCGCGCGCCGTCGACGTCGTTGTCGTGCCCGGCGACGTGTACGACCGGTCGATTCCCAGCTCGGACGCCGTCGCGGTGTGCAACGCCGGTCTCGAAGCGATCCGCGACGCCGGCGCGATCATCGTCGCGACGTCCGGCAACCACGACTCACCGGTGCGGCTCGGCGCCGGCGCGGCGTTCGCCGCCAAGGGTGGTCTGCACCTGATCACGAAGGTGTCCGAGCTGGACCGGCCGGTGATCCTCGACGACGACCACGGCCCGGTCGCGTTCTACGGCATCCCCTACCTCGAACCGGAGATCACCCGGGCCGAACTGGGCGTGCCGAAGGCCCGCTCGCATCAGGAGATCCTCGACGCCGCGATGAGCCGGGTTCGCGCCGACGCCGAGGCGCGCGGCGGCCGGACGGTGCTGCTCGCGCACGCGTTCGTCGTCGGGGGAGAGGCCACCGGATCGGAACGGTCCATCTCGGTCGGCGGTGTCGAAACCGTGTCGGCATCCGCGTTCGACGGCGTGGACTACGTCGCGCTCGGGCACCTGCACTCTCCGCAGACGGTCGCCGAGCACGTTCGCTATTCGGGGTCGCCGCTGCCGTACTCGTTCGGCGAGCGCAGCCACCGCAAGGCGGTGTGGCTCGTCGACCTCGGCGAGACCGGCCGGACGTCGGTCGAGCGGGTCGACCTTCCGGTCGTGCGAGGTCTGAGCCAGCTGTCCGGAACACTCGAGGATCTGCTCGCCGATCCCGCGCACACCGGTGCGGAGGATCATTACGTGGCGGCCGAGCTGTCCGATGCGGTCCGCCCGCTCGATGCGATGCGGCGGCTGCAGAAGCGGTTCCCCCACGCGGTGCACGTCGTCTGGCAACGCCCCGACCCGATGCCGGGAACCACCTACCGGGAGAAGGTGCACGGACGCAGTGACGTCGAAGTCGCGTGCGCGTTCCTGTCGGATGTGCGGTCGGAGCCGTCGCGGCGAGAAGCCCGCTGGATCGAACAGGCATTGCGAGAAGCGGACCGGGCCGGCGGCGACCGCGCCCCCGCCGCCGCCGGCGCCGAGATCGGCGCGGCGGAGGTGCCGGCGTGAGGCTGCATGCACTCGAGGTCACGGCGTTCGGGCCGTTCGCCGACACGGTCCGGGTCGACTTCGACGAACTCGGCGCCGACGGGCTGTTCCTGCTGCACGGCCGCACCGGGGCGGGCAAGACCTCGATCCTCGATGCGGTGGCGTTCGCTCTCTACGGAACCGTGCCCGGGGCGAGGGCCGAGGGGCGGCGGCTGGTGTCCGATCACGCTGCCGCCGGTGCCGTCCCGCAGGTGATGCTCGAGGCGACGATCGCCGGCCGGCATCTGCGCATCCTCCGCAGCCCCGAGTACGAACGTGCGAAGCTGCGCGGTACGGGCACGACCAAGGAGAAGGCGAAGGCGACGCTGATCTGGCTCGACGGGTCGGGGGAGAACCTCTCGCGGCACGAGGACATCGGTGAGGTCGTCGGCGCGCTGCTCGGCATGAGCGCAGCGCAGTTCTTCCAGGTCGTGCTGTTACCGCAGGGAGAGTTCGCGAAGTTCCTCCGGGCCGACAGCAAGGAACGCGGCGCGCTGCTCGAGCGGCTGTTCGACACGACGGTCTTCGGCGACGTCGAGAAGTGGTTCCGCGATCGCGCGGCGGCGGGCGCCAAGAAGCTCGCCGAGCAGCAGAAGAAGGTGGACGTCCTCAGCGCGAAGGTCGACGCGTCGGCCGGGATCGAGGCCGGCGCCGACGCCGACCCCGTCGGGTGGGCACGCAAGCTGCGGGAGGACGCGGCCGACACCCGGGACAGCACGGTCGCCCGGCTCGGTGCCGCCCGCGAGGCGGACCACACCGCCCGCGCCGCGCTCGAGGATGCGGTCGCGCTGGCGCGTCGACTGGAGCGCCGAGCCGCCGCGCACGCCGATCTCGCGGAACTCGATGCCGCTGCGGACGAGCGGGCTGCGCTCACCGCCGAGCGGGCGGCTGCGTTGCGGGCTGCGCCGGTCGCGGTGACCGGCGCGGAGTCGCGCCGGGCCGCGGCCGCCGCCGCGTCGGCGCTGCAGGCGGCGGCCGATGCTGCCGCCGCACTGGCCGACGACGAGGCCCGTGTGCTGATCGACGATCTGCCCGAGCAGCCGCAGGACAGCGACCGCGATCGGATCCGGCCACACGAACAGCGGTGGTCCGCGGAGGTTGTGCGGCTCGATGACCTGCTCGCGCAGCAGCGTCGCGTCGCGACCCTCGACGACGAGCGGTCGCGGCTGGACGAGCGTCGCCGCACGCTCGCCGCCGAGCTCGCACAACTCACCGCGCAGCGGGACACGCTGCCCGCGCGCCGCACCGAGGCCGCCGACGCCGTCCGCGCCGCGGAACAGGCCGCCGCGGGGCTGCCCGGTCTCGCCGCGACACGCGATCGCACAGCCGATGCGGTCGCTGCGGCGAACGAACTTGCCTCGCGCAGTGTCGAACTCGGAAAGCGAGAGCAGCGCGTCGTGGAGTTGCGCACTGCGCATCTCGATGCCCGCGCCGCGCTGCTCGACGTCCGCGAGCGGCGGATCGCCGGTATGGCAGCCGAATTGGCGGCCGAGCTGGTCGACGGGCGGGAGTGTGCGGTCTGCGGATCCACGGACCATCCCGCGCCGGCGCGGCCCGCGCCGGGCACCGTCACCAAGGCCGACGAGGACGTGGCTCGTGAGGCCGAGCAGCGTGCCGACGCGGCGCTCACCGACGCAACGGCTGCGGTCGCGGAGACCGCGAATGTCATTGCGGCCCTGCGGCAACGGTGTGGCGACCGCCCGGTCGACGATCTGGCCGCCGAACGCGACGCCGCCGGGGCGGCGCACGACGCGGCCGCCGCGGAGGCAGGGGAACTCGATCGACGCCGCGCGCAGGTCGCCACGCTCGAACGGCTCGACGCCGACCTGCAGGAGCGGCTGCGCACCACACAGACCGAGGTCGCGGAGGTTGCGCAGGCCGACGCGGTCGCTGCCGCCGAAGCGGACGAGATCCGGGCGCGCATCCACGCGGCGGTCGGCGACGGGGGTTCGCTCGTCGACCGCCGCGCGCAGTTGGCGGCGCTCGCGGCCGCCGCGACCGAGCTGCTCGACAGGAGGATCGCCGCGGCCCGGGCCCGGACCTTCGCCGGCGAGCGGGCCCGCGACGCCGAGCGGGCCGCCACCGACGCCGGATTCGACGACCTGGAGGCCGCGCTGGCCGCCGTGCGACCCGCGGCGCGGCTGGGCGAGATCGACGCGCTCGTCCGCACCGCCGAGGAGGCGCGCGCGGTCGCGGCGGCCACCCTCGCCGATCCCGAGATCGCGACGCTCACCGGAGACGAGGCGGTCGACGTCGCGGCACGACAGGACGCCGCGACCGCCGCCGCCGCCGAGCTGCACGCGGCGCTCGCCGCCGCCTCGGAGGCCGATCGGCGTCTCGCGGACATCGACAAGTACACGATGCGGCTCGAGCAGGAAGACGCGAAGCTCGCGCCGCTGCGCGCCGAGCAGAACGAACTGGCCGGGCTGGCGGACGTGATCGCCGGTGGCGGGCAGAATTCCCGGAAGATGTCGCTGCGGTCCTATGTGCTCGCGGCGCGGCTCGAGGAGGTCGCGGAGGCGGCGTCGGAGCGGTTGCGTCGCATGTCGGGCGGACGCTACGAGTTCGTGCACTCGGATGCCGCGGGCAGCCACGGCAGACGCGGTGGGCTGGGCCTCGACATCCACGACGAATACACCGGGATGGTGCGGTCGACGAAGACGCTGTCGGGTGGTGAGTCGTTCCAGGCGTCGCTCGCGTTGGCGCTCGGGCTCGCCGACGTCGTCGCCGCCGAATCCGGGGGACTCGTTCTCGACACGATGTTCATCGACGAGGGCTTCGGCACGCTCGACGCCGACGCTCTCGACTCGGTGATGGGGGTGCTCGACGAACTGCGCGCCGGTGGTCGTGTCGTCGGGGTGGTGAGCCACGTGGACGAGATGCGTCAGCGCATCCCGAGCCGGCTGCACGTGGTCCGCGGCCGGGCAGGCTCGACCGTCGAGATCGCGAGCTGAGCCCGGCCAGGTCGGTCAGGTCGGCTCGGGTGCCGAGCCTGCCCCCGGTGCGGGCAGGGCGAGGGATGCGTCCGGCTCGTCCGTCCCGGCAGCTTTCTCGTTGGCTGCTTCGACGCGTTCGTCGATCTGTTCGCCGACGTAGCGGATCGCCACGGCAGCGACCGCGGCAACCGGCACCGCGAGGAACGCCCCGACGATGCCGAACAGGGACGACCCGGCCGTCACCGCGAGCAGCACGATGACCGCGTGCAGGTGCATGCTCCGCGACTGCAGCACCGGCTGCAGCACGTTTCCTTCGAGCTGCTGCACCGCGATGATGATGCCCAGCACGATGATCGCGGTGGTCAGGCCGTTCGCCACGAGCGCGACGAGGACCGCCAGGGCCCCGGCGACGAACGCGCCGACGATCGGGATGAACCCGCCGATGAATGTGATGATCGCGAGTACCGGCGCGAGCGGAACACCGAGGATGACCAGCCCGAGACCGATGAAGAACGCATCGATGAGACTCACCAGCGCCTGGGTTCGGATGAACCCGCCGAGCGTGTCCCACATACGGATCAGCACCGCCTCGAGGTGCCGGCCGGCGCGGCCGCCGCCGACAGCATGCAGCCACGGCACGAACCGCGGGCCGTCCTTGATGAAGAAGAACGCCAGGACCAGCACCAGACCGAGCGTGACCAGCAGCGAGCCGGCGGTGCTGACCCCCGAGAACACGCCGCTGGCAATGGTCGCGGCGCTGCCCTGGACCTTCTCCACCACCGCCTGAACAGCCTTCTCGAGCTGCTCGTCGCGGAGGTTGAACGGCGGTCCCTGAATCCAGTCCTCCACCGTGTGGATGCCCTCGGTGGCCTTGTTGGCCAGCTCCGGGGCCTGCGACACCACCGACGGGACGATGCCGGCGATGATGCCGGCGACGATCGCGAAGAACACCAGCAAGGTGATCGAGGCGGCCGCCGCGGGTGGGATACGGCGTTTCATCATGCCGCGGGTCGGCGGCCACAGGATCGTCGAGACCACGATTGCGAGGGCGACCGGCAGCACGACCACCCACATCTTCTCGATGATCCAGCCGATGACGAGCGCGCCCGCCGCGATCAGGACGACGCATGCGGAGACCTTGGCGAGCCAGATGCCGCCGGCGCCGATGACCGCACCCCGGTCTACGGGACGAGCGGATGCTTCGGGCGTGGACTTCGTTTCGCTCAACGGGGATCCTTCCGACGGCCTGGTTCCGACAATCTAACCGAGCGCACGCCGTGTTTCTTGCTGCACGTGGGCGTCGCGTCGGACCCGCACGAATCGTCGGCGGGTCTCCGGACCGCGGGTTCAGTGCGTGCCGGAATTCGGCGATTCCTGCCGTTCGGCAGCGGAGCCCGTGGCACTCTCGGGGGCATGAGCACACGAAGCGTGGGATCCCGGATCCGGAAGTCCGTTCCGGCTGCCGTCGCCGCCGTCGCGGTCGCATGCACGCTGGCCGCGTGCACCTCCGAGGAGGACACCCCGGCCGGCGAGCAGCTGCAGTCGTCCGTGGGTGCGGTCATGACGAGTGTTCGCGAGCAGGCCGAGGGTGCCGTGTCGTCGGTGCAGAGCGCCGCGTCGAGCGCCGCCGAGCAGGCCGGCGGTGCGATCGATCAGGCGAAGCTCAGTGCGTTCGTCGGCACATTCCGCACCGCTTACCCGGACCTGGCCGCCGATCGGGAAACCCAGTCGATCGAGAAGATCGTCACCGACACGTGCCCGATGATCGAGGACCAGGCGCCGCAGGAGGATATCGACGCGACCGTCAAGGAACTCGCCACCAACGGCTCGGTGGCACCGACCGACGACCAGGCGGCGCGCATCGCGCAGCTCGTGAAGGTCGCCTGCCCGTAACGTCTGCCGGCTCGGTACGTTCGAGTGCATGAGCACCCGATGGCAGGCCGAGCGTAGCGCCGACGATTCCCGCGCCTACATCGAACGGTTCACCGATCTCGAGGCGTCGGGCGCCGACGTGCACGGCGAAGCCCGCTTCGTCGACGTCGTCCTCGCGCGCGGCAGCCGGGTCCTCGACGCCGGGTGCGGCACCGGCAGGGTGGGGGCCGAACTGGCCCGGCGCGGTCACCGGGTGACCGCCGTCGATCTCGATCCCGTGCTGGTCGACGAGGCCCGACGCCACCCCGAGCTGACCGTGCACCTCGCGGACCTGGCGACCCTGAACCTGCCGGGCGAGCCGTTCGACGCGGTCGTCGCCGCCGGCAACGTGATGGTGTTCCTGGAACCGGGCAGCGAACGGGCGGTGCTCGCCACGATCGCCGCACACCTGCGGCCCGGCGGGGTGTTCGTCGCCGGGTTCACCACCCGCAGCGCCTACCGCCCGGAGCAGTTCGCCGCGGATCTCGCTGCCGTCGGGATGCCCCTCGAACAGCGCTTCGCGACGTGGGATCTGCGTCCCTGGCGCGACGACACGGACTGGCTCGTCGCCGTCGCACGTCGTGCGGATGACGGACCCGGCGCGTGACCACGTAGAATGCTGATCCCGTGAGCCTTACTCTCGGAATCGTCGGACTTCCCAACGTCGGCAAGTCGACGCTCTTCAATGCGCTGACCCAGAACGACGTGCTCGCCGCGAACTATCCGTTCGCCACCATCGAGCCGAACGTCGGCCTGGTCGAGCTGCCCGATCCGCGGCTGAAAAGGCTCGCCGAGATCTTCGGGTCCGAGCGCATCCTGCCCGCCGCGGTGTCGTTCGTGGACATCGCCGGCATCGTCAAGGGCGCATCCGAGGGGGCCGGGCTCGGCAACAAGTTCCTTGCGAACATCCGCGAAGCCGACGCCATCTGCCAGGTGGTGCGCGTGTTCTCCGACGACGACGTCGTGCACGTCGACGGCCGCGTCGACCCGGCGTCGGACATCGAGATCATCGAGACCGAACTCGTCCTCGCCGACATGCAGACCCTCGAGAAGGCGCTGCCGCGTCTCGAGAAGGAAGCGAAGAAGAACAAGGAACTCAAGCCTCAGCACGAGGAGGCCGTGAAGGCTCAGGCGTTCCTGGAGGAGGGCAAGACGCTCTTCAGCGTCAAGGACAAGCTCGACTTCGCGTTGCTGCGCGAACTGCACCTGCTGACCACCAAGCCGTTCCTGTACGTGTTCAACGCCGACGAGGCGGTGCTCACCGACGAGGCGAAGGTCGCCGAGCTGCGCGCGTCCGTCGCGCCCGCCGACTCGGTGTTCCTCGACGCGAAGGTCGAGCAGGAACTGCTCGAGCTCGACGAGGAGGACCGGCAGGAGATGTTGGACTCGATCGGGCAATCCGAGCCCGGCCTGCACGCCCTGGCCCGCACCGGCTTCCACACCCTCGGTCTGCAGACCTACCTGACGGCCGGCCCGAAGGAAGCCCGCGCCTGGACGATCCACAAGGGCGATACCGCTCCGCAGGCCGCCGGCGTCATCCACACCGACTTCGAGCGCGGCTTCATCAAGGCCGAGGTCGTCTCGTTCGCCGACCTCGACGCGGCCGGGTCCATGGCCGCAGCCAAGGCAGCCGGCAAAGTGCGCATGGAGGGCAAGGACTACGTCATGGCAGACGGCGACGTCGTGGAGTTCCGCTTCAACGTGTAGTGGGGCCGAGAACTCCGAGCATTGGCTTCTGATGTCGGTCGCGATGGCCGGGGTGGGTGCCGGCGCCCCGCTCGTTCACTGCGGTCGCGGAATGGGTTCACGACGTGCCGGCAGATGTGCTGGACCGGCTCGGGATCGAGGGTCGGCCACCGTCGGAATCGACGACCCGACGCGCCCCCGGCCGTCTCGACGCCGCGGCGCTGGACCAGCGCATTGGGGTGGTTCTCGGGCAGGTTGAGGTCGGTGCGAAGACGAACGAGATCCCGCTGATCACCGATCTGCTCGATGCGCTCGATCTCACCGATGTGGTGGTCACCGCGGATGCATTGCACTGCCTGCGGGGCACCGCCGACCATATCGTCGGTCGCGGCGGACATTGCGTGTTCACCGTGAAGAACAATCAACGATCCCTGCAGAAATTGTTGAAGTCGTTTCCCTGGAACGATATTCCAGCCTTGCCGGAGCATCGCCACCGCCCTGCGGCACCACAGCCGCGACCCGCACCGGCCGATCGACCTACTTCACACCATCTGACATGCAATTGCATGACTTTGCCGGGGCCCTGAGGAGGAGGCGGTGGTGGTGGTGCGCTTCGGTCAGAAGGTGGCCCGCGGTGACAGCAACTGCAACTGGCCATTCGAGGAGCTCGAGAGCGACCAGGTGCCGATACCTGCGATGCGAGGTAGGCGAGCTGCTCGGGCGGCGGAATGCTGATGCGGAACCTGCGGATGCCGCCGTCATGTCGCCGCTGGACAGGTATGGACAGGAATGGCGCGATCGGCCCTCTGCGGTGTGGGCGGCTCCCCGACGGTGTGCACGCCGCCGGGGAGCCGGTTCGTGTTTCGACGGCGGCTCAGCGCCGGTCTCTGCGGTCTTCTCGTCGATCTTCCCGGCGGTCGGAACGCCGGCGGACACCGTGAGCGACGACCGCCGCCGTCGCGACGGTGGTGGCCGTACGGGCCACGGGTGCGGGTCCGATCACCGCGGCGCGTCGCATTCTCCTGGCTGCGAGAGGCATATCAGTCTCCTTCTTGCTCGTCGGCTTCGATTGCGGCCAGCAGGGCCTGCACGGGAATGCGGCCGCTGGCCACCAGCTGTCCGCCGGCGCGGCGTACCGCCGACGCGAACGGCGCGGCCCACAGGTTCTCCCAAACCAGCAGCGCCGCGGTGCTGCCGGGCTCGACGGCCGCGGCGACCGCCTCCACGTCCTCCTCGCTGAGCAACATCGCCAGCTCGGCTTCGTAGGAGCGCAGCGCACCGATCTCGCTCTCGTCCAGGTCGGCGAGCTCGAACGCTTCGAGTGATCCGTCGGCATCCTTCTTCAGTAACAGCAGATCCAGGACGCGCACTGTTCCTTGTTCGACGAGCTCGTCGAGCGCGGGTGCGATCTCCCCCCTGAACTTGCTGCCGGGGAACTCCACCACGATCCAGTCCACCGGACCGAGTTCGTCGACGTCGCCGCCGAGTTCTTGTCGGACTTGTTCGGTCATCCTGTCATCTCCTCTGCCGAGCTGTCGGGGTGAAATGCCAAGTACGGCAGCTCGTTCGCGGGTTCTTCGTGCGGCGGGCGGCCCGGGGACGGGCCGCGCCGTCCCGGACGGCCGGATTGTCGGAGAGTCCGATGACGACCTGGCAAGTCGGTCTGCCGATGTGTTCTACAGAGTCGACGCTAGACCTGCCGGCCGCACCCGGAATGGGGATCGGTGGAGGTCGTTCCATCCGATGACCTACGGCAGCGGATGGACCCGAAAAGGGCAGAACGCACGTTCCGGACGCCGGGTCGACCCGGTGCCGCGCCTTGACGTCTACGCCCCGTGGGCCGGCTGCTGTTCGGGTCGCGGGTTGCGGCGGAACCATGCGGCGTACCGGTCGGCGAGGGGAGCAGCGGTGGCCCCGTGCGCGAGGACCGACAGGCCCACGGTGATGACGGCGGTGAGCAGTAGTAGGTCCTCGTGGGGCAGGGTGCCGGGTTCTTCGAGAATCAGGATGACGAAGACGATGGTGGCCAGCCCGCGGGGGCCGAACCAGCCGACGAAGGCAAGGGTCGGGGGGCGGGCGTGGGTGCCGAGCAGCGCGAGCGCGACAGGCAGCATGCGCACGACGGTCAGGCTCAGCACGGCGTAGGCGAGCACCGGCCACGACAGGTTCCCGAGGGCCGGTCCCAGGAACACCGCGCCGAAAACGATGAACGTCACGGCGTTGAACACATCCCCGGCTTCGTCGATCAGGTGGGAGACATCCCCTTCCGCGCGGTGTCGGATCGTCCCGAAGGTCAGCCCACCGACGAACGCGGCGATGAATCCCGAGCCGCCGAGGGGCACGGCGACGGTGTAGGCCAGAGTGGCGGCGGCCACCGGCACGATCTGAACCCACAACGGGTCGATCGTGCGGTGGCGCCCGGCGAGGATGAGCACCGCGGCCGCGATGGCCCCGGCACCTACCCCGGCGAGGATGCCGTAGCCGATCTGCTCGGTGACCAACCGCACGGCCGAACCGCCGCCGATTGCCCCGGACTCGGCGCGCGCGATCGCCAGTGCGATCAGGAACAGCGGAACGCAGATGCCGTCGTTGAGGCCGCTTTCCACGTTGAGTCCCTGTCGCACCCGCGACGGCAGGAGCGGCAGGGTGACCACAGCCTGCCCGAGCGCGGCGTCGGTGGGCGCGAGGAGCACGGCGAGCAGCAGCGCCTCGGGCCAGGAGAGGTCGCCCAGGACGAGCACCGCGGCGCCGAATCCGGCGGCGATGGTCAGGGGTAGTCCTATGCCGAGAAGGCGTGCAGGGAGTGCGATCTCGGCTCGCAGAGCAATCAGGTTCACGCGGGAGGCGTCGGAGAAGAGCACGAGGGCGAGGGTGATCTCGGCGAGCAACTTCACCGTTTCGCTGGTGGCCTCGAGGTCCATCAGTCCGGTAGCTTGTGCGCCCAGCACGAGGCCGCCGACGGTGAAGACCATCGGCGCCGTGAGGGGAGTGCCGGCTACCCGTCCGGAGATCGCCGCGAAGACGAGCAGGATTCCGGAGATCGCCGGAAGCGCCCAGGTCACGATGCTGCCTCCGAGGGCGGCGGGCGGTGGACGGGGGCGTCGGCCGTCCACCGCTGTTGTCCGAACGGCTCGAGCATCGCCTCGAGATCGTCGCGTGCGCACGCCAATTCGAGCGTCGCGCCGTTGTCGTGCCGGAAGCGAACCGCGACCGGGTCGTCGATCCGCTTCGCCGTTGCGGGGTCGATATCCGACGGTCCGCTCTCGACAGCCTGGATTCCGCACAGACCGGTGCGGGCGAGGAACGGGTTGCCGCCGTGAAGCACCAGGACCGCGTGGATCCAGTGTCCGACGCCGGTGATCCGGGAGAACTCCGACTTCAGTCCCGGAACCTGGCCGGAGACGACCCGGACCTTGCAGCCGAATCCGCCGGGTAGGTGCTTGACCCGGTGGCGTCCGCGCAGCAGGATGCCGAGCGCGATTGCGCAGAACCACAGTGGAATTCCCAGGAACGTCAGGATGATCCAAATCATGGTCCGAGTCCTTCTCGCCTCGCCGCAGAGGTCTCCGGCGCCAGATGGACCTGAGGGCGGCGTGGTCACATTCTGCCGGATCCGGGGCACCGTGCGAAGAACTTCGGCGGATCGGGCAGTTTGCATGTTCGGCGATCAGGCCGGTTGCTACGCTCGGGGTTCCGGAGGCCGGCAGGTTTGCTCGAAATCAGGAGCGTCGCCATGGCAGGAACTCACCGCGGAAAGATCGCCGTCGACATTCGCGACTCCGTCCCGAACTGGGCACCGTATCTTCCCGCGCAGGCACCCGAGGGCGCCCCGAACGTCCTGATCATCGCGTGGGACGACGTCGGGTACGGCAGCATGGACATCTTCGGGGGCCCGATCGAGACACCCACCATGCGCCGGATCGCGGACCGGGGTGTGAAGTACTCGAACTTCCATACCACCGCGCTGTGTTCCCCAACCCGGGCGTCGCTGCTGACCGGGCGTAACGCGACGACCAACGGCATGGCGACCATCGCCGAGTTCAGCGCCGGGTTCCCGGGCATCTCCACCCACATACCCTTCGAGAACGGGTTCGTCTCCGAAGTGCTGGGTGAACGAGGGTGGAACACCTACTGTGTCGGCAAGTGGCACCTGACCCCCGGCGACGAGATGAACATGTCGGCGGTCAAGGCCCGGTGGCCGTTGGGCCGCGGGTTCGAGCGCTTCTACGGCTTCCTCGGCGGCGAGTCGAGCAGCTGGTTCCCCGACCTGGTGTACGACAACCATCCGATCGACGCCCCCGGAACTCCGGAGGACGGCTATCACCTGTCGAAAGATCTGGCGGACAAGGCAATCGAGTTCATTCTCGACGCCAAGGCCGTCGACCCGGACAAACCGTTCTTCATGTACCTGGCACCCCAGGCCGGGCACGCCCCGCATCATGTGTTCACCGAATGGGCCGACCGGTACAGGGGAAAGTTCGACCAGGGCTACGAGGCCATCCGCGCCGAGATCCTGCAGCGGCAGAAGGACCTCGGGTTGCTGCCCGAGGGCACCGAGCTTTCCCCGATCAATCCGCACGGGGAGCCGGCCACCACCGGACCCGACGGACAGCCGTGGCCGCTGCTCGACACCGTCCGGCCGTGGGATTCGCTCACCGCCGACGAGCAACGCCTGTTCGTGCGGATGGCCGAGGTCTTCGCCGGCTATATCTCCTACACGGACGACCAGCTCGGCCGGGTGATCGGCCTGCTCGAAGCGACCGGCGAGCTCGACAACACCCTCATCGTCGTGGTGTCCGACAACGGTGCCAGCGGTGAGGGTGGGCCGAACGGATCGTTCAACGAATGGCGGTTCTTCAACGGGATTCCCGACACCACCGAGGGCACCCTGCCGCACCTCGACGAGTTGGGCACACCCGCGTCGTACAACCACTACAACACCGGCTGGGCGTGGGCCTTCGACACCCCGTTTCCGTACTGGAAGCGTTGGGCCGGCTACGAGGGTGGCGTCGCCGACATGTGCGTGCTCTCGTGGCCGGCGCGGATCGACGCCTCGGCAGAGCCTCGCCCACAGTACGTCCACGCCGTCGATGTCGTCCCGACGATCTACGAGTTGCTCGGCATCACCCCGCCCGAGGTCCTGAAGGGGTACACCCAGAGTCCGCTCGAGGGCGAGAGTTTCGCGGCCTCGCTCACCGATCCCGCCGCACCGGGCAAGGACGTGCAGTTCTACGCGATGCTGGGGCAGCGCTCGCTGTATCACGACGGGTGGCTCGTCTGCTCTGTGCATCCGCCGCTGTCCGGGTGGGGTCACTTCGACAAGGATGTGTGGGAGCTGTACCACCTGGCGGAGGACCGGGCCCAACTGCACGATCTCGCCGACGCCGAACCCGAGCGGCTGGAAACCCTGAAGAGCCTGTGGTTCTACTACGCCGGCCGCTACCACGGGCTGCCGCTGGACGACCGCAGCGCCCTCGAACAGGTGCTCGCTGAACGCCCCCGCCCGGGAAAGCCGCGCGACCACTACGTCTACTACCCGGACTGCGCTGACGTCCCCGAGGCGGCCGGTGTCGTCATCACCGGACGGTCCTACACGATCGCCGCCGGTGTCCACGTGGACTCGGCCGATGCCGAGGGCGTCCTCTACGCTCACGGCGGCATTGCCGGCGGCCACAGCCTCTACATCAAGGAGGGTCGTCTGCGCTACGCCTTCAACTGGGTCGGCACACACCTGCAGACCGTGGTCGCCGACCGGGACCTCACGCCCGGCGCCCACGTGTGCACCGCCGAATTCGCCGTCTCCGGGAAGAACACCGATCCGGCGATGCCGGGATTCGCCGGCACCCTGACCCTCTACGTCGACGATCACCAGGTGGCCACCGGTGAGATCGTCACCCAGCCCGGGGGGTTCTGCCTCGTCGGTGACGGCATCTGCGTCGGGCGCGACAGCGCCTCGCCGGTCACACCGGACTACGTGTCCCCGTTCCGCTTCACCGGGGGCACGATCGACAAGGTCGTCGTCGATGTCTCCGGCGAACGCTATGTCGACCACGAGGCGCAGGTGCGGGCCTGGTTCTCGATCGATTGACCGGCGCTGCTCAGCGGCCGCGGACGATGCAGCGGAACCCGATGTGGCAGGTGGATGTTTCCGCGCTTTCCCCCTGCCTGGCTGCAGGCCGGTAGCGCAAGCAGTAGTTCGGGGCGCAGAGGTGCGATCCGCCCTTGATGACCCGCCGGGGGTGGGCCTCGGCACCGGTCTCCGGCGCGAGCGTGCGCGGATCGGCGGGAATGCAGCACGCCGTCGCTGGGGCGGTCTCACGTCCGTCCGCACCGTGGCGGGCGGTGAAGTGGTCCGTCGTCCATTCCCAGACGTTGCCGGCCACGTCCATCAAGCCGTAGCCGTTGGGCCGGAAGCTGCCCACCGGGGACGTGCCGACGTACCCGTCCTCCGCGAGGTTCTGCCACGGGAACTCGCCCTGCCAGGTGTTGGCCAGGTACCGCCCCTTCGGGGTGTACTCGTCGCCCCACACGAACCGGGCCCGATCGAGGCCACCCCGCGCCGCGAACTCCCACTCGGACTCGGTCGGCAATTCCTTGCCCGCCCACCGAGCGTAGGCGAGCGCGTCGTAGTGGGACACGTGTGTCACCGGATGGCGCTCGCGGCCGCCTACCGAACTTCCGGGGCCCTCGGGATGGCGCCAATCCGCATCCGGCACCCACGACCACCACCGGCGATAGTCGTCGAGTGGTACGCGCTGGGCGGGCGGAGTGAACACCAGCGACCCGGGTACCAGCAGCGCCGGGTCGGCATCGGGATACTCGGCCGGCTCGGGCGCGACCTCGGCGGTCGTGACGTAACCGGTGTCCTTCACGAAACGCCGGAACTCGGCGACGGTCACCGGATGGGTGTCCATCCAGAACCCGCCTACACCCACCTGGTGGACCGGACGCTCCTCGGGATAGAACTCCTCCGACCCCATCCAGAACGTCCCGCCCGGAATCCAGCTCATGTTCTTCGGTGCGCGGCCGGCCGACGCTGCAGATTGCATGCTTCGAGTATCCCGGAACCGGCTCACTGGTTTCCGGTAGCGAAGTCTGTTGCAGGTCCTCGTCGCGGTGGGCCTGCCAGTGGCGTGCCTCGAATTCGGCCCGGTGGAACGTGTCCGAGCTCGCCATGGAAACCTTGGTTCGGCCGATTCGGCCCTCGTGCGCGGCGTCGTCGCGTCGGCTTGCAGGGTGGGCCGGAACTCGATCGTGGTGACGAGAAGCTGCACGATTCGCAGATCGATTCGAAGCGGCAGTCCATGTTGAATCGCCCCCCTCCGACAGACCCGGGGCGATTCACGGTATCGCTACGAGACGCGTCGACACGCCCGCTGCCCGAGGGCCCGTGCGTTGCGGACAATCCCGCGAAGACCATCGGGACGATCAACGCCCCTCACGTCCTCGATATGGCTGCGGGTGGAACTCACCGCGAGAGACCTTCGGTCGTCGAGCGCATCAACTGCTCAGTCGGTGATGAGCGCCTCCGACCACCATGCCGGGGGAGGCGGCGGAGCGGACAAGGGCGGACCCGTCACCTTCGTCGGGCCGACAACAGGCCAGGCCGCCGGATCGACGGTGGTCTGCCTGGCGATCACGGTGTCCGCCCCGATATCGAACACCGTGAGGTCCTGCGCAATTGTGACGGGTCCGTCGTACCGGGCTCGC
>NZ_BCXI01000017.1 GCF_001895025.1 Rhodococcus zopfii NBRC 100606 = JCM 9919
TGACCGAAAGGCTTGCAATGCAACCGCGCAAAATCGCTATCGCCAACCAGAAAGGCGGCGTAGGGAAGACCGCAACGGCCCTCGGGCTCGCAAGTGCGGTGTCCGCCAAAGGTGGCAAAGTCCTGGTCATCGACGCCGACTCGCAGGGCAACGCAACCAACGGCCTTGGCGTCACCGTTGATGCAGGCATGCTTACCACCTACCACCTGATGAACAGCACGGCGGAAGGAAGTGCCGCGGACGCCGTTGTTGCAACAGAGTGGGAAGGCGTCGACCTCATCCCGGCGGACGAAGAACTGGGCAAGATCGAATCGGACGGATCGAACGATCTCGTGTTCCGCCTGGACATCGCCTTCGAGGGTCTGGACCTAAGCCCCTACGACATCGTTCTGTTCGACTGCGCGCCCAGTCTCGGCAAAGTGCTGTTCGCGGTCCTCATCGCCGCGGACGGGGTAGTGGCCGTCACCGAGCCGACAATCGACAGCGTGCAAGGCGTTGAGAAACTCGACGAAACCATCCGCACTGTCCGCAAACGCGCCAACCCGAAGCTGGCTTTCGACAAGGTAGTCCTCAGTCGGCGCCGCAACACCGGAGAACACATCTTTCGCGAGCAGGAACTTCGGGACAGCTACGGCGATCTCGTAGCTCGCACGATCATTCCGGAGTTGGCGGCCCGCCAGGACGCCCACAGCCTCCGTCAGCCCATCCATCAGTTCCGTGGCGGACGCGCTCTTTCCCTCCAGACCGCATACAGCGATCTCCTTACCGAACTCGCGATTCTTTCCGGAGGCGCACAGTGACGGCTCAACGGCAACCGGCGATCCGCAAGACTCACCCGGCCGAAGACCTCCCGGAGCGGCCTCTCCGGTCGGATGTTGCACCCCTTCCATCTCCCGCGGGGCCGGCGTCGAGCGTCACCGCGGGGGAGCAGGGACCAGAGGGTCTCACCATGACTCACAACACGCGGATCCGCCCCAGCCTCAAAGCGCGGCTTCGCAGGGGAGTGGACAAGCTCCGCTACGAAACCGGGGATCGGACGATCAGCGAGGCGTCGCTTACCGACAAGGCTCTTGAGGAATACCTCGACAAGCACGGACTGTGACCACCGCATGCACGCGTTGCATGTCTTGCATGCCGTGCGTTGCGCGCATAGCTAAGTGCACTGTGGTCAAGCTGTTTGCGCTGCCCACAAGACCCGACCGCAACGGCACTCTTAAAGGAAGAACAACTTCGCCATGAAGGACGATCTCGTGCAGAGTGCACGCCGACGATTGCACTCGAAGACCACGGCCCTCGGTGCTGTTGCAGCGATGACGCTGGTGCTTGCAGCGCTGGCATTCACCCTGTCGTTCGACGCGTTGCGCCAGCTCACCCTGGAAATCGGCGTGCGCCCCGAACTGGCCTGGATGGCGCCGGTGGCACTCGACGTTGCACAGGCCGCCGCCGCCCTTGCCCTCGTTGCACTGGGGACCGACGACGACTACCGCGGTGCCCGCCTGTACTGCAAGGCCCTGGCCACGGGCACGGTCCTGCTCAGCGTGGCCGGCAACGGCTACCACGCCTTCCGCCTGGCCGGGCAGCGGCACGCGCAGGCCGCGGCCGGTGTCGATGTCGGGTACCAGCCGCAACCGGCTGCCATCGCCGCCTGCATTGCCATGATCGTGCCGTTGCTGTTCCTGGCCCTGTTGCATCTGTTCACCACGATCGTGCGGGCGCTGGCCGTCGAACGCGGCCGCTACAACGAGGCGGTGCACGACGCGCACCCGACCGCCCACCAGGAGCCGCCCGCGACTGCACACGGTGCACCCGGGGTGCACGACCCCGCCGTGGATGCACCCGTCGGGCCCGACGTGCAGTACCCCGGTGCACGCGTGCACACCAATGCCTCCATTGTTGCCGCCCCGCCTGCAACGGTGCAGCCGCAAGGCACCGGGCGCCCCGACGAGGAGGCACCGGGGGAGGCCGTCGTGCAGGCCCCGGCCCCGATCGAGGCGCCGCCCGAGCCGACTCTCGCGCCGACGTCCGGTGGCTATCGCCAGACGGTCGACGGCCTACGCGAGTTCCTGGCCGGGTGCACGCTGCGCAGTGAGGAGAAGGAGGTCGCGGCGATCCTGCTGGACCGCCCGCAGCTGACCTATGCGCAGGTGGCCACCGAGCTGGAGGACACCCCGTCCCCGTCCACGGTGTGCCGACGCTGGCAGCGCTTCAAGAACGCCGCCTATGCCGAAGGCTTCGAGATCCCTCCGGTGGTGCTGCTTCCCCTCGACGCGATCACCGCACGCGAGGAGCAACTGGTGTCGGTGTGACCAGGCGCCGATCTGGGCCACGCGTCATGCTGTGTGGCCGCCGCACGGACCGGTCGGTACCCGGTGACGCCAGGACTGCGCTTTCGACTTGTATTCATGCCACCGGTCGGTGCGGGCATTGACCGTCAGATGCAAGTCATCTTGTGGGTTGACCTGGCGGGGAAATATCATCCCTTCCGGTCTGCGTGCGCGGAATGACTGGAGAGGCGTGACCTCCATCGATGCGGACGTCGTGACCCCCGGCGCTTCCTGGGCGATGCGCACACCTCATGGTGCGGCGCGTCCGCCCCGAGATCTCATGGCATGGGAATTTCACCACTTCACCAACCTCCAGAAGTGTGAAGTAAACTGTGAAGCATGGCGCCAACCCCCCATCCCTTCGCCGTCGAAGAGCCGGGCAACATTCCGTTGCCCTCGGCTCCGCTTGTGCGCACCATCGCGCAGATCCGCTTTCCACACCTCACGCAGTTCACGATCAATGAGGATGCGGTGGCAACAGGTATTGCTACGGCGCTCGCCGAGCAGTATCCACTGATGGAGGTCGGCCAGGAAGTCTCTGTGACTGTTACCTCCGAAGGGGCCAGGGAGAACCGTAGCGCCACACGACTGTGGCGTCTTATGAGCGCCGACCGCGCCTGGCAGATCAGTTTCAGTGGCACTTTCCTCAGCATCGACACCACGAACTACGTTCACCGCAGCGACTTCGCCCGCCGCCTCGCCGAGGCGTGGGAAGCCCTGAACCGGCAAGTCTCTGTGCCGTACATTGAACGCCTCGGAGTTCGATACGCCAACCAATTGACCGACCCAGACCATTTGAAGCGACTCCCGGAACTTCTCCGACCGGAGGTGCTTGGTGTCTCAATGGCCCAGGATGCCGAGGCAGCGCTCGTCTCGGCTCTCAGTGAAGCGCAATACCGGTTCCTTGACGGCGGGGCCTTCCTTGCGCGCTGGGGATTGCTTCCAGCAGGCGCGAGTATCGACAGTGCGCGCCCCCCTTACAGCTACTCGACATGGGTGCTCGACATGGATTCGTTTCACGAGTCGGCACCTAATACCCAGCGTGGCGAGAACCTCTACGAGGATGTTCGAGCGTTGGCGCGTCGGGGGTATCAGTTCTTCCGTTGGGCCGTGACCGAGGAGTTCCTCTTAGCCTTCGGAGGGCAGCAATGACCACCCCCACAACAGAGGTTCTCGACTGCCGCGATCCGGTTGCCGAGTACCAGTTCAGTGAGTTTGGAACCAACGCCCCGACGTCATGCAAGGCGCTGCCTTGGCCGCACGCGAGCAAGGCGGGTGCGACCCTTCTACTGACTAGTATCGCCATGCTAGGCGGCTTGAACGGGACTTCAATTGGCGGCCACAACCCTCCGATTGCATCTTTCGTGACAATGGGCCGGACCGAGCGGGGTGAACTTGCTCCACTGGAGGCTCCGACGTCCAAAGCGGTTGTCTCGCGCGTTGTAGGGGATGCTGAGTCCAGAAGTGATCGCGAAGAGGTCACATGGATCAAGGAGCACTCAGGGCTCACATGGGACCAGTTGGGCAAGGTGTTAAGCGTTTCTCGTCGTGCAGTGCACATGTGGGCAAATGGT
Source organism: Rhodococcus zopfii NBRC 100606 = JCM 9919 (assembly GCF_001895025.1). Lineage (GTDB taxonomy): Bacteria > Actinomycetota > Actinomycetes > Mycobacteriales > Mycobacteriaceae > Rhodococcus > Rhodococcus zopfii. The sequence goes on from NZ_BCXI01000017.1 coordinate 3,899, forward strand.
GGCCGGTTAAACGAATCCAATGCACGCCGTCTGCGGGAGTTCTCGGCGATCGTTCGTCGTGTCGAGTCCGAGATTTCGCAGCCAACACCTGAGAAGGTTCGGGCACGCCTCCTGCAGGTGGAGTCGGACGGTTTGAGCATTGTCGACCGTCTCCGCCGTGAACGTTCCGTCGGCCCGACCTGGGGTGCCCCGTTCGGTCCTGAGCGCCTGGTGGCTGCGGTCCGTGAGCCCCTTCGTACGCAGGTGGGCGGAGTCGATCGATAGTGGTGTGGAGTTTTGGGAGGGTATGCAAACGGCGTCGCGCTAAGGGAAGCGAATCGGATCAGGCGGCAATGGTGGCCGCGCCTGAACTCGGCGACTCGTGTCGCGACTGGCGGCAGGGGGATGTATTTCGGGATGCGAAGTCATTCGTTTTCGACTGGGCTTGGAACCCTCGACCGGTCGAGACAGCGCACGGCGCAGTTGTCGTGAGCCAGTCCTGCGATGCGTCACTGCCGAGCCGAGGCCGCATCCAGATCGCCCCCGTGGTGCGTTTGGAGCATCCCGACGACGTGAGAGAGGCCGCGGCCGGGAAGCGGCCTCAGTACGTAGCCGTGCCGCAAATTGGCTCAGGCTTCTTTGCTGACCTGGATGGAATCACCACGGTGTCCAAGACAGCGCTGCTTTCGTGTGAGCGTGTAGCAGGAGTCAAAACGGACCCGGAGATCCGCGAGTTCGCCTTCTCGATCGCCCGCCGGTTCGGCCGCTTCGCCTATCCCGACGAAGTAGTCGAGTGCCTGAAGCCGCTCACGAAGGCCCTCCAGTCTAAGGCACGCAAGGAGCAGTCACCGCTTGGCCAAGCCTTGATGGGGGTCCACTCGTTCAGAGTGCAGTGCGAGGACTGGGCGAAATCGCCGTATGAACTGACACTCATCGTCATCCTTGAACCCGACCTAGTCCCGTCAGACCCCGACGACATCGGCACGTGCCCGGACGCCCTGACCAATTTGATCGGGAAGACTTCCGCCCACCAGATCAACGCCTACGCGGAGTACCTTACCGGAGACGGCCGTACCCCGACCGAAAACTATTTCGCCTGGCAATATCTCGCGGAGGCCTGGGCGCTCCAGTGTGAAGAAACCTCATCCAAGCAGGGGCTCACTTGCGTTATTAAGTCTGTCACGGCAGAACTCGCAGCGGTCGATGACTTTCCGCTCTCGCGGTACCTGACCACCGAAAGTTTGGACCTTGACTATCTGTCCGACTCGCGCAAACCGATCGGGTAGCGAAGGATCTGCCAACTCGCTCATTAAACGGGCGAACGCCCAGGTTGCTGGGTGCCGGGGCGTTCACCTGGCAGCGTACGACGCCGGTCCGACACCCCGCCGCAGGACACGGGGCGGCGGGGGTGTGTGTAGTGTCGCCAGGGTCGCGCACGGTCCCCTCGGATGTGCGGGGCCCGCGTGCCCCGGCGCTACACCCCCCGTCGCCGGGGCGCCGGCCTATCCGGAGGATGCAACGACCGCGCTGAGGGTGGCTCGCAGGAGGCGGAAGTGTCTCGCCGTGTCGAGCCTCCCTGGGGGTCCGCGTAGTGCGGCGGTCGGTGTCACGTGACGGTCCGGCCCCGGTTCCCATGGCATCCTCGAATCCGTGGTGCGGGGCGGTGGGGGAGTGGCCCGCTATCGTTGAAGGTGTCCTGGCGAAGAGTCGAGGAAAGTGAGGCCGGGAGCCCGCACGTTTTGCGTGGTCGCCCGGTCTTTGCGCTTGTCTACCGCACCCGAGCCGCGCTGACCAGCGAGTCGATCGCGCGCCGCAGCTGCCCGCCGGCGGTGTAGGCGTACGCGATCAGGTCCGCGGCCCACAGCAACTCGTGTGCGTGCGGACGGTCCACCCTCGCCCGGACCGTCGTGGGCGCCCCCACTCGGGCGAGGGCGCCGGTGAGCGCCGCGGGATCCTGCTCGTCCTGGGCACAGGATTCGACCAGGATGCGGCGCGCCCCGAACTTCGTACTGTGCACCGCCAACGCGGCCAGCAACCGGTCACGGACCGGCCGGTGCGGGCGACCGGCGATCGGGGCGGTGAACAGGTGAGCCTGCCGGATCTTCCGGTGTGCGGGCGAAGGCCGCCACGATCCGCCGGTTCTGTCGGGCGCTCGTCGCGGCGGTGCAGCTGATCGGCGGTTGTGCGGCCTCGAGCGTCCGCATCGTCTTGCGGGCGGGGAGCCGGATCCTCGGAAGGCACCACCACCGCGCAGATCAGATAGTCCTTGGTCTTCGCCTCGTCGACGAAGATCTCCACGGTTGGCATCACACCTTCTTCCTCCGGTATCCGGCCCCCGGCATTGTCGCCGATCACTACAGCCCGCCCCGCATCCGCCGGTAGTCCGCGACCTGCCCGGTCCGGACCGGCTTTCCGCCGAGCCCCACTGAATGCCGGGGCCGGTCCTGCCGGCACGACCCACGCACGGCTCCCAACCTGGCCGGAGCCTCCTCGGCGCGCCTGCCCAAGAACCTGTGCCGCCTCGGTTACGATCGCGGCAGCTCGCGAGTCACGGGGCGAGAGCGCCCCCGGTCATCGAGAGGGGGTGCCCGGCATGGAGACCGACGAACAGCTGCACCAGTGGGCGTGGCAGCTGCGCCACGACGGCCACGACTGGAGCGAGGTCGCCACCGAACTCGGCTGCACCGAAGACCTCGCCCGCGCCATGGCCGACCGGCACCGCCGCGACACCGAAACCCAAGCCCAAGCCGACCAGTTCTCCCTGTTCGACCTGTAATCCCCGACCGGAGCAACACCCCCGGCACAGCCTTCAGTGCCGCCGACGACGTCGGTACGCGCCCTGCCGGCGCGCGCACCCGAAGGTCGGATTCACGTCGATCAGGAGAACGCACGCGTACCGCCATCCGCCGCGCCCACGGCGAACCTCACCCGCTGCGGGGGCGGCGGTGGCTTCCACAGGAACTACCTTTGCATGGTGGCGCCCGGCGGAAACGTGGACGTCTCTTGGCGCCAATTCGGGCGTTGTAGCGCTATAACGCGCCGAGCGGGTGCCTCCCAGGCTCCGTGCGCCGCGGCCCGGCCGGAAACACCCTCTCGCTGTGGCCTTTCCGGACGGCAACGGCTTTGCAGACCGGCCTCGCTCGGCTACAGCCTTCCCGCCCCGTGAGAGGATCTGCCGTCGGGCCGTCACCCGGTCAACATGCCCCAGCGACACCGGCACGGCGCAGGGGAGAGGGACGAGCGCGCTGCGCCGCCGGCACGACGGCCGCCGCCTCACTCCAGAGGAAGTGGGGCCCGCCCTGGTGGGGTGTGCAGGAGCCTTCGTGGCCGTGATCTCGTGGCGCGCACCGGCGCGCTTTGCCGACAGGGGTGTCGTCGACCTCGGGCGCGGTCCTCGGTGCGCCTGCGGCGCACGCCGAATCGAGCTCCGCTGCGCTCCGCCCTGTAGAAGGGCTTTCTTTTTCCCTTCTGGCCTTCCGATTTTGACCGGCGGTCCGCTGCGCGCAACCCCTGGGCGCTGCGCGGCCTACGGCCCGGAAAATTCTCTCCTCCGCTGCGCTCCGGCCAGATTTTTCCGTCCCAGAAGTTGCACTCCACGGCCCTCATGCCGGTCCAAATGCTCCCTGCCAGAAGGGCAAAAGAACAGGCGGACCCGCGCCGGTTCTCACCTCCAGCAGGAAGGTCACCATGACCCCGCCGCAGACCCCGAGCTTCCCGAGCTTGACCACCCGCACCACCGTCATGATCGCCGGAGCGTCGCAGGAGGTGCGGCTGGATGTGACCAGCGCGCTGACCGCGAGCGCGGCGGTGTTCGCCACCATCGGCGCGGTGCGGATGGTCTTCACCGACCCGGCCGTCGCCCGGGGCCTGGTGGCGGTGTTGCGCCGCCCCGTCACCGGCGGGTTTCTTATGGCATTGCCCGAGCAGTTCCTGCTGCGCCCGGACCGCTTCACTGCCGACGAGCATGTGGTGACGGTGAACTGGTCCCAGGTGCCCACCTCCAAGGTCACCGCCGGTGGGGCGTTCGATTCGCAGCGTCGCCGTCACGTCCACTGGGTCGACGTGGAGGCCGGGCCGCTGACCTTCCGGTTCTTCGACAAGGCCGGACACGCCGCGTTCGTCGCCGAGCTGGCCCGCACCGTGCAGGTGGCCCGGTCGGTGCTGCTCCCGGCCACCGAGAAGGCCCTCGCCCAGGGCGGTGGCCGCTGACTCCCCCAGTGAGTTGTCCACAGTAGGCCCGGTTCTCCACAGAACCGGCCCTACCGCCTGTGTGCGCCCCGGTCGCGGCCGGGGCGGCCGGGCACACTGGCGTGCACCGAAGCGGTACCGACCAGAAGGAGGACCCGCTCGTGCACACCTGGACCGTCACCTGTGATCCGGCCGTCGCCGAGGCCTCCGGCACCGCCGCCACCGAGGTCGATGCGGTGATCGCCGGCGCCGCCGCACTGCGCCGCCTCGTCCGCGACACCGACCGGGCCGGGGCGCACGCACCGTTCGTGAATCTGACGATCGACGCCCAGGCGCGGATCGGTGTCACCGCCGGCCAGGACGACCCCGGCGGGGTGCTCGAGTGGATCGACGACTACGAACACCACGCCACGATCGCGGCCGCCGTCGACGACTGCCTCCCCGACCTGGGCGGCCTCGACCCGGCGTGCTGACCCCCTCAAGCCGAGGAGGAGCGGCGACCACCGCCGCGGCCCCCGCGAGAAGGAACGGGCGGTGTCACCCGCCCACCCGCGATCGGGGCTGTTCGGCTCGATCGTTTCGTACGTATCATATTACGTATGAAACGGTACGTACGAGGTAGCATCGATCGGGGCTCAGGACGCGAGCGGAGGGCGGGGCGATGACCGAGGGCAGTAGGGGAGGGCGGCGCCGCGAGTACGCCTCGGACGCGGACCGGGTCCGGGCCTGGCGGCAACGGCAGAAGGAGGCGGCCCGCGCCGAGCGGATCGAGGCGGCCACCCCCACCGATCCGGCCGCGGCCGTGACCACCCTCGCCGAGGCGGTGCCGCTGCTGCGACAGGAAACCCAGGCCGCCCTCGCACGCCTGAGCGAGGTGGCCGCGTCGATCACCGCGGCCACCGCGCTGCTGGCCGACCCGGCCGCGCTCGAGGCGCACCTGCGCCGGGTGCAGGCCGACGCCGACAAGGTCCGCGCCGATGCCGGTGCCGAGATCGCCGGGCTGCGCGAGCAACTCGACGCTGCCCTGGACGAGCGCGCCGACGCGGACGCGGCCGCGGCCGCCGCGCTCGCGCAGGCCGACGACGCCACCGCACAACTCGCCGCGGCCCGCCGCGAACAGCGGGACGAACTCGACCGCCTGCACGCCGACCACGCCGCGGCCCTGAATGCGTGGACGACCCGGTTCGAGGACTCGGAGGCGGCGCACCGTCGGCGAACCGCCGACCTCGAGGCCCTCCTCGAACAGCAGCGCGACCAGCTCGCCCGGCTCCGCGCCGACGCCGATCAGGCCGCCGCCACCGTCGGCCGGCTCGAAGCCGACCTGGCCGCCGCCCGCGCCGCCACCGCCGCCGAGCGGGATCGCACCGAGGCCGTGCGCGCCGATCTCGCGGGCGCCCGCGCCGAGACCGCCGCGGCCCGCGCCCAGGTCGATGCCGCCCGCGAACGTGCCGACGAACTGCGCACCGAACTGCGGGAACTGCGCGCTTTCGCTACGGCATCGGACCCGATCGAGCCGCGATAGCCCCCCATCCGGGATGATCCCTGTGTCTGCCGCCCGGCAGTCGAGAGAGCGGAGACCACGTCGCACCGGCCGCCCGTACTGTCTGCGGTGGTACCGAACCCCACCTCGACCGGCGTGGAAGGAAAGGGTGCACGGCACGCCACCTCCCACTTCCACATGGACAGATACCGCCGCTCAGGGAACATTCCGAAATTCCGAATAATCACACGTACTCGCGGACTTGTGGATGTCCAGGAACCGGACTACCTCGATACTGCTCGGAGTGATCCCTCGCGCCGACCGATCCGGTGTGCGCCGCAGCCCTGGTCGGCCGCGACGCTGTGGCGCCGCTCGTACGGTCTATCCGGTTGCGGTATCGGATTCGGGAAATGCCGGTATGTCGAGCAGTCGATCGAGCCAGGCGACCGCCTCGACCAGTGCCCGGATCCGCTCGTCCCGGTCGGCGGCATGGATGACGGGGGCCAGATGGTGGTGCGCTCGGCGGATGTCTCCGGTCAGAACGTCGACGACCGCTGTCCACAGGTGGCATTCCGGTGCGGGTAACTCACCGATCTCGAGGATCTGCCCGTCGGAAGTTCTGATCTTGATGGCGTAGTCGGCGATACCACCCCGGACGAGGGGATCCAGTTTGAGGGCTATCACCTCGGCGGTGGTGGTGACGATCCATTCGAGCACGTCACCGTAGCGGGGCTGGTCGGTGTCGGGAGCGCACACCAGGGAACTCACCGCGTCGGACAGCATCGACAACTCGCCCTCGCCGGCGAAGGTGAGCAGTCGGCCGCCGAGGCCGGCTTCGTGGCAGACATCGCCTGGGTCGTGCTCCATATCCGAGAGTGCCCGGCTGTCGCCGGTCTCACACCTTCGGTGGACCGCTCCCCGATCGGGGAGGGCGGCGGGGGGCGTCTGCGGTGCGGTCGCGTGCGGCGCCGAGGAAAGCCCTCGACCGTTTCGGGCTGTGAGGGGGGCATCGGGACGTTCCGGTCGCCTCACGGTGAACGGCGCACCGCAGCTCCAGCCGAGCGGGATTCTGCGAGGCGTGAGGGTGAGCCCGGGGGACACGGTGACGCCCCGATCCACCCGCGTCGACACCTCGGTGACACCGTCTATTCCGGCAGCGGTGTCGGTCCATCCGTGCGATGGAGGATCTCGTCGCGGTGCGCGGTGGCGCCGGCGCCCACCCGGGCGGGTCCGTACCGGCGCGAAGACGCCCGGACCGGGACGCGGACGGGCGAAAGTCATGACCTCGGGGCATAGAGTGAAGGTGCTGCAGGTGCCGGCAAGTCGGGCGCGACGGTCCGCGGCAGCGGGAAAGACTAAGTTCTCGTCGCGCTGGGCACATTCTCGCGCGGGCGTGGCGGCCGGGAAGGACGGGCCGGGTCATGACCGCGCGACAGCGTCGGACACACGCGAATCGGTGGATCACCGTCGCACTGGAAAACCTGGTCCAGGCACTCGCGGGGCGCTGGGCTCCGGCCGTGCCGGGCACCGAACGCGAGGCGGCGTCGACCGGGTCGGTGCGCCGGCGTGAGGCGGGCACGGTGGACTGGTCGGTGCGGGTGTGCTCGCACCGGGATCCGGCCACGACGTTGGGCTGGGTGAGGGTGACCACCGCGGCCCGGGTGTCCGAGACCCAGGTGCGGGCGGCGGCCACGGTACAGGCTGCACACCTCTACGGCCGCGACGCGGAGATCACCCAAATCCTGTTCGCCGGTTGACCGGTGTGGCGCCCACGGTGGGCAGGTTCTGCTGCTTCGTACACAGCCCCGGGGGAATGTCCCCTCTCGGGGGTGACCGGGGAGATCGGGCGATTCCGGCGGTCGGCTCCGGTTGAGATCCGAGCAGTTCTTTCGGCTTGCGTGCAGGGATCATCGCATCCCCGGGCATGTCACCGGGCCACGCCGGGAATGACGGTGCAGGGTGGCGGTGCGCCCCCGGAGGTGGGACACCGATGCCGATGCTTCTCTATTGCCGCGGCCGGGGTGCGACCTGGTTCACCACCCCTGCCGGGGAGCACCTCGACGCCGGCGCCGCCGCCGAATACGCACGCGGCTTTCTCGCCGGCTGGGTCGAGTACTTGCGCAACCGCCGTTGACTCACGGCAGGGAAGTGGACGTACCTCACTGAATACGAACCAGACGGAAATACAGAAAAAGCCGAATGCTGACGGGCGCTGCGAATCGCCGAAGGGCGAGGCGAGGCTGTTCGACGGGGTGCGCGAGTGGATCGCGGCGGACATCGCGGCGTGACCGACACCGCTCGCGGCGGCGGTCGCCGGTGCCGGATCAGGTAAGCCCTCGACCATCGCCGCGGCGAGCCTGGTCGAGCTGATCGATTCCGGGGAAGCCGAGCCGGTCGATCCGGACGACGAATTCGGACCCGTGTCCTACGACGGTCACGTGTGGGAATGGTCGGACGATACCGAGGCGTACGTGCGGACATAGAGACTCCGAGGGCTGGGCCGGCGAGCGCCACCGATCCCTGTCGCCGATTCCATCACCGTGACCGTGCACGGCGAGGCCGCCGCCGCGTCCCCGGCCACGCGGTGGTGTTCGTCGGCGCCGCGGCCGGCCACGGCCCTCCGGGAACACCTGCTGCACGCACCGGAACTTCTTCGCCGACCGCGCCACCGCCCGAGGGTGGGCCGACGGTCACTCGCAGGTCGGTGGCATCGTCGTCGACCTGGCGACGCCACCCGTCTCGGGGTGACGATCTTCGGCGGGCGCTCACCCGTTGATCTCGGGTGATGGTGCGCGTCATTCGAGGGTGAGTTGCTCGCGGTGGAAGTCGAAGTGCTTGCCCGGGTACCGGTACACCTGTTCGAGGGTCGTCACGTTGGTGAAGAACGGGTCCCAGCGCCCCGGGAAGGCCATGCTGCGCCGCAGATTCGCGTCCGTTTCCTTCGCGAGGGAGCGCTGCGGTGCGGCGATGACACGGTCGCAGTGCCGGCCCATCCGGTGACGGTCGAACACGGTGGCCGCCAGGCACGACCCGCGGTAGTTGATCTCGTGAAACACCGGGGCCGCCGCGTCCGGGGCCCGCGCGAGCAGCTGCCCGACACGGTCGGGTAGCCGGGAGAACACCCGAACCAGCACCCGCAGTCGACGCACCACCATGTAGCCGAACACCATGTGGAACAGCAGCTGTTCGTTGGTCCAGCGGGTGCCGTGCGAGCGCCGATCGAGATCTGTCGCGGAAGCGGTGTCGAGGAGTTCGTGCAGCGTCCGCCGGGCGCGTTCGAGGTCGGCGGCGATCGCCGTGCGGTCGACCGGCCGCTGGTCCGTCATGGCTGCCCCCGCGGTCTGTGTCATCACGAACCGGGTACGGCTCATTGTCCGCCCGGACCGGATCCCGGGCGGCAGCGCGGGGGTGATCAATCCCCGGACCCCGAGCGCCAGGCAGCAGGGCCGAGGAGCCCGACCCAGTCGTCGGGCACGATGACCAGGCCGAGGCGGCGACCACGCTGATCACCACGAGGGCGAGGAAGCAGAGGTACCAGCCGGCGACGATCTGTCACGGCCGCGGCCGGCCCCGCTCGCCGAGGCGACGAACGACACCGGTCAGCGCGATGTCGTCGATGTCGGTGCCGGCGAACACGCCGGCCGCGGCGGCGAGGGTGCCGATCACCGGCACCACCTGCGCCCGCTACGCGCGTGCGCCCGATCCCATGCGGTTCAGGGTGTTCCGGCGAGGATGCGGGCCAGATCGTCCGGCATCGGCCTCGGGGTCATCAGCCCGGCACCGGAGCGGCCGGTGTTGCCCTCGGGGTAGCGGCCCGACGCGGAGCCGGGGGCGGCGACGATGATCCGCACCACCTGCCCGAGGGTCTCGCGGCGGTCGCGTCGGCGCAGCGCGAGGACGAGCATGGCGAGATGGTTGCGGGTGTGCGGCCACGGGTAGGGCTGGGACAGGATGTGGGCGCGTTCGAGGTGTGCCCACCGGGTCGTGTCGTCCGCGGCGGTGCGGGCTGCGGTCATCTCGTCGGTGTATGCGGCCTGGATGGGCACGGGCATCGAACTCATGAGGTGGCCTCCTCCCGCGTGCCGGCGGATCTGCTGTCGACGAACAGTGAGACGAGGAGCAGAGCGACACCGCAGGTGATGAAGGTGTCGGCGAGGTTGAACGTCGGCCACCAGCCGGTGTGGAGGTAGTCGGTGACCTTGCCGTCGACGAGGCGGTCGATCACGTTGGCGGCGGCCCCGGCGGAGATCGCCGCGAACCCGATCACCGCCGCCGCGGAACTGGTCGGTGCGGTACGCCAGGCGTAGACCGCGATGCCGGCGGTGACGGTCACGGTCACCGCGACCAGCACCGGGGTGGGCAGCTGGTTTCCCAGGCTGAACGCGACCCCGGTGTTGTAGGTCAGGCGCAGCTGCAGCATCCCGAGGTCGATCACCCGGCCCCCGGCCAACACGGCCCGGATGAGCGGCTCGACGATCAGGGCGGCCGCCGCCAGCACGGCGGTGGCGGCCACGCACACCGTCCGAGCCCGCCGCCGCCCGGGGACCGGTGTGGTGACCGGATCGCCACTCACGCGTGGGCCCTGTCCGCCGGTGCCGGGGTGGCCGGATCGCCACTCACGCGTGGGCCCTGTCCGCCGGTGCCGGGGTGGCCGGTGCCGCGGTGGTGAGGGCGCGGACGCGGCCGGCACGGACACCGTTGGCGATGACCACGATCTCGGCGACCTCGTGCACGAGCACCACGGCGGCCAGGCCGAGGATCCCGGACAGGGCCAGCGGTATCAGGACGGTGATGAGGGCCAGGGACAGGCCGACGTTCTGCCGCATGATCGTCCGGGACCGGCGGGCGTGCGCCAGGGCCTGCGGCAGGTGCCGCAGGTCCTCGCCCATCAGGGCGACGTCGGCGGTTTCGATGGCCACGTCGGTGCCCATCGCGCCCATCGCGATGCCGAGATCGGCGGTGGCCAGGGCCGGGGCGTCGTTGACGCCGTCGCCGACCATCGCGGTCGGCCGCCGGGTGCGCAGGTCGGAGACGATGCGGGCCTTGTCCTCCGGGCGCAGGTCCGCGTGCACCTCGTCGATCCCGGCGTCGACGGCCAGGGCGCGGGCGGTGCGTTCGTTGTCGCCGGTGAGCATCGCGACCCGGTAGCCGCCCCGGCGCAGACCGGCGACCACCTCGGCCGCCTCCGGGCGCAGTTCGTCGCGGACCGCGATCGCCCCGAGCAGGTGGTCGTCGCGTTCGATCAGCACCGCGGTCGTGCCGGCGTGCTGCATGCGTTCGATGTCGGCGGCCAGCTCGCGCGCCTCGATCCACCCGGGCCGCCCCAGCCGCACGCCGGCTCCGCCGATCCGCCCGCTCAGCCCGGCGCCGGTGACGGCGTCGACCTGCTCGGCGGGAGTCACGGAATCGGCGGCGGCGAGGATCGCCGCGGCGAGGGGGTGTTCGCTGCGGGCCTCGAGCGCCGCGGCCACCGCGAGCACCTCGCCGCGGGTGGCGCCGTTCGTGGTGGCGACGTCGACGACGGTGGGCCGGTTGCGGGTCAGGGTGCCGGTCTTGTCGAGGGCGATCCCGCGGATGCGGCCGAGGGTCTCGAGGGCGGCGCCGCCCTTGACCAGGACACCGAGTTTGCTGGCGGCCCCGACCGCGGCGAACACGGTCACCGGGACCGCGATCGCCAGCGCGCACGGCGAGGCCGCGACCAGCACGACCAGGGCGCGTTCGATCCACACCCGGGGATCCCCGAGCAGGCTGCCGACGGCGGCGATGACCGCGGCGACCACCAGGATCGCCGGGACCAGGGGCCGGGCAACGGTGTCCGCCAACCGTTGGGCGGCGCCCTTGCGGGACTGTTCGGCCTCGACGATCTTCACGATCTTGGCCAGCGAGTTGTCCTCGGCGTCGGCGGTGACGGTGACCTCGAGGACGCCGGTGCCGTTGATGGCGCCGGCGAACACCGCGTCGCCGGGGCCGGCCTCGACCGGGACCGATTCACCGGTGATCGCGGAGACGTCCAGTGCGGTGCGGCCGGCGATGATGGTGCCGTCGGTGGCGATCCGCTCCCCGGGTTTGACGACCATGATCTCGCCCAGTCGCAGCTCCACCGGCGGCACCGTCTGTTCGCGGCCGTCGCGGACCACGGTGGCGGTGTCCGGGACCAGGGACAGCAGCGCGCGCAGGCCGCGGCGGGTGCGGGCCACCGAGTACTCCTCGAGGCCCTCGCTGATCGCGAACAGGAACGCCAGCATCGCGGCTTCCTCGACCTCGCCGAGCAGCACCGCACCGACCGCGGCGATCGTCATCAGGGTGCCCACCCCGATCTTCCCGTGCGCCAACCGTTTCACGGTGGCGGGGACGAAGGTGTAGCCGGCGATCAGCAACGCCAGCGCATACAGTGCCAGCTCCGCCACGTCGGGTCCGCCACTCCAGCCGACCACCAGCCCGGCCACCAGCAGCACCCCGGCGGCGGCCGCGGCCCGGATCTCGGTGACCTGCCACAGCTTCTCCGGCTCGTGCTCCTGCTCGCCCTCGGGGCGGGGTTCGTCGTGGCCGCAGCCGCACGCCTCGCTCACTCCGTCACCCCCGGTGCGCTGTCGGTGCTGTAGTTCGGGCACAACGCGACCGCGTTCCCGGTGGCCGCCAGCAGGGTTTCCGCCGAGGACAGCAGATCCAGCAACTCCGGGCGGGTCAGCGAGTAGAACACCTGCCGGCCCTGCGGGCGGCCCTGCACCAGCCCGCAGTCCCGCAGGCAGGCCACGTGCGCCGACACCGTCGACTGCGCCAACCCGAGCTCACCGACCAGGTCCGCCACCCGCGCCTCTCCGCCGGCGAGACGACGCACGATCGCCAACCGGGTTCCGTCCGAGAGACTGTGGAACAACGCCACCGCGGCATCGAGGCCCGCTCCGGCGCAGGTGGACAACCTGCACCCGAGCCCATTATTGATCGTCATGCAACGATGATAGCCGGTCTGTATCGATGATTTCTGGGGCGTCGTGGCAGAGGGGACGAGTCGGTGACGCGCTCACCTCCCGGACTGGGGGTTGTGCGTGAGGCCGCACGAGGCGCAGATGGCTGCCGCCCGCCCGGGTCGACGAACACGAGGTTCGAGGGCGGCACCTCGAGCGGGCCCCCATCCTGTCCCAGCCGTATCCCTGGCCCCACACCGGCAACCACGTCGCGATGTTCGTCCCGGCGCTGCGCCGACGCGACCCCCGCGAGGCCCTCGGGCAGGTGGTGCGGATCATCGTCGCCGCCCCGGCTCCGCGGCGGGCCGCCATCCCGAGGGCGACACCCGGCCGCGCCGGCGCCGGGCCGACCGCCCCGATGCCGATTCCCGAGGACCTCGCCGCCGCGGCGCGCCCGCGGCCCCGGGCCGACCGCCCGATGCCGATTCCCGAGGGCCTCGCCGCCGCGGCGCGCCCGCGGCCCCGGCCCCGGCCCCGGTCAGGTCTTGGCCACGGTGAGCAACATCGCGCAGTCCTCCAGCGCGTCGAGCCGGTGCCGGGTCCGGGGAAGGACGAGAAGGTCACCGGTCATCGCGTCCCACGAGGCGTCGCCGCTGCTCACGCGGAGCCGACCCCGCAGGACGTAGACGGTCGCCTCGCCCGGGCTGCCGTGCTCGCCCATCGACTGCCCACCCATCAGCGCAATGACCGTCTGCCGCAACGTCTGCTCGTGGCCGCCGTAGACGGTCTCAGCGCTCCGACCGCTGGCGGCGGTGGCGGCATGGGCCATGAGATGGCGTGCCACCGCGATCAGCGACTGCTTCCTCATCGCACTCCTCTCCGTGCCGCCGCCCGGGCGCCGCCGCACCCCGCCCCTCACGGTAGAACCCTCGGGTGGCCGGCACACCGCACTCGGCGCCACATCCGGCAGCACCGGACCGCACATTCTCACTGCCCGTATGCCCCGGGGCGTATCGTGAGGGCAGGCCGGGCACACGGTGGCCGGTCGATCTGGCCCTCCCGGAAAGGAATCTGCGGTGATGCCCTACGGAAACTGCGGCTGGGGAATGAACGGCGGCTGGGGGATGTGGCTGTTCGCCGCGCTGCTGCTGCTCGGCCTGGCGGTCCTGGTGGTGCTGGCGGTCCGGTTGCTCTCCCGACCGTCCGGTCCCGGCGGCCACTTCGCCGCCCCCAGCAGCACCTACCCCCCTCCGCCGGGTGAGGGCCGGGCCCGGCAGATCCTCGAGGAGCGGTACGCCAGAGGCGAGATCGACTCCGAGGAATACCGTGAACGACGGCGCGTGCTCGACGGCCACGACTAGCTCGAAGGCGCGCTCATGGAACCGATCAGCAGACGGCGGGCCCTGCAGTTGGGCGCGTTGGGTGTCACCGCCACCGCCGCCGGCGGGCTCGGACTGGCGTGGCAGTCCACCCGAACGCCCCGACCGGGGACCGTCTCCGCCGCCGCATGGGTTGAGGCACCGGTGCTGGCCGGCAACGGCGGCGCGCTGTCCCTCGACCTGGAGGCGGCACCGGGACGTTTCCCACTCGCCGGAATTCGGGTTGCCGGATTCGGGTTCAACCACGGCGTGCCCGGCCCGACCCTGCGGGTGAGTCCCGGGGATCGGCTGCAGGTCCGGCTGCGCAACCGGCTGCCGCAACCGACCAATCTGCACCTGCACGGTGTGCTCGTCTCCCCCTCCGGCAACTCCGACAACCCGTTCCTGCGGGTCGAGCCGGGCACCGACTTCGACTACGACTACCGGTTGCCGGACCACCATCCCCCCGGGGTGTACTGGTATCACCCGCACCACCATCACCTGGTCGCCGATCAGATCTTCGCGGGTCTGTACGGGGCACTGATCGTGGAGGACCCCGACCCGATCCCGACCACCGTCGAGCGGGTCCTGGTGCTCTCCGATCTGAGCATCGACGACGCCGGGACCATCCCGGCGCCGACCATGATGGACCGCATGCTGGGGCGAGAAGGGGCCCTGATCCTGGTCAACGGACAAGTGCGGCCCACCGTGACCACCCGCCCCGGCGCCCGGGAACGGTGGCGCATCGTCAACGCCTGTGTCAGCCGGCATCTGCGACTCCGACTCGACGGGCAATCCCTGCGGCTGATCGGCCTGGACTCTGGTCGTTTCCGCGAACCCCGGCCCGTGCAGCAGATCGACCTCGCCGCCGGCAACCGTGCCGACGTGCTGATCGACACCACACCCGGATCGGCGCAGCTCCGTGCCCTGCCCGTCGACCGCGGCACCCTGAGCATGATGGGCATGATGCGACGCGGCGGTGCGGACATGCCCGGTCCAGAGTCCCCACCCCAGCCGGATCCGAACGGCACCGTTCTGGCCCACCTCGAGGTCACCGGGCCGCCGACGATGTCACCGGCGGCGATCCCGCCACAGACCCCGCCGCGGGATCTGCGCGGCGAACCGATTGCCGCCACCCGTACATTCGTCTTCGGCACCGGCATGGGAATGGGCATGGGAACCCACAGCGGCGGGATGAGCTTCACGATCGACGGCCGCACGTACGACCCCGACCGCACCGACCACACCGTGCGACTCGGCACGATCGAGGAGTGGACCCTGGTCAACGACTCGCCCATGGATCACTCCATGCACCTGCACGTGTGGCCGATGCAGCTCACCTCCGGCGCCACGATCGCAGAGCCCCACCAGCAGGACGTGATCGACATCCCGGCTCGCAGTCGCCTCACGGTGCGCGTCGCATTCGACGACTTTCCCGGCCGCACCGTCTACCACTGCCACATCCTCGACCACGAGGACAACGGCATGATGGGCGTCATCGAAGCCCGCTGACCCCGCGAGCCCCCCTCGGTCACCGCCCAGCATTCGACCTCGAGGATTCCAATCCACGCGACGGCGATCTTCCCAAGGTGCGACCAGCGCCTCGGCGCTGCCGTCGCCGCCAGGCCGGGTCGCGCTGCTGGCCGCCGTGGCGATCCGCACCCGGCAGGAACGCACCAGCGGGCCGGTGACCCGCGGCGCGGGAACGCCTCAGACACCCCGCTCACCCCTGTCCCACCCTTGGTTTTGCATCATTGAAGTATTGATTTCGGTGTGCCAAACTTTTTGATGTGCTTCGTCTTACTCGCATGGTTTCGTGTGCCCGGACAATGTCGCCGACGGCAATCTCGTGAACGCCCCGACCCGCCGTCAGGTGCTCTTCGGGGGAGCATTGGCGGGGTCCGCGGGCCTGGTGCTCGGTGCCGGGGGGATCGCCCGATCCGCGGACCGGGTAGCCCAGGAAGGCGGCCCCGCGGCCGGACACGGCGGGCACAGCTCGAACCCGGCCGCGCACGGCGGCGGAATCAACGGGCCCACCTTCCGGCTCGGTCGGCAGGTGGACCACTCCGCCAACGGGTTCCACCCCAACGCCATCCTGCGCGACTTCGATTACGGCACCGTCTCGGTCCTGCCGGACGGTCGCACCCTGCGGGAATGGGAGATCTTCTCGAGCGACGAGGACATCGAGATCGCGCCGGGAATCACGTTCCCGGCGTGGACGTTCAACTCGCGCATCCCCGGGCCGTCGCTGCGCTGCCGCGAAGGGGACCTGCTGCGGGTACGGTTCACCAACGGATCCGAGCATCCGCACACCATGCATTTCCACGGGATCCACCCCGCCGAGATGGACGGGGTGCCCGGGGTGGGGCGCGGTGTGATCGAACCGGGCGAGTCGTTCACCTACGAATTCGACGCGATCCCGTTCGGGGTGCACCTGTATCACTGCCATGTGAGCCCGCTCGCCGAGCACATCGCCCGCGGCATGTACGGCACCTTCATCGTCGACCCACCCCAGGACCGGCCGCCGGCGGACGAGATGGTGATGGTGATGCACGGGTACAACACCACCTTCGACGGCGAAGGCAACCAGCTCTACGCCGTCAACGGCATCCCGTTCCACTACATGCACGAACCGGTCCAGGTCCGGCGCAACGAGCTGGTCCGGATCTATCTGGTCAACGTCCTCGAATACGACCCGGTCAACAGCTTTCATCTGCACGGCAACTTCTTCGACTACTACCCCACCGGCACCCGGCTCGAACCGTCCGAATTCACCGACACCGTGGTCCAGGCCCAGGGCCAGCGCGGCATCTGCGAACTCCGATTCCCGTACCCGGGCAGATACATGTTCCACGCACACAAGACCGAGTTCGCCGACCTCGGCTGGATGGGATTCTTCGAGGTGTCCGAATGACCCCGAACCCCCACCCCACACCGGCCGCCACCGGCGACCGCATCGAGAGCCCCGACTCGGGGGACACCGGCACCGCCCCGGCACCGGCCGCACCCGCCGGCGGGCGGGGCCGCTGGATTCCCGGCGCCGGTGTCGTCGCGATCATCCTGGCCGCCCTGACCCTGCTCGCGCTCGTCGCCGGGCAGACCCTGCCCGAACGCAGCGGCCCACCCCTCGAGAACATCGCCGTCGAACGCACCGTCCTCGAGCCGGGACGCATCATCCTGACACTGCGCAACGTCGGACCCGACCCGGTGACCGTCGCGCAGGTGGTCGTCAACGACGTCTTCGTCGCCGCCACCGGGGCCGACGACGCCCTCGGCCGCTTCGACTCCGAGCGGATCGTCCTCGACTACCCGTGGATCGCCGGGCAGCCCTACCTGGTGTCGCTGCTGACCTCCACCGGCCTGGCGATCGAGCACGAAATCCCCGCCGCGGCACCGACGCCGACACCCGGGCCACGGTTCTTCGGCCTCATGGCGCTGCTGGGCACCTATGTCGGCATCATCCCGGTGCTGCTCGGCATGCTGCTGCTGCCCGTGCTGCGCCGCGCCCGCCCCGCGCTCGTCCAGTTCGCCCTCGCCGTGACCGTCGGCCTGCTCGCGTTCCTCGCCTTCGACGCCACCGCCGAGGGCATCGAACTGTCCACCGCCACCGGCGGCGCGTTCGGCGGTCCCGCACTGGTCGGGGTGGGGGCGACGCTGTCGTTCCTGACCCTCACCGGGGTGGACCGCTACCTGCGCGCCCGACGCAAGCGCGCCGGCACCGCCGATGCCTCCGCGCTCCGCCTGGCCGCGATGATCGCGCTCGGCATCGGCCTGCACAACCTGGGGGAGGGCCTGGCGATCGGATCCGCCTACGCGGTCGGCGAGCTCGCCCTGGGCGCCTTCCTGGTCATCGGCTTCACCCTGCACAACACCACCGAGGGACTGGCGATCGTCGCACCATTGACCCGCGAGCGCACCTCGGTGCCGGCCCTGCTCGGGCTCGGGCTTCTCGCCGGTGCCCCCGCGGTCCTCGGGGCGGTGCTCGGCGCCACCGTCGTCAACACCGACGTCTCCGCGCTGCTCCTCGGGGTCGGGGCCGGGGCGATCATCCAGGTCATCGTGCAGATCGCACCGACACTGCGGGCCGGGCGCCCCGGCGCGGCGCCGGTCGTGCTCGCCGGCATCGGAGCAGGTCTGACCCTGATGTACCTGACCGGTCTGGCCGTCCCCGCCTGACCGCGTCCCGAGGACCCGGTCCGCCCGCACACCTGGAGGAACGTTGGTGTCCACGCCCCTGCCCCGGCGCACCGTTCTCGCCGCGGCCTGCACCGCCGGCTGTCTCACCGCCGCCGGATGCTCGTCGACGCAACCGCGCCAGGACGAGAGTGCACCCGCCGAGATCACAGCATCCGAGGTGCCCGTCGGCGGCGGAATCGTCCTTGCCGATACCCAACTCGTCATCACCCAACCCGAAGCCGGTGTGTTCCGGGCCTTCTCCGCGGTGTGCACCCACCAGGGCTGCACGGTTTCGGAGGTAACCGACGGGTTCATCGGCTGCCGGTGTCACGGCAGCCGCTTCTCGATCGTAGACGGTTCGGTCATCCGCAGCCCCGCCCCCGAGCCGCTACCCGCTCGCACCGTCACCCGCACCGGAGGTGTTCTCACCGTCAACCGATCCGAACAAATCACTGACCGCGATCGGCGGGTTTTCGTCCGCTCGGGAGAATGAAGCCGCGTGAACCACCTCGGTCGCGGACGCGCCGGTAGTGTGTCCCCCACTCAGACTCGACGCAGGCGTCCTTGGTGGCGCACATGTCACCGGTCGACTGCGCCGCTGTCGACGGTGCCGTGCCCGTCCCAGCCGTGCCAGTTCCATTGCCGGTCGTGCCAGCGCGGTCGGCGATCAGATCGACCAGACCTCACGGATCGCCGCGACCAGGGCTGCGGTGTCGTTGTCGGCCACCGGGCCGCCGGCGAAGCCCCACCGTGTGTGGGTGCGGTCCCCGAGGGTGTTCCCCGCGGCGAGCTGGCCCTGCGGCCCGGCGCCGGGTGCGGGAGTTGTTCTTCGGCGGCGGCGATGCTGCGCTCGAGGGCGCGGACGCTTGCGGCGCGGGCGACGTGGCCGGCCTTGGCCTGCGCCCCACGACAGCGAACCTTCGCCGGGTTGTGCGATGCACCGTTGCCGGTATGCCCGAGGCCGGCCCACCGATCCTTGCGGTCGGTCACCATTGCAGTTCGCGGCAGCGACCTTCACTCTCAGGGGGCTCGACCTGCACGGTGGCGTGTTCGAGGTGGAACCGTTCGGCCAGCAGGGTTTGCGCTGCTGCGAGCACGGTGGTGGGATCAGCGTCGGGTTCGGTGGTCAGGTGGGCGGACGCGACCTCCATGCCGGAGGTCAGCGTCCAGATGTGCAGGTCATGGGTTTCTCGCACCCCGGGCACAGCGTCGAGTGCGGCGTTGACCTCGGTGACGTCGATGCGGGCCGGTGCCTGCTGGAGCAGGATGCCGAGTGCGTGGCGGCCGAGATTGTAGGCCCGCGGCAGGACGAACAAGCCGATGGCGACACCGATGAGCGGGTCGGCGTAGCGCCACCCGAAGACCAGGGTCACCAGGCCGCTGACCAGCACGCCGACCGAGCCGAGCATGTCGGCGAGGACTTCGAGGTAAGCGCCGCGGACGTTGATGCTCTCTTGCGCACCCTTGCGCAGCAGCAGGAAGGCGATGACGTTCATGACCAGGCCGACCACGGCGACGAGGGTGACGGGTAGGCCGGGAACCTCCGGGGGGTCGGACAGACGCTGGACGGCTTCGTAGAGCACCCAGCCGGCGACGCCGAACAGCAGTGCGGCGTTCACCAGTGCGGCAAAGACTTCGGTGCGGTACAGGCCGAAGGTGCGGTCCGGCCGGGTGCGGGCACGTTGGGCGACGGTGATGGCGGTGACCGCCATCAAGATGCCGAACACGTCGGTGAACACGTGTGCGGAGTCGGAGATCAGGGCCAGCGAGGAGGTGGACAGGCCGACGACGAGCTGGGTCACGAAGGTGGTCAGGCCGAGGGCGACGGCGATCCAGAGCCGGCGGACGTACCGGCCGGAGGCGCTGGCGGCCTGGGCGGGGGAGACGCCGTGTCCGTGTCCGTGTCCGTGGCTCATCGGTCTTCCTTTCGTCGACGCACAAGCGATCATATTGTCATATATGCATATGTGCAATCGTGGGGTGGCGGAGGGGGACCACGCCGGACAACTATTCTTCTTAGTATTTCGGCGGCGAGGTGCAGGTCTGCGGGTTCGGCCGGCGGGAACGGGCGAACGACAAACGAGGGTGAGGTTGTGCCGTGGCGAGCGCCGGGGACGGTAGAGCGGTGGTCGGGGCGATGCTCGGCTGGACGGCGGGCGCGGCTGTCGTGGCCACGATGCTGGCGGCGGTGTCGAGCACCGAGGTGTTGCGGTTGCTGGGGTTGCCGGATCCGGGGGCGCTGACGAGGTACGGCCTACCGGCGGCCACCGCGGTGGGAGAGGTGTCCGCAGCGGTCATGGTGGGGTCGTTGCTGCTCGCGGCGGTGCTGGTGCCGCCGCAGCGCTCGGGGGTGCTCGATGTCGACGGGTACCGGGCGGTGCGCACGGCCGGGGCGGCGGCGGCGGTGTGGGCCGGGTGTGCCCTGGCGCTGGTGCCGCTGTCGTTGTCGGACACCTCCGGCCAGCCCGTGGGGGTGGTCTTCGCCGATCCGCTGCCGTTTCTGCGGGCGGTCGGGGAGATCGAGGTGGCCACCGCGTGGTTGTGGACGGCGGGGCTGGCAGCGGTGGTGGGTCTGGGATGCCGGCTCGTTCTGCGACACCGGTGGACGCCGCTGCTGTTGGTGTTGGCGGTGGCAAGCCTGATGCCGCGGGCGGTGACGGGGCATTCGTCGGCAGGGGGCTCGCATGATCTGGCCACCAATAGTCTGGTGCTGCACCTGGTGGCGGTCGGCCTGTGGGCCGGCGGGTTGGCGGCACTGGTGCTGCACACCGTCCGCGGCGGGGGGCATCTGGATCTGGCCACGCGCCGGTTCTCCGCGCTCGCGGCGGCGGGGTTCGTGGTGATGGCCGTGTCCGGGGTGGTCAATGCCGCGGTGCGGGTGCCGCTGGGACAGGTCTTCGACGGCGCCTACGGGTTCGTGGTGCTGGCCAAGGGGATGGCGCTGGTGGTGGTGGGTTGGCTGGGGTGGCGCCAACGCACCGTCGCGGTGACCGCGCTGGCCGCCGACCCGGCGGACCGGCGGGCGTTCACCCGGTTGGCGGTGGTGGAGTCGGCGGTGCTCGCGGTGACGGTCGGGCTCGGGGTGGCGTTGGGACGCACCCCGCCGCCGGTGGGGGAGCAGCGGGACCCGAGCCTGGTCGAGGAGGTGCTGGGCTACGGCTTGGACGGGGCACCGACACCGGTGCGCATGCTGACCGAGTGGCGCTTCGATCTGTTGCTGGGCACCGCTGCGGTGGTGCTCGCGGCGCTCTACCTGCTCGGGGTGCGCCGGGTACGGGCGGCCGGGGGGCGGTGGCCGCTCCGGCGCACCGTCGGGTGGCTGCTCGGATGTCTGGTGCTGCTGCTCGCCACGTCCTCGGGGGTGGGGCGCTACGCCCCGGCGGTGTTCAGCGTGCATCTTGCGGCCACCGCCGCGATCGCTGTCGTGGCCCCGTTGTGTCTGGTGCTCGGCGCCCCGCTCACCCTGGCGGCCCGCACGGTCCGCCCTCGGCCGGACGGGGCCGCCCCCGGGGCGCGCGACTGGCTGCGCGCGATGTATGCGAGCACGCCCGTCCGGGCGCTGACCCACCCCGCGGTGGCCGTGGCGGCGTTCGTGGGCACCTTCTATCTGCTCTACCTCGCCGGACTGTACGACGCGCTCGCCGGATCGCACGTCGCCCACGTGCTGACCAACGTGTGGCTGATGGCGGTGGGATCGCTGTTCTTCTGGGTGACCGTGGGCCTGGATCCGCTGCCGCGCCCCCCGGCGCCCACGGCCCGGGTGGGCGCGGCGGTGGTGGCGCTGGCGGCGTACGCCTTCTTCCTGGTGTCGGTGATCAACGCCCAGACCGTCGTCGCCGCCGAGTACTACACCTCGTTGCGGCGGGGGTTCTTCGACGACCTGGCCGCCGACCAGCGCCTCGGCGGCAACCTGGCATGGGCGGTGGGGGAGCTGCCGCTGCTGCTGGCGGCGGTGCTGGCGACGGTGCGCTGGGCCTCGGCCGACGAACGCCGCGCCCGGCGCCGCGACGAGCAGATCGACCGCGACGGTGACGAGGACCTGGCCGCCTACAACGCGATGCTGCGCGGACTGGACGGTGTTCGGGGCGAGGCGGACGGACCCGACCGGCGCCGCTGACCGCACGGCGCCCCGACCACGCCGCCGCGGGGCTCCACTGCCTCGTTGTTGAAACTATGCGGAATAGTAGTAATGTGTCGGTGTCCGTCACCGTTTCGTTATCCGCGAGCGGGTTCCTTCACAAGGATGCGATCTTGGCCCGACACCGCAGACCCGAGCCCGACCTCGCCTTCCCGGCCGTACCGCGTGCCGCGGATCAGGCCTCCTCGGGGCCGCCTCCCGTCGACGCGCCGGGCCGGGGCCCGGATGCGGACCACGAGGCCGCGGCGGTGTCGGCGCCGCTGACCGAGCGTCCCGCACACACGGCGCAGGTCGGCCAGACGCCACCGCGGGGGCCGCTCGCAGCGACCCGGCGACCGGTGCGGGGGGCCCACCGCCGGCTCGGGGGCGGGGCCGGCGGACGAGTGCTGGCGGTGTCGGTGGCGGCCGGAGCGTTGTTGACCGCGGCGACCTCGAGCGCTCACGCCGCCACCGACGAGCACACCCTCGACCGGCGACAGGCCGATCCCGACGAGTCGACGGCGGCCGCGCCGTCGCAGGCCCCGCAGGTGTTGCAGGTTTCGCAGGTGCCGACGCTGGCGGATTTCGCCGACCAGCTCGAACGGGCCCGGGTGCGGGAGGAGCGCCGGGCGGCGCGCGAGGCCGAGGCACGGCGCCCGAAGACGCTGATGCCCGTCAGCGGCACGTTGACGTCGAACTTCGGGCCGCGGTGGGGCACGACCCACTACGGTCTCGACATCGCCAACACGATCGGCACCCCCATCGTCTCGGTCACCGACGGCACGGTACTCGAGGCCGGTCCGGCCTCCGGGTTCGGCTTGTGGGTGCGTATCCTGCAGGATGACGGCACCATCGGGGTGTTCGGCCATATCGACCAGGCGCTGGTGTCGGCGGGTCAGCGGGTGCGCGCCGGGGAGCAGATCGCCACCGTCGGCAATCGGGGCCAGTCGACCGGGCCGCATCTGCACTACGAGGTGTGGGCGTCGGACGGTCGCAAGGCCGATCCCATGGCATGGTTGAACGCACGCGGAGTTCCGGTCGTCCCGGATGCGCGTGCGTAGGTTCATCGATGATCGGCGAGTGTCCGCGAGGGGAGTCATGTACGGATTGGGGGGTCTCGAGGCCGAGGTGATGACCGAGCTGTGGTCGACCGACGAGCCGCAGTCGGTGCACGATCTGGTCGAGCGGTTGCGTGCTCGCAAGGAATTCGCCTACACCACCATCTTGACCGTGGTCACCCACCTGTACGAGAAGGGCTGGGTGCAGCGGGAGAAGCGCAGCCGCGCCTACTTCTATTCGCCCTCGCGCAGCCGGGAGGAAGCCACCTCCCAGGCCCTGCGGGCGCTGCTGGACAGCAGTGCCGATCCCAGTGCCGTGCTGCTGCGCTTCGCCAAGACGGTGACCGACCGCGAGTACGACGCCCTGCGCCGGGGCTGGACCAGCCGGGCCCCCGAGCAATGACCTTGGCTCTGGTCCTGCTCCTCGGCGCCGCCCTGATCGCGGTGGCCGCGCCGCCGATGCTGCGCCGCGTGGCTGCGACCTCGCTGCCGCCGGGGATGGTGCTGGCGGCGTGGCTGGGCAGCCTGGCCGGGGCGCTGTTCTTCGGGGTCTCGGCGGTGATCATCTTGATCTGGCCCGATCATGCCCCGGCCGAGTCCGCGGTCGAGGCCCTGGTGCGGTGCCTGTCCGCGGTCTCGCACGCCATCCAACCGTGGATCACCGAAGTCCTCGCCGGGGCCGGGGCGTTGGCGTTGAGCGCCCTGGTGGCCCGGGCGGTGATCCTGGGCCGGCGACACGCCCGGGCGCAGGCCCGCCTGCTCGACTACCACCGCGAGGTGATCTCCATCGTCGCCCACTCCCGGGGGGACGATGTGATGTGGCTCGCGCACCCGATGCCGATGGCCTACAGTGTCGCCGGCCGGCCCGGCTTCGTGGTCGCCACCGACGGGCTGTCGCAGTGCCTGAGCAGCGGTGAGCGCGATGCCGTGCTCGCCCACGAGCGGGCCCACCTGCGCGGCAGCCATCACCGCCTCGTCAGCGCCTGCGACATTCTCGCGGCGGTGTTCCCGGCCGTGCCGCTGTTCGCCGCGGCCCCCTCGGCGGTCAAGACCCTGGTCGAGCTCACCGCCGACCAGCATGCCGCCCGCGCCACCAGCGCCGCCACGGTGTGCGCGGCGCTCACGGCCGTCTCGGCCTCCCCGCTGCCGCAACCGGCCGGGACGTTGGGGCTGAGCAACGAGACGTCGCTGCGGCTGGTCAAGCTGCGCACCAGCTGGCGGATGCGGTGTCCGCGACTGTCGTACGCGGCGGCGGCGGCGTTGTCGATGGCCGTGCCCGCGGCGGCCGCGCTGGCCGGGCTCGCCACCGCCTCGGCCGGGTTGTGCCTGGTCCTGGCCGTGCTCTGAGGGGCGGCGGGCCCCGCACCACCCCCAAATACTATTCTTCATAGTATTTGGGTAGGCTGTCGAGTGCCTCATCGTTGTGCGCTCGCGCAGAAACCCGGATCGGACAGCACATGACCGCTCTCGCTCCCCCACCCGTCCCCGTCGCCACCCGTCCGGTGCCACCGCGGCGGGGCCGCAAGGGTGCCTTCGTCTACAAGATGGTCACCACCACCGACCCGAAGGTCCTGGGGCTGCTGTACCTGGTGACCTCGTTCGCGTTCTTCGCGATCGGTGGGGTGATGGCGCTGATCATGCGCAGCGAGCTCGCGGTGCCGGGAATGCAGTTCCTGTCCAACGAGCAGTACAACCAGCTGTTCACCATGCACGGCACGATCATGCTGCTGATGTACGCCACCCCGGTGGTCTTCGGCTTCGCCAACTACATCCTGCCGCTGCAGATCGGCGCCCCGGACGTGGCCTTCCCCCGGCTCAACGCCTTCAGCTACTGGCTGTACCTGTTCGGCTCGCTCATCGCCGTCAGCGGCTTCCTCACCCCCGGCGGCGCCGCGGACTTCGGCTGGACCGCCTACGCGCCGCTGAACTCGGAGCTGCACTCGCCCGGCATGGGCGCGAACCTGTGGATCGTGGGCCTGGCCGTCTCCGGCCTGGGCACCATCTTGGGCGCGGTCAACTTCGTGACCACCATCGTGTGCCTGCGCGCCCCCGGCATGACCATGTTCCGGATGTCGATCTTCACCTGGAACATCCTGATCACCTCGATCCTGGTCCTGCTGGCCTTCCCGCTGCTGACCGCGGCGCTACTGGGGCTGCTCTACGACCGGTTGCTCGGCGGCTACATCTTCGATCCCGGCAGCGGCGGGGCCATGCTCTGGCAGCACATGTTCTGGTTCTTCGGCCATCCCGAGGTGTACATCATCGCGCTGCCGTTCTTCGGCATCATCTCCGAGATCCTGCCGGTGTTCGCCCGCAAGCCGATCTTCGGCTACACCGGACTGGTCTACGCCACGCTCGGGATCGCGGCGCTGTCGATCGCGGTGTGGGCGCACCACATGTACGCCACCGGCGCGGTGCTGCTGCCGTTCTTCTCGTTCATGACGTTCCTGATCGCGGTGCCCACCGGCGTGAAGATCTTCAACTGGATCGGCACCCTGTGGAAGGGGCAGCTGACGTTCGAATCGCCGATGCTGTTCTCCATCGGCTTTCTGGTCACCTTCCTGTTCGGCGGGCTGTCCGGCGTCATCCTGGCGTCCCCGCCGCTGGACTTCCAGCTCACCGACTCGTACTTCGTGGTCGCGCACTTCCACTACGTGGTCTTCGGCACGGTGGTGTTCGCCACCTACGCGGGCATCTACTTCTGGTTCCCGAAGATGACCGGGCGCATGCTCGACGAACGTCTCGGCAAGTGGCACTTCTGGCTGACGTTCGTCGGCTTCCACGCCACGTTCCTGGTGCAGCACTGGCTCGGTAACGAGGGCATGCCGCGCCGCTACGCCGACTACCTGCCCGACGACGGATTCACCACACTCAACATCGTCTCGACGCTCGGTTCGTTCGTGCTCGGCGCCTCGGTGCTGCCGTTCGTGTGGAACATCTTCAAGAGCTACCGGTACGGGCAGGTCGTCACCGTGGACGATCCGTGGGGCTACGGCAACTCCCTCGAGTGGGCGACGAGCTGCCCGCCGCCGCGGCACAACTTCACCGAGCTACCGAAGATCCGGTCCGAGCGCCCGGCGTTCGAGCTGCACTACCCGCACATGGTGCCGCGACTGCGCGCCGAGGCCCATGTCGGGCCGGGTCAGCACCGAGTCGAGGAGCTGCCTGCGTCGCCGCAGCACGCGTCCGGGCCCGATACCCGCACCGATCCGTCCACTCGGTGATCGTCACCACGGTCGAAGGAAGACGAGGATGCACCCCCACACCCCGGCGGTCGCCGTGCCGGCCACCCCCCGCGCCACCGCGCTGCTGACCGACTGGCTGATCCGGGATCTGACCCCGCTCGTGCTCACCCATGCCGGGCTGCCGGATCCGCAGCGGCTGTCTCGGCTGGCGCCGGTCACCGGCGCGCACATCGCCCGTCCGGGCAAACTCCGCCGCCACGTACGCGCGCTCGAGCAGGTCCTCGTGCAGATCGAGGTGCATCTGCGGGCGGGTCTGCACCGTCAGCCACCGACGCCCCTGACGACCGGCTCGGCGCCGGCCGTACCGGGCGAGGTCCTCGAGGTGACCGGGCTGCTCGCCGGGGCTGTCGCCGAGCTCGGCAGCCCGGCCGCGGCTCTGGCCAACCGCACGGTGCTCACCGCGGCCGGGGTGATCGCGGCCGGAGCGGGCACGGCCGAGGCATTCGACAGCTGGTCGACCACGGCCTGGTCGTACTGCACCGTCGTCTCGCAGGTGTGGCAGGACGAACCGCAGGCCCGGCTGCTCGTCGACCCCCGATGACGCCCCTGCCCGGGGCTGTCGGGCCCCGAACCGAATGAAGGAGGCGCGATGACCGAGTCACCGCACGAGCCCACCGCCGAGCCCGACCCGGCCGAGCGCCGGCAGGAGCTGGCGGCCGCCGAACGGCAGGCGGCCGCGGAGATCGATCCGGGGATGCGGGCGGTGGTGGTCGCCGCAGCCGTGGTGGTGCTGACCGTCTCGTTCGCCCTGCCGCACAGCGGCGGCGCCAACGGCTGGCAGATGCTGGCCGGCTCCGAGCAGGCGGTGGCCGAGACGATCACCCTGCCCTCGCGGATCTTCCTGACCCTGGCCGCGGTGTTCGGAATCGGGGTGTCGATGCTGGCGCTGGTGACCCGACGGTGGGTGCTGGCGTTGGCGGCATCCGCGGGATGCACCCTGGCGGTGGTGTTCGCGGTGCTGGCGGTGTGGTCACGGCAGACCCTCGATCCGGCCGCCGGGGGCGCCGGCCCGGGCGCCGGACTGTTCCTGGGCTGGGCGGCGGTCCTGATGCTCGCCTTCCACTGGCTCAAGGTGGTCTGGGCCCGCACGTCGACGATGCTCGAGGCCGAGGCCGCCCGCCGCGACGCCGAGACACATTTGCCCGAGCAGTTCCACTACCGGCTCGACCCGCCTCGCCGCGACGCGCAGGATCCGCCCGCAGACCGCTAGGCGGCACTCGGCCGGCTCGTGCGCGCGGACGAGGGGTGCGGACACGAGCCGGCCCCGGCGGCCCCCAGGGTCAGGGCAGGGTCCGCCAGTAGGGCCAGAACGCCTCGGTGATCAAGGCAAGCACGGTGAGCACCCACACGGTGGGAACCACCGCGTGGTGACGGCGCAGCAGCGGCCGCCATCGTCCCGGCCGGGTCGGATCCGCCGTTTCCCGCTGCAGCAGGCAGTACCACCAGGCGAGCACGGTCACCAGCCACACCAGCATGCAGTAGGGGCACAGCGCCCCGATCCGGTACAGGCTCTGGAAGATCAGCCAGTGCACGAACGTCACCGCGGCGGTCAGTCCGGTGAACAGTGCGCTCCAGTACCATCCCGTCGGCACGGCCCCGGCCAGCAGCACCACGCCGGTGGTCACTACCACCGAGAACCCGGCGATCCCGAGCAGCGGATTGGGGAAGCCGAACAGCTCCGCCTGCCAGGACGCCATGATCGACCCGCAGCTGATGACCGGGTTGATGCTGCACGAGGGCCGGTAGGACGGGTCGGCGAGCAGGACCACCTTTTCCACCGTCAGCACCAGCGACGCCGCCAACCCGAGCCCACCGCAGACGGTCAGAAGCCAGGCGAGGCGATTGCGCCCTGCCGCCGGGCCGTCCGGCGCCGGGTCGCCCCCGTGCGACGACGGGCTCGGTGCGGGCGTCGGGCTCACTGCGCGAGCGCTGCGTCGATACGGGCGCGCAGCTCCTCGTAGCTGGGCATCGCCGGCAGCTCGACGCCGTTGAGGAACAGCGTCGGGGTGCCCTGCACACCCAGGGCCAGACCGGCGTCGAAATCCCGGTCGACGCGGGCGGCCACGGCCGGATCGTTGACATCGCGATCGAACCGAGCCATGTCCAGCTCCAGCTCCTGGGCGAACTGCCGGAACACCGCTTCCTGGGACCGGCTCGATTCGCCCCACTGGGCCTGGGTGTCGTACATGCGCCGGTACATCGGTTCGAGCCGGCCTTGGCGGGCCGCGGCCTCGACCACGCGGGCGGCGAGATGGCTGTTGGTGTGGCTGGGAATGGGGAAGTAGCGCAGGCCGAGGTCGATCCGCCCGGCGTACTCGGCGCGGACGCGTTCGATCACCGGGTACAGCGCCCGGCAGGACTCGCATTCGAAGTCCAGGAATTCGACCAGTTGGACCTTGTCGTCGGCGGCGGTGGTCAGGGTGCGGATCTCCTCGGTCCACACCGGCGTCGCGGAGGCCCCGGCGCCGCCCGGTTCGGCGGCGGGGCTGCGGTTGGTGTAGAGCAGCACCGTCAGCAGCACCACGAACAGCGCTACCAAGGCGACGCCGACCTTCACATTGGTTGTCAGTTTCATGCCTTCGTCCGTCCCGAGTCATCCTGGGCGGGCCGGCACCAGCACCGACCAACCGTAAAACTACGTCACATAGTAGATGGAGTAGGATGGGCGCCGGGCAGCGCCCACCGGCGCGCCCGCCGACAACCCACACCCGCGCCCCGCAGCCGGCCAGGCAGGGCGCCGAGGAGGAATGTGCTTGTGAAGAATCTCGTCGCGGTCGTGGCCGCCGTCGTGTCGGTGCTGTTGTTCGGGGCCGGCCCCGCCCAGGCCCACAGCGCCCTGATCGGTTCGACCCCGGCGGCCGAGGCGGCCCTCGCGGCCCCCCCGGACCGGATCGAGTTGCAGTTCAATCAGCCGATCAACGCCTCGTTCGCCACGGTGACCGTCACCGACGGGGACGGCACGCAGCGCGGCGGTTCCCGGGTCGACGTCGCCGGGGACCGGGTGCAGGTGGCGGTCCTGGAACCGCTGACCCCCGGTGAGTACACCGTGGGCTACCGGGTCGTCTCCGCCGACGGCCATCCCATCACCGGCTCGTACACGTTCACCGTCACCGCCGCGGCGGGGGCGGCGGCCGCCCCGGTCCCGTCGGTGGCGACGTCGCCGACACCGTCCGAGGCCGCAGCCGGCGAGACGCCGCGGGCCGCGGTCGGCGACGCGCAGCCAGGCTCGTCGATCCTGTGGCCCCTGCTCGGCGGCGTGCTGGGTGTACTGGCCATCGCGGGCCTGACCTGGGTGGCGCTGCGTGCCTTCCGCAAGGGCTGAGCGGGCGCGCGCCGCGTACCGGGCGGTCGGTGATGGGTGACTGGATGCCGCTGCCGACGGCGCCGCCGTCGCTGGGGGCGCTGTTGGCGTGGGATCCGCCACCGCTGCCGGTGCTGCCGCTCACCGCGGCGGTGCTGGCCGCCTGGTACTGCTGGGCGCGGTGGCGGCTGCACCGGTGCGGGCGCAGCTGGCCGGCGGTGCGCACGGTCGCGTTCCTGACCGGGTGTGCCCTTCTGGGCGCCACCACCGGCCTGGGGCTGGAACGGTACGGGTTCGTACTGTTCAGCGTGTGGATGTTCCAGCATCTGACCCTGTCGATGGCGGTGCCGCCGTTGTTGGTGCTCGGCGCCCCGGGCCTGCTGCTGCTGCGCACCACCCCCCACCACGGACCCGCCCGGATGATCTCGGCCGCGGCGTTGGCGGCACTGCGCAGCCGCGGCGCCCGGTGGTTGCTCAGTCCGGCGGTGACGATCCCGCTGTTCCTGGCGAGCTACTACGGGATCTATCTGTCCCCGGTGTTCGACGCCGTCGCCGGCACCTGGCTCGGCCACACCGGCCTCGAGGTGTTCTTTCTACTCACCGGGCTGCTGTTCATCGTGCCGATCCTCTCGGTCGGTCCGCTGCCGGGCCGGCCCGGCTACCTCGGGCGGTTCTTCGACCTGTTCGTCGAGATGCCGCTGCACGTGTTCTTCGGAGTGATCTTGATGATGGCCTCGGTGCCGATGGTGGCCACCTTCGCCGCCCCGCCGCCGGGCTGGGGGATCGATCCGCTCGCCGATCAGCAGTGGGCCGGGGCGCTGGCTTGGTCCTACGGCGAGCCGATCGCGCTGGCGGTGGTGGTGCTCTTCGCGAGCCGCTGGTACCGGCACGAGCGGCGCACCGCGGCGGTGCGCGAGCGCCACGGCGCGGTGCAGGCGGAGCAGGACCTGGCCGACTACAACACCTATCTGCGTTCCCTGCCGCGCTGAGCCCGCTCCGGTCGACCCGGCCGGAGGCACGCCACTTGAGTTTTCGGCTCACCTGAATTTTAATTCAGGACATCCGATCGAGGAGGCCGAGGGTGCTGATCCAGTACGCGGGGGAGCGCACGGCCCGGTGGCGCCGCTGGACGCTGTTGGGACCGGCGTTCGTCGCCTCGATCGCCTACGTCGATCCGGGCAACGTGGCCTCCAACGTCAGTGCCGGCGCCCAGTTCGGGTATCTGCTGGTGTGGGTGGTCGTCGCGGCCAACGCCATGGCTGCCCTGGTGCAGTACCTGTCGGCCAAGCTCGGGCTGGTCACCGGCATGTCGCTGCCCGAGGCCCTGCGCGAGCGGATGCCCCGCGCGGGGCGGTTGGCGTACTGGGGACAGGCGGAGCTGGTGGCGATGGCCACCGACCTGGCCGAGGTGATCGGCGGCGCAATCGCGCTCAACCTGTTGTTCGGTCTGCCGCTGCTGACCGGGGCGGTGCTCACCGGTGCGGTGTCGCTGGTCCTGCTGCTGGTGCAGGACACCCGCGGCCAGCGCAGTTTCGAGCGAGTGATCACCGGCCTGCTGCTGGTGATCGCGTTCGGTTTCGTCACCAGCGTCGTCGTCGCCCCCCCACCGGGCCAGGCGGTGGCCGACGGGCTGGTGCCGCGTTTCGACGGGGCCGAGTCGATCCTGCTGGCCGCGGCGATGCTCGGCGCGACGGTGATGCCGCATGCGGTGTATCTGCACTCGGGTTTGGCCCGGGATCGGCACGGCCATCCTCAACCCGGCCCCCGGCGCACGCTGTTGCTCAAGGTCACCCGCTGGGATGTCGGGCTGGCCATGGTGGTGGCGGGTACGGTGAATCTGGCCATGTTGCTCATGGCGGCGACCACCCTGCAGGGTCGGGACGGAGTCGATTCGATCGACGGGGCGCATACGGCAGTGGGCCAGGAACTGGGCCCGACGGTGGCGTTGCTGTTCGCGCTGGGGTTGTTGGCCTCCGGGTTCGCCTCCACCTCGGTCGGCGCCTACGCCGGGGCGCTGATCATGGACGGTCTGTTGCGGCGCCGGATCCCGCTGCTGGCGCGGCGGCTGATCACCCTGGTGCCGGCGCTGGCGGTGGTCGCGCTCGGCACCGATCCGAGCCGGGCGCTGGTGCTCTCGCAGGTGGTGCTCTCGTTCGGGATTCCGTTCGCGTTGATCCCGCTGGTGCGGCTGACCAGCGATCGGGCGCTGATGGGCGCCGACGCCAACCATCGCGTCACCACCGCGCTGGCCTGGGCGATCGCCGCAACCATCACCGCCCTGAACTTGGTGCTGATCTATCTGACGGTGCGGGCCTGACGCACGGACGCCCACCCGCGTCACCGTCGGTGGGGCCGATGCCCGCGCCGGGTGTCGACCGCGACGATCTCGTCGTGGACCCGGCGACGCAGCCCGCGCAGCGCCACCATCGCCACCGCCATTCCGGCGAGCAGACCCACGATCCACGCCCCAGTCTGTGAGACCGTGAGGCCGAACAGGCGCACACCCAGAACGGCGGCGCCGGCACACGCGGCGACGACGGCCAGGCGGGCGAGAGTATAGACCACGACCAGTCGGGTCAGTTGCATCATCGACGGCTCCGTCCAGCTCACGGGCCCGCCTCGTCCGGTACCGTCGGTGCGTCACCGCTCGCACCGCAGGGGCAGGGTCAGTTCATCGGCAGGGGCGCAGCGCCCCGGGCGGTCAGCAGTTGCGTCATGGTTGCCGCCTCGGCTTCCTGGGTCTCGGTGATCTGCTGCGCCAGCGCGGCCACCGCCGCCTCGGCGGCGGCGGCCCCGGCGTAACGGGCCATCGGCAGACCGCCCTGGTGATGGCGCAGCAGCAACTGCAGGTACAGCGTGTCGAAGGTCGGACCGGTGGTGCGGCGCAGGGTGCCGAGTTCGGCGGTGGTGGCCATGCCGGGCATCCGGGACCCGGTCGGCGTCGGTGCCACGGACATCGTGGCGTGCCCGTCCATCCCCGGCATCGACTCGGGTGCGCCGGTGGCGCCGCGCATCCAGCGCATCGGCTCCCCGGTGGGCAGCTGCGACCGGTTCCACAGTGTCAGCCAACCCTGCATGGTGCCGAGCTGACTCTGCTGGGTGGTGATCACGTCGTAGGCCAGGGTGCGCACCGCCGGATCGGTGGAGTTGGTCAACGCCATCGCCGACATCTCCACGGCCTGGCTGTGATGGATCGACATGTCCTGGGCGAAGCCCACGTCGATCGAGCCCTCGCCGGGCGGGGCCGGTGGGCCCGCGACCAGCAGGGTGCCGCCGATGCCCAGCACCAGCCCCCCGAGCAGTGCCAGCACCGCCACCACCGTCGGGACCCGCCGGGGGCGGCGTCCGTCGGAAGCCGGCTCGACGGCCGGCTCGGCACCGAGATCGCGCTCAACCATCACCGGGGTGCGGTGGGCATCGGCGCGGCGGGCGCGGACTGCGGATCGGCGGTCATCGGCACCGCATCCGGCCCCGGCGGCGAGGGGTCGAACGGCGGCGGGGCGCTCGGATCGAACCCGCCCGGCACGGTCGAACACGTCGCCCCCGCTTCCGGATGGGTGTTGGGATTGCGGCGCAGCGCGGCGACGAACTGACCGAGCCGGTCGTCCTCGACGTCGTCGAGGGCAAGCCGGTGGCCCCACGACTGCACCGAGAGCGGCGAGGACAGACCCGGATACGGCGAGAGCAGCATGTAGGGCTGGCCGTCGACCCGCGCGGTCAGCGTGGCCACCTCGTCTCCGGCCACCCTGTCGGGATCGTAGGTGATCCACACCGCGCCGTGTTCGAGCGAGTGCACCGCGTTTTCGGTGCGGATCGGCGCGGGATAGACCGTGCCGGTGCAGGTGGCCCAGTACTGGTCGTGCGGGCCTCCCATCGGCGGAGTCCGGTCGTAGGCCACCCGCTGCGGGGCCTGCACGTGCGTGCCGGCCGGGTAGTCGGCCTTCTCCATCCCAGCGATCGCGGTGGACGGGTCGGGGTTGTCCGCGTTCGGGACGTACTTCTGTGTCTCGGCCCGTTCGGCGATTCTCGGTGCCAGGTTGTAGGCGATCAACCCGATCAAGGCCACGACCACCACGCCGGCGCCGATCATCGGCCACGGCATGTGCCGCGCACCGGACAGGGTGACCGGTCGGGGCTTTCCCCGCGACTGCTTGCTTCGGGGTGCCCTACCTGTACCGCCCACCACGGACCCGCCTTCCTCACCGACACCGGTTCTGTGACGCTGTCGCCGCGATGCGCCGCGGTCACTTCCCGCCACAGTAAATACTACGAATCTTAGTTTTTGATGAGAACGTGCTCCCACCTCGCCCGTGAAGGACGCGGGTGGGGATGGCGGCGGGGGTGCGTCCGGTCCCGATCAGGCCTTCGCGAGGGCGGTCTGCGGGACGCCGCGCTGGGCGAGCCACTCGCTCGGGTCCACCTTCGCTCCGGAGGGGTTCGTGGTTTCGAAGTGCAGGTGGGGGCCGGTGGATTGGCCCCGGTTGCCGACGGTGGCGATCTGCTCACCGGCCTGGACCCGCTGCCCGACGGTGACCAGCGTTTCGTTGATGTGCCCGTAGGTGCTGGTGGACCCGTCGTCGTGCCGGATCTGCACCCACAGGCCGAACCCGGAGGCCGGGCCGGAATCGATCACCGTGCCGGTCGAGGCGGCATAGACCGGGGTGCCGATGCTGTTGGCGATGTCCAGGCCGGCGTGGGTGGCGCCCCAACGGGGACCGAAGGACGAGGTCAAGGTGCCCGAGACCGGGGCGACCGCCAGCGGGGACGACGTCGCGACCGAGGAGGGAACAGCCGGCGTCGCCGGTACGGCCGAGATAGCAGTTTCGGTCGGTACGCCGACGGTCGGCGGAGCCGCCGGCGGGGCGGCCAGAGCGGAGGGCAGCCCCTCGGGCAGACCCGGTACCGCAGCGAGCTGGTCGAGCGCCGCGCCGACCTCGGGCAGGTCCGCCAGCGCGGCGATCTCCGGTGGCAGGGCTACGGGCACGGGAGCGACGGCAGGCTGGGCCGCCGCCACCCCGGGGGCCGCGATCTGCGCTCCGGCGGTCATCAGGGCGCCGGTGGCTACCGCCGACGCCCACATCGCGGGACGGCCGGTCCCTGTCGGCTCCGCCCGATGCCGAGCGCCGCCGCGGCCCGTCGGTGCCACCCGAAAGATCACGCCGGCATCACGGTCCTGCCGATCCCTTCGGGAAGATGCGCTGCGGTGTCGTGCCACGTCCTTGCTCCTGACATGCTGTTTCGCGGTTGACCCGGGCCACCCGGATCAGTGAAGATAACGAAACGATATACGAACGGGCGAATAAAAACTACCCTGCTTAGTATTTAGAGGTCGCCGTGACCATGCCGTGGTGGCCGAAACGGTGCCACCGTGGCCGCGGCGGCGAGCGCCTCGGGACCGCGCCGAGCCGGGTCGTCCAAGTCGGTTCCGTATTCAGCGGCAGGTCCGCGACGAGGATGTGGACAGGGAACATCGCACTGCGGTCGGTGACGGTGCCGTCGGCGGCGCTCACAGCACTGACGCCGCTGCCGGCCGCAACCACCGCGGCGCGGCCCGTGTTCGACGGCACGAACCCGGGGCCACGGCAACTGCCGGTCATCTCGATGCGCCCGAAGGCGGCGTTGTGGGTGGGCACGTTGCCCGGCACCGCGGCCACGGTCACCGCCGGTGTCGTCGACTCTGGCTCGTGTGGACCGTCCACCGGCCCGAGTCGAGTCGGCCTACGGGAAGGCGCCGAACGGCATCCGGGCCCGCCAGCGGCGGCTGAGCATCGCGGCGAGCGTCCCGAAGACACCGACGGCAACCGCCTCGACGTAGACAGTGACCGACGGGCAGCAACGGCAGGAAAAACCCAGGCCGGCGCGATAGCCGTAGCCGAAGCCGACCCACCGTCACCGCAGCGGTGAGCAGCGCGATCGCGATCGGCGCCAGCCACCACCGGTGTCTGGTGGAAAGCCGGCACACAACGCCCACCCCACTGGACGCGGCGCGCCCCCAGCGCCGCCAGGCCCGGGCCCGCGGCGCCACCGCGCAGGGACGGACGGCGCATCCACGTCCATCCGGCGCTCCTCGACAGCTGTTCTCCGACAGGCCCACAGGGTCGGCACAGCGTGCCCGGCCCGCGGGGTCCTGCGGATCAGTTCAGGCCGGCGTAGGAGTGCAGTCCCGAGACCACCATGTTGATGATGAACAGGTTGAACAGCATCGCCACGAAACCGGCGATGTTGATCCACGCGGCGCGGGTCTCGCGCCAGCCGGCGGTGGCGCGGGCGTGCAGGTACGCGGCGTAGATCACCCAGGCGATGAACGAGACGGTCTCTTTCGGGTCCCAGCCCCAGAACCGGCCCCAGGCGGCTTCGGCCCAGATCGCCCCCAGAACGACGCCGGCGCCGAACAACGGGAAGGCGAAGATCGTCGTGCGGTACGCGAGGCGATCGAGGGCGCGGGCGTCGGGCAGGCGCCGCATCACCCGGGTGAGCCGGGGTGTCGGGTGCTGCTCGGCCCGCACCGCCACCAGGAACAAGGCGCTGGCCACCCCGGCGACGAGAAACACCCCGCTCGAGACGGAGACCACCGACACATGGATCGGGAGCCAGAACGACTGCAACGCCGGCACCACCGGGGCGGCGTCGGCGTAGAGCACGGTGCCGGCGACGAACAGCAGCACCAGCACCGGGAGCAGCGCGAACATCCACACCACCCGCAGCGCCGGGCGGCGCAGCACGATCAGACCGGCGAGCACCCCGATCGCGCAGGTGACGGTGACGAACTCGTACATGTTGCCCCAGGGGAAGCGGGCGGTGGCCAGCCCGCGCAGCACCATCGACCCCACGTGCAGGACCCAGGCGACCACGAGCACGCTGATGCCCATCCGGCCGAGCCGGTCCGCTAGCTCACGCCCGGTCGGCGCGCTCACCCGGCCGGGCCCGGTGGCTGCCGGGGGGACAGCTGCGATGGGGGCGAGGGCGGGGTCGGCACGGCGGGTGCGGACCGCGGCGAATTCGGCGACGAACAGCACCAGGGCCAACAGGTAGACGGCGAAGGCGGCCTCGAAGCTCAGGTCGGAGTAGCGAGCGAAGGTGTCGTCGATCGGCATGGCTCTAGCGGTCCTCTTTCGCAGCAGGCGATGCCCCGGGGTCCAGGCGTCGGCAGATGTCGGTGAACTCCGGCCCCCAGCCGGCGTGGTCGGTGCGGGCCAGACCGCCGAGTTCGACGGCGGTACCGCCCCCGGCGGGGCGCAGCCGCACCCAGATCCGGCGGCGTTTGATCACCAGTGAGGCCACCAACCCGCCCATCATGGTGATCGCGAACACCAGCACCCAGTTTTGGGCAGGGTCGTGGGAGACCTGCAGATAGGCGAATTCCTCGGCGCCGTCGAACCGGACGGTGGTGCCGTCGGCGAGGGTGGTGTGTTCTCCGGGTCGCAGGTTGACCCGGGCCTGTTTGACCAGTCGGCCTTGGTTGATCATCTCGGCATTGAGCGAAAAGATCGACTGGGGAATGCCGGTGTCGAGCCCGGTATCGCCTTTGTAGATGTCGACGGCCACCGCAGGATCGCGCAGGTCGGGGAACACCGAAGTGAGCAAGGTGCCGTTGAAGGCTGCCGTGGGAGCGAACAATCCTTCGATTGCGATCTGGTTGCGGCGACGCTCGTCCGGATCCGGATAGGTGCCGCCGGGCGGATCGAACCGCATGGCCCCGCTGCTGAGGAACGTGGTGGCATCCTCGGGGGCGAACTGCAGTGTCTCGGTGCGTTGTTGCCCGTCGGGGAAGGTCACGGTGAACCGGGGGGCGTAACCGTGACCGGTGAGATACACCCGTTCGTCGCCCAGACGCAGCGGCTCGTTGACCCGCACTTGGTACCGCTGCCAGCGGTCGGTGCCGATGTCCGTGCCGGTCTGGTAGGACAGCGTGGAGGTAAACATTTCGGCTTGCCCGTTGTCGAGGTAGTCGGCAGAAAAATCCTCGACCTTGAGGCAGAACGGATCGAGTCCGGTGCCGTCGGTGGCGGCTCCGGCGCGGAACGAGTCGTACACCGCCGGGGAGGTGTTGCACAATCCCGGCCCGCCGTCGGCGATGACGATCACCGACCCCTCGTAGCCGAACAGCCGACCGGTGGCCACCGCCACCAGCAGCCCGACCAGCGAGAAGTGGAAGACCAGGTTGCCGGCTTCGCGCAGATACCCCTTTTCCGCGGACACCGCCTGTACCGGGCCGGGCTCGGTCCAGGTGGTCATACGCCAGCCTCGCAGCAGGTCGAGGACTCGGTCGAGGGCCTGGTCGGTGGGCTCGGGAAGCAACCCCTGATGATGGTGCGGCAGGCGCGAGAGATTGCGCGGGACCGGCACCGGGGCGCTGCGCACAGCGCGCAGATGCTCACGCAGCCGGGGAATCAGACAGCCCACGAGCGAGACCATCAACAGCACATAGACGGCGGTGAACCAGAAGCTGGCGAACACGTCGAACAACTCGAGCCGATCGAAGATCGGGCCGAGAATCGGCCGGGCGGTGATGTACTCGTCGACCTTGCCGGCGTTGAGGCTGCGTTGCGGCAGCAGCGCCCCGGGGACCGCGGCCAGGGCGAGCAGGAACAGTAGCACCAGGGCGGTGCGCATCGAAGTGAGCTGACGCCACAGGTTGCGTGCAGTGGCGACAGCTCGGCGCAGCGGTGATGGTTCCGGCGGCGGTGATGGCTTCGAGGCCGGAGCGCGGTCGGTGACGGTCATATCGGCAGCACCGTCCCGGTGACGAACTCGTCGCGGATCCACGCGATGAAGACCTCCCAGACTCCGGTCACCAGCGCGGTTCCCACTGCCAGGAGCAGCACGCCGCCGACGATCTGGATGTGACGGGAGTGTCGGCGCAGCCACCCGACTCCGCGCAGGGCCGAGGTGGATCCGAAGGCCAGGGCCACGAACGGCAGGCCCAACCCGAGGCAATAGGCGACGATCAGCACCACCCCGCGGGCGGCGGTGGTGCCTTCGGTACCCGCGGCCACGGACAGCACCCCGGCCAGCGTCGGTCCCAGGCACGGGGTCCATCCCAGCGCGAACACCCCGCCCAACAGCGGGGCGCCGGCGAGGGAGGAGATGCGCCGGGGCGCGAAGCGGGTGTCCTTCTGCAAGACCGGGATCAGCCCGAGAAACGCCAGGGCCATGACGATGGTGACCACTCCGCCGAGGCGTTGGAGCAGCTCCTGATTGAGCCGCAACGCCCCGATCACCCCGAACACCGAGACCGTGGCCAGCACGAACACCACGGTGAATCCTGCGACGAACAATGCCGCGGCTCCGGTGACCCGCCACCGTCCTGGAGCGTGTACCCCGGCGGTGCGTACCTCGGCGGTGAGCGGTGGAGCGTCGGCACCGGAGACGCCGGCCAGATACGACAGGTAGCCCGGCACCAAGGGCACCACACACGGGGAGGCGAAGGAGATCAGTCCGGCCAGTAAACAGGCGCCCACCGCCAAGAGCAGCGGCCCGGTCGCGGCTGCCGTCTGGAAACTCGAGCCGACTCCTTGCGCGAGCACGGTCACCGTCACTGTTCGGCCGCCACTCGTTCGACGACCGGTTGCAAATCCTCGGTCAGCAGAGCCCGCAGAAACACCGCCGCGACGCGGTGCCGCCGGTCGAGGACGAGTGTGGACGGGATGACGCTGGTGGGAAAGGCGCCACCGAGGGCGGTCAGGGTGCGCATCGGTGGGTCGTAGATCGACGGGTAGGAGACATTGTTGTCGATGACGAAGTCTTGGGCCTTGTCGCGCTGGGGGTCGCGGACGTTAATGCCGAGAAACTGCACCCCCAGCGCCCGAGTGGCCTCGTAGGCGCGTTCGAGGTCGTCGGCCTCGCTGCGGCACGGGGCGCACCACTGACCCCACAGGTTGAGCACGACCACCTGTCCGGCGTAGTCGGCCAGGTCGACCGTGGCCCCGTCGGTCATCAGATCCGGGCCGGCCAGCGCCCCCAGTTGTCCGCGCTCGGC
This sequence comes from Rhodococcus zopfii NBRC 100606 = JCM 9919, assembly GCF_001895025.1. Classification (GTDB taxonomy): domain Bacteria; phylum Actinomycetota; class Actinomycetes; order Mycobacteriales; family Mycobacteriaceae; genus Rhodococcus; species Rhodococcus zopfii. The sequence continues at coordinate 43,685 of NZ_BCXI01000017.1, forward strand.
CGGCGGATCGTAGAAGATGTCGGTCTGGCCGCCGGGAGCGACGAAGTCGAAGGTGCCGCCCTGGGCGACGGCGTCGGTGCCGGTGCCGCAGGCGCCGACCCCCAGTACCGCCACAAGAGCCAGCACCAGCACCTGCCACGATCGTCGACGAGGCGCTCGCTGTACCGGCGGCCTCACCCGAACCCGGCCGCCGCGCAACGCATCGGCTGGCCGGTCCGCGGACGTGGCTGCGCACACGAGGCCGGCAGCCGACTCCGTGTGCTGCCCCGTTCTCACCGACGGTCCCGTCCGCCGGTCGATCCCGAGGGGGCACTGCGCTGTCGTGTCGGCGGCTCGAGGTGCGTCGTGATCACGGCGTCGTCTTCCTGTCACGGCCCACATCGCCCTGCACACGCAGGGTCGCGGAACGCAATCGACCCTGCGATCCGGGGACGTGTGGACCTTCGGTGTTGTCGTCCGGCCCAAATACTACTTCACATAGTATTTATGTCGAGCAATGGGTCGGCGGCACATCCATCACGGCGTACGTCCCGGGCCTCCAGCGTCGATGTCCGCGCCGCGGGCGAAGGGTGCTGGCCCCTGCCACCGATGGAAACCCCCAGCTCACCGCACTGACATCCCGGCGGGACTCTCTCCGCGGCCACTGACATTCTCGTGACGAGAGCCCCTGACATGCACTGACGAATCCCCAGGTCGCAACCACTGAAATTCTCGTGCAGAGTCTCACTTGCCTCGGATGCTGGACAAAGCCTCAGGTCCGATGGCACAGGACAAGAACCTACAAAACCTGTAGGTTCCGCGGATCGGTGTCACTTCGCGGATCTCCGACCTGCAGGTTCTCGCCGTCGTGTCAGTGCCTTATTCCCACGAACTTGTCAGAATCCTCAGCCCGGTCGCTATCCCGTAAGGAGATCGATGCCCAGTCATTGGCCCGTTTGCCCCTAATGGATCGATCAGTGGGGTGCACCGAGCGGACCAGATCCCGCGGGTTGTGGTCGTGTCCGCGGTGCATCCTCAGACGCTGCGGGGTGTCTACCGGACACGGACTGGCAGCCGATATCCGTGGCGGGCGCTGTGATCGACTCGCACCCACAGCCTGGAGTTTGGGGACACACCGGGCGGGTACGCGAAGGCGGTGACGGCGAACGAGCATCTGCAGGCGGGGCACTCCGGTGCCGCGGGTGAGCAGGTTTCGGTGCTGCTGATCGCGGATCCGGGCGAACCAGCGGCTCTTGCCGAACGCATCGCCGACTACCTGCCGGAACGCCTGCAAAGCCCTGACCGGCCCGAGCGCCGGTGGACGACCTGTGTGCGCCGCAAACCGTACCTGCCGGACGAGCAAGCCGATTTCACCGATGTCATCGACACGGTCGATCCGTCCTCCGAACAGGAAGACATCGTCGTGTATCTCACCGATCTGCCGCGCCGGGAGGACACCCTGCCGGTGGTGGCCGACGTCAGCGTCGACCACAGATTCGCACCCATCTCGGTCGCCGGTGTGGGCGGCGTCCGGATCGAGCGCCGCATCCGCACCGTCACCGAACTCGCGCTCGCCCGCGTTCTCGGTGAACCCGAACTCATGCCTCCCGGCGCGGCGCGACGGTACCCGTGTGTGCAGATCAAGGACGGCATCCGATACTTGGCGCCCTCGGGACTGCGGCGACTGCGACTGCTGTCGGGGATGGTGCGGGCCAACCGGCCGTGGCGACTGGTCACCGGACTGTCGAAGGTGCTCGTCGGCGCCTTCGCCACGGGTGCGATCGCACTGGCCACCAACACGATCTGGTTGTTCGCCGACACGATGGGCCCATGGCGGATGAGTGCGGCGACGGTCCTGTCGATCGTGGCGATGATTCTGTGGCTGATCCTCGATCACGAACTGTGGGAGCGGCCGACGTCGCCGGAGGAGCGGGATCGTTCGGTGCTGTACAACACCGCGACCGTGGTCACCCTGGTCATCGGCGTCGTCGTGCTGCATGTGGCCCTGTTCTGCCTGCTGCTGTTCACTGCGTGTCTGACTCTTCCCCCGGAACTGCTGTCCAGTGTTCTCGGGCACGGGTGAACTTCGTCGATTACCTGACGCTCACCTGGTTGCTGGCGTCCATCGCGACCATCGGTGGGGCGCTCGGGTCGGGTCTCGAGGACGACGCCGCCGTCAGGGAGGCGGCGTACGGGGTCCGGCAGCGGCAACGCATCGAGCAGACGCGACAACCGTCGAACGAGGCGGGATGATCATTGCCGGCGCAGCGCGCGCGACCCAGCCGTCCCCGGATGCGCGGGTGCCAGATCGGGTGCTCGACCGGTCGGCAGCCCGGTCCAGGTTTCGTTTGACTCCCTACACCCCGCGGGACTGTCACTCACTCAGCCCTGTTGCCGGGTTCGCTGGTGGGCGGTGAGCAGAAGGTGGTCGAACCGGGTCCGTAGGTCCGCAGCGGGTTCGCACTCGACGAATCCGGTGACGAGTTGTTCGGCGATCGTGCGAAGTCGGGTGTTGGTCTGCTGGGAACACCAGGTGAGAACGTCGAAGGCGCGGTCGGCGGGTATCCCGTAGACCAGCATCAGTGCGCCCGTGGCCTGTTCGATTACCGCCCGTGACTCGGCGAGTTCGGCGACCGCCGCGTCGACCGACTCCTTGACATCGCTGCGGTAGGACTGGGTGATGTCATGTAGAAGCCGGTGGTCCCGATCACGGCGTCTGTGTCGTCGTGCAAGAGGTCGCCGACGACCACGACGAGGTGAACTTTGCCGGCGGTGTCGATGATGCGGTGTTTGCTGCTGAACGGTTCGGCGTCACTGATCATCCGTTCGAGGACGCGGGCGACGCGCCGGTGATCCTCGGGATGCTTGTGGGACAGCAGCAGTTCGGTGGTCGGCGTGACGTCCCCGGGCCGGTAGCCGTGCATCTGGGCGACGGCGTCGGACCATTCCCACCGCTGACCGTCGAGGAAGAATCGGAAGCTGCCGACCCGCTGCGGCTCCCCACCGAACACCTGCTCTGAATCCGCCCCAATTTCTCTCGCACCAGGCACGGCGTCTCACTCCCGCTCGCTTCTCAGGCGTGCGCTCTAGCTGGACTTCCCGCTACGGCCAAGGCCGAGATGGACCCGCACACGTCCTGCACGTTTGCGATTTGGGTGACGGTGTAGTCGCCGACGTCGCAGTGGGGTGGGAAATCGATCTCTGTCGCCCCCGGCAGCCGCCCGGGGTCAGAGCAGTAGGTGGAAGATGTCGAAGACGACGCTCCATTCGGCGGTCCCGGGGTTCTTGCGGTCCGGCTCGACCGTGACGAAGGTATGCGCCAGCGCCACGCTCAGGCCTCCGGCGATCAGCGGCAGTCGTTGCTCGGTCTCCTCGGAGAGAGCCACGTCCAAGGGTGGCCGGGCCGCCAGTTGGTCGAGCAGAGGTTGTAGTTCGATCTCCTCGTCCAGCTTCTCGAACCGGTGGATGCTTTCCTGCAGCCCCTTGGTGATCGGCAGGTCCCACGGTTCGATCACGTCCCGCAGGTTGGCCTTGGCCGAGGCCTTGCCGATCAGGATCAGGTCGTAGATCTTGTCGTCGATGAAATCCGTATAGCGCTTGAGGTCGTTCCGGTCGACCTGTAGTCCGGCCGCTGCCCGGAAGAACCGCTGGAATTTGACGGTGCCCATCACTGGCATGTCGTCAGCTCCTTTCGAAGTATTCATGGATTTGGCGTACCGCCATCGCTCCTTCACCGACTGCGGATGCGACCCGTTTCACCGAGCCGCGGCGGACGTCGCCCGCCGCGAACAGGCCGGACCGGCTGGTTTCGAGCGTCCTGGACAGCCCGGCGCTGATCGGCCGGTTGCCGTCTCCTCGGGCGTGGACCGCGTCCATGCCGGTGAGGACGAAGCCGTGGTCGTCGAGTGCGATCGTGTCGGCCAGCCACCCGGTGTGCGGCGTCGCCCCGATGAAGACGAACAGGGCGTGCACCCGGATCGTGTCCTGGTCGCCCGTGCGATTGTCCTCGACCACAATCTCTTCGAGGTATTTCTCGCCGTGGACCTGACGAATCTCGGTGTTCCGGTGCACGGTCACCCGCGGATGCCGCTCGATCTGGTCGACCAGGTATCGGGACATGCTCTTTCCGAGGTCACCGCCGCGGATGAGCAGGTGAACGTGGGAGACATGGTCGGCGAGGAAGACGGTGGCCTGTCCGGCGGAGTTTCCGCCGCCGACGATGGCCACCGGGTCGGTGCCGCACATCCGCGCTTCCTGATGGGTCGCGGCGTAGTACACGCTCGTCCCCTCCAGTGCCTCGATCCCCGGAACGGCCAACTTGCGATATCGCGCCCCGGTGGCGAGCACGACGGCCCGGCCGCGAACCGCGCCGCCGTCCGCCAGCCGGAGCACATGGTTCCCGGCCTCGGAGCCGAGGCCGGCGACGTCCGCCGACACCAGGAGGCGGGCGCCGAATTTCCCGGCCTGGATTATGGCGCGCTCCGCCAATTCGGCGCCGGAGACCCCTGCCGGGAAGCCCAGGTAGTTCTCGATCCGGGAGGAGGTACTGGCTTGGCCGCCGGCGGCGATCGACTCCAGTGTCACCGTGTTCAACCCGTCGGATGAGCCGTACACGGACGCGGCCAGACCGGCCGGTCCGGCACCTACGACGACGAGGTCGCACACGTCGTGCGCTGCGTCCGGGACCGAGTCCGGGACCGGGAGCCCGACGATGCGGGCGAGTTCGGCGTTCGTCGGATTGCGCAGCACCTTCTCGCCGTGCCAGATCACGACGGGAGTGTCCTCTGGGGCGACACCCAGGCTTTGCAGCAGTTGCTCCGCCCGTTCGTCTTGCTCCAGATCGATCCATTTGTGGGGCAGCCGGTTGCGCATCGCGAACTCGCGAAGCCGCAACGTGTCCGGGGAATAGCAGGAGCCGATGATTCGGAACCCCGAACCGAGCCCGATCAGTAGGTGCCGGCGCACCAGGTAGGCCCGCAGGATCAGATCGCTGAGCACGAGGTCGTGGGCGACGAGCTCGCGCACCCGCTCGGCCGGGACGACGAGGACCTCGCCGTTCTCGATCGCTTCGGCGGTGAAGAACGCCACCTGGCCTTCCAGCAGTCCGAGCTCGCCCAGGAAGCGGCGGGGACCGTGCACGCGCAGTATCCGGCGTTCGCCGTCCTCGTCGCCCTCGTCGATGACCGCGACCTTGCCGGTGAGGATGACGAAGAAGTCGTTGCTGGGCGCGCCCTCTCGGATCAGCACCTCGCCGGCGCGAACCGATCGACGCGTGCCACCGACCTCGAGCGTCGTGATCTGGTCGTCCGTCAGCCGCGGGAATGCTCCGACCGCATCCGGGGTCTCGTCGTCGACCGGCGGACTGTCGCGGGCGGGTGCGGCGTCCTCAGACGAAGTTCTGGTCGACATAACACCAACGCCAATCCTCACCGGGTTCCATCGACTGGACGATCGGATGGCCGATGGTGTGAGCGTGCGCGCTCGCGTGCTTGCCCGGCGAGGAGTCGCAGCAACCGACGTGTCCGCACGTCAGGCACAGCCTCAGATGCACCCACGGGGTGCCGAGGCGAAGACATTCCTCGCAACCCTGTGGGGTCCGGGGCACCACGGCCCGGATCGCGGTCACGTGCGGGTCGGCATGGACCGAGGTCATGGCTTCGCCTCCTTGCCTGCATTTTCCGAGAGCGCCTGATCGAGCCATGTGCGCAACACCGGTACCGGAGCGGCGCCCGCCTGACGAGCGAGGACTTCACCTCGGTCCATCACCAGCAGAGTCGGAACGGCACGGACGGTGAAACGTTCGGCCGTCTGGGGTGCAGCATCCACGTCGACCTTGACGAGCTTGATCTGACCTGCGCGTTCTGTGGCGAGCTGCTCGAGCGCGGGGCTGACCATGCGGCACGGAGCGCACCACGTCGCCCAGAGATCGACGAGTACAGGCACCGAGGATTTCTCGGCGACCTCCGCGAAGTCGCCGTCCCCTGCCGAGGCGATCCAGGGCAGCGGCTCGTGGCAGTTCCCGCAGCGGGGTCTTCCGTCCCCGGCCGCCGGCACCTTGTTGATCTTGCCGCAGCGTGGGCACTTCACCTTGTCGGATCCCATGACGACACCTCTTCTCAGGCCGCGATGGCGGGTTCCGTATATGCGACGGACAGTTCGCCGTCATCGACCGTGACATCGATGGTGCCGCCCGGTTCGATTTCGCCGCGCAACAGCGCACGACCTATCCTGGTTTCGACCTCACGGGCGATATACCTGCGCAGGGGTCGTGCACCGTAGACCGGGTCGAAACCGTGTTCGGCGATGAGCCGGCGTGCTTCCGGCGTGATATTCAAGTGTATCTGGCGCTCCGACAACCTGTTCCGAAGATCGGCGAGCTGCAGCTCGACGATGTGCTCGATCTGGGGCAGCGTGAGCGGGGTGAACAACACGATGTCGTCGACCCGGTTGAGGAACTCGGGACGGAAGTGCCCGCGCAGTTCCGCCAGCACCCGCTCCCGGGCGTCCGGCTTGATCTCGCCGTCGGCTGTGACTCCGTCGAGGAGATGCTGGGATCCGATGTTGGAGGTCATGATGATCACCGTGTTCCGGAAATCGACCTGCCTGCCTTGAGAATCGGTGATCCGGCCGTCGTCGAGCACCTGTAGAAGGGTATTGAAGACGTCGGCATGGGCCTTCTCGATCTCGTCGAAGAGCACCACGGAGTACGGCTTGCGGCGCACCGCCTCGGTGAGCTGACCCCCCTCGTCGTACCCGACGTACCCGGGGGGCGCACCGATGAGCCTACTCACCGTGTGCCGCTCCTGGTACTCGCTCATATCCAGGCGCACCATGTTGTCTTCGCTGTCGAAGAGGGCACTGGCCAGCGTCTTTGCGAGCTCGGTCTTCCCCACGCCCGTCGGGCCCAGGAAGATGAACGAACCGATCGGCCGGCGCGGATCACGGATACCCGACCTCGCCCGGATCACCGCGTCTGCGACCAGTTGCACCGCCTCGTCCTGACCGACGACCCTCTCGTGCAGGATCTCGTCGAGCTTCAACAGTTTCTCCCGCTCGCCTTCCTGCAGTCGAGCGACCGGGATACCCGTCCATGCGGCCACGATCTCTGCGATCTCGTCTTCGGTGACCACTTCACGCAGCAACGGATTGCGGCCTTGCCTGGTAGCCAATTGCTCCTCCGCCGCCTCGAGCCTGCGCTCCAGCGCGGTGATCTCGCCGTACCGCAACTCGGCGGCCCGATTGAGGTCGTAATTGCGTTCGGCCTCCTCGGCCTCGTGGCGCAATCGTTCCAGCTCTCCCCGCAGCTCCTGCACCCGACGGATCGCTTGGCGCTCTGCCTCCCACTGAGCGTGCCGGGCGTCGGCCTCGGCCCGCAGATCGGCCAGCTCCTTACGCAACTCCTCGAGGCGCGTCTTGCTGGCCGCGTCCGTTTCCTTGGACAGCGCGGCCTCTTCGATCTCCAGCCGGGTCACCTTCCGGGTGAGCTCGTCGAGTTCGGCGGGCATCGAATCGATTTCGGTGCGTAGCCGGGCGCACGCCTCGTCCACCAGGTCGATCGCCTTGTCCGGAAGGAAACGGTCGGTGATGTACCGGTGCGAGAGGGTCACGGCGGCCACCAGTGCGCCGTCCTGGATCTTCACGCCGTGAAACACCTCGAGGCGTTCTCGAAGTCCGCGCAGAATCGAGATTGCATCCTCGGCACTGGGCTCGTCGACGAGAACGGTCTGGAATCGACGCTCCAATGCTGCATCGGATTCGATGTGCTTGCGATACTCGTCGAGAGTGGTGGCACCGATCATGTGCAGTTCGCCGCGGGCGAGCATCGGTTTGAGCATGTTGCCGGCGTCGAGAGATCCCTCGCCGCCGACCGATCCTGCGCCGACGACGGTGTGTAACTCGTCGACGAACAACAGGATGCGCCCCTCGGCCGCTTTCACCTCGGACAGCACCGCCTGCAGCCGTTCCTCGAACTCGCCGCGGTACTTCGCACCGGCCACCAGGGAACCCATGTCGAGCGAGAAGATCGTCTTGTCGCGCAGGCCCTCGGGCACGTCGCCGCGGACGATCCGCTGGGCGAGTCCCTCGACGATCGCGGTCTTGCCGACGCCGGGGTCGCCGATCAGCACCGGATTGTTCTTCGTTTTCCGGCTCAGGATCTGCGTTACCCTGCGGATCTCGGCGTCTCGCCCGATGACCGGATCGAGTTTGCCTGCCCGCCCCTCGGAGACGAGGTCGCGTCCGTACTTCTCGAGCGCCTCGTACGCCCCCTCCGGGGTGGCCGAGGTGACGCGCTGGTTGCCGCGCACTGTGGTCAAGGCGGCGAGGAAGGTCTCTCGTGTGACCCCATGGCTGGTGAGAACCCGTCCGGCCGCACTGGTCGACCCCTCCTCGGAGAGGGCCATCACGAGATGCTCCACCGACACGTAAGAATCCTTGAGTCGCTTTGCCTCTCGTTCGGCAGCGTCGAGCAGCTTGGCCAGGCGCTGGGTGATCATCACCTGACCGGGCGTCGCACCGGGGCCGCTGACCTTCGGCCTACGCGACAGTTCACGTTCCAGATCGGATCGCAGGGCATCGACGTTCGCACCGGCCTGCTCGAGCAGTCGCGGTACCAACCCTTCCTGCTGATCGACCAACGCGAGCAGCAGGTGCTCTCCGTCGACCTCGGTGTGACCCATTCTGGTCGCGACGTTCTGGGCCTCCTGCAGGGCTTCTCGTGACCTTTCAGTCAGGCTGCCGGTGTCCATGGGGGTGTCCTCCTTCTGCGGGAAGCTGCTTCGAGTTTCTCGATTCGATCCAGCAGATCGAGCACGAGCCCGATTGCCGAGTAGTTCAGGCCCAGGCCGGTCCGCAGCCGTTGGATGCGGGCGGCGTGGACCACTTCGGATGGTTCGAACGACATCTCGCCGCCGGCGTCGCGGTGGGCGTCGAGCAGGCCGAGAGCCACAAGCTTTCGTGCCAGGTCGGGGTGCAGCCCGGTACGTTCGGCGAAGGCATCTGGCGACAAACCGGCACGGCGAACCAATACGTACTGGGTGACCGGGGTCGGGGTGCTCATGTGTCTTTCCTCGGATCGAAGTTCGATTCGGTGGCCAACTGCTCGAACAGCTCGCGTTCGCGTGCTGTCGGTTTCGGCGGCACCATCACCTTGATTTCGGCGTAGAGGTTGCCGTTGGCGCCCCGCGGATTGGGCATTCCTTCTCCGCGCAGGCGAAGCTTCCGTCCCGTCGACGAGCCCGGCACCACTTTGACTTTCGCCTCGCCACCCGGGGTGGGAACGACGACGGTCGACCCGAGGACCGCCTCCCATGGCGATACGGGCAGGTCGACGTAGATGTCCCGGCCCTGGACGCGGAACCGGGGATGCGGCTTGATCCGCACCACGAGGTACAGATCCCCGGGCGGCGCGCCGCCGTTGCCCCGGCCGCCTTGCCCGGCCAGCCGGATTCGCTGGCCGTCCAGGACACCGGCCGGAATGTCGACGTCGTACTGCCGGCCGTCCAGTCTGAGAGTGCGTTTGCCGCCCCGATACGCCTCTTCCAGGGGCAGTTCCAGTTCCGCTTCCTGATCGGCGCCGGGAATCGGCCCGTACGCGCCACCGCCGCCGAACATCTGCCCGAAGAGGTCCTCGAAGTCGACGCCGCCCTCGCCACCGACACCGTGACCGAAGTGCACCCTTCTGCCCCCGCCCCCACCGCCGTACCCGCCGCCGCCGAACCCGCCGCCGTACCCACCGGCGCTTGCCCGGACCCGTTCGTCGTAGTCCTCGGGCACACGCCGGAAGTCGTCACCGAATCGGTCGTAGCGTTTCCGGGTGTCCGGGTCGGACAACACCTGGTAGGCCTCATTGGCCTCCTTGAACTTGTCCTCCGCAGTGGGGTCCTTGTTCACGTCGGGGTGGTACTTGCGGGCCAGCTTGCGGTAGGCCTGCTGGATTTCGTCGGTGCCGGCGCCCCGCGGGACCCCGAGCACTTCGTAGTAGTCACGCGCCATCGGTGCTCACCCCTCGGGGCGGCTGACGACCACGGTGGCGGGACGCAGCTGCCGCCCGTCCTCTCCATAGCCCGGGCGCAAGACCTCGACCACGGTCCCGGAGGGAAGGTCGGGTTGGGCCACCACACTGACCACTTCATGGAGCTCCGGGGAGAACGGCACACCGACCTCGTCGTGGCGCTCGAAGCCGAACCGTGAGAGCACCTGCACCGCCTGATCCCGGATCGCCTTCACACCCTCGACGACGGTCTGAGGATCGCTGCCCGCATGGGCCAGCGCAAGCTCCAAATTGTCCAGTACCGGCAGCCACGCCGCGGAAACCTTCGCCACCTCCGCGGCGCGTTCACGGTCGAGATCTTTGGCATACCGCTTGCGCAGGTTGTCCAGATCTGCGAGTGCTCTGCGCCAGCGGTCCTCGAGTTGAGCCAACTCGGCCCCCGTGTCGGTGCGATCAGGCGCCGTCTCGGTCTGATCCCCGTCGGTACCGTCGGTAGCCGGCTCGGTCGTCGAATGATCAGCAGATCTGTCCATCGTGTGCCTCAGCTTCGATCGAATTCGGCGTCGATCACGTCGTCGTCATCCGACGACGCAGCCTCTGCGCCGCCGGCCTGGTGTCCGTCGCCGCCGTCCTGGACCGGCGCGAGCCCGTAGAGCAGCTGCTGGAGCTCCGAGGTCAGGGGCTCTACCTCCGCGGGTGAAGCACCGTCTTTGACCGCCTTCCTGGCGTCGGCGATCAGCATCTCGGCCCGCGCCTTGTCGTGCGGTGGCGCACTGTCACCGAGTTCGGCGAGTCGCCGTTCCACTTGATAGGCAACCGAATCGAGCGCGTTACGTGCGTCGACCGCCTTGCGCAGCGCCTCGTCCTCACCCCGGTTCCGTTCGGCCTCTGCCAGCATGCGCTCGACGTCACTCTGGTCCAGGTTGCCCTGCTCACTGATCGTGATGCTCTGCTCCTTGCCGGTGTCCTTGTCGCGGGCGGTGACGTTGAGGATGCCGTTGGCGTCGATATCGAAAGTGACTTCGACCTGCGCCTCGCCACGTGGCGCAGGTCGGATGTCTTCCAGCCGGAACCGGCCCAGCACCCGGTTGTCGGCGGCCCGTTCGCGTTCGCCCTGCAGCACCACGACGTCCACGGCGGACTGATTGTCTTCCGCCGTGGAGAACACTTCGCTGCGCCGGGCCGGGATCGTCGTGTTGCGCTCGATGATCTTGGTCATCACCCCGCCCTGCGTCTCGACGCCGAGGGACAGCGGGGTGACATCGAGCAACAGCACATCGGAGACCTCACCTTTGAGCACGCCCGCCTGGACCGCGGCACCGAGCGCCACGACCTCGTCCGGGTTGACGCCCATGTGGGGATCCTTACCGCCGGTGAGCCGGCGAACGAGTGCCTGCACCGCCGGAATACGTGTCGAACCACCGACCAGGATCACCTCGTCGATGTCGTTGGCGGTGACCTTGGCGTCACTCATCGCCTGCTTTACCGGACCGAGGCAGCGTTCCACCAGATCTGCCGTCAGATCCTCGAACTTCGATCGCATGATCGTGGTGGTGAGGTGTTTGGGGCCGTTCGCGTCTGCGGTGACGAAGGGCAGGTTGACCTGGGCTTGAGTTACCGAGGACAACTCGACCTTGGCCTTCTCTGCCGCCTCGAAGAGTCGTTGCAGCGCTTGTGGATCCTTGCGCAGATCGATGTTCTCCGCGCTCTGGAACTCGTCGGCGAGGTAGTCCACCAGGCGCCGGTCGAAATCGTCTCCGCCGAGGTGGGAGTCGCCGGCCGTCGAGCGAACCTCGACTACTCCCTCGCCGACATCGAGCAGGCTCACATCGAACGTGCCGCCGCCGAGGTCGAAGACCAGTACGGTCTCGTGGGTCTGTTTGTCCATGCCGTACGCCAATGCCGCCGCGGTCGGCTCGTTGATGATCCGCAGGACCTCGAGGCCCGCGATCCGGCCGGCGTCCTTGGTGGCGTTGCGCTGCGCGTCGTTGAAGTAGGCCGGAACGGTGATGACCGCTTCCTTGACCTTCTCACCGAGGAACTTGCTGGCGTCGTCGACGAGTTTGCGCAGCACCAGGGCACTGATCTCCTCTGGTGCGTACTTCTTACCTCGCACGTCGAATCGTGCCTCACCGTTGTCGCCCGGTACGACGTCGAAGCTGACCGCTTTGGCCTCCTCGGAGATCTCGTCGAAATGACGTCCGATGAAGCGTTTCGCCGAGTAGATCGTGCCCTTCGGATTCAAGATCGCCTGCCGTCGGGCAAGCTGACCCACCAGGCGCTCGCCGCTCTCGGTGAACGCCACCACCGACGGCGTCGTCCGCGCACCCTCGACATTGGAGATCACCACCGGCTCGCCGCCTTGCCAGCTTGCGATGACCGAGTTGGTGGTGCCCAGGTCTATACCCACAGCAGTCGCCATGACTCATTCCTTTCGATCGGTCCGGCCGGTGAGCAAGCGGACGGCTTCGTCCGCGACCTCGACATCGGCGAGGACTTCGTAGTGACGTGGTTGTAATGACTGGATTGAGGTGAAGTCGCGCCGGCCGCCCTGCAGCGCATACATGAGCAGGCCGAGCAGAGCGCCGACAACGGCGCCGAATACCAACCCGTAGAAGGCGAGCGCGAGGCCCGTGAGCAGCGGCTGGACCCAATCGAGTAACCCGAAGATCCAGCCGAACAGCGCACCCGTCAGCGCGCCCGCGGCGGCGCCGCGCAGAGCGGCCCAGCCGTAGTTCAATCGGCCGACGATCTGCTCGACCAGCTCGATGTCGCGACCGACGATGGCCAGTTTGTCTACCGTGAAATGCTGGTCGGAGAGGTAGTCGACGGCGCTCTCGGCGTCGGCATAGGTGTCGAATGTCGCAATCACCTGGCGAGCAGGTGGGTGTGGACTTACGGCGGAGGTTCCGCCACTGGACTCTGACATCACGCCCCCTCGGCGTCGATGTTGTGGGGTTTCGCCGAGCCTGTGCGTACCGGTACGGCCCGGCCGTCGGTCAACCGGTTGGGCTCACGAACGGCCCAACCGCAATGCGAGTTCTTCATCCGCCTTCGGGCGGTCAACACAATTCGCCTATCGGGCGTCGACAATAGAGGCGCAATGGCGTCCATACCTGCCCTGGGCATAGATGTCCGCCGGAACCCGCTCGAGGCGACCGGTACACGCAACTCCGGGTACCGGCCACTACTGCGGTGCGTCCACGAGTAGAACTCCCGATGCAGTCATCTTCGCAGCCGACGCGGTGAGTGGCAAGGCCCGCACAAGTCGAAAGCGGGAAGCGAATTCCGCAATGACAGTACAGTCGCTGACACGCTGGCAATAGCCGTTCCTTCATGCTCACGTACAGGAGCAGGTGCTCGATGGCGGAACGACAAGTTCCTGGCGCCGAGAGAAACCGGCGGGAGAAATCCATTTTCCGAACGGTCGGTTTATCCATCCACTGGAGCCATGCCCACCGGATTCCACTGGGCGGCAACCGAATCGGAGACGCTCCAGATTAGAATTGTATGAAAAGTTGGCAGCGCAACAAGATACGAAGCATCTTGGCTCTCAGTGGTGGAGCATGCGCGCTGCCGTTCGTCGATGCCGGTTGCCTGGGTGCATCGAAGCGGTTCGGTGACCGGTCTCGGGCGCCGCCGGGGGTATGTTGATCGGGTGGGCCCGCTCGCGGCAGGTGCAAGTAGGAGACCGATTCCTCACGGAGGTGGTGGCTGATGCGCGTACCGTCGACGGTACGTTCCTCGATCTGGGTGCCGCTGGTCGCGATCGTGGTCCTCCTCCTCGCGGGATGCGGCGCCTCGGCTCCCACCACCTCGACGCCCTCAGCGGGACCTGCCGTAGACCTGCCGGCACTGGTCCGGCAGGTGGAGGCCTCGGTTGTCACCGTGCTTACCGGGTCCGGTGTGGGCAGCGGCATCGTCTACAAGACCGACGGCACCGTCGTCACCAACGCCCACGTGGTCGAGGGTGCCCGGCAGGTGAGTGTGGCCTTCGCGGACGGGCAACAGGTGTCCGCGAACGTGCGGGCCGTCGATCGTGTGACCGACGTCGCGGTCCTTCAAGCGGACCGCACGGATCTGACTGCGGCGACGTTCGAGACAGCGTTGCCAGAGGTCGGCGCGCTCGCCGTAGTCGTGGGCAGTCCGCTGGGGTTCGAGGCCACGGTCACCTCGGGCATCATCTCAGGATTGCACCGTCAGATCCCCGGGTCGGCTTCCCCCGGGGCGCCGCTGGTCGACCTGATCCAGACCGACGCCGCGATCTCGCCGGGTAACTCCGGGGGTGCCCTGATCGACGGACAAGGGCGGGTCGTGGGGATGAGCCAGGCCTACATTCCCCCGTCGGCGGGTGCGGTGGCTCTGGGCTTCGCCATCCCCGCGGCGAATGTCGTCGACGTCGCAGACCAACTGCTGGCCTCGGGAACTGCCCAGCATCCGTACGTCGGCATTCAGCCCGGCACGCTGAGCCCGCAGATCGCCGAACAACTGGCAGTCGACCGCACCAGCGGTGCCGTCGTCCTCGAGGTCGTCCCGCTCGGTCCGGCTGCGACGGCGGGTATCCGGCCGGGCGATGTCATCACCGCGGTCAACGGCCACGACATCGAGTCGGCGGAGGACTTCATCGCGGCGCTCCGTGCCCTCGACCCGGGCGATCGAGTCGATTTGACCGTGCTCCGCGGTGGCGAGACCCAGCAGATCTCGGTCACAGTGACAGACCGCCCCGCCAGCTGAACGACTATTCCAAGAACGACCAAAACGGGGCGGGCGGGATCTGTGTTGCGGGCGGTCCGGCGTTGCGGGTATCGCAGGCGTTGAGCAGCATTACCGTCCGCGTGTCCTTGGGACACAAAATTGGGAATACCAACTTCAACTTCGGGTCAGCCACGAACTGGGTGGACTGTCCTGTGCTCATCGGATTTGCTGACGCTCCTGATGGGCGCCGAGGGTGACGAGGGCCTCGATGCCGACTTTGTCGGCGGCGAGGTCGCAGAAGGCCTCGAATCGGGTCGTCGCGGCCGTCCTGTCGTATCGGGAGGTGGGATCGTCGATGTCGGTGGCCTCGGCCAGCGCGGTCAGATACCGCTGGGCCGTGCACAGGTCGTCGTTGGCCTCGATTACGGTGGCGTCGCGCAAGTCGTGCCGGCAGAACGGACGCACCTTCCGATCGGCGCTCTCGCGCGGACACCGTTGGGGGCAGTGCCATGGCGGGCCGTGGCTGCCGAGCCAGGTGGTGTCGGAGAATGGCACCTGCCCGCAACCGGGACACCGGGTCTGCAACCGCAGTCGGTGCCGCAGGCAGATCGGAAGCAACGGGTGCGCCCATTGCCTCTGCCAGATGCAGTCCGGCTCGGCGAGACACCGTGGACAAAACCGGGACCCGCTGAAGTGGTGCCGGATCCCGCGGCGGTGCGCGAGGTAGCGGCCGAGCGAGGCCTCGGCCGGCCAACCACACAATGCCGGCGACAAGGCCCGCGGCGCGAGGCCGAGGCACCAGGTGATCTCCCGCGAGCACTCGGCGACCTGGTCCAGTACACGGTCGACGGTGGCGGGCCGGGAAGTGAAGCCGAACTCCCGCAACAACTGCGCCGGAGACAGCTGGTACCGGGAGGCGAAATGCAGCAGCCATCCGGGGATGGCCTCGCCGGGGCGGATCGGGACGGTGATCGGCCAGCGGTCGATGTCGTAACCGCCGGGAATCGGCCTCAGCCGCGCCGCCGGGGGCGCGGTGGAAGGTGTGGGGTCAGGCCGTGCGGGCGGCGGATTCGCCGGCATTGTCGATGGTGGTCGCGGCGATCAACTCCGGGGTGATCGTCTCGGTGCCGGAGGCGATCGCCAGGTAGCAGACGCGGTCGATGAGGTTGGTCAGCGACGCTATCCGGCCCTGGGTGCGCCGGTGCAACACCTTCGCCTGCTCGACGAGCATCCCCTCGTGGGCGTCGGCCAACTTGATGTGCCCCTCCAACGTGCGGAGCAGGCTGATCCAACTCCGCAGCCCCGGATCGGTATCGACCGCGAACGGGGCGACCGGGCAGCGGGTGGCACGGCGGCTGGTCTGCGCGTAGGCGGCCTGTTCCCCGAGCTGCCCTTCATCGAAGAACCGCTTCTCGGCGAGCTGAACTCCGACGTAGACGAACGTCGCCGCCATCTCGTTGGCCAGACCCTTGAGGTGGTTGGACACCTCGATGCCGTTGCGATGCTTGAAGTCCACGAAGTGCAGGTCGTCGAGCACGACCAACCGGGTTTCGCAGCTGGTGACACAGTCGACGGCCAACGCACCCAGCTTGGAGGTCGACGCCCGGTCGACGGCGGGGTGGCCGTAGAACCGCAGGATCTGCTGGTTCAGACCCTTCAACGTGATGCCGGCGCTGAGCGGGACGAACGCCACCGGCAACCGCTGATGCCCACCTAAGGTGACCGGGCCCTCCCGGCGGTAGGCGCGGCGGTGGAAGTCGCGGGCGTACCGGGTGGCGATGGTCGTCTTCCCCAAACCGGGTTCGGCGTCGATCACCACCGACCCGCGCAGCTTGTCCCCGTCCCGCCGCCCGGAGGCCAGGACCTGATCGATCACCGAGTACGCGGCGGTCAGCTGGCTGGTCTTGATCGTCGGCAGGTTCGCGTTCCACACCATCCGGGCCTCGTTGTAGTCCTCCCGTTCCTCACCGCTGAGCCGGGTCATTTCGGTGCGGGTGAGGACGTCGAACGACTCGCGCGGTGCGGAGTGCACGAACGCATCCCATCCCTTCTTGCGGGAGAGTTGGTAGCGGGCGGTGCCGTTGTCCGCCAACCATCGTGCCCATCGGTTCACTCGTCGAACACCCCGAATACCTCCTCGTCCGGCCGCTGCGCGTAGTACTGCTCGAACACGTCCAGGTCGTCGGGAAGCTCGACCGGGCTCGTCGAGCGTTGGGCGAGGTGCTCGAGCAGATCGATGACCCCGGGCAGCGACGCGTCCTCCCGCACGGATTCGCCGTCCGGCGCGGCACCGGACGTCCGTTCGCCGTCGAGGGTGGGCCGCTGCGCGCTGAGCCGCCGGGCCAGGCTGCGGTCGCGGCGGGTCTCGACTTCCTCCCGGCTCCACGCGAGCAGCAGGTCCTGCACGGCGCGGTGCGGATCGAGGTGGCGGTGCTCGCGGATGCTGACGCGTTTGGCGTAGTCGACGGCATCGGCGCTGAACGGCTGGTTCAGGCACGCCCCGTGTTCCCACACCAGTTGGTGCCAGGCGTTGGTGTCCGGATCTTGGAAGTAGGCGTGCCGGACGTCGTGGGAGTCGACGAAGATCGGCCACTTACCGGCGTGCACACCGCCGTACGGGGACCGGGTGCCGCGATACAGGTTCAGCCCGGCACCGTCGTAGCGCAGCCCGTCGACCTCCACCCCGTAGTGGTGGATCATCCGCCACCGCACATCGAGGAACTCGTACGCCAAGTCCGGGCTGCTCGGTAACAGCAGGCACCCGAATTTCGCGACCCCGATCTCGAACATCTCGGCCGGGCAGAACTCGGCCCGCGGGATCTCCGGCACACACAACCCGTCGTGCTGGGTGCGGTGATACACCGACCCGACCCACTCGCGGATGATCTGCTCGAGTTCGCTGACGTAGTAGAACGCCTTGTCCTCGACGTCTTTTCCGCGGGAGTACACATCCGGGCCCTTGTAGGCGGGCAGGTGCTGGAGCACGGATTCGCGTAGCGTGCGGAAAAATCTCTCGACCGTGGGCTTGTCGGTCGGCTTGTGCGGGATCGCCGGCTGGACCGTGATCCCGAGCCGCGCGCAGACCCCGATCACGTGATCGGACAGGTACTGCTTGCCGTGATCGACCACGATCGCCTCCGGTAAACAGGCAGGGAGGTCGCCGACCCGCTGCTGGGAGACGCCGTCGGGTTCCTCGGTGCCGACGAGCAGATTCCGCGGAACCCCGTGATACGGCCACCCGCCGTCGTCCCGCTGGCGGTCTGGGGTGATGCATTGGTAGAGCACGTTCGCGACGTCCTGCGCTTTCGTCGACACCGGGGTCAACCGCAGTCCGAGCACGCAGCGGGTGAACAGGTCCATAGCCACCGTCAACTCCACCCCGACCCAGCGCATCGTGATCGGCTCCATCGCAAACACATCCAGCGGCGTGGTGTCGAGCACCACGTACTCGCCGGGCCGGGTGGCACGGAGCCGACCGAACACACCGGTCGGACGATCGGCCACCGACCGCCGTCCCTTTGCACTGCCGAACGCATGCCGTCCCTTCGCCAGCACCTTCAGACGCCGGTAAGCAGTGGCTTTACTGGGCAGCGGCACCGTTCCCGGGCCGAAGCTTGCCTCCAACTTGCGGACAACCGCGTCGATGACAACTCCCATGGTCGGCGTGGATGCCTCGACATAGTCGTCCAGCACCTGAAGACACGTCGCGTCCCACCGCGGGTCCACGCCGACTGCATATCGGCTGCGAATGCGGGTGTCGGCCAACCCGGCGACCCCCGATGCCCGGAAGCCCGCGATCCAGCGGTAGAGCGTGCGCACCGAGACATCCAGTTCCTTCGCCTTGGCCGCTAGCACCGACTCCAGGTTGGTCCCGTCATCGTTGACCGCGGCGAGCGCGCTGCGCACGTGCCCGGCTCGGACGTCGAGCTTGTGGCGCTGCGACGTCGTCAGCGACGACAGCACCACCGCTGTGGGATCGAAGGAGTCGTCCTTATGGGCCATTGCCACAGCGTGGGCAGCGATTTCGGTGACCGCGACCCTTTGCAACGACGGCCCTGACCGGAGCGTCACCTCAAGACCATGGAGGGCGACGACCTCCCACGAGGCGCCCCCGAACCAGACCCGAATCCCAGGACGGAGATCGAGGATTTCTGTCATAAAGTCGTCCTCTCACCAGGTCAAGACCGTTTGCCCGGACAGCGGTACCGTAAGATCCGCCGTCCACGACCTGAACCACAACTTCGCCAGCACAGCGATGCGGCCCCGCTGCGTGTCTGCGGCCGCGACCACCTCGTCGATCGTCATTCCGGTCACGGCGACCGCCTCGAT
Source organism: Rhodococcus zopfii NBRC 100606 = JCM 9919 (assembly GCF_001895025.1). Taxonomy (GTDB): domain Bacteria; phylum Actinomycetota; class Actinomycetes; order Mycobacteriales; family Mycobacteriaceae; genus Rhodococcus; species Rhodococcus zopfii. The sequence goes on from NZ_BCXI01000017.1 coordinate 62,679, forward strand.
GCACGCCACGGTCGTGGTATCTATCGAGCCCGTTCTGCGCGCGGCGCCAATGGTCCGGATATTCGCCAGCACCACCGGGTCCGCGCCTGTCCACACCTCGTACGACCAACCCCGCGAGGCGCACACCCGCCCAGTCCAGGCGAATACCTGCGCCGCCTCCTCGCGGCGGGCGAACTCTTCCGGTTTGACGTCCACGACCGTGAACCCACCATCAGCATGTTCGAGAAGCATGTCGGGAACGTGCCTACGTGTGCTCGTCCCGTCCGAGCCGCACATCCACATCGGTTGCGCCGCCATCCGGATTACCCCCGGAGCGAAGTCGGCCAACCACAGCCGATCGAGCTCCAACCGGCTCTCGTAGAGCACGTGGTCACGATTGGTCGCTGACCAGAACCAGCCCGCGTAATGCCTCCGTCGAGGATGACTTCGCACTCGTCGAACCGGCAAACCGCGCACTATTCGTAGCGGATCCGCGGCGGCGACCGTCGTCGCGACAGGACCACCGTTGCCCTGCACGTACCTGACCTCGACCTCACCGCTTCGCGGCACCTACATAGCTTCACTCGTGCTGACACGAAAATGAGAAACCAACACGCCGCTGACAGACAACTGACACGAAATTGAGAAACTGACACCGATCGCGAGAACCTACAAAACCGGTCGAATCGGGCGCCCCAACGACCTGAGGGTATGTCACTCCTGGTTTGTGTGGTGTCGACGCTGTAAATTCCCATTTACGCAGCCATCGCCGTAAACCCCGAGGTGAGCGTGTTCGGTCGCCGGGACCCTTGTCCTTGTCCACGTTGTCGGTGCGTTGTCCGAGATAGGTGTCGCATCCGGAAGGCGTCGTCCGAGATAGTTGTCACCACGCTGTGCGACACGCGGTGTCGGTTGCACGGTTCGGGGCTCGGTTGGAAGTTCTCGAGCCCAACCCCAACCGGTGGTATCTGACCGCAGCGATCTGCGGGGCAGCCGATTACCCGATTGTCGTTGCGCTCACGACGTCTTTGGCTGACACCGCGTGGCGGAATCGGGTGCTCACGATGGAGTCACCCGGTCAACAGGATGCGATCGGGGGTCTCATCGAGGAGTCCGTCACCGACGGCGCAGTCCCAGCCGGCGTGTTCGATTCGCTGCTCACGCGGTACATCAGGCATCGTCCCGGTGCCCGGACTCGACCCGCCGAAACGGTGGGCTGATTCGACGATGTGCGACAACTAACTTGGACGATTCGATCCTGCGGCCGTCCAACCAAGTTGTGGCATCGCAGCTCAGGTAACGCGTTCTGCGTCAGATAGATTGAGCGAGGACAACCCTGTCGGAGCCGTCCGGTAGCGTCGCCACCCGTGGATCTCGAGACGAACGACGCAGGAGACGGCCAGCTCGTCGTGCCTGGGACCCCGGCGGGGCCCGCGGCGCCGGACCTCGCACCCGGCGCGGCGGCGCGGATCGCGGAGTCGGTGGCCGCCTCCCGGGCCGCGGGCACCCGCCGCACCTACGCCTCGGCGTGGCGGGCCTTCACCGCGTGGTGCGCCGCGGAAAACCATGTGGCGGTGCCGGCGCATCCGGTCACGATCGCCGCCTACCTGATCGCCTGCGCCGACACCGTCACCGAGGCGGGGGAGCGGGCCTACGCCCCGGCGACCCTCGCCCATCGCCTCGCCGCGATCGCCCACCACCACCGCCAGACCGGACACCCGGCTCCCACCGGCGACGACCTGGTGAAAGCGACGATGGCCGGGATCCGCCGCGGCTACGCCACCGCTGGCGACCGGCCCCGCACCCCGCGGGCCCCGCTGCTCACCGCCGACATCCTTGCCATCGTCGACAAGGCCCGCGCGAACAGCGCGGGCTGGGCGGACGAGGTGCTCGAACGCCGCGATACCGCGATCCTGCTATTGGGGTTCGCGGGGGCGTTCCGCCGCAGCGAACTCGTCGCCCTGACCTGTGGGGACATCAGCCTGCACCGGCTCGACGGCCTGCACATCAAACTGCGCAAATCGAAGACCGACCAGGAGGGCCGCGGCACCGTCCGCGCCCTGCCGTTCACCCCCAGCCATACGAGCTGCCCGCCGTGCGCGTGGATGCGGTGGGCGCAGGTGGTCGCCGCGTTCGACACCGGCGGCCGGCCCGCGGTGATCCGGCTGCTGCGCAGCGCCGAGCCGCTCGCGGCGCACGTGTGCCGCGGCACCCGCCCCCGCATGGTCCCGGCATCACCTCTGCTGCGGTCGATCCGTAAGAACGGCCACCTCTCCGACACCGCCTTGTCGGGGGCGGCGGTGCACCACGCGATCCGCCGCCGCGCCGAGTCGGCGGGCTATGACCCCGAGATCGTGAAGCAGCTCGGGGGGCATTCGCTGCGGGCCGGGTTCGTCACCCAGGCCTTCCGCAACGGCGCCTCCGCGCACGCGATCATGCGCCAGACCGGGCACACCACCCCCGCCATGCTCGAGGTCTACGCCCGCGAACACGCACCCCTCATCAACAATGCCGTCACCAACCTGGGGCTGTGAACGGGCATGAGTACCTCGATTGAGCGACTCGACGACTCCCCGGAAACGGTGTCCGGCCTGCGGATCCCGGCACGCTATCGGCACGACTGGGCACTGTTCGCCGACTGGTGCACCGCCACCGACCACCCGTGCCTGCCGGCCACCCCGGAGGCGCTCGCGGTGTTCCTGCGGGAGCATCCCGCCGCGCCCGCGACCCAGCGGCGGCGCGTGTCGGCGATCAACACCGTGCACACCCGCCGCGGCCACCCGGCGCCCGGCCGCAGCGAAACCGTCCGCCGCCGCCTCGACACCGCCCGCGCCGCCCGGCACGACCGACTCGCCCCGCTCCTGCTGCACAAAGCCGCCGAGCTGCCCACCACCGGCTGGCCGAGCGGGCTGTTCGGCCGCCGCGACGCCCTCCTCCTGGCCCTGGCGGCGACCGGGATGCCGTTCGCCCGGCTGGCCCGGCTGCGCCGCGGCGACATCACCGTCGACGCCGGCACCCTCGTCGCCACCACCGAGAGCGGGGAACGGCTATGTCTTCCAACGGAGTCCGCCGCCGCCGCGAGCCCGGCGGTGGGGATGTATTGCAGGTGGGCCGAGGTCCAAGCCTTTCTCGACGCGTACCCGAACACCGATCTGCTCGCCCAACACCTGACCGACCCGATCGAGGTCGAGCAGGTCGCGCTCACCGACCGCCAAGCCCGACAACCCCTGCTGACCCCGATCGACCGCTGGGGACACCTACCGCTGATGCCGCAACCGATGACCGCGCAGTCCATCGCCTCGATCGTCCGGGAGCATTTGTCCGGCCGGGTACGGGCCCGTGCGCCGCTGCCGCTGCGTAAGCAGAGCGATTGCAACGATGAGCCGACTGTGCAGATTGAGTCGGAGACCGACCTCGATCCGCATTACTACGAACGAGGTGTTGCAGCCCGCCGTCAGGCCCGCGACAGTCTGGACGGTCTCGCCGACGTCTTCGACGAGATCGAAGATCGCGCCGACGCCCTGCTCGAGGAACTGCTCACCGTGCTCGACGGGCTGTAAGGCGGCCACGTCACGATCAGGTCAGGCTGCTTGCGGTCCATCCCCCCACTTCGTGTGGACGAATTCCCGGAATACCGCGACGAGATCGGCATTCTGGCTGTGCGTTCGATGAGTGACGGCCAGGTTGGTGCTTCACCCACGCTTGAGGCCGGGCTGGGTGCGAAGCAGGTCCTTCGGCGTCTTGAGGACCTTGCCACCGAGGGTGACCATGCTCCGTTCTGCCTGAGCGAGGCTGAGCACACTTGTGTCGTAGTAGCGGCCTGCGGACACCAACAGTGTCGGACGAGCCCAGTAACGAGGTACCAACCGCAAGGGCTTTCCTGCGGCCAGGGGCAGCGCGACCTTCATCTGCTTCCACTGCTGGCTATGCGGGTCCCATGCCTGACGGGAAGAGAGACCGACCCGGCGACGTCCAGCGGTGAACTGCGGATAGCGAGAACGTGCTGCCTCGCCACGGGCGTGGCCTCAATAGCGGTCACTTCCTTCCTCGGTTAGCGAAAGGTCGCCGCACGAGCCGCTTGCGCCAACGCCGCGGAGCGATCATAGGAGGTGTGCACGGCGATTCCCCTCATGATCGCGGCTGCCGTATATGCGCCGGCGCAACTCGGGCACCATGGCGGTATTCGGACTGACAGTGCGCATACCGGATCTCCTGCGTTGCACACGCTGAAGACAGGAGTGTCATTGTTTATGTCGATCGGATCCGGCTTGCTGGCAGAGAGGAAGGGGAATGCCTGCCCGATTCCCTGGATACCGGGATCAGCGTTTCCAAAGTTGTGTGTTCCATCGTGCGCGACTCGGTCGCCGTCTCCTACCAGGATCGCGGAGAGGAAGTGAAATCGGGCGAGTTGCGAGGGGTCATAGGCTTGAATTATTCGATGCATCACCATTGCCCCTTGCGAGAATCCGCCGAGGAATACGGTTACGTGCGAGCACTCCGACAACGTCTGGACTTGCTGTAGGTACTGTGAGGTCTTGACGAAACCGTCGGCGATACCGTCGAAGTACGAGTTGCTTCCCACGGCGACGAGAGCAGCACTCGACACGTGCCGGGCAGGATAATCCACGTTGACCAGGTTGAGCTTCGATGCTCCGTTCGTTGTCCGAGAAATATGGTCCGCCATGGTTGTGTATACGGACCACATGGTGCCGCCTACACCAGTTTCCCCAGATCCTCGTGCAGATATGAGAATGAAGTCCGCGTTATTGCAAGCTTCCTTGATGGACGATCTAGCAGGGTCCGGCGCAGCGTTGGCAACGGACGGGGCCCACCATGACATCAAGGAAGCGACCAGGGCGGCTATGAGTAGCCCGGCTCTGCTCGCCTGACTGAAGCGCATTTCGGTGACTCCTTCTGTCGAGCGAAGCAAGACGGCGTCAGAACTTGGAATTCTTCTGAGTAAGAGAGAAGTTCGACCCAATCGATTGTTGTCTCGACCGGGCTGTTGGACATTGATACCAGATTCGTTCGGTTTCTGCTGCCCTGTCAGCTGTTCGGAGGACTATAACCTGTTGATAGGGAACTCTGGGAGACTGGCGGAGACACGATCGGCTATTCAGAGTCCGTTCACAGCCCGAAGTCAACACCTATGGCGCCCTCGTGCCTGACTGATCTCGACGAGGCGTGCCTGCGGTTCATCGTGGGCTTCTCGCGTACGTGGTGAAGATGGTTGCATGCTAATCGGCGGAACAATCGATACGACGTGAACGGTGGCCCTACGGATACATTGCGTATCACTTCCCGAGGACGATCTTCGCGCCCCTTGCAGCGTCGTCGCAGGTGATGACGTAGCCGTACTGTTCCTGCTCGCCAGCACCAAGGACACCACATGTGTATGTCCGCACAGGCCAGGTCCGGTCGTTGATCGTGGCGAGCAGTTCGCGGAAGGTCGCTTCAGCTTCGCTGCATTCGAGTGGAACGTTTGAGGACTTGATAGTTACGGTCAAGGTGTTGCCGCTCCGCGGGTCGGTTATCTGGCCGCATCGGGTGTTCTGGACGACGGGGCCAGGAGCTCCGGCGTTCGTGGCAGCGGCTGCAGGCTGGTCAGTCGTGGTGCGGATTACCTCGAAGCTGGCGCTTTGCGCAGCGAGTCGCGGATTGACCAGCGATGCCAGCGGACCCATCACGGCGCCGCCAAACAGGCCAGTAATGGCTCCGAAAACTGATCCGCCGACAGCTCCGGTGCAGGCGATGACACCCTTGACTAGATCGCCCATGCGAGCGCCTGTGAGGCCCCCTTGCAGGTCATTGAAGGTCTCGCTCAAATCGATCAGACACTGGATCGCTGCTTTGTCTTCGAGAATTCGCTGGTACTTCCCAGGCGCGAACTTGCTCATCACGGTGCCGATGCCGTAGCCGGTGAGGCCAACCAGATAGACTCCAAGGTCGTAGCTCAGTACGCCAGACTTAGGTGACATGTTGTACTGTCCGAAGTCCAGCGAGATTGACTGGCCAGGAAGAAGAATCCTGTCACTGTCTGCATCGTTGTCCAAGATCTCCCTGTAGAGGGCGACAGCCGGAATCGCTTCGGCATCGCCCAGACTCCCAGAAGTCTCTATCGGGTCCGGATTGGTCTGTACCTTCCAGATGTACGGGGAATTCGAGTAGAGGTCGATGCCGAGCGTGCCCTCCTGAGCGGCTTTGTTGAGCCGAATACACGTCCACGCCACATCGCCCGATACGGGGCTGACTGTGTACGAGGTTGACGTGAAGTCAGCGGACTCTCCGACACAGTCCGGCTTCGGGAAGCTGAGGCCGAAGACGGACGTAAACGCGGCGCCCACCTCTTTGATGATCGCATCGGGTTTCAGGAATCCTGGCCATCCGAACGACAAGTGGGGAGCTTGGCCGGTGAGGGTCTGGGTGTCCTGGTTCCAAGTCGCTTCGAGTACGTCGACTGAATCACTTCCCTCGGACTGTAGCAATAGGACCGGTATGTGGCCGGCGTCGACTTGTCTTTGTGCTTCGGCGCCGTCGAGCTTGAACGAGAAGGTCACGGGGACGGCCGGCTGGGTGTTGCCATTGTCGATCTTTACCTCGACGGGAGCGCTGAAAACCTCGACCATCTCGTGTACGTCATTCGGCAGCGCCTTGTCTGATGAGGAGGCTGTAACTGTGCTGCCGATGGGCGCGACGCCGGCCGGCCCGGTGATCGTCATCGGTCCCTGGGCGACCTCGAAGCCGCCCTCGCTGACCGTCACGCTGTCAGGGGGGCTCGCCACTTCGGATGAGCACGACGCAAGCAAACACGCGACGACACCAACGGCGATTGCAGGCAGCGCTGAGTTGCCGAGCCACTTCGACCTCATAGATCCTCCTACGATCAGAACCGAATTATGCTCATCGACGACGGCCTTTCGGGATCCGTGGCCCACTGGCAGGCTGCCGGTAAATCAACCGCAATTTGCAAATCCAACCACTTAGCACCGGATCCCGGCTAATTTTCCCGCGACCGCCCGGCGACAGGGTCCCCCAAGTGCACTTTCCTCCGCGCAGATCGACCACCGCCTCAGTGCAATTTCGGGCGTGAACCTGTGGAGTCCGCTATTAGTTGCGGACGGGGACAGGGTAGCTAACGACTTCACAACCAAATTCGGCGGTGCACCGCCGGCCTCTGCTGGCGTAGGCCAGCATTCACGTTCTTGGGTACGGACAGCCAGCCACACAACTTTCAACTCCAAGACGTCTGAACCGTCACAGGTTTGATGCGGTTTGATGCCGCTTCCTTTCTTGGGAGAGGATGCACATCGTGTCCAAGCGTCACCCTGCCGAGCAGCGTGAGCGAGCGGTGTTGTTCACCGAGCGCGCTGTCCAGGTCGGCCCACGCACATAGCTGTCCAGGTCGGCCCACGCACATACCGGAACTGGAACCGCCCCACCCTCGCAGCGCACCGTCACCGACGCACACCTGACGAACGCCCTGCGTGGGACCGTCGGAACTGCCGAGGGCCTCTACGGACGACGGAAGATGACCATGATCTACGGAGGCGGGGCCACGAGGTCGCGGCGTGCACCGTCGACCGACTCATGCGCGACGAGGGGCTATCCGGAGCCGTTCGCGGCCGTCGGTACCGCACCACGATTCCCGGCGAGAAGGAGACCAAACGTGCGTCTGACCTGGTCGATCGTGATTTCACGACCGAGGCGCCGAACCGGAAATGGGTCACCGACTTCGGAGTTCCATCAGGAGTACTCGGGCGGACTGGCGCATCGCATCGTCTAGAGGCTGGTGCCGCACCTTGGACACCAGGTCGATGATGTCGTCCTGCACCGTGCCTGCCGTTCGCAGTGGTGCAGCCGATGTGGAGGGTCCGGCAGAGGATGCTGCGGGATTGGCATCGGGGTGGGGCCGCACGAGCGCGAGGAGCGAGACCCATGGTGCTGATCCGAGGACGGTCGCGTAGACGATGTCGGCAGGGGAGGGTTGGAGGCTCATTTCTTCAGGAGTCGGCGGCTAGAGTTCGTCGAGCGCGATCAGGCCATCTTGCACGGCCCGCGCTACGAGTGCCGCCTTGGTGGAGGCGGGGCGTCCTACCAGGGCGTATTTCCGTCGGATCCGCATCAGGTGTGTGCTCACCGTGCTTTCGGTGACATACAGTCGGCTCGCAACAACGCCCTTGGAGTCGCTGCGCAGCCACTCGAGGAGAACCTCGACTTCGCGGGACGACAGCTTGGGGCGAAGGACGCTCGTCTGTCGATGCGACAGCGGAGGATGGCATCGAAGCACTGCCGGGGACCGCGGAGTGGGTGGCGGATACAACGCGTCCAACTCTCCGCCGAGGGCCGCGCGTTCTGCGACGCTTCGATAGGGGACGTGGTCGAGTGTGCTGGTCACGGTATCTCCTCGCGGGGTATGCCGCATGCCTCTTCGGGCAGTTGGTTTCGAGGTCCGACCGTATGTCGCCGGGAGGTGCGCGACCAGACCGATCTTCCTCGACCTGCAAACCACGGTCATAATTACTTGAAGAAAACAACAATATTCCGGGGCGGCCGCACACCATCTTCGGTTCCGCTCTGCCCACCGAACCGATTCGCTTTGATTCTCCACCGCCGCAGAGACATACACGCGCCACCGAGGAATGAATTAATCGGATGGTGGGCGCGCGTGGCCGTCCTGACCGAACTCGGTCCGACGTGTGCCAGTGTCGGCGCTGGTCAAGACCGTCGCCAGGCTCGGCCGTCCAGGTGGTAGGACGCGGACAGTGATCGACCCTGTCCGGGCGGTGTCGATTTCGGCAGTGATCGCTGCCAGGAGCTTGTCTTGAATGTCGGTGGTCACCTCGTCGAGCCCGTGCTCGTCGAAGAGATTGACCTCGACTCCGCGGCTGCGCGCGGCCCGGGTGGCGGCCGCGACGCGGGTGGCCGTGAGCGCGGGTGCTCGCAGACTGTCGCGCAGTTGAGCCTCGAGCAGGGTGCATTCGAACAGGTCTGCTTCGTCGAGTTCGTCGGCGGTGGCGATGCGGTCGAGGAGTGGTCGGGCGAGCGTGTCGAGACGAGCGAGTTGTGCGTCGCGCTCGCGCATCATGGTGTCGGCGGCAGCTTCGGCTGCGGCATTGTGCAGGGATCGCTTGCGCAGTTCGAAGATTGTGCGAGCCATCGGCCGGATGGTGAGCGCGAAGAAGGTCGACATCAGCAGCGGTGCGAAGTTGATCACCGATATGGCCAGCCCGTGGAGTCCGCCCTGTCCAGTGGCGGCCGCCCACACTATGCAGACTCCGATCATCAGCAGGAATCCGACCCACGCCGCGAGTGTGCGGCCGCGGACGCACATGAAGGTGTAGATGGCTGTGGCCGCACTGAGTGGCCATGTCTGCCAGTGATGGGCCATGGGGACGGGCAGGACCGCGAACACCATCGCCGAGGTGCCGGGCCCGATGCAGGCGAGCGCGACCGTCGTTGCGAGGGGGAGCGGGTCGCCGGGCACCGTCACCAAGGACAGTGCTCCGAGGCTGGCTACCCCCACGGCCAGCGCAACGGGCCAGTACGGCTCGATGCCGTCGCGGAAGGTGTACGCCAGCACCGCTATGGTAAGGGCGTAGAAGGCAACCAGGGCGAGGGCGGTGCGGGTGTGCATGCCTAACAGTTCCCGCACATCCCGGGTCCCATCCGCGGGTGGCCGTCTCATTCGCTTGCCCGCCACGACAGCAGCACCCGCGTCCCCCTGCCCGGTTGCGACTCCACGACGGCGTCGCCTCCGGGTAGCTGCCGCAGGCGCCCCACAATGCTGACCGCGACCCCCAGCCGATGTGGTGACACCGCAGACACGTCGAACCCCCTGCCATTGTCGAGGACTTCGACCTTGAGTTGTCCCGGTCGAATACGTACGCTAACGGAGCGCTCGGCTTTCTCCCCGGCGTGGAGCATGCTGTTGCGGACCGCCTCGCTCACGGCGGCGCCGATCGTGCGCACCGCCTCGGCGGGCAGCGATGCGGGCATCGCCTGCGGTTCGAGATCCGCGCGAACCGCGATGCTAGGGGCGACCGCCGTGGCAGACGTCCGCAGATGCGCCACGGCGGTCTTGGCATCAAAGTCGTCGTCTGGTGCCGGATTCCGGAACTCGTCCAAACGCACGATCGCGTGCTTGGCCTGACGCGACACCGCCGGGCCCGCGCCTAGGCGGGCCGCCGACAACAATGTCGCCATCACATGGTCATGGATCAGCGCCCCGAACCGCTTGCGTTCGGCCAGCCGGGCGGCGGCACGCGCTGCGTGGGCAGCGGCTTCGTGCGAAGTGGCCCGGGTGTCGTCCAGGATCCGTCCCGTCCGCAGCGCCATGATGGCCGCCGCCACGAACAGCAGGCAGAACATGAATCCGAACATGATGTCCGGGAGGAGGGGGCCATTGACCCGGCCCACATGCGAGCCGTGGTTGAACACCTGAACCGCGACAGTGGCTACGAGCAGGTATCCGACCGCGATGCCGGCGGGCCATGCCAGTGTTGCGGCCAGAGCGGCAAGTCCGGGAAAGAGCACCAACCAGAAGCCGGTCCGATCCGGACTCGGCGGCCCGACCCACGCCAACGGCCACGTCAGTGCGATTCCCATGTATGCCGTCGCGGCGACCGCGGCCACCGTCCGAATCCGGCCCGCGCCTTCGCGCACCCCCGCGGCGCCGAGCCAGAGACCGGACCCGAACACCACTGCCACCGCCACCGGCGTCCACCATGTCCACAGGTAGCCGGCGAAGGAGATGATGTTCGGAAGCAACAGCAGCAGATAGAAGATGTAGCCGGCACCGATGAATTGCGCGAAGGCCCGCACGATTCGATCCGATGAGGACTCCGAACCCGCAGCGTCTCCGACGGTCATCGCCGGTCCGGGCGTCTGGGGATCGGCAGATAACCGTCCTCGAGCGCTCGCTTGTACAGGTCGGTCTTGCTCGGTGCCGGGCGACCGGCCTCGGCGTACTTGGTGCGAATTCGTTGCAGGTACTCGGTCACGGTCGGCGTTGCCAGACCCGTCAAGCGGGCGACCCGTTCCGTCGTCTCCCCGGAGGCGTACAACTCCAAAACATGCAGTTGCCGGGGGCTCAGCCCGACCTCGGACAGCGCCGGATCACTGTCGATGGCGGCGGCCCAGTCGGTGGTGACCACCTGCTCACCGAAGGCGGCAGCGCGAATCGCCTGCACCACCACCGCGTTGGTCTCGGACTTGCGTACCACTCCGAGTACCCCTGCCGCCGCTGCTAAGCGCACCAGGTACGGGTCCTCACCGCCGGTAAATACCAGAGTTCCGATGCCGCCCGCGGTCAACCGCTGCACGTTCCCGGTCGGCGAGGAACCGTCGCTCAGCCGCAAGTCGAGAATCACTAGATCGAGATCGGATGTCACGGCCAACAACTCGTCGACAGTCGGGGCACAGGCCACCAGCGTCAAATCGGCCTGGTCGGCAAGCATCGCCGACAAGCCCGACACCACCGATTCGTGGTCCTCGACGGCGCCGATTCGGCGGGGCAGTCGACGAAGTGGCTCTGAGAGGCATGTGTCACCGTCGTGACGTCGGATTCTCACGAACACTCTGATCGCCTCCCGCACCGAAAGTGTTTCATCGCCGCCCTCATGTAGCTCGAATCGAAGGGGTTGCGGCGCACGTACACCGTCGCAGTTACCGCCGCGGACCGGATCGACGATGGCGCCGACGTAGAGACTCCGCGGCTACCTCCGCTCGCGCGCGTATGCCTCTGAAAGTCGAGCGTATTCGGCACGTGCACGAACATGCTCGACATGGCGGCACGGTTCGGGATCTTTGTACCGTGGAAGAACAAGAATTAGCGGCCAGATGCTCATCAGGAACGTTGCTCCGCTGAAGAACGCATTCCAACCACCATTGATAATCTTGATCGGAACACCGTGCTTCTTCCAATAATAGTTCTTCACGACAGGGATGCTGATCAAGAAATAGACGGTACAGAAAACAAGCCAGTAGAGCAGGAATTCCGTGGAATCCATGACGATTCTCCTTGCGCTCGCACGGCGAATGGCGGTTGATCGACCTAGGATGAGTAGATCAAGCTAGCGGGACCGCGAATCGGAGGGACAGCCCGACAAACTTGTTGCTTGGACTCGTGAGGGCGGGGCCCGCAAAATCCGCGGGCCCCACTCACGTCCTATTTCTGCCCCGTGCCCTTACACGCCGCGCAGTTGACCCAATTTCCGAAATCACTGTGCCCACCCGTTCCATTGCAACGTGGGCACGTCGCCCGACCCATCCTGCGCAAGAACTTCATTCTGATCCCCTTTCACATAGACCGATACAGCTATGATTTTCACACTCGTATACCGAAACGCGCTATCGCTCGAACGGGTGACACGCAAGGACACATGTGTCCAATGAATTACCGAAACCTGCGGGTGGGCGCGGCGATGAATGACTCGAACTTGTAGTAGGCGGTTCGAGCGCGACGGGGTCTTCGGGCAGACCATCTTCGGACAAACCAAATGAGGGTTGGCGTGCCGAGAACACCGAGTTGCCAGTCCCTTCTGGATCTGCGCGAGTTCCGAATGGGTAGTCGTCGCAGCTACGCACGAGAGTGGTGAGCGCAGGCAGAACCTCGACAGCATGCCGCTGGTGTGGGTGTTCGCCGATGTCGCTGTGGTCACCGGGGGACTGTTCCAGTCGGGATTGACTTCCCTAGGTTGTTCACGATCGTGAGCGTCGCGCGCTGACGTTAATCTCTGTGGCGTCATATTTCGGCCGGGAGAACTCCGGCCGGCCAGTCGTTTGTTAACTGCGGTGCTTCTCACCATATGCCTTGTGGATCGGCACATGTCGGTCGAACGGGGGATGTCCGGCGATCAGCATTGGTGTGAGCATGGTGACCGAAAAGCGTGTGGCCAGCGAGTTGCGGAGGAAATATGTTAGGCAGATCAGCAGTTCAGTACGTCCGGGTCCGCAACGCGGTCGGCATCGCGGTAGCTCTGGCCGCGGCCTCCGTCGCTGCTCCTGCCACGGCGTCTACGAGCCCGCTGACCGGAAGCGCTGGCAGCAGCGATACCGGCAGCAGCGTCGTCGACCTTGGCAGCAGCGTCGTCGACCTCGGCAGCAGCATTGTCGGCAGTGGCAGTAGCGGGCTCTTTGCGCCGACCCAACGGTGCGATGAATCGACCCTGTCCGGCGGCGAAGGCATCACCGACACTGTGCATCAGCTCGGTAGAGGGGGGCCGACGTCGTTCGTTCTGCGTTTTGAGACCTACGACGTCCCGGACCAGATCGAGGTCTTCTACGAAGGAGCCCTGCTCCACAACACCGGCTATATCGGCGACAACGTCAACGAAGGAACTGGTTCGGCAATGATCAATGTGCCGGCTGGGAATGCGACGTCGGTATTGGTCCGTGTCACCGGTCTCAGCGGCACCGATTGGGATTACACCGTCCACTGTCCGATCGTGTGACCTTCGACCGGTCTCCGGGACAGTGGCCAAAGGCCGTCATCGGAGCCGCCACCATCTCGCATCGTGCCCGTGGGTCTTTCTCATAGACCCACTGGCACTCTCACCTCCGCTTGGTACGTGAGGGGGCTGCCGCGGATGCGGCAGGATCCGTGGCGATGTCAGCAACAACATGATCGAGTGGAGCGTGCGTGCCGAAACCTCGCTCGCCGCCGAAGAGGCTGCGCTCGGATGCGGCTGTCAACCATCTCGATGGATGTTGCGCCGGTAGGGGGCGAAGACGCCGCTCAGCTTCGCGGTCATGTGGTCTCTGATCAGCCGCAGGAAATCCCACTGTCGACACACTCTCACGGCTCCGCAATACGCAATTCACCGATCGATGGACACCCCCCTGCCGGGAGGACGGCTAACATCACAGGGCTGCTGATGCGCAAATTAGGAGGGCATGTGCTGGCTGAATTGGTGAAGGGACAGAACATGCCTCTCCCCGGCACCGCTGTGCGCGTGGCGATCACAGCGGCAACGCCGTTGGACGTCTCCGCGGTGGTAGTCGGGAAAGACGGCAAGGCCCGCCGGGACGAAGACTTCGTGTTCTACAACGCGCCGACGCATCCCACCGGAATCGCACTCATAGCGGCCGGTACCGCCCTGGACTGCGAACTCGGACGCGCCGATCCCGACGCGGAAAAGGTTGTTGTGTTGCTGTCAGCCGATGACCGACCTGTTCCCGCATTCGAGGTGCGCCTGGTGACGGCCGGAGCCGACACCTCCGAGTCCTTTGCTCGGTTCCTGGTCGCACCGTCACACAACGAGACCGTGGTAATCGCCGTCGAACTGTACCTGCGCAACGACCAGTGGAAGGTCCGCGCCGTCGGCCAAGGATATGACGATGGACTGGCCGGGGCAGCAAAGGATCTAGGAATCGAGATCGAGGACGCCCCCGACGTCACACCGCACACCCCAGCTGATCCTCAAATCAGTTCTACACCCGCACATCAGGATGGCCCCGCCGGACCACTCGACTCCTCGCCAGCTGCCTCCCCACTCCCGATCACTCCCGAACCGGCCGTCGCCCCGCAAGCGCGGAGCGCCCCGGTGGTTGGGCCCGCAGCAGAACCGCAGCTAGTCGAACGGGCCCGCCGTTTGGACGTCGACATATCCGCTCAGCGTCGGCTGACCGAGATCTCATCGATGCTCACACGGCTGGTCGAGGTCATAGCCAGCACCTACCCACAGACCGAAATCGACCGCCGGATCACCGCCCTCGACCACACATACTCCAGTCGCTCCGAGCAGCTCAGCAAGACGATGGAGACTCTTCGATCGGCCCTGTACCACAAGTACCGAAGCAAACTTCCCAATGGGTGGGATCAGCTGAGCGACTATCCGAACACCAACGCGCCGACAACACCAGACCGATGGACGGACGAAGGCAACGCGCTGATTCAGCAAATCGTCCAATCCGGACCCGTCTTGCTCAAGGCCAACCGCCTAACGTTGATGTCAGAGCTGGTGAACGCGACCCGCGCGCTGCTCAGCTCCTACAAGAGGGCGGTAACTACCCTCGAAGATGAAACTGCACGCAGACACCAAGCCATCTACGAAGACGAGTTCTCGACATTTGTGCGCAAGGCCGAGTCGTCGGGACACTCAGCGATTCGCACCTGGGAAGCCAGCGCCCGTGCGACGCTGCCTCACCCACACCATACGATCCGCCCGGTATGGCTGTCGGATGTCGCCGCGACTGCATTGACCACCGGCGTGGGCACCTTACATTTTCCGCTCGGACAGGTCGCCGCCACTTCCGTCAACTACGACCTGGGCGTGAATCCGGGCCGCTCGACCTCCACCACACTGAGCAAGCGCACGGACCTTCCTCTGTCCCGGGCAGTCCATTCGATTCCCTACATCGTGGATCTCGACGAATGCGGCGGCTTCGTCACGGACGACAGGCGCATCGTCGAAAACGTGGTGTTGGACATGCTGGCCTTGCTGCCGGCCGGAAGGGTCAAGATCGACGCAGTCGACCCTGTTGAACTCGGCGCTTCCCTGAATTTCCTCTACGGTCTCGGGGATGCAGGCCCGAAGGTGTTCGGGGACAAGATATGGGGCAGCCACAACATCAGCGAATTGCTGATAGAACTAGAAAACCACGTTGCGTTCGTAACGCAGAAATACCTACAGGGCACGCACGAGACACTGACCAGCTACAATCGAGAGGCCGGTGAGGTCGCCGAGCCGTACCGGCTGGTGTTGCTGTTCGATCATCCAAAATCGTTCTCCAAGGACGGCGAGAACTGGGACCGAGAGGCCCTGACCAGGTTACGCCGTCTGGCTGACGTCGGCCGGCGGGCCGGTGTGTTCCTCCTTGCCACTGTCCCAGCGGCCACCTCACCACACGAGGCCGTCAAACCAGCAGAACTGAGCGCATTAGCCTCGGCCATGACCAGCGGCCGAGACCCGGAGATCGTACAAGCGTTGGGTCTTCCGACCAGTGGATCCAGAAAGGGACCGGTGCATCTGTCGGACATCATCTGGCAGCTGACATCGGACACCCCGCCTACCGAGCAGCAGTTGGCTGATCTCCTTGCACATATCGAACGCCAGATGCACGCTGCGGCGAACGTGCAAGTCGACCCGGCCAAGGTATACGCACTCGCACAGGCCGAGGCGCACCGCGCCGCTGCCAAGGGGACTCGACCTGACCAGGTCATCGCCGATCCCCACAATCCGAAGACCTGGTGGAGCGATCATTCCGCCAATGCTGCGGTGTCCCGATTCGGGCGCATGGGCGCTTCAAATGTTGCGGAACTGCGCATCGATTCCGGGGATTTTCCAGGCGCACTCGTCGGCGGTCGTACCGGTTCCGGAAAATCAGTGTTGCTGCACTCCTTGATTCTCGGCTGGGCGATGCAGTACCCGCCGGAAGAACTCGAGTTCTACCTGATCGACTTCAAAGAGGGCGTGGAGTTCAAACCATACGCAGCCGGGCTGTTGCCTCACGCTCGCATCGTGGCGATCGAAACCAACCGTGATTTCGGTATCAGCGTCCTCGAAAGCCTGGACGAGGAGATCGAGAAGCGAGGAGAACTCTTCAAAGCAGTGGGCGGCGGAGAGGTCAATTTCGGCACCTACCGGAGTCAGTCCGGCGAACAACTGCCGCGGATCATCCTGGTCATCGACGAGTTCCACATGATGCTGGAAGAAGAAGACGAGGCCAGCCGAAAGGCTGCGGCGCTGATCGAACGGGTCATCCGGCAAGGACGTGCCTTCGGCGTTCACGCAGTCCTTGCGTCTCAATCCGTGTCCGGAAGCGCCCAGAAAATTCGTGTGGCCCTTGATCAGATCAAGACTCGACTGGTTCTGTCGAGCTCGTCGAAAGACTCCGAGCTTCTTCTCGCAGACGGCAATGTAGATGCTCAACTGCTCGACAAGCCCGGCGAGGGCATCATCAATACCAAGGGAGGAGTGCGCGATGCAAACAACCGATTCCAATGCGCGTACTGGTCGGGACAGGATCGGGAGGACGTAATTTCAGCCCTGCACGCATTGGCCCAACAGCGTGGATTCACCCGCCGGCCAGTGGTGTTCGAAGGGAATGCTGAAGCGCCGATCACAGATCAGCCATCGTCGCTATTTACTCGTTCATCGCCCATTGGCGAGTTGGTGTTGCCCGTGGGTGCTCCCATGTCCTTGGCTGACCCGGTGTGTATGCGGGTTGCCCGTGCCGCCGGTGGGAATATGCTGGTAATCAGTCCGGATGCGCTCGACTCGCTCGCACTGATGACGGCGTCACTGTTGGCAACCGGCATCACCGTCGACGCCGTCGACTTCGCCGCGATGGCCTCACCATGGGACGAGGTTTTCAAGGGATTCACTGCGTACGGCGCCCGTCTGACGCACAGCCGTCAGTTCCCGTCCCTGCTGTCCGAACTCAATGAGCTGGTCATGGAGCGACATGCCCTCAACGACTTCCGTGGCCGTGGCCGAGTGCTGGTACTACCGGGTCTGCAGCGAGCACGCGACCTGAATCCCGACGACTACGACGACAAGTCGCCATCCAAGATCCTGGCGGCGATCCTGCGGGATGGTCCGGAGGTAGGGGTGCATGTCCTGGCGTGGGCAGATCGATACGCGACATTCCAGCGGCGGTTCGACCACGCATCCGCCCGCGAGTTCTCCCACAAGCTACTCGGTCCGCTCAACGAGTCCGATTCGCGGGTTCTGGCCGACTCCACAGCCGCCGCCAAGTTGACTCCGGCGCAGTTCCTGTACGACGATTTCGACACTGGTCGGCAGCTTGTGACTCGTCGGTTCAGTCTTCCGAAGGATCCCGTTCCGGATAAGACCCTTGTGGAGACAACGCAGTGGCTGTGGTCCTTGGCGGAGCAGTCGACGGATACGAGCGATGTCTGACGCGGCGCATGTCGACCCCGACGCAGTAGTTCGATTGGGTGCCGACTTGAACAGCTACACCCGCGTCGGTGATGAGGTCAGAGCGGCAGCGGCGTCCGCAGCCGCATCCGTGCTCCGGCACATCGATGCCGAACTCGACCGGCGCCGGCTCGAACTACAGCGGGCCGAGGACGCCTATGCGGCGTGCATGCGCGGCGAAGACGCCGACTGTAGCGTCGAACGACGGCAGGTGAACCGAGCCCAGGTGCGGCTGACCGTCGCCCAAGGGTGTCTGCAGCGTTTCCGGGTCGCTAAGGAGCAATACGACCAGGACAGTGCCCGATATCGATCCGCGGTGTCGCATGTCAACGACCAGGCACAGAGGCGACTAGCGCAGATCGCCACAGATTTGGGGATATACCAGCAATTCGCATTGCACACCAGCCCAGGGGGCGGACATACGGTGGCGTTCGGCGGTGGGGGCCGCCACACGTCGTCCGGAGCCAGTACCGGGGGCGGTTGGTCCGTCGGTACCGGCGGTCCTGGTCAATCGACGGGCGACATCGTGTACAGACCGCCCGGCATCCCTGACGGCTATTCGCTGGTGCCGCTGGCGCTGATCGATGATTCGGACAGCCGGGTGGGAGGTCCGGAGGACTTCAAGATGGACTGTTCTCCTGAGGATCTCGAGTGGGGATTCACAGCACTGCAGCAGGTTGTCCTGCCAGCACTGGCTCGTGGCAAGAGCCTGGACTACTTCCGAGATCGGGACACTCGCGATGGACTGATGGGCAATCGCAGCTACTCCGACACTTACACCGGATTCTTCGGTGCGTCGGAAGCTCCACGCTTCACCCGACAGGTGAACGGGACCTTTCGTATCGCGAATGGATTCCACCGCGTCTGGGTAGCCCGACGGTTGGGTCTAGATTCTGTTCCCGGCCAGGTGGTGGACTAGATGAGCCGACTGCACCGCAGCAGGGAAATCCATGCCCAGAACATCAACCGCCGTCGCGCCGCTGAATCCGCTGCAGGAGATCTATGGCGGGACGTGGTGTTCAAGCGGATCGAAGACCGGGAACTGGCCGACCTCGATGCGGCAGACCATCGTTTTCAGGCGTCGTTGATCGAATTCGACCTCGAGATCGACCGGATCCTGGGCACCCTGGACGGGCACTGACCAACACACTCGACAACCACCGGAGACCGAGGAGACGACATGGCCGGCGTCAACGCTGATCCCAGCTCACTGCGCACACTCCGCGCCGACATCGATCGGACGCAAAGGGAGATCAAGCAGGCGATCGCTCGCACTCGCGGTGCGTTGCGCAGCGCCCAGTGGAAGGACTCGATGAAAGATCAGTTCGAGCGAGAACTGGAATCGACACTGCGCACCCTCGATGCATTCGACCGCAACGCCGACCAACTCAAAGCGCACCTGGACCGGAAGGCCCGCGAATTGGACCAATACCTGGGTCGCTGAAGTATGACAGGAACCCATGTGACCTTCAGTATCGAGGCGACTTGTGGCTGGCCTAATGTTGCGGTGCGCTGCGATACCACCTCCCCTCAAAGTTCGACCCGGAGTTGTCGCCAGCTACGCACTTGTCCGGCGCCAAAGGAGGCTGTCGGAGCATGCACGGCACCGATGGTGGTTACGCTTTCTGTGGTGACGGCTATCGCTCAGACCTTGACCACCGAAGCGAGTGCTCGGCACACCTTCCTTCCTAGTGCCGCACCCGTGAACCTTTGCCCCGTTGCAGCCGACACGCCGACCAGATGCGGAGTGTCGGCTACGGCATCGGTCAGCCTGGGCAGGTGGCAGAACGAGTACGAGTGCGAGAACTCGATGACGACGAAGGTAAACGACTGGTGCGGATCCTGCGCCGGGGCACCGGATCGGTGGTGACCTGGCGGCGTGCCCAGATGATCCTGCTCTCCGCTCAGGGCATGCCGGTCCCGAAGATCGCCGAGATCAGCTTCACCAGCGCCGACCGTGTCCGCGACGTGATCCACAACTTCAACACCGACGGATTCGATTCGCTGTACCCGAAGTATGCCGGCGGACGGCCCAAGAAATTCACTCTTCCCGAACGCCGGGAGATCAAGAAGATCGCCAAGTCCACCCCCGTCGAGCACGATCTGCCGTTCTCCACCTGGAGCCTGACCAAACTCGCCGAGTTCCTGGTCGCCGAGGGGGTGGTCGACGACATCAGCCACGAAACTCTGCGCGTGCTGCTCCGCGAGGAGGGTGTCTCCTTTCAAAAAGTGAAGACGTGGAAGAGATCTCGGGATCCCGGGTACGCGGTGAAGAAAGCTCGGGTCGAGCATCTGTATGCGATCGCCGACGGTGAGGTTGTCGCCGAGTCCGGAGAGCCGGAGGTCGTGTTCTGCCTCGACGAGTTCGGGCCGCTGAACCTGCAGCCGCATCCCGGCCGGCAGTGGGCCGAGCGTGGCGGCAAGCACAAGGACCCGAACCGGGAACCGCGACGCCGACGGCGGGCGACCTATACCCGTCCGCACGGGGTGCGGCATCTGTTCGCGGCCTACGACCTGGGCGCGGACAAGCTGTATGGGCACGTCAAGACGACGAAGAACCGCACGAAGTTCCTCGAGTTCTGCCGGTACCTGCGCACCTTGTATCCGGCCGCGGTGCGCATCGCGATCGTGTGCGACAACTTCTCCCCGCATCTGACGACGAAGAAGTGTCGGCGGGTCATCGAGTGGGCGGAGGCGAACAACGTCGAGATCGCGTACACCCCGACGAACAGTTCGTGGTTGAACAGGATCGAGGCGCAGTTCACCGCGTTGCGGTACTTCGCGCTCGACGGCACCGACCACAGCAGCCACCGCGAGCAGGCATCGATGATTCGGCGTTACATCATCTGGCGCAACAAGCATGCCCAAGATCAACGGCTACGGGACATCGTCAACAGGGCAAACGTAGCCTGATGCGGCACTAGCCGAAACGTGACGGCCGAAGAGACAACTGTGGAATGCGTGCTCCGACCGGGTAGGACCGCACTAGTCGAAGCACCTTGCCGCAACGGGTGCGCCAATTCCGCCTCGTAGAATCGGTCCCGCGTCGTCCTGTCGGCATCGATGCGGCTATGGCAGCTACCGGATCCACGCTCGAATCCGGTACTCAGCGCGGGCTGGGTACCGGGAAGCTGGAGCGGCCCCTTATCTTCTGTTGGGTGGTCTAGCGGGGGCATGATCGCCTCACCGTTCTGTTCCCTGCGAGTGCATTGGTATTCGGAGGGTTCCGTCAACTCGAAGGAGTCCATTTCATGGGTGTTACTCTCGCCAAGGGTGGCAATGTGTCGCTGTCCAAGCAGGCAGCCAATCTGACTGCGATCACCGTCGGTCTGGGCTGGGACCAGCGCACCACCACCGGGGCCGATTACGATCTCGACGCCTCCGCGCTGCTGACCGGCTCGGATCGCAAAGTGTTGTCCGACCGGCACTTCGTGTTCTACAACCAGCTCAAGTCCCCCGACGGTGCCGTCGAGCACACCGGCGACAACCTCACCGGTGAAGGTGACGGCGACGACGAGTCGATCAACGTCGACCTGATCGCCCTCGACCCGAAGGTGACGAACATCTTCTTTCCGGTGTCGATCCACGACGCGGTCCAGCGGGGCCAGTCGTTCGGTCAGGTGATCAACGCCTTCATCCGTATCGTCGACCGCAACACCGGCATCGAGCTGGCCCGCTACGACCTGACCGAGGAAGCCTCCACCGAGACCGCCATGATTTTCGGCGAGGTCTACCGCAGCGGCGCCGAATGGAAGTTCCGCGCCGTCGGACAGGGCTACGCCTCCGGGCTCGAAGGCATCGCCCGCGACTACGGCGTCAACATCTGACCGACGCGACCGTTTCCTTCGGTCGTCCCGCCGCCGCACCGGCGCACTGAGCATCGACGCTCGGCCCAGTGCGGGGCGGGACGACCGCCTCAGACAGAAAGGCCACGTTCTGTGGTTCTGCGCATTTTCGGCGTCTCGTTCGCCGTCACGGTCGTCTCCCTGGTGGTGGCGTTCCTCTACGGCGGGCCGCAGGCGCTGCTGCTCGCCACCATCCTCGGCATCCTCGAGGTCTCGCTCTCCTTCGACAACGCCGTCATCAACGCCACCGTGCTCCGGCGGATGAGCGAGTTCTGGCAGAAGATCTTCCTCACCGTCGGCATCCTGATCGCCGTGTTCGGCATGCGGCTGGTCTTCCCGCTGGTCATCGTCTGGCTCGCCTCCGGTCTCGGCCCGGTCGCCGCCCTCGATCTGGCGCTGAACCCGCCGCCGGACGGTGCCGCGTACTTCCCCGACGGCTCCCCGAGTTACGAAACGCTCATCACCGCCGCGCATCCGCAGATCGCCGCGTTCGGCGGCATGTTCTTGCTCATGCTCTTCCTCGGATTCGTCCTCGAGGAAAAGGAGATCACCTGGCTGTCGTGGCTCGAGCGTCCCCTCGAACGGATCGGCAAGCTCGACCAGCTCGAAGTGGTCATCGCCACCGCCCTGCTGGTGCTCACCGCGGTGTACATCGCCCCGGACGATCAGACCTCCACCGTCATGATCGCCGGCGCCTTGGGCATGATCACCTACATCGCCGTCAACGGACTCGGGGAGCTGTTCAACGTCGAACACGACGACGCGCAGGCCGGTCGCTCCGGTCCGACCGAGCTGGCCAAGGCCACCGGCAAGGCCGGGTTCTTCCTGTTCCTCTACCTCGAGGTGCTCGACGCGTCGTTCTCCTTCGACGGCGTCATCGGCGCGTTCGCCATCACCGCAGACCCGATCATCATCGCCCTGGGCCTGGGCTTCATCGGCGCGATGTTCGTGCGCTCCCTGACGGTGTACTTGGTCCGGCAGGGCACCCTGTCCGAGTACGTGTACCTCGAACACGGCGCCCACTGGGCCATCGGTGCCCTCGCCTTGATCCTGCTGTACTCGATCGGCACCCACGTCTCCGAGATCGTCACCGGCCTGGTCGGGGTCGTCCTCATCGTGGCCGCCCTGGTCTCGAGCATCGCCCGTAAGCGCCGCAATCCCGACGACGATGTCGATACCGCCGATCGGGTCTCGGTGTCCGTGTAACCCCGTCACCGTTCACGCCGCGGCCTCCCTCTGGGGTCGTGACAGCGGTAAATGTGGTGATGCCGCCGGGCTCGGTCCGATGCGGGCCCTGCGGCATCACTGGAGGGTCGCTGGGCAAGCCGGCCGTTTCGCTGGCTTGCCCACCAGCCCTCAAGCGATGCCAACGGGCGTCACTTGTAGAGATTCAGCGGTCCCGCATCCATCGTCAGTTGGCCGCGGTGGTCGAGTAGCGGACGGTATTCGGAGTTCGGTCGACTGTAAAGTTCGACAGCATCGATTTCGACGCCGTGAGCTCTGTTCCACACGATCGCCGGTACACAGGTGTAGATGTTGTCGTGCCGCTGCGCGTGCCGCGCATCGACGGTGACGACATCGCCGGCGCCGTTGTCCACGGCGAGAGACACCTTGTAGCGATGGAACGAGCCGGTTCCGTTCGACTGGGCCGAGTACGCCACCGGAACAACGCACACGATGTCGTCGTTGAGCCGGATCTCGACCTTCTCCACGGCGCGGCCGCGTCGGCCGGCGTCCCGGCCGATGTCACCACAGTGCCGGACTGCGCCTGCGGCGACGACCGGAGTGAAGTAAGGATTGTCCGCGGTGCCGAACTGCGCGGCAGTCTCGACGTGGCCGTCCCGGAACAACACAAGGGCGTACACGTCGTAGTCGGTTTCGGAATTCCACGAAACCGTGGCGGTAATTGCTGCGGTCTTGGCCATCGATACACGCTGGCCCTTGTCGAGATTGATCTTGCCTTTCGCCAAGTTCACCTGCGTCGGGGGAGCCGCGGCCGGAGCCGGGACAGCGGGGGCGTCGTCGACGGTGACGCCGTGCTCGGTGACCAACGCCGCCAGACCGCCCTCCCAGCCGGCCGAGACATTGCGGACCTTCCAGCGCCCGTTGTACCGGTAAACCTCGAGCAAGACCGCCGAGCGTTCCGTGGTCAAGCCCACCGCCGGCGCCGTCACCACCGCACCGGTGGCCTGACTGGCCGTCACCGCCAGCGACGGAACCGACGACAGCGGACCGGGAACCGACCCGTCGACGGCGACCGCGACCACGATCCTCGCCACCGCCGCCGGTACGGCGTGCAGATCTACCCGTACCTGACCCGAGGACACCAGCATGACTGCGCCCTCGGGGGACCGCGGGTTGTTGAAAAAGACCAGGTCGTCATCGCTACGGACCTTGCGATTGTCACCGAGCTGGAAAACGAACAAGTCAACACTGCCCGGCGCGGTGCCGGTGACGGCAAGGGTCGTGGCCGCAGTGTCGATGCCAATGTTGGCACCACGCGTCAAGGTGGTCACAGCGCAGTCATTCCTCTCGGGATTGCGGTTCGGAGGGACGATCAGTGCCGCCGACAAGTCATGACGGAACTGATCAAGGCGACCTGTTTCGGCGAGGCCGATGTCGGGCCACCGACAGGATGCCCATCCTCTGGAGGACCCTTCGATCCTCGAAAACGGTCGTGGTATCGAACTATTCGTACACGACGCAGTCACTACCCTCACGAACTGCATCCCAAGCTGGCCATCGGTGGTACTTCGAAAGGATCCCTAGGGGTATTCGCACCCGGATCCGATTGCCCGAGCAAACGCAACGGGTAGGTACGAAATTGCGCTGGTCCACGGCTTATGACCGTCGATGGTCCGCGTGTGGCTCCGAAGTGCAGGGAAAAGCAGGAGAAGGCCAGCTAGTGTCCTTCTGGGGCTGTTGGATGTGGTGCTCCCACGCAGACAGGTGCCTCGATCAGATTCGCCAATGCGACCATGGAGGGACGATGTGGTAGCCACGCCCGTCCGGCGGAGAAGAGCCTAGCGCCGATCGGTATGCAAGCGCTCAGCAAAACCCTCTACACCAAGCCCGCGCAAGGACTTATTTCCGCCTATCTAAATTCATTTATGACGGCTTTTCCTACATATGTGACAGTTCCAAGAATTGGCGGTAGCCACCATATGGCGATACCGAACATTTCCCCTGCCCCATAGTCCAGCTGACTCCACGGAATATTCCAAAAGAAGATAATTACACCGACAATGAATCCAGTCACGAAAGCGGTCCAGGCGGAGCGCCCCAAGATAAAATCCGATGCTACTGTCACTGCAAAGGCCATCAACAAAGACAAAGCGGTGGCGAGGTACAGCCCATCCGGGAGATACGTCTCGCCTGTTGCATGGTTACGGCCCGTGGGCCTATCGCCAACATTGACGAACAGCCACAACAACGCACAGGTGGCCAGACCGAGCAGAAGTAACCCCACCGCACGAGATGCGATATCCCCCGGCCGCGTCTGAGATGTCGTCATCGGGATCCTCTCGTAGATCTGCTCAGGACGCAGGAAGCATAGAGGATTTCACAGGAGCCGGTCTTCTCGCCGCGACATTGCATGGAATGCTGCCGTCGTGCGCTGTACCCGGCCGAAGCTGACATCTGGCCGCTGACCCCATCGATGTCCAGCTCGCCGGGGCGCTGCATACGGTTCTTACGCATCGGCAGAGCTGACCGGGGACCGAGCAGCGTCACCGATGGGGTTTCTCCCACGGTCGTTATGAGTGGACTTCCCGACGACGGTGAGCTCGGAGCAGTCCACCTTCGCGCTGGCATCAATGTAGAAGGAGCCTGCGAACTGTTCAGCCAGACCACCTCGAAGCACTGGCGCCAGGTCAGATTATCGACCAAACAGATGAAATTTCTCACGAGAGCAGATGTTTCCCTTCGTCAGGAAATACGGTCCACTACGAGCAACTCACTAGAAAGGATTTACACAATGAAGACAATGAAGCGGATCCGACAAGGTGTCGCCTCCATGGCCCTATGCGCTGCTGTCATAGGGGCTCCGCTAGCGCTGGCTCCCGCTGCGAACGCGGTGACAGGCTGCAACTTCTGGGCAGGAACCGACAACCGAGCCTACGCACAATGCTCGGGCGGCTCGGGATACGTCCGAGCCGGAGCGCGATGCAAGACTTGGTATGGGGGGCAAGTCACCGCTTACGGTGCTTGGGTGCGAGCAGGACAAGTCTCCGTCGCCAATTGCGGATGGCCCGGCTTTGTATGGGGGGCTCACGGACCCATCGTCTGGTTCGAGACGAAATCGTAAGTAGAATCCAGCGGCGGTAGCGACCGACCAACGGAGCGGAATAGCCGCTTCTGGAGCTCTTAGATTCACGACGGTTTATCCAGGCCAGCTGGCGAAGATGCCAAATTGCGTTCCCGGCACAGTGTCAGCTTGGTTTTCGACCTCGTCGAAGACACTAGCGATGTCGCCCAGTTGCTTCCGGGCGGCGACGCCGCGCTCGTAGTAATCGGGATCCAGTGTGACGTCCTGAGTAATCAACTCGTCCCGCCTATCCAGATCCGGCTGTGGTGCTCGGATCGGCAACGGGCGGTGCACAGGCCCTGGGGCCGATCAGGTGTGCTCGCACCACGGAGGCGACGGACTGGGAGGTCATGGTGAGCGGCATCAGCGGGGTGTGGCCCCAGCGGTCGATCGGCAACGGCCACGTCTGGCACCAATCGGGAACATCTGCCGTGACCGGTTCGAACAGATGCTGAGCGAGCAGTCGAGTGTTGGAATGCTCGTCCAGAAAAGACTGGATCTCGGCCCAGTCCCGGTACACCGCCACCACATCGACACCAGCGACCACACTCGTCAGCTCCACACGGTGGCCGTCACCGGTGCCGACGTGCACCGTGTCGTCGGTGCAGACGATGTCCCACGTCGCGGCCGTCTGATCTGGACGAATCCGAGCCCAGCGGTAGCCAGCACCAACAGCAACCGCTCACGGCGACCGAACAGGCCCTGCGGCCACGCGGTGATGGGGATCCCCGGTATCCGCGAGGCCACAATGTCGGCAATCTGAGTCAGTCGGTCGCGGCGTGCGGCATCGAGCAGGTGCCGGACGAAGGCGCTGCGGCCCGGTGGGGGCAGGCCGGGGCGGGTGTGCAGGATGTTGATGACGGTGAGCCGCCGGCGCTGGGCGGCCACAGCGGCGGGGTTGACGCGGACGGCCTTTGCCGCGGTGAGCGGGTCGGCAGGCAGCACCTCGTAACCAAAGGCGGTGCACCAGTCGATGAACAGCGCCCATGGGTGCCGGTCCCGGGCCGGCAGTTCTTCGGCGGGGTCCATCGCGGCGGCCGCGGTGTCGCAGAGGTGTTCGCCGGTCACAATCTGAGGTTCGTCACGGCGTTGTTGATCAGGGGGCGTGTTCGCGGGCGTAGACCTTGAGCATCGCGGGAGTGGTGTGTTTGATATGCGGGTAATCCTGTGCGATCTCGATGACTCGGCGAGGATCTCGGGTAGGCCTGGGTGACGAACCCGGCGCGCGGCGAGTGCCCGCCGAGCCGGGCGACGAGTTCGGGGTCGTAGCCGGCACGCTGAGCGCGGCGGCGGATCGCCTGGTGCACCGCCCCCGACAACGGCGTGATCGAGAGGTTGCCGTCTTGCGGATCGCCCGCAGCAGCGGTGCGTTCGCGGCGGTGCGCGGGCGGGAGCCGCGGCAGAGGTGCGCGTCGAACAGCGGGGCGATGCCGAGCAGCCGGATCACCGCGGGCCGGTCGCCGGTGTCGAACGCGGCAACGACCTGCGCCCACGAGTTCGCTGCGGCGCAGCGCCCCGGCGTACCCGAGCAGCAGGATCGCGGTGTCGCGGCGTTCGAGGACCTCGTCCGCCCACCCGGCGACCTCGGCGCGGGCCTTGGCGACGATGGCGACGATGTCGGCGGTGAGCAGCGGGGCGCGTGGGGTACGGGAGCGTTCGCCGGCGGTGGCGTAGTCGCGGCGGATGCCGGCCACGGTGGCCCGCACCAGCTCGTGGCTGGTGGGGAGGGGTAGCCGGCGGTGCGGTGCTGGTGCGCGATCGCCGCCACCCACTTGGCCAGGGTCGACGGCGCGTACGCCCGCCGCCCCTCGGTGAGGGTGTCGGCGGCGACAGCCAGATACGCGGACCCCGTCGCCGGATGCGCCGGCAACGCGGGGTGGCCTTCGGCGCCGCACCAGCTGGTGAAGCGGCGCCAGGCGGCGGTGTAGGCGCGGCGGGTGCCGGCGGAACGCGCCGCGGTCACCGACGCCTCGATCCGGGTCCGCACCGGCTCGGCGAGCAGCGGCGCCGCGGCCGGTGCGGGGGTCAGAAGAGGCCACATCCCGGCATTGGGGCGGGTGTCGTCCTGGTCGAGAGTCTCGCCGGGCGCCCTACCGGGGGTGCTCCGACAGTTCGGCAGCGGAAAACGCGCTGAGGTGCGTTTTCGTGGGAGAGGGTGCGGGAAGGACGATTCTCGTCACCGACCGCGCGCTAACTGTGAGTGACAAACCCCAGGTCGCCTGGTATGGCCGATTTGGATGTTTTGCGAATTTGTCGAGATGCAGCGAAGATTGACAAGATTGCTCGCCTTGTTTAGCAAGCTCGTAGCAGCGAGCAACCGACTCTGACCTGGCCTGATTCGCTCCATCAGTCTGTCTCGGCGCCGGATACTTGCTGGATTTACTGCTGATTCCTTCGGGAGTTGGCGGTGGTCCTTATCCTCGTCTCCACGCAGCCGACGCATCAGACCCTCTGCGTCTCCCACGCCGTGAGCGGAGGTGTGGTCGGCCGCCTCCAACTCTCTCGCAGCCAACGTTCTTCATCGACGTGTGGCCGTAGACCGGGGTCGGCGAGCAGCTCGGGTGACCCGCCGCACGGTCCGACCGCCGCCCTGCCTGGCATGAAATATTTGTCTGGTGGCGAACAGGCGAACACGGAGGGCGCGCAGGTTGGGAATCGAGCTGGCTGGGCACCAGCAGACGAACACGGGCTACACCATTCCCATGCCGGACCTGACGGGCCTACCTCCGGAGGCCGGACCAGTACTTGACTTGATGCAGCAGAACCAGCCGATGGTCATCGTCGCAGGCACAGTGGGAATCACCGCACTGAGTGAGGACGAACGTCGAGCACTCCTCGCGGAGATTGACGTGGCGGATGCCCTCGCCCGGGCAGCAGACATCCAGGCGCAGTGGGACGTCGCGTCTACCACGCATTGGAACCTCAAGCCGTTGCATCTCGATTTGCTGCTACCCGCTTCGGATGACTGGATGCCAGCCGTGCGCGCGGAAGTCAACAAGGGAAACATCTTCGCTGCCCCGCAGGTGATGGTCCAGTTCATGCGTGAGCTCTTGGAGGCGGATTCGACGGCGTCAAGGAAGCTGGCCGCCGATGAGTTGGTCCGCTTGCTGATCTCTATCGCGACCGAACAGCAGTTGAACGCCGAGTTCAAGTCAGACACGCCAACCCCCGCCGAGTTCAGGGCGCTCGACGAGAAGTACAAGGCGATGACCCCCGAGGTCCTGCAGTCTGTATTGCACCAGGCCCTCCACGACCAGAGTGCGGCTGCGCTGTTCAATACGCCGCGCAAGATCGAATGCCTCAAGGCGGACGCATTCGACTTCTGGTACTCGCCGTGGGCCGCCAGGGTCCACGATTCTCTCGGGGCGGCTCCCGCAGAGACATTCAAGGATGCAACCGGGATCGCTATCGACGACTTCCTCCGTGCTGGCGTCGCTGTTGCCAAAGCGATCGGCGCCGGCCAAACGGTGGTCAGTCTCAACGACCTCACCGATGACGAGCGGATGCGCAGCTACATCGCCGAGAACATGGCGCTAGACCTCTCCGGATACCGCGAGCAACTCGCGGCCGACCGGGCGCGGGGGGACGTCAAGCTGCAGAGGTACACATTCACCCGGTACCCGTTCCTTGACCTCGGCGACGGTAACCTCCTGATCCTTCGCGCCAACTGGGCAACTGAACGATTCTTCGGTGATCCCGCTCAGCTCGATGTCATGGCAGCGTTCACTAGCGAAGGCGACAAGACGAGCGTGAAGCGATTCAACGAAGGGATCAAGTACCAGTTCGAGGACATTGTGGGAGGCACCCTCGCCCGCATCGCGACGCGAAGCGCAAGGGTCGACGCCCTGGTCGCGGAACCTGAGCTGGAAGCCCAATGGACTGAGAAGAAGGGGCAGAAGCCTTCGGTATGTGACTGGGTTCTACGCGCCGGACCGGTCGCGATCCTGGTGGACGCGACACACCATCCTCTGAACGCCAAGCTCGCTCAGGGCCTCGGCGACGGGGAGACCTACGACGCTGACGCGGACAAAATCCTGACCGACGGCAAGTTCAAGCAGTTCGCCTCGGTCATGCGGCTGGTTCGCCGACTCGGTTGGTCCGGCCAGCCGCAGCCGGACGCGATCTTCATCCCGTTCGTGGTGGTACCGAACTCGGGCACGCCGAGCTCGATGCTGACCGAACTCGACTACGGTCTGCGGGCGCAGCACGTCTTTGCAGAGTTCCAGGGACGCGTCGCGCGGCCCACGGTCCTGCGGCTTCAAGACCTCCAGCTTCTTGAAGGAATCGGTGACCACCTGCCCGGCGATGTAGTGACGTTCCTGTACGCGTGGCGCAAATTCCCCATGCCGCTGTCCATGCAAGAGTTTCTCGAAGTGCACGGGCAGCCTCGGCCGGTCTCAAAGCACATCCTCAGAATTGCAGCGGCCCTCGATCGCCGGCTCGGCGAGAACAGCTAGGAGCTCCCCATCGACCTTCGGCCAGCCAGTCGAAACGTGCGGAGATACAGCGTCGGAGGGATCAGCATACGGTGACGCGCCTATATTGACGGGCGCGGCCAACATGCCCGAGATCTGTCAAAGTGCGATGGCATGTCTTGTCAGTTTTCACTGCAACTCGACAGTATTTTCCATGGACGTGGAAGAAGGCGGCGACGTGCAGCAGAGGCCGCATAGGTGGGATTACCCACACACGATCGGGTGGGAACGGTGGTGATCGACACCGTTGGCGAGGAAGTACGTGGCCGCCAACTACGCGCCAAACCGGCTCCGCCCCCAGGGCGTACCTCGCGTCTATGACAAGGTCAAGCTAAGCGGAGTCGTCAACGTGTGACCGAGTGCGTCCAGCGGAGAACGGGGTGAGGATGGACGGCGAGCCAACCAAGTACGAGTCGGACCGCGGACAGGTAGAGGTGCGTCACGACGGTAGGGTTTTAGTGCTCATGTGGTTCGACAACGCAAGCACGTCGAGCAAGGGCGACTTGCGCGGTACCGAGATGGTTCGGTTCGATCCGGATGCACGTCTACTGCGAATCTTTCCAAAAATTGGCTCCAGCACAGGCTTAGATGAGCAGTTCGAGCAGGTCCGGGAACTGCAGATCGATACCGCAGTCTGGGGGTGGAATCCCCCCGCGACCATAGCCGAGAACGACAGAGGAGACTTGGAGCTCGTCGGCTTACCTCTACGGGCCCGTTGGCGTCGGCAAAACCCATGTGGCACAAGCGCTTGGCCATCATGTCGCCCGCCGTGGTGGGGACGTGCGGTTCGTCAAGTGCTCCCGCATGCTTGCCGATCTCGCCGGTGGCCATGCAGACCGCACGATCGGTCAGCGGATGCGCGAATACACCCGGCCGCTGGTGTTGATCATCGATGATTTCGCGATGCGTGAGCACACCACCACCCAGTCCGACGACCTCTACGATCTGGTCTCGGACCGGGCGATCGCCGGCAAACCGCTGATTCTGACGAGCAACCGCGCCCCGAAGGACTGGTATCCACTGTTCCCGAACCCGGTCGTCGCCGAGTCCCTCCTCGACCGGCTCATCAACACCAGCCATCAAACCCTGATGGACGGACCGTCCTACCGACCCCGAAAACGACCCGGCAACCGGGCCGCCAACGCAACCTGATCCGCATGCCCGCCGCTCGGGTTACCCTCGACTCAGCACGCCCGAGCATGGGGAATTACGTGAAGGAGACCCCTGGGGAATTGCGTGACGGTCGACACCGGGGTCGATAGATCGTGGTTGCCCAATGGACCGCCTGCCCGAGCTGCGCGTCGTCGATCTCGAAGACGGCATCGACATCTGGCGGCAGGGGATCGCACGGGCAGTACCCGTTGGCTGGACCGGCATACGTCGAGAGCACAGCGCCGCCCTGGACGACGAACACATCCGGGTAGATCTCGCAGGCCAAGCCTCGTCTATTGGTGAGGTGCGTGGCCTTGACCTCGTACATGTGCGTTCCTTCCGGTGAGCGCCGCGGGTTGCCCGGTGACCGTGTCTTCCGGACCCTAACCGTTGTGCGGGCCTTGGCTCCGCAACAACACATCCCAGTTGTCGGGCCGCGAAAGCCCGAACGCGGTTCGGTAACCGAACCGGTAATGACCGTGAGCCGAGATAGAGTCCGCTTGCCGATGACTCTCCGTCCGTGTCCGTCTCGGCTGGCGGGACGCACTCTGGGGACTGGTTGTCCCTGATCTCGTGCGATGCGCAATCGAATGCGGGGCAGGCGCAGGCATTTCCTGAGGACATCAGCCCGCACCGCGTCCCAACCCCAGTCCGGCCCGCTCATCTTTGTCGGCGAGATCGACCCGGACACGCCGATCGCTGATTGGCCTGGAAGCGGTGACGCCCTGGTGGATCGCATGACATCGGGGCGTGCCGCTGTGTCGGCATCCATTGTCTGCTGTCGCGGCGCTACTCGTAGAACGCGCTGCCGCCACGCCACTCGTTGTCGTCGTCGGTGGGGCTGCCGAGAAACTCCTCCGGGTCCTGGCCGTAGGACGCCGTGCCCCACTCCAGGCGGGAGCGATGAGAAAAGCGCGGATCGTCGAGGCGCGCCGGGCTCCCGTAGGGGGTGCGGGTCGTCCACCGCCCGGGCTGGACGTCCCGGTCGGTGGCCCGAGTCGTGTTGCGCGAGTTCCGTCGGCTCTTGGTCCGCTTCCGCTTCGTCTTCTCGCCGAAACCACTCAGCGGAGGCAGCGGAAGTTTCCGTCGTTCGTGGTCGGGTATCGAGCCCAGGACTGCCCGCAACATGCTCGCCAAGCCTTCCCCGCATGCCCGGCAGGGAGTCAACCGGCTGTAGTGGGCTTCCTCAGCCGTGCACCAGTAGTGGATCGGTTTCGACGAACGGCAATTGGGAAGCGTGTGGACGCGGCCGGCACCGGTCTCGACGAACACCCGCCGGGTGAGAAGGTGCGCGGCAGCGCGCCGTCGAGAGGTGGTCGGACCGTCACCGGAGCGCACAGGACCGCCGGGCTGCCGCGGTGCCTGGCGCGTTCGAGCCTGCCCCGAGGTCCGCGCTACGGGAGCGGCGGAGCGGCTGCTCGAAGACGACGTCGAGTTCCTGCCACCGCGCCGTGGCCCGGTTGCTGCGTCGTTCGCAGAGACTGTTCCGGGCGCGGGGGTCGCCGCCGATGCCGCCGCGGGGGTCCGCGGCGTGACGGTCGTGGCAGATCCGGCCGGCGGCGGGCAGATTCGCTCGGGCGAGCCGGTGATGGCATCGGCGAGAGCATGGTCGAATCGGCTGTGATAGCCGTGTCCGAACTCGTTGTAGCTGTCACCGAGGTTGTGGAACGCCTGCGCGATGGCGACGCATTCGGCCCGGCTGTCGCGGGTGGCGATATGCGAGGCGAACAGTTCGGGCACCCGCGCTCCGCTGTCGGTGTCCATCGGATAGATGCGCAACTCCCAACGCCCACTGGCGGCATGTTTGACCGCATACCGGTAGCTGACGGTGTCGGCGCTGCTCACCCCGGACGACGCGACCTTCGTGGTGAACCTGAGCGAGGTGGCCGGATCATGCTGTGGAACTGTTCGCTCTCGACGCGCCATCGGTAGTCCTTCCTGGACTGTCGGGAGGGCGGCCCACCTCGGCCACCGATCCCGGCTACTGGAGAGAACTTCTTCATTCAAGCACCGCGAGTGTGTCGTAGACCACTGACGAAACCGGGATTCCCCTGCCGGTGCCGACGCCGACAATGTGGTCGTGCAGCGAGATGGGGCGGGGACTCCGCGTCCAGTCGCGACCGGCCGATCTATTCGTAGGTGTGCCCGGTCCGGCTGGGTGATTCGTTGCCGTAGAGGACGCTGACGATCGCTCTGGCCAGCTCGACCCATGCCTGCGGTTCGTGCAAAGCTTCTTCTGGGTCCTCGTCGTCGTCGCCCGGCGCGCCACCGGGAATGTGCGCCCACCCATCGATGCCGACTTCGGGCCAGGTGTAGGCCAGGAGCAGATCGGTTCCGTTGCGCCAGCAGGCCCAGCCGTAGGCGGGGGCGCTCGAGCCGGCAGAGAGGTCACCTTCGTGTTCGGAAATGTCTTGGGACCAGGTGACCCATGAACCGCCGTCCCAGGCGAAGGTGATGTCCTGTGCGCAGAAGCCGTCACCGGTGTCGAACATGAAGGTGAACCTGAGCTCACCCGACGCGATTTCGTCCGGGAGACCGAGTGTGGCAAAGCGTTCGTCGCCCGCGTCGGCGATGGCTTCCTCGAGTGCAACCGTGCGCCCACTGGCGGCTCTTTTCGGCATCTCGACCTCCGGGCGTGTGGATCCTTCGGCCCAAGGTATCGATGACTGTGGTATGTCGCTGCCGAAACCCGCTTTCCGGACCAGATCAGGCCCGTGACTCCACCCTCCCCGTTCCGAATCTCGGGGCTGCACGGGCAGGCGTTTCACGTGCCTGGAGTCAAGTCAGCCTCATGGGCGTCGACTCCCGCGTACCCGTTCACCTCGGCACGCGATGCATGAGCTGGCGAAACGGTGCTTGTACTGCCCCCACTCGACCAGCTCGACACGGAATCCACGTCCACCACAGGTTCGGTTGCTTCCGGATGCACGCCGGCAATTGCCGCGGCCCCGCCCTCAATCACGTCGGGGACCCGGTCGGACCGTGCACCGTGGCGAAGCACAACCAGCTGCCCACCGCGCAGTAAATGGAGCAACTGCCGGGCGGGTCACGATGGGGGAGGGACGCATCGAGTTCCCGCGACCCTGCCCGTGAGTTTCTCGATTTGTGGACCGAAATCGAAGGCACCTGCGGAACAAGTACGCGTTGCCCGCACACGTTCGGACCATGGGTGAGATCCTCGCCGCAACCCGTGGTCGGGACGCACTCGTCCGTCGCTACGAACCGGTCCTCGCCGCGTTCCGGGAGCTGCGCAACGCGATCGTCCACTACCCATACCGCGGCGATGTTCCCATCGCCACACCCCGGCCGGACACCGTCGACCGACTGCGCCGCATCCACCACTGACTGCTCCATCCCGTCCAGATCGGACAGTGTCTCTGAGCTCCGGCGGTGATCACAGCCGCCCCGGGCCAGCCGCTACACGACGCACTGCACCAAATTGGCGAGCACAGCTTCTCCCAGCTGCCCGCCTACGAGGACGGCAGCTACCTCGGCCTGTTGACCACCAACGCCGTTGCCCGGTGACGGCCGACCACGCCAGCCAGCTTGTTGACGACCGGAACGACGCGCGGGTGGTGGCGTAGGCCGAGGGTTCACACCGCGTCGAGGACGCACGGGGTGAGTCCGCCCGGCGGTGCAGGCACCACTTCACCCGGGCTTCGGGCGGTGACGCGTGACAGACGAGCACGCTCGCATCGAAGACGGTCGGTAACGAATGGGACCCGGGGAGCGCTGACAACGGGGAACGCACGTATTTTCTCCGGGGAGCGCGTGCTCGAGGGCCGGGCCGGCAGGGCGTCCGGTGAGTCGACCTGCCGGCGCGGGTCGGGGTAGAAGAAGGGGCCATCAGAGGATATGACTCAGCCACCGCAGTGGGGGCCCGAGCCAGGCGAGCACAACTACCGATGGCCCCCGCCCGAGGATCAGCCGACCGCCCAGTACCCGCGCATCGACGATGCCCGCGACGGATACATGCCGCCGCAACAGCCCCAGCCGATCCCGCAGCCCCATCAGCCTGGGCAGATCCCGCCGCCCGGCTATGCGCAACAACCGGCCTACGGGCCGCCGCCCAGCTATCCGGCACCGCCGCCCAAGAACTCCAACGCGGCCGTGTGGATCGTCGTCGCGGTGCTCGCCGTCATCGTGCTCGGTCTGGTCGGCTACCTGTGGTTATGGCCGCAGATCGTCAACGACAGCAGGGCGTCCGGGCCCTCAACCTCGACGTCGACCGTGGTCGTGCCGGCACCCGGCGGCCCGGCCCCGGCCCAGGGTGGCGCGGGCCCGGCACCGGCAACCGGGGAGAGCGTGCCGGCGTACTCCACGCCGTGTCCGAGTGTGTTCACGAGCCCGAGTTTCGGCACCTCGGCAGTGGGCAGCGGTGTCACCTCGTGCGAGTTCGCCGAGGAGGTGCGTTCTGCCTATCTGCGCCAGGGTGTGCGGGGCGGTGTCGTGTCGGTCGACGCCTACAGCCCGGTCACCGGCCGCACCTACACGATGACCTGTTCGGGCAACACGGTGGTCACCTGCACCGGCGGCAACGACGCCGTGGTGTATCTGTACTGACATGGCCGAGTTTCGGCGCTCGAACACGCGCACTCACCTGCTTGCGGTCGCCGTCGCGGCCGTGGTCACGACCGCCGTCGGCGCGTGCAGCCCACCACCGGGCAACGACGAACCGGATGTGATCGTCATCGAGACGATCACCGAGTCCGTCGGACCCGTTCCGGCTGTTCCCCCTGCGACCGCCGGTCCGGGCGTGGGGGTAGGGGTGGGCGGCGGTTTGGAGGAGTTCGATGCCTTCGCCCGGCAATTGCCCGCTCAGGTGGGTCTGGCGATCGTCCCGGTCGGCGGCGGGCAGGTAATCACCGGTGGCACCGTGATGACCGATGTCGCCTGGTCCACGATCAAGGTGCCCTTAGCCATCGCCGCGCTGACCGCCGATCCCGCCCAAGCCGGCAACGCCGCCGCCGCGATCACCGCCTCGGACAACGATGCCGCCCAGGCGATGTGGGACGACCTCGGTTCCGGAACGGCGGCCGCGGCCGCGGTACAGCGGGTGCTGGCCGAGTTCGGCGACCCCGGAACCATGGTCCAACCCCAGGTCACCCGCCCCGGATTCACCGCCTTCGGGCAGACGATCTGGCCGCTGACCGCCCAGGCACAGTTCGCGGCCTCGCTGCCCTGCCGTGGCGCCGCCGACGAGGTTCTGACGCTGATGGGGCAGGTCTCGCCGGATCAATCCTGGGGGCTGGGAGCGCTCCCCGGCGCCCGGTTCAAGGGCGGCTGGGGGCCGAACCCCTCCGGCGGCTACCTGGTCCGCCAGTTCGGGGTCGCCGATACCGCGGCCGGGCAGGTCGCCATCGCCGTGGCCGCGGTCCCGACCTCGGGCGTCTTCGAGGACGGCATCGCCGTCCTCGACCGCGTAGCCTCCTGGCTGGCGCCGCGCCTGGCCGCCCTCACCGTCGGCAGTACCTGCTGACCTCCGCCTCCGCGGCCGCATGCCGCGGGTGGTCGAGCCAGCTTCCGGAAAGGGAAATGGCCGGGTCGGATCCTCCGCTGGTGCGGCGAGATGTCCACGACCACAGCCCGGATGCGGGGAACGGCACCTCCGGAAGGTCGCGAGGTAGCTTCGACGGACTTCCCCGGTGGAGCCGGACGAATGTGCGTCACGGGGTTGGCGAAGCGAGGGGTGGACGGGTATGTATCCGGGTCGTGCGGGCGAGTCTTCGCGTTTCGGCGTTGCGCATCCTGCCGAGATTTCCGTGCCCCGATGTTTCCCGACACTTTCAATTGCACTGCGGTCCGGTGATGTACCCCTGTTCGCAGCCGTACTGGGTTTGGATGTCGCCGCTGGTGGGGGCTTCCCCGCACGCGAGACCGCAGCGTTCGTACCCCTGGACTACCCCGTCTCCGTTGCGATCTTCGTCGGCGTTGTACGGATACGACGTGGCATCGCCGCCGGTCTCCGCTTCGCTGGTTCCGGGGGCGGGCTGGGTGCATGCCGGGTCGGTCGACGACGAGGACCCATCGGTGTATACCGCCACGCCCGGGTAGTCGCAGTACCACAAGGTCGGTGGTTCCGGAGCGGCGTAGGTGTCGCAGGTGGCCTCGTAGCCGATGCTCCCGTCCGAATAGATGGCTGTGCCCGATTGGTACATCGGAAGATCGCCGCAGGAGAAGGTGACCGGCTCGGGTGCCGGCTCACCGGGCGGCGGCGGTGGGAGCGCGTCGGTGGTGGTGGTGGACGTCGTGGTGAGCGGGGTTGTCGAGGCCTCGGTGGTTACGGTGACAGTGGTGGTCGCCGGTGGCGGAGCGACCGCATCGTCGGTGCTGCAGCCGGTCACGCCGAAGGTACCGAGTGCAGCCACTGCGATCAGGGCGCTCTTGGTGTTCACGGGCAGTCTCCCTACAGGCCCGGCGGTCCCGTGGACGAATACGCGCGAGTGCGGTTTCGTGGTCCGATCCGGATGTTCTGCTTATCGCGCACCCCGCCGTGAGTGTTCCACTGTCTGTCGTCGCGATGCTTGTCCCACGGCACAAAGATCGACAGGAGCAAGCCGGAATCGGTGTCCGAAAGAGTTTCCCGACTTGCCACGTGCCGTGAGCATGAGCGCGGGCTGGAGTGGTCCCCGCGATCAAGAACGCTGGTCCACCGACGACTGCCCCCGCCCCGCGCCGATTCGCGCCATGAGGAAGCGCCGCGGATCGGCCTGAGACTGGGCTCGGGCACCGGATCAGGCGGACGGGAAGTGATCGGGCCGGAAGAGTATGTGCACGAGTTGACGGCCGGCGCCGTCGGTGGTCCACCACAGGCCCACGCAGGACGGGCTGTGAGCAAGTTGTGGCCAGCGGGTCAGGGCACCGTCCGCGACATATCCGAAGGTGACACCGTGCCGGGTGTCCTGTGCGACGTCAGCTGCCGGAGGTGCTCCGGCATCGATGGTGAACGCACTCACCCGGATCCGGCCGTTCACCGGTTGCAGCATCCCCAGACTGAGGCCCATGCCCTGACCGGTGGCGAGCATGGGCACACCGGTCTGTCGCGCCAGTGCCGACAGGTCCGGGCCGGGATAGTCCACCGGGACGGAGGTCACTGCCGGATCGCGGGCTTCGAGCGAGCTCAGCGGTCCGATGAGATCGCGCAGCCGGAAGGTCTGGACGGCCGGCTCGGGGTCCTCGGGCGGGTCGTCGACGGCCGGTGGTGCTGTCTCGGCTCCCTGCTGGAGGTGTCCGAGCAGGGCTCGCAGGTCCGGTTCGTCGTCGAGATCGAGGGGGATCAGTTCCTTGGTGCGCCCACCGGTGGCGACGCGCAGGTGCGTTCCCCGCTGCCAGATCTCTTCGGCACCGTCTGCGGCGTAGTTCGCGGTTTCGATCACCTGCCGGGAATGCACCCCGGCCAGCAGAAACTCGTAGCCGTGGGTCGGTGCGGGGCGGACAACGACGGAGCGGACCTGTATCACCGACGGGGCGACGGCGAAGATCTCCTTGAGGGTCACCACGACATGTCCGGCGAGCCAGCGGCGGTACAGCGCGTTGCGCGCGGATTTGGTGTAGGTGCGCACGGTCGGGTTGCCGGCGGGGGTGAGGTCCGGGTGCCGGGTGGGTGTCTGCTCGAACGGTGGGGCCCAGATGACCACCGAGACCTCGCCATGTTGGTAGTCGACGACCGCGGAGGGCTGTGCGTTGTCGGTGAGGGCGTCGTTGAGCACGTCCAGGACGGTGTCACGCTCCCCGGCCACGAGCCGGCTCCACTGCTGGTCCCACCAGGCTTGAGCTTGGGTCTGCCACCGCAGCAGGGACTGGTGTTGTTGCTCGGTTTCGAACTCGATCTGCTGGGCGGCCAGTCGTTTCGCCTCCGCCCGGGCGGACAGGGAGAACCGGGAACGGGTCTGCATCAGGTCCCGGTATCGCTGTTGCACCCCTCGGCGGCGGACCTGCATGGAGGGATAGGCGGGAGGGGGCACGGTGTGCCGCGCCGCCGGCGGGAAGTGCACCCGGTGCAGGTTGTCGATGCGCTCGACGTCGTCGCGGGCCGCCGCGAGGGCTTGTTCTTTGGCGCGGCGTCGCTCTTCTCGCTGCGCCTGTCGTTCGGCGGTCTGCGTCCACCCCGAGCCGGTCGTGTAGGTTCCGCCTCGGCCGCTGGTCAAGGAGGTGTAGCCGCTGATCGGTCCGAGGCCGCTGGAGACACCGACACCGCGTGTCCCGACGTGTACTCGGGCGATCCGCGGGCCGAGTCCGGCGCTCACCCCCCGCGAGGACACCCGCAGCCGCACCCCGGGTGCGAGCCGGAAACCGAAACCCATGTCGTTCCTCCCTCCGCCGCGACGCAGACTCATGCCGATGATCATCGATTACCCATGATGTCGGGGGATTCCGCGGTCCGCGCCTGCTCGGACTTCGGATGAACGTGGTCGGATCGCCTCGACGGAAAAGGAGGGTTCTGTGGCTGTCGTGGCTGGCTATTCGAGCCAGATCCGGTCCGTGAATCCGCCGCGCTCGCCGCGTTTTTCTTCCGCCTTGCGGCGGACGTCGTCGAGGGTGTAGCCGTGGCATGCCGCCACCGCGGTCAGGACCTCCAGGACGTCGGCGGCCTCTTCCAGCACGTGCTCGGGCGAACCGGACTCGCGCAGTTCCCGGGCCTCTTCGGCCAGTTTGTCGTGCAGCGCGCCTTCGTAGGCGTCCGCGTCGAGCTGTCGGGTGTCGGGAGTCCGGCCGCTGGCGCGGATGATCTCCGGTATCCGGTCGCGAACCAGCTTTCCCATCGGTGTCCCTTCCACGCGTGATACTGGCCGCATGTCGTTCTACAGCGTCGAGCCGACACCGCGCACATCGTGGCGTCAGGCCGTTCTGATGGGGGTCAATTCCCGCACGTACAAGTTCGCCCTCGGGACGGCGCTGCTCGAGCTGGCGAAACAGGGGCGCGATGCCGTGGCGCTTGGGGAGCTGGCCGAGCGATACGCCTGGGCGCTGCTCGCGCGGGAGGGCGGCTTTCCGCAGGCTCCGGCCGCCGTCGAGCTTCGCGACACCGATTTCCTGGCAATCCTGGAGCGGGAGCGGTCGGCGTCGTCGGCTGCGGGACGGCCCACGGAGGCACTGGTCGAGGCCGCGGTGAGGTCGATGCCCGGCATGGTGATGCAGAAGTTCCACAATCTGCGGGGGATCGGGGAGGTCGCGCACGCCTTCTACCGGGTGCAGGGCCGGGGGAGTAACGGGGTTGTGCGGCTGACGCCGGAGTTGCACCGCGTCGCTGCCGCCGACGATGTGCTCGGCCGTGAACTGGACTCGCGGTGGTCGATCGTCGAAGCGTCGTTCGATGCGGCAATCGGCCGTACCCTCATCGACCGGGGCGTGGAGATCGATGCCGAGGGAGCGGTGGTGGTGTCGCCGGCGCGGCGGGTGCCGCTGACCTCCGTGCGTGGTGCAATCGCCGGCTTCCAGCACGGTCGCTGCTTCTACTGTCATCAGGAGCTCGACCGGCTCGATGCGGACATCCACGTCGACCATGTCTTCCCGTTCTCCTGGATGAACACCGGCAGCTGGTGTGGGCCCGACCTCAACCACGTCTGGAATCTGGTCCTGGCGTGCGCACCGTGCAACCTGGCGAAGAGCAACCGGCTACCCACCGCCGAAGAAGTGGAGCGCTTGCTGGACCGCAACGACGCGATTGCAGGATCACCGCATCCGCTGCGGCGCACGTTGGAGATCACCATGGGAACCACCGGTCCGACCGCAGAGGCGCGCCGGCGGCAGCGGCGGGACTTCGTCGGCGCGGTATGGAACCACGTCACCGAGGGACTGATGAGGTGACGGCACCGCCATCGCCGGCTCGGTGATCTCCGGCCGACGCCGAAGCGAGGCAGGCGAGCAGGGTGATGCGGCCCCTGGACCTGGGGCGTCGTACCGCGCGACCGCCGAACGTCCTGACGGGTCGGCGGCCGGCACCGTGTGCCGGGCAGGATCTCGTCTCGGTCGAGAGCACCC
Organism: Rhodococcus zopfii NBRC 100606 = JCM 9919; assembly: GCF_001895025.1. Classification (GTDB taxonomy): domain Bacteria; phylum Actinomycetota; class Actinomycetes; order Mycobacteriales; family Mycobacteriaceae; genus Rhodococcus; species Rhodococcus zopfii. Next base: position 104,299 of record NZ_BCXI01000017.1, read on the forward strand.
GAATCCAGTACGGCGGCGTCGGCCTCGGATCACGATGAGAGGATGGACGCATCGAGTCCTCAGGATCCGGCCCGCGAGTTTCTCGACCTGTGGGCCGACATCGAAAAGCATCTACGACACAAGTACTCGCTGCCCGGGCATATTCGCACCATGGGCGAGATCATCGCCGAAACCCGCACTCGGGACGCACTTGTCCGCCGCTACGAACCCGCCCTCACCGCGTTCCGGGATCTGCGCAACGCGATCGTCCACCATCCGTACCGCGGCGACGTTCCCATCGCTACACCGCGCCCGGACACCGTCGACCGACTGCGCCGCATCCACCACGAGCTGCTCCACCCAGCCCAGATCGGACGGTGCCTGCGAGCACCGGTGGTGAGCACCGCGGCCCCGGACGAGCCGCTTCGCGACGCCTTGTACGAGATGGCCGAGCATTCGTACTCTCAGCTGCCTGTCTACGAGGACGGCCGATACCTCGGCCTGTTGACCACCAACGCCGTCGCCCGATGGCTGGCGGCGCAGATCAGCGACGCCGGTGAGGTCCTGGTGGATCAGGTTCTGGTGCGAGAAGTGCTCGACTTTGTCGAGCCGACCGAATTGGTCGTCCACCTCGCGCGCACCGTGTCGGTCGCCGCGGTGATCGACGGGTTCCGCAAGGAGGACCCAGCCGGCACACTGGTCGCGGTCATCGTCAGCGAACTGGGTCTACCGACGCAGAAACCGCTCGGTGTCGTCGTGCGCGACGATCTGGCATACCTGCTCGCTCAGCTCCCGGCAGTGGGCCTGTAGAACGCGGTGTCGCGGGGGACAGGGCGGGGATTGGGGGACTGGTCGCCTGCAGGTGCCGGTAACCGGTATGCCGCGCTCGACTACGAGGCCCACGGTTACGCACCGGGGATCGGGGGCGCCGCGGGTGTCTTCGAGGGGAATCCGCTGACAACGTTCCCTGACGTCGGGACGCCCCTGCGGAGCTCGGCGACGCCACATTCTTCGACATCAACGCGTTGGTCACGAGTATGCGCGTCCGTCCCAGCGAAGGATCCGGTCGGTGATGGTGCCCGCAGCGCAGCTGGGGTTGCAGTCGTTGTCGAACTGGCGAATCGTGTACTGCCCATCGGCCCCCGGCCCTTCCAGCTCGGCGTAGTAATAGACGTGGCTGGTGCTCGCGTAGTTCGGTCCGGATCCGTCATCCCATTCGATCGTCTCGAAGCCGTCGACGTGGGGCACGAGGGTCAGGACACCGTTGTATCGCCCGGGGTTGTAGGTGAGGAAGACGTTGCCGGTGGCGTCCGTGGTGGGCTCGGCGAAGTCCAGTGCGTCGCCGTAGACGGCGAGATCGACCCGGGTCAGGATCTGTCCGGATGAGCTGATGGCCGCGACGCATCCGCCTCCATCAAGACCTGGTTCGCCATTGAGGACGGTGGAGACCTGCACAGTGCCCAGGTGCGGGTGAGGCACGCTGCGGGTGTCTTCAACCCTGCCCCCACAGATGGATTCCGCGGTCGCCGGCGGCGGCTTCACCTGGGTGAACAGGGTGATCTCGTAGGCGCCGCTGGAGAGCGCCAGGGTCGAGATCAGATCGCCGGCCACGACGGTGGCTTTGCCGATCCCCAGGAGCGCCATCAGTTTGCCCGCGACGACGGCGGCCGTGCGGGTGATGCCCTTCTCGGTGAGCTGATCCCACATCTGAGTCGACAGTCGGCCCTGAATCTCGGCGAGGATGTCGGGGGTTCTCTCGACGCCGCACATCACGAGCGATGCGATTCCGCCGGTGAGGGCACCGAGGTCGGCAGCGCTGACGGTGGTGGTGAGCCCGTCGGTGACGCACACGCCCATGACACCGAGTTCCAGGGCCGTCAAGACGGCAGGATCGTCGGCGGCTTCCTCGATCGCGTTCCATAGGACGCCGTACGCCAGTGACGAGGTCGACACGGTCGCGGTGATCGTCGAGCTGCCGTTCAGTGGCGCCAGGGATTGTTCGGTGAATCCGAGGTCGACGCCGCCGCCGGGCGGCAGGACCCAGGTGCGGGAGCGTCTGTCGGCCGGCACGCCCATCGCGTCTGTGGTGGCGGACAGTACTTCCGCTGTGAGGGCGCTGATCTGGCCGGAATGCAGATCGACGAACGCCCAGGTCGGGGTGACCGGTGCGGTGACGATCAGTGCAACGCCGCGATTGTTGCGGATCTTGACGACCGCGGTGTCGGAATCGTGGGGGTCGGAGCCGGTGCACACGAGCATGGGTGCGTTCCTGTCCTCTACGTACACGACGTCGTCCATCCATCTCGGGCGAGGTTGGGATGGGCAGGACGGCGGGCGTGCACGCAGGCCCGCCGCGGAGGTGAGGAAGTGGTTGGCGTCTTCGACGCGTGCCACCAGCCACTCCTTGATGCTCAGGTGGGTGACCTCAGCTGTCGCGGTGCGGCGATCAGGGCTGATCTGCGGCTCGATCACCTGTGTCGCCGCGGGTTCGGCCGAGTTCGACGCGTGCGCGTCGTAACTGATCAGGAAGAGCTGTTCGTCGGACGGGAGCGGTTCCGGTAGTCGGTATCTGAACGTCAGCGGCTTCTGGGGTTGACCGCTGGACAGGGTCACTTCCGCGCGGGCAAGAACACCGGGTATGTCCGCATCATCGAGTGGGGTGACTGTGAGGGTCGAGTCGGCCGGCCCCGCACCGGGCGGCACGGCCACGGTCCAGGCGTCGGTGACCGGGACGTCGGTAGCTTCGCTGTCCGACAGAGCCACCGAGGTCGAGGAAGACGGCTCCGGCGTCCCCGATGCCTCGTCGGAACGACCGGCACCGGGGAGCAGTGCGCATCCGCTTGCCACCAGCGTCGCCGCAACCAGCATCGCCATGGTCACGGGACCGGACCGAAGTCGTTGCACCACAGGCGTGTCCTCCTGTCCCACGGGAAGGTCGGCGGCTCACTCTAGCTCTGTCCCTCGGCGCCGAAGGCGGAATACGAAGCGCTATCGGCCGTGACCGGGCAGTCGACGAGAATGGACACGCAGTACGTACTCTGCGTATAGCGCAGATGACGGCTTCGCCGATCGGCGGCCAAGCACCTACCCATGCTGCGAGGACCTAGGGGGACAAGCCCGGAACCTCGCCGGACAACACCCGTCTGGTCGCCGCGCTGGCGCGGTGTCCCGACTCGTACAGTTTCGGCCAGGCCGCGAAGTCCTCGGGGTCGACGATCGTCGTGTCGTGACCGCCGTTTCCCGGCCGCTTCGGGCGATGTTCGGGATGGTTCGGAAACTCCAAGGCCAAATAGCCGCGGTCGAGTTCGAGCCGGAAGATCAGCCAGGTGTGCGGCGTGAATCCCACCGTTTCGGCGCGTTTGGCGAGGTCGACCCAGTCGGTGATGTTCGTGTACCCGCCGTCGAGCACCGCCGTCTGGGTGGCGATCATGGGGATCGTGCCCAGCCAGATCGGCGGAAACTCCAGCAGGACCCGGCACCATTCGCGCCGACGGGCGGGCGGGATCGGTTCCCACTTCGCCTGCGCGTTTCGCAAGGTGTCGCTGTCGTGGTGCGAAGACATCGCGCCCCTCTACCTTCCGGAGGCGTGGGCCTCCATCGACTTGTCCGCCGGCGGTTACCGCGCGAACCGGTTCTTCCCCTGGGGCACCCACAGTCGATGGAGACGGGGTTGCCGGGCAGCCGGCCAGGTACCGACAACTGCCACTCTGGAACCTGCTGCCACGATAGCAAGAGCGACCGACATGACGGCGTCCTGTCAGCAGACGCCCTGCTCGTCCTGACCTGCCGGCACCGCCGCAATCACACTCTCGTACTACCAGCTCGATCCGGGTCAGGAACACGTCGCGTTCCTGCGTCGCGAACTCGAGCTGCGCGAGGGGAGCACGGCGTGACGACACCGGTGTTGGTGCGGTGGCGCCGGTGAACCGGCCTGGATCCGGGGCCCTCGGTCGATCAAGTCCGGTCGGCGAAGCCGCCGCGCTGGTCCCGCTTCTCGCCGGCCTTGCGGCGAATGTCGTCGAGGACCTGTCCGTGCAGGGCTGCGAGCGTGGTGAGCATTTTCAGGACGTCCGGTGGATGTCGCCGCTGCCGGTGCACGGGACCGACGTCGTGACCGCGTGGAGCCGCCACCACCGCCGCATGGCGGGCACAGTAGTCTGACCTGCACGGCAACGGTGTCAGGCAGTCGAGGAGGGCATGCGGTGCGGCGGCTGCGTGTGACCACCTACGACGGCGGGAACAGCCTCTACGACACGGTGCTCGAACTGATCACCGCGGCCCAGCGCAGGGTATGGATCAAGATCCCGTGGTGGGACACCTCCCCTCAGGCTCGTCGTCTCCTCGATGCGGTGATCGCCGCCAAGCAGCGCGGTGTCGATGTCCTGGTGCTCTGCCGGCCCGAAGCGTCCAACGACGCCGTGCTGCGAAAGCTGCGCCGCGCCGACATCTCCCTGACCAGCGTCCGGTACATCCACGAGAAAGAGCTGATCGCCGACGACATCGCGGTCACCCACTCGATGAACTTCACGCGTACCGAGATCGAGCGCAACCAGAACTCCGGCTCGGTCTTCGACACCCCCGAGGAGATCGACGACCTCGAAGCGGGTTTCCGCACGCTGCTGGACAATCGGGAGGCGGTCAGCGTCGGCGAGGGGGAGTGGACACCGAGTTCGGTGCTGATCCCCCCGGATTTCCAGAAGTTCCTGACACGCTACGACCGGCTCAATCCGTTGCAGTCGAAGGCCGTGCCCGTGGTGCTGTCGAGTCCGGGGCATGTGATGGTGGTGGCTCCGACCAGCGCGGGGAAAACGTTGATCGGGGAAGTTGCGGCGTTGCGGTCGATCGTCGGAGAGGGCAGGCCGGCGGTGTGGCTGTTGCCGGCACGCGCTCTGGCCGCCGAGATCGGTGAGACCGCCAAGCGGTGGAACGAGCACGGGATCCGTGCCATCGAACTGACCGGCGAGACCAACATGTCCAGTGAGGCGGTCCGCAAGGCGCAACTGTGGGTGGCGACGACGGAGAAGTTCGAGGCACTCTACCGGCGGTCCTCGCTGCGCGAGTTCATCGGCAGCGTCGGCTGCCTGATCATCGACGAGGTGCATCTCGTCGGCGATCCGGAACGCGGCGCCACCCTCGAATCGCTCATCGCCCGGTTGCGTGCCGCCGAAGCCCGCACCCGGATCGTGGCGCTGTCGGCGACCGTGTCCAATGCCGACGAGCTCGCCTCCTGGTTTCGTGCTCAGCTGATCCGGTCGGCGTGGCGGCCGACAATCCTGAACACCCAGTTCGTCGCCTACGACGCCCCGGCGGTCGAGGAACGACGGGAGCTGCACGAAGCCGCCAAAGACCGGGCTCTGCGGGATCTGCTCGGCGAGCTGGTCGATACTGCCGGGCAGTCGATGACCGTCGGCGGCGGCGCCGCGACGGCAGAGGGCGGTGTCCTGGTCTTCTGTGGGAGCAAGAACGCGGTGCGACGCACCGCGGCGCTTGTTGCCGGCGTCGAGTTCCGCGAGGTCGACGACGAACAGTTGATCGATGCGGCCTTCGCGCGTGGGGTGGGAATCCACTTTCGCGATGCGCCCCGGGCCGGGCGCGCGCTGACCGCGTTCAAGGAGCGAGACATCCGCGTTCTCGTCGCCACGTCCGGGTTGTCGACCGGGGTGAACACCCCCGCCCGGTTCGTGGTGATCCGGGATCTCGAGCTGGGAATCTCTGCTCTGGAGGTTAGTCAGGCTCAGCAGATGTTCGGCCGGGCAGGACGGGCCGGGCAGGAACCCGAGGGGTTCGGGTTCATGCTGGTACCACGCGACCAGGAGGCCCTCTGGCGTCATAAACTCGCCGACGGGTACACAGCACGCAGCCGGGTTGTCGACCGGCTGGCCGATACCGTCCTTGCCGAGATCCTGCTCCGGTCGGTCCGACACCGATCCGACGCGTCGACCTGGTTTCAGGAGACGTTCGCCTACGCCCAGGCCCGTGAGGTTTACGACGTCGACGAGGCCCTCGACTTCCTGGTCCGCCGCGGATTTGTGACCGAATCCGAGGACGGCCTGGCGGTGACGGAGATCGGTGCGTTGACCTCACGGCTGATGATCGATGTCGAGTCCGCCGCCGAGCTCCTGGCTGCGTTGGCCGAAGTCCCGGTCCCCGCCGACGCGGCCGAGGCCGAGGAGTACGTGCTGCAGATGACGGCGGGCGGCGTTCGCTCGCTTCGAGAGTGGCCGGTGAATCAGAGAACCTACGAGGCGGTGGTCCAGGAGGCGCTCTCGTCGTGGTCGCGGCGGGTGACCTCGCGTCTGGGCAGCCACTTCGGGTCTCGATTCTGCCTGGCGGCCGCGCATCTGGCGCTGCGCGATCCCCGTAGGCTCCACGCGAAGCCCCCACGTGGGATGTCCCTGGCCGACTTCCGGCGCGCGATCGACGAGATGCCGCGGTACCTCGCGTGGATCAGCGCCCTCGGTTACCTCGGGTCGGCGACATGGGCGCCGGCGGTGGCCGGTGATCTGGCCCGCCGCCTGTCGTGGTGGACCCTGTCCCCACGCCCGGAGCGAGGCTCCGGTCGTCTGCTGGGGATGCTCGAACGCACGCTGCATCCGGAGAACCGGCGGATGCGCATGCAGAATCTGTGGGGTCGAGCCCGACAGAACGGCTACTCGAGCCCCGACCGGATCAACGCTCGGCCCCGCGACGTCGACGTCTCGACCGAGGAATTCGCGCAGGTCGTGCGTAGTCGTGCCGATCTGCAACTCGCCGTGCCGGACCGGCTCACCCTGCCCGTCACGGCGGCGACCGCCCAGTCCCGAGTGACGGTGCTGAGCAGTATCGGAACCCGCCGAGCGGTGTCCACCGTGTGCCCGGTGCTCGACCGGATCGAACTCGTGCTGCCCCCGGGCAGGGAGGCGGGCTCGATGGTTGCGGATGTATTCCTCTACACCCGTGACGGGGACTTCGCGTACCGCAATGTCGTGGTCGAGCTACCCGACGATGCGGTCGGTACACGACTCGATCCGCTGGTGGAGGCGGCTCGGCTGGTCGACGACCTGCCCGTCGTCGCCGTGGTGGTGAAGAAGAAGTTCTCGGGGCTGCGGCGCCTGCTGTCGAGTGAACGCAAAAAGCGCCGCATGTCGCTGCTGCCGTTGCTTGCGCCCGACCCGCAGTTGCGTCCGGTGGCGCTGGCCCTCGCCGAACACGAGGCTGAGCCCGAGCGTGCGGTGCTCACCCTGCGCGCCAACCTACGGGCGTTTCTCGCCGCTGAGGACAGTCACGTTCCGCGCCCGGCCGCGGTGGTGCTGCGCTCCGGTCACGCCTGCGACGACGAGTTCGAACTGACCTTGGCGGCGCTGGTCGGTGCCCTGCAGTTCGACACCGGTGCCGCGATATCGGGTGAGAAGGTCGTGGCGCTGGTGAAGATCTCCGGTGAGTGGCACCTGGCGGCCCCAACGAAGGAACCGTTCGTTCAGGTCGAACCTGTTGTTCCCGAGGAGCTCCCGCCGGTGATCCGAACGGTGCAGGAGCGAGAACACGACCCGGATGCCACCGTCACGCCGCTCTGCGACTGGATGCAGGAATTCACCCAGTCGTAGCGGAGAGTCCGCACCCCGCGGCTGCGCGCCACGCGATGCACACCGGCGCGGCGCAGTGAGGGACCGCCCGGAAGCAGCACGGTACGACCGGCCGTCACTCGTCGCAAAGGGCGCAGAAGTCACCAAGGGGGGTGGAGCGTTATTCGTAGAGCGCGCTGTTGCCGCGCCAGTCGTTGTCGTCGTCGGTAGGGCTGCCGAGGAACTCTTCGGGGTTCTGACCGTACGAGGCGCTACCCCAGTCCAGACGTGAACGATGATTGAATCGCAGATCGTCGGCACGGGACGGCCGCCCGTAGGGGATCTCTCGTGCCTGACCTCCCGCACGATCGTGTCGGCGCCCGGTATCGGAGTGTCCTGCGCTCCGCTGAGCACTCTTGGGGCGCTTGGGTGCCGGCTTCGCGGCATGAGGTGTCAACGGGGGCAGCGGATGCCGCATGCGGGTTTCGGCCGTTATCACTCCCAGGCATCGGTTCAGGAACCGCACCAGTGACCTGGTGCATTTCGGGCAGGGAGCCAATCGGCTGTGATGAGCTTGTTCCGCGGTGCACCGGTGCTGCACCGTGTTCTTGGAAACGCAGTGGTCGTGCGCGTGGTAGTGCCCGGCGCGTGCGTCGACGAACACCGGCCGACGGAGTCGTTCGGCGACGGCACGCGCGAACGCTGGGTTCGCCCTCGGGGGTGGAGGGACCGCCCCGTTCCGACGTCGAGACGGTACGTGGTCGTCACGAGACCGTGGCTCATCGGGTGCAGCTGGCGACATCCCACGAGTAGAAGCAGGAGATGCCGCGTCGCCGGGTCGCCGTGCCGGGGACTTCTCTCCACCGTGAGGGACGGGGCTCGTACCGGAGTGGCGGGCCGGGGGCGCAATACCAGCCCCTTTGGGGGAAGCTGGGGCGCGGGTAGCGCCGGAGGGCGCCGACCGGGATTGCTCCGTGTGCAACGCCGCGGCGGCATCGGCGACAGCTTGGTCCAGTCGGCTGCGGTAGCCGTTCCTGAACTCATTGTAGCTGTCGCCGAGGTTCTGGAAGGCACGCGCGATGGCGGCACATTCGGCTCTGGTGTCGCGTGTGAGGATGTGCGAGGCGAACGGCGCGGGTGCATCTTTCGGGCTGTCGGTCTCCCGCTCGTAGATGCGCAGTTCCCACCGGCCGCTGCTGGCGCGTTTGATGACATACCGGTGTCGCGCGGTGCCGGCAGTGCTGACGCGACGCGCGGCGTTCTTCGTGCGGACTACCCGTGCAGGGTCCTGACTGCGTTTCCGCTTCCTGCCACCTGCCATGTGCAGCCTCTTTCTCGGATGTGCGGGGATTCGGACATGCACCTCGACCATCCGGTCGGATGCGGACGATCTGGGAGATGCCTACGGGTGGGTCTCAGCCCTCGTCGTACTTCTCCCAGAAGCGGGCCCGCAACCGGTACCGGCTGTCCTCGTCCAGGTCGTAGTGCTGCATCGCGACGGACGCGTCGAGCAGCAGGGCCCGGTCGATCTCCCGCGGGATCGAGGGCCTGGCCCGGTCGAGCTCGAGCTTCTCGTCGGCGGTGGCGCTTTCCCGGAACGAGGCCAGCACCCGCATCACCACCTCGTCGATCGCGTGCTCGTCCTCGGTCTCGTCGTTGCGGTCGTAGCCCGGCAGTACCTGAGCGGGGGAGCCGGTGGTGCTGCTGTAGGCGAGCACACTGGTCCGGCGCGGGGCCGACGAGGCCGATACCCGCGCCGCCACGTCCAGGGGGGTCCGGCCAGCCGGCCGGGCCGCCGGGACCACGGCGGGCGTGGGCGCCGGTGGCGTGGGAATCGGTGCGGGCACCGGTTGACGGTCGACCTTGAGCACCGCGGCATCGACGACGCCGCCGTCGATGACGTCGAGCTCGTCGGCAGCGCGGATCAGGTGCCGGCTGACCCCGTGCGAGGTGCCCACCGCGGTCGGGACGGCGAGCAGCACGACTTGAACTCCGTGCACCTGAGCCTCTTCGACGGCTTCGGTCAGGTCATCGTCGCCGGAGACGAGGAAGAACACATCCGAGGCTCCGTTGCGGGCGTGAGCCACCAAGTCCAGGCCGATGCGCAGGTCCACGCCCTTCTGCTCGCCGTTGACACCGAAGCGGCCGAGACGAAGCTTGACCTTGGCAAGCTCACCGATGCGTTCTTGCTGCGCGTCGGGGATGCCGTTGCGGGCCGAGTCGTACCAATACACCCGCAACACCGGCAGCCCCGACCGGTCCTGCGCGGTGTCCACCAGCGAGCTGATCAGCGTGGAGTAGTCGACGTGAATCCCGCTGCGCAGCGACGTGCCGGTCACGCGAGTTGCAGCCGAGGCAAGCAGATATCCGGCATCGATGTAGAGCGAGCAGGTCGACCGCATGCGCTCACTATGACATGCACGAACGACAGGGACGGCACACTGTGACCAGCCCATGCGCCCCTTTCACTGGTGGGAGCACGGGACAGCCTCGACCACCGCGAAGCCTGCCTGCAGTCGATGCTCGCGCCCGGCGTCCTGGTAGGACTCGCGGGTATGCCGCGTACGCGCGGTTAGCGGTGTGCGACTGGTATCGGGTAGCCGGAACGCAGAACCTTGCCTCTCCGCTGGTCACGGACGGTCTGCACACGGCAGTCGAGGTACCGAAGCGACGCCGCAGGGAAGGCCGAATGATGCATCGGATGCAATATGCAGGGGTTTAAGTTGACATAATCTCAATTATCGGCGTTTCGCACCGATTGCGCCACAGGGGTTTTCATGTGAAATCGGCGCAGTCTCTCACGGGAACGAGGTGCTGCGCGAGCGCACATGCACGGGCCCGTCGGTGGTGCCCGGCGCGGCGGCGTTGTCGGTGGGCGGCGATAACGTGACCGTGACGCCTGCCGCACGCACCCGAAGGAGATTGTCCGTGGCCGACAGTACCGACGTACCGGAGATCGCCACGTGGGACGGGATGATCGACTGGCTCGTCGAGTCGTTCACCGACCAGCCGACGGGGCTGATCATCGACCTCGGACCGAGCGACTACGTACACTTCGACGACGACCACGACAATGTGGACGAGCCGGTGGTGTGCTCCCAGGTGCATGTACTCGCCGACGGGGTGCTGATGGTACGTCGCTCCCGAACGGTGCTCGACCGACTGCGTTTCGACAGCCACGCGGTCGACGCCCTGGACCTGGACCGATGGTTCTTCGACGACCATTTCGACGACTGCACCGACGGGTACCTGTTCACCCGCGACATCGCACTCGCAGCGGATGTGTGCGTGTCGTGGTTCCGGGACGTTCCCGGCGCACCGTCGCTCGAGGAGATCGGCTGCTCCTACGAGTTCCCCGACACCCTTCCGCCACGGCGCGAACCCACCACCTGACGGGCGACGATCTGCCTCCACCGATCGACCCGGTCCGCACACCACGCCGGCCGGTACGGTGAACCGAACGCGCCGCAGTGCGACGACCCGAACCGGTGACCCGGAAGAATGCGTCCGTGCCGTTGCCCATGGTCGACCATGACCACAACCTCACCCCGCGGCGCAGCGTCGACGACATCAACCCGGCCCTCGTTGCCGGCGGGAACGAGGATCGTGTACCCGACAGTGCGCGACACGGCGCAGAAGCACCACCCGGGATTCGGCGCCACCGCAAGGACGCTGCCCTGGCGCTGTTCGCTGCCGCCGACACGGCCGGATCGATCGACTGGGACGGTCGCAGTCCGGAACGCGACCGAATCCGCGTGTCGGCACGACGTGCGGAACCGGTGCCACGGCATCTCTCGTCCGGTCGTTCCACCGAAAACTACTGCACCGGAACATGATTGATGGATAAACGAAATTATCCATCATGGACGGTTGGAGCTGGTCGGCGGCACTTCACCTCGCAGCGCCGTGATCGACACCGCAGCGCACGTCAGTACCCGGGTGCCGAATCGGGGCGAAAATGGCCCCCCTTGATCGCGGCCGCGGGCACGGACTCGGGCCGGCGGCACGAGCTTGCAGCGTCGCGCGGGGCGTGATGGTTCGACTCCCGGTGCTACCCAGCCATGGGCAGGTACGGGCAGGAAACCTCACGGCGTCGGTGTCCGTTCGGTAGAGTTTTCGTGTCACCGTCATCCCCCTGCACGGTGACCGAGGCCCCGCCGGAGTTGCCCCCCAAACTCTCTCCGGCGGGGTTTCTCAGTTCGATCTCGCCGATCTCGACCGAGCCTGCGACACTGCAGGGCGGCCGGCTCGGACTGCGCCGTGCAGGGGGGTTGCGCAGTGCGGGCCGGCTCTTGTCATCTTCCGTGCCCGGAGTCCCGTCGGCGCTTCCCTGACGGAACCGGATCATCCCCTACCGGGAGGGTGTCGGGGTCCCCGACGGAATGGGTCGACGCATGCTGCCGGAAGCATGCGTGCATTGCATGCACGCTACGCATGCAACCTTGCGTCGCGATGGGCCAAGCCTCTAGTTCGACACCACCGCCTCGGGTCTGCGCACTCGGTAGGCGCTTGTTCCGCTTGTGGCCGAGGTCCTCGACCTAACCCGCAGCACAGGCGCGTTCGTATTCCCTCGGGATCCCTGTGCGTGCGTGTCCAGCATCTTCGACCGGAGCTCACGGGCGGCACCCCTACTCCCCCGGCTCCACGCTGCGTCGCAGGCAGGGCCCTCAGTCCTGATCGTCCAGCGATGCGAAACGAACGTCCCGCCAGAATTCGCACAGCAGGGCCAACGACCTGTGCTGATCCCATTCCCGCAGCGCCGCCACATACCGGGCATGTTGGGCGGTGTCGCGTTCGACGCTGAGTTCGAGGACGGGAAAGTCCAGCCGCCGCATGGCTTCGGCGACCATCACTCGGACCGCTCGGCCGTTGAAATCCTCGAACGGATGCACGTGCAGTGCCTGAGCCTCCAGGTAGGCGAGGGCTTCGAGTTGACGCTCGACGTCGCCGGCGCAGCAGTCGAGCCGGCCGGTGAAGCTGTGGAACAGCTCCCGCATCTCCCGGTCTACATGAATGTGTTCCGGCGGATAGTGGCCTCCCACCCGGACCGGCTTCCTGCGCCACCGGCCGGCGATGTCGGGCATCACGTCGATCAGGATCCGGCGATGGAACTCGCGGAGCAGATCCACGTCCATCGCCTCGTCGGCGAAGTGACCGGAGGCCACCTCGTCGAGCAGCCGGCGCAGTGGCTCGGCGATCAGGTCGGCGACCTCGTGGTAGGTCTTCGTGCCGAACAGCGTCTCGAACTGGCGGGTGCTGCCGGTATCGACCGGCTCCGCCGGCTCACCCACCGGTCACCGCTGCTGCGCGGGTCCGTGCGTGCACGATCAGTGCGAGTCCAGCATGGCGCGCTGGCGGTGCCGTGCCTGCTCGATCCACCGGTCGGAGACCGGCTCGCCTTCCATTGCCATGCTGTGGATCACGTGATCGACCACGGCGGCGCGCCGCCGATAGACCTTCTCCTCGGTGGGCAGCGCACGCCACCGTGCGACCAGTGCCCGAACGTCGTGTGTGGTCACGGCGTGCTCCCTTCCGTCTCGATCCGGTCCGTTGTACCCCCATGATGGCAGCCGGTGGCGACAGCGAGCAATCGAGACGGGCTGTGCCGGCCTGCGGACGTATGCGGACCGCGGCGCTGTCGGCCCCCTGGTGTAGGCACAGCTGGACGAGACGGCGGATGCGCCTGTCACGCCCACCGAGGTAGGGGGATCGAATGGTTGTGCTGCTCATCTTCAATGTGCTCGGAATCCTGGCCGCGCTCTTCTGCGCGCACAGGTCGTATCGCCGTTACGGCCGCCCGGTTCGGGCGGTGGTGGCCGGCGTCGGAGGGCTTCTGATTCTTCCGCTGATCGTCGTGGTGGCGGTCGCTGCGGCCGCTCCCCGGGCATCGCGGACCGGGTAGTAGAACGTCGGGTAACCGCAGTTCAAGACGCATTTCGTGGGCAGTAATCGCATAGAATTGATCTTGAAACGTTCCCGGAATCGGGGGGAACTCCGCCCAGAATCGGGCGCAGTCGAGGAGGTCGCGTGGCGGACGAGAACGCCAACCAGGACACGTTCGAGACCGAGGATCAGGGAGGACACAGTGGCACCGCAGAGCGAGGAATTCAGGGCGCAGGTCGAGGGAATCGACCTGACGATCGCGGCCGAGACCAGGCGGATTCTGGTCGAGTGGCTGGGGATCGACCCGGCGACCGAGCAGGAGCGGATCGACCGGGAAGCACTGCGCTTGCAGCAGATGACCGAGGACGCGGCCGAGCAGTTCGAACAGGCGACCCCGACGACCCCGGACGCGACGTACCAGGACGCGGTACGCGCCAAGAAAACAGCGTGGCGGGCAGCGCGGGAGATGGTGCTGGAGGGCGAGCTGTACCCGCAAGTGACACCGGAAATCCGGGAAGCGCGGGAGCAGTTCGCGGCGTGGGCCGAGCAGGAAGCCGAGAAGGACTGGGAAGCGGCCCGGACGGCGCAGGACCCCGATCGGTGGCGGACACAGAACGTGAAGCCGAACCCCACGGCGGTGCGAGTGGCCGAGCGAGTGTGGCTGGACAAGCCGGGATGGTTTCTGTCGCTGGCAGAGGCTTTGGTCGCGCAGCGGATCGAGGACAACTTGCCGGTGCCGATGACCTCCCGCGATCCGATCGCGGACGAGCTGGCGGCACTGATCGAGGACGAGATGCGGCGCAACCCGCCGCAGGACCCGGATCTGCCGTTCTGATCCAGGCGCAATGGGCGCGAGTCCGCGACGAACTCGTTGACCTGCGCAGCCAGGGAAAGAATGCCTCTTGTGCGCTCGCTTCGGCGCGTCGAGCATTGGCGACTGCGCAGGAACGCGGACTGCCCGACGGGATCGCAGCCAACACTGCGAACGTTGCGTCCTGCACCGAACAACTCGAACGTCTCCGTGGGCAATGGCGTGAGCTGCGTGGCCGGGAGAATCAGCTGCGCAGCGAGCTGCACGCTCTGGGGATCGACCCGGAGAGCGTCCCCAAGCAAACGGTGCGCGAGGTCGCGGCTGCACAACCGGCTTGGCGGGAGCACCCCGCCACCGCCCGTCAGCTGCGGACCCTCGAACGCCTCGCCCGCGAGACGCACGTGCCGTTCGTCGTCGACGAGGACATCACCAAAGGTCAGGCCCACGACCTGATCGCCTCACTGCTGGCCGACAACATCCCGCAGGCCCAGTTCACCGACCGGCCCGCAGGGCCGATGTTCCTCCCGGCCGCGACACCGACCGAACCGACCGAACCGGCCGCACCGGACACTCCCCCGGCACCCAAACCACCCCCGGCCGAGACGCCGGTGATCGATCCGTTGGGCGAGGTCGAACGTCGTTTGCTCGAGCGTCTCGCCGAACTGGACGCCGAGGCCGATGCTGCCGCGAACCCCGAGGTCAACACTGCGGCGCAGTTCTTCTCCTGGGCCGACGGGCATTTCAAGGTCAAGGCCCAGGTCGCGCTGGCCGACCTGATGACCGATCGCCAGTCACTCACGGACAAGATGTTCGCGGTGTGCCGGTCGATCCTGGCGGATCCGAAACGCTGGGGCGAACTCGGCCGCCGCGCCGCCGAGGCGTACTGGCAGGCCCGCACCGGCGAGCCGGTGCAGCATCCGGTCACCGCCGAGGTCGCCGACACGATCGTCGGCGCCCGCGCCAGCGAGGACCGCGCCGTCACTGAGGACTTCCTCGACACCACCCAGCACGTTTTGGACGCGCAGGAGCGGGCCGAGCTCGCTACCGCCGAGCAGCGCAGCGTGCACGTCGATGCGGTGCAGGACGGCATCGACCAGGCCGCCACGGTCGAGGTCGAGCAGTGGTGGGCGCGGGGTCGCGCCGCCTACGACCCCAGCGATCCGCTGACCCTGCCGCAGCCGGACACCGACCCGCAGATCGCCGCCGCGATCAAGACGGTACGCGGCCGCAAGGCCCGCGACGAGATCCGCGCCCAGTGGTTCGCCGGTGTCGAGCAGGGACGCCGTGAGGCCACCGCCGAGGAACGCAGCGCCTTGGTCGCCGAGGTCGCCGTCGATCCGAGGCTCATCGCACGCGTTGAGGGTCGGCGCCCGGACTACCTGCCTACCGTGGCCCGTGACGAGGCCAAGTCCCTGATTGCCGAAGCCGCCCGTGATGGCTCGCCGCTGCGGCAGGCCGCAGCGAAGGTTCTGCTCGAGCATCACCGGTTGCCGGCCGAGCTGTACGAGCGGGCGTATGCCGAATGGGACCGCATCCACGGACCCGAGCTGACCTGGGACCAGGCCACCGCCGGGGAGTGGACGGCGTGGATGACCCTGCAGCTGCGCCGGGACCCGCTGGTGGGGTCGTGGGCGGGGCAGCCGATGTGGACCCGCACCGATCTGATCGAGTTCGGTATCGAGACCGCGTTCGCGGTCATGGCCGAGGAACGCCCCGATCTGATCGCCGCCACCGCCGGCATCCCTACCGAGCGTCTGGCTGCCGAGCTGCGCGGAAACATCATCCCGAACCTGCCCCAACCCCAGGCACCGGACGTGTCCGCCCTGTTCGTCGCTACCGGCGAATTCCGGCAGCTGCGCTTGCAGGACTATGTGGAATCGAGGGTGCAGCACTACTCGATTCACGGGTGGGCATACACCCTCGACGGCGGCAGCACGTCGACCACCGCCGGCCACAATCCGCGGGTGGCGATCGGTGCGCTGCTCGACGCCCGCGCCAAGCCGATCCCGGAGTGGATCGACCGCATCTACCGGCCCTACGCCCAGGCCCGCGCCACCGTGGTGACCAGGGCGATCACCTACGCCCGGAACAACGAGTTCTACCACGCTGAGGCCCGGTCGGATCTGCTGTGGCAGTACGACGAGTCCGGCATCTTCGTTGCTGCCCACTCGCTCCTCGAGGACGTGCGCCGGGGCATCATCGAGCAGCTGCGCAGCGATGTCCCGGCCGAGGTCGAGCTGCTCGAATCCCTTGGGGTCGACCTGGAGTGGACTCTCGGTCACGATGCGGATCCGAAGGTTCTGCGTGAGATTCGGGCAGCAGGCGAGGACCTCTACAGCCTCACCCCTACCGACCTGACTTTTGCCGGGGCGGGAGATGTGGTCGTCGGTGATTCCGACGGCCGGCACGTCACGATCCGCTCCGGGTGGGCGCAGAACAGCAGCGAGCACATCACCTACGTCGACGGCGAGCCCCGTCCCGAGCTGACGATGCGGGACGCGATCGCCGAAGCCCGCGCCGTCCTCGCAGCCGACCCCCAGGCCGAACAGCTCGACCCGGAGCGCACCACCGAGGCCGAGGCCGAACTCGACACCGACACCGACACCGACACCGAGGCTGAAGCCGAGGTGGACACCCACGACAAACCCGCCACGGAGACCGAGCAACCGCAGGTCAGCGAGGAGGCCCCGCCGCCGTCCCCCCGAGTCCTAGCGCCTGCGGTCGATGACACAGGCGCGGTGATATTCGAAGAGGTCGAATCGGCTCCCACCGAGCCGTCGGCCCCGGCCGGCCCCGACACGGCGACGACCTCGTGGATGCTCACCGATCGTCCGACGGTCGCCCACATCGGGCCGATCGTTGCACCGGCCCCCGCCCCCGAACCCGCGTTGGCACCGGAACCAGAAGCTGTCGCCGAGCCGATCAAGGCGGCCGCGGACGCCGACGAGCTGGTCGTTCCCGACACCGAGTACGGCGAGCCGCTGACCAGCCCCCTGTGGCGGGGCGGTGGTCTGGTCAAGGCACGGAAGGAATCCGGCGGATACGTCTACCTCTCCCCGGCCACCGCCGCCCAGTACGCCGCTGCCGATGTGTCCGCCGAGCCGCAGACCGCCGTTGAGCAGCCGCAAAGCGACGCCACTGCCGCGGCCGAGCTATCCGAGACTGTCGCGGAGGTCACCGCTCCTACCCCGGACACCGGTGGTGACCAGGCCGAACCGGAGACCGGCGCCGCGGCCGCGCAGACCGCCCCGCAGGTCGAGACCCCGGTGGTGCGTCCTGCACCGCCGACCGCGGCGGCGCAGGACTTCACCCTCGGTACCGAGGTGCTGGTCCCGTCCGGGGCGAAGGCCCGGGCGCGGGCGAACATCGCCGCCCTGCGTCTGGTGCGTCGGCTCGACGAGCAGCAGCGACCGGCCACCGCCGACGAGCAGGCGGTGCTGGCGCAGTGGTCCGGTTGGGGAGCGGTCCCGGAGGTCTTCGACAACCGCGCGAAGGTCCTCGCGCAGTGGGGCGACGAGCACGCCGAACTGCTCGATCTGCTCGGGGACAAGGGCTTCGCGCAGGCCCGCCAGACCACCCTCAACGCCCACTACACCGACCCGGCGATCGTCGCCGAACTGTGGCGGGCGGTACAGCGCGCCGGACTGCCAGACGGGGCGCTGCTGCTCGAACCGGGCTGCGGGGCCGGTCATTTCGTCGGCACCGCCCCGGAGAAGGTGCGTATGGTCGGCGTCGAGATCGAGCCGATCAGCGCGAAGATCGCGCACTACCTGTGTCCCTCGCAGCAGATCCGCAACCACGGCTTCGAACGCAACTTCGCCCCCGCCGGCACCTTCACCGGGGCGATCGGCAACGTCCCGTTCGGCAAGTTCGCGCCCGTCGATCCGATCCACAACCCGGGCGGGTTGGCGATCCACAACCACTTCATCGCCAAATCCCTCGCCCTGACCGCGCCCGGTGGCTACGTCGCCGTGGTGACGAGCATGTTCACCTCGGACGCCAAACGCGCCGAACAGCGCGCCGCGATCACCGCCACAGGTGATCTGATCGGTGCGGTGCGTCTGCCCACCGGAGCGTTCGACCGGCAGGCCGGCACCGACGTGGTCACCGACGTGCTCATCTTCCGCCGCCGCGAGGACGGAACCGCCCCCACCGAGGACACCCTCGACTGGGCACAGCCCGCCGTGCAGGTCGCCGCGGTCGACGCCAAGACCGGTGAGCAGGCGCGGACCTGGATCAACCCCTACTTCGCGAAGTACCCGGAGCGGGTGCTGGGCACCCTCACCGTCGGGGGCGGCATGTATGCCGGGGGCTCGCTGCGGGTCACCCCGCACACCGGCGCCGCCCTGGGCGAGCAGCTGCGTACCCAGCTCGATCCGCTCATCGACCGGGCCGTCGCCCGTGGTCTCGGGTTCACCGCGCAGGCCCCCGATCCGGTGCAGGTCGAAGCGTTCACCACGCCGGGATTGCGCACCGGAGCCGGTCTGGACTCGAACGAGGTGCTGCCCGGTGCGATGCGATTCCACGAGACCGAGAATCGCTTCGAGCAGTTCACCCTCGGCCGCGGCTGGGCCGAGGTCGGCTGCCGCGGCAAGGACCTGGCGCAGCAGTGGAAGGTGCTCATCGCTCTCGGTGAGACGGTCATGGAGCTGTCCGAGGCCAGCCGCTCCCGCCGCCACACCGTCGCCGACCGTGACGTGATCCGGGGCCGGCTGAACTCGCTCTACGACGGCTATGTGCGCCGGTGGGGGCCGCTGAACCGGTTCAAGCTCACCGACCCGACCCCGCTGTCGGAGGCGAAGATCGCCGCTCGCCTGGACAAGGCGATCACCGAGTGGCGCATCAAGACCGGCCGCGAGGAAGCCCTTGCCGACGGGCTGGACCCGGCCGAGGCCGGCCCCTACACCGGGTCGATCCCCGACGAGGTGTACGAGGAGCTGTATGACAGGGCGGCCGAGCAGCCGCAGCCGCGCCGCTACTCCGCGCATCTGCAAGGCGCGATCGCCCGCGATCCACGCCTGGGCATGGTGCTGGCGATCGAGAACTTCCAGTCGCGCTTCGACGGCAGCGAGGCGGTGGCGACCAAGACGGCGATCTTCACCGAGGACACCACCCCGTTCAAGGACAAGGCCACCGGCGCCGCCGACCTCGACGAGGCGTTGGCGATCTGCTTCGACGAACTCGGACACATCGCCCCGCACCGGGTCGCCGAGCTGCTGAACCTGTCCGTCGAGGACACCCTCGACCAGGCCCAGGGCCGCATCTTTCCGTCCCTGCACGCCGACGACCAGTGGGAACTCGCCACCGTCGCGTTGTCCGGGCAGGTCCGCGACAAACTCACCCTCGCCCAGGTCAAAGCGGCCACCGATCCCCGCTACGCCCCGCTGGTGCAGGCCCTCGAATCGGTGGTGCCGGCGGATGTGGACCCCGCCGACATCGGGGTGCGCATCGGCGCGACCTGGGTGCCGATCGAGGACTACCGGGCGTTCCTGATCCAGGAGTTCGGGCTGCGCCCGGACCGGCTCACCGTCGAGCACGACGCGATCAGCGGCAGCTGGGAGATCTCCACCGACCAGAAAAGCCGCCACGAGTTCTCCAGCGGCTATCCCGACAAGTACGGCACCGGCCGGCTCCCCGGGGTGAAGATGTTCGAGCTGCTCGCCAACAACAAACCCATCCAGGTCAACAAGACCGCCGACGAGCTGGAGCGCTCCCCCAAGCCGCGGTTCAACGTCAAGCTCACCGAACAGGCCCACGCCTCGGCGAATGCGCTGGCCGAGCGGTTCGAGAAGTGGCTGTGGGAGGACGGCGACCGCTATCTGCGCCTGGCCCGCACCTTCAACGAGCGCTACAACTCGTTCGTCAAACCGGTCCACGACGGACGCAGCAAGACCTTCCCCGGCCTGAACCCGAAATACACGCCCTACGACTACCAGGCCGCAGCGGTGCAGCGGTTCCTGCACGACGAGACGATCCTGCTCGACCACGTGGTCGGAGCCGGCAAGACCCTGACGATCACCGCCTCGTGCATGGAAGCCACACGCCTCGGACAGATCCGCCAACCCTGGATCGTGGTGCCCAATCACCTGCTGGCGCAGTGGGCGGTCGAGGCCCGCGATGCCTACCCGAACGCCAACATCCTCGTCGCCGCCGAACTCGGCGGCCGCGATGACCGGCAACGCTTCGTCGGGCAGACCGCGGTCGGGGACTGGGATCTGGTGATCGTGCCGCAGTCGGTGTTCAGTCGCATCGCCATGCGCCGCGAAGCGCAGATCGAGTACCTCGAAAGCGAAATCGCCGAACTACGGCAGGCTCTCGACGCCGCCAACAGCCAGGGCGCGGAGTTCACGGTCAAGCAGATCGAGAACGCGATCAAGGCCGCCGAAGGCCGCATCGAGAAGATCATCGACGCCAAGGCCACCGACGACGGGCTGACCTTCGAACAATCGGGCTGCGATTTCCTGTTCATCGACGAGGCCCACGACTACAAGAACCTCACCCGCCCGTCCAACAGCGCCGACCTGTCGGTGCCGACCGGCTCCCAACGCGCCACCGACCTGGAGATGAAAGCCAAGTACCTGCGAGAACAGGCCCGCGCCCGGGGCGCCGAGCAGGGGATGCCGCACGCCCCGGCCAAGGCGCTCGCGTTCGCCACCGGCACCCCGATCACCAACTCGCTGTCGGAGATCTGGGTGATGACCAAGTACCTGCGCCCGGACCTGCTGCACGCCGCCGGCCTGGGGCGCATCGACAACTGGGCGGGCACCTTCGCCAAGCCGGTGTCGGTGGCGGAGATGAACATCACCGCCACCCGCATCCAGATGCGCACCCGCATGGCCGAATACGCCAACGTCCCCCAGCTGGTGGCGATGCTCGACCAGTTCCGCGACGTGGTGACCGCCGATCAGATCCCGGTGCGCCTGCCCGTCCTCGACGGCGGAGCACCGCAGATCGTCGAGTTCGACATGGGCCCCGACGCCATCGACGCGATGGCCGACCTCGATGTGCGCATGGGCATGATCCAGGGCGATCGGATGGACCTGGACAACAGCCTCAAGATCGCCACCGACGGGCGCAACCTCACCATGCACCCCTCGCTGGCGAACCTCGCCCCACCCGACCCCGAGCACAGCCGCATCGAACACGCCGCCGAGCTGATCTGGCAGGTCCACACCGACCATGCCGATCTGCGCATCCCGGCCGACAAGTACGGCCCCGAGATGACCGGGGTGTTCCAGCTGGTGTTCTGCGACCGCGGCACCCCCAAGGCCGGCGCCGGCCCCAAGGCCCGCAATCTCTACACCGAGCTGCGCGACGCCCTGATCGCTCGGGGCATGAAACCCGACGAAATCGCGTTCATGCACGACTACGACAACCCCAAGGCCAAAGCGAGGCTGGTCCAAGCGTGTGCGGACGGGCGGGTCCGGGTGCTGCTCACCTCCACCAAAAAGGGCGGCACCGGCCTGAACGTCCAGCGGGCGCTCAAACAGATGATCAACCTCGACCCGGCGTGGACCGCCGCCGACATGGAACAACGCCTCGGCCGCATCATCCGCCAAGGCAACGTCCACCAGACCGTCCAGGTGGTCAACATGGTCGCCCGCCGCTCCTTCGACGCGATGATGTACCAGTACGTGGCCCGCAAATCGAACTTCGTCGCCATGATCCGCAAGGCCGACGTGCCACCGACGATGGAAGACCTCGGCGGGGACCTGACCGTCTCCTGGGCACAGAGCAAGGCCGCCGCCACCGGCGACCCGGTCTTCGTCGCGCAGGTCGAGGCCGACCAACAGGTCGCCGAACTCGAAGCCCGCCGCGACGCCGTCCTCAACGCCAACGCCGCCCGCAGCGCCGCGATCCGGGCCTTGAGCAAGACCATCACCACCGACGAGAACCGCCTGCCCGACGTCCGGGCGATGGTCGACAAGCTCACAGCGTGGACCAGCATCGACGACCGCGCCACGAAGATATGGCACTTCCCCCACACAGCGATCCCCGACTCGGAAACCGCCGACCTGGCCGACGCGCTGCGAAGCTCGTTGATCCGGCTCAAAGAGGAAGTGACCCGCAGCAACGACGACGTGGTGTTCGGCGTCATCAACGGCGTGCCGCTGCAACTCGGCTACACCCAGGTCCTCGGCCAGTTCTACATCTCCGTCGGCGAGGAGATCGCCTGGTACGAACGCGACCGGTTCCTCAACGCGGTCGAGAAAGCCAGTGGGGCGCAGGGGATGCTGACCACCCTCCGCAATCTCGCCGAGAAGGCCACCCGGCAGGTGCCGGTCATCGAAGCGAGGATCGAACACAACCGGGTCCGGCTCGCCGACGCCGAGGCCGAACCGGAACTCGAGTTCACCGAGACAGACGAACTCGACGCCGCGAAACTGCGGGCCGAAGAGCTGCGCCTGGAGGTCAACGCCCGCGAGAACTCCCCCGAAGCACTACGCCGAGCCCGCGAAGACCAGCAGCGCCGGGCCGCCGACGGGCAGTACCCGCAGTGGACCCTCGACCTGAACCCCACCGATGCCTGGGCCGAGCACCGGAACATGAGCAAGGCCGACCTCATCGCCTCGGTGCCGGAGCGCATGGCCGCCGCCCGGCAGCAATGGCTCGCCGGTGCCGAGCAGCGCGAAGCGGGTCGCAAGGCCGACCCGTGGGTGGCTCTCGACGAGACCGAAGCGCTCTGGCAGTACGGCTTCGACGCCGGCACCGGCCGGCCCGGCGCCCGGGTGTACTGGGACGATCGGCAATGGCACCTCGAAGCGTGGGACGGCAACGGCGCGATCGAACGCGACGCCGTGAACACCCGAGGCGAGGCATTCAGCCTCGGCATCCGCGTAGTCGACAAGTTCGCCGCCGACCGGCAGATCCCTCGCGAGGCGATCCACCAGGCCGGCCTCGAGCGCCGCGAACGCCTCGACAACGCCGCGTCCCCCACGACGGTGGAATCGACCGCCGCAGTGGTCGAACCCACCGACGCGATCGTGGAGCCGACCGAGACGGTCAGCGCCGCCACCGACACCTTCGAGCTCGATGAGGCCCTCGTGCAGGGCTTGCGTGCCGCAGGCGACGTTCGCCCACTGCACAAGGTGAATCCCCACGGCACAGGGCCGCAACAGCAGCAGCACATCGACCCGACACGGCAGTACGAAGCCGAATACGGAGGCGGGTACGAGGAAGACGGCCGCGCCGTCTGACCGCGTCTCTAACCTCGGCACCACCGGTGGGGCAGGACGCATCCCGGTCCTGCTCCACCGCCACCACCGACCAGGGAGAACCTGTGACACCACGCAAGACCGAAGCCGAAGCCCGCGCCGCCGTCGCCGCGATGGAACCGATCATGGCCATCGAAGGCCGCGAGATGAGCGAGGGCGACAAAGAACTGCTGGTCGAACTGATCCAAGGCACCACGACCATCGAAGAAGTCACCAAGATCATGGCGCGCGAAGCCGGCTACGAGATCGACTGACATGGCCCCGCGCTACTCCCGCGAATGGCTCGACTACTTCATCCCCGACACGGTCGACTGGCACTCGGACGGAATGCCCGACACCAGCCGCGCCGTGATGAAAAGCCTGGTCCTGCGATCGGAGAAATGGCCGCACGGCATCCCCGACGCCGACCTGCTGCACCGCACCGAAGGCGTCATCAGCTACATGCGCATGCAGGAGCTGGCCGACGATCCGATCCCCGGCCGGTTCGACCTGCCACACTTCCAACGCATCCACCACCACCTGTTCCAGGACGTCTACCCCTGGGCCGGCCAGTTGCGCACCGCACCACGGGACTGGCCGATGGTCAAGATGGGGCCGGACGTCGCCGCCGTGCGCGCCGGCGGACGCCCCGTCACCGAAATCCCGCATTCGTACTTCAAGGCCCGCGAGGTCCTGACGGCCGCCACCGCTGTTCTCGACCGCGTCACAGCGAAGAACAACCTGCGCGGACTCGGACGAGAACAGTTCCTCGACGAGCTGACGAAAGTGTGGGCACGGATCAACTTCGTGCACCCGTTCCGGGAAGGGAACACCCGAACACAGTTCGCGTTCTTCCGGCAGCTGTGCGCCGAGGCCGGCTACACCCTTCACACCGACCGCTTCATCGCCGTCAAGAGAGCCGACCTCGCCAGCAACCCTCTGCTCGGAGACCTCCGCGAGCAATTCGTCTGGGGGCGCTTCGAGTACATGCAGATCGGCGACACCCGCCTCATGCGCGAAGTACTCGACATGGCGATCACCGACCCCATCCCCGTCGGCCCGATCATCGACCACGGCGTCGACCTACGCGCCATCGCCGCCGCGACCCTCGGCCACCCCCGGCCCGCCCGGGCAAGAACCCCCGGCACCACCGCGCCAGACACCCCCGCCGCGACCGTGGACCTGCCCCATAGTCACCACACGAGCCACAACCTCGACCCGTAGTTCGAATACCGAATAAGACGGAAAGAGCAGATATTC
Source organism: Rhodococcus zopfii NBRC 100606 = JCM 9919 (assembly GCF_001895025.1). GTDB lineage: Bacteria > Actinomycetota > Actinomycetes > Mycobacteriales > Mycobacteriaceae > Rhodococcus > Rhodococcus zopfii. The sequence goes on from NZ_BCXI01000017.1 coordinate 128,967, forward strand.
GAAATAGTGAGGGGGTGCGGCAACGCCTGCGAGGTGGCGGAGGAAACCGCACGCCCGTATCCGCGCGGTCCTGCCGTCACCGCCGACTCGGTAGACCTCGATCGGGTCCGTCACTGCTTCGAGGGCAAGCCGGCGCGCAGCGGTGGCGCGGCAGCCTCACGACCATCCCTGCCGCGTAGCTACCGCTCCCTCTGCGAGGCTCCCGGCTCCCTTGCGGGCCACTGCACTCCGAACAGCATCGGCCCCGTATGTGGCGGAATCAGGATCTCGGCCCCACACGAACAGCGGTACGTCCGGTGGCCCATCACCCCCGACGGCCGCCGAGCCGTCTCACGCGAACAGGAATTCACCCCACCGCCACACGATTCGGCCCCAGATCATGCCCCGCTGGGCACATCTGCGGAGCGCGTTCGTACGCCACCACCCCCCGATTTTCGCACATACTTTCGAACCCTCGCTATGATCGGGGCGCGGCAGGTCGATGGAGGGGCGCCAACGGCGGTCTTCGGGAAGCATCGGCCTGCCGCCGCTCGTCAGCGCGCATGGGCCGCTACCTCTCCGAACCCGGTGAACGCCGCCACCGGGTCCGGGCCGGGGATTCCGGAGAATCCTCGAGCCGAGATGAGGGAGGTAGCGGCCCCTTGCTCGCCGCTGATCGGGACTGTAGCGCACACGCCGGCCCCCTCGCGCCGCGCCCGCATCACATTGCCGAACGGCTCCCCTGACGTGCAGGCCACTACGATCGTCGCCATCACAGCCGGCCGGAGGGATGAAGATGAGCACAGCTGCACTGCCTCGATCCGCGATGTCGACCCTAAATATCGCCGGGTACGGTGTGGCCTGCGTCGCGAGCCTCGTCCTCATCGTGGCCAGCCTCGGCCCCTGGGGAGTAGCGCAAACTCCGGTCAACTCGTTGACCTTCAACGGCACCGACGGCACGGACGGCAAGATCACCCTGATTGCTGGCTGCGTCGCCGGAGCGAGCCTGCTGCTCCGCGCCGTATGGGATTCCCTCTGGCCGTTCGTGGTAGCCATGCTCGCCGGCGTCGTCTGCGCTGTAACGGGGTTTGTCGACCTGTCGCGGGGTCAGGCACTGTTCAGCGACGACCAGACGTTTGTCTCAGTCGGCTGGGGACTGTGGCTGCTGTGCATCGGATCCGTCGCCCTTCTACTCGGTGTCGCCCTGTGCGCGATCACCCAGGCGAAGAACAGCGACTGGACCATCGGCGCCGAACTGCGGGAACTCGCCGGAAACCCCCGCGAGTTGACGTTCGCAATCGCATCCGTACTGTGCGCCATCGCCACGATCATCCTGGTCGTCTGGGCCGTCAGCATCCGACCTCTCTGGCAGTGAACCCCGACATGTGATCGATGCGTTTGCCCGGAGGCGATCTCTCGCGGTCTCAGTCCTCGACGGTGGAACGCGGAGGTTTCGCGGGCCACCTTCGGTGTCCACCGAATCGAGCTCCGCTGCGCTCCGCCCTGAAAAGGACTCTCTCTTTGCCCTTCTTGCCTTCCGATCATGACCGGCCGGCCGCTGCGCGCAACCCCTGGGCGCTACGCGGCCTGACGGCCCGAAAACTCTCTCCTCCGCTTCGCTCCCCCGAGACTTTTCGTCCCAGGGATTGCACTCCGCGTCCTTAGGCCGGTCGTTATCTCCATGCCAGAAGGGCAAAAGATCAGGCGGGCCGCGCAGGTCCGCCGCGACCATGAGGAGAGGCCATGTCCGACCGCATTCAGATCAAGGGAATCGGCGAACTCATCGCTGCTGTCCCCACCGTTCTGTCGTTCGTGCCTGAGCAGTCGATCGTGCTGGTCTTCTCGAGCGCGGGCCGCGTCACGTGGATGGTCCGCACCGACTTCGGGACGGGTGGGCGCCTACTGACGGCCGAGACGATTGTCCGGAGCGGCGAGTCCGACGCAGTGATCGTCGTCGTCGTGGCGAAGGGACGCACCTTCCGCGAGGTGATGGCAGAGGGCAACCGTGTGAGCGCGACGATGCTCGGGCTGGGTGTCGAGGTGCAGGGGATCTACTACACCCCGAGTATCGAGGGCGGGCAGACATGGACCGACATGCAGAGTTTCGAGACCGGCACGGTGGTCGATCCGGCCACGACCGCGGCTGCCGCCGCGACCGTCTTCACCGGCAAGCAGCTCACCCGCACCCGCGAGGAGATCGTGGCCCGCTACCGGCGTGACGGCGCGACGACGACCGACCGCCGCCGGGCGCGGATGACGAAGGAGGTGATGGGGGAGAACTTTGCGCGCAGCGTCATCAGCGAGCTGGCCGACGCCGTCCGCGAGCGTCAGGAGCCGACGGCCGCACTCGCAGCGCGAGTCGGGTTGCTCGTCACCACCGGCATCACGGCACGTGATGCGATCCTCGGACTGGCAGTGATCGACCCGGCCACCGCGGCCGAGACGATGGCGGCCGTCGCCCGCAAGTTGTACGGCGCCGAACGGGTGGCGGCACTGACAGTCGCCGGGTTCTTCGCATATGTGAACTTCCAGGGACCGGACGCCGGGTGCGCATTCGAGGCAGCCCGCGAGGAGGCCGCCCGGCATCCCCTGTCCGACACGCGCCTGCTCGGACTGGTCGAGCAGGCACTCTCGACGGGGCTACACCCGAGGCAGATGCGCACGCTGTCCGGCACCGGAGTCGACATCGCCCGCGAGAAGTTCGGTGTCGAGCTGCCCGCCCCGAGCAGTGATTGGCTCTGACGGCACAACACACAGCCAGGCCCCCGGAATCCGTAGTTCCGGGGGCCTCGCCCGTTGCGCAGGAACGTCGATCAGGCATCGAGCCTGACCGACGCTTGCGCACGTCCTACAACGCACAGCATAGCCACGCGCACACCGTCAGAACTCGTCCCGCTCCGCATCGTCGGGGAACCCGAAATCGACCGCCGAGGACTGCGACCGGGGAACACTCTCGCCACCCACGATCGCTTCGAGTTCGCTCTCACTCGGGCGGATTCCGTGCTTGATGGCGTCGTACAACTGCTTCTCCACGTGTGACCGTTCCACCATGTCGATCCTCTCGTCCGGCCCGCAGTCCTAGGGCCATCAGCCGCCTGCAGATGGCGGCCGGGGAAGGCTGGGGTGTCCTACAGGGCCTCGTCGATGCGTTCGTGCAGCCGGTCCGCAGCCTCGGCCCACCGCAGGAAATCCGCTCGGTTCGGATGCTTGGGATCGTCCTGGACCTGGTGTCGAAGATCGTCGGCCCATTCCCGCAGCGCCGCGGTCAGCACGAAATGCAGATCCGGCTCGTCCGGATCGTCGAGGTCGACGATCACGCGACGGGACGACTGTCCACCGAGGGTGGCCAGGACCGTGTCCAAGCGGTCACGGATAATCGGCGAGCTCGCCGGCCGCATCCACCCCTCGAGCATCCGGGCCTATCGACCGATCCTGCGAGAGGGGCTCGTCCGGGTCGGTGTGCAGTTCGGTGCGTACCGACCGCGCCGATGTCCAGATGGCATGGTCGATCTCCCAGGCGGTGACCCGTCGGCCGAGCACACTGCTGACCTCGGTGGCGAGCTCGGAGAGCAGCGTGCGGGCCGTGGCGGCGTTGACGTCGGCGCCGTGGCGGGCCAGCCACCCCAGCACCATGCGGTCGGGTTTGATGGTGTCCTCGTCGCCGACGAGCATCCACAGATAGCCGCGGCGCACCCCGAACCCGCCATCGCCGGGAACGGTGCGCAGCGCGGTTTCCACCGTGTCGAGCCGCTGCGGGTCGTCGAGCAGGACGCGAGCGTCGTCGAGTGTCCGGATCCCGTGCTCGTGGAGGATCGTCGCGTACTGCAGCACAGCTTCGGCCTTGAGAATGCCCCCACGCGGTGAGGTGCGTTGCCGGTTGTTCGTCACCGCCAGCAGCGCGTCGACGGTGTCGTAGCGATCCAAGAACCGCTCCAGCGGTAAGGGGTCGGCCAGGCCGGTGACCGGCGGCGGCACGGATGGCGTCTCGATGCCGGCATCGGCGGCGACCCGGCGCACCACCGGCAGCACGTGACGGTCGTAGTGGGCGCCGATGCTGTAGACCGCATCGACGATGCACAAACTCAGGCTCACCCACTGCCGCTGGCGCGGACGCAGGTCGAGACCACAGACGGCCTCGACCACCGGCGACAGATCAGCAGCTGCGGACATGGATGCACCGTAATCGATCCGGGCGACACACAAGGTGGTCATCGACCCTTCGCGGCGGCACCGGACCGAACGACACCAGCACCGAGATCATCGGCGGCGAACCGACCGGAACTCACTCAGCAATCCGCCGACGCGACCTGCCTGCGTCGACGTCGATCCGGCCCCGGGGCCGTCGACGCGCTTAAGCCGATGGCGGCCGGCGATGTCGGGATCGACGACGACCAGGCGTCCCAGTTCGTCGACCTCGTAGGTGCGTACCGCTGGCCCGAACTCGCCTCGACGTAGCTTCGGGCCTGCCAGAAGCGTGGTCGATTAGCCTTGTGCTTCGTGTTGAGAACCGGTCAAGGAGTAACTCGGCGTTGGGCACCGACGGTGTCTGTAGCCGGCGTGATCGTGCTGGGATTGTCCGGGTGCTCGTCCGGCAGTGACTCCGACACGGCGACGCAGGAGCCATCATCGACCACCCCGACGTCAGCGGCCTTCTCCACGAGCGGCGCGGTGTCGCCGTCGGCTACTCCGACCTCCGCGACATCGATGACGTCTGCGGCCCCGACGCCGGCCCCTCTCGCCGCGGACCAGATGGTTCTGTCGCCGGACCAGCTGCCCGGAGCGGGATGGAAACCGGATGACGATGGTGACCCCGAGTCGACGCAGCGGCAGCCCGCGTCGCAACCGGAGTGCAGCAACCAATCCTGGACGCTGCGCACCGAGGAGATGACCGACCAGGCCGGTGCCGGCTGGTATTTCGACCAGGCAGCAGAAGTCGAAGCGATCACCAGCCAGGCGTTCGTGTACCGGAACGAGCAGGCCGCTGCGACAGCGCTGGCGGCGTATCGAGCCGTCGTCGAGCGGTGTGTGTCCTGGCAGATGGGCGCGGGGACTGCCGGCTACTCCTTTCAGGAGGGCCAGGAACCCTTCGACGCTGCGGTCGGTGACGAGTCTGTTGCTCGCATGCAGACCACGGCCATGGTCCGGTATCCGGATGTGCCTGCGAGCTCGAGCTATTGGGTCAGCGCTCGAGTGGGAGCATCGATCGTGCAGGTCACCTATCGGCCGGGGTCCCTGCTGGGCAGCGGGCAAGGCAAGACCCAGGCAGTCGACCTGGCAGCGACCGCCGCGGCCCAGGCGCAGACCCGCACCGGATAGGGAGGATCCACAACGTCTGACCTGTCGGACCACACGAGCACCCGGACCTTGCGAGCGGCCCGCCGGGACTATCCGCAGGTAGTGATCACTGCATACGCGCTAAGTCAGGGTGGAGCGCACATCGATCGTCGCGCGGAACCAGCGGGCCAGGTACTTGTCGGCCATCAACTCCGGACGGGCTTCGACGTAGCCGACGAACCAGCCGGACAGGCCGTCCCAGATTCTGTGGTTCCCGGGTGCGGTGAGGCTCCAGCCGAGTTCGTGGAGGGTCCAGTGTGCTTTGGCGGAGTTGCGTAGCATCGAGGTGCTCACCCAGTTCGGTTCCGCATCCACGCCGCCGCGGGCGACCGGAACCAGATGATCGATGGTCGGAAACAACTCCCAGAACGCGAAGTGCGACTGCGACATCTGCCAGTTCGGATGCGCAGGGAACTCTTCCGGCAGGATCAGCGACAGTGTGCGCAGGGCAGCCGGGTGCACGAGCTTGGCGCCGCTATAGCGGTCGAGGAAGCCGTCCCGGTAGAACACGCGCAGGCATTGGCGTTCGGTGTACTGACGCGAGTTCTTCGCCACCGGACTGAAGGGATACTCACTACGCAGGATCTGCCGACCCTGCTCGAGATCACCGGCATCGATCGCGGCCACGGTGCGAGCGAGAATATCGGCTTTGTCGCCCTTGATGACAGCAGGATCCGGAACCGTTTCGGCAGATCGGGATTCGGGATTCGACACATCTTCGATCGTAGAGCCACTCCCCAACTACCCGCTCTCCGCACATCCGGCGGGAAGTGCCAGCGAGCTCGGTGGATGAAGCCAGTACGTGGTCCGTGTCGGCGATCGGGCATCTCACCTACCGGTCCGATCGCTTCTCGGGTTCCGATCAGGGATGCCAGCGAGCGAACAACCTGATCGCAGCGGTGGTGAACATTCGCACTTCCGGAGAGCGTTACGGCGGCACCGGACGTCTGCGGCCGGTGATCCGGTCTGTCGGGCACCGAGCGAACGTGGGTTTGCAGTGACGGTGCGATCACCGTAGCCAAATCCGGGCCCCTTCGGAGAACAGCGTCAACGAAGCCTCGAACAATAGATGGTCCGTTCCGCTCGTCTCGTAGTAGAACTCCTCGGAGGCTGCTTCCCTGGGGTTCAGTGTCGGGTAGGTAAGAGGTGAGAGCATGTTGATGGTCGGGCTGAAGCGACGCTCTTGCGAGTAGAAGGCATCGAGGTCTCCGAACCGGAACACGCGGGGTCCCGTACCGATGTTGGTCACCGTGATCGCGGCAGGCGAGTTGCTCCACGAGTGCAGGCTCTCGCACCTGAGACCCCGACAATCTGTCGGGCCCTTGTCACACAATGCATCCATGCTCGCTCGCAGCAGAGGTCAACGCGTGTTCCTGGCCGAAGGTCGACCATGGAAGGACGCGGTGATCGCTTATCTCGAACCGCGCTCGCCCTATCGACCGTGGCTGATCCCCTCCGCTGTGGCCGCGGGAAATCTGATCATCACAGTTCTCGACACCGACCCCCGCACGGTGCTGTGCGTGGAGCGCATGGGCCCCACCCGACGCGGAACGGTTCTCGAGGTCGTCGAGGAGAGTCGCTTGACGTTACCCTCGGTGCCGGACATCGAGGCAGCCCTGTCGATCACCCTGCCGACCGCACCCGGCCGGATCGACGACGGCGCGGCTGACCGCCTGCTTGAGGGACTGTCGGTGTATGAGGAGCGATTCGGCAATCCGCCGCGCCCCTTCGCCGACCCGCATCGGCACGACCCGCAGCTCTCGTCGGCCCGCTCTGCCCGGGTCCTGCTCGAATCCGGCGGCGTCTGCGCTGTCTGTGGTGACCGGGTGAACCTGCGCGGCGCCGCCGCTCGTGAGCGGGTCCACGTGCACCTCCCCGACGCACACGCCGCCGCCGATGAACAGTGGTCGGACCGCTCGGCCGCGCTGTGTACCCAGTGTCACCAGGCGATGACCGGCGGAGGATTCACCAGCTTCGTGGAGTACCGGTTCTCGCTGCAACCGACGTGCCCGCGCTGCCAGGCATGTCGAACCCAGGAGGTCGTCTACGGCATGCCACCGGGGCCAGGGTGGCTCGACGACAAACCGTGGTTGGCGATGGGCGGATGCGCCATCGGTCCGGACTCGCCCCGATGGGGATGTGGCGTCTGCGGCTACCACTGGCACTACAACGTCGATCGCCGCTTCGTCGACGAAGAAGATCCCCACGCCGGCGATTATGTCGCCGCGCATTTGTTCAACTTCGACGGCCGACGCCCGCACATGCATCCGCCGGACGTCGAGGACCCACACGAGATGCAGATCGGCACGCTCATCATCGAGGACGTCGATTCGGCCTGGGGCGGGTACACGCGTTACGCCGTGCTCCGTGACGACGGGTGCCTGAGAGAAATCGAGCCGGACACCATCGTCGCGGTCGGCCGGACGGGCACCTGACGAACCGGCAGGTTGTTGCACCGGTCGGCGTCGAGATTCGACTCGGGGGACGACTCGGTGACGTTGCCGCAGCTACCACAGCACCATGCCTTGGGGTCCAGCCGGACGGTACCGTCCCAGCTGGAGCAGATCCGACTCCACCGGGCGTCTACGACGCGAAGCACGGGAAGCCAGCGCGACCGCGAAAGACATTCGTATAGTGCACAAATGACCGGTGAGGCGATTGAGTCGATCTTTCTCGACGGCTACGACTGGCCTGTGCCGCCAGTGGTGAGCACGTCGGTCTCGAAGTCGTTGGCACGCGATCTGCAGCTGTCGGACTGGCGCGCGGATGTGGGTATCTCCGCGCTGTTGGGGCTGGCCACACGTTCGTGTCAGCCGAGCGATGCAGCAGCGCGGTCGTTGCTGGCGGGGCAATTCGGCATGCCGCAGGACAGAGCCAGAGCGGCCGTCGGCCTGGGTCGATACCTGGTCACCGACAACCCGGTCAACAACCATCCTCTGGGTTATCTCGCGGCGGTGAAACTGAGCGAACCCCGTGCGCGGCGGCTGTTGGAACTGTATGCCGGCCGCACCAACGACGACGGAATGTCCGCCGCGAAGATCAACTGCACCCGGGTTCGTGCCGTTCGGACCGGACAAGATGTGCGCAGGCTCGCGCAAGCTTCCGCATCCTCTCAGGACGCACCCACCATGGCGGTCACCGCCGCTCTGCTGGCCTCGTCGCGTCTGACAAACGAGTCCGGGACGACGGAATTGCTGCACGACGCACTGACGCAGTCGGTGGCGCACAATGCGAAGGCCACTGCGTTGGAGCGGCGCCGTGACCGCGTACTGGCCGGCGCGTACGCGTTGTCGGCTTTGGCTGTCGAAGGCCTCGATGTAGGGGATCTCGCCTGGAACGATGCCACACCGTCCTGGCGTTTCGACGCCGCACCATGGCTTCTGCCTCTTCTCGACGTCGAGGACAGCACACCACTGCGGCAACTCCTCGACAGAGCAGCACATCTCGGTCTCGGTTTCGTGTCGGTCGGCACCTCGCCGTTCCAGGTGGAAGGCGATGTCGGCGAGACCGCCGAACAGGAGCTGTTGGATGCGACGCTGCACCGCGTCAGTCATCTGGCAGCGGCAGGCCGGCTCACCAAGGTTCCGGACACCCCGTTGTGGTTCGACGGTGGTAGCGACGGGCAAGTTCTGCTGGTGGTTGCCGACGACGATGCGTACGCGTGGGTGGGGCGAGCCAGAAAAGGGGTGTTGGTCGGATTCGACCTGACGGATTTTGTCGGACGCTGTCTCGACGAACCCGGGATCCGCACCGCACTGGCGATGGCCGTCGCCTGGTATGTCGACGGGGCGATAAGCTTGAAGAAGCAGTCGACCGCCGCGGCGTCGTTCACGCGCCGCTCCGCCGGCACTCCTTCGATCTATCGCTACACCCCCACCTCGTCGTTCACGCAGCACGTCACGGATGTCGCCCACGGCCGCAGCATCCCACCGCGGCCACACGCGGTGACCGCGCACATCCGGCATCTCGGACCGGAGAAGGAGCCGTCGGAGGACGCCGTCGATCGTGCCCCACGGCACCTACGGCGCTATATGGGGCCTCACGACACGTACGTCCGGGGCTACCAAACCGGCGGCGCCACCGGTGCGGACGAGCTGATCACGCGCCTGTCGAAGCATTCGATGTTGGCCGATGTTCTCGGAGAACTGTCCGACCAGCAAAGTAGTTAACGAGCCGCGAGTGGAATCACACGGTCTTCCCCGGACAGCAACTACTCGGTGGCCATCTCCGGCGCCACCACACCGTAACCCGGTGACAGTAGCGACGTTCTCGCATGTGCTGTTGCTGTCATCGATTCCGGTGACCTTGGAGGCCGTCCGGCCGGCACGGCGCGACGAACACCCTTCGTCCCGCACGTGGAAGTCAAGTCGATACGGTGCCCGAGCCTGTAGTGCACACTGTTCATCATGGATTCGGACATCCACATGTTCATGGTGAACGGGCAGACGACGACGCCGATGACCCCGAGTGGATTGGCGACTCAAGGGCTCCTTGAGACCGTGCACCTCGAACAATGGGTAGTCGACAATCCGCAGGTCCTCGGTGGTGACATCAGAATCGTGACCACGCAATACGACAAGTGGTCCTCACAGTTCGGGGACTCGGCCAAAGAGCGCCTCGACATCCTCGGGCTCGACAGCTCGGGGCAGCTCGTAGTCGTCGAACTCAAACGCGGCAGCGACTCGCGGATTCATTTGCAGGCCATCACGTATGCGGCGCTGGTGGCGGGCTTCGACAAGCACACCCTCGCCGAGGTCCACGCCGACTATCTCAACCGAACTGGCACTTATGCGACTGCGGTTTCCGCCGCCGAGGCCGAGGACCTACTCGACAGGCACGTCGAAGGAGAATGGGACGATGATGTCCTCACCATCCCCAAAATTGTCCTGCTCGCCGAGGATTTCACCGCTCAGACCTACACCACGGTCAAGTGGCTCAGTGATCTGACTCCGAATCTGAGTATCGAGATGCGGACGATCAATGTGTTCCTGCAACCCTCGGACACAGCGAACGGACTTCCCTGCGTGGTGTTCCGCCGGCTGTATCCAACAGACGACCCCGCCGTCCGGATCCTGACTCCCGGGACCGCCAGTGCAGACACCGTCGTCACCAAGATCGCCGAACGAAAAATGCGAGCCCGTTCCACCTACATCCTGCACGACAACGAAGTGATTCCCGAAGGGGCACGGCTCGAGTTGAGCCTGCGCGGCGTGGTCAATCTTCCTACCGTGGAGAAGGTCGAGCAGTGGATCGCCGAAAATCCGGACCGGGGATATGCGACGTGGGTCCGAAACCGAGAACGCCCACTGCAATGGACCGGCGACCCGGCGGATTCGACCTGGACCCCCACCGGACTTGCCCGTCATATCGTCGAACGTGCCACCACCATCCACATGGATGCCATCCCCGGTGGCGACGTGTGGCGGTACAACGGCCGCACCTTGTATGAGATCGCCAAGCAGGCAGAGACCGAACCTCCGACGCCGTAGGCCCTGGCAGGTTCCCGATAGTCGGTCCGGTCCCGGGCAGCTCTGTGACCGAACATCGAGGAGCGTCAGAGGACCAGACCGAAACGGGATTACCCCCTCGATAACGCCTCCGGGCGTTCACCGCCGATAGGCGCTCATATGTCAACTTCCGTCTATCGAGCGGCAAGGTTCCTCATCGGCAGCAACGACGGTGTCGTACAGACCGTAGTGGCGCAGGCCCGGATGAGAATCGATACCGGTGTACGACAGGGAGGCGTCTTCGTAGCGGCGGAAGGCGAATACGGCCTGGTTCATATGAGTGGCATTAAAGACGCCGAGGTTGACCAGTAGGTGAAAGTCAGCCACGCTCAAACCAGTGACGGCCTTGAACAAGTCAGGCTCCAGTTTGGTGATGACGTCTTGGAGCGTGTTCTCACGGAAGTCGGTGAGGTACATGAACGCCGGAATGCGAGTGGCGAACTTGACCAGTTTTTCCTGAATCTGCTTCCGCTTGGACTTGTACTCCTTCTCCTCCGCTGTGAGTTCCCGCTTCTCTTTCGGAGTGAGATCCTCACCCCGCTCCTTCTTGGCTTGCTTGACGGCGTCACTCTTGTTGACGACGGTCTCGAAGATCTCCGAACCCAAGGCCCGGAACCCTTCGATGTTCATCACCGCGTCCATTGCCGCCTGGTTGTTCATAATGCGGCGCAGGGTCTCGTTGTCGACGTTGACCAGGATCGCAGACTCCCACTTGCGGGCCAACAATGTCGCCGATGTCCCCGCCATCGCGATATCGAGGATGCCGCCCGCATCGACCTGGGTCATGTTCGAGCCGTCGTAGGCGAGTACCGGCAGGAACTTCACCAGCTCCTCGACGGCCTGCTCAGGGTTCGAGGTTTCCGGCGAGAGCCCCACCCCGTAGTCAGAAATCTGGCGCAACGCGCGGGTTGGGGCGAAGTCGAACACGAAACACACCGGCTTGAGTACATCCTCCTTGCTCGGGTCGTCACCGTTGGGGTTCTTGATCGACCACGGTGACTGCACCCTGAACGCTGCCTGGAAGTACGTTTCCGGGGAGTTGAGATTGCGCAGCATCAGGATCGCGGACCATTGCTTCACCGTGACCCCGGTGGTGAGTTTCCCGCACGACAGGGTGATGGTTTTGGTGTCGTGTCCGTCGCGGATGGCCGCGCGTACCGGTGGCAAGGCCTCAAGTCCGATCCCTGCTTGTGGGCCGGCGACTACGAGGACCTGGTAGTCGTGCCAGAACACATTCTGCCGCTCTGCCAGCAGGTTCGCCATCGCCTCGCAGGAGGCGACGGTGGGGAGGAACCAGAACGAGTGCTGGAGGTAGGGCAGCAGGCGAGCATCGGAGTAGGGGAAGGGCGGGCGGGTGCCCATCCGCATTGCGTCGATCTGAGTGGGAAGGTATGCGCCCCGGATGATGTCGAGCCACTTCTGGACATCGGTCTTGTGGACGAACTCGGCGTTCGCTCCAGTGCTGGTGGCCTCGAAGAAAGCGTTGAGGTCGAACTCGTCGAACTCACCCTGGTTCGCAACGGCGATCAGCTCGTCGGGCATCTGGTACGTGAACAGCCGCATCTCGGGCAGAGCCCCGTACGGGTTCCACTCGTCGGGGTGGTTGACGGCGTAGTCGAACTTAGCACGCTGCTCATCAGTGTAAGTCCAGTTGAAGATCTGCTCCTCGATGAACTCACCGGTTGCCAGGGCCTTGAAGGGGGTGCCCGACAGGTACAAATAGGCGCGGGTGGTAATTGGGAGGAAGTCGTCCTCGTTGTTGCCCAACTCGTCGAGTTCCTCGTCGAAGGCAACAAGGCCGTCGTTGTACTCGGCGGCGAGTTCCCTCTTCGCGACCTTCTCGTCTTCACCCTCGAACAGTTCCTTGGCGGATTCACGCCAGGCACCGAAGTGATATTCGTCGAAGATCACCAGGTCCCAGTTGGTGGTGTGTACCCATTCGTTCTTGGACTTGATCATTCCGGTCGCCTTGTCACGGCCGAGGAGATCCTGGAATGAACCGAAGTACACCAGCGGTTGATCTCGATTTGCCGCGTGGGGATCTGCGCCTGCTGCTGCGGAGAGGTACTGCCAACCCTGGAAGTCGACATGGGACTTCAGGTCGGCCTGCCATGCGTCCTCGACGGCAGGTTTGAACGTGACGACCAGGATGCGTTGGGCAGCAAGACGCTTGGCGAGTTGGTAGGCGGCGAAGGTCTTGCCGAAGCGCATCTTCGCGTTCCACAAGAACCGCGGCACTGCTTTCGGGTTTTCGCCCCAGAGCGACTCGTAGTACTCACGGGTTCGTTCGACGGCGTGGGCCTGCTCAGGGCGCATTGGGAACGTCTCATGATGCGTGCCGATGAACTTCTTGCCGGTGCGCAGCTCGGTGATAGCGATGCGCACATCGTTGGGAGTGCAACGCATCCATTCGCGTGCCGACCCGAAGATCGGGTTATCGAAGCCCTTCTCGATGAGGCGCTGGCGCACATCGGAGTCACGAAAAGTGGTGCCGTCGTCTCGATCGGCGGGCTCGTCGACGTGCAGAGTGTATGCCTGCTGCATTTGCCCCTGGGACTCGCGGATACGAGTGTTCACATCCGCCTTCGTCGTCTGCCCGACCTTGACGAGCCCTGCATACCCCGCAGGCGGATCATTGGGCGTCCAGGCGTAAATGCGAAGGCGTGCAGATGGCTTTGCAGGGAGGAGCTCGTCGATGTCCCTTGTCATTCGACGGCGTCCATCGGACGAACTACCTGCTCGACGAACGCGATTTCGTCCTCGGAGAGGCCGTAGTAGGTGTAGAGATCGTCGTCCGTCCACTGCTGCGTCCACTCTTGCATTGGGACGAAGCTGTAGACCTTGCGCGTGACGTGCTGACTCGACTTGTTGAGGAGGATAAGGAGGCGCGTTAGTCGGCAGCGAAGGTACGACAGGGCGCTTTCGGCCTCGGCCTTTGAGCCGAAGGGGCCGATACAGAGGTAGGTTTCCGAAGAGACGCTTCCGGGTTCCCCTAGGAACGGCGTACTAATGATCCTGTGAGGATAGGTGTCCTTGTTGCCGGTCCCTGGAGCCGCGTACCCCACAAAAAGCTTCCACTTGTCGATGAGATGGGAACCATTCGGTAGCGACTCCCTGCCGACCCATCCGGTACCGCCGTTCTGGTGAATCCGTAGGTCTCCGGGGCGCTTGGTCGCCTTGCCCTTGAACGTCGTTTCCAGCCCGAACGGCTTTCGGGAACTGACGAGTTGATCGAATCGCCTTCCCTCCGGGAGGGCGAGGGATTGATCCTGCCCGGTCTCGACTGCGATGACCTTGCGGAGAATGGACAGACCTTCGTTGAAGCGGATGAAGACATCCGCACCCGGTTCGAGGAGCGGACGCGTTGCGGTTGTTGTAGGCCAGTCCTTGAAGTGAGTCGTGACTTTACAGAGCCCGGGGTGGTCGCGGTCCCAGAGGAAGTAGCAAACTCCGCCCTTGAGTCCGACTCCTGGGAATACGTCGGACGCGCTGAGGTAGTCGTTGATTGCCCGTATGCGGTCATCGTTGATCATGGACTCCCTGAACTCATCGAGCCCTTTGCCGCCGGCGAACCAGCGTGACGGAACGATCATCGACAGGAAACGCGGTTCCAATTTCTTTGCTTGCTCGACGAACAACTGGTAGATCGGTGCCGCACTTGTGCCGTGCCCACCGTCGCTGAGCTGGTAAGGCGGGTTGCCGATGATGACGTCGAACTGCATGGTGTCTCCGAACAGCTCGGCAATGCGAGCGGTGATGTTGTCGGTGTGGATGAACGCGTAAGCGTGGGTCTCGAGATCGTCGCCACGTGCGTAGTCGTCTTCGCCAGCGCCGCAGTAGACGCATCTACGGTTGGTCTGGACGGTGATCTCCTCGCCGGTAAGCGGGTCGGCACGGAACTCCCGTTTGCCGCCTCCCCAGGTGTGTTCGGTGCGCTCGAACCAGATGTTGCCGTCCTCGGTGGTAAAGGATTTGGCGACGGAGTGCGGGCCATTGGCGAACTTGGAGCAGTAGACGCTGCGGCGAGCCAGGAGCGCGGTGAGCTGGGTGATACCGATGCCATAGAGCTGCCGAGTGAGGATATGGTCGACGCGCTCAGCCAAGTCTGGAATGACGAGGGCGAGACCTCCGATAAGTCTGCGAGCGATCTCCCGAAGAAAGACTCCAGACTTGGTGAACGGGTCCAGGAATGTGACGTTCGGGTTCGCCCAGATGTTTGCGCCGTTGTTGGCATCGGCCCACGTCTCCGCAAGGAGGTCGAGGATGGTGTTCGCCATCTCCGGTGGGGTGAATACCTCATCATTGGAGAGGTTCGCGATGCAGGTCAGGACGTCGGGGTTGTGTCCACGCAAGGTGAAGGGTGCCTGGCTCACGTGGTGCTCACTTCAGCGATGTCGCGAACCGTCATCGTCGGATATGTCTTGGCCGGAGTGAAAAGGTCCTGTCCAAGGTCCTGGAACAGCGATCCCTCCGCCTCATATGCGGCGCGCTGGGTCAGATCGTCGTAGCGGAAGTCGCGGCGCTGAAACTTGCCCTTTCCGAGGTAGCCCCATTCGGGGAACGTGATCGGGCGTCCGCTTGGCAGGGTCATCGTCAGGGCGTCGCCCTGCACGATGTTGACAGCGAGCACGACGCGGGCGGCCCGAGCCCACTCGTCTTCGTCCTCGACGCCGAGGAAGGCGCTAAAGATTTCGGCTAGGTTGCCCCGACACTCTTCGGCGTTATCGGCGAGCAGTTCGATGCCGTAGGTGCACATGAGGGCGAACAGCGCGTAGTGGCGCTTCTCGAAATCACTCTTACCGTGCCGAGCCTGCACGGTGGCGAGTTTGCGAGCGAGGACAGGAATGAGGAAGTTGCCAGCCCCGCAGGCAGGTTCCAGCACGCGCGAATCGATGCGCTCGGACTCCGCCTTAACGAGGTCAAGCATGTCCTCCACCATCCAGGCAGGGGTGAAGACCTCGCCGTGGTCGATGACGCGTTGCTTGGACTTGACCAGGCTCTCTGCGTCGCGCAGGTTCATTGGGCGTTCCTCATTTCATGTTCGTCTCCGTCAGATTAAGCGCCCGTCCAGAGAGGGCGGAACTCGCCCGATAAACCTGATGAGTTCGGTGCGTGCTAGCAGACAACAGCGACCTACCGCAGGTGGCGCGCATCAGCATGCAAGGTGTTGAGTTCGTTCCGGAGTCCTCGCCAACACCTATCGATGCCGGCCCATCAGAACAAGGTTCCTTGCGAATCCCCCGGATTGATCTTCGCGTGGAGCAGTGCTTCTGCGTCATACCCGTCCCGCAACGCCTCACGGATGGCGAGAGACCGCTCGTAGCGCGTGCGTCCCTGTCCGTCGAATAGTGCATGACCGGCCAGCCGGCCGAGAGCGATCGCGTAGCGCACGTTCTCGCTGTGCGTGGACTCCACCAGATGCTCAGGCCCGACGCGCACACACAGCGGCTCATTGCACTTGTGCTCGCAGACCACATCCGGCGCCAGAGGCCCATGCACCAGCTCCACCGAGAAGCGATGCGCGAGCATCGTGCGTTGTCGGTTCTGTCGTTGGAAGTTGAACCGGCCGTACCCGTCGGGCGCACTGATCGCACCGACCCAGTACCAACACGTCGGGGACTTGACGACCTTCGACCAGAACGCCGCGATGTTCGCCTTCGACGGGCGGAGCGAGTTGTCCACCACTCGGACCCGCCGCGTTCGATCTTCCGACTCATCAGCGACGAACTCGACGTCGAGATCCGGGAACCCGATGTCGAGCGCGGGTTCCACATCGTCAGTCATGACCGCAGCATCATGACGCCGCAGGCGCCGTCTGCTTGTCGTCCTGCTTGTCTTCGGACGAGGATGCAGCCGACTCGGCGGCATCGGCGACACCGAGATCTGCCTTGGCTTGCATGATGAGCTTCTTCGCCTCGCGGGTGCTCACGCCGAGCAACGGTGCCAGCTCCGACGCCGAGGCGCTGCGACTGAACGTCACGATCGCTTCCGCGTACTCGCGCAGCAGCGATGATTCCTGCTCGCGCTCCTGCGGAGTCAACGTCTCCGTGCCGGCTTCCATCTGCCGTTGGATCTCGGCGATCTTCGCCGCGTACTGCTCTTGGATCTTCTTGATGCGACGATCCCGGGTCTGCTCGAGCCGTTCGATCTTCTTCAGCGGAGCCTGTGCCCGAGAGGCGACCGTTGCTTCGAGCTTGGACAGCTTGTCGGTCGCTTCGTGGATGGGGCCGGCCAGCGTTTCGAGTTCCGCCTGACGGGCGAGCAGTCGCTCCCGTTGACGGCGGGCGTTTTCCCGAACGTTCGGCGTCGTGTGCGGACGAAGTGAGCGGCGAGATGCCGAGTGGGACGTCGAGGCCATGGGCCGGAGTGTAGCGGCTCGCGCCGGTCGCGGGGCGGCCGACGCTCGGAATCTAGGACGCTCCATCGACGTCCAGATCCGGTCACCACACCGGCAAAGATTGACGCCCACTCGCCCAACATACGCAGCTCCGAGGTCTGACAGGACCATCGAGGTCCTGTCAGACCTCGGACCGAACTCCGTTCGCCAAAAAGAGCTCTACACACCTTATGCACTAAAGGTGCGACGTGGCATAATCGGCGCCGTGATGACCGTCCACAAGCTCAATGCTGGGGACGGCTATGTCTATCTCACCAAGCATGTCGCCAAGGGCGACGCCACCGAGTCCCGCAAGCCCGATGCGGTCGATTACTACGTCGCGAAGGGCACTCCGCCCGGCATCTGGTGCGGCAAATTGGCCGAGAAGGTCGGTGTCGAGGTCGGCACCGAGGTCACCGAATCTGCGATGCGGTCGGTGTTCGGTGCGGCCCGCACCCCGAACGCCTTGGACACCAGGCCCGGCCCCGGAGCGTCGGCCGAAGTGCACCTGAACTGGTCCAGGGAGACCGCCCTCGGGCGGGCGTTTTCGTGGTTCGAGAACAGCCAGGAGTACGTCAACGACGTCGAGGACCTGTGCAGCGCGTACAAGGCGCAGCACGGCGAGTACCCGACCACCGAGGCGAAGAAGGACATCCAGTTCGCCACCGCCCGCAAGCACCTAGGCCGCGAAAACGGTGAGAAGGCGGACCTGCTCAGCGACGAACAGGTGTGGCAGTTCATCACCGAGCAGTACAACAAGGCGCGTCAGCCGGTGGCCGGCTACGACCTGGTGTTCACCCCGATGAAGTCCATCTCGTTGCTGTGGGGCCTCGGCGACGCGCAGGTCAAGGCCGCGGTCGAAGAAGCGCACAAGCAGGCCGTGGACGAAGCGTTGGAGTGGATCGAAGATCAGGTGATCTACACCCGCCGCGGGAAGGGCGGTGAGCGCAAGGTCAAGGCCGAAGGGCTGTTGATCGCCCGGTTCGATCACTTCGACAATCGCGCTGCGGACCCGAACCTGCACACCCACAGCGCGGTGCTCAATCGTGTCTATGCCGAAGGCCGATGGACCACCATCGACGGGTCGATTCTCTACAAGGCGAACGTCGCGGCGTCGGAGAAGTACAACACCCGCGTGGCCGATCTGGTGGCCCGCACGCTCGGTGTCACCTTCGCCCCGAGAGCGGATACACCGGTCGGCAAGCAACCGGTCTACGAGGTCGACGGCATCCCACCGTCCCTGATCGAGGAGTTCTCCCGCCGCGCCGCGATCGAGGCACGCCAGGAAGAACTGGCCCGCGACTACAAGACCCGCTACGGCAAGAATCCACCGAAGAAGGTGCAGTACGCCCACGCGCAACAGGCCACCCTCGACACCCGCAACGCGAAGAATCCCCCACGTTCCCTGGCCGAGTTGCGGGCCGAATGGCGTGAGCGGGCCGAGGCGATTCTCGCCGGGAACAATCCCGCAGAGCTAGTCGAATCTGTCCGCGGTGAACGTGACCGCCGACCGGTGTTGACTCCGCAACAGGTGCCGGCCCTCGTCGACGAGGTCGTCGAGACGCTCTCGCACAAGGTCGGGTCGTGGACGGTGTTCTCGGTGACCGCCGAGATCGAGAGACGACTGCGAGAGTTCAGTTTCGCCGACGACGAGCAGCTGCGCGCCATTCACGATGATGCACTCGAACTCGCCCTGCGCGACTACTGCCTGCCCATCGACGTCGAGGAATACCACCTGCCCGAGCGGATCAGCGACCGCATCGAGCGGGGGCGGCGGCGCAGTCTGCTGGTCGATCGCGCGCAGATGCGCTACACCGCTCAATCGGTTCTCGACGCCGAGGACTTCATGCGCCAGCAGGCCGACACCGGCGACGAACACACCGTGGATGACCGGATCATCCGCCGCACGTTGCGCCGGATCGAGCAGGCGAACGGGCACGAGCTCGGTGCCGATCAGCTCGCGATGATCACCCACTTCCTCACCGCCCGCACGCGTGTGGCCGTGGCGGTCGGGGCGGCCGGCGCCGGCAAGACCACCGCGGCCACCGTGATCGCCCGCGCCTGGGAAGCGGTCAACGGAAACGTCCTCGCCCTGGGGCCGTCGGCCCGGGCCGCCGAAGTGCTCGGTGAGGAAATTTCGGTGGAGGGACGCACCATCGCCGACGTGCTCACCCGCCACCGCGTCGGCATCCCGACCGGCATCGGCAGGGGTGATCTTCTGCTGGTGGACGAGGCGGGCATGGCCTCGGCCCGCGACCTGGCGGACCTGACGCGCATCGCCACCGACGCCGGGGCGGTGGTGCGTTTGCTGGGCGATCCGCAGCAGCTCGCCTCCGTCGAGGCCGGTGGTGTGTTGCGGGATCTGGCCGATCGCACCAACGCCCCGTTCCTGCGCAAGGTCCACCGTTTCGCCACCGTTGGTGAGGCCGAGGCGAGCCTGCAATTGCGCAAGGGCGATGTGACGGTGCTCGAGTGGTACGAGCAGAACAATCGCATCCGGCAGGGCATGGCGCACGAGCTGGCCGATCTGGTCTTCGACGCCTACGTCGCCGATGTCGAGGCCGGCCAGGTCGCGTTGATGGTCGCCCCGACCAACGATCTGGTGCGCCAGCTCAACGAGAAGGCCGCCGCCTACTACCGCGCAGGCGGCACCGTCACCGGCCCCGGCATCGTCCTCGCGGACGGTCTCGAGGCCGCGGTCGGGGACGTGGTGGTCACACGGAAGAACAATTCCAAGTACGTCGTGAAGGACTCCGACGGCAAGAAGGCCGGTCGGGTGAAGAACGGCGACCTGTGGACCGTGGCCGCAATCGGCGCCGACGGCTCGCTGCGGCTGCGCAACAACATCAGCGGCGGGCAGGTCACCGTCGCCGCCGACTACATCACCGACAACGTGCAACTCGGCTACGCGACCACCGTGCACCGCTCGCAGGGCATGACGGTGGGAAGCTGCCACGTGCTCGCCGGGGCGAACATGGATCGCCAGTCGCTGTACGTGGCGCTCAGCCGCGGCAAGCACACCAACATCGTCTACGCCGCCCACGACGAGCTGCCCGACTGGGACTTCGAACATCACCCCGACGAGCATCCCGGTGCGATGGGGTTGCTGGCGAAGATCATCGCTCGCGACGGCTCGCAGCGCACCGTGCATCAGATGATCGAGGACGAACAGCGCAAGGCCGCGTCCTGGTCGACGATCACCAACAGCTACATGCTGGCCCTCGGGGAGCTGTACGAGGACTACACCGAACAGCTGCTCAGCCGGATTCTCACCGACGAGCAGTTCGGCTGGGTGCACGGCCTCGGCGGGTGGGATCAGATCGTCACCTACGTCGCCCGGTCGGAAACGTTCGGCTGGGACACCGAGGCCCTGCTGCGCCAGGCAGCGTCGGTGATGAGCGCCGAAGGCAAGGCCGGGCGGATCGACACCGACCGCAACTCCCCCGGCCGGGTCATCGCCCGCGCCCTGAAAGAGCGCATCGATGCCGAGGACGGAGCGCGGCTGCCGCGCCGCCGCACCGACGCGGTGGCCGCCTACCGCGTGCCCGCGCTGACCGAGGCCGCGGCCGACACCGATCCGATCCTCGCCGCCTACGCCCGCTCGTGCGAGCAGCAGATGCACGCGTTCATCGACTCCTACACCACCGCCGCACTCGAACGTAGCGCCCCGTGGATCGTCGCCGTCGGCCAGCGGGGAACGGACCCTCGTCGGGTGCGACTGTGGGAGTCCACGGTGCGGGAGATCGCGATCTCGCGGGTGCTGGCCGACGCCCCCGTCGACGAGAACGACCCGATGGCGTATCTGCGTGAGGCACGCAAGACGACGATCGCGGCGAACATCGAGCGACTGAACCGGCCCGCCCCGGCCACCGACGAGGTGGTCGGTCCGTACGCCCGCTACACCGACGCCGAACTGAATTCGGCACGGGCGCTCAGCCGGGGCCGGCTCACCGAAGACGCGATGTTGCTGTCGTTAGCGAAGGACGAGCTCGACCGGGCACGAGGCGAGGCGTCCGCTCTCGGAGCCGTCGAGCGGTCCCTGGCGCAGGTCGAGATCGACGAACGCAACATCGCGGCGGTGCGTGCTGCCCGCGCCCGCCTCGACGCGCTGACTCGTTCCCCGCAGGCCACCGAACAGCAGATCGATGCCGCTCGCGCCGCCGTGGCCGCAGCCGAACAGGTGGCACCACTCGAGCGTCGCTGGGCCGTGATCGAACGCGGCGCCCAGCACTACCGGGCTGCCGAAGCTGCCAAGGCCCGCGCCCGCGCCACCGACGACCAGGCCCTCGGCCGGATCACCGACCGCATCACCCGACTCGAAGAATCGATTGCCACCGAACGCACCATCCTCGGTCAGATCGACGCCGAACTCGCCCGCCGCAACGCCGGCGGAACCGACTACACCACCGGCAACCCGACGCGACAGACCCAGGCGGACTCGTCGGCGAACGCCCCTATCGACCGCGACCCGCTCGAACACGACACCGGTCCAGAACGGGAACTGTAAGCCCGCCGGCTACGACCCCCGACCCCGAATGGCACAAGGAGAACAACGATGGCGGACAACGACCAGAAGCGACGGTTTCTGCGCAACCGCGGACGGTCGGCCCACCCCACCGACGCCTCGATTCCGCCGTCCTCGGAGACCGCGGCCCCGGCCGGTGTGCCGGCGGTGCCGCAGCGCAGGCCGGCCAGGGCGCAGGCCACCCAGGACGTTGTCGACCTCGTGGGTTTTCTCCGTGCAGCGGAGAATCGACGCGCTCAGGGCCGGCCGGCACCCACACCGAAGTCGATGCGCGACGTTCTCGGTGCGTTCCGTGGACAGCCCGCGCAGCAGACCACCATCCAGGTTCTGGCAGCGGCAGCCACCACTCGACACCTGGGCGCGCAGTCGCAGAACACCCGCAGGTGGGAGCAGTTGGCGCAGGAGAATGCTGCGCGACTCGAAGCGCTGCGAGCACAGCAGTACCGCCAAGAACAGCAGCGGTATGTACAGGTGCAGATGCCCCCGGAGGAGATCCAGCGGCGCATGGCCGAGAAAGAAGCCGCCGACCGGGACAGCGACAATCGAGCCTTCGACGCAGCCGCAGCTCTCGCGTTGAGTTACGTCGCCGCCAGGAGTGTGCCGTCGTTCGACAAGCTCGCCGAACTGTCCGAACAGCACCTCTCGGTTGAACGGGCCTCGGAAGTGCCGG
Source organism: Rhodococcus zopfii NBRC 100606 = JCM 9919 (assembly GCF_001895025.1). Classification (GTDB taxonomy): domain Bacteria; phylum Actinomycetota; class Actinomycetes; order Mycobacteriales; family Mycobacteriaceae; genus Rhodococcus; species Rhodococcus zopfii. Next base: position 151,358 of record NZ_BCXI01000017.1, read on the forward strand.
AATCGGTGACCGAATCCTTCGCCCGCGCCGCCGACGCCGACACCGTAGAGATGAACTTCGACAAGGCCGCGGACAGTTCGCCCGCGTTCAGCGGCCCTGATACACGCACCGAACCGGTGGTCGAAGGCCACGAAGCGGATGTATCCGACCAGCTCGAACGGGTCGAAGAACCCGCACCCACGAACCGCGGGGATCTGGGCAAGATCGGAGCGGTGCTCGAGTCCGCCGGCCGAGGTCTGGCCACCGCGGTCGGCCCGATCAACGGTGACGACGAAGTCGCCCCTCCCCTGTCACCCGTCAATCTGAACCAGCTCAGTCAGGAACTGCTCGATGCGATCGGTGCTGCGATGAGCAGCCACCCCCGGTCGGTGACCGAGATGCTCAACACCGAACGACGACCCGACCACACCAACGAGACCGCGTTCGTTCCCGACAATGGTGTCGAACACAGCCAGGAAGCGACACTCTCGTACTGACCTGTTCCCGTCCCGATAGGGGGTAGTCGGACCGTGCTCATCGCCTCGGGTGTCCGTTACGCCTGGTTACGGACGTAACGGTGAGGTAACTCGCGCACGATCTGCGTACAAAACCAGAACGAAAGATCGATGCCTGATGAATCCCACTCCCGGTTGGTATCCGGACCCCGCAACCCCCGCCCAACTCCGGTGGTGGGATGGGCGGAACTGGACCGAGAAGACAACTGCTGCGCCCGCCCCGAGCACTACTAGCCCCGTGGACGCCATGGGGAACACCGGCCCGGTCATAGCGACCCCGGTCATAGCGACGACGAGCAATCCGATCGCACCATCCGCAGCCCCGGCCGCGTCGACGTCCACGACGAACTACATGCCGAATCTGATCGGTGCTCTGGCAGCAAGCGTGGGTATCGTGATCGGAAGCATCGGACCGTGGGTGAGTTTCATGGCCATGTCCAAGAACGGCATCAGCGGTGACGGGGCGGTCACCTTGGTCCTGGGCATTGTGTCCATGATCGCGATGTTCTCGATCCTGTCCCGCGGCGGAATCTCGCGCATCGGAGACCGATGGATCGGCGTCGGCGCCGGGGTCATTTGCCTGGTGATCTCCATCCCGAACATCATGAACGTCACCTCGGCCACCACGGAGGTGTTCGACCGGACCATCGGAGCGCAGGTTGGATGGGGACTGTGGCTGACCGCGCTGTCGTCGGCAGTGTTGTGTCTGACGGGACTGACTGTCGCCAAACAAACCCGCAGGAAGTAACACGCTCGCTCACAGCCCCATGCACTCTGGCGGCGGTACCGGCCGCATCGGAACTGACCTGCAGCCCCCGACACGCAGTCACACGCCGACAACGAGGAGTGTCCCCACCGAGCGGGGGTAAGGCCGTCTGCGGGACCGCGCCGACGACGGCACCCTCACCTGCCGCGACCCCCCACTTGCCGACGGCCCCTTGGACAGGGCCAGTTTCATGCCACTCCTTCCAATGCCTCGTCCCGGCCCGGCGCGGCCGAGGATCGTCGTGTCGTCGCTCGGATCACTGCTGTCTCCTAGTCGTGCTGGCTGATGATCTTGTCGACCAGCTCGGGCGGAACCGGGTCGGCGGGCATGGCGGGCCAGCCCATGAAGCTGCGATCGGATTTGGCGTTGGCCATCGGTCCGGTGTCGCCGTCGAGGATGACCCTCAGATGTGGTTCGAGGTGCTGGATCCACCACGAGGACATCGCGGACATCGAGTCCGACATCCGTGCTTCTTCCCAGGCTTGGTGCAGCGCGGTCAGGCGGGCGACGACCTCCGGGTAGGCCCACCACCGCGGGTCCCAGGACAATCCACCGTCGTTGTCGCTGATCCGGCGGCGGATCACCGGCAGGAAGAATCCGTTCACCCAGTCGATGACGTTCGTGTACTTCGGCTGCTTCTTCTCCTGCTCCGGATGGGTCGCAGGCTGCGAGGACTCCGGGACGATCGTGTGCTGAGGCTGCGTCGAGGGCTCCGGGACGATCGTGTGCTGAGGCTGCGTCGAGGGCTCCGGGACGGCCGGTTGCTCGGTCGTGTCGGCTTCGTCTCCGTCTCCGGCGTCGTTGCCGGTATCCCATCGATCGTCGGTCGTTCGGGGCAGATTCACCATGCTTATTCCTTCGACATGAACTCGGATGTGAACAGGGCAGCTGTGCGGGAGGGCTCCACGACCGGCTCGTCAGCCACGGGTGCCTGTTCCGGCGTGTCGTACTGGTCGTCCTCCCCTGCGCGTCGCGGTGGACGACGGCCTGCAGCCGGCTGTTCCGGTACTCCGTACTCGAAGCCGTCCGCGAAGGTCATCGGTGAACGGTCGGTGACCGGCCGATCGGATTCCCCGACGGGCAGGGCTTTTTGCTGGGCGGGGCCGAGCTGCTTGCTTTCCTGCTTGGACTGGCGGATCTTCTCGGCGAACGGGGAGCCACCCCAGAACGCTTTGCGGACCAGGATCGGGGTGGAGCCACCGATCGTGACGAGGGCGCGGGTTTTCGGCAGTGCTCGAAGGTCCCGCTTTTCGAAGATGGTTTCCTTCTGCCAGCTGCTCGACACGCTGGCCTGACTGCTGGAGAAGAAGCCGGCGGGGCGACTGCGGGATTCGGTGTCGACGTAGTGGGTGCCGACGGCATCGACCAGGCCGGACAGGAATGCGTCGTCTTCGACGTTGCCGCCGTACCAGATCACGCTGCACGCATCGACCATGGCTTTGAACGCTTCGCGGCCCCAGACCTTCTCGCCCTGGGAGGGGGACTGGAAGAAGGTGATGAGGATGATGCCGCGGCCGCCGAAGTGTGAGTACCAGCGGGGCAGGTCTTCGAGCTTGCAGATGTTGGCGGCCTCGTCGAGCACCGCCGTCAGCGGGAGCGGCATCCGTTCGGAGTCCTGCTGCTCGGAGTATTCCTCGGCGCAGGTGAGGATCTGCCCGACCAGGGCACTCGAGATCGCCGAGGACGAGCCGGGACCGTCCTTGGACAGCGCATACATCGTGTCGGTGCGGGCGACGAACTCGTCGGCGAGGAACTCCGGCAGGTCGTGGACGTGCTCACCGTCGCTGATGGTGACCTGGCCGGACCCATCGGTGCCGATGACCACCCGGCGGTTCGGCAGGACCGCTTCGGCGTAGCGAGGTTCGTCCAGCGGGGACAAAAAGCGCCGGGCCATGTCGTAGAAGCCGTCGCGCTGTTTGGCGTTGACGGCCTGCTTGCCGCGCATCGTGCGGGCGAGTTCCGGGTAGCCGTGCTGCTCGAGCACCGCCGGGGGGATCTGCGATTGGGTGTGGGTCAGCCACTCGACCACGTGCCGGATGTCCCCGCCGGCCAGGGCGGCGGCGAGCAGGTAGGAGGCGAACAGGTCGCGGGCGTTGCCGTCGAAGTAGGCATCGACTCGGGCACCGGGATCGGTGGCGGCGGAGATGAAGTAACCGCACACCGCCGCAGCAGACGGCAGGTCGGTGACATTGCGCAGCGGATCGAACCAGAAGCTCGCCCGCTGCTGCCGGTTACCGGTGCTCACCCCTTGCAGGTCGAACACCCACACCCGCCCGCTCTGGCGGCGGAGGCCGACGGTGTGCGAGTACACGTCACCCCGGTTGGACGCCACCAGCGCCGCCCCGGGGGCGTGGCAGATCGCCGGGATCGCGAAGCTCGCCGACTTGCCCATCCGGGCGCCGGCGAACGCGATCGCCACGAATTCCCAGGTCATCCGCAGGGTGCGACCCCCGACCACGGTGTCACCGAGGGGGATACCGAGGTAGCCGGGATGGTCTGTCGGGATCGCCGGGGCGAGCCGGTCGGTACTGGCCGCGAGGTACGTCGGGTCGGCCTCGTCGACCTCCCGCGGATCGACCATCGTGCGGGCGAGACGATCGATCTGCTTCTCGAAGCGGGTGCCCTCGACCGTTTCGAGCACCCCGAACCGGCGCAGCGCCCACCACCCGGCCCCGGCGACCGCCGCGACCAGCACCACCTCGAGAATCAGGACGGTCGTCGCCCCGGCCGGCCAGCTCGTCGCCCCCAGCGCCAGAGCGAACAGCAGGCCGATCGGATTCCAGGTGGGATCGTGGCCCCCGCCGGTGTTGTAGGCGATCGTCGGCAGATACGCCACCACCACCAGAGCAGGGAACGCGGTGAGGATCACCTCGTCGGCGCCCGAGGAGGTACGGGGCCGGTCGCGTCGCGTCTGTGCCATGGTCGTGCGCCCCTTCTACTGCTGGAATCGGTAGTCGGTCAGGCGCCACCCGTCGTCGGTGCGGACGGTGGTGGTGCGCCAGGTCTGCGCGGTCAGGCGGGTGCTGCGCCCGCTCGCGTGCAGCACCGTCTGGGTGCAGGTGAGATCGATGACCACGGTGCGCATCCCGGCCGGTGCGGCCGGGGTCGAGTCGGCCCGCACACAGGTCGCGGCCACCGCGTCCTTCGACGCCGCCCACTGCTGCCAGTCCGGGTCCGGGCGTACCTCGGCGCGGGTGCCGGATTCGGCGACGGCGAGCAGGTCCCCACCGAGATACGCCGTGGCCCGGATCAGCGCGTCGGCCTTGCTCTCGTCGATCGCGGGCTGCCAGGACAGGATCATCCCCATGGCCGTGATCGCGGTCTGGTCGGCGCCCGTCTGCTGGGGCGAGAGCGGCTCGATCACCTGGTGGTCGTCGCTGCCCTCATGAACGTGCTGGTCGCGGGTGGTGTCGCTGCCGCAGCCGGCCAACGCGACGGCGGCCGCGGTGCACACCGCCGCGACGGTGATGCGTGTGATCCTCACGGGCGTACCTCTTTTCACTGGTTGCTCATCGCCCGGTACTGCGGTTCGGCGGCGATGATCTTGTCGGCGTAGGGGCGGGTCTGCACCACGTAGTCGGTGTGCCCGGTCGGGAAGCCCCCGGAGGCCAGGACCGCGCCTTCGCCGGCGTTGTAGCCGGCCAGATACAGCTCGGTGCGCCCGTTCGGTGCGGAGACCACCCCGTCTGCGATCGCGCCGTCGACGGTGGCCGCGAGGGTGCACATGTAATGGCCCTGGGCCATGACCGCATCGCCGATGCTGTTCACATCGACCTTCCCGTCGCCGTCGTAGTCCCGGCCGTAGGACGCCCACGTGCCGGGCATGAACTGCGCCGGTCCCCTCGCCCCGGTCACCGACACCGGAGCGTCGGTGCCGTGGCGGAAGCCGTTCTCGGCGGCGAGCTGGGCGGCGAGCAACGACGGCGTGATCTGCGGGCAGATCGACCCGGCCCGCTCGAGCCACGGCGCGAACTCGTCCGGCACCGTGCCGTCGGCGAGCCGGTCGCCCAGTCCCTCACCGGAGATGAGGCAGTCGGCGGCCGCGGCGGTGGCGTTGCCGCGGCCGCCGGGCAGCGCTCCCCACGACACCAACCTCTCGTCGGTGCCCTGCCCCCGGACACTGATGTGCACGTGGTCGTAGTGGTTCTGGGTTTCGCTGCCGCGGTCCTCCATCAGGCTGGGGGCACCGCCGACGGGGTAGTAGGTCTGCCGCCAGATCACGTATTCGACGTCGAAGAACTCCGCGTTGGCCAGGATGTAGTCGGTGATCTCGTCCCCGAGCGCCACCCCGTCGCCGGAGCGGTGGTTCGGGATCATCACATCGATGGCCCGGCCTTCGGTGTGGTCGGTGGCGTCACCGCCGCCTGGGCGCCAGCCGCCGATACCCCCGATCCGGTCGCCGAACTTCAGGTGGGCTGCGCGAGCGACCTTTTTCGCATCGACCTGCAGGCCCTGCTCGGAGCCGGCCGACGGCGGCAACGGCTGCGCCAGATTCCCCCGCGGCGGGGCCGGCGGCACCGGCGTGGTCGGCCCGGCCGAGGACTGTCCCGGGGCGGGGGCGGCTTCGTAGTACGGCAGCGGATCCACCGCTTCGGTGCCCCAGCCGCCGGGCCAGAGTTCCCAGTGCAGGTGCGGTCCGGTCGATTCCCCCCGGTTGCCGAGGGTCGCGATCTGCTGACCGGCGCGGACCTGCTCACCGACTTCGACGGTGTAGGTGTCGATGTGCCCGTACACGGTGGACACCAACTGCCCGCCGCGGGTGTGGTCGAGCACCACCCACTGCCCGAACCCGCTGGCGGGGCCGGCATGGCGCACCACCGCGTCCGCGGAGGCGTAGATGGGGGTGCCGACGGCGCCGGCCAGGTCGATGCCCTGATGCTGGGTCCCCCACCGCTCACCGAACCCGGAGGTGAGGGTGACGGCGGAGGGATCGACCGGTTTGAGGAACGAGCCGGTCGGTGCGAGCCGGTCCCCCGACCCCACACCCGAACCGGGGCCGAGGCAGGTCGTGCCGTTCTCGCGGTCTTGTTCGTCCTGGATCCCCATCACCAGCACGAGGAGCAGGAAGAACGGAATGAGCGTAAGCGCCAGGATCAGCGCGATCAGCCCGGTGCCCCCCTTGTCGGTCACCGCAGACTCAGATCCTCGGCGAGGGCTGCGTGCTTGCGCACCAACGCCCGGTTCAGCTCCTGCGCCAACGCCAGCTCCGCCTCCAGGGCGGCGACTTGCTGCGGGGTGCGGCGGGGACGGCGGCCGGAGCGGTTGACCCAGCCCCGCACCGTCGTCTCGGCCACCTCCAGCTGCGCCGCGGCGGCTCGCGTCGCGGCGGTGAAGCTGTCCCCGGCCTGCATGCGCTGAAGGACCGCCTCGATCGCGGCCTCACGGGTGAGGTCATCGACCAGGGTGTACCGGCGGCGGCCGGGACGGCCACGCCGGCTCATGCTGCGAACTCCGTGCCCCGGTCCTCGTCGGCGGCCCGCAGACGGGCATCGGTGTCGTGAATCCCGGAGTCCTTCTCCGCCTGGGGCACCCACACCTTGAACGGGGTGCCCGGTGTCGCGCCTTCGCCGAGCTTGAGCAGGAAATGCCCGACACCGGCCGCGGTGCGCGTGCTGTCCGCCACGCCGGGAGCACCGTCAGCCGAGGCCAGCGCCTTGCGTCGGGCTTGGCGCAGTGTCTTCTTCTCCTCCACCGAGTTGGTGGTGTCGTTGGCCCAGCCGGTGACCATCGCGCGTTCGGCCTGCGAGAACGTCATGAAGTGAGCGAGGCGGTCGAGTTCGGCTTCGGGGACCGGGCCGATGATCCGGGCGCGGGAGCGTTCGATCATGCCCAGCGCGCCGACCTTCTCGAAGTCCGCCAGCGAGTGGGTGACCAGCGTCAGCGCCACACCCATCGACCGCTGCAACCGCTGCACCGCGTCCAGGCGGGCCACCGCCGAGCTGCCGGTCTGGATCACCTGCCAGACCTCGTCCAAGATGATGTGCGCCGCGATCGACTTCGCGCCGGGCACCTGGTTGTCGGCCAGGATGTGCGCCGCCTCCACCGCCGCGAACGCCTCGTTCCACCCGGCGAGCAGCACGGCGGCCCGCATCAGCTCGTCCCCCGGCGGGACGGAGGACATGTCCAGGTCCACCATCGGCTTGGTGATATCGATCCGCACGGTGCTGTGCCGGTTGAAGGTCTCTCCGAACCGGCCCTTGACCAACGCGCGCAGCGAGCGCAGCAGCGGTTTGATCTGACCGCGGTATTCCTCGGCGGTGTCGGCCACCGCATCGTCCCTCAGCTCGTCGGGGCCGGAGGCGATCAGCGTCAGCAGGTCCTCGATCCGGGCCGCATGATTGTTGTCGAACGTCGAGCCCGGGGCGTAGAGCAGCCGGATCGCCGAGGCGAGCAGGGTTTCCTCGAAGTCCTGCAGCGGGCCGCGGCGGACGATCTCGAGCAGCGCGCAGATCATGTTGAGCTGGCGGGCGTGCAGCGCGAACTCGGCCTTTTCCCGCTCCAGGGAGCCTGCGGGGAGCTGTTCGATTGCGTCGCCGATCGGGCCGCGGCCCAGCGGGTTGATCGCGCCGGTGCCGTAGCCGACCTCGCTGACCTGCCCGCCGACCTGCTCGGCGAGCACCCGCAGGTCCGGCTTGACGTCGCCGGGCACGAGCACGAGCGTGCCGCGGGCGATGTCGCCGAGGGCGATGCGGCGCAGCAGGGTGGATTTGCCGAAGCCGTTGAGGGCGCAGATGAAGCAGGACGGGGCGGTGATCGCCTTCATCTTCCAGGCGTAGAGCGGATCGAAACCGACGGCGGCTCCGGTGGTCAGGTGCCGGCCCAGCGGGGTGCCCAGCAGCGGGGCCTTCGCGCCGACGATCCACGGATAGATCCCGGCGACCTGCACACTCGTGCCGCGGTATTCGACCGGGGGCATCACCGTGGACATCCGGCCCCCGCCGGGGCCGTCGAACCCGCGGGCGTCGAGATCGGCGACCTGGCGGTCGAAGCCGTCGGTGTTGATTCGGGTCAACCGCTCCACCGTCGCCCGGCGACTGTACTGGCGGGTGACCAGGCTTTTCTTCCATGCCTTCTTGAGTCCGGTTGCGGTGGCGGCCTGCTCTTCGAGGCGGGAGAGCTCGTCGTCCGACAGCAGAGTCTTGGCGATCTTCTCCGCTGTGAGCAGCCGCGACGATCTCGTGGCGTTGCGTGCACTCATGCCTATAGCCCTTTGCGTGTCAGTTGCTGAGGAAGCTGGGAATGGTGGTGTGGTCCGGGGCGATGACCCCGACACCGAGGCAGGCCGCGAACGCGGCGGCCTGCCAGCACCAGGAGCGGCGGATCGTCAGCCGGCTCTGGCGCGAGAGGTCTTCGATGAGGGCGTCGATCTTCGGCACATCGGCGCTGCCGGCCGGTTCGGTGACGGTGATGAGCACCCCGAAGCGCACCATGCCCGCACCGCGGGCCTGCTCCATGCGGGCTTGCGAGGTGGCGGCGACCTCGATCTGCGACTTCGCCGAGGCGATCGAGCCGTTCTTGAGCGAGCCGCCGTGGGCCTCGGCCATCGCGTTGCGGTAGTCGCGGTCGGCGATGTCGGTGGCATCGCCGGCCGAATGCGGCCGGTAGAGCACCGACACCCGCTTGAGCGGCACCGCATCGTTCGGCGCCAGCAACCTTTGCAGCACCCGTTCGGTGACCGCGCCCTTGGGGGCTTCGCGCATCTCCCAGGTCACCGACACCGCGCCGTCGTGGACGTACTTGCCGCCGTCCGGGCTTTCCAGGGCGGTGCGCGGACCGCAGTCCTCCCAGCTCAAGCCGGTGCCGTCGCCGGAGTGCAGGCCGGCCTCGACATCGACGAGCGAGGCCGGATCGTAGGAGCGGCGCACGAACGCCATGACCTCGTCGGCATCCATCGGCGAGCACGGCACACCGGCCCGCGCCGCCGCCGCGGTCAGCGCGGGCAGCCGGCGGCCGAGCTCGACGGCCTGCTCGGAGGGGTCCTGCCTGCGTTCGGTGGTCTTGGCCTCGAAGGTGATCGCAATGCGGGCTGCCAGGCGGATACCGCCCGTGGTCAGTCCGGTGGCGAGCTGGTAGGCCGCGTCGCGGGCCAGCGGCGGGGCGTCGGCGCGGGTGTTCTGGTGGACCGTCTCGTACAGCTCGATGCCGGTCTCGGGCAGGGTTTCGACGGTGGTGACCACCGCGAGGATGTCCGAGGTCTCCCCCGCCGCGGACAGGAACTGCGCCCAGTTGCCGACATAGTGATCGATCACGTCCTGATCGACGGCCTCGGCGCCCTGCGGGTAGGCGTCGAACACGACCGTGTAGGCACCCCGGCTGGGCATGTGGATCATCCCGAAGGTGCGCCCGTCGGAGTCGATGCCCTCGTACAGGTCGGTGTCGGCGAGCACCCCGGGAAGCCGGTACGCACGCCCGGGAACGCGGGAGAACGTGCCCGAGGCGTAGGTGTGCTCACCGCGACGGCGTGCCCGCCAGAACTGGACTCGCATCAGTGCCCTTTCGTAACCGGACCGCCCGTCGCGGGAGATGACCAGGGGGATGAAGCACACGATCACCGGGACCGCCAGCAGCACGGTGACCTTCAGGCCGAAGAACAGACCCGTGATGATGACCAGGGCCGCAGCCGCGATCGCGGCGATCGAGGTGCCGAAGGTGGCCCCGAGCAGGCCGGTCTCCCGAGGCCGGCGCCAGTTGCCGTAGGTGTTGTAGGTCTTCTCCTCGCTCACTGCTCGAAGCCCCCTCGGTGGAACTGCTGACCGGCACCGGACGCCACCGCGGCCGCGGCCGCATCACCGGAGGATCCGCCGCCGGGAGTGCCGGAGGTGTTGCCGCCGGGCTGACCATTCCCGCCGCCGCTGGGGGTGCCCTGCTGGTTGCCCTGCGGAGCCGCGCCGGCACCGCCACCGGAGGGGGTGCCCTGCTGGTTGCCGGCCGGTCCCCCGCCTGCCGCACCGAAACCGGATGGTGCGCCGCCGGTCTGGGCGCCGCTGGGCGGGGTGCCCATGCTCGTCGACGTCGACGACGTGGTCGCCGCTCCGGACGCTGCGCCACTGGCACCGCCGGTGGCGAGCATCCCGCCGACCTTCGCGCCGACCGCCGCCGCACCGGCCGCGGCTGCCATGCCGCTGCCGCCGCCACCGAGTGCGCCGACGTTCGGGACGATCAGCCGCATCAGCGCCGGGAGCACCAGGGCGGCGGCGCACAAGGTGATGACCCCGGACAGGGCCATGAACCCGTCCCCGTTCTCGGGATCGGTGATGGTGGGGGTGACCTCGAGGAACAGGATCGCCGAGACCCCGATCACGAACGCCCCGACCGGTTTGACCAGCAGGAACGCGATCGTCCAGGCCAGCATCTTCTCGAATGCCTGGCTGCCGACCTTGGTGCCCCCGGCCGCACCCGCGATGGGCAGTGCCGCCGCCATGAGCACCAGGATGCCGGTGCGCAGCAGCATCAAAAACGCCATCACCAACCCGCCGAGCATCCCGATGAGGCCGATCAAGAACAGCAAACCGACACCGGCCGGACCCGCATAGAGCTGGATCGTCACCATCGCTTCGGCCAGGCGGGACGGATCGGAGCCGACCGCACTGTCCATGAACCAGGCCGACACCTGATCGGCCAGACGGGTGCCGAGCACGATCATCGTCGTTGCTCCCCCGGCGAGCACCGCAGCGCGGGCCAGTTGTTTCAGGCCCTCTTCCGAGGTGTCGCGGATCGCCCCCGATCGGGCCAGCGCCAGACGCCCGCCGAGCAGGATCAGCGACAACGACAAGGCGGCGACCTGGATGTAGAAGGTGTAGTCGTTGACCGTGGCCACGGTCTTTTGGAAGGTGTCCCCGTCCATCTCGGTGCCGGTGATCCACCATCCCAGCGCGAACTTCAACACCGCGACACCCGCATTGCCGATCCACAACGCAGTCTTCTCGACCGCGCCCGCAGCTATCTCGTCGAGCTTGTTCTGGACTTTGAGAGACCCTGCATCTAGAGCGCCGCTCACGCCCTCTTTACAGGTCGGGAGATTGACTCCGAGAGCGTCATTAGCCCATGAGGTCAGATCCGACATCGCAGCAGCACTGGGTAGTGCGCACGCGACCAGATCGGTGACGACTTCCGTGCCGCTGGGGGCGGAATCGTCTACGTAGTCCTCGACTGTCCCGCCCGAGGTGCCCTCGGTCGAGTCGGTTTCCTGCGCAGATGCCGTGGTGGCGACTGAGAGAGCAACGAACAGAGTCAGGAGCGTGACGACAGCACTGCGTAGTAAGTGCTTCACCACCACGACGACCACCCGGCCGCGTCGATGGGTTCGGTGCCCTCTCCCATTCCCACCGGATCGATCTTGAGAACCCATCCGGCCCCGTCACGCCAGACCAGAGGAAGTTTCGAGTAGGAGATCACGGTCGAACCGTCGCTCTTCTGTACGGGGCGTCCGAATTGCACGAGTGTCAGGTCCGGATTGAACAGGACTTTGACCATCGGCAACGCCGAGGCCGGCGAACTGTCTGGGATGCCAAGACTGGCCTTAGCCACCTCACCATTCGGGTCCGACAGCAGACCGGCTTCCACGAGCATGTCCGTTCGGTCTGCGCCCGAGGCGAAGTAACCGCCGTAATGAGCAGCGGCCAACGCCGCTCCCTGGGCTGTGCGGGAGAATCCGGTGGCGACACCGTTGTCGGTGAATCCGGTGGGGCCGTCGGAGGTCGAGAACGGCAGGTCCATGTTGCCGTGGATGCGTTGGAGCATCACTCCACTCGGTGCCTGATCGGCGGGCCGGTTTCCGCTGGTGAGGGTGTCGGACAGGATCACCCCGTGGGGTTCGAGCGGTACGTAGATGACGCGGTTGGCTTTGTCGAAGATGGGTTCCGGTTCGAACTGTCCGTCCTCGACCTGAGAGGTGGTAGCGCCTCCGGTGGTCGGCTCGAGAGAGACCAACGGTTCGGCGTCATCACCTCGGAAGACCATCACGAGGCTGACCACGACGCCGACGACGACGATGACGGCCACCGCCGCCAAGCCGATGGTGAGTTTGGTCGCCGCCGATGCTCGCTCGTTCTCGGATTCGAGTGAGGGAGTGTTCTTCTCGTTGGTCGAGTCGGTGGTGTTCTGCTCGTTCACTTGCGGGTCTCCTCGAGATCGACCAGCTCCGACGGCACGCCGTCGAGAGCGGTGATGGTGGCGGCGGTATCGTCGCTGGGCAGGTTCAGTCGCCAGTCCCCGTCGATCCACACCACCTGGGTGGTCGCCGAGGCGAGCGAGTCGTCGGAGAACCGCTGCACGACGTCGACGGTGGCGGCGGTGTCGCTGTAGTCACCGATGGTGTAGCCGACGATGGTCGGCACCATCTCCGGATCGGTGCCCGAAAACTCCACCAGCGCCCGGTGGGCGGCGTACAGGTCGCGGCCTTCGCCGGGGGCGGCCACCCCGGCCAGGATCGTCGGCCAGGTGCGATCGGACGCGGTGGCCAGCTGCACCGACTGGGTGATCGCCGCCAGGGCCGCGCCCTGCGGGGTGTGGCTGAACCCGGCGAAGGGCTCCCACTCACCGCCTCGAGGTCCGTCGGTGGTGCCGATCGGCACCTCGATGCCACCGACGGTCACCCACCGAGTGATCTGCGGCGGATCGGTCAGCGACACCGGGCTCTCGCCTGTGTCCGATCCCCCGCAGCTGGTAGCCACCAGCGCCACCGCGACCACCGCGGCCCGCGCCCCCCGACGCATCATCGTTCGTTCTCCTCGTTGCCGGATTGCTGCTGTTGCTGCTGTTGCTGCATCTGTTCGAGCTGCTCGATCACGGTCGGGGAATGGCCGCCTCCGAGCTGGTGGGCCTGGGGCCCCTGGGCGGTGGCCAGCAGGATCGTGGCGAGGGTGGCGGCCACACCGCCGGCGAGGATCGCGCCGATGTTCGCTGCCAGGAACTCGGCAGCGGTGGGGGATTCGAGGCCGGCCCCGTGCTTGTGGTCCCACGCCAGGCGTGCGCCGACGAAGATCACCTTGGCCACACACAGGAGAAAGACGATCCCGGCCGCGTACCCCAGGAGGGTCTGGAACCCGTCGAGGACGTCGGGGGGCGGGCTGACCACGCCCTGTGCGGACACCTGCATCGCTGACCCCGCCTTATGCCGCGCTGGTGACGGCGCTGAGGATCTGGTTGGCGGAGATGGCGACGATCGCGCCGACGAGGGCACCGACGAGCATCTTCGGTGAGTCCCCGGATCCGTGCTGCCACTTCTCCCACGCGAACTTCCCGCCCGAGAAGATCAGGGCGGCCACGCACGCGAGCGTGACGCCCCACAGCAGCCAGTTCAGCAGCTTGAGCAGGCCGTTCGCGCCCGGCGGCACCTCCGGGTTGATGTCGAAATTCACGGCGCCTTGCGCGAGAATCGCGGTGTCCACGACTGTCTGGAACATGCAAATGTCCTTTGCTCGAAGGTGCTGGCTACTGCCCCGACCACAAGGTCGGCAGGGCGGATTGGAGTGCCGTGACGATGCCGACGCCGGCAGCGATCACGTCCTCGGGAACTGCGATCACGGCTCCCTTGGTTCGAATCGGCACGCCGTCGAGGGCGCGCCAGGTGGGCAGGCTCGACCGGGCCGCCGAGGCCAGGAAGCGATGCCAGCCGATCGCCCAGTGCGCAGCCACCGCGCCGGTGACGATCGAGCGCAGCTGACGCACCTCCTTCGGGGGCTGACCGGGCGCGTTCGCGACGGTGACCAGGCCGAGCAGCTCGCACACCAACCCGCGGTGGCGGTGCTCGAGGATCAGGTCGTGGGCGCTGGACAGGCCCTGGATGGTTTCGCGGCAGACCACCACCACACACGGCGATTCGGCTTCCCGGGCGTCACCGCACGGCCACTGATGCCGAGCATCCTCGGCGAAGTCCCAGTACCGGGCGAGAGTGGAGACCCCGGCCCCGCCGTGCGCACCGAGCAGCCACACCGCCGGTCCGGGCGCAGCCACCGGGTACGGATCGACCCTCACCTCGACGCTGGTGCGTTCGCGGGTGCTCATGCCGGCTCCCCCGCCCCGGCCTGGTGATCGGTGTCGCGGTCGCCGGCCTCGATGCGGCCCAACGCGTCGAGCACGTCGGTCCAGGCGTCGATCGACCCGGCCGACAGGCGGCGGTGATCGACGGTGCCCGGCCGCGCCAAGGCCGCATCGAAGGGCACTTCGACAAATCCGGCGACCCGTGGGGCCAGGTGCTCTCGGATCGGGGCCAGATCCACCAGGCGGTGCGGCATCTGGTGCGAGATCGACACCACCGTGCGCGAAAGCACGCCGTGGCCGTAGGTGCCGATGAGCCATTCGAGACCGTCGCGCATCCGGGCCAGCGGTTCCGAGCGGGGCGGGGCGACGATCACGATCGCGGCCCCGGCCTCGAGCAACGGGGCCAGACGCCGCGAGCGCAACGCGGTACCGACGTCGTGGATGCGGGCGAGATGCCGGTCGGCGAGCAGGCTGTCCACCAGCGCCGTGTCCGTGGCGTCGCCGTGGCCGACGACCACGGCCCCGGCGCTGCTGAGAGCCATGCGCGAGCCGAGCTGGCGGATCGCCCGCGCCGAGTCGATCGGTTCGACGCCGACCCGGTCGAGCAGGTTCCCGCCGCCGAAGGTGCCGTCGATCGCGGCGACGTCGGCGCCCAGGCCCAGGCGCAGGGCGGTGGCCAGGCCGAAGCAGGTGGTGGTCGCCGCCGCTGCGCCGGAGCCGGCCACCACGATGGCCGAGAGGTCTTCGGGCTGCTCGATTGTCGGGCTACGACGAAAAGCAACAACGTTGTTCATCGGTTCTCCACGTTCGCGATCTTCAACCCGCCGTCGGCGGGCAGGGTGGTGATCCACTGCTTGTGGATGCCTTCGTCTCCCACGGGCGGGAACTTCAGCAGCACATCGACCGACCAGCGGTTCGGGTCCTCGGTCGGCAGCACGCTCACGCAGTGCTCGGTCCCGACCGGAACGGCGTCGATGAACGACTGAATATCGGTGCCCGGCAGGACCATCAGCTCCGCGACGGCCTTGCCGTCCCGCTCGACGTAGTAGGCGTACTCGAACGCCTGGATCACCGCAGGGCCGGAATCGCGGCCACCGGGACCGTTGCCGACGACCCGGCCGGGCTCGGTGACCGGGGCGCACCACGCCGGAGCCGCGACCGTCGACGTCGAGGTGGTGGACGAGGACACCGCCGTCGGCGAGGGCAGCGGCGGCACCTGCGGTTCGTCGGTGGTGCCGACCGTCGCGGTGACCACCGCCGCGGAGACCACCGCCAGCACCGCGACACCGCCGCCGCCGAGCATCCAGGTGCGGGATCGATCGGGGCGGGCGGTCGCGGCCGCAGAGGCGCTGTCGGTGACCGGCTGGGTGGTCGTCTCCTCGACGACCTCGACCGGAGCCGCAGCCGGAGCTGCGGCAGGGGTCGGGCGAGCAGGGGTCGGGCGAGCAGGTCGGGCACGGCCGATCGCGGACTTCAATCCCCCACGGGTGCGTTCGGGGATCATCAGCGGGCCACGGGGAATGTGGGCGCGGACCCACTCCGGGGCGCCTGCATAGGGGTCGACCTCGGTCGCCGTATCGCCGTATCCGGCCCCGCCGTGCTCGTCGTCGGCCGGGGTCTGATCGTCGTATCCGGCAGGGCCGTGGGCTGAGTGATCGGCAGGATGGACCGGGGCCGGGTAGATCTCGGCTGCGGGTTCGGCAGCGACGATCGGTTCGAGGTCGGTCTGGATGACCGACTCGTCGTCGGTAGCAGGCTGTTCGGGGACGCAGGCCGCATCGACCGGGTGGAGGTCCGATGCCGGCACCCCCGCGGCGTCGAGGGTCTCGTCCGGGATCGGAATGCGCACCGATCCGGTCTCTCGTTCGTCGCTCGCAGTCGGCTCCGGCCCGTACCGCTCGGTCACGTCCGGGAAGAGTTGTCCTCGATTGCCGGTCGACAATGTGTCCTCCGTCGTCGGGTGGTGGGGGCGGAGCTACCCGCCCCCACCGGCGAGATGTTCGGGCAGGTCAGGCCGGGTTGATGCCGTCCGCGGCCGCGGTCGAGATCATCTCGGCGGCAGTGCCGAGCGAACCGTCGAAGAACGTGGTCAGCACGGTGTCCGCTCCCGCGACGACACCTTCGCCACCGGGCTGGACCTTCACCCACTCGCGGACCTGCGAATCGACCTGCGGAGCGGTGGTCACGACGCTGCGCACGGCGTCGGCCGCGGCCTGCCCAACCGGACCGGAGGAGCGCCACTGCTCGACCGTGGCATCGGCCTGCTCGGTGAGCGCCTCCTGGTGCACATCCGGCAGCTGCACCTCGATGGGCTGGCCCTCGTCGTCCCCGGCACCGAAGGCGGTCCCGGCCGCCAGACCGGCCACCCCGCCGACCACCGCGCCGGGGACCGCGCCGACCGCAGCGCCGATCGCGGCGCCCGCCGCGGTCCCGGCCACGCCGGTGGTCACCGCGGGCAGCACCGGGATCGGCAGCGGCACCACACCACCGGCCGCAGCCCCGGCGATACCGCCGATGGTGCCGCCGATCAGCGCGCCGGGAACCGCCCCGGCCGCAGCGCCCGCCGCAGCACCGGCCACCGTCGCACCGATCTGCGCAGCAGCGACCCGATCGGCACGGCTGGCATCCACGCCGACCGAGGTGTAGAA
>NZ_BCXI01000018.1 GCF_001895025.1 Rhodococcus zopfii NBRC 100606 = JCM 9919
TGGGAACTACACCTAGCGGGCGGCCATCGCTGCGATCCGGAGGTCGCGCGTGCGCTCCTGGTGAGCGGTCATCAGGGCGCGCGCCTGCTCGCCGTTCCCCGCGACGATCGCGTCGAGGATGGCGCGGTGCTCGGTCTCGATCGCGTCGAGATTGCCGGGCGCCTTCGCTTCCTCGGCGTCGTAGGCGGCCAATTGCGCATCGAGGCGTTCCATCAACTCGGCGATGGTGGCGTTGTGGGCGGCGTTGCGGAGCGCGGTGTGCCACTCGTTGTGCAGGCGCAACGCGCTGGCCGGGTCCGAGGCCGAGAGGGCCCGGTCGAACAGGCTGGTGAGCCGGGCGAGGTCGATCTCGGATCGCCTCGTGGCTGCGCTGAAGGCCGCAGCGGATTCCAGCGCGATCCGGGCATCGCAGATGGCGAGCACCTCCTCTTCGGTGCGCTCGCGCACCATGTAGCCGCGCGTGACCTTGATCACCAGGCCGTCGAACTCGAGTCGCTGCAATGCTTCACGCACCGGAGTGCGCGACAGTCCCATCTCGGTGCCGACGGTCGCGGGCACCAGCATGGTCCCGGGCACACACTCGCCGCTCGTGATGCGTTCGCGCAGTTGTGCGTACGGCGATCTGTCGTCGTCCACCGGCGGATCTCCTCGTTGGGGCGGGCAGAAACTCGATCGACAACGCATACCAGGATGCCGCACGGATGGGAAGGGTTTGAATTCATGTGTATACAACCGTCGTCGCATGTTGTCGTTTGTATTTATCGTTCTCGTCGCACTGCTGCCCGCGAGGAGAACGATGAACACGACCACCCCCACACCGACGGCGACCGGCCATGTCTGAGCTCACGATCTCCGTCGAACCGACCGTCGCACCCCCTGCCGAGCCGTCACGTGGCCGACACGCCATCCGGACACCGCGCGCGACCTCGCTGTTGCCGTGGGTCGTGCCGGTCCTCGTGCTGCTCGGCTGGCAGTGGGCCTCGTCGACCGGACTCGTTTCAGCGTCGATCCTGCCGCCGCCCAGCAAGGTTCTCGAGACCGCCCGGACTCTCTGGAGCGAGGGAGAACTGCAAACCCATCTGATGGTGAGCGTGCGACGCATCGTCATCGGCTTCACGATCGGCGCCGCGATCGGGCTCGTTCTCGGTTTCGCCGTCGGCCTCTCGCGCATCGCCGAGGGGCTCGTCGACCGGACGCTGCAGATGTTGCGTGCCCTGCCGCATCTCGCACTCGTCCCGCTGCTCATCGCGGCGTTCGGAATCGGCGAGTTGCCGAAGGTCATGCTCGTGATCCTCGGCGTTATCTTCCCCGTCTACCTCAACACCGTCGCGGGTATCCGCACGGTCGACCCGAAGCTCGTGCAGCTCGGCCGCTCCTACGGGCTCGGGCGCGGCGAGCTGATTCGGCAGGTCATCGTGCCCGGCGCGATGCCGATGATCCTGACGGGCATCCGTTACGCGCTCGGCGTGGCCTGGCTGACGCTCGTGATCGCCGAAACCATCGCGACCAGCGAAGGCATCGGTTTCCTCGCCCAGAACGGCCGCGACCTCCTCCGCAACGACAGGATCGTCCTCGCGATCGTGCTCTACGCGCTCGCCGGCCTCCTGGCCGATCAACTCATCCGGCTGGCCGAGGCGCGGGTTCTCCGCTGGAACCCGAACTATCGGAAGGGAACCCGCTGATGTCCCGCGACCTCGTCGGACTCGACCTGCTCGACGTCGGGCACCACTACCAGGACAAGCGAATCCTCGGCAACATCGACCTGTCGATCGCGCCGGGCGAGTTCGTGACCTTCCTCGGACCCAGCGGCGTCGGCAAATCCACTCTGCTCCGCATTCTCGCCGGACTCGAGCAGCCGACCGCCGGCCGCGTCGAGCCGACAGGCGACCGGCCCGTCGTCTCCCGCATGATGTTCCAGGAAGACCGCCTCCTGCCCTGGCGCAATGTCCTCGACAACGTCCAGCTCGGCACCCGGGGACGACGCGACGAGGCAGCCGCGCTGCTCGGTGAGGTCGGACTCGCCGGTCGGGAGAACGCCTGGCCCTCCGAACTGTCGGGCGGCCAGCGGCAACGCGTCGCACTCGCCCGGGCTCTGCTCCACCGGCCCGACGTGCTGCTCCTCGACGAGCCGTTCGGTGCTCTCGACGCGATCACTAGGGTCACGATGCAGCAACTGCTCGAACGCATGCTCGCCGAGCGTCCCCGCACCGTCCTGCTCGTCACGCACGACGTCGAAGAGGCGTTGATCCTCTCCGACCGGGTGCTGCTGCTCACCGAATCCGGGATCACGCGCGAACTCCGGATCGATCAGGCCCGCCCCCGCCATCGCGGTGACGCCCGGCTCGCGGCCTGGAAGGAGGAGTTCCTCGACGGACTCCTCGAGGCCGATCGAGCCCTGCATTCCTGATCGAGCCCTGCATTCCTGATCGAGCCCTGCATTCCTGATCGAGCCCTGCACTCCTGATCGAGCCCTGCATTCCTGCCCCAGCTCTCCCGATCCGTCCGTAGGAAGGTTTCACCCCCGCTATGTCACCCCTGACCTCTTCGTCGCTGAGCCGACGCGGTTTCCTCAAGGCCACCGGCGCCGGTGTGCTCGGCCTGACCGCCTTGTCCCTCGCCGGGTGCAGCTCCGACGCCGCAGCCGACGAGGACGGACCCCTCACCCGGGTCCGGTACGCGCTGATCGGCGACGGCAACGCCGAACCGGGCACAGTACTGCGCAACAGCCTCGGCGGTTTCGACGTCGCCGCCGATCTCGGCGTGCCCGTGGAATGGCCAACCGGATTCCCGGCGTCCCTGCCGGTGATGGAGGCGATCAAGTCCGGCAGCGTCGACTTCTCCTTCGCCACCGCAACCGCAGTCATCTACGCGATCGGCGGCGGGGTTCCCATCGTCCCGCTGGTGGCGTACCCGCTGCCGGGCAACGAGGTGGACGTTCTGGTTCCTCAGGGCTCCGGCATCCGGTCCGCCGCAGACCTGAAGGGCCGCAAGGTCGCCGACCACCGCGGCACGACCGGCACGTACAGTCTGGTCAAGTACCTCGAATCCGCTGGTCTGACACTCGACGACATCGAGTACGTCAACCTCGCCGCGGCGGATGCCGAGGCGGCGTTCGCGCAGGGCAAGGTGGATGCCTGGATCACGTGGCAGCCGACGGCCGAGCTCGCCAAGCGTAAGCACGGCGCCGCGACCCTGCCCGACGTGAAGACCTACGACTACGCCTTCTTCGTCGCGAGCGAGTCGTTCGCGAACAACCACCCCGAGGTCGCGGCGGCGCTGGTCCGCAACGTCCGCGACGCGCAGCGCTGGATCGAGGCCAATCCCGCAGCCGCCGTCGACGAGTTCACACGACTGGGAGGTTTCGGGGGGAGCGCGACGGAGGCCGCGGTGTACCGGGATCTGGTCGAGACGAGCCGCCTCTCGTACTCCGGCGCGGGACAGTTCACCTCGGTCGGTGCCGGCGCGATTGCGGGAACCCAGGATCTCGCCGACAACTTCCACCGGCTCGGCATCTACCCCGAGCAGGTCGACGTCACGTCGTGGCTGCAGGATCCGCGGTTCGACTCGATCAAGTCCGTCATCGACCAGGAACTCTCGAAGTAGGTATGAGCAGCACCATGACCGATCCCCAGATGCATCTCGCCGCGTTCATCACCGCCGGTCCCGGCCGCCCCGGCGGCTGGCGTTTCCCGGCCTCGGTGCCCGGATGGTTGTCCGCGGACTACTACCAGAACATCGCCCGCACCCTCGAGGACGGCCGGTTCGACCTCGCGTTCTTCGCCGATATCCTGTCGGTACCCGACCGGTTCGGTTCGAGCACCGACACCCAGTTGCGCAACGGTGCGCTCGGATCGATGCGTCTCGACCCGTTGCACGTGCTGTCGTCGATGGGGGCCGTGACCCGGCACCTCGGGCTCGCTGCGACGGTATCCACCACGTACGCACAGCCGTTCACCGTGGCCCGCTCGTTCGCGAGCCTGGATCACCTCACCGGGGGACGCGCGGCCTGGAACGTGGTGACCTCGTTCCAGGAATCCGAGGCGCGAAATTTCAACCGCGACGAGCAGTTTCCCCGCGAGAAGCGCTACGAGCGCGCCGACGAGTTCCTCGAGGTCGCGGCGAAGCTCTGGGACAGCTGGGAAGACGACGCGCTGATCCTCGACACCGAGGCGCCGTTGTTCGCCGACCCCGCCAAGGTGCAGGCGATCGACCACAAGGGGGAGTGGTTCACCGTCCAGGGGCCGCTCAACGTGCCCCGTCCGCCGCAGGGCTATCCGGTGGTGATCCAGGCCGGAGCCTCCGCCAAGGGCAAGGACTTCGCTGCGCGCTGGTCCGACGTGATCTTCTGCAGTCACGCCTCGCTCGAGTCGGCGCAGGACTTCTACCGGGAGATCAAGGAACGGGCCGCCGCCCACGGCCGCGACCCCCGTCAGGTGAAGATCCTGCCGTCGATCGCACCGATCGTCGGTGCCACCGGCGCGATCGCCCGGCAGATCTTCGAGGAGCTGTTCGAGCTGGTGCCCCCGCTGGGCGGGCTCTCGACCCTCGCGTACCACCTGGACGTGGACCTGTCCACGTTCCCCCTCGACGAGCGGCTCCCCGACGTCGAAGTTCCCGGCGTCGAGGGCCACTACCGTGAGGTCCGCGAGATCACCGAACGCGAGGGGCTTACCCTGCGTGAGCTCGGAAAGCAGTACGGTGGCCGGGTCGAAGGCGGATTCATCGGTAGCGCAACGGATGTCGCGGACGGTCTCGAAGAGTGGTTCACCGGGGGAGCCTGCGACGGCTTCATGGTGCAGGCTCCCTACCAGCCCGGTGGTTTCGAGGACTTCACCCGTCAGGTGGTCCCCGAGCTGCAGAAGCGTGGCCTGTTCCGCACCGAGTACGAGGGCGGCACCCTGCGGGAGAACCTCGGACTCGGTCGTCCCGCCGCACGTGAGTGGGAAAACCGGATCCCCCGGCCTGCGAGCGTCGCCTGATGAGCGCCGGTGCCGTCGATGTGTCCGCATCGAACGTCGCCGCCGTGTCCGGGCACACCATTGCGGGGGTACCCGGCCGGTTCGTGATCGACGCCCGCGCCAACCACCTGGTCACCGACTCGCGATTCGGCCCTGGTGAGTCCATCCAGGCCGGGGAGCTGCTCCTGTCGGCCCTCGCATCCTGTGCGATGGCGAACGTCGAGGCGAACGCCCAGGAGCTGGGACTGCCGCTCACCGGGATTCGCGTCGAGGCATCGCACGCCCGTGGAGGTGAGGACCCGACCCGGTACGACTTCACACGGTTCACGATCACCACAAGCGGGGTCGATCAGGCCGCCGCGGACGTGTTGCGTGACCGGTTCGTCTCGACCTGCCCGATCTACAACACGATCCGCCGGGGAGGCGGTATCGAGTTGACGGTTCTGGCATCCTGACGTGTTTTGCCGACGCCACGGCACCGGTGCGCAGGCGCCGGTGCCGTGGCGTCGGCCGTTCGAGGCGGTCAGCGCAGGATGTACAGGTCCCCGAGCAGCGTGGTCGCCAGCAGCTCCCCGTCCGGTCCGATCGCGGTGCCGACCGCGAAACCGGATGCCCCGGGCAGGGATTCGAGATCCAGCGTGGTGCCGTCGGAGGTGTCGAAGACCAGCGCGGCGAGGCCGTCGGGTGCCCGCACCACCGTGTACGCCACCCCGCTCGCGGCAGCGGCCACGGCACCGAGCTGGCGCACATCGTCACGCTGCCACAGCGGTTCGGGGTGATCCCCGGCGTCGCGCAGCGCCACGAGCGGACCGTCCGCACCGCCTCCGGCGAGCAGGATCGTCCGGTCGGCGGTCACCGCGGGACCTGTCGACGTGATGTATCCCGGATCGTGGCTCCAGCGCGGCGAGCCGGTCGCGGCGTCGATCGCCCACAGGGTGCCGTCGCCGTCGTGCACGTAGACCGTCGCACCGTCCGCGGAGAGCACCGGGCTCGTGACCGCGCCGCCCGGCAGGTCCTCCGACGACCATTCCTCGGCGATGTGCGCGTCGTCGCCGCCGGTGTAGCGCAACGCGACCAGCGCGGCCCGGTCCGCGCCCGGGCGCCACAGGGTCACGAAGATGCGGTCGGTTGCGACATCCACCGCGGGGGTCGTCGCGACCGGGCAGTCGGGGGAGCCGCCGAAGCATGCGGCCAGCCCGTGGCCGGGAGCCTGCCGGGGCACGTTCGTGCCGTCCCCCACACCCGGGACGGGCACCATGTCGTAGATCGGCGCGGCCAGCTTCCCGGTCTGCGTGTCGACCACGTTCACCTGCCCGAAGTGCGTGACCGCCAGCAGGTTTCCGTCGCCGGTGAACTGCACGCTGCGCGGTGTGCCGCTCACCGGGATGCGCCAGCGCCGCTGTCCGTGTTCGTTGAACGAGTACAGCCCGCCTTCCTCGCCGACGTAGACGTTGGCGACGGTGTCGGCGACGGGCGTGACCACCTCGACACCCGGCGCGAGACGCGTGCACCAGCGTTTGCGGCCCGTGTCCATCTGGAAGGCGAACAGATTGCAGCCGGTGTCGGTGGATGCGCTGACGAAGATCTGGCCGCCGGGGGCGATCGACGGCGGCGAGCCGACAGTGCCGCCGACCGACCGAGTCCAGGCGACGGACACATCGGAGAGTCCGTCCGCGGCGGAGGCGCTGCTGTTGTGGGCGTCGGAATAGCGGCCCGGCCACGCCCCGGCGGAGAGAATGTCGATCGGTTCGTCCCCGCTTCCGCATCCGCTCAGCGCGAGTGCTGCCGTCGTCGTCAGCACTGCCGTCCGCAGGACACCCCGCATCACACATCTCTCCTCAGGCCCGAAGGATTCGATCCGTCAGACTATCGGGCCGGGTCCCGTGCTTTCCGCACGAGGCTGACCGTAGGCTGGCATGTTATGACGAGCATGTGGGGCGCACCGTTGCGCACGAGGTGGCGTGGTTCACGTCGGCGGGACACCGACCAGGCGAAATTCCTGACCGTCGACTCGCTGCGGTGGGTGCTGGCCAACAAGGCGTACACACCGTGGTACCTGGTGCGGTACTACCGCCTCGCGAAGTTCAAGCTCGCGAACCCGCACGTGATCCTGCGCGGCATGGTCTTCCTCGGTAAGAACGTCGAGATCCACTCCACCCCGGAACTGTCCCGGCTCGAGATCGGCAAGTGGGTCCACATCGGTGACGGCAACGCCATCCGCTGTCACGAGGGATCGCTGCGTATCGGCGACAAGGTCGTCTTCGGAAAGGACAACGTCGTCAACACCTATCTCGACATCGAGATCGGTGCGTCGACCCTCGTCGCGGACTGGTGCTACATCTGCGACTTCGACCACCGAACCGAGGACGTCACCTTCCCGATCAAGGACCAGGGCATCGTCAAGAGCCCGGTACGGATCGGACCCGACACGTGGATCGCCGCGAAGGTCACTGTGCTGCGCGGGACCCGAGTCGGACGTGGCTGCGTGCTCGGCGCCCACGCCGTGGTCAAGGGCGACATCCCGGACTTCAGCATCGCGGTCGGTTCCCCGGCCAAGGCCGTGAAGAACCGCCGGGCAGACTGGGAGGCCGCTGCAGCGCAACGCGCCGAGCACATTGCCGCGCTCGAAGACATCGCCCGCAAGAAGCTGGGCGACCTGCCGCAAGCCGCGGACACCGGATCCTGAGCCGATAACCGTCGTCGACGGAGCACGAGGGGAGCTGCGCGATGGACTATTCCGACTATCGCCGCTACGACGCGGTGGGACTGGCCGAGCTCGTCGCCACCGGTCAGGTCGGTGCCGAGGAACTGCTCGACGCGGCGATCGCGCGCCTGGATGCGGTCGATCCGGTGCTGAACACGGTGGTGTACCGGCTCGACCAGCGCGCCCGAACCCGCGCCCGGGGTTCCCTCACCGGTCCCTTCGCCGGGGTGCCGTTCCTGGTGAAGGATCTCGCGCAGGACGTGGTGGGCACCCCGACCGGCAGTGGCAGCCGTGCCCTGGCCGCGCTCCCGGCGGCGCGCAACGCGCTCGTCGTCGACCGCTGGCTCGATGCGGGGCTGGTCGTGTTCGGCAAGACGAACACCCCGGAGTTCGGGGCGAAGAACATCACCGAACCCGAGGCGAACGGGCCGACCCGTAACCCGTGGAACCCGGCGCACACGCCCGGCGGATCGTCGGGCGGCTCGGCCGCGGCGGTCGCCGCAGGGGTGGTGCCCGCGGCCGGCGCGAACGACGGCGGCGGGTCCATCCGGATCCCCGCCGCCTGCTGCGGGCTCGTCGGGCTCAAACCGGGACGCGGTGTGGTGCCCAGCGGCCCGGCGGTCGGGGAGCTGATGCACGGGGCGGTGTCCAACGGCGTCGTCACCCGCACGGTGCGGGACGCGGCGGCGATGCTCGACGTCATCGCCGGCCCCGATCCGACCGGTCCGTACCTCGGTGCCCGCGCCGAGGAGTCCTATGCGACGGTCGCGAGCCGTCCGCCGCGGCAGTTGCGCATCGGCTATGCGACCGCGTCACCGCTCGGCACCCCGGTCGACCGGGAAGCGGTCGCGGCCGTCGACGACGCCATCGCGTTGCTCGACGAGCTCGGGCACCACGTCGAACCCGCCGAGACCGGCGTCGACGAGCGGCGCCTCGCGACGGACTTCCTGACGATGTGGTTCGCCTCGCTCGCGCAGGAGGTCGACGACGCCCGTTGCCGGACCGGTTGCGGCCCGGACGGTTTCGAACTCGACACCCGTGTCCTCGCGGCGGTCGGCCGGTCGGTGTCGGCGCCGGATTATCTTGCGGCGCTGGAACGGTGGAACGGCTACACGCAGCGGTTGATGGCGTTCCACGAGCGCTACGACCTGCTTCTCACGCCGACGTTGGCGTCGCCACCGGTGCGGGTCGGCGAATTGTCCACCCCGCCGATGATCCGGATGCTGAGCCGGGTGATCGTCGCGGGCCGGCTCGGCCGTCTTGCCCGGCTCGGTGGCGTCCTGGACTCGATCGTCGACGACAACCTGGGCCGGACCCCCTACACGCAGCTCGCGAACATCACCGGGCGCCCGGCGATCTCGGTGCCGCTGTACCGGACGGGGACAGGTCTGCCGCTCGGCGTGCAGTTCGTCGCACCGCTCGGCGGAGAGGGGCTGCTGCTTGCGCTCGCGGCGCAATTGGAGCAGGTCCGTCGGTGGGCGGACCTGCAGCCGTCGCTCACCCCGGCCTGACGGCCTCGTGCGCGTTTCCGGTAGCACCCACTACCGGAAACGCGCACGGAACGCGGGTCAGCCTCGGTCGGGGAGCGGACGTTGCGGGATGGTCGGGCGTGCCAGCGGATGGCGCACCCGCCGCTTCGCGCCCGCGTACACCTGCGCGGTCTCCTCGGCGACCTGCCGCCAGTCGAAGTCGTCGGTGAGCCGCGCGCGGGCCGCGCGGGCGCGTTCCTGAGCGGCGTCGGGTTCGTCGAGCAGCTCCCGCACCGCCGAGACGAGCCCGGCCACGTCGCCCGGCTGGAACGACAGGCCGGTGACACCGTCGACGACGGCCTCGCCGAGACCGCCCGCGGTGGAGGTGACGAGCGGGGTTCCGGCGGCGGCCGCCTCGAGCGCGATGATCCCGAACGGTTCGTACCGGCTCGGCAGCACGATCGCGTCGGCGCCGTGCAGCCAGCCGAGCAGTTCGGTGTGGTCGAGGTTGCCGAGGAAGGTCACCGACCGCGCGACCCGGTGGATGCGTGCCTGCTCGCGCAGCCATTCGAACTGGGTTCCCTCACCGGCGACGACGAGTGTCGTCCCCGGGTGCGACCGCCGGATCTTCGGCAGCGCCGCGATCGCATCCTGCACGCCCTTCTCGTATTCGAGGCGCCCGACGAACAGCAGCCGCGCCGGGCCGGTGCGCGGTTCGCGGTCGCGGTACGACCAGGTGGTGACGTCGATGCCGTTGCGGATCACCGAGATCGACGGCAGATCCGGCCCGTACAGTTCGGCGACCTCGTCGCGCATCGACGCCGAACACGTGATGAGCCAATCCGATTCGTTCGCCAGCCACCACTCCACCGAGTGCACCTGGCGATTCATCTTCCCGGACAGCCAGCCGCTGTGCCGGCCTGCCTCGGTGGCATGCAGCGTGGACACGAGGGGCACGTCGAAGTATTCGGCGAGCGCGATCGCCGGGTGTGCGACCAGCCAGTCGTGTGCGTGCACGACGTCGGGGGTCCAGCCGTCGCCGATGCCGCCCTTGCTGAGGCCGACGCCGGCGCGGACCATCGCGTGACCCATCGCGAGGGTCCACCCGAGCATGTCCTCGCCGAAGTCGAAGTGCGGCGGGTCCTCGGCGACCGCGACCACCAGGACGCCCTCGGCGATGTGCGTGATGGTGGGGTGGCTGGACGGATCGGTGCCGGTGGGACGCCGGGACAGCACGACGACCTCGTGGCCGGCCGCGGCGAGTTCGGTGGCCAGGTGGTGCACGTGGCGTCCGAGTCCGCCGACGACGACCGGCGGGTATTCCCACGAGACGATGAGGATTCTCATGTCGGTTCTCCGTTCGGCAGTCGGCGGGCGTCGAGTGCAGGGAACAGGTTGTCGGCGCGGTTCCAGCCGTCGGCGAGACGCGCGGCCGCGTCGTGGCGGCCGGACGCGAGTGCGTCGGCGATCTCGCGCAGCGCGTGCGCGTGTTTGTGCGCGCGGTCGCGGGCGTATCCGGCGGCGGTGTCCTTGCTGACCATGAACGCCCAGTCGCTCGAGACCGCCATCAGCGCCTCGCGCAGCATCTGGTCGTGGACGCGGTTGCGCAGCGCGGGCAGGCCGGGTGCGGCGGTGGCACGCTCCTTGTCGAGGATGTCGAGGGTGGTGCGCACGACCTCGTCGTTGAGCCGCACGAGGTCTTGGACCTGTTCGCCGGCCCACACCCGCCAGTCCTTGCCGGATCCCCACGACGAGTCGGGGAGTTCGACGGCGGTGCCGACGTAACCGCGGTCGCGGGCGTCGGCGAGGGTGCCGACCTCGATGCCGGCGTCGGGCAGTGCCCGCAGCAGCCGTTCCAGGAACAGCGGTCCCTCGTACCACCAGTGACCGAACAGTTCGGTGTCGAACGCGGCGACGACGAGCGCGTCCCGGCCGATCCGCTTCGATTCGCTGCGGAGGCGCTTGCGCACGGTGTCGACGAAGTCGGCGACGTGCTTGTCGACGGTCGCCGATGCGAAATCCGGGTCGTAGGGCGCTTTTTCGTGCGACGGCACGGTGCGGCCGGTGACCCGCGCGGGCTTGAGACCGGTGTCGTGGCAGTAGGTGTGGAAATCCCGGTACGCGGCGTGCCCCGGGTAGCCGGATTTCGGTGACCACACGCGGTAGGAGACCTGCAGGTCGCGGCCGAAGGCCACCACGTCGGAGTCCCACACGGTGCGGCCGAGGGAGGTGTCGCCGCGCAGGGCGGGACCGTCGACCATGAAGTGCTGGACACCCGCGGCGGCGTAGCCGGTCTCCATGCCGGGGGTGAAGGCGCACTCGGGGCCCCAGATCCCGCGGGGCGTGTGTCGCCAGCGGGCCTGCGCGTCGTACAGGCCCTCCGACAGTGAGAACGCGCGCAGCCGCGGGTCGAGCAGCGGCTGGAACGGATGCGCCAGCGGGCCGCCGAGTAGTTCGATCGCATCGGCGTCGATCAACCCGCGGATGACCGCGGAACCGCCGTGGCGCCAACGGGTTTCGAACTGGTCCAGCGCCGCGGCCGAGAGGCGGTGCTCGCGTGCGCCGAGGTCGCGGTAGGACTGCTCGGACATGCCGGCGGCTTCGTGCGCGCGCAACTGCCAGTTGCCGATCCAGTGGTGCATGCCGGTCAGGCAGTGCGGATCGTCGAGCTGGGCGGCGAGTACGGGAGTCACCCCGAGGGTGAGCAGCCGGGTGCGCCCTTCGGCGGCGAG
Source organism: Rhodococcus zopfii NBRC 100606 = JCM 9919 (assembly GCF_001895025.1). GTDB lineage: Bacteria > Actinomycetota > Actinomycetes > Mycobacteriales > Mycobacteriaceae > Rhodococcus > Rhodococcus zopfii. The sequence continues at coordinate 11,864 of NZ_BCXI01000018.1, forward strand.
CCGGTGCAGTACGTCCGTGACCGGCAGATACGTTGCGGCCCAAGACTGGTAAAGCCATTCCTCGCCGACGGGCCAGCGCCCGTGGTTGGCGAGCCACGGCAGGTGCGAGTGCAGCACGAGGGCGAACATGCCCGGTTCGCGGGTGGTCACCGCGCGGGATCCTTCACCGCGATCGCGACCAGATCCAGGCTCGCGTCGATGTTCTCGGGATCGAGGACGAAGTCGCCGGCGCCGACGCCCGCGACGTCGGCGGTCAGGTCGGCGGGCCACGGCTCGCCCGCCAGGGCGCGTTCGATCTGGGCGTCGATGAACGAGCCGCCGTGCTTGACGTCGAGCGTGCGCAGCGCCGGGCCGTGGTGCACGCCGGTCATCAGCTCAACGCGGAAACCGGCCTCGCCGAGCAGCTCGGTCAGTTCCGCGGCGTCGAGTTCGCGCGTGTGGAACGGGTTGAGCGGGGCGTCGCGGCCGGGGGAGAAGGTGATCCGGTTCGGGGTGCTCACCAGCAGTTCGCCGCCGGGGACGAGGACGCGGTGGCACTCGCGCAGAAACTGCGCCTGGTCCCACAGGTGCTCGATGACCTGGAAGTTCACGACGACGTCGACCGATTCGTCGTCGAGGGGAAGGTCGGCGAGGTTGCCCTGGCGGATGTCCACGCGCGGGTAGCGCGCGCGCACGTGTGCGACGGCGCTCTCGTCGTAGTCGAGCCCGATGACGCGCTGCGCGACGTCGGCGATCATGTCGGCGCCGTAGCCTTCGCCGCAGCCGGCCTCCAGGACTGTGCGACCGGTGCACCGCGCGAGCAGTTCGCGGTAGACCACCTCGTGGCGGCGGAACCAGTAGTTCTCCTCGGCGATGCCTGGGACGGTTCGCTCACCGGTGAGGGGCAGTTGTTGCGCTTCGTCCGGGCGGACGGTGGAGTCGGTCACCGTCCCGAGACTAGACGTATCACTTACTTCCCCGTTCGGCGTGGTCCACATCACAAGCGCCTCGTTCCCTTCGTGTGGTTATGGTGAACCGGATCTCTTGCCAAGTTACTGGTGGGTAACTTAGCGTGAGGTAATCTAACGCACACCCCGTGCGAAACAACACGAGTGCTCGGTTCAGGCAGCGCCTCGCCGATCCAAAGGCAGCGATACAACAGGAGGTCGACGTAGACCCATGACGAACATCGTCGTTTTGATCAAGCAGGTCCCCGACACGTGGTCCGAGCGCAAGCTCACCGACGGCGACTACACCCTCGACCGCGAGGCCGCGGACGCCGTGCTCGACGAGATCAACGAGCGCGCCGTCGAAGAGGCACTGCTCATCAAGGAGCGCGACGGCGGCGAGGTGACCGTGCTGACCGCCGGTCTCGACCGCGCGACCGACGCCATCCGTAAGGCGCTGTCCATGGGCGCCGACAAGGCCATTCATCTCAACGACCCGGCCCTCCACGGCTCCGACGCCATCCAGACGGCGTACGCCCTGGCTGCTGCGCTCGGTCAGATCGAGGGTGTCGAGCTGGTCATCGCCGGCAACGAGGCCACCGACGGTCGCGTCGGCGCCGTTCCGGCCATCATCGCCGAGTACCTGGGCCTTCCGCACCTGACCCACCTGCGCAAGCTCACCATTGCCGACGGCAAGGCCACCGGCGAGCGCGAGACCGACGAGGGCGTCTTCGGCCTCGAGGCCTCCCTCCCGGCCATCATCTCGGTCACCGAGAAGATCAACGAGCCCCGCTTCCCGTCCTTCAAGGGCATCATGGCCGCGAAGAAGAAGGAAGTGCAGACCCTCACGCTCGCCGACATCGGTCTCGATCCCGAGATCTTCGGCGTCGCCAACGCCGGCTCCACCGTCACCGGCGTCACCCCCAAGCCCGCGCGTACCGCTGGCGAGCGCGTCGCCGACGAGGGCGACGGCGGCAGCAAGATCGCCGCTTACCTCGTCTCCAACAAGATCATCTGATCCGCGCCCCGCGAACACAGCAGACATACCAAGGGAGAAAGAAGCAATGGCAGAAGTACTCGTGCTCGTCGAGCACGCCGAGGGCGCGCTGAAGAAGGTCAGCATCGAGCTCATCACCGCGGCGCGTGCGCTCGGTGAGCCCGCCGCTGTCGTCACCGGTCCCGCCGGCACCGCCGACAAGCTGCAGGACGCGCTCGCCGCGGCCGGTGCCGCCAAGGTCTACGCCGCCGAGTCCGACGACATCGACGGCTACCTGGTGACCCCGAAGGTCGACGTGCTGGCCTCGCTCGTCGAGTCCGCCGGTCCCGCCGCCGTGCTCACCGCCGCGAGCGTCGAGGGCAAGGAGGTGTCGGGCCGCCTCGCCGCGCGCATCGGCTCCGGCCTGCTCGTCGACGTCATCGACGTCAAGGCCGACGGCTCCGCCGTCCACTCCATCTTCGGTGGCGCGTTCACCGTCGACGCCAAGGCCAACGGTGAGGTCCCGGTCATCTCCGTCCGCCCGGGTGCCGTCGAGGCGCAGCCGCAGGCCGGTGCCGCCGAGCGCGTCGCCGTCGAGGTGCCGGCTCAGGAGGAGTCCGCCGTCAAGGTCACCTCGCGTGAGCCCGTCGTCGGCGGCGACCGCCCCGAGCTCACCGAGGCCTCGATCGTCGTCTCCGGTGGCCGCGGCGTCGGCTCGGCCGACAAGTTCTCGGTCGTCGAGGAACTGGCCGACTCGCTCGGTGCCGCCGTCGGCGCCTCGCGTGCCGCCGTCGACTCGGGCTACTACCCGGGGCAGTTCCAGGTCGGCCAGACCGGCAAGACGGTCTCGCCGCAGCTGTACGTCGCGCTCGGCATCTCCGGTGCCATCCAGCACCGCGCCGGCATGCAGACCTCGAAGACCATCGTCGCGGTCAACAAGGACGAAGAGGCCCCGATCTTCGAGATCGCGGACTTCGGCGTCGTGGGCGACCTGTTCAACGTCGCTCCGCAGCTGACCGAAGAGGTCAAGAAGCACAAGGGCTGATCCCGTAGCCCGATCGCAGCCCCGCTCCGGCATGCCGGAGCGGGGCTGCGCCGTATCCGATGGTGCCGACGAAAGGTGTTCACCGCCGGTGCATTCCGGCGTCATCGTGATGGTGCCGGGCGGCCGCACCCGTCCGATACACCTGCACCATGACCACAACGTCGGTGTTGGCCCCTCCGCGTTTCCACTCCGTGCCGGTGCTCTCCGGACCGCGCTATTCCCTGACCGTCTCCACCGATCCCGGACACCGCGAGGCCGCGCAACGCCTGCGCCGCCGCGTGTTCGCCGCCGAACCCGGGTTCCGGTTGCCTGCCGGCTCCGGTGACCTCGACGAGGACCGGTTCGACGAGTTCTGCGACCACCTGCTCGTCCACGACCACGAGACCGGCACCGTGGTCGGCTGCTATCGCATGCTGCCGCCCGACGCCGCACGCGCCGCAGGGGGCTACTACACCGCCACCGAATTCGACCTGACCGTCCTGGACCCCCACGGCCTGGGCGCGGTCGAGATGGGCCGGGCCTGCGTCGACCCGGCACACCGCTCCGGGACCGTGCTGACCCTGATGTGGGCGGGCATCCTGCGATATCTGGAACTGACCGGCCACACCTGGGTCTTCGGTTGCGTGTCGGTTCCGATGTGCGCGCAGCCCGGTGAGGAGCCCGGCGCCAACGTCCTCGCGGTGCGCGACCTCCTCCTCGCCCGGCACGCCGCGACACCCGAGCGGCGGGTGCGCCCGCTGCGCCCCGTACCGGCCACCGACCCGTCCGGCCGAGCCGCACTGCCGCCGCTGCTGCGCGGCTATCTCCGGCTCGGTGCCCGGATCTGCGGCGAACCCGCCCACGACCCGGACTTCGGGGTCGCGGACTTCGTGGCGTTGCTGAGCCTCCACGACGCCGACGCACGCTACCTGTCCAGGCTGCGGAGCGCCGCGGAACAGGCCGACCGGGCGGCGGTCCCGGCGTGAGCGCCCGAGCCCACCCCTGGATGCCGCACAGCCCGTGCGGGACGGGGTGCCTGCCGCGCCACGCCGACCGTGTGAGTCTTCTCACATACGCCGGGCGGTGGCTCGTCGTGCTCGTCGCCCTGGCCGGGGCGCCGGCCCTCGCCGCAGGCCGTCTGCTGCCCGCTGCCGCCCGCATCGCGCTGGTGCAGCGCTGCTCGCGGGCGTTGCTGCGCTGTGCCGGCCTGCGGCTGACGGTCACCGACCTGCGACACCGCGGCGAACGCGACACCGGACGCGAGACGGGCGTCCTCGTCGTCGCGCCGCACGTGTCGTGGACCGACGTGCTGGTGCTCACCGCGATCGCACCGTCGGGGTTCGTTGCCCGCGCCGACCTACTCGGATGGGGCGCGCTCGGCACCCTCGCCCGGCGCATGCGGGTCATCCCCATCGAGCGCGAGAACCTGCGGGACCTGCCCGAGGTCGTCGCGCGGATCCGCACGCGACTGCAGCTCGGCGACCGGGTCACGGTCTTCCCCGAGGGCACCACGTGGTGCGGGCGGGCGCACGGTCGATTCCGCGCCGCGCTGTTCCAGGCCGCCGTCGACGCCGAATGCCCCGTTCAGCCCGTGCGCCTGCGCTACCTCGACGGCACCGGCGCCGTCGGTACCGCCCCCGCGTTCGTCGGGGACGACACGATCGGCGCGGCGATCCGCCGGATGCTGCGCCACCGCGGCACCGTCGCCGACGTCGTGCTCGCACCGCTCCAACCTCCGGGCACCGACCGTCACGACCTGGCGGCACGGTGCGAACGTGCGGTACGCGGCGAGCCGAGTGCGACGTCGGTCACGCTCGCTGTCGCGACGTCGGCCACGGTCGCGGTCGCCGGGTAGCGAGCGGGCGAGACCCCGACGCGGCACCCGCTATCCTGGACCGGTCATGACCTTGCCCAGCGCCGGCGCATCCGGCTCCCCGAAGACCGTGTACCTCGACCACGCCGCGACCACGCCGATGCTGCCTGCGGCGATCGAGGCGATGACGCAGGTCTTCACGACGGTCGGCAACGCTTCGTCGCTGCACGGTTCCGGGCGCGCCGCGCGCCGCCGCATCGAGGAGGCTCGCGAATCCATCGCCGCCGATCTCGGCGCCCGCCCGTCGGAGGTGCTGTTCGTCTCCGGCGGCACCGAGGGCGACAACCTCGCGGTCAAGGGCATCTTCTGGGGCCGTCGCGCGCAGGATCCGCGACGGAATCGGGTGATCGCAAGCGCAGTCGAGCACCATGCCGTGCTCGACGCGGTCGAGTGGCTTGTCGAACACGAGAACGCCGAGGTGACGTGGCTGCCCGTGGACGCGGACGGTCGCGTCCACCCGGAGGCGCTGCGGGCCGCACTGGCCGAGCATGCGAACGAGACCGCGCTGGTGACGGTCATGTGGGCCAACAACGAGGTCGGCACCGTGATGCCGATCCCCGAACTCGCTGCTGTGGCCGCCGAGTTCGACGTGCCGATCCACAGCGACGCGGTGCAGGCCGTGGCGCACCTACCCGTCGATTTCGCGGCGAGCGGTCTGTCCGCAATGACCGTCGCGGCGCACAAGTTCGGGGGCCCGCAGGGTGTCGGTGCGCTGCTGCTGGGCCGTCAGGTGCCGTGCGTGCCGCTCGCCCACGGTGGGGGGCACGAACGCGACATTCGTTCGGGTACGCAGGACACCGCGTCCATCGTCGGCATGGCCGCGGCGCTGCGCGCGGCGACCGCCGACCTCGAGGCGACCGCCGCCGGACTCGGTGTGCTGCGCGCTGCGCTCGTCGCCGGAATCGAGGATGCGGTCCCCGGGGCGGTCCTCAACGGACCTCGCGGCGCGGACCGGCTGCCCGGTAACGTGCACTTCACTTTCCCCGGCTGCGAAGGGGATTCGCTGCTGATGTTGTTGGATGCGGCAGGAATCGAATGCTCCACCGGGTCGGCGTGCACGGCCGGTGTCGCCCGGGCGAGCCATGTGCTCCTCGCGATGGGTGCCGATCCGCGTACCGCACGCGGATCGTTGCGGTTCTCGTTGGGGCACACCTCGACTCGGGCCGACGTGGACGCGGTGATCGCGGCTCTGCCGCGGGTGGTGGAACGGGCGCGCGCCGCCGGATTGGCGAGCGCTGCCGGTCGTGGAGGTGACGGACGATGAGGATTCTCGCGGCGATGAGCGGCGGTGTGGACTCGGCGGTGGCCGCGGCCCGCGCCGTCGATGCCGGACACGAGGTCGTCGGTGTGCACCTGGCGTTGTCGACTGCGCCGGGCACGCTGCGCACGGGCTCGCGCGGTTGCTGCTCGAAGGAGGACGCCGGTGACGCCCGGCGCGCCGCCGATGTGCTTGGAATACCCTTCTACGTCTGGGATTTCGCCGATCGATTCAAGGAAGACGTGATCGACGACTTCGTCGCCTCGTACGCGGCGGGGCAGACTCCCAACCCGTGCCTGCGATGCAACGAGAAGATCAAGTTCGCGGCGCTCGCGGACCGTGCCGTCGCGCTCGGCTTCGACGCGGTCGCGACCGGGCACTACGCGCAGTTGAAGGACGGGGTGCTGCGCCGCGCCGTCGACGCGGACAAGGACCAGTCGTACGTCCTCGGGGTGCTCACCGCCGAGCAGTTGTCGCGGGCGATGTTCCCGGTGGGGGACACCCCCAAGGATCTGATCCGTGCCGAGGCCGCCGACCGTGGGCTGGCCGTCGCGAACAAGCCGGACAGCCACGACATCTGCTTCATCCCTTCGGGCGACACCCGCGCGTTCCTCGGTGCCCGCATCGGGGTGCGGCCCGGCAAGGTCGTCGACGTGGACTCCGGTGCGGTGCTCGCCGAACACGAAGGGGTGCACGGCTTCACGATCGGTCAGCGCAAGGGTCTCGGCATCGCCGGACCGGGTGCGGACGGTCGTCCCCGCTACGTCACCGAGATCGACCCGGAGAGCGGCACCGTGAAGGTGGGTTCGGCCGAGCATCTGCAGGTGGGCTCGATCACCGCCGAACGCGCGGTGTGGACCTCGGGTGCCGCACCGGAGGGCCCGATCGAATGCGTCGTGCAGGTCCGCGCCCACGGCGGCATCGCCCCCGCGGTCGCCGAGGCCGTCGGCACCGGCATCGAGATCGCGCTGCGCGAACCGCTCACAGGTGTCGCCGCCGGTCAGGCCGCCGTGCTGTACCGCCCGGATCCGGCCGGGGACATCGTCGTGGGCAGCGGGACCATCGCCGCCGCGGCCGGCGCCCGGTGACCCCGGACCCGGGAGGTTCCGGAAGCTGGACGGGCGCCGCCACCGGAATCGGATCGTGGCCCGGTGCGGACGCGCGTGAGTCCGCGGCGGTGATCCTCGGTGAACTCGCCGCGCTCCCGCACCTCGTCGAACTGCCCGCACGCGGTCTCGGCGCAGACATGATCGGCCGTGCGAGCGCGCTGCTCGTGGACCTGCACCTCGACGGCACCACCACGGGCTATCGGCTCACCGGTCGTCGCGGCGCGATCGCCGCCCGGGCCGAGGACTTGCTGCGCCAGGATCTCGACGCGTTCGAAGAAGCTTGGGAAAACGCGGGTTTCGGCTCCGGTCACACCGTAAAGGTGCAGTCGGCGGGCCCGCTGACCCTCGCCGCGCACACCGAACTCACCACCGGCAAGCGTGTCCTCACCGATCCCGGTGCGGTACGCGACCTGTCGGAATCGCTGGGGGAGGGCCTGTCCCGGCACGCCGCCGAGGTCACTCGCCGGACCGGCGCGGCGGTCGTGGTCCAGCTCGACGAACCGGCCCTGCCGGACGTGCTGGCCGGAACCCTGAAGGGCCGAACGGTTCTCGAAACCGTCGCCGCGGTGCCCGAACCGGAGGCCCAGCACGTGCTGGACACCACGATCGAGGCGACGCGGCGATCGGTCGCCGTGCACTGCTGCGCCGGGAGCATTCCGACCGCGCTGCTGCGGGCCGGCGCCGCGGACGCGGTCGCGCTCGACCTCGCCCGGGTGGCGGCCGCCGACCTCGACGGCATCGGCGAACTTCTCGACTCCGGCACCACCCTGCTGCTCGGTCTGGTCCCCGCGACCGCGCCGGCCACACCGCCGACGTGGCGGCAGGTCGCGGCACCGGCGGTGACCCTGATCGACCGGCTCGGCTTCCCCCGGACGGTGCTGCGCTCGGTTGCCGTGACCCCCGCGTGCGGGCTCGCCGGTGCGGATCCGGCGTGGGCGCGCGCGGCGCTGCGCCTGACCCGCGACGTGGCCGCGGCGTTCGCCGAGGACCCGGAATCCCTCTGATCGCCCGACCCGAGCGGCCGGGAACTGTCGGCGGCCTCGACTAGGCTTGCGGGCTGTGAGCGAATCGACGGACGCTGTCAGTGAATCGACCAGCGCAGCCATCACCGCACCTCCCGAGGCACGTGAGCGCTGGCAACAGCTCGCCGAGGAAGTGCGCGAGCATCAGTTCCGCTATTACGTGCGCGACGCCCCGACCATCTCCGACGGCGCGTTCGATCAGCTGCTGGGCGAACTGAACGCGCTCGAGGAGCAGTACTCGGAACTGCGCACGCCGGATTCTCCGACCCAGCTCGTCGGCGGCGGCTTCGCGACCGACTTCACCGCCGTCGACCACCTCGAACGGATGCTCAGCCTCGACAACGTCTTCACCGAGGACGAGCTGCGTGGGTGGCTCGCCCGCGTCGGATCCGAGACGGGCAACGACCTGCACTATCTGTGCGAGGTCAAGATCGACGGTGTCGCCCTCAATGTCGTCTACGAGAACGGCAGGCTGGTGCGCGCGGCGACCCGCGGCGACGGCCGCACCGGCGAGGAGGTCACGCTCAATGCCCTGACCATCGACGACATCCCCGAACGGATCACGGGCACCGACGAATTCCCGGTCCCCACGGTGCTCGAGGTGCGCGGTGAGGTGTTCTTCCGGCTCGAGGACTTCCAGGCGCTCAACGCGAGCCTGGTCGCAGAAGGCAAGGCGCCGTTCGCGAATCCGCGCAACTCCGCTGCCGGCTCGCTGCGGCAGAAGAATCCGGCGGTCACCGCCAGGCGCCGGCTCGGCATGATCTGCCACGGCTTCGGGCGCCTCGAAGGATTCGAACCCGCCTCCCAATCCGAGGCGTACACCGCGCTCGCGGCGTGGGGTCTGCCCGTGTCCCCGCACACCGTCCGCGTGCAGGGCGCCGACGCGGTCGTCGAGCGGATGCGGTACTGGGGTGAGCACCGCCACGACATCGAGCACGAGATCGACGGCCTCGTCGTCAAGGTCGACGAGATGTCGCTGCACCGGCGCCTCGGCGCGACCTCCCGTGCACCGCGCTGGGCGATCGCCTACAAGTACCCGCCGGAGGAGGTCACCACCAAGCTCCTCGACATCCGCGTGAGCGTCGGCCGCACCGGCCGTGTCACGCCGTTCGCGTACATGGAACCGGTGACGGTCGCGGGGTCGACGGTGTCGTTGGCGACGCTGCACAACGCGTCCGAGGTGGCCCGCAAGGGCGTGCTCATCGGCGACACCGTGGTGCTGCGCAAGGCGGGGGACGTGATTCCGGAGGTCCTCGGTCCGGTCGTCGACCTGCGCGACGGTACCGAGCGTGAATTCGTGATGCCTGCCGAATGCCCCGAGTGCGCAACACCTCTCGCGCCGGCGAAGGAATCCGACGTCGATGTGCGCTGCCCCAATCAGCAGTACTGCCCGGCGCAGTTGCGCGAACGTGTGTTCCACGTGGCCGGGCGCGGCGCGTTCGACATCGAGGCCCTCGGCTACGAGGCGTCGACGGCACTGATCACCTCCGGTGCGATCGGCAACGAGGGCGACCTGTTCACACTCACACCCGACGACCTGATGACCACGTCCATCTTCCGCACCGCCAAGGGTGCGCTGTCGAAGAACGGCGAGCGGCTGCTCGAGAATCTCGAACGCGCGAAGGACAAGCCGCTGTGGCGCGTGCTCGTCGCGCTGTCCATCCGGCACGTCGGACCCACCGCGGCGCGGGCACTGGCCACCGAGTTCGGCAGCCTCGAGCGGATCCGGGCCGCCTCCGTGGACGAACTCGCCGCCGTCGAGGGTGTCGGCCCGACGATCGCCGCGTCCGTCGGCGAGTGGTTCGCAGTGGACTGGCACGTCGAGATCGTCGACAAGTGGGCGGCCGCGGGTGTCCGCATGGAGGACGAACGCGACGAATCGGTGGAGCGGAATCTCGAGGGGCTGTCGATCGTCGTCACCGGCAGCCTCGACGGGTTCTCCCGCGACCAGGCGAAAGAGGCCATCCTCCTGCGCGGCGGCAAGGCCGCCGGGTCGGTGTCGAAGAAGACCGCGTTCGTGGTGATCGGCGACGCCCCCGGATCGAAGGCCGACAAGGCTGCTGAACTGGGAGTTCCGATTCTCGACGAAGCGGGGTTCCGCACGCTGCTCGAGTTCGGCCCGGACGCGGTGACCGCCGCAGGGGACGACGAAGACGACTGAGTGTGGCGAGGATCGCGCTCCGGCGTTTTGGGCGCCCGTGGGATCGGCTGTCATAGTGCACAAATGATCGAAATCAGACGTGTGAGCTCGGACGAGTACGAGACCGTCGGCGACCTCACCGTCGACGTGTACGTCGGCGGCGGCTTCGTCGAGCCCGACGATCCGTATGTCGGGCGGCTGCGCGACACCGCCGCCCGCGACGCTCAGGGCGAGGTCGTCGTCGCGGTTGCGGACGGCGAGATCGTCGGGTCGCTGACCCTCGCCGAACCGACGTCGCGGCTGTCGGACATCGCCGAGAAGGGCGAACTCGAACTGCGGATGCTCGCGGTCGCGCCGCAGGCCCGCCGCCGCGGCGTCGGTTCGGCGCTGGTGCGGTACGCCCTCGACGCCGCATACGAGCGCGGGGACCGCGCCGTGGTGATCTCGACGGCACCGGCCATGGTCGATGCCCGGCGCATCTACGACCGGAACGGATTCGTTCCGGTCGCAGAGCGCAACTGGGTGCCGGTGCCCGGAGTCCAGCTGACCGCGATGGTGCGTGACCTGGTCTGACCCGGTCCGGCCCGCAGGATCAGCCCAGTACGGTGCCGATGATGCCGGCGAGGTAGCCGACCCGCGCCACCTCGGACGGGCGGAACTCCGGCCCGCCCGGACGGCCGAGCATGAGCACCCGGGTGGGGGAGCCGAGCGGGGCGGCGGCGAGCGTCGTGTCCATCTGCCGCCACACCGCGGGAACCCATGCGGCTTCGTGATCGAGCAGTTGCGGCTTCTCGAGCGGCATCCACGGCAGATTCAACGCGTGGGTTTCCGGAGCACCGGGGCTACCCGCCACCCGGTAGGGGCCGTTCGGGCCGATGGCGATCACGGTCGCCCAGCCGACGCGCAGCACGCGCGGCGCGCCGTCGGCGAGGATCTGGAGGCGGCCGTCGCGCGCGGCGGCGACCTGATCGATCAGTTCGAGTTCGCGGTGGGTGTCGAGCATGCCCGCGTACGGCCGGATGGAATCGACGGTGACACCGTCGAGCGCTTCGGCCGCGGTGATGAGCGTGTCGGGAAGTTTGCCGGGTTCGACGTCGACGACGAGATCGTCGATGGCGAAGTCGGCGCCGCGCTCGACGACGTCGAGCGACAGGATGTCCGCGCCGACCGATCCGAGGGCGACGGCGAGCGCGCCGAGGCTACCGGGCCGATCGGGTAGCTGGACACGCAGAAGGTACGACACGTGCGTCCTTTCACCTATGGGCCGATCCGAGTGCATGCCGGATTCGGCGCACCTTGTTTCGAGGCCGCAAGGCGACCCCCGACTGCGACCATCCTGTCACCTTCGCGACCCTCCCGGTGCACGGATTTTGGACGAAACGGGCAGCTTTGTCGCAAATCCGCCGGTCGGGGACGGGCGTGAAACACGATTGGAACGCGCGTTTCGCGCATCGGAAACGGTTCGGCCGCCTTCGACGGCCCGCACAGGAGGCCGATCCGGGCACGCACTACGCTGGATGCGACGTTCGTTCTCCATGAAAGGGGTCACCGAAGGTGCCTGCCATCTCCCGTGACGAGGTCGCGCACCTCGCCCGGCTGTCCCGGCTCGCGCTGTCCGACGCCGAACTCGACGAGTTCGCCGGCCAGCTGGATTCGATCCTCAGCCACGTGAAGGCGGTGTCGGAAGTGGCTGCGGATGACGTGGCGCCGATGGCCAACCCGAACGCGGTGACCAATGTGACCCGCCCCGATGTCGTGGTGCCGGGCCTGACCCCGGACGAAGCACTCTCGGGTGCACCGGTTGTCGAGGAAGGCCGATTCTCGGTTCCGCAGATCTTGGGAGAGGGCGAATGAGCAGCGAACTGACCCGCCTGTCCGCCGCCGACCTGGCATCTCGGATCCACGCCGGTGAGGTGTCCTCGGTCGAGGTCACCCGGGCCCATCTCGACCGGATCGGCGAGGTCGACGGCGAATACCACGCGTTCCTGCACGTCGCCGGTGAGCAGGCGCTCGCCGCGGCCGCCGACGTCGACCGTGCGGTCGCTGCCGGCGACGCCCCGGTCTCCCCGCTCGCGGGTGTGCCGATCGCACTCAAGGACGTGTTCACCACCACGGACATGCCCACCACGTGCGCGTCGAAGATCCTCGAGGGCTGGGTCGCGCCGTACGACGCGACGCTGACCACCAAGCTGCGGCAGGCCGGCATCCCGATCCTCGGCAAGACCAACATGGACGAGTTCGCGATGGGCTCGTCCACCGAGAACTCCGCATACGGTCCGACCCGCAACCCGTGGGACACCAGCCGCATCCCGGGCGGTTCCGGTGGTGGCTCGGCCGCGGCGCTCGCGTCGTACCAGGCGCCGCTCGCGATCGGCACCGACACCGGCGGTTCGATCCGCCAGCCGGCGGCCGTCACCGCAACCGTCGGGACCAAGCCGACCTACGGCACCGTGTCCCGCTACGGACTGGTCGCGTGCGCGTCGTCGCTGGACCAGGGCGGCCCGTGCGGACGTACCGTCCTCGACACCGCCCTCCTGCACGAGGTCATCGCCGGACACGATCCGCGCGACTCCACCTCCGTCGACGCAGCGGTCCGCCCGGTCGTGGAGGCTGCCCGTCAGGGCGCCGCCGGCGACCTGAAGGGCCTGCGCGTCGGAGTCGTGAAGGAACTGCACTCGGACAGCTACCAGCCTGGCGTCATCGCGTCGTTCGACGCGGCGGTCGAGACCCTGACCAAGCTCGGCGCCGAGGTCGTCGAGGTGTCCTGCCCGCACTTCGAGTACGCGCTGGCCTCCTACTACCTGATCCTGCCGTCCGAGGTCTCCTCGAACCTCGCGCGTTTCGACGCGATGCGTTACGGCCTGCGCGTCGACGACGGCACCATGAGCGCCGAGCAGGTCATGGCCGCCACCCGCGCCGCCGGTTTCGGCAAGGAAGTCAAGCGGCGCATCATGATCGGCACCTACGCACTGTCGTCGGGCTACTATGACGCCTACTACGGTCAGGCCCTGAAGGTCCGTTCGCTCATCGCGCAGGACTTCGACAAGGCGTACGAGCAGGTCGACGTCCTGGTGTCGCCGACGAGCCCGTTCACGCCGTGGAAGATCGGCGAGAAGGTCGACGATCCGCTGGCGATGTACCTGTCCGACCTGTGCACGCTGCCGACCAACCTGGCCGGACACTGCGCGATGTCGGTGCCGTCCGGCGTGTCCGACGACGACGGCCTGCCCGTCGGACTGCAGATCATGGCGCCGGCGCTCGCCGACGAGCGCCTGTACCGCGTCGGTGCGGCCTTCGAGGCCGCGCGCGGCCCGGTCCTGGTCTGACCCGAACCAGCCCCACCGACTCGAACCAGCCATGCCGGGCCCGGAACCGTACGGTTCCGGGCCCGTCGTGTGTCCGCCTGCGTGACTGCGCCCTGTCTGCCATTATGGGACGCATTGTCCGCGAAGGGGGAATCGCGTGAACCAGGTGGAAGTTTCGGCGGGGACCATCGAATACGAGGACACCGGTGGCGACGGCCCGGTGTTGGTGTTCATCCACGGGCTGCTCATGGACGGGACCGGGTGGCGGCACGTGGTCGGGGAATTGCGTGGCCGATACCGGTGCATCCTGCCGACCTGGCCGCTCGGTTCACACCGGAAGCCGATGCACCCGGACGCGGACCTGACGCTGATCGGAATGGGCCGCCTGATCGGGGAATTCCTCGACGCCCTCGACCTGCGCGAGGTCACGCTGGTCCAGAACGACTGGGGCGGCGCCCAGATCTTCCTCGCCGTCGCGAACCCCGAACGCGTGTCGCGGCTCGTGCTCACCGCGTGCGAGGCGTTCGACAACTATCCACCCGGACCCGTCAGGCTGCTGCTTCCGTTGGCCCGGATGCCCGGCGGATTCCGGGTGCTGATGACGGTATTGGGTACCAGGCTGGGACGGCGCGGCCCCGGCACGTGGGGATGGATGAGCAAACGGCCGGTGCCCGAAGAGGTCTACGACGCCTGGTTCCGGCCGGCCAGGGTCGATCGGGAGGTGCGGCGCGATGCCGCGAAGTACGCGGTGTCGGCGCCGCCGAAGAGGGAACTGCTCGACCTCGCAGCGAAGTCCGCGGAGTTCACCGGGCCGGTGCTGATCGTGTGGGCGACCGAGGACCGGATGATGCCCCGCGACCACGGACGCCGTCTCGCCGAGCTGTTCCCGGACTCCCGCCTCGTCGAGATCGACGACAGTTACACGCTGCTGGCCGAGGACCAGCCGGAGAAGCTGACCGCGGCGATCGGGGACTTCCTGGCGGCCACCGACACCTGAGGACGGCAGCTACGGAGCACACCTGGCCTGGTCCGGACCGTAGCGATGCCCGTGACCGGGTACCGCGTCCAGCGCGAACAGCAGATCCACCGTCGTCTGCAGGAAGCCGACGACCGGCAGCCACGCGGGCAATGGCGCATCGACGCGGGCGCGGGACAGGTCCGGTGCGGACCACAGCAGCGACGGCTGCCACCGAATCACCGGATCCGACGAATTCGCCAGCACCGTCCCGCCTTCCGCCCGCATCGACCCCGCGGGCGGACCGGCAAACATTGCCTCGCAGGGTCCGGGCGCGGTGAGGCCGTCGAACGCGGCGCCGGCACCGACCGCGCCGAGGCTCTGCCCGTAGACGTGCAGTTGCGGGCGGTGCTCCGGATCGAGGGTGTCCAGGTGCGCGCGGACCGCGACCACCAGTGCCGTGGCGGCGTCGACCGCGGCGTCGCGGTCCAGCACGAAGGTCACCCAGCTCGGTGCCGACGAATACTGCACCGCGACGAGCGCGACGTCGTCGCCGTACGCGGATTCGAAGCCCGTCACCGCGGCCGCGTCGATCCAGCCCGAGCCCGTCGGCACCGCGACCACGACGTGCCCGCGGTCGAATCCTCCGGCCCGGTCGAGTTCCCGTACCGCCAGCGCGGCTCGTGCCCGCGCATCCGGCGCCGAATCCAGGCCCACGTACGTTCGGATCGGGGACTCGTCCGATTCGAGGGCGACGAAGCGACGGCCCTGCTCACCGAGGGTTTCCCACGGCACCAGCGACGGCGGTGCGCCGGACACTCCGGCCGGGAGCGGGGTGGTCGGGATGGAGGCGGTGGCCGTCGGTGCGAAGCCGGTGGCGGCGGTGTACCCGGCGGCGGCGATCACTGCGGCCGCCGCGACGGCGCGCACCGGGCCGACGCGGCGGCCGCGGGGGCCGAGTACTCGCGTGAGGACCACGATCAGCGCGGCAGAGGTTACGGCCGTCGCCCAGTGAGCGACACCGACCGGTTCGACGCCCATCGCGGCTCGTAATCCGTTCTGCCACCGGTTCGCCGCGAGCGTCGCCGTCGCGCACAGACCGGCCGACACGACGACCGCACCGCGCCGGTACGCGGTCGATGCGATGTGCCCTGCGCCCCGAGTTCTTTCGCGCACCGCCCGCCCGGCCGCGAGCAGCCCCAGCCCGCACAGCACCGACAACGCCGTGAACACCGCCTGCGTCACCGCGGGCCGCGGCAGCAACGACGGGGCCAGCGAGACACACACCGCAACGGTCACCGTGATCGTCGTCGAGACGCGCGGACACGACAGCACGTCCGGGACCGAGCTCGAAAAGTGCCGGGACCGTGCCGTTTCGAGAACCGCCCCGCTCACGACCACACCCGCGGTCCCGTGACCCCGGCCGCGACAACCGCCGCCAGCCCGAGCACCATCGGCAGCGGTGATTCCGGCCTCGGCGCCCGGTACTGTTGCCGCCACGAATTGACCCGCACCGCAACGGAGGCGACCTCAGCGGCAATCGCACAACCGGGCGTGGCATCCCGATCCGTCGCGCATGCCGCACGCAGGTCCCGCGTCAAATTCCGATCCAGTGCGCGTCGCGCATCCGGGCCGAGCTCGCCACCGGAGTCGCGGGCGAACCGCAGCAGGTCGTACCCGAGATCGTGCGTGCGGCAGGCCGGTTCGAACACCGCGGGCAGGGGCACCGGCGACGAGCACGAACCGTCCGGATCGCTGAGCCGCTCGCCCGCGACCCCGAGCTCGCGAATCGGGCTGTAGTACATCAGCGCTCCGAAATCCGGCGGGAAGGCGGCGTCGGCGGTGTCGGTGTCACCCGATCCGAGCGCGACCACGGTGGCCGACGCGGCGGCATGTTCGGCGGCGGCCGGGACCTCCGCGGCGGGGGAGCCGGCGGCACCCACACAGACGAGGGCGGCGAAGACGCCGACGGTCGTTGCGGCCCGGGCATTCGCGGATCGGATGATCATGAACACCGACGCTAGGAATGCGACACCGGTGTCCGGATCCCACGACGGACCGGTTCGCGGCAGGCTGGGTAGTCCCGGGGTAGGGGCCGGATCTCACTCCACGGTATGACGACAGTCGGCGCCGCGGAATCTAGCGTGGAGACCGTGAAGTCGTTGGTACATGAAGGTGTCCATCACGGCGTGACACTATCGGTCCGGTACGGGCGCGGCCGCTGGTGGAACATCGCGATCGTCGTGACCACGCTGATCCTCTATTCGATTGCGTGGCCGACACTCCAGCTCACCCACGATGTGCCGGCGCCGCTCATGCCGATCATCTCCGGGCTGGCCGTGTTCCCGTTCCTGCTGGTGCGCGCACAGCCGGCGCTCGGCTGGGCGATCTCCGCGGTCGCGGCGATGATCGTGCCGTGGGCGTTCGACCGCATCCCGGGCTACGACTACCCCTGGCAGGTCGTGCACATCCTCGTGCTCCTCGCGCTGCTCGCCACGGTGTGCCTGCGCGAGGAGATGCGCATCGTGCTCGTCGTCTGGCTCGCAACCGTGCTGTTGTTCTTTGCGTACGTTCCCGGCAACGACGGGTGGGGCTGGGCGATCGGGATCACCGCCATCGCGGCGTTCGCGCTGCTCGTGCGCTGGCTCGTGCTGTCCCGCCGTCAGCTGGCCCGCGAGGAGGAGATCAGCGAACTCGAACGCGCTCGTCGAGCGGTGCTCGAGGAGAAGGCGCGCATCGCCCGCGACCTGCACGACATCGTCGCCCACCACATGTCCCTCGTCGTGGTGCAGGCGCAGAGCGCCCCGTACCGGCTGCCGGATGTCTCCGACGAGGTCCGGGCAGAGTTCGAATCGATCGGCGCGCTCGCCCGCGAGGCGCTCAACGAAGTTCGCGGCATGCTCGGTGTGCTGCGCAGCGACGGCACGCTGCCCGAGCACGCCCCGCAGCCGGGACTGGGCCGGCTCGACGAACTGTTCGACGCATCCCGTCGCGCCGGGGTCGACCTCACCGCCCGGGTCGAGGGAGACACCGCGTCGGTGTCCGACAGTGCGGGACTCGCGGTTTACCGGATCTTGCAGGAATCACTCGCCAACGCCGCTCGGCACGCGCCGGGGTCGGAGGTGTCCGTGCAGGTGGTGTGCGGCCCGGACCGGGTGGACGTGACGGTGCGCAACGGCGCTGCCGAGGACGACGACGGAGACCGACCCGCGGTGCAACCGGACCTCGGCGGCGGCAACGGTATCCGCGGCATGGCCGATCGGGCGGCGTCGGTCGGCGGCCGGTTGTACGCGCACCCGCGACCCGACGGTGGATTCGAGGTGTCGGCGTCGCTACCGCGCGTTCCCGCCGCCTAGGCTGGGGGCGATGACCGAGCCGCATGCACCCATCACCGTGTTCATCGCCGACGATCAGGCGATGGTCCGCCAGGGCTTCGGCGCGCTGCTCGCCGCGCAACCCGACATCAGCGTCGTCGGGGACGCCCAGGACGGGAAGGTCGCGGTGCGCGAGGTCGCGCGGCTACGGCCCCACGTCGTGCTCATGGATGTACGCATGCCCGAGATGAACGGACTCGACGCGGCCCGCCACATCCTCGCGGACCGGCGCGAGCCACGCTCGAAGGTCTTGATGCTCACCACATTCGATCTCGACGACTACGTGTACGAGGCCCTCGGGATGGGCGCGAGCGGGTTCCTGCTCAAGGACGCGCCCGCGGACGAACTGGTGCGGGCCGTGCGGGTCGTCGCCGAAGGACAGGCGCTGCTGGCGCCGACGGTCACCCGCCGCCTCATTGCCGACGTGACCCGCCGCCGGACTCCGCGTCGCAGCACCGCACTCGACGTGCTGACCCCGCGGGAAACGGAAGTGCTCGAGTTGATCGCTCAGGGCCTGTCCAATCAGGAGATCGCAGAGCGGTTGTTCGTCGCCGAGCAGACGGTGAAGACACACGTCGGCAAGGTGCTCGGCAAGCTGCATCTGCGGGACCGGGCGCAGGCAGTTGTGGTGGCCTACGAGTCGGGGCTGGTAGTGCCCGGGTGATGCTCAGACCGTTTCGGTCTCTCGTGCGGGTGCGATCTCGACTGCAGCCCGCTTCGGCCGGGCGCGGACGTGGGTCGTGTAGATGGCGAGGCCGACGAACACCAGACCGCCGACGAGATTGCCGAGGACCGTGGGGATCTCGTTCCACACGAGGTAGTCGGCGATGGTGAAGTCGGCGCCGAGCAGCAGACCGGAGGGGAACAGGAACATGTTGACCACCGAGTGCTCGAAACCCATGTAGAAGAACAGCATGATCGGCATCCACATGCCCAGCACCTTGCCGGTCACATGCTTCGACATCATCGCCGCGACCACGCCGGTCGAGACCATCCAGTTGCACAGCACGCCGCGCAGGAACAGTGTCGCCATGCCGGCGGCACCGTGTTCGGCGTAGCCGAGGGTCCGTCCCTCACCGATGTGCATGAGTTTCTCGGCGACGTCGTTGGGTGGGATGGAGTACCCGTAGGTGAGGACGAACGTGATGATGACGGCGACGGTGAATGCACCCGCGAAGTTGCCGACGAACACCAGTCCCCAGTTGCGCAGAACGGCGCCGATGGTCACGCCCGGTCGGCGGTCCAGGTAGGCGATCGGCGCGAGCGTGAACACCCCGGTGAGCAGGTCGAAGCCGAGCAGATAGAGCAGGCAGAAACCCACCGGGAACAGGGCTGCTCCGAGCAGGGCGTTGCCGGTCTGGACGGTCACGGTCACCGCGAACGCCGCTGCGAGCGTGAGCAGCGCACCACCCATGAACGCGCGGATCAGGGTGTCACGGGTGGACGTGAGGACTTTGCTATGGCCGGCGTCGACCATTGCACGGGCCAGTTCGGCCGGCGGGACATAGGACACGGCAACCTCCTGTGGGATCGGAGAAAGTGTCCTGGGCCGCGGTGACCGGTGTGTTGCCTCGTCGTTAGTCCGCGTTGCGTTCCGCTCAGCACAGCCGCAGTCGGGATGTGAGACTTCGCAGCGGGCGAGGTTGCCGATCGAGATGACGCTCACGCCGGTTGCGGGCAGGATGACAGGTGCGACACGGATGCTCTGCAGCGGAGGTGTACATGACGAAGGTCGGGATACTCACCAGCGGCGGCGACTGCCCCGGACTCAACGCGGTGATCCGCGGCGCGGTTCTGAAGGGCGAGACCGTGCACGGCCAGGAGTTCGTCGGATTCCTCGACGGCTGGCGCGGTCTGGTCGAGGGCGACGCGGTGCCGCTCGATCGCAGTTCGGTGCGGGGTCTGTCGAACCAGGGCGGCACGATCCTCGGCACGAGCCGGTTCGGGCCGTATCAGACACCGGAGGGCGGGGCGCAGAACATCGCCCGCACCCTCGACAAGCTCGGGGTCGACGCGGTGATCGCGATCGGCGGGGAAGGGACGGCCGCAGCGTCGAAACGGCTGTTCGAAGAGGGAATCCGAATCGTCGGGGTCCCCAAGACGATCGACAACGACCTCGGCCGCACCGACTACTGTTTCGGTTTCGACACGGCCGTGGAGATCGCGACCGTCGCCATCGACCGGTTGCGTACCACCGGCAACTCGCACAAACGTTGCATGGTGCTCGAGGTGATGGGGCGGCACGCCGGCTGGATCGCCTTGCACTCGGGGACCGCGGGCGGCGCGCACGCCATCCTCATTCCCGAGCAACCGGAGAGCATCGACCAGATCTGCGCGTGGGCGATGAGTGTGCGCGACCGGGGTCGCGCCCCGATGGTCGTCGTCGCCGAGGGCTTCACACTGCCGGACATGACCGAGGCGCACTCGCACAAGGGGCTCGACGGATTCGACCGTCCGCGGCTCGGCGGTATCGCCGAGATCCTGGCCCCGATAATCGAGGAACGCACCGGCATCGAGACCCGCGCGACCGTGCTCGGGCACATCCAGCGCGGGGGAGTGCCCACCGCGTTCGACCGTGTTCTCGCGACCCGGCTCGGAATGGCCGTCACCGATCTCGTCGCCGACGAGGACTGGGGACACATGGTGGCGTTGCACGGAACCCGCATTGCCCGAGTGGGGTTCGACGAGGCGCTCGCGCACCACAAGCTGGTGCCGCAGGAGCGATACCAGGAGATGCGGGTTCTGTTCGGCTGAGTGGTGGTGAGGGCGTCGGGGCCCGCCGTCTAAAATCGAGCCCATGACTGCCGCCATGTCCGATGATCTGCTCGCCTACGACGACGTGCTCGCGAAGTTCGAGCCTGTGATGGGCATGGAGGTGCACGTCGAACTGCACACCGCCACCAAGATGTTCTGCGGCTGCCCGACCACCTTCGGTGCCGAGCCCAATACGCAGGTGTGTCCGGTGTGCCTGGGTATGCCCGGATCGCTGCCCGTCGTCAATCAGGCTGCGGTCGAATCCGCGATCCGCATCGGCCTGGCTTTGAACTGCTCGATCACCCCGTGGGGCCGGTTCGCGCGCAAGAACTACTTCTACCCGGATCAGCCGAAGAACTACCAGATTTCGCAGTACGACGAGCCGATCGCGACGAACGGCTACCTCGACGTCGTGCTGGACGACGGCACTACGTGGCGCGTCGAGATCGAACGTGCTCACATGGAGGAGGACACCGGCAAGTCGCTGCACGTCGGCGGCGCCACCGGACGTATCCACGGTGCGAGCCACTCGCTGCTGGACTACAACCGGGCCGGTGTTCCCCTCGTCGAGATCGTCACCAAGCCCATCGTCGGTGCCGGTGAGCGCGCCCCCGAGGTCGCCCGCGCCTACGTCACCGCGCTGCGGGACCTGCTGAAGTCCCTCGACGTGTCCGACGTGCGCATGGACCAGGGGTCGATGCGCTGCGACGCCAACCTCTCGCTCAACCCGATCGGCGCGAGCGAGTTCGGCACGCGCACCGAGACCAAGAACGTGAACTCGCTCAAGTCCGTCGAGGTCGCCGTCCGCTACGAGATGCGCCGCCAGGCCGCGGTCCTCGTCGCCGGAGGTGAAGTGATCCAGGAGACCCGCCACTTCCAGGAAGGTGACGGCAGCACCTCGCCCGGTCGCCGCAAGGAAACCGCCGAGGACTACCGCTACTTCCCGGAGCCGGACCTCGAGCCGGTCGCGCCGAGCGCCGAGTGGATCGAGGAACTGCGCGGCACCCTGCCGGAGCTGCCGTGGCTGCGTCGCGCCCGCATCCAGAAGGAATGGGGTGTCTCGGACGAGGAGATGCGCGACCTCGTCAACGCCGGTGCTCTCGACCTGGTGATCGCGACGACCGAGGCCGGTGCGCCCGCGTCGGAGGCGCGTTCCTGGTGGGTCGCGTACCTGACGCAGCAGGCCAACACGCGCGAGGTCGAGCTCGCTGACCTGCCGATCACGCCGGAGCAGGTCGCGAAGGTCATCGCGCTGGTCGCCGACGGCAAGCTCACGAACAAGCTGGCCCGGCAGGTCGTCGACGGGGTCCTCGCCGGTGAGGGCGAACCCGAGCAGGTCGTCGCCGCTCGCGGTCTCGAGGTCGTGCGCGACGACTCGGCGCTGCAGGCCGCCGTGGACGCGGCGCTTGCCGCGAATCCGGACATCGCCGACAAGATCCGCTCCGGCAAGGTCCAGGCGGCCGGCAAGATCGTCGGCGACGTCATGAAGGCCACGCGCGGCCAGGCCGACCCGGCGCGGGTCAAGGAACTCGTGATCGCCGCGTGCAGTTGATCTTGAGCCGCTAACGTAGCGGTTCATGGACGCCGCAGTCGCCACTTCCCTGTTCTGGATCGTCGTGGCGGCCGTGGTCGCGCCACTCATCGCGGGAGCCGTGCCGCGCCGGCTGGTACCGGAAGTGGTGCTGTTGCTGGTCGCCGGGATCGTCATCGGGCCCAACGCGCTCGGCTTCGCCGAGGTCGACGGCGGGATCGACATGCTCCGCGAACTCGGCCTCGGCCTGTTGTTCCTGCTCGCCGGCTACGAGATCGACCCCGCTGAGCTGCGCGGTCGCGGTGGTCGTCGCGCACTGATCACGTGGTGCGTGTGCATGGCGCTGGCGCTGGTGACCGTCGCGGCACTCGGCGCGGCCGGTCTCGTGCGGGCCGAGATCGCCGTGGCGATTGCGTTGACGTCGACCGCCCTGGGCACTCTGTTGCCGATCCTCGCGGATCGCGGGCTCGTCGACACTCCGCTGGGGCGGTCGGTGCTCAACCACGGTGCCGTCGGCGAACTGCTGCCGGTGATCGCGATGGCGACGCTGCTGGGGGCACGCGGTGCGCTCGGATCCCTGCTGGTGCTGGCGGCGTTCGCGGTGGTTGCCGTGATCGTGGCGCTGCTGCCCCCACGGATCCTGCGGGAAGGATCCCAGTTCCTGGCGTTCGTACGCCGAACCTCGATGACCACCGCCCAGACGTCGGTCCGGTTGACGATGTTGCTGCTCGTCGGCCTCATCACCCTCGCGGTCGTGTTCGACCTCGATGTGATCCTCGGCGCGTTCGCGGCGGGATTCATCCTGCGTCGGGCGATTCCGACCGGCGACGCCCTGCTCGAGACGAAACTCGACGGACTTGCCTACGGGTTCCTCATTCCGATCTTCTTCGTCACATCCGGAATGGCCATCGACGTTCGCGCGGTCGTCGGCGCGCCCGGGGTGCTCGGGGCGTTCCTCGTGCTGCTGATCCTTGTTCGGGGCGTGCCGGTGTTCGTGTCCACCCGGCTGGACCGTGGCGCGGGTTTCGACACCTCCGAACAGTTGCAGATCGCGTTGTACTCGACAACGGGGCTGCCTCTCATCGTGGCCGTCACGGGGGTCGCAGTCGCGGCGGGGGAGATGACGAATGCCACTGCCTCGATCCTCGTCGCGGCGGGCGCGATCACGGTGCTGATCCTGCCGATGGTTGCAGGCCTGCTGAGGCAATCCGATCGAACGCAGCCGGTGAGTCCGGCCGACGCGGGTCGTTGAGCTCTCGGCATTTCGGTCAGACCCTCCCGCTATGGTTCGAACATGCTTTCGAACAGTGCTGGTGGAGAGATCCTCGAGGTGCGGCTGACCGCCCTCGACGCGATCGTCGACGGCCTGCTCGACGACGACATGACCGGGTTCTCCCGCGACGACCTGGTCGAGTTCTCCCAGCAGCGCTTCGAAACCGTCCTGCGCAAGGCCACCGCGGTCGGGCACCGGGCGGTCGTCGAGGCGGTCGAACGACGGGTTCCCGAAGATCCCGGGTGCCGCTCGATCAACGACTTCCTCATCGGCACCCTGCGGATCTCCGCCGCCGACGCTGCCTGCTCGGTCACCCCCCGAGGAGGTCGCCAAGATCGGCGCGCATCTGCTCGCGTATCTGAACCCGGACGGGGACGCCCCCGACGAGAAGGAAAGCCGCCGCCGCGGCCTGCGGATCGGCAAACAGGGTGTCGACCTCATGACCCCGATCTCCGGGCTCCTCGATCCGGAAACCCGCGCACTGCTCGAACCGGTGCTGGCGAAACTGGCCCGGCCGGGCATGAACAACCCGGACGACCCGGACTCACCGCTCGAGGATGTCGAATCCGAGTCCCTGGACCGGGACGCGTTGGCGAAGGCTGCGGCCCGCGACACCCGCACCGCTGCGCCTCGGACGTGCGAGACGCCTCGCCTCGGCCGATCAGCGGCTGGCGTTGATCGTCGCCTCGCATGGCTGCACCCGGCCCGGCCGTGATGCACCGGCGACGTTGACCGCGGTGCATCACATCACCGAGTGGAAGGCCGACGGTCCCACCGACATCAGCAACGAGGACCTGGCCTGCGACGCCTGCCACGCGCTGGTGCACGAGGGACCCGGCGGCTGGCAAACGAGAGTCGCACCAACAGAGTCGGAGTATCCGGGCCGCACCGACTGAATCCCGCCCCGCACATCGACCCGGACCGGACACCGCGGGTCAACCACCGGCACCATCTCGGGGATCTGCTGGCCGCGGCATTGGCGCACTACCGTGCCCGCCGGGACACCGAGCTGCGCGAACACCGGCGACGGTGGCTGCGGGAACCGGCCGGGGATACGAACAACGGCGAGGTTCCGTAGTTGCATGCGGGGAAAGCACTCGCGGCCGTCGGGGACGGAAGGCCGGATGAGGTCCTCGAACTCGAGGAGGAGAACCACCGTGCCGCGATCGCGGAGAGGTTCACCGCAGTCGGCGCCGACGTCCTCCCGTGATGGCACAGTAGCTGCGACGAAGGGGAAGTAAGGGGACGAAATGGTCTTGCCGCTCATCCCGGTGGCGCTCATCGCTGCCGGTGCTCTGACAGGTGGTAGGGGAGTTGCACTGGGCGGCAGGGGCGTCTGGGATTTGAAGAAGGCCGATGGCCGGATCGAGTCGGCGCGCAGTCGCTACGAAAAGCGGTACGAGGAAACCGAATCGTGTGTCGCCGCGACGAACGAGCGCATAGCCGAGTTGGGTGCCCAGCAGAAGCATGCGATCGAGACCGTGGTGGTCCGGTTCGTCGAGTTCCTCCGGACAATCGAGCAGCAGGTCAGGGGATCGCAGCGGGTGCTCGCCGACGGTGTCGAAAGCGACCAGGCGCGGGTGGCAGGCGGCGAGAACCTGTCCATCGACCCGGTGGCGTGGCTGGGTGGGGTGATCGGGTCGGCGGTCTCGGACGGATGCGGGCGGCGCTCGACGACCCGGATCACGTCTTGGCGTTCTGAACCCTGGATGCTCGGGTCTTGGTGACGTGTGGCTATGGGCGGCCGAGACGTCGCCGATGCGCTTCCCGTCGCGACGTCAGGGAGCCTCGAGCAGTCTGCTCGCAGTACCCCCGGTCGCCCGGCGTCAGTCGAATCCGCCGCCGCCCGCAGGGAACTGGATGCGCACGACGCGGTCGTCGTTCGGTCCCGGCTCGCCACCGTCCTTGTTGACGGTCGAGACCCACAGCAATCCGTCGGCACCCGCCGACGCGCCACCCAGGCGCCCGTACCGATCCTGCACCGCGAGCACCGGGGCCGCGGTGACCGCGCCGGTACCCGGGTCGGTGGCGATCACCGACACGGCTTTGCCGGCGGTGAGCGAGATCGCCACCGCATCGGGGCCGGCGGCGCATCCGGCGAGACCGGGGCGGTCCGGCCACGTCCACACCGGCGCGGCAGCAACGGACCCGTCCGACCCGACCCGCTGCAACCGGTCCTCGAGCGGGGTGCGGTCGGTGACCCACAGATTGCCGATCGGGTCGCGGCACACGTCGCCGGCGGTTCCGATGCCCGACAGCACCACCGTCGGGGCGGGGGCCGGGCCACCCGGAGCGGGCAACGGCACCCGGAGCAACTTCCCCGCCCATGACGCGGGACTCATTGCCGCAGAGGGATTTCCGGTGTCGCCGGTGAGGACGGCAAGATCGGTCGGGGAGACGAACTCGAGGGCACCTGCGTTGCCGTTCGCGCCCCGCGGGATGCCGGTGAACACATCCTTGGGGACATCGCCGGCGGCGATGCGCACCACCCGGTTGTCGGCAGGTGTCGTGATGTACGCGTACAGCAGACGGTCCTCGCCGTAGGTGGGGGACAGCGCCAGGTCGAGCAGGCCCCCGTCGCCCGAGCCGTCCACCGGGATCGTCGCGATCTCCACCGGCTTCGCGCCGGGTGCGACCTGCAGGATCCGCCCCGTGCGGCGCTCGGCCACGAACGCGGAACTGCCGTCCGGCACGGTGACGAGCCCACCGGTGGTGTCGAGGCACGTGGCGACGACCGCCGGATCCGGGTCCACACACGGACCGGGAGGGACCGGCGGGACGGACGGGGTCGTCGACGAGGACGGTGACTGTTCGAGCGGGCCGATGTCGGCGCCACCGTCGAACGACGGTTCCGGAGTGAACGGTGTCGAGGCCGCATCGTCGAACCGGGCGCACGAGGTGACCGTGGCGAACAGGCCGAGCGCCAGTACCAATGCCGGCAGTCGCCGCGAACCCCTCAACCGCGCACCCCTCGTCATGCCGCAAACGTTACCGGCACGCCGAGCGTCTCCTCGGTTCCCGGGTGCTCCTCGCCGCGCGACCTACCCTGGACCATGTGAGCGACAAGGCGAAAGACCACGTACCGGAGCCGGAGCCGTACGAAAATCCGACGCTGGAACTGAACCGTCCGCGTTCGTCGATGCTCGAATCCGACGACGATCTCGACCTGGACAGCGCAGCTTTCGATTCCCGGCCCGCCGGGGGTTTCGATTCCCGGCCCACCGAGCAGATCCACCGGCCGGATCCGCCGGTCGCGCCGGGGACGTACGTGGAATCGGAACCGGCCACCACTGCGCAACCACCGAAGGCGCGCCGCGGCACCCTCGACCTCGGTCTCCTGGTCCTGCGGCTCGTCGTCGGCGGCACCATGCTCGTGCACGGCCTGCAGAAACTCACCGGGCTTTGGGGCGGTCCCGGACTCGACGGTTTCGAGTCGACCGTCACGGACGCCGGGTACCAGCATCCGGCGCTGCTCGCGATCCTCGGTTCCATCGGGGAGGTTGCGGCCGGTGGCCTGCTGGTGCTGGGACTGCTGACACCGCTCGCGGCGACCGCGGTCGTCGCGATCATGATCAACGCGGTGCTGTTCAAACACCACCTCGAACCGGGACTGCAGTACTTCGCGACCGACGAGTCCGGCGTGGAGTACGAGGTGCTGCTCGGGGCGGCGGCGGTGGCGATCGTGCTGACCGGTCCCGGCCGGATCGCGGTCGACGGGGCACGCGGCTGGGCGACGCGCCCGTTCATCGGGTCGTTCGTGGCGCTGCTGCTCGGCGTTGCCGGCGGCGTCTGCCTCTGGTTGTTCGTCCGTTGACTCGTGCGTGGTTTCGGTAGCCGGGGCTACCGAAACCACGCACGGGACGAGCTACGGGAGCTGGCGGACAGCGCCCTTGTCGGCGGAGGTCGCGAGCGCCGCGTAGGCCCGCAGGGCCTTCGACACGACACGGTCGCGGCCGACCGGCTGCCACGGGTTCTCCGAGGCTTCCATCTTCGCGCGGCGCTCGGCGAGCACCTCGTCGTCGACGAGCACCTCGAGGGTGCGGGTGGCGACGTCGATACGGATGCGGTCACCGTTCTCGACGAGACCGATCACACCGCCCGACGCGGCCTCGGGGGAGACGTGCCCGATGGAAAGGCCCGACGTGCCGCCGGAGAAGCGGCCGTCGGTGATCAGTGCGCACACCTTGCCGAGGCCGACGCCCTTGAGGAACGACGTCGGGTGCAGCATCTCCTGCATGCCCGGACCGCCCGCGGGGCCCTCGTACCGCACGACCACCACATCGCCCGGCTGCACCTCTTTGCCGAGGATGACCGACACGGCCTCCTCCTGCGACTCGACCACGAGGGCCGGGCCCTCGAAGCTGAACAGGTCTTCGTCGATGCCGGCGGTCTTGAGGATCGCGCCGTCGACGGCGAGGTTGCCGCGCAGCACGCACAGACCACCCTCGACGGTGTAGGCGTGCTCGATGTCGCGAATGCACCCGCCGGCGGCGTCGGTGTCCAGCGACGCCCACCGGTTGTCCGTCGAGAACGGCTCGGTGGTGCGGACCCCGCCGGGTGCGGCGTGGAACAGTTCGAGCGCCTCGTCGGTGGCCTTGCCCGACCGGATGTCCCAGTCGTCGAGCCACTGGTCGAAGCTCGCGGTGTGCACGGTGTGGACGTCCGTCTCGAGCAGGCCGCCGCGACGGAGTTCACCGAGCAGCGCGGGAATGCCGCCGGCGCGGTGCACGTCCTCCATGTGGTAGTCCGAGTTCGGGGAGACCTTCGCCAGGCACGGCACCTTGCGGCTGATCGCGTCGATGGTCTCGAGGTCGAAGTCCACCTCGCCTTCCTGCGCGGCGGCGAGCGTGTGCAGCACGGTGTTGGTCGAACCGCCCATCGCGACATCGAGTGCCATCGCGTTGCGGAATGCCGCCGGGGTGGCGACGTTGCGGGGCAACACCGACGCGTCCTCGTCGCGGTACCAGCGCTGCGCCGCCTCGACGATCACCGTGCCGGCCTTCTCGAACAGTGCGCGGCGGGCGGCGTGGGTGGCGAGGGTCGAACCGTTGCCCGGCAGCGCCAGGCCCAGCGCCTCGGTGAGGCAGTTCATCGAGTTCGCGGTGAACATGCCCGAGCAGGACCCGCACGTCGGGCAGGCGCTGCGCTCGACCTCGTCGAGGCCATCGTCGCTCACCGACTCGCTCGCGGACGCGGAGATCGCGGTGATCAGGTCGGTGGGGGCGTGCGCGACACCGTCGACGACGACCGCCTTGCCCGCTTCCATCGGACCGCCGGAGACGAAGATCGTCGGAATGTTCAGGCGCATCGCAGCATTGAGCATGCCCGGGGTGATCTTGTCGCAGTTGGAGATGCACACCAGCGCATCGGCGGTGTGCGCGTTCACCATGTATTCGACCGAGTCGGCAATGATTTCGCGGCTCGGCAGCGAGTACAGCATGCCGCCGTGGCCCATCGCGATGCCGTCGTCGACCGCGATGGTGTGGAATTCGCGGGCGACGCCCCCGGCGGCCCGGACCGCGTCGGCGACGATCTCACCGACATCCTTCAGATGGACGTGTCCGGGGACGAACTGCGTGTAGGAGTTGGCGATCGCGACGATCGGCTTGCCGAAATCGGAGTCGGTCAGACCTGTGGCGCGCCACAGGGAGCGGGCACCGGCGGCGTTGCGTCCGACGGTGGTGGTGCGTGACCTCAACGGGGGCATGTGCTGGCTTCCTTCACGGGGCGGGTGGCTGCGCCTGCGGTCGGGCCGGCTGCCGGGCTGGGCAGGGGCCGGGGTGCGGCACTGACGAATTTACCGTTGTGCTATTTCGTGGCGTCATCCGACTCGGTGGCGCGGGCGGCTGCCTCGGCGGCGCGGGCCGCGTCGGCCGCGGCGTACGGATCGGTGATACGCCCGCCGCTCGCCTCGGCGAGCTCGGGGAGCCGGCCGAACGTGACGACGGGCAGCGGTACTTCGGATCCGTCGGTGAGGGTCGCGCGGGCCCAGCCGCGCTTGGGGAAGCGGATTCCCGCGAGGGCGTCCCATCCGATGCGCGTCGTCGAGAACGTGGCGCGGGCGGTGATGCCGTCGGGTCCGACGACGGTGCGTACGCGCAGGATCCACGCGAGGACGAGGAACGGGATCACCAGCATCCACGAGAACGCCGCGGGCCAGGCCATCGCGGGCGAGGCCACCGCGAGGAGCAGAAAGCCGCATGCGAGCAGCGACAGCCGGGAAATCCGAATGACGCGCGTCGTCGTTTCCGGCGTGTGGGATGATGAAGACGGTGGCACGGGCTGCTGGGGAGATGACACCTCACCATCTTCGCACTGCAGCCGAGGCATCTCACATTCTGGGACAGATGACCGAACCAAGTTGACTGTCTGCCTCGCGCGCGCCTACCGTCTAGCGCGTGAATCAGAATGAGTTGCTCGTAATCGGCCGGCGCGTCGTCGCCTGAGCCGCATACTGCAACTCGCCCACGACGCGCCACCCTCGTACAGCAAATGCTGACGAGGGTTTTTTGTTGCCCGGAGCCAGAATCAGAGGAATTCGCAGTGAGCGCACCAACCGCACGGCCTCAACCCTCGCCGCGAAAGCCGGGGTCCACCCCGGCTCCCGCGGCCGCCGCAGCGCAGCCCGGAAACCGCCGCCAGGTCGCCCCCGAGCGGGTCACCGGAGCCCAGTCGGTCGTCCGCGCCCTCGAGGAGCTCGAGGTCGACACGGTCTTCGGCATCCCCGGTGGTGCGATCCTGCCGGTCTACGATCCGCTGTTCGATTCCAAGCGGGTGCGTCACGTCCTCGTCCGTCATGAGCAGGGCGGCGGTCACGCCGCGACCGGATACGCGCAGGCCACCGGCAAGGTCGGCGTGTGCATGGCCACCTCCGGCCCGGGCGCCACCAACCTCGTGACCCCCCTCGCCGACGCCCAGATGGACTCCGTCCCGATCGTCGCGATCACCGGCCAGGTCGGCCGCGGGCTCATCGGCACCGACGCGTTCCAGGAAGCGGACATCTCCGGCATCACCATGCCGGTGACCAAGCACAACTTCCTCGTCACCGACGGCGCCGACATCCCGCGCATCCTCGCCGAGGCCTTCTACATCGCCGCGTCCGGCCGCCCCGGCGCCGTGCTCGTCGACATCCCCAAGGACATCCTGCAGGCGCAGACCACGTTCAGCTGGCCGCCGGAAATGCACTTGCCCGGCTACCGCCCGGTGACCAAGCCCCACGGCAAGCAGGTCCGCGAGGCCGCGCGCCTGATCGCCGAGGCCAAGAACCCGGTGCTGTACGTCGGTGGCGGCGTCATCAAGGCCGATGCGTCCGCCGAGCTGCTCGAGCTCGCCGAGCTGACCGGCATTCCCGTCGTCACCACCCTGATGGCCCGTGGCGCATTCCCCGACACCCACCGCCTGAACTGCGGTATGCCGGGTATGCACGGCACCGTCGCTGCGGTCGCGGCCCTGCAGAAGAGCGATCTGCTCGTCACCCTCGGCGCCCGCTTCGACGACCGCGTGACCGGTCAGCTCGATTCGTTCGCGCCGGACGCGAAGGTCATCCACGCCGACATCGACCCCGCCGAGATCGGCAAGAACCGGCACGCGGACGTCCCGATCGTCGGTGACTGCCGCGAGGTCCTCGTCGAACTCGTCGAGGCGATCCGCGCCGATCTGGCCACCGGCACCACACTCGACTACGCGCAGTGGTGGGCGTACCTCGACGACATCCGTCGTACCTACCCGCTGAGCTACGACCGTCCCACCGACGGCACGCTGTCGCCGCAGTACGTCATCCAGGCTGTCGGCAAGCTCGCCGGCCCGGACGCGATCTACTGCGCCGGTGTCGGACAGCACCAGATGTGGGCCGCGCAATTCGTGGACTACGAGAAGCCGCGCACCTGGCTGAACTCCGGCGGTCTCGGCACCATGGGCTACGCCGTGCCGGCCGCCCTCGGCGCCAAGATGGGCAAGCCCGAGGCCGAGGTGTGGGCCATCGACGGCGACGGCTGCTTCCAGATGACCAACCAGGAACTGGCCACCTGCGCCGTGGAGGGCGTGCCGATCAAGGTCGCGCTCATCAACAACGGCAACCTCGGCATGGTCCGTCAGTGGCAGACACTGTTCTACGACCAGCGGTACTCGAACACCGAACTCGGCACCCACGGGGAGGTCCGCATCCCGGACTTCGTCAAGCTCGCCGAGGCCCTCGGCTGCGTCGGCATCCGGGTCGAGCGGGAAGAGGACGTCGAACCGGCCATCCGCCAGGCGCAGGCCATCAACGACCGCCCCGTCGTCATCGACTTCATCGTCGGCAAGGACGCCCAGGTGTGGCCCATGGTCGCCGCCGGTACCAGCAACGACGAGATCATGGCGGCGCGTGGCATCCGCCCGTTGTTCGACGACGACGAGTCGGCCGCCGAGCCGGCCGTCATCCACGAGGCCATGAACCGCGAGCAGGCCACCGATGCCGCAGCAGGAGAGGATCGTCAGTGAGCACGAGTCACACCCTCAGCGTTCTCGTCGAGGACAAGCCGGGCGTG
This sequence comes from Rhodococcus zopfii NBRC 100606 = JCM 9919, assembly GCF_001895025.1. Lineage (GTDB taxonomy): Bacteria > Actinomycetota > Actinomycetes > Mycobacteriales > Mycobacteriaceae > Rhodococcus > Rhodococcus zopfii. The sequence goes on from NZ_BCXI01000018.1 coordinate 43,909, forward strand.
CTGGCCCGTGTCGCGGCGCTGTTCTCGCGGCGCGGATTCAACATCGAATCCCTCGCCGTCGGGGGAACCGAGGTGCCCGACATCTCCCGCATGACGATCGTCGTGACCGTCGACGAGTTCCCGCTCGAGCAGGTCACCAAGCAGCTCAACAAGCTGGTCAACGTCATCAAGATCGTCGAGCAGGAGGGCGAGGCGTCGGTGGCGCGCGAGCTCCTGCTCATCAAGGTCCGTGCGGACGCCAGCGTCCGCACCCAGGTCATCGAGACGGTGAACCTGTTCCGCGCCAAGGTGATCGACGTCTCGCCCGAGTCGTTGACCATCGAGGCCACCGGCACCCGTTCGAAGCTCGACGCACTTCTGCGGATGCTCGAGCCGTACGGCATCCGCGAGATCGTGCAGTCCGGCGTCGTCGCCGTCGGACGTGGTCCCAAGTCGATCACGGCCACCCGTTAGCCTGAACACACCCCAATTGCTGAAAGAGGTAGGAACTGTGGCAGTCGAGCTTTTCTACGACGACAACGCCGATCTGTCGATCATCCAGGGCCGCAAGGTCGCGGTGATCGGCTACGGCAGCCAGGGGCACGCGCATTCGCTGAGCCTGCGTGACTCGGGCGTCGAGGTGCGCATCGGTCTCAAGGAAGGCTCGAAGTCGCGCGCCAAGGCCGAAGAGGCCGGCCTGACCGTCGGAACCCCCACCGAGGTTTCGGAGTGGGCCGACGTGATCATGCTGCTCGCCCCCGACACGGCGCAGGCGTCGATCTTCAAGAACGACATCGAGCCGAACCTGAAGGACGGCGACGCGCTGTTCTTCGGCCACGGCCTGAACATCCACTTCGGCCTGATCAAGGCTCCGGAGTTCGTCACCGTCGGCATGGTTGCCCCCAAGGGCCCCGGCCACCTGGTGCGCCGCCAGTTCGTCGACGGCAAGGGCGTGCCCGCGCTCATCGCCGTCCACCAGGACCCGAAGGGCGAGGGCCAGGCCCTGGCTCTGTCCTACGCGAAGGGCATCGGCGGAACCCGCGCCGGCGTCATCAAGACGGACTTCAAGGAAGAGACCGAGACCGACCTGTTCGGTGAGCAGGCCGTGCTCTGCGGTGGCACCGAGGAGCTCGTCAAGACCGGCTTCGACGTCCTCGTCGAGGCGGGCTACGCCCCGGAGATGGCGTACTTCGAGTGCCTGCACGAGCTCAAGCTCATCGTCGACCTCATGTACGAGGGCGGCATCGCGCGCATGAACTACTCGGTGTCCGACACCGCCGAGTTCGGTGGCTACCTCTCCGGCCCGCGCGTCATCGACGCCGGGACCAAGGAGCGCATGAAGGACATCCTCAAGGACATCCAGGACGGCACCTTCGTCAAGCGTCTCGTCGCCAACGTCGAGAACGGCAACAAGGAGCTCGAGGGCCTGCGCAAGGAGAACGCCGAGCACGGCATCGAGGTCGTCGGCAAGCAGCTCCGTGACCTGATGAGCTGGGTCGATCGCCCGATCACCGAGACCGCGTAAGCAGGTTTCATCTGTCGCCGGCCCGGCACCCGTTCTCGGGTGCCGGGCCGGTGGCGTTCGTGGCGGGAGCGGTCGAGTGCCGGTGGACAACGTGTGCCGGTGGATAATGTGCCGATGTCGTGGAGTCTGGGCCTCGGCCGCCTGCCCGGGGTCGTCACCGCCCGCACCTACCGCCGTGAGTGGCTGCGGTATGACGTCACCGCCGGCCTCGCGCTGATCGGGCTGCTGATCCCCGCCGGGATGGGGTACGCGACCGCGGCGGGCCTGCCCGCGTACACGGGTCTCTACGCCACGATCGTGCCGCTGCTCGCGTACGCCCTCGTGGGGCCGTCCCGGGTTCTCGTGCTCGGACCCGACTCGTCGCTGGCCCCGCTGATCGCGGCAGCCGTGGTGCCGCTCGCCGCCGCCGGCGGCGACCCGCAGCGCGCCGTCGCGCTGGCCGGTGTGCTCGCCGTCCTCGTCGGGACGGTCCTGCTCGTCGCGGGTTTCCTGCGCCTGGGTTTCGTCACCGACCTGCTGTCCAAACCGATCCGGATCGGATACCTCAACGGCATCGCGCTCGTCGTCGTGATCGGTCAGCTGCCCACGTTGCTCGGCATCGAGGTCGATGCGGACGGTGGCATCGCCCGGATCGGCGCGATCGCCCGCGAGGTGGTCACCGGCGGCATCGACCCGATCGCCGCCGTGGTGGGCGTCGGCTCCCTGGTCGTGATGGTGACGTGCCGGGTGCTGCGGGTGCGGATTCCCGGCGTGCTCGTCGCGGTGGTCGGGGCGATGGTGCTGTCCGCCGTGGTGGGTCTCGACGAGGACATCGCGATGGTCGGAGCGCTGCCCCGCGGGCTGCCTGCGCCGTCCTTCGGCGGGGTGGGATGGAGCGACGTGGCTGCTCTGCTCGGCCCCGCCGTGGCGATCGCCTTGATCGCCTTCGCCGACACCGGGGTGCTGTCCCGGACGTTCGCCGCCCGGCGCGGCGCCGATGTGGACGGCAGCGAGGAGATGCGGGCGGTCGGGGTCGCGAACATCGCAAGCGGCGTGTTCGGCGGATTCCCGATCTGCGCGAGTTCGTCGCGCACTCCCGTCGCGGAGCAGAACGGGGCCCGCACCCAGCTGGTCGGTGTCGTCGGTGCCGTCGGTGTGCTGGCGTTCGTGCTGCTGGTGCCGGATCTGACTGCGTATCTGCCGAAGGCGACCCTCGCCGCGGTTGTGCTGGTCGCGGCGGCGGCGCTCATCGACGTGAAGGGCGTGGTCACGATGTGGCGGATGAGCCGCGTCGAGGCCGGTCTGGCCGTTGCGGCGTTCCTCGGGGTCGGGCTCGTCGGTGTGCTCGAAGGAATCCTGGTCGCCATCGGGCTTTCCCTGCTCGCCGTCGTCGTGCGGGCGTGGCAGCCCTATCGCACGGAACTGGTGGAACTGGACGGGGTTCCGGGCCTCCACGACATCACTCGCCATCCCGAAGGGCATCGGATTCCCGGGCTGGTGCTCGTGAGGTTCGACGCACCGCTGTTCTTCGCCAACGGCGACCTTCTCGATCGTCATGTGCGGGAACTGGTCGCGCACGCGCCGACACCCGTCGAGTGGGTCGTGATCGCGGCCGAGCCGATCACCGGCCTCGACACCACGGCAGTCGACGAACTCGTCGATCTCGACCGCTATCTCGCGAACAAAGGTATCCGGTTGGCGTTCGCGGCGATGAAGGGACCGATCAAGGACAAGCTGGTGCGGTTCGGGGTGGGAGACCGGTTCGACGCGTCGCACTTTCATCCGACCGTGCGGGCCGCGGTGACCGCCTTTCGGGAACACCGGCGGGCATCCGGCGATGCGGACGAGATGGAACGATGAATAGTGTAGCGCGGGAACGGCAATCGATGGACCGGTCCCGAATCCTGCACCGCGCGACGGTATTTTCGCGAACCCGGCTTCTCGGTCATACGCGGCCTGTGTAACCGAAATCACCGCTGACGTGCGATTCGGGCTCGCCCCACACGGCCGGGACGTTTCGTACCACCTGGTAGGACAACTCCGGGCCGGTGCGCCCATACCGGGGCCGGGGGCACTAAACTCGACGCTGTCACGGCTGTGTCGCGTGCCGAGGGGATGCGCGCGTCGTCGACACCCGCCAACAATCAACCACAGGGAGTTCGCACGTGAGCCAGAATGGCCGTCCCGTTGTCCTGATCGCCGACAAGCTCGCGCAATCGACCGTCGATGCGCTCGGAGACGGTGTCGAGGTGCGCTGGGTCGACGGCCCGGACCGTCCCGCGCTGCTCGCGGCTGTGCCCGACGCCGACGCCCTGCTCGTCCGCTCCGCCACCACCGTCGACGCCGAGGTCCTCGCCGCCGCGACGAAGCTCAAGATCGTCGGCCGCGCCGGTGTCGGCCTGGACAACGTCGACATCCCCGCCGCCACCGAGCGTGGCGTCATGGTTGTGAACGCCCCGACTTCCAACATCCACTCGGCCGCCGAACACGCCGTCTCGCTGCTGCTGTCGACCGCGCGCCAGATCCCGGCCGCCGACCGCACCCTGCGTGAGAAGACCTGGAAGCGCTCCAGCTTCAACGGCACCGAGATCCTCGGCAAGACCGTCGGTGTCGTCGGCCTGGGCCGCATCGGCCAGCTCTTCGCGCAGCGTCTCGCCGCGTTCGAGACCACCATCATCGCGTACGACCCCTACCTGCCCGCCGCGCGCGCCGCGCAGCTCGGCATCGAGCTGGTCGACATCGACGAACTCGTCGAGCGTGCCGACTTCATCTCGGTGCACCTGCCCAAGACGAAGGAAACCGCCGGCCTGATCAACGCCGAGCGCCTGGCCCGGGCCAAGGACGGGGTCATCATCGTCAACGCGGCCCGCGGTGGCCTGATCGACGAGGCTGCGCTGCACGACGCGCTCGTCTCCGGCAAGGTCCGCGCCGCCGGCCTCGACGTGTTCAACACCGAGCCGTGCACCGACTCGCCGCTGTTCGACCTGGACAACGTCGTGGTGACCCCGCACCTGGGGGCATCCACCTCCGAGGCGCAGGATCGTGCCGGCACCGACGTCGCCAAGAGCGTGCTGCTGGCCCTGGCCGGCGAGTTCGTGCCGGACGCCGTCAACGTCTCCGGCGGCCCGGTGGGCGAAGAGGTCGCGCCGTGGCTCGAGCTGGTCCGCAAGCTCGGCCTGCTCGCCGGCACCCTGTCGCCCGAGGCCGTGCAGAACGTGCAGGTCATCGCGAGCGGTGAGCTGTCCGCCGAGAACGTCGACATCCTCGGACTCGCCGCTCTGCGCGGACTGTTCTCCGCGAGCAGCGACGAGGCCGTCACGTTCGTCAACGCCCCGCAGCTCGCCGAGCAGCGCGGCGTGAGCGTCGAGGTCGACAAGCACACCGAGGCGCAGACACATCGCAGTGCCGTCGAGGTGCGTGCTGTGGCCGCCGACGGCTCCGTCACCGCCGTCGCGGGCGCACTGACCGGCCTGCAGCAGATCGAGAAGATCGTCAACATCAACGGCCGCAGCTTCGACCTGCGCGCCGAGGGCCACAACATCGTCGTGCACTACGAGGACCGTCCGGGCGTGCTCGGCATCCTCGGCACGATCCTCGGCAACGCGTCCATCGACATCCAGGCCGCCGCGCTGAGCCAGGACGTCGAGGGTTCGGGCGCCACCGTCATCCTGCGTGTGGACCGCGTCGTCGGCGACGCCGAGGTCGCGCAGATCGTCGAGCAGCTCGACGCCCGCGTCGCGCAGGTCGACCTGTCCTGATCCTCCCTGCTTCACCCCCCGGTGGCCGCGACCGTCTGCACGGTCGCGGCCACCGTCGCACAAGGAAGTGAGTAGAGCCCATGAAGCTTGCGGTCATCCCCGGTGACGGCATCGGTATCGAGGTCACGGCCGAAGCACTGAAGGTGCTGCGGAAGCTCGTGCCCGACCTCGAGACCACGGAGTACGACCTCGGTGCGCGCCGGTACAACGCCACCGGCGAACTGCTGCCGGAGGCGGATCTCGCCGCCATCCGCGAACACGACGCGATCCTGCTCGGCGCGATCGGCGACCCGTCGGTCAGGCCCGGCGTCCTGGAGCGTGGCCTGCTGCTGAACATGCGGTTCGCGCTCGACCACCACGTGAACCTGCGCCCGTCCCGGCTGTACCCGGGCTCGGCCTCGCCGCTCGCCGGCAACCCGGACATGGACTTCGTGGTGGTCCGCGAGGGCACCGAAGGCCCGTACACCGGCAACGGCGGCGCAATCCGCGTCGGCACGCCCCACGAGATCGCCACCGAGGTGTCGATCAACACGTGGTTCGGCGCCGAGCGCGTCGTGCGCTACGCGTTCGAGCTGGCGCAGACCCGCCGCAAGCACCTGACGCTGATCCACAAGACGAACGTGCTGTCCAACGCCGGCGCGATCTGGACCCGGGCGATCGAAACGGTCGGCGCCGAGTACCCGGATGTCGAGACGGCGTACTGCCACATCGACGCCGCGACCATCTACATGGTCACCGATCCCGGCCGCTTCGACGTCATCGTCACCGACAACCTGTTCGGCGACATCATCACCGACCTCGCCGGTGCGGTCACCGGTGGCATCGGTCTGGCTGCCAGCGGCAACATCGACGCCTCCGGCACCAACCCGTCGATGTTCGAGCCGGTGCACGGCAGCGCCCCGGACATCGCGGGCAAGGGCATCGCGGACCCGACGGCGGCGATCCTGTCGGCGGCCCTGCTGCTGCGTCACCTCGGTCGTGAGGACGACGCGGCCCGCGTCGAGGCGGCGGTCGAGGCGGACCTCGCCGCGCGCGTCACCGGCCCGGTCGTGACCACCGAGGTCGGCGACCGGATCGCAGCAGCACTCTGACGCGTGTGTCCTTCCTGCGGGACCACCGCCGGAAGGACATCCCCGTCACTCGTCGCGCGGCACGAGCGGCACCGCCGCTGCCGGCGCGATCACGGCGATCGCGAATGCGATCGGGAAACCGACTGCGCCGATCAACGCACCGAAGGCGGGTCCGACGGCCGCGCCGGTGAGGAACTGCCCGGTGTTCTGGATGCCCAGCGCGCGACCACCCCAGAACGGCCCGGCCAACTCGGCGACCGCGGTGAAGGCCAGTCCATTCGGGGCCACCGTGGTCACCGACGCCACCAGCAGCATCACGATCGCGACGGGGGAGGCGAACCACGCCGCGGCGGCCAGCGCCGCCATCGACGCGACGACGGAGATCGTGACGATCCGCAGCGGTCCCAGACGGCTGCCGACCCGGTCGGACCACGCACCCACGGCGACGCGGCCGAACGCGCCGAGGAACTGCGCCGCCGTGATCACCAGCCCGGCGCTCGTCTCGTTCCAGTCCAGGTCGGTGACCAGCCACACGAGTGCGTAGGTCCACACCAGGTACTGCGGGATCACCAGCAGGATCGAGGTCCCGTGGATGCGGACCAGCGTCCACGAGCCGCGATAGGGACTCCCGAGCAGGCCCGTGTCGGCGGCGGTATCCCGATCCGGCCGGGGCGGGTCGACGATCCCGACCGCGCAGGCGATCGCTCCGATGCCGCACATGATCGCGGGAAAGGCCAGCGCCCAACCGATTCCGTGGTCGCGGGCGAGTGGGGGAATCACCATCGCGGCCAATGCCACACCGAGCGGAACCGACATCTGCCGGATGCCCATCGCCAGTCCCCGCTGCGCGGGTGGGAACCATCCGACGACGACGCGTCCGCTCGCGGAGTTGGCGCTCACCGCGCCCGCACCCGCGACCGCCAGCAGGATCGCCAGGACGACAGGCGCCGTGGTGGTCGCGGCGGCTGCCATCGCGACGGACGCGACGCCCAGGCCCGCGGCGAGCGCGTGCCGTTCGCCGTACCGATCGGCCACGGCACCCCACGCGACGAGTGTGAGAACGCCGCCGAGAACCGGTGCGCCGGCAAGGGTTCCGGCCTGCGCGAGGTCCCATCCGTGTTCGGTGTGCAGGGTGGGGATCAGAAAGGCCGTGCCGTTGACGACGGTGGCCTGCACCGTCTGTGCGAGCACACCCAGGGCCAGGATCACCCACCGTTTCCGGCCGATCTCGGCGACAACATCCATCGCAGTCTCACTATCTGGGAATAGAATCTCGAAGTGTGAAATAGTGAGCTCACGGTACACCCGGAGCGGCGCTGTCGCCGAGTGAGCGTCGGCACACCGATAGACTGCGCGTCATGCGCCTTGGTCGAATTGCCAGTCCGGACGGTGTCGCCTTCGTCAGCATCGAAGGGGAGGGAGATGCCGCGATCGCGAAGGAGATTGCCGAGCACCCCTTCGGGACACCCACCTTCACCGGCCGTAGCTGGCCGCTCGCCGACGTGCGTCTGCTCGCCCCGATCCTCGCGAGCAAGATTGTCGCCGTCGGACGCAACTACGCCGCGCACGCCGCGGAATCCGGGAACGAGGTGCCCGAGGAGCCTGTGATCTTCCTCAAGCCGAACACCTCGATCGTCGGGCCCGGCGCGCCGATCGTCATCCCGCCCAGCACCTCCCTCGTGCACCACGAGGCCGAGCTCGCCGTCGTCATCGGCCGGCCCTGCAAGGACGTTCCCGCGGCGAAGGCACTCGACGTGGTGCTCGGCTACACGATCGCCAACGACGTGTCCGCCCGCGACCATCAGAAGCAGGACGGTCAGTGGGCCCGCGCCAAGGGGCACGACACCTTCTGCCCGCTCGGTCCGTGGATCGAGACGAACCTCGACGCCTCCGATTTGGAGATCTCCGCCGAGGTCGACGGGAAGCAGCGTCAGCGCAGCCGAACCTCGTTGATGGTCCACGACATTCCGAAGCTCATCGAATGGGTGTCCGCGGTGATGACGCTGCTGCCGGGCGACGTCATCCTCACCGGCACGCCGGAAGGTGTCGGTCCCATCGAGCCGGGCAACACGGTGTCGGTGACGGTCGAGAAGATCGGCACCCTCACCAATCCCGTCGTCGCGAAGGGCGCCTGACGCCGCACTTCGCTTCTGCCGCCGGAGCGCGGAGGACTAGCCTGGTAGGGACTTTTCATCCCTCGACCAGAGTGAGCCATGACCAGCAGCGAAGTACGCGTTCGATTCTGCCCGTCCCCGACCGGAACCCCCCACGTGGGCCTGGTACGCACCGCCCTGTTCAACTGGGCATTTGCGCGCCACCACGGCGGCACCTTCGTGTTCCGCATCGAAGACACCGACGCAGCCCGCGACACCGAGGAGTCGTACCAGGCGATCCTCGACGCCCTGCGCTGGCTCGGTCTGCAATGGGACGAGGGTCCGGAGGTGGGCGGACCGTACGAGCCGTACCGGCAGTCGCAGCGGCGGGATCTGCACCTCGACGTCGTCGCCAAGCTCGTCGAGGCCGGGGAGGCCTACGAGTCGTTCTCGACTCCCGAGGAGGTCGAGGAGCGGCACAAGGCAGCCGGTCGCGATCCGAAGCTCGGCTACGACAACTTCGATCGCGACCTCACGCCGGAGCAGCGGCAGGCCTATCTCGACGAGGGACGCAAGCCGGTGGTGCGGCTCCGCATGCCCGACCACGACCTCACGTGGAACGACCTGGTGCGCGGCGAGACCACGTTCAAGGCGGGCGTGGTCCCGGACTTCGCGCTCACGCGCGGCAACGGCATCCCGCTGTACACGCTCGTCAACCCGGTCGACGACGCACTGATGCGCATCACGCACGTGCTGCGCGGCGAGGATCTGTTGTCGTCGACGCCGCGGCAACTCGCGCTGTACGAGGCGCTGCAGCGGATCGGTGTGGCCGATTTCACGCCGCGGTTCGGGCACCTGCCCTTCGTGATGGGTCAGGGCAACAAGAAGCTGTCCAAGCGCGACCCCGAATCGAATCTGTTCCTGCACCGCGACCGCGGGTTCATCCCCGAGGGACTGCTGAACTACCTCGCGCTGCTGGGCTGGGGCCTGGCCGACGACCGCGACGTGTTCTCGCTCGACGAAATGGTCGCCGCGTTCGACATCTCGAAGGTCAACTCGAATCCCGCGCGTTTCGACCAGAAGAAGGCCGACGCGATCAATGCCGAGCACATCCGTCTGCTCGACCCCGCGGACTTCGCGGCGCGGCTGAAGGCGTTCCTCGTCGGGCACGGCCACATCACGGCCGATGTCGACGATGCGCGGTTCTCCGCCGCGGCCGAACTCGTCCAGACCCGCATCGTCGTGTTGTCCGACGCGTGGGACCTGCTGAAGTTCCTGTTCGTCCCCGAATCGGACTTCACGGTGGACGAGGCGGCCGCCGCCAAGAATCTCGGTGCCGACGCCGCGCCGGTGCTCGACGCCACCGTTGCCGCGCTCGACGGCGTGGGGGAGTGGGCGAGCGCGAACCTCGAGGAGGCGCTCAAGGCCGCTCTCATCGACGAGCTGGGTCTCAAGCCCCGCAAGGCGTTCGCTCCGGTCCGGGTGGCCGTGTCGGGATCGCACATCAGTCCGCCGCTGTACGAGTCGATGGAACTGCTCGGCCGGGACGTGACCCTGGCACGCCTGCGCGCGGCCCGCGCCGGTATCGCCTGACGCCTTGCTGGCGCGGCTCGGTCCGCCGCCCTCCGGCGAGAGAGTGGCGGACCGAGCCCGCAGGGTAGTCCCGCGGACGGTCCGGACGGGCGTTTCAGGGGTTTGACCAGGCGATTTGTAGTTCGTGGTGGGGTTGGTGCTAATCTTCTTCTCGGTTCGGAACGGAGGCCGCAAACGCCCGCAGGGCAGGCCGAAGGAACAAGCCATTGGGGTATGGTGTAATTGGCAACACAGCTGATTCTGGTTCAGCCATTCTAGGTTCGAGTCCTGGTACCCCAGCTGAGATGCGGTGGTTTGCCCACAGCATCTCGGCCAGCTAAGCTGGCTGAGCTTCCTCCGGGAAGCAACCGGAGAAGAAGTTCTCAGGCCCCCGTCGTCTAGCGGCCTAGGACGCCGCCCTCTCACGGCGGTAGCGTGGGTTCGAATCCCATCGGGGGTACCATGAACTACCCAGCGATCCTCGGATCGGTGGGTTTTCTTCTCTGAAGTTCAACTGCACAAGCAAGTCCAGGCCCCCGTCGTCTAGCGGCCTAGGACGCCGCCCTCTCACGGCGGTAGCGTGGGTTCGAATCCCATCGGGGGTACAGCGAAGGACCCTCCGAGCAATGCTCGGAGGGTCCTTCTCTCGTTGTGGGAGCCGGCTATCCGCTCTTGCGTCGAAACTCCCGGTGATGGTCGGCGTTCGCGTGCGGGGCTTGTGCCTTCGATCCCGCGTCGAGGTGGGCGGTGCCCCCGTTCGCGCGGCTGTTCTTGCGTTCGAGCGCCGCGCGGAACTCCTCTTTGATCCGATCCTTGGACGTGTCGCTCATGACATCTCCCTCCGGTCGGCCCGTCTGGACTTCGACCGAATCTATCGTGGCCGGGCGTCCCTGTCGCCCGATTTTCCCGACCCCTACAGGTACTGCGCCGTGGTGCCGCCGATGGGCATCGCCGGCATTCCGAGCTTGCGGTGGTCCCACGAGCGGATCCGGTCCGGCACCACCCGCACCGCGACGCGCTTGTGCATCATCCGCTCGACGGCAGGCAGCATCTCGGCGGTGTACGGACCGGTGTAGCGCTCCCAGACGTTGCGGCACACCGCGAACAGGGTGTCGTAATCGTCGGTGATCTTCGCGCGGCCTTCGATCGACACCCCGCGCAACTGGTCGTAGGTGTCGCCCGCCTCGACGAGCACGGTGATGCGGTCGTCACGTCGCAGGTTCACCGTCTTCTGGGACTTGGCCTTGGTTTCGAACCAGATCTCACCGTCGATCAGCGCGTACCACATGGCGATGAGATGCGGTGTGCCCGACGGCCCGACCGTCGCCATGTTCGCGATCCGGCTGTGACTCAGGAACTCGCCGATCTCGTCGTCGGTCATGGTGATCTGTGCGCGTTGTTTGATGCCCATGGGCAGCACTGTGTCATGGGTCATGCCCGGATGTCACCACCGCGCCGCCGTCGCCCGGCCGAACCCGGACCGCGGAATCGTCACAGCCGCTTGTGGAGTGCTTCCGCGGCGGCGAGGAGGTCCGACGCCCAGCGGGCGCCGGGTTTGCGGCCCATGCGGTCGATGGGGCCGGACACCGAGATTGCCGCGACGACCGCTCCGGCCGCGTCCCGCACGGGCGCGGCCACCGAGGCGACACCCGGTTCGCGTTCGGCGGCGCTCTGCGCCCAGCCGCGACGGCGGACCTCCGCGAGGACGCGCTCGCCGAACGCCGCGTCCGGCAGGATCGCCCGCTGGGTAGCCGCATCCGCCCATGCGAGCAGAACTTTCGCGCCGGACCCGGCGGTCATCGGCAGGCGGGCGCCGACGAGGACGGTGTCGCGCAGACCCGTCGGGGGTTCGAGGGCCGCGACGCACACGCGCTGGGTGCCCTCCCTGCGGTACAGCTGCACGCTTTCACCGGTGATCTCGCGCAGCCGAGGAAGAATGAGCGAGGCGGCCTCGACGAGCGGGTCGCCTGCGCCGGTGGACAGCTCGGCCAGGCCCGGTCCCGGACGCCATTGGCCGTCGCTGTCCCGGGTGAGCAGCCGGTGGATCTCGAGGCCCACGGCAAGCCGGTGTGCTGTCGCGCGGGGCAGGCCCGTGCGGGTGCACAGTTCGTTGAGGTTGCACGGCTGCTCGGCCACCGCGTGCAGCACGGACATCGCTTTGTCCAACACCCCGATGCCGCTATGCTGTCTCATAGGTCGATACCTCCGTCTCGCATAATGGGAATCATAGCCCATGGACCGGCGGGCGGGGACGGCACCATACGCGGCCCGGTCACAGCCCCGAGAACCGGAATCCGCGTTCGTCACGTACGACAGGTGGAGAAGATGGCTGGAAAAACTCTGGCGGAGAAGGTGTGGGATCAGCACGTGGTCGTGCGCGGTGAAGGAGAAGGCTCGGCGCGGCAGCCGGACCTGATCTACATCGACCTGCACCTCGTGCACGAGGTCACGAGTCCTCAGGCGTTCGACGGACTGCGGCTCGCCGGCCGCCCGCTGCGGCGCCCCGACCTCACCATCGCGACGGAGGACCACAACGTCCCGACCGTCGACATCGACAAGCCCATCGCCGATCCCGTCTCGCGCACCCAGGTCGAGACGCTGCGCCGCAACTGTGAGGAATTCGGCGTCCGGCTGTATCCGATGGGCGACATCGACCAGGGCATCGTGCACGTCGTCGGCCCGCAGCTCGGACTGACCCAGCCCGGCATGACGGTGGTGTGCGGCGACAGCCACACCTCCACCCACGGCGCATTCGGTGCCCTGGCAATGGGTATCGGCACCAGCGAGGTCGAGCACGTGATGGCGACTCAGACGCTGTCGCTGCGCCCGTTCAAGACGATGGCGATCACCGTCGACGGCGAACTGCCCGAGGGGGTCACGGGCAAGGACCTGATCCTCGCGGTCATCGCCAAGATCGGCACCGGCGGCGGACAGGGCTACGTCCTCGAATACCGCGGCGATGCGATCCGCAAGCTGTCGATGGAAGCGCGGATGACGATCTGCAACATGTCGATCGAGGCGGGGGCTCGCGCCGGCATGATCGCGCCCGACGAGATCACCTACGAGTACCTCCGGGGTCGTCCGCACGCGCCGCAGGGTGCGGACTGGGATGCGGCGGTCGCCGCGTGGGATGCGTTGCGAACCGACGACGACGCCGTTTTCGACGCCGAGGTCCACATCGACGGTGCGTCGCTGACCCCGTTCGTCACGTGGGGAACCAACCCGGGCCAGGGTGCCCCGCTCGGTGCGAACGTGCCGGTGCCGGAGCAGATCGCCGACGAGACCGAGCGTGTGGCCGCCGAGAAGGCGCTGCGTTACATGGATCTCGACGCCGGCATGCCGCTGCGTGAGATCGCCGTCGACACCGTCTTCGTCGGTTCGTGCACCAACGGCCGCATCGAGGACCTGCGCGCGGTCGCAGATGTTCTCAAGGGACGCAAGGTCGCCGAGGGTGTGCGGATGCTCGTTGTACCCGGTTCGATGCGGGTGCGTGCCCAGGCCGAGGCCGAGGGCCTCGGTGAGATCTTCACGGCGGCGGGCGCCGAATGGCGTCAGGCCGGTTGCTCGATGTGCCTGGGAATGAACCCGGATCAGCTCGCGCCGGGTGAACGTTCGGCGTCGACGTCGAACCGCAACTTCGAAGGACGCCAGGGCAAGGGCGGCCGCACCCACCTCGTGTCGCCGGCGGTCGCCGCGGCGACCGCGGTGCGCGGCAAGCTCTCCGCGCCGGCGGATCTGGACTAGGTCAAGGGACCGAAGGAGAATTCTCGATGGAAGCCTTTACTACTCACAAGGGCATCGGTGTTCCGCTGCGCCGCTCGAACGTCGACACCGACCAGATCATCCCGGCGGTGTATCTGAAGCGCGTCACCCGCAGCGGATTCGAGGACGGACTGTTCGCCGGCTGGCGCACCGATTCGTCGTTCGTCCTCAACACCCCGCCGTTCGACCGCGGCTCGGTTCTCGTTGCGGGACCGGACTTCGGCACCGGCTCCTCGCGCGAGCATGCCGTGTGGGCTTTGTCCGATTACGGATTCCGCGTCGTGATCTCGTCGCGGTTCGCCGACATCTTCCGCGGCAACGCAGGAAAGGCCGGACTGCTCGCCGCTCAGGTCGAGCAGTCGGATGTCGAACTGCTGTGGAAACTCATCGAACAGCAGCCCGGCCTCGAGTTGGAAGTCGATCTCGGGAAGCGGACTGTGACAGCCGGAACAACTGTGGTGCAGTTCGCTATTGACGACTACACCCGGTGGCGTCTGCTCGAGGGTCTGGACGACATCGGATTGACATTGCGGCAGGTAGAGGCGATTTCCGAGTTCGAAAACTCAAGGCCTTCTTGGAAACCGACGACCCTCCCGACGCCCTGATCGAGCGTCTTCCCGCCCTGTCCGGCGGGCCCGGCCGAGGTGATCTCCGGCCCGGGCCCGCCGGTCTATTTGCATGAGAATTGGCGTGGCACATAGACTCTAGCCCGTTTGCGGGTCTACCGTGGACTACAAGTCGGTCTGACGGTGGACCGTGATGTGCGGAGGAAATCAATGAACAAGGCAGAGCTGATCGACGTTCTGACCGAGAAGCTCGGTTCGGACAGGCGTACGGCAACGGCAGCCGTCGAGCACATCGTCGACGCGATCGTGCGCGCCGTGCATGCCGGGAACAGCGTCACCATCACCGGTTTCGGTGTCTTCGAGCAGCGTCGTCGCGCCGCTCGTGTCGCCCGTAACCCGCGCACCGGTGAGACCGTCAAGGTTAAGCCGACGTCCGTGCCGGCGTTCCGCCCGGGTGCGCAGTTCAAGGCCGTCATCGCCGGCACCCAGAAGCTTCCCTCGTCCGGTCCCGCCGTCAAGCGCGGTGTGGCTGCTCCGGTGAAGAAGGCGGCCGCGAAGAAGACCGCCGCGAAGAAGACCGCTGCCAAGAAGACCACGGCGGCAGCGGCCAAGAAGACCACCGCCGCCAAGAAGACCACGGCGGCAGCGGCCAAGAAGACCACCGCGGCCAAGAAGACCACGGCGGCAGCGGCCAAGAAGACCACCGCGGCCAAGACCACGGCGGCAGCGGCCAAGAAGACCACCGCGGCCAAGAAGGCTCCGGCCAAGACCACGGCGGCAGCGGCCAAGAAGACCACCGCGGCCAAGAAGGCTCCGGCCAAGACCACGGCGGCAGCGGCCAAGAAGACCACCGCGGCCAAGAAGACCACGGCGGCCAAGAAGACCACGGCTGCGAAGAAGGCTCCGGCCCGCCGGGGTGCAGCCAAGAAGTAGTCGGCGTGCGGGCCCCTGGGGGCCACCACTGCTGAGTGCAACCGTTTCGGCGGTCACCGGATCGAATCCGGTGACCGCCGAAACGTATTCCAGGGCCTTCTACCGCGGTGGGGCGGGCAGAGCGCTCTCGATGTGGTCGATCGCGATGATCCGGTCTCCGTGCAGCGACAGCACCCACGTGCTGCCCTTGCGATTGCGGGCCGCCGGCACGACGACGGCGTCCCGTTCGGCCCACCACCGAACGAGGTCCGGAATCACCTTGCCCTGACTGCAGATCACCGGTGATCGGCTGCGCAGGGCGATCTCGAGGGTCCGTTTGCGGCCGAGTTGCGGGTCGGCTGCGTAGTCCTCCTCGGTGAGTGACGGTTCGATCGCGATCTCGACACCGAGGTGCTCGGCGAGGGGTTCGACCGTCTGGATGCAGCGCACCCGATCCGCGGCGGTGACGCTGTCCGCACCGAATGCGCGCAATTGCGCGACCAGAGCCTCGGACTGTGCCTTGCCGACCGAGTCCAGCGGCCGGAGCCGGTCGTCGCCGCGGTGCTCTCTGCGGCTGCCCGCCTTCGCGTGCCGCACGATCAGAACGGTCGTCGTATCGGCCGGAAGGGCCCGGAATCGGCGCAGCACCGTGCGATCCATCGGATACGACAATTGATCGAACGCGGTGTCCGGGTCCTCCCAGCGCAACTCGTCGACCTCGTGGTTCGGTACGAACGTGCCGCCGACGGCACGCGCCGCCCAGTAGTCGACCCGTTTGAGTTTGCGGTGTCCCGGAACCGGATACGTGATCTTGCCGAGGTGGCGGCCGAGCTGCGCCCGGAAACCGGTCTCCTCCTCGATCTCGCGCACCGCCGCGACGATCGCAGTCTCTCCGGCATCGAGCTTGCCCTTGGGGAAGCTCCAGTCGTCGTAGCGCGGACGGTGAACGAGCGCGACCTCGACCCGGGTGGGATCGGTGGGATTCGGTCGCCACAGCACAGCGCCTGCGGCGAAGATGTTGGCCTTCACCGGCCTGTCGAAGGAAGTCACCGAAGTCCTTCCGATTCTCAGGCCCGGCTGCGCATGAGCTCGACCTGGTGGTCGCATGCGGCGGTTCCCGGTGCGGGCGACGCCGCCCAGGTGCCGTCACTCTCCAGTGTCCAGCATCGGGTGGCGGGGTCCAGAGCCGAGTCGAAGATCGAACCCAGCTGCTTGGTCAGCCGCGAATCCTTCACCTGTACCATCACTTCGACGCGGCGATCGAGGTTGCGGTGCATCATGTCCGCGCTGCCGATCCAGAACTCGTCGGCACCGCGGAACTGCAGGATCCGCGAATGCTCGAGGAACCGGCCCAGAATCGATCGCACGATGATGTTCTCGCTGAGCCCAGGAACGCCCGGTTTGAGCGCACAGATGCCGCGCACCACGATCTCGACCGGCACGCCGGCGCGGGACGCACGGTACAGCGCGTCGATGACCTGCTCGTCGACCAGAGCGTTCGCCTTCAATCGGATTCCCGCGGCGCGGCCGGCGGCGGCGTGCTCGATCTCGCGGTCGATGCGTTCGATGATCCCGGCTCGCACGCCGTGCGGAGCGACCAGCAGATTGCGGTACTTCGCCTTCCGTGAGTATCCGGTGAGCGTGTTGAACAGATCCGTGAGGTCCGAACCGATCTCGGGATCGGAGGTGAGCAGGCCCACGTCCTCGTACAGGCGCGCGGTCTTCGGGTTGTAGTTGCCCGTTCCGATGTGGCAGTAGCGACGGATCGTCGAACCCTCGCGCCGCACCACCAGACACGTCTTGCAGTGCGTCTTGAGGCCGACGAGGCCGTACACCACGTGCACCCCGGCCTGTTCGAGCTTGCGCGCCCACTTGATGTTCGCCTGCTCGTCGAACCGCGCCTTGATCTCGACGAGCGCCACCACCTGCTTGCCTGCCTCGGCGGCGGCGACGAGGGCGTTGACGATGGGAGAGTCGCCGGAGGTGCGATAGAGGGTCTGCTTGATCGCGAGAACCTGGCTGTCCGCGGCGGCCTGCTCGATGAAGCGCTGCACGCTCGTGGAGAACGAGTCGTACGGGTGGTGCACGAGCACATCGCCTTCCCGGAGCGTGGAGAACACGCTCTTCGGGGTCTCCCGCTCACCGAACGCCGGGTGCGTCGCCGGGACGAACGGTGCGTCCTTCAGATCCGGCCGATCGACGGAGTGCACCTGCCACAGGCTCGACAGATCGAGCAGGCCCGGCAGCTGCACGACGTCGGCGGGGTCGACGTCGAGTTCGCGCAGCAGTAGGTCGAGCATGTGCTCGGTCATGTCGTCGGAAACCTCGAGCCGCACCGGCGAACCGAAACGGCGTCGGGCCAGTTCGCGTTCGAGCGCCTGCAGCAGATCCTCGTCGCGGTCCTCCTCGACCTCGAAATCGGCGTTGCGGGTGACGCGGAACGCGTGGTGTTCGACGACCTCCATGCCGGGGAACAGGACGTCGAGGTGGGCCGCGATGAGTTCCTCGAGCGGCAGGAACGCGGGGATGCCGTCGCGGCTGCCGGGGCGGTCGACACGGACGAACCGGTCGACGTTGTCCGGAACCTTCACGCGCGCGAAGTGTTCCCCGCCGGACTGCAGATCCTTCACGGTCACGGCGAGATTGAGGCTCAGTCCGCTGATGTAGGGGAACGGGTGTGCGGGATCGACGGCGAGCGGGGTGAGCACCGGAAACACCTGCTCGGCGAAATGGTCGGTCAGACGCGCCTTCTCGACGTCGGACAACTCGGACCACCGGATGATCGAGATGCCCTCGGCCGCGAGATCGGGTTGGACCATGTCGAGGAACACCCGGGAGTGCCGGTTGGCGAGTTCCCTCGTGGAGGAGGCGATCAGCGCGAGCTGGGCGCGCGGCGACAGCCCGTCCGCGGAACGTACCGACAAGCCGGTTTCCGCGCGGCGTTTCAGGCCCGCGACGCGAACCATGTAGAACTCGTCGAGATTCGACGCGAAGATCGCGAGGAACTTGGCGCGTTCGAGAAGCGGCAGCGACGTGTCCTCGGCGAGTGCGAGAACCCGCGCATTGAAATCGAGCCAGCTCAATTCGCGGTTGAGGTACCGGCCTTCGGGCAGGCCGTCGGTGAGTGCCGGCAGCGCTGCGGCGGCGGGTGGCGCTGCCGGGGTGGAACCGACCCGCGGCGTCGTCGCAGTCGCGACGCCGATCGATGTGGGGCGGTCGGGAGTTTCGGGGTCGGGCAGTCGATCCGTGCTGTCACCGTTGTTCACGGGTTCATTGTGGCAGGAACCGGCTGACGCAGGGAGCCGAGAGGAAGTCCGATCCGGGTGAGCGCCGCGGCGGTTGCGGGGCCCACGCCCAGAGCCGCGGCGCCCTCGAGATCGGCACCGGTATCGACGTCGAGCCGGAGCCCGGGCCAATCACCGTCCAGCGCGCGGGCGCCGCCCGCGATGTGCCGAGCGGCGGAATCGGGTCCGAACCGCGGCTCGAACGGTCGATCAGGGAGAGAGTGGACGAGCGCGGACGTGCCGGACCCGGTGTGATCGACGACGACCGCCAGGCCGACCTGCCGCGCCTGCGCGAGTGCCTCGGCGAGTTCCGGGGGGCGCACGGCCGGCAGATCTGCCTGCAGTACGACAAGCGTGGCGTCCGGCGACGACGCCCGTACGTGCGCCGCGGCACAGGACAGCGCCGCGTTGAGGGGTCCGGTTCCGGTCGTCACGGACGAAGCAGGGGGGTCGGCCAGGACTCGGGCGCCGCGCGCTCGCGCTGCTCGGGCGACGTCCGGATCTCCGGTGACGACCGTGACGGTGACGTCCTCGAGGTGCAGTGCGGCGGCCAGCGTGTCCTCGAACATCGCCAGTGCCAGATCGGCCCGCTGTCCGGGGGTGTAGATCCGCGCCAGCCGCGTCTTCGCAAGGCCGAGGGCCTTGACAGGGATCAGCACGTGCGGGGCGGTCATGGTTGTCGATTCTGCCAGTCCGGACGCGGCGAGGCGGTTCGGTGTCCCGCCGCGTCCGGGCGTACTCGTGTTCGGGCGGCTGCCGATCACCGCCTGGGCAATACTGTGACGACGAGTGGCCGGTGATTCGCCGGCAGTGGTGGTACGAGCGAAGGGGACTGCGTGAGCAAGGCGACGGTGTTGGGGGCGGGCTCGTGGGGGACGGCGTTCGCGAAGGTGCTGGCCGAAGCCGGAACCGATGTGACGATCTGGGCACGCCGCGCGGAGGTCGCCGAGGCGATCGAGACGCGGCACGAGAATCCCGGATACCTGCCCGGTGTCGTGCTGCCCGAATCGTTGCGCGCGACATCGGATCACCGGCTCGCGCTCGAGGGTGCGGATTTCGTGGTGCTCGCGGTGCCGTCGCAGTCGCTGCGCGCCAACCTCGAGGTGTGGCGCGACGACATCGGCCCGGACGTCACGCTCGTCAGCCTCGCCAAGGGGATCGAGCAGGACACCCTGCTGCGGATGAGCCAGGTGATCGGTCAGGTCACCGGCGCGGAGCACGACCGCATCGCGGTGCTGTCCGGCCCGAACCTCGCCCGCGAGATCGCCCAGTGCCAGCCCACCGCGACCGTGATCGCCTGCAGCGACTCCGCGCGGGCCATGCAGATCCAGAAGTCTTGTGCCACAGGCTATTTCCGCCCCTATACGAATTCCGACGTGATCGGCTGCGAGATCGGCGGCGCGTGCAAGAACGTCATCGCGCTGGCGTGTGGGATGGCGGCCGGTGTTGGTCTGGGCGACAACACGATTGCCACGATCATCACGCGCGGTCTCGCCGAGGTCACCCGGCTCGGGACGGCGCTCGGCGCCAAGCCCGCGACGCTCGCCGGGCTCGCCGGTGTCGGGGATCTCGTGGCGACGTGTACCTCGCCGCTGTCGCGGAACCGGTCGTTCGGTGAACGTCTCGGGCAGGGCGGTTCGCTGGAGAGCGCCCAGGAGGCGACGCACGGTCAGGTCGCCGAAGGCGTCAAGTCGTGCACCTCGGTGCGTGCGCTGGCGGCCAACTACGACGTCGAGATGCCGCTCACCGACGCGGTGCACAAGGTCTGCTACGAGGGCATGTCGGTGCACGAGGCGATCGGCCTGTTGCTCGGCCGCCGCACCAAGCCGGAGTGAACCGAACATGCGGGCGATTCGGTGATGCGGGGCGATTCGGATATGCGGGGTGATCCGGTGGTGCCGGGTAGTTCGACGCGCTGTGTGAAAGCGGTTGCGGCCGAACATGTACCGGGTGCGCCGATGCAGCCGGGACCGGTATTCGCGGCGCCCTATCAGCTCGGTCCGGACGAGGACCCGACCCTGGACAGCTATGCGCGGGCATCGAATCCCGGTTGGCGGGCACTCGAATCCGCGCTCGCGGAACTGGAGGGCGCGGCCGCGGCGCGCGTCGTCGGATCCGGAATGTCCGCTGTCACCGTCGCGTTGCGGTCGCTGGCGCAACCGGGCGGCACCGTCGTCGTCCCGTCCGACGGCTACTACCAGGTGCGCGCATTCGCCCAGGAGTTCCTGGCACCGCACGGGGTGAGCATCGTCGAACTGTCCGCTGCGGAGTTCGGGAACGGAACCCTGACCGACGTGCTCGTGGATGCGCCCGGCGGCGCCGTGGTGCTGGCCGAGACGCCGTCGAATCCCGGCCTCGACACCGTCGACGTGCGCGCCATCGCGACCGTGTGCCACATGTGTGACGCACTGCTGCTCGTCGACAACACGACGGCCACCCCACTCGGTCAGCAGCCGCTGTCCCTCGGCGCGGACGTCGTGGTCGCGAGCGGCACCAAATCGCTCAGCGGCCACAGCGACCTGCTGTTCGGGTACCTCGCCGTCGCCGATCCGGCGCTGCTGCCGCGCATCGACCGGGAACGACTGCTCTCCGGCACCGTCCTCGGACCGTTCGAGACGTGGCTCGCGCACCGCAGCCTCGGGACCGCGGGGTTGCGGTTCGAGCGGCAGTGCGCCAACGCGCTCGCGGTCGCGGAACTGCTGCGGTCCCATCCGGCCGTCTCGGGCGTGCGTTATCCGGGCCTGCCGGACGATCCGGCACACGCGGTCGCATCCGCGCAGATGCGCAGGTACGGGCCGCTGGTCACGTTCCGTCTCGCCGACGAGCAGGCCTTCCACCGGTTCGTCGCCGCGTCGGATCTCATCGGATCGGCGACGAGCTTCGGGGGGATCCACACCACGGCCGACCGGCGCGCCCGCTGGGGCGATCGGGTTCCCGCCGGGTTCGTCCGGCTCTCCTGCGGCATCGAGGACGCCGAGGACCTCCTCGCCGACCTCCACGCCGCTCTGAGCGCCGTCTGAGCCCGACTCGGGTATGTCGGCCGGCGCCCGTGCCGGTACGGTTTGTACGTGAGTACTCCCCGCATCCGGGTGGCTGTCGTGTTCGGCGGCCGCAGCAACGAACATTCCGTGTCCTGCGTGTCCGCGGGCAGCATCCTGCGCAACCTCGATCCGGAGCTGTACGAGATCGTGCCGATCGGAATCACCACCGACGGCGCATGGGTGCTCGGCGACTCCGACCCCGCCCAGCTGGCGAAAGCCGGGCGCGAGCTGCCGAAGGTCGCGGCGGACGGCTCGGCGCTGGTGCTCACTGCCGATCCGACTCGCAGCGGTGACATCGTCGCACTCGACGAAGGGGAGTTCGGCAAGGTCCTCGCGTCGGTCGACGTGGTGTTCCCGGTGCTGCACGGAGCGTACGGCGAGGACGGCACCATCCAGGGTCTGCTGGAACTCGCCGGTATCCCGTACGTCGGTCCGGGCGTGCTCGCCAGTGCCGCGGGCATGGACAAGGAGTTCACGAAGAAGCTGTTGGCCGCCGAGGGATTGCCGGTCGGTTTCCAGATCGTCCTGCGCCCGGGAGTCGATTCGCTCACCGAGGAACAGAAGCAGCAGCTGGGTCTGCCGGTGTTCGTCAAGCCCGCCCGCGGCGGTTCGTCCATCGGCATCAGCCGGGTCGCCGGCTGGGAGTCGTTCGACGCGGCGCTCGAGAAGGCGCGCGGGCACGATCCGAAGGTCATCGTGGAATCCGCGATCGTCGGACGCGAGGTCGAGTGCGGGGTGCTCGAGTTCCCGGACGGCGACGTGCGGGCCAGTGTGGTCGCCGAGATCCGCATGCCCGACAACGCCGGCGACCACGAGGCGTTCTACGACTTCGACACCAAGTACCTCGACGACGTGTGCGAGTTCGACGTGCCCGCCAAGCTGGACGACGACGTCAGCGAGGAACTGCGCGCCCTTGCGGTCCGCGCGTTCCGCGCCCTCGACTGCCAGGGACTCTCACGCGTCGAC
Organism: Rhodococcus zopfii NBRC 100606 = JCM 9919; assembly: GCF_001895025.1. Classification (GTDB taxonomy): domain Bacteria; phylum Actinomycetota; class Actinomycetes; order Mycobacteriales; family Mycobacteriaceae; genus Rhodococcus; species Rhodococcus zopfii. Next base: position 66,416 of record NZ_BCXI01000018.1, read on the forward strand.
TTCTTCGTCACCGCCAACGGCCCGGTGATCAACGAGATCAACACGATGCCCGGATTCACGTCTATCTCGATGTATCCGCGGATGTGGGAGGCGACGGGGATCGGCTACAGCGAACTCGTCTCGATCCTCGTGCAGACCGCCCTCGCCCGGGGTACCGGGCTGCGCTGACAGGCCGGGCTGGGCTGACAGCTGTGGAGCGGCGGCGACTACTCTGTCAACCATGACTGCCGTGACTCCCGACACCGCCGCATCGGACGCTGCTGCAACGGACAGCGCGAACACTCGCGAGGCCGTGCACGCCGCGGCCCGCCGCGCCCGCGTCGCGTCCCGTCGTCTTGCACTGCTGACCACCGCCGAGAAGGACGCTGCGCTGCACGCCGCGGCCGACGCGGTCCTCGCCGCCTCGGACGTGGTTCTCGCCGCGAACAGCGCGGATGTCGACGCCGCCCGCGAATCCGGAACCGAGGATTCGATCCTGGATCGCCTGCGGCTGACACAGGCCCGGGTCGAGGGCATCGCGTCCGGGCTGCGTCAGGTCGCCGGCCTGCCGGATCCGGTCGGTGAGGTGGTCCGCGGCTCGACGCTGCCGAACGGACTCGAGATCCGGCAGCTGCGGGTGCCCCTCGGCGTCGTCGGCATGGTGTACGAGGCCCGGCCCAACGTCACCGTCGATGCGTTCGGTCTCGCCCTCAAGTCCGGTAATGCGGCGCTGTTGCGCGGCTCGTCGTCGGCGGCACGGTCCAACGCGGCGCTCGTCGAGGCGCTGCGCGGCGCGCTCGGGGCACAGGGTCTGCCTGCGGACGCGGTGCAGTTGCTGCCGAGTGAGGACCGCTCCTCGGTCACCCACCTCATCCAGGCGCGCGGCCTGGTCGACGTGGTCGTCCCGCGCGGCGGCGCAGGCCTGATCGCCGCGGTCGTGCGCGATGCGACGGTGCCGACCATCGAGACCGGGGTCGGCAACTGCCACGTGTACGTGCACGCGGCCGCGGATCTCGAGATGGCCGAGAAGATCGTCGTCAACGCCAAGACGCGCCGGCCGAGCGTGTGCAACACCGTCGAGACCGTGCTCGTGGACAAGGCGATCGCCGACACCGCGGTGCCGCAGTTGCTGTCGGTGCTGCAGGCCCACAGCGTCGTCGTGCACGGCGACCTGCCCGGACTGGTCCCGGCGACGGAGGCGGACTGGTCCGAGGAGTACCTGACGCTCGACGTGGCGCTGGCCGTCGTCGACGATCTCGATGCCGCGGTCGAGCACATCGACCGCTACGGCACCGGCCACACCGAGGCGATCGTCACCTCGGATCTGGCGGCGGCCCGGGAGTTCACCGCGCGGGTCGATGCCGCAGCGGTTATGGTCAACGCTTCGACTGCCTTCACCGACGGCGAGCAGTTCGGGTTCGGTGCCGAGATCGGCATCTCCACCCAGAAGCTGCACGCCCGCGGCCCGATGGGCTTGCCGGAGCTGACCTCCACCAAGTGGGTGGTGTGGGGCGATGGCCACACCCGCCCGGCCTGATCGAAAGGATCCAGCGTGGATCGTGCGCTGCCGACCACTCCGCCGATCTTCGCCGACGTCGACGATGTGATCGCGCGTCTCGCGGAGACGGGCTATCTCGCCGACAAGGCGACCGCGACCGCCGTGTTCCTCGCCGACCGGCTGGGCAAACCACTGCTCATCGAGGGACCGGCCGGTGTCGGTAAGACCGAACTGGCGCGTGCCGTCGCGCAGACCTCCGGCGCCGAACTGGTGCGACTGCAGTGTTACGAGGGCGTCGACGAATCCCGCGCGTTGTACGAGTGGAACCACGCCAAGCAGATCCTGCGGATCCAGTCGGCGGGCGCGAGTGCCGCCGCGGGAACGAGCGAGTCGTGGGATTCGACGAAGCAGGACGTGTTCTCGGAGGAGTTCCTGCTCTCGCGTCCGCTGCTGACGGCGATCCGCCGGGAGGATCCGACGGTGTTGCTCGTCGACGAGGTCGACAAGGCGGACGTGGAGATCGAGGGCCTGCTGCTCGAGGTGCTCAGCGATTTCGCGGTCACCGTCCCCGAGCTCGGAACGATCCGCGCGGTGCGCAAGCCGTTCGCTGTGCTCACCTCGAACGCCGCGCGGGAACTGTCCGAGGCGCTCAAGCGACGCTGCTTGTTCCTGCACCTGGACTTCCCGGACGCGGAACTCGAGCGCCGGATCCTGGCGAGTCGCGTCCCGGAGCTGCCCGAGGCCGTCGCCGAACAGCTCGTGCGCACCGTGCGGGTGCTGCGTGGCATGCAGCTCAAGAAGCTTCCGTCGGTCGCCGAGACGATCGACTGGGGCCGGACGCTGCTGGCGCTCGGGCTCGACACGCTCGACGACGCGGCGGTCCGCACCACGCTCGGAGTCGTACTCAAACACCAGTCCGATCAGCAGCGTGCTGCTGCCGAGCTGCGGCTGAACTGACATGGCCGGCGCACGCCCGCCCGGGCAGACCCCGGGACCGTCCGCTCCGCACGGGCAGAGGCGAGGGCCCGGGGCTCCGCACGGCCTGCCCGGGCATCTCGTCGGGTTCGTCGAGGCGCTGCGCCGGCGCGGTATCGCGGTCGGGCCGTCGGAAACCGTCGACGCCGGTCAGGTCATGACGGTGCTGGACCTGCTCGATCGTGAGGCGCTGCGGGAAGGGCTCGCGTGCACGCTCTTACGCCGGTCCACCCATCGTGCGACCTTCGACGCACTGTTCGACCTGTGGTTCCCCGCCGCGGTCGGGCAGCGTGAATCCGGTGGGATCGAGCCGTCGCTGCCGCGCACACCGGACGGCGACATCGATCTCGAGGCGCTGCGCGATCTGATCGCCGAACTGCTGTCCGACGAGTCGCCCGAGGCGTTGGAGCTCACGGAGCTGCTCACCGCCCAGCTCGTCGAGGAGCTCGGCCAGTACGCGTCCGGTAACGGCCCGTCGTTCTCCGCTTACCAGGCACTGCGGGACGTCAAACCCGAAACGCTCGTGAACCGCATCCTCGAGGGACTGCTGGGCAACGGGTCGTCGAACGAGCACGAACCGGCCGGCGACTACGAGACCGAGGTCGCGCGCCGCACCGCCGCACGGCGGGTCGCGGATTTCCGGGCGATGGTCGAGCGTGAGACGCGGCGGCGCACCGCCGAACAGGTCGGTCGCGAGCGCGTCGAGAAGTACGGCGTGCCGAAGCTCGCCGAGGAGGTCGACTTCCTGCGCGCCTCGGACGCCGAACTGACGGCGTTGCGCCGCAGCGTGACCCCGCTGGCCCGGTTGCTGGCGAGCCGGCTCGCGGCACGCCGACGCCGTGCTCGCGCCGGTGCCATCGACCTGCGCCGCACCCTGCGCAAGTCGATGTCGACCGGCGGAGTGCCCATCGACCTGGTGAACCGCAAACCGCGGCCTGCCCGCCCGGAACTGGTGGTGCTGTGCGACGTCTCCGGGTCCGTCGCCGGATTCTCACACTTCACGCTGCTGCTGGTGCACGCGCTGCGCGAGCAGTTCACCCGGGTCCGGGTGTTCGCGTTCATCGACACCACCGACGAGGTCACGGACTATTTCTCGGCGGGTGCCGATCTGGGAACGTCGATGTCGCGGATGCTGCGCGAGGCCGATCTCATCGCGTACGACGGGCACTCGGACTACGGCAACGCGATCGGGGTGTTCGCCGAGAAGTACGCGCACAGCCTCACCAGCCGCAGTTCGCTGCTGATCCTCGGCGACGGGCGCACCAACTACCGCAACCCGAACCGTGAGGCACTCGAACATCTGGTGACGGTCGCGCGGCACGCGCACTGGCTCAACCCGGAGCCGCGCGGACAGTGGGGTGCCGGCGACTCGGCGGCGAAGGTGTACAGCGAGGTCATAACGATGCACGAGTGCCGGTCCGCGCAACAGCTCGCGACCGTGGTGTCGACGCTCCTGCCGATCTGATCTCGACTGCCGATCCGATTCGGCGCTGTGCGGCGCACGCCTGTCAGCGCGGCGTGATCCACACGGTGATGTCGGCGTGCACGACCTCGGTGCCGTGCTTGTCGCGGACGATGACGGGGATCGTCAGTTCGGATCCGTCGCCGATCATGTCGAAGTCCGGCAGCTCCGCCAGCGCGGCGACCGCCTGCAGACCGGTCGTCGCCTTCGCGAGATAGCGGGTGGTCATCGCTTTGGGGATCCAGCGGTGCGAGGTGGGCACGGTTGCCTCCGCGAGCATTCCCATCGCGGCCTCGGCGAGGTTGCAGGCGGCGATCGCGTGGAAGGTGCCCAGGTGGTTGTGCACTCCCCACCATTTCGGGGCGTGCACTTCGCAGAGGCCGGGTTCGAGGCGGGTGACGCGCGGCAGCACGGTCGCGAAGAACGGCACCCGGGCGCACATGCCCAGAGAGAACAGTGTGGAACCGAGCCGACCTTCGGGTAGCCGGGTCCAAGCACGGTAGGTCGGGGTGGTCGTCATACCCGCATCTTACTCTTGAGTAAGTTCGTTCGGGTGTCGCGGCGTGAACACGCGCGGACAGCCACTCGGCGGTGAACCCGTAAGCTGGGCAACCGTGCAACAGCCATCCGACCAGCAACCCGCGCTCCGCCGGCGCGTGGGTGTCATGGGCGGCACCTTCGACCCGATCCACCACGGTCACCTCGTGGCGGCCAGTGAGGTCGCCGACCGTTTCGGTCTCGACGAAGTGATCTTCGTGCCGACCGGTCAGCCGTGGCAGAAGTCCGATCGTCACGTCAGCTCCGCCGAGGACCGCTACCTGATGACGGTCATCGCGACCGCGTCGAATCCGCGGTTCTCCGTCAGCCGCGTCGACATCGACCGCGGCAAACCGACCTATACCGTGGACACCCTGCGGGACCTGCACGACCGGCTTCCCGACGCCGAGCTCTACTTCATCACCGGAGCGGACGCGCTCGCGTCGATCCTGTCCTGGCAGGATTGGCAGGGGCTGTTCGACCGCGCCCGCTTCGTCGGTGTCTCCCGCCCCGGCTACGACCTCCATGTCGAGCACCTCGCCGGACACCTCGAGGGCTTGCCCGCCGACGCCGTGAGCCTCGTCGAGATCCCGGCTCTGGCGATATCGTCGACGGACTGCCGCGCGCGGGTCAGCGCGAACCGCCCGGTGTGGTACCTCGTCCCGGACGGGGTGGTGCAGTACATCAGCAAACGAAATCTGTATCGTCCGCAGGATTCGCGGCGGCCGGACGGCGCCGCCGCGGTGACCGACCCGCAGGCGGTCCGCAGCGGGGCCGCACCCGAACGGCCCTGCACCGCAACCGAGAGAAAGAGCACGCAGTGAGCGCATCGGCAGAAGCCATCGAGATGGCACGAATCGCAGCCCTGGCGGCCGACGAGAAACTGGCATCCGACGTCGTGGTGCTCGACGTCTCCGAGCAGCTCGTGATCACCGACTGCTTCGTGATCGCCTCCGCGGCGAACGAGCGGCAGGTCAATGCCATCGTCGACAACGTCGAGGAGAAGCTGCGCGAAGCCGGCCACAAGCCGGTGCGCCGCGAGGGCACCCGGGAGGGCCGCTGGACGCTGCTCGACTACATCGACGTCGTCGTGCACATCCAGCACGACGAGGAACGCAACTTCTACGCCCTCGAGCGACTGTGGAAGGACTGCCCGACCGTCCCGGTCGACGGCATCGAACCGTCGAGCCGGAACCTCGGCGCGCCGGACGACGACGCGCTGCCGGAATCCCCGGACAACCGGTGACGGACTTCGTCCGCCGGCTGATCCTGCTCCGTCACGGACAGACCGAGTACAACGCGACCAGCCGCATGCAGGGCCAGCTCGACACCGAGCTGTCCGAGCTGGGCCGGCGCCAGGCGCTCGCCGCGGCACGGGAGATCGCGGCGCTCGAGCCGCTCGCGGTCGTCTCGTCCGACCTGCGGCGCGCGTACGACACCGCGGTCGCGCTCGGTGACAGCGCCGGCCTTCCCGTGGAGATCGACCCGCGCCTGCGGGAGACGCACCTCGGGCAGTGGCAGGGACTGACACACCACGACGTCGACTCGGTCGCACCCGGTGCCCGTGCCGCGTGGCGCGCCGACGCGAGGTGGGCGCCGCCGCAGGGGGAGAGCCGGGTCGACGTGGCCCGCCGCAGCGTCCCGGTCGTGCGGGAACTGCTCGACAAGTACGAACAGTGGGGGCAACGGCCGATCGTACTGGTCGCGCACGGCGGGCTGATCGCAGCGCTTACCGCCGCCCTCCTGGACCTGCCTGTGGATCGCTGGCCGATCCTCGGCGGTCTCGGCAACACCGGATGGGTACGGCTCAGCGGCTACGGAGAGGAACCCGCATGGCGGCTCGATGTGTGGAACGCGACGGCGAGCGTGGTGGCCGATGACGTCCTCTGACGCACCGGGCGTTCCGGTCACCTCGGGCGGCTCGCCCCGCCCGACCCTGCTCGTCATCGCCGACTCGCTCAGCTACTACGGTCCCGAAGGTGGCCTGCCCGCGAACGATCCGCGGATCTGGCCGAACATCGTTGCGGCCGAACTCGGCTGGGACGTCGAGCTGGTCGCCCGGATCGGCTGGACCACCCGCGACGCGTGGTGGGCGATGACGCAGGATCCCCGTGTGTGGGCGTCGATTCCGCGCGCGGGCGCCGTCGTCCTCGCCGTCGGTGGCATGGACACGCTGCCGTCACCCCTGCCGACCGCGTTGCGAGAACAGTTGCGTTATGTGCGGCCCGCGTCGCTGCGCCGCGTCGCCCGCACCGCGTACGGCTGGCTCCAGCCGCGGCTTTCGCCGCTCGGCTGGCCGGTCGCGCTTCCGGCACGCGTGAGCGTCGAATACCTCGAGACGATCCGTGACGCGCTCGCCTACATGCGCCCGGAATTGCCGGTCATCGGCACCCTCCCGTCCGTGCACCGCAGCGACCAGTATGCGTCCGTGCACAAGGGCCGTCCGGCGGCGGCACGTGCGATCGCCGAGTGGGCGGCCGAAAAGTCCGTTCCTCTGGTCGATTTGGCCGAGGCGGTCCGCGAGAACATCGAATCGGACGACGCGAACCCCGACGGCATCCACTGGGGCTGGGACGCGCACCGAAAGGTCGCAGCCGCGATGGTCGACGCCGTGCGGATGGTGCACCGAAATGCGGACACGGCGGCAGACGGCATACGGTAGTCGACGTGTCTGTTGTGGTGGTGACCGATTCCTCGTGCTGCCTGGATCGGGAAACGGTGGAGCGGTACGGCATCCGGGTCGTGCCGCTGCACGTGATCTCCGACGGTCGTGAGCTCCGTGAGGGCGTCGACGAACTGCCCGAGGACCTTTCGAAGGTCACCACCTCGGGGCCGGCGCCCGCTGAACTCACCGACGTCTACGCCGAGGCGCTCGCCGACAGCGACGGTGACGGCGTCGTCGCCGTGCACATTTCGCGGCAGCTGTCCGGGACATGGGAGGCCGCCCGGTACGCGGCCGACGCATTCGGGGGACGCGTGCGCCTCGTCGATTCCCGAAACACCGCAATGGGATTGGGGTTCTCCGCACTCGCCGCTGCCCGGCTCGCCGAGTCCGGCGCGACACTCGACGAGGTCTACACCCGCGCCGTCGACGTCGCGGCGGCCGGCCGTGCCCTGCTCGTCGTCGACCGGCTCGACCATCTGCGCCGCGGCGGTCGGATCGGCACCGCGACCGCGCTGCTCGGTACGGCCCTGTCGATGAAGCCCGTCCTGCATCTCGTCGACGGCAAGCTCGTCCTGCGGGAGAAGACCCGGACCATGTCCAAGGCGCTCGCCAAACTCGTCGACGCCGTCGTCGACCAGTGCGCCGAGCTCGCGACGATCGCCGACCCGAAGGTCGCCGTGCACCACCGCGACGCGCCCGACCGCGCGAAGTCCCTCGCCGAGGAACTCTCCGGTCGGCTCCCCGAGGGCACGGAACTGAGAGTCTCCGAACTCGACGCCGTGCTGGGCGCGCACGTCGGTCCCGGCGCGATCGGGATCGTCGTCTCGCGGGACTGACCGGCCCGGATCGGATCGTCCACGCGGACCCGTGATTTCACCACGCGCCGAATTCGGTCGGATTCGGGCGTCGGTGCGGTGGTTGCCCTAGCATCGGGTCCGTGACCGACTCGTCCGGCAGTAGAGCCCCGCTGCGTGTGCTCGTCTACAGCCACGACGCGAACACCCGCGCGCAGGTCGTGCGCGCCCTGGGAACGCGACCGCACCCGGATCTCCCGGATCTCGAGTACATCGAGGTGGCCACCGCACCGGTCGTGATCCGGCAGGTGGAGGAGGGCGACATCGCCCTGGCTGTCCTCGACGGAGAAGCGGCGCCGGTCGGCGGCATGGGTCTGGCGAAACAACTGCGCGACGAAGTCGATCCCTGCCCGCCGCTGCTGCTGCTGCTGGGGCGTCCCGACGATGCCTGGCTGGCCTCCTGGTCGCGGGCCGACGCCGCCGTGGTCCACCCGGTCGATCCGTTCCGGCTCGCCGAGGAAGCGCTGCCGCTGCTCCGCCGAGCGTGACCTTCCCGTGACCGCACTGTGACAGCGGTGAATCGCGCCACGGTTCGTCACGGATCCGTTCGATCCCACCGAATTTCGGCACCGTGAAAATCGGGACAAGGCCGGGGACAACCCTTGTAGGGTGAGTCGCATATCACACCGGAACGGAAGGAGTGATTCCGGTTATGTATCGAGCCTCGACGGGATCGGTGAGACCGTTCGGTTCGTGGCGGCCGGGATCACGAGAAGGAGGGGGGATCAGCAAACGTGAACCTCTATGTGCCGATTCTCGTGCTCGGGGCGATCGCCGTCGCCTTCGCGGTGTTCTCCGTGGGAGTGGCCGGCCTGGTCGGCCCCCGGCGATACAACCGAGCGAAACTCGAGGCCTACGAATGCGGAGTCGACCCGACGCCGCAGCCCACGGGCGGCGGACGGTTCCCGGTCAAGTACTACCTGACCGCGATGCTGTTCATCATCTTCGACATCGAGATCGTCTTTCTCTACCCGTGGGCGGTGCATTTCGACAGCCTCGGACTGTTCGGTTTCGGCGCCATGGCGCTGTTCCTGTTCAACGTGTCCGTGGCCTACGTCTACGAGTGGCGACGCGGGGGTCTCGGATGGGACTGACGGATGTTCCCCGGTCCGCACCGGGCCGGTGCGTCGCCGCACCGACATCGGAAGCGAGATGAGTCGGATATGGGAATCGAAGAGAAGGTACCGAGCGGTTTCCTGTTGAGCACGGTCGAGGTCGCCGCCGGGTACGCCCGCAAGGGCTCGCTGTGGCCCGCGACCTTCGGCCTGGCGTGCTGTGCGATCGAGATGATGACCACCGTCTCCGGTCGCTTCGACATCGCCCGCTTCGGGATGGAAGCCTTCCGCGCCTCGCCCCGGCAGGCAGACCTCATGATCGTCGCCGGACGGGTGAGCCAGAAGATGGCGCCGGTGCTGCGGCAGGTCTACGACCAGATGGTCGAACCGAAATGGGTGCTCGCGATGGGGGTATGCGCCTCCTCCGGCGGCATGTTCAACAACTACGCGATCGTGCAGGGCGTCGACCATGTCGTCCCCGTCGACATCTACCTGCCCGGCTGTCCGCCCCGGCCGGAGATGCTGCTCCACGCGATTCTGATGCTGCACGAGAAGATCCAGCAGATGCCGCTCGGCGTCAACCGCGACGAAGTGATCCGCGAAACCGAGAAGGCGGCGCTCGCGTCCCCGACCACCCTCGAACTGAAGGGCCTGCTGCGGTGACCGGGCAGGAACCGGCCGGGCGGGAACCGGCCGGGCCCGAGATGATCGAGGTGCGCCGCGGGATGTTCGGTCCGACCGGCACCGGCGACACCTCCGGATACGGCGGGCTCGTCCAGCCGATCATGCTGCCCGGTGCGGCATCCCGCCCGTACGGCGGCTGGTTCGACGAGGTGGCCGACGGTCTCGACGCCGCGCTGACACGGGCCTCGGTGACACCGGAGGAGGCCGTCGAACGTGTCGTCGTCGACCGCGGCGAGATGACCGTCCACGTCCGCGCCGAACACCTGACGCAGGTCACCCGGTCCCTGCGCGACGAACCCGGCCTGCGGTTCGAACTGTGCCTCGGCGTCAGCGGGGTGCACTACCCGCACGAAACCGGCCGCGAGCTGCACGCGGTCTACCACCTGATGTCGATCACCCACAACCGGCGGATCCGGCTCGAGGTGTCGGTTCCCGATGCCGACCCCCACGTTCCGTCGCTGTACGCGGTGTACCCGACCGTCGACTGGCACGAGCGGGAAACCTACGACTTCTTCGGGATCGTGTTCGACGGGCACCCGGCGCTCACCCGCATCGAGATGCCCGACGACTGGGTGGGACACCCGCAACGCAAGGACTACCCGCTCGGAGGAATCCCCGTCGAGTACAAGGGCGCGCGGACACCGCCACCCGACGAACGGAGGGCGTACCACTGATGAGCGATCCCTATTCGACCGGCCGAGACGCCGAGGGCACCGTCTACACCGTCGCGGGTCAGGACTGGGACGAGATCGTCGAGGCGGTCCGCGCATCGGCGGGACCGGACGCCGAACTCGCCGAGGAACGCATCGTCGTCAACATGGGTCCGCAGCACCCGTCGACGCACGGCGTACTGCGGCTGATCCTCGAGATGGACGGTGAGACCGTCACCGAGGCCCGCTGCGGTATCGGATACCTGCACACCGGAATCGAGAAGAACCTCGAATTCCGCACGTGGACACAGGGTGTCACGTTCGTCACGCGCATGGACTATCTGTCCTCGTTCTTCAACGAGACCGCCTACTGCCTGGGCGTCGAGAAGCTCCTCGGCATCACCGATCTCGTGCCCGAACGAGCCACCGTCGTGCGCGTGATGCTCATGGAGCTCAACCGCGTCTCCTCGCATCTGGTGGCGCTGGCCACCGGCGGCATGGAACTCGGGGCCATGACGTCGATGTTCCTCGGGTTCCGGGAACGGGAACTGATACTCGACGCGTTCGAGGCCGTCACCGGGCTGCGCATGAACAACGCCTACATCCGGCCGGGTGGTCTCGCACAGGACCTGCCCCGCGGTGCGCTCGAGAAGGTCCGTGAGGTCCTCGACGTCGTGCCGCGCCGCCTGCGCGACCTCGAGGACCTGCTCGACGAGAACGCCATCTGGAAAGCCCGCACGAAGGACGTCGGCTACCTGGATCTGATGGGCTGCATGGCCCTCGGCATCACCGGCCCGGTACTACGGTCCACGGGACTGCCGCACGATCTACGCAAGACGCAGCCCTACTGCGGTTACGGGACCTACGAATTCGACGTCGTCACCGACACCGGTTGCGACTGCTACGGTCGCTACCTGATCCGTGTCGGCGAGATGAAGGAATCGCTGAAGATCGTCGAACAGTGCCTCGATCGGCTGCGGCCAGGGCCGGTCATGGTCGACGACCCGAAGGTCGCGTGGCCGGCCGACCTGGCGGTCCGCGACGACGGGCTCGGCAACTCGCCGGAGTACATCCGCAAGATCATGGGCACCTCGATGGAAGCGCTCATCCACCATTTCAAGCTGGTCACCGAGGGATTCCGCGTCCCGGCCGGACAGGTGTACGTGGCCGTGGAATCCCCCCGTGGCGAACTCGGCGTACACATGGTCAGTGACGGTGGCACCCGTCCCTATCGGGTGCACTACCGGGATCCGTCGTTCACGAACCTGCAAGCGGTCGCGGCGATGTGCGAGGGCGGCATGGTCGCCGACGTCATCGCCGCGGTCGCCAGCATCGATCCGGTGATGGGAGGGGTCGACCGATGACCCGGGCACGACCTACCGCTGAACCGACGGCCCCCCGGGACCGGCCCGGGCCGGTGTTCGTCGAATTGGGCCGCACCGCAGCCGAAACCGACCGTATCGAACGTCCCGGCGCACCCAGAACATATCCGCCGGACGTGCGGGATCGTCTCGATGCGGACGCCGCCGCGATCATCGGCCGCTACCCGGTGGCGCGGTCGGCGCTGATACCGCTGCTGCACCTCGTCCAGGCCGAGGACGGCTACATCACCCCTGCCGGAATCGAGTTCTGCGCAGCGCAACTCGCGCTCACCGGCGCCGAGGTCGCTGCCGTGGCGACCTTCTACTCGATGTACCGCCGTCGCCCGACCGGCGACTACCACGTCGGCGTCTGCACCAACACGCTGTGCGCGATCATGGGCGGGGACGCGATCCTCGCGGCCCTGGAACAGCATCTGGGCCTCGGGCCCGGTGCGGCCTCGGACACCCCCCGAACCGATACGACCCCCGACGGGAAGATCACCCTCGACCACATCGAATGCAACGCGGCCTGCGACCTCGCGCCGGTGGTCATGGTCAACTGGGAGTTCTTCGACAACCAGACCCCGGAGTCGGCGACCGCGCTCGTCGACGCCCTGCGCGCCGGCAAGCGCATCACCCCGACCCGCGGTGCGTCGCTGTGCACTTTCCGCGAGACCGCCCGCATCCTCGCCGGATTCCCCGACGAACGTCCCGGTGCGAACGACGGTGCGCCCCCGGGCGACGCGACCCTCGCCGGACTGCGGATCGCCCGCGAACGCGACATGCGAGCACCCGACCCGACCGGAACGAAAGGGGAGTGACATGCCGCTGAGCCCCGTCCTGAGCCGGTACTGGGATCAACCCCGGTCGTGGACCCTCGACACCTACCGGAGTCACGACGGCTACCGGGCCCTCGAACGTGCCCTGCGCACCGGTCCGGACGAGGTCATCGCCACCGTCAAGGATTCCGGGCTGCGCGGCCGCGGCGGCGCGGGATTCCCGACCGGCACCAAATGGTCGTTCATCCCACAGGACCCCAGCACCCCCGCCGGCGCGAAGCCGCACTATCTCGTCGTCAACGCCGACGAATCCGAGCCGGGCACCTGCAAGGACATGCCGCTGATGCTGGCAACGCCGCACGCGCTCGTCGAAGGCGTCATCATTGCGGCCTACGCCATCCGGGCCTCGCACGCGTTCATCTACCTGCGCGGGGAGGTCGTTCCCGTCCTTCGGCGGTTGCAGACCGCGGTCGCCGAGGCCTACGCCGCCGGATATCTCGGTCGCGACATCCTCGGATCGGGCTTCGACCTGGACGTCGTCGTGCACGCCGGCGCCGGCGCCTACATCTGCGGCGAGGAGACCGCACTGCTCGACTCGCTCGAAGGCCGCCGCGGACAGCCGCGTCTGCGCCCGCCGTTCCCCGCGGTGGCCGGTCTCTATGCGTGCCCGACCGTCGTCAACAACGTCGAATCCATCGCGAGCGTGCCGTCGATCCTCCTCAACGGTGTCGACTGGTTCCACGCCATGGGCACCGAGAAATCCCCCGGGTTCACGCTGTACTCGCTGTCCGGTCATGTCACCCGGCCCGGCCAATACGAGGCGCCGCTCGGTATCACCCTGCGCGAACTTCTCGATTACGCCGGTGGCATCCGCGCCGGGCACCGGCTCAAGTTCTGGACTCCCGGCGGGTCGTCGACACCGCTGTTCACCGCTGAGCAACTCGACGTTCCCCTCGACTACGAAGGGGTCGCGGCCGCCGGGTCGATGCTCGGCACCAAGGCCCTGCAGATCTTCGACGAGACGACCTGCGTGGTGCGCGCGGTGCTGCGCTGGTCGCAGTTCTACAAACACGAATCGTGCGGGAAATGCACGCCCTGCCGCGAAGGCACCTGGTGGCTCGTGCAGATCCTCGAACGCCTCGAGGCCGGCACCGGAACCGAGGGCGATCTCGACAAGCTGCTCGACATCTCCGACAACATCCTCGGGCGCGCGTTCTGCGCCCTCGGGGATGCCGCGACCAGCCCCATCACCTCCTCGATCGCACTGTTCCGCGACGAGTACATCGCGCACCTCACCCACGGCGGATGCCCGTTCGATCCGCGCCTGTCCATCCTCACGTCAGGGGGCCGCTCATGACCGCCGACAAGGATGCTGCAGTCCGGAACCCCCGCGTCACGATCGACGGCATCGAGATCTCCGTGCCGCCGGGCACTCTCGTGATCCGCGCCGCCGAGCAACTCGGCATCCGTATCCCGAGGTTCTGCGACCACCCGTTGCTCGAGCCGGCCGGGGCGTGCCGCCAGTGCCTCGTCGAGGTCGAAGGCCAGCGCAAACCGCTCGCCTCGTGCACCACCACGGTCACCGACGGCATGATCGTCCGAACTCAGCTCACCTCCCCGGTGGCCGACAAGGCGCAGCAGGGCGTGATGGAACTGCTGCTCATCAACCACCCCCTGGACTGCCCCGTGTGCGACAAGGGCGGGGAATGCCCGCTGCAGAACCAGGCGATGTCCAACGGCCGCGGCGATTCCCGCTTCGAGGGTGTCAAACGGACCTTCCCGAAGCCGATTGCGATCTCCGCACAGGTGCTGCTGGACCGGGAACGGTGCGTGAACTGCGCTCGCTGCACCCGTTTCTCGCAGCAGATCGCGGGCGACCCGTTCATCGATCTGCTCGAGCGCGGGGCGGGGCAACAGGTCGGGATCTACGCCGAGGAACCCTTCGAGTCCTACTTTTCCGGTAACACCGTCCAGATCTGCCCGGTCGGAGCACTGACCGGAACGGCCTACCGGTTCCGGGCGCGCCCGTTCGACCTGGTGTCCAGCCCGAGCGCCTGCGAACACTGTGCCAGTGGCTGCGCGCAACGCACCGATCATCGGCGCGGCACCGTGATGCGACGCCTCGCGGGCGACGATCCGCAGGTCAACGCCGAATGGAATTGCGACAAGGGCAGATGGGCGTTCACCTATGCCACCGAACCCGACCGGCTCACCACCCCGCTGGTCCGCGACGACGACGGGACCCTCGCGCCGAGATCCTGGCCGGCCGCCCTCGCGATCGCCGCCCGGGGACTGGCCGCCGCGCGCGGTACGGGCCTGCTCGTCGGGGGACGCCTCACCGTCGAGGATGCGTACGCCTACGCGAAGTTCGCGCGGGTCGTCCTGGGCACCAACGACATCGACTTCCGGGCGCGGGCGCACTCCGAGGAGGAGGCGCAGTTCCTGGCGGCGCGCATCGCGGGCCGGCCTCTCACCGTCACGTACGAGGATCTGGATCGGGCGCCGGCGGTGCTGCTCGTCGGGTTCGAACCCGAGGAGGAATCGCCGATCGTCTTCCTCCGGTTGCGCCGGGCGGCACGCGGTGGGGCCGCGATCCGGTCGATCGCGCCGTACGCGAGCCGCGGCCTGACGAAGATGTCGGGCGAACTGGTGCAGGCCGTGCCCGGTGCCGAAGCCGCGGTGCTGGACGGGATCCGGTCGGGCGAGCAGGCAGGGGACGTCGCGGACCTGCTCCGCCGGCCCGGATCGGTGATCGTCGTCGGGGAGCGGTGCGCGTCGATGCCCGGCGCGTTGTCCGCGGCGATCCGGCTCGCCGACGACACCGGCGCGCGGCTCGCGTGGGTGCCCCGGCGGGCCGGTGAACGCGGCGCGCTCGAAGCCGGGGCATTGCCGACGCTGCTGCCGGGTGGGCGGGACGTCACCGACCCGCAGGCGCGCAGGGAGGTTTCGCAGGTGTGGTCCGACCCCGTCGGGGGCGCCGTGGAACTGCCCGCGAATCCCGGCCGGGACACCGCGGGCATCCTCGCCGCGGCCGCGGCCGGTGACCTGGGGGCGCTCGTCATCGGCGGTGTCGACCTCGACGACCTGCCGGACCCGCAGGCGGCGCGGTCCGTGGTCGAATCGGCCGGATTCGTCGTGAGCCTCGACCTGCGTCGCAGTGCCGTCACCGATCTCGCGGACGTGGTGTTCCCGGTTGCCGCCGTCGCGGAGAAGTCCGGTGCCTTCCTCGATTGGGAGGGACGTGTCCGCGAGTTCGAGATCGCGCTGCGCGGCATCGACACCCTGCCCGACCGGCGGGTCCTCGACGCGCTCGCCGCCGAGATGGGTACCCGGCTCGGCATACCCGATACCGCGTCCGTGCGGCGGGAACTGGACCTCCTTGGCCTCTGGGAAGGCGAGTATCCGGCCGCTCCCGAAATCGGTGCGGTGGAGCCGCCCCGCGCCGGTCCCGGCGAGGCGGTCCTCGCAGGATGGCGGATGCTGCTCGATGCCGGGCGGATGCAGGACGGCGAACCGTACCTGGCCGCGACCGCCCGGCGACCCGTGGTCCGGCTGTCCACCGCGACCGCCACCGAGATCGGCGTATCCGACGGGGACGCCGTGACGGTCGGCACCGACCGCGGCACCGTGACGCTGCCGCTCGAGATCACCGAGTTGCCCGACCGCGTCGTGTGGCTCCCGCTCGACTCGCCCGGGTCCGCCGTCCATCGGCGGCTTGGCATCGGGCCCGGCGCACTCGTGCGGATCCGGGCCGGGGAGGTGCGGTGATGTCCGGATACACCGACCTGGCGGCGTTCGGCCACGATCCGTGGTGGCTGATCCTCGTCAAGGCCGTGGCGGTGTTCGCGTTCCTGGTGCTCACCGTTCTCGTGGCGATCTACGCGGAACGGCGGGTCCTGGCCCGCATGCAGATGCGGGTCGGACCGAATCGTCTGGGGCCGCAAGGCATCCTGCAGAGCCTCGCCGACGGCGTCAAACTGGCGCTGAAGGAGGGCATCGTCCCGTCCGGGGTGGACCGTCCCGTCTATCTGCTCGCCCCGATCATCGCGACGGTGCCGGCGTTCATGGCGTTCGCGGTGATCCCGTTCGGACCGGTGGTCTCGGCGTTCGGGCAGCGCACGCCCTTGCAGCTCACCGATCTTCCGGTCGCGGTGCTGTACATCCTGGCGGTCACCTCCATCGGTGTGTACGGCATCGTGCTCGCCGGCTGGTCGTCCGGATCGACGTACCCGCTGCTCGGTGGTCTGCGGTCGACCGCGCAGGTGATCTCGTACGAGATCGCGATGGGTTTGTCGTTCGCTGCGGTGTTCCTGCTCTCCGGCACGATGTCCACGTCCGGGATCGTGTCCGGGCAGATCGGGACGTGGTACGTCTTCCTGCTGTTGCCCTCGTTCCTCATCTACGTCACGGCGATGGTCGGCGAAACCAACCGCGCCCCGTTTGATCTGCCCGAAGCCGAAGGTGAACTCGTCGGCGGATTCCACACCGAGTACTCGTCGCTGCGCTTCGCGATGTTCATGCTCGCCGAGTACGTCAACATGACGACCGTGTCCGCGCTGGCCACCACGCTGTTCCTCGGCGGCTGGCATGCTCCGTGGCCGCTGAACGTGTGGGACGGCGCCGACTCCGGGTGGTGGCCGGTGCTGTGGTTCGTCGTCAAGGTGTGGGCGTTCCTGTTCTTGTTCGTGTGGCTGCGCGCCACGCTGCCCCGGCTGCGCTACGACCAGTTCATGAACCTCGGCTGGAAGATCCTCATTCCGGCGTCGCTGCTGTGGGTCGTGGTGGTCGCCGTGATCCGGGCGCTCGGCAATGAAGGATATGCGGCCGGGCAGGGCACGCTCGCCGCCGTCGGCGCGGCGTGCGTCCTGGTGTTCCTCGTGCTCATGCGGATGCGACGTGGATCCGGCAGCGGTGAACCCGACCGCATCGCACCGGAAGTGGACGAACCGTTCGATCCGAGGGCCGGGGGCTTCCCGGTCCCGCCGATGCCGGGCACGGTGCCCGCGCAGCGCACTCCCGGGGAGGGATGACGATGCCCGAATTCCTCGATCCGATCGCCGGTTTCGGCACCACGTTCGCGGCGATGTTCAAGAAGCCGATCACCGAGCAGTACCCCGAGCAGAAGCGCCCGCCGGCACCGGGATATCACGGCCGTCACCAGCTCAACCGGCACCCGGACGGCCTCGAGAAGTGCATCGGCTGCGAACTGTGCGCGTGGGCGTGCCCGGCCGACGCCATCTTCGTCGAAGCCGCGGACAACACCGACACCGAACGATATTCGCCGGGGGAGCGGTACGGCCGGGTCTACCAGATCAACTATCTGCGGTGCATCGGTTGCGGTCTGTGCGTCGAGGCGTGCCCGACACGCGCGCTGACCATGACCTCCGACTACGAGATGGCCGACGACAACCGTGCCGACCTCATCTACGACCGGTCGCGGCTGCTGGCACCGCTGCAACCAGGGATGGAGGCGCCGCCGCACGCGATGTACCCGGGCACCACCGACGAGGACTACTACCGGGGACTGGTACCGGGCGCCGATCCGGAAGGAGCACCGGAACAATGAACATGCTCACCACCGTAGTCCTCGACCCAGCGGTCCTCGCCCAGGACGTCGTCGAGCGCACGTCCACCGGTGAAGCGGTGCAGTTCTGGATCCTGGCCGTCGTCGCCGTGGTCGGGGGGATCGGGGTGGTCGTCTCGACCAAGGCCGTGTACTCGGCGATCTTCCTGGCGCTGACCATGATCGTGCTGGCCGCCTTCTACATTGCGCAGGATGCCCAGTTCCTCGGCGTCGTCCAGATCGTCGTGTACACCGGCGCAGTCATGATGCTGTTCCTGTTCGTAGTGATGCTCGTCGGTGTCGACACGTCCGAGTCGCTCACCGAAACACTTCGCGGGCACCGTATCGCCGCAGTCGTGGCCGGAATCGGCTTCGGGGCGTTGATCATCGGGTTCCTCGCCGACACCGAACTGCCGCCGTTCGCGGGTTTGACGGACACCGGCGACGGGCATGTCGCCGGTCTCGCGGAGCTGCTGTTCGTGCGGTATGTGTGGGCGTTCGAACTCACCGGGGCACTGCTCGTCACCGCGACCATCGGCGCGATGGTGCTGACCCATCGTGAACGGGTGGGTGAGCGCCTCGGCCAGAAGGAACTGGCCCGCAAGCGGTTCCGTGACTGGGGTGCGCCGACCGCGCCCGGGGAGCCGGAGGTGCGCGTGACGCCGCTGCCCAGTCCCGGTGTGTATGCACGACGCAACGCCGTCGACGTTCCGGCCCGGCTGCCGGACGGCACCTACTCGCCGCTGTCGGTGAGCCGGGTGCTCGAGGCCCGGGGCGCGGTGGTCGAGGGGCCGGGCGAGGAGGAAACCCGATGAATCCGGCGAACTACCTGTACCTTTCCGCATTGCTGTTCACCATCGGTGCCGCCGGTGTTCTCGTCCGACGCAACGCGCTGATCGTATTCATGTGCGTCGAGCTCATGCTCAACGCCACGAACCTGTCGTTCGTGACGTTCGCGCGGATGCACGGAAACCTCGACGGCCAGGTGTTCGCGTTCTTCACGATGGTCGTCGCCGCCGCCGAGGTGGTGGTCGGCTTGGCCATCATCATGACCATCTTCCGTGCCCGGCGTTCGGTCTCGGTCGACGACAACAACCTGCTGAAGTACTGAGCCTGTCGAAGCACCGAGCCTGTGCGGATGCACTGAGAGGAGACCGGGATGGGCGGAACCTCGGCCGTGTGGCTGCTGCCGGCGCTGCCGCTCGCCGGCGCCGCGATACTGCTGCTGACCGGGCGGCGCGGCGACGCGTGGGGACATCTGCTCGGCTGCGCGACCGCGCTCGCGTCGTTCGTTCTCGGCCTGGTGCTGTTCGTGCAGATGCTCGGCCGTGACGCCGCCGACCGGGCCGTGCAGCAGGACCTGTTCTCGTGGGTCCCCGCCGGTGGGCTGCAGGTCGGCTTCGGTCTGCACCTGGACCAGTTGTCGATGTGCTTCGTGCTGCTCATCACCGGCGTCGGATCGTTGATCCACATCTACTCGGTCGGATACATGGCGCACGGTCCGGACCCGTCGGGCAACACGGCGGGACGGGCGCCCGGGCGACGGCTGTTCTTCGCATACCTCAACCTGTTCCTCGCCGCGATGCTGTTGCTGGTGCTCGCCGACAACTACCTGGGCCTGTACCTCGGGTGGGAGGGTGTCGGTCTCGCGTCGTACCTGTTGATCGGGTTCTGGCAGTACAAGCCGACCGCGGCGACCGCGGCGAAGAAGGCGTTCGTCGTCAACCGGGTCGGCGACATGGGCCTGGTCGTCGCGATGATGATCATGTTCGCCTCGTTCGGCACGATCGGGTTCGCCGACGTCTTCCCCGCAGTTCCGGGTGCGAGCGAGACGGTGTCGACGGCGATCGGCCTGACGCTGCTGCTGGCGGCGTGCGGTAAATCCGCGCAGGTGCCGTTGCAGTCGTGGCTCGGGGACGCGATGGAAGGTCCCACCCCGGTGTCCGCGCTGATCCACGCGGCGACGATGGTCACCGCCGGTGTCTACCTGATCGTCCGCTCCGGGCCGATTTTCGACGCCGCGCCGGGCGCGCAGCTGGCCGTGGTGATCGTCGGTGCGGTGACCTTACTGTTCGGCGCGATCATCGGCTGTGCGAAGGACGACATCAAGAAGGCGCTGGCTGCGTCGACGATGAGTCAGATCGGCTACATGGTGCTCGCCGCGGGACTCGGACCGGCCGGCTACGCGTTCGCGATCATGCACCTGCTCACCCACGGCTTCTTCAAGGCGGGGCTGTTCCTCGGCGCCGGATCGGTGATGCACGGCATGAACGACGAAACCGACATGCGCCGCTTCGGTGGACTGCGCGCCGTCATGCCCGTCACCTTCGTCACGTTCGGCCTCGCATATCTGGCGATCATCGGGATACCGCCCTTCGCCGGGTTCTTCTCGAAGGACCTGATCATCGAGGCGGCGTTCGGATCCGGCGGCGCCGAAGGCTTCGTCCTCGGCGCGGCCGCACTGCTCGGCGCCGGCATCACCGCGTTCTACATGACCCGCGTGATGCTCATGACGTTCTTCGGGCAGCGGCGATGGACGGTCGACGTGCACCCGCACGAGTCACCCGGGGTGATGACCGCGCCGATGGTGGTGCTGGCGATCGGATCAGTCGCCGGCGGTGCACTCCTGGCCTACGGTGGGGCGCTGGTGAACTGGCTCGAACCGGTCGTCGGGGAACACCACGGTGAACTTCCGGTCCCGGTGTGGGTGCTCACCGTCGTGACCCTCGCGGTGGTGCTCGTCGGGGTCGCCGTCGCCTACCGGCAGTATGCGACCCGCGCGATCCCGGTCGATGCACCGGACGACGTGTCCGGCCTGACCCGCGCCGCGCGCCGCGACCTGTACGGGGACGCGGTCAACGAAGCGGTGTTCATGCGACCGGGACAGCACGCGACCCGCGCCCTCGTCGACGTCGACGTCCGCGCCGTCGACGGTGCCGTCGGTGGGATCGCCGCGCTGATCGCCGCCGCGTCGGCGCGACTGCGCACCCTGCAGACCGGATTCGCCCGGTCCTATGCCCTGTCCATGCTTGTAGGCGCGGCCCTGGTGGTCGCCACGATGGTGCTCTGGTGAGGATGCGATGAACCAGTTCCCGTGGCTGAGCGCGCTCTGGCTGGTGCCGTCGGCCGGCGCGCTGCTCGTGTGGATGGTGCCCGCGCGCAGACCCGACCTCGCCAAGGCCGGTGCGCTGGCCGTGTCGCTGGTGGTCGCGGTGCTCGCGATCGTCGTGGCGGTGCGATTCGAGCCCGGGGGAGCGCAGTACCAGTTCGTGGAAGCCCACGAGTGGATCCCCGCTTTCGGCGCCGGATACACGCTCGGCGTCGACGGCATCGCACTGGTGCTGGTGCTGCTCACCGCGGTGCTGGTGCCGTTGCTGCTGCTGGCCGGCTGGAACGACACCCGGGCGGCCGAGGGCGGGAACGGGATCGCGGGCAAGACGCCGCACGCGTACGTCGCGCTGATCCTGGTGGTCGAGGCGATGGTGCTGCTGGCGTTCACCGCCCTCGACATCCTGCTGTTCTACGTGTTCTTCGAAGCGATGCTCATCCCGATGTACTTCCTCATCGGGGGGTTCGGTCGCGCGCAGGACCGGGCCACCCGATCCGCCGCGGCGGTGAAGTTCCTGCTCTACAACCTGTTCGGCGGCCTGATGATGCTCGCCGCGGTCATCGGCCTGTACATCCTGACCGTCGATCAGGGTGCGGGGACGTTCGACTTCCGCGAGGTGGTCGCGTCCGCGACCGCCGGCGATCTCGGTGCCTCCCCGGGCCTGCTGAACGCGCTGTTCCTCGGATTCATGTTCGCGTTCGCGGTCAAGGCGCCGCTGTGGCCGTTCCACAGCTGGCTGCCCGGCGCCGCCGTGGAAGCGACCCCGGCCAGTGCCGTGCTGATGATGGCGATCGTCGACAAGGTCGGCACGTTCGCGATGCTGCGATACTGCCTGCAGCTGTTTCCGGAGGCGTCGGCGACGTTCGCGCCGCTGATCGTCACCCTGTCGGTGATCGGCATTCTGTACGGCGCGATCGCGGCCATCGGGCAGACCGATGTGATGCGGCTGATCGCCTACACCTCGATCTCGCACTTCGGGTTCATCGTGCTGGGGATCTTCGCGATGACCAGCCAATCACAGACCGGATCGACGCTGTACATGGTCAACCACGGGCTGTCGACGGCGGCATTGTTCCTCATCGCGGGATTCCTGGTCTCCCGCAGGGGTTCCCGCATGATCGCCTCGTTCGGCGGGGTGCGGAAGGCCGCGCCGATCGCGGCCGGCACGTTCCTCGTCGCGGGCCTGGCGACGTTGTCGCTGCCCGGACTCGCCCCGTTCATCAGCGAATTCCTCGTCCTGATCGGTACCTTCCCGCGGTACGGGATCGCCGCGGTGTTCGCGACCGGCGCGCTCGTGCTCTCCGCGGTCTACGTGCTGTGGCTGTACCAGCGGATGATGACCGGGCCGCTCGCCTCCGGCACCGAGAAGATGCGCGATCTGGTGCCGCGCGAGCTGGTCGTCGTGGCGCCGCTCATCGCGTTGCTGATCGTGCTCGGCCTGTTCCCGAAACCGGCGCTCGACGTGATCGACCCGGCGGTGAACCACACGATGACCACGATCGGGCAGACCGACCCGGCGCCCACCGTGCCCGGTCCGGCACTGGCCGGAACGGTGGTGGGCGCCGATCCGGATGCCGAGATGCCCCAGCAGGGAGGTGAATCCGAGTGAACGAGATCAGCGCACCGTCGATCGAATACGGTCTGCTCTCGCCGATGCTCATCGTGTTCGGTGTCGCGGTCGCGGGGGTGCTCGTCGAGGCGTTCGTGCCCCACCGGGCCCGGCATTCGACACAGTTCGGGCTCGCGGTCGCCGGGCTCGTCGCGGCGTTCGTGGCGGTCGTATCGCTCGCAGGGACCAGCAGGTCGGCGGTGCTCGGCGCAGTGGTGATCGACGGCCCGGCGCTGTTCCTGCAAGGCGCGATCCTGCTGACTTCGATCCTCGCGGTCGGACTGATCGCGCAACGGCACCCGGCAGTCGCGGAGACCGTCCCGGCCGCCGCGGGGGCTCGATCTTCTGTCGACGCGTTCGCGCCGGAACCGTCCGTACCGCCCGGCAGCGCCGCCGAACGCGCGGCGGCAGACCGGGGAGCGACCACCACCGAGGTGTTCCCGCTCGCGATGTTCGCGGTCGGCGGGATGATGCTGTTCCCCGCATCGGACGACCTGCTCAGCATGTTCGTGGCCCTGGAGGTGCTGTCACTGCCGCTGTACCTGCTGTGCGGCCTCGCCCGTCACCGCCGGCTGCTGTCGCAGGAGGCAGCACTGAAGTACCTTCTGCTCGGCGCGTTCTCGTCGGCGTTCTTCCTCTACGGCATGGCCTTGCTGTACGGGTACGCGGGTACGGTGCGATTGTCCGGCATCGCGGCGGCGGTCGCCGACGGATCCGGTGACGACACGCTCGCCCTGATCGGGGTGGCGCTGCTGGCGGTGGGATTGCTGTTCAAGGTCGGTGCGGTGCCGTTCCAGTCGTGGATCCCCGACGTCTACCAGGGCGCCCCGACGCCGGTCACCGCGTTCATGGCGTCGGCGACGAAGATCGCCGCCTTCGGGGCGCTGCTGCGGGTGTTCTACGTCGCGGTGCCCGGGCTGAGCGCGAACTGGCAGCCGGTGCTCGGGGCCGTCGCGGTCCTCACGATGGTCGTCGCGTCGGTGGTTGCGGTGACCCAGCGCGACGTCAAGAGGATGCTCGCGTATTCGTCCGTCGCCCACGTCGGTTTCGTCCTCACCGGCCTGGTCGCGGCGAACCACGCGGGCGTCGCGTCGACGATGTTCTATCTGCTCGCCTACGGGATCAGCACGGTCGGGGCGTTCGCGATCGTCGGCCTCGTCCGCGACCGCAGTGGGGAAGCAGGCGATCTGTCTGCCTGGGCGGGTTTGGGCCGGCGATCCCCGGTCGTGGCCGCGGCGTTCGCCCTGTTTCTGCTCGCGTTCGCCGGTATCCCGCTGACCAGTGGTTTCGTCAGCAAGTTCGCAGTGTTCGGCGCCGCGATCGAGGGTGGTGCCGCGCCGCTCGTCGTCGTCGGTGTCGTGTGCAGCGCGATCGCCGCGTACTTCTACGTGCGGGTGATCGTCCTGATGTTCTTCACCGAGGCCCACGATGACGCGGCGACGGTCGTCGCGCCCGGTGGGGTGACCGGCGTGGTCGTCGCGGTGTCCGCGCTGGTGACCGTGGTGCTCGGAATCGTTCCGCAGCCGGTACTCGATCTCGCGGACCGGGCAGCGGGCTTCTTCCAGTGACGGTGTTCTTTCGGTGATGGTGTTCTTTCGGTGACCGGCCGTGTGCCGAGTTGTCCACAGGCGCCCGATCCATCCACAGATCTGCCCGATCCGTCGCCGCCCGGCCCCGAGCCGGAGCCGCCGTGGTTAACGTCGCGGCATGGGGAGCGGTGACGACGGAGAACGGGTCCGGTCGAGGCTGGACGCGATCGCCCGCGCTGCCGGTGACCACGGGGCGGCCGGTGATTACAGGGAAGCATCATCGGCGGCCGGCGATCGCGACGGCCGCGACGACGGATACGGGCTCGCCGGCGAGGCGGAACCGCTGCGGCTGATCGACCGATTGCGCGCGGCGCGCTGGCAGACCGGACGCGGCAGTACCGCGGCCCTCGGTGTGGTCGGCGTCGCCGCGGCACTCGTCGCATTCATCGTGGTGTGGCGTGATCAGCCTGTCCCGCAGCCTGTTCCGCCACTACCGTCCGTGTCGACGGTATCCGAACCGCTCCCTTCCGAGCCGCGTGTTTCCGCGCCGAGCGGCACGGCGACGGAGGCTGCCGAGCCCGCGGAACTGGTCGCCAGCGTCGTCGGACTGGTCGGCGCGCCGGGGCTCGTGACGTTGGCGCCGGGCGCGCGGGTCGCCGATGCGCTGACCGCGGCCGGGGGAGCGTTGCCCGGTGCCGACCTCGCGGGCATCAACCTGGCCCAACGGGTCGCCGACGGGGACCAGATCGTCGTCGGTGCCGTGCCGCCGGATCCACCGCCACCCGCGAGCGGCGTGTCGAACGCAGGCATCGGGGCGGGATCACCCGCCTCGCCGTCGGGAGACGGTGCAGGACCGGTGAATCTGAACACCGCCGACGAGACGGCGCTCGACGCGCTGCCCGGGGTCGGCCCGGTGACCGCCGCGGCCATCATCGCGTGGCGCGACGCGAACGGGCCGTTCACCGACGTCGAGCAACTCGGCGAGGTCGACGGCATCGGCCCGGCCCGGCTCGCGCGACTGCGGCCACTGGTGATGGTGTGACAGGCGATCGTGTGAACGCTCGGCTCGATGCCCGGCTCGTGCCCTGCGCGGCCGCGGCGTGGGCCGTCACGCTCGTCGGTCTGTATGCGGGAGAGCGGGCAGCCCTGGCCGTCTCGGTGATGGCGATTCTGCTGGCGGGCGTCGCCGCCACCGCCCGGGTGCGGGGTTCCCGGGCCGTCCGGGCGGTCGCGGGACCACTGCTCGCGACATTCCTGATCGGCGCCGGCTACGGCGTCGCCGTCGGGGTGAGAGCCGGTGTCGCCGAGACGCATCCGCTCGCGATCGCGGCGGCACGCGGGGCGAGCGTCACCGCCGAGGTGGTACTCGACGGCGATCCGAAACCGTTACGGCAGAATCATTTCGGCGGCGCTCCGCAGGTTCGGGTTCCGGCGTCGTTGCGGTCCGCGCAGCTCGGGCGGGAGCGGATCGACGCGGGTGGGTCCCTGGTCCTGTTCGCTGCGGCCGATACCTGGGCGGCACTCGTTCCGGGACAACGGATCACGGTGCGCGGCACGCTGGCCGTCGCGGACGGCCCGGGACTCGAGGTCGCGCTGGTGCGGGCGGAGGGCCCACCGCGCGCGGTCGCGCCGCCGCCGCTGCACCAGCGGTGGGCCGCGACCGTACGGGAACGACTCGTGTCTGCGGCGCACACCGTGCTGTCGCCCGATGCCGCCGGTCTGCTTCCGGGGCTGATCGTCGGGGACACCTCGAACCTCCCGGACGACGTGCGCGAGGAGTTCCGGGTCGCGGGCCTGACCCACCTGACCGCGGTTTCCGGGGCGAACGTGAGCATCGTGCTCGGCGCGGTGCTGCTGCTCGTGCGGGCACTGGGAATCGGGCCGCGCACGGGCACCGCCCTCGCCGTGTTGGCGCTCGTCGCATTCGTCGTCGTGGTGCGACCGTCACCGAGCGTGCTACGCGCCGCCGCGATGGGGTCGGTCGCGCTGCTCGCGCTGGTGGTGGGGCGACGCAGACAGGCGATGCCGGCGCTCGCCGCGTCGATCGGGGTGCTGCTGATCGCCGCACCGGACCTCGCGGCCGATGCGGGTTTCGCGTTGTCGGTCGTCGCGACGGCCGGGCTGATCGCGGTGGCACCGGGCTGGGTGACACGTATGCGGGCACGTGGCTGCCCGCGGGCCGTCGCCGAGGTGTGCGCGGTGTCCGCGGCGGCGTTCGTGGTCACCGCCCCGATCGTCGCGGCCCTGTCCGGCACGGTCAGCGTCGTCGCGATCGTTGCGAATGTGGCTGTGGCGCCGGTGCTTCCGCCGCTCACGGTGCTCGGATCGCTGATCGTCGTCTGCGGCGCCGTGTGGCCGCCGGCAGCGGAACTGCTCGCGCGCGGCGCCGCCCCGATGCTGTGGTGGCTACTCGAAGTGGCCGAACGATCGGCGTCGTTGCCCACGGCCGAACTGGCGGTGCCGGCGGGCGCGGCCGGTGCCGTGAGCGTCGTCGCGGCGATCGTGTGCGGGTGGGTGGTGGTGCGGCACCGCCGGCTCCGGCGGATCGTCGCGGTCGCGGCGCTGGCCGCGGCGGCGGTGTGCGTGCCGATGTGGATCCGGCAGCCGGGCTGGCCCGGGACGGGCTGGGTGATCGTCGCGTGCGACGTGGGACAGGGCGACAGTTTCGTGCTGTCCACGGGCGACGGCGGCGCGGTCGTCGTGGACACCGGGCCGGACCCGGCGACCGTCGACCGGTGCCTGCGCCGGCTGCGGGTGACCCGCATCCCGATGCTGATGATCACGCACCTGCATGCCGATCACGTCGGTGGTCTCGACGGGGTGCTCGCGGATCGGTCGGTGGGGGTCGTCGTCACCGGCCCGGGCGCGACCGGCCGACCCGGGGGAGCCGACCTGGTCGCGACCGCGCGACGGTTCGCGGTGCCGACGCGGGAAACGAACCGGGGCGAGCTGTTCACGGTCGGGACGATCACCGTCCGGGTGCTCGGCGCCGGCCCGGGCGGCGGTGAGGAGAACGACCGGTCGCTGGTCGCGCGGGCCGACACCCCGATCGGATCGGTGCTCTTGACCGGTGACGCCGAAGCCGGCGCGCAGGAGGCACTGCTGCGGTCGGGCGCCGACGTACGGGCCGATGTGCTCAAGGTTCCGCATCACGGCTCACGGACATCGTCGCCGAGGTTCCTCGCGGCGGTGCGGCCGCGCGTCGCGTTGGTCGGGGTGGGACGCGACAACCCGTTCGGGCATCCGCACCCGGAGACCCTGTCGACTCTGCACGAACTGGGCACGCGGGTGCTGAGTACCGACGTGCTGGGGGACATCGCCGTGCTGCGGGCCGGCTCCGGGGCCCTTGCCGTTGTGTCCGACCACCGTGGCACGATCGGTCCGTGAGCGCGACGCAACTGCACCTGGTCCTGGGCGAGGAAGAACTGCTCGTCGAACGCGCGGTCGCCGGGATAGTCGCCGCCGTGCGCGAATCCAGCGGCGCGGGCGCCCAACTGCCGGTGTCCCGGCTGCGCGCGGGCGATGCCGGCGCCCCGGAACTCGCCGAGCTGCTGAGCCCGTCGCTGTTCGCCGAGGATCGCGTGGTGGTGCTCGAAGCCGCCGCCGAGGCCGGGAAGGACGCGGTCGCGTTGATCCTCGATGCGGCGGCCGCGCCGCCCGAGGGCGTCACGCTGGTGATCCTGCACACCGGCGGTGGTCGCGCCAAGGCGATGGTCGGGTCGCTGCAGAAGTGCGGCGCCGAAACCCACGAATGCCCGAAGGTCACCAAGGCGAGCGAACGCGTCGACTTCGTCCGCGCCGAGTTCCGGGCGGCCGGAGTGCGGGTGGCGCCCGACGTCGTGCAGATGGTGCTCGACGCGGTGGGCTCGGATCTGCGGGAACTGGCCGCCGCGTGCGGTCAGCTGTGCGCGGACACCGGCGGGAAGGTCGATGTCTCCGCGGTGACTCGCTACTACTCCGGCAAGGCCGAGGTCACCGGGTTCGAGGTGGCGGAGAAGGCTGTCGCGGGGGACACCGCGGGGGCGCTCGAGGCGTTGCGCTGGGCGATGCACCGCGGTGTCGCGCACGTGCTGCTCGCCGACGCGCTGGCCGATGCGGTGCACACCATCGCGCGGGTCGGGTCTGCCGGCCGCGGGGATCCGTTCGCGATGGCGTCGGATCTGGGGATGCCGCCGTGGAAGGTGAAGAAGGCGCAGGCGCAGGCCCGCGCGTGGAATCCGGACTCGGTCGCGTCCGGGCTGGCGATCGTGGCCGCACTCAACGGCGAGGTCAAGGGCATCGCCGCCGACGCCGACTACGCGGTCGAGCGAGCGGTCCGCCGGATCGCTGCGCTGCCCGGCCGCTGATCACCCGTCCGGCCGGGACCGACGACGAAAGACCGCCCTCGAGGAGGGCGGTCTTGTCGGAGCCAGAGCTTGCGTTCTACCTCAGAGCTGGTTGGCAACCTTCGCCAGGGCCGACTTCTTGTTGGCGGCCTGGTTCGGGTGGATGACACCCGCGCTGGCGGCCTTGTCGAGCTTGCGGCTGGTGGAGACGAGGAGCTCGGTGGCCTTGTCCTTGTCGCCGGCGGCCGCGGCCTCGCGGAACGAACGGATCGCCGTGCGCAGCGAGGACTTCACCGACTGGTTGCGGAGTCGGTTGCGCTCGTTGGTGCGGATCCGCTTCACCTGGGACTTGATGTTGGCCACGCGTAAAATCCTGTCGTTTTGCTGGGTAGCTGGTCGGAAAGCTCTGGGTGCACCAATGCGCACCGACGTACGACGATACCAGCGGGCCGGCGCAATACCAAAGCGGCCGCGTCGGGCACCGGAGATTACCTCCCTGTGACAAGTTGGTTTCCGACTCTGCACCTGCGCTTTCGGTGTACAAGGATTCCGGCATGAGCCGCCGAAACCCCTCCCTCGACGCTGCCGCCCGACCCGGATCGCGGCGCCGGTCGACGACCATCGACGTCTTCGACGGTTACCCGGACGCGGCCGCGGCCGGCGCGGCGTACGACGAGATGTTCGACGCCGACGGCCGCGTCCGCGCGCCGTACCGGCGGCTGTCCAGGATCCTCGAATCGAAGGGGCCGGAGGACCTCACCGCCCGCACCGAGGCGCTCGGCCGGGCGTTCACCGACCAGGGTGTGACCTTCTCCCTGTCCGGCCAGGAACGGCCCTTCCCGCTCGACCTCGTTCCACGGGTGATCGCCGCCGCGGAATGGTCCAAGCTCGAACGCGGCGTCACCCAGCGGGTGCGGGCGCTCGAGATGTTCCTCCACGACGTGTACGGCGAGCAGCACATCCTCCGCGACCGCGTCGTGCCGAAACGGCTGGTGACCTCGTGCGAGCACTTCCACCGCGAAGCGGCAGGCATCGTGCCACCGAACGGGGTGCGCATCCACGTCGCCGGGATCGACCTGATCCGTGACGAGACCGGCACCTTCCGCGTACTCGAGGACAACCTGCGGTCCCCGTCGGGAGTGTCCTACGTCATGGAGAACCGGCGGGCGATGGCCCGGGTGGCCCCCGACCTGTTCCTCGAACACAAGGTCCGGCCGGTCGGCGAATACGCGCTGCGCCTGCTGCACGCGCTGCGTGCCGCGGCGGCCCCGAACGCCGCCGATCCGACCGTCGTGGTGCTCACGCCCGGGATCGCGAACTCCGCCTACTTCGAGCACTCCCTGCTGGCCCGGCAGATGGGTGTCGAACTCGTCGAGGGCCGCGACCTGTTCTGCCGCGACAACATCGTCTACATGCGCACCACCGAGGGCGAACAGCAGGTCGACGTCGTCTATCGCCGCATCGACGACGCCTATCTCGACCCGATGCACTTCCGGCCCGACTCGGTGCTCGGGGTCGCCGGGATCCTCAACGCGGCCCGCGCCGGCAACGTCGTCATCTCCAGCGCCGTCGGCAACGGCGTCGGCGACGACAAGCTGATCTACACCTACGTGCCGGACATCATCGACTACTACCTCGGCGAGAAACCGCTGCTCCCGAACGTCGACACCCTGCGTTGCTGGCTCGACGAGGAACGCGAGGAGGTCCTCGACCGCATCGGCGAACTGGTGATCAAACCGGTCGAGGGTTCCGGCGGATACGGCATCGTGTTCGGTCCGGATGCCTCGGCCACCGAGCTGAAGACGATGGCCCGCAAGATTCGCGCCGACCCGCGCAGCTGGATCGCGCAGCCCGTCGTGCAGCTCTCGACCGTCCCGACCCGCGCCGGCGACGTCCTCGCCCCGCGCCACGTGGATCTGCGGCCGTTCGCGGTCAACGACGGCGAGGACGTGTGGGTCCTGCCGGGTGGGCTGACACGGGTCGCTCTCCCCGAGGGATCGCTGGTCGTCAACTCCAGTCAGGGCGGCGGCAGCAAGGACACCTGGGTGCTCGCCGCCCGCAGCTCGGGTGAGGAGCGCGAACTCGGCGGCGATCGCGTCGTCGCGGAACCGGTGCATGTCGGGTCCGTGGATCGCGGACCGGAACTGAGCGACACCCAACAGCAGCAACAGCAGCAACAGCAACAGAACGGGAGGGGTCGTTGATGCTGGCTCGCAACGCGGAATCGTTGTTCTGGATCGGCCGCTACGTCGAACGGGCCGACGACACGGCCCGCATCATGGACGTCGCGGTCCACCAATTGCTCGAGGATTCGACGGTCGACCCCGACGAGACGTGCCGTCGGCTGCTGCGGGTTCTCGGATTCGCCGAACCCGCCGGGGCACTGGACGTGCAGACGGTCGTCGACCTCGTCGCGTTCGGACGTGACGGTGTCACGTCGATCGCGTCGACGATCGCCGGCGCGCGGGAGAATGCGCGCGGTGCCCGCGAGGTCACCTCGACCGAGATGTGGCAGTGCCTGAACACCACCTACCACGGTCTTGCGGAACGCGAGCGTGCATCGAAACGTCTCGGTCCCCACGAGTTCTTCCGCTACATCGAGGAACGCGCCGCGATGTTCGCGGGCCTGGCCGACAGCACGCTGTGCCGCGACGACGGCTACCGGTTTCTGCTGCTGGGCCGGTCCATCGAACGCGTCGACATGACCGTGCGGCTGCTGCTGTCGCGGGCCGGTGACCGGCCCACATCGCCGACGTGGGTGACGGTGCTGCGATCGGCGGGCGGCCACGACACCTACCTGCGCACCTATCGGGGTGCGCTCGACGCCGGCCGCATCGTCGAGTTCATGCTGCTCGACCGGCTGTTTCCGCGGTCGGTGTTCAGTGCGATCGGTGAGGCGGAACGCTGCCTGGCCGAACTCGACGATGCGTCGGACAACCGGCTCGGATCCGGCAACGAGGCGCAGCGCCTGCTGGGACGGGCCCGCAGCGAACTGGAATTCCTCGAGCCGGGGGTCCTCGTGGAGGAATTGGCCGAGCGCCTGCTGACCCTGCAGGACATGTGCCGGAAGGTCGGCGACGCGATCGCGCGTCAGTTCTTCCACTCCACCCCCTGGGTGGCGTGGATCGATGCGGGCGCCGTGGAACTCGACCGCGTGCCGGTGGAAGGAGAACTGTGAGCTGGCGGATGCGCGTGGTGCACACCACGGGATACGGATACGAAGGGCCGGTCACCTCGTCGTTCAACGAGGCTCGCCTCACGCCGCGGTCGGACGGCCGGCAGACGGTGGTGCTGTCCCGCGTCGACACCGTCCCGGCGACACGGGCCTACCGCTACACCGATTACTGGGGCAGCGCGGTCACCGCGTTCGACCTGCACGCTCCGCACACCTCGCTCGACGTCACCGGCCTGTCCGTCGTCGAAACCGACGTGTCGGGACCACCCGACGCGATTGTCGACTGGGCCGATCTGCGTTCGGAACCGATCCGCGACCGGTTCGACGAACTGGTGGTGCCGACGGTGTTCGTGCCGTCGGACAAGAACCTCGCGAAGGTCGCGCGAGACCTGGCCCGCACACTCGACCCGGTCTCGGCGGTGTTTGCCGCCGCGCGATGGGTGCACGAGGAGATGAACTACGTGCCCGGCTCCACCGGTGTGCACACCTCGGCGGTGGAGGCATACGCCGATCGCAGCGGGGTGTGCCAGGACTACGCGCACCTGACGCTGCTGTTGTTGCGAGCCATGGGTATTCCCGCGCGTTACGTCTCGGGATACCTGCATCCGCAGGCGCACGCCGAGATCGGCGTGACCGCTGCCGGAGAGTCCCACGCGTGGATCGAAGCGTGGACCGGTGCGTGGTGGGGTTACGACCCGACCAATCTGGCGCTCGTCGGTGAACAGCACGTTTCGGTCGGGGTGGGACGGGATTATGCGGACGTGCCGCCGCTCAAAGGTATCTACACCGGCGTCGGCGCCACGGCACACGAGGTTGTTGTGGAGGTCACCCGGCTTGCGTAAGGTGCCGAACGCAGGGGGAAGTCGGATCGACTCGGATCGGCCCTGCGGGGCCGCGAACCCGCCAGGTGGTCGCATGACTTTCGAACACGAAACTGCTCAAGAATTCGCCGAGAAGGAAGAATTCTCGGACATCGGGAAGTTTGTGGCGGAGGCGATCGGCACGTTCGTGCTGGTGTTCTCCGCCGTCGGCACCGCGGTCTTCGCCGGAGCGAAGGTCGGCAACCTCGGTGTTGCGCTGGCCTTCGGCCTCACGCTGTTGTTTCTCGTCTACACGATCGGCCCGATCTCGGGCTGCCACGTCAATCCCGCGGTCACCGTGGGGCAGTTGATCGTCGGCCACATCACCGCTGCCCGCGCCGTCGGCTACTGGATCGCTCAGTTCGTCGGCGGTCTGCTCGCCGGCGTCGTGATCTACACGATCGCGCAGTCGCTTCCCGCATACGACCGGACCGTGGACGGCCTCGGTGCCAACGGGTGGGGTGCGCACAGTCCCTCGGCGATCAAGGGTCCGCTCGGGGGCGTACTCGAAAACGGCTACGGCCTCGGTGCCACGATTCTGATCGAGGTGCTGCTCACCGCGCTGCTCGTGTTCGTGGTGCTCTCGGCGACCGATCAGGTGGCGGATGTGCTCATGGCCGGTGTCGCGATCGGATTCACCCTCACGGTGATCCACCTGATCGCGATCCCGATCGACAACACCTCGGTCAACCCGGCCCGCAGCCTCGCGGTCGCGCCCTACCAGGTCGGGGCGCTCGGTCAACTGTGGGTGTTCATCGTGTTCCCGCTCGTCGGCGGCGCACTCGGCGCGCTGGTCTACCGCCTGCTGTTCGGGACCACTCGCGGGTTGCGCGCGTAGCGGGCTACTCCCGCCCGGTGATCACCGCCGTCCGATGTCACCGCCAGCCGAAGTCGGCGCGCAGGCGGGCGGCGACCGTGTCGAACCGCTTCCGGTCCAGGATCGCGCCCTCGCGCCGGATGCCTTCCTCCGGGACGTCGAGAACTCTGTCGAGCCGAACCCAGCTCGGCCGGTTCTCGGCGTCCCACGGGCCCGGCCCCAATGCCAGCCAGTCCCGGTGCCCGTCGCGGTCGCTGTTCGTCGAGAGCATCAGCCCGAGCAAGGCGGAGCCGTTGCGTCCGACGACGAGAACGGGCCGGTCCTTGCCCTGGCTCGCGTCCTCCTCGTAGGCGACCCAGGTCCACACGATCTCGCCGGGATCGGCGCGGCCATCGAGGTCGGGCGCATAGTCGAGGCGCCGGGCCCGGTGCGCGGTCGGCGCGCTGTGCGAAGTCACCGGCCGGCCGGGTGTGGGGGAGGGCCGACGGGTTTGCGTCGAGCCGCTGCCGAGTGCGGTGCGGGCCTTCTCCACAGCGCCGGATCGCTGCAGTTGGTCGAGCAGCCGGGGACCCTGCTCGACCGCCAGCTTGCCCAGTTGCTTTCCGAATTTCTTCCACGTGCCCGCCACGGTCCCCGAGCTTAGCGCCGCGGGCCTGCGATGGGCGCCGCCGAGCTCGGGCGCACTACGCTTCGTCGATGATCATCGAACACGCACCGCTACAGGTGAAACCGGGCATGTCCACGGAGTTCGAAGCGGCCTTCGCCCAGGCCAGGCAGATCGTCTCCCGGATGCCCGGCTTCCGCCGCGTGAGCCTGTCCCGGTGCCTCGAACGGCCCGGCGCGTACCTGCTGCTCGTCGAATGGGACACCCTCGAGGACCACACCGAGGGATTCCGCGGATCGGCGGACTATCAGCAGTGGCGTCGGCTGCTGCACCACTTCTACGACCCGTTCCCCACCGTCGAACACTACGAGCAGGTCGACGGCTGACGCAGAAGCTCCCGGCCTGACGGTTGGCGTACCGAAAAACGGTACGCCAACCGTCGTCTCGGCCGGCGCCCAACGGGTTCACAGCCGTTCGATGACGGTGGCGTTCGCCAATCCGCCTGCCTCGCACATGGTCTGGAGTCCGAATCGGCCGCCGTGCTCACCGAGTGCGTGGACCAGCGTGGTCGCCAGGCGGGCGCCGCTGGCTCCGAGCGGATGTCCGAGCGCGATGGCGCCGCCGTGGACGTTCACCCTGCTCAGGTCGGCTCCGGTCTCCTGTGCCCAGGCGAGCACCACCGACGCGAAGGCCTCGTTGACCTCGAACAGGTCGATGTCGTCGAGGGTCAGGCCCGCGCGGGCCAGCACCTTGCGGGTGGCGGGGATGACGGCGGTCAGCATGAGGAGCGGGTCGTCCCCGGCGACCGCGACGCTGTGGACCCGGGCGAGGGGAGTGAGCCCGAGTCGGCGCGCCTTGTCGCTCGTGGTGACCAGCAGCGCCGCGCTGCCGTCGGTGACCTGGCTCGCGTTGGCCGCCGTCACGTTCCACCCGATCTGCGGGAATCGCCGCGCCGCCGCCTCGTCGAAGTAGGCGGAGCGTAGACCGGCCAGGGTCTCCACGGTGCTGCCGACGCGGATGCCCTCGTCGGTGCGGACCTCGCCGACGGGACTGATCTCCGCGTCGAACAGCCCGTTCTTCGTCGCGGCTGCCGCCTTCGCGTGGCTGGCGAGTGCGAACTCGTCCATCTGCGTGCGGGAGATGCCCCAGCGTGCGGCGATCAGCTCGGCGCTGATGCCCTGCGGGACCAGGCCGTCGGGGTAACGCTCGGCGAAGGCGACGCCGCTCGGATCGGTCGTGCCCAGCATGCTCGAGCCCATCGGGACCCGGCTCATCGACTCGACCCCGGTCGCGACGGCGATGTCGTACGCACCGGAGATCACGCCTTGCGCCGCGAAGTGCAGCGCCTGCTGGCTGCTGCCGCACTGCCGGTCGACGGTGGTCGCCGGCACCGATTCGGGGTATCCGGCTGCCAGCGTAGCGCGGCGGGTGACATTGGCGCCCTGCTCGCCGACGGTGCTGACGACGCCGCCGATGACGTCGTCGATCAGGTCCGGGTCCACGCCGCTGCGGTCGACGACCGCGCGGAGGCTGTGGGCCATCAGGTCCACCGGGTGCACGTCGTGCAGCGCGCCGGTCTCCTTGCCGCGGCCGAGGGGGGTGCGGACGGCCTCGACGATCACTGCGTCTCTCATTGCGTGCCCTTCTCGTTCGTGAGCGTCGGATCGGACCCCGATGCTCGGTTCGATGGGAGAAACCCTCTAACTATGCAAAACCATACTCAGATGGCGCGCATCTGGCTATGCCCATTTCAAGTCAGTAGTCTTGGGTCATGGCGCTGAAGCTCGAAGGACCCCTCGCGGACCGGTCGGCGTGGGAGGCCGGCGAGCAGTGTTCGATCAGCCGCGCGATGCGGATCGTCGGAACCCGATCCGCGATGCTGCTCCTGCGCGAGGCGTACTACGGCACCACGCGGTTCGACGACTTCGCGCACCGCGTGGGCATCACCGACGCCGTCGCCTCGGCGCGCCTGAAGGAACTCGTCGAGGCCGGATTGCTCGCCAGGAGCCCGTACCGTGAGCCCGGGCAGCGCACCCGTTACGAGTACGTGCTCACCGACATGGGACGTGATCTACTGCCCGCGGTGCTCGCGCTCATGCAGTGGGGCGACAAGTACCTGCACCGTGGCGGCGGACCGCTGCAGCTGGTCGAGGACGCCACGAGCACACCGGTTCGGGTGCAGATCCGCAGTGAAGACGGCAACGAGGTCGGGCTCGACGATCTGCGGGTGCGCATCAACCGGCAACGAATTCGGGCGGGAACGGAGCAGTCTCCGTCCTGAGCGAGCCCGGCCGAGACCCTGGATGTGCCGGCCGAGCAGGGTCCAGGGGATGATGGAAGGCCACGGGTTGCGGCGGATGCGATCCTGGAACGGGACGAGAACGGGACCGGTCGCGACGACACGGTCGGTGTCGGTGTGCGAGTGAGACGAGGGAATAGGGCTTGACCAGCAACTTTGCGGAGAAGACGTTCACGGATCCGTCGAAGATCCGGAACTTCTGCATCATCGCGCACATCGACCACGGCAAGTCCACCCTCGCCGACCGGATGCTGCAGCTCACCGGTGTCGTCGAGGAACGCGCGATGCGTGCGCAGTACCTCGACCGGATGGACATCGAGCGTGAGCGCGGCATCACCATCAAGGCGCAGAACGTGCGGCTCCCCTGGAAGGTCGGCGACGACGAATTCGTCATGCACCTGATCGACACGCCCGGTCACGTCGACTTCACCTACGAGGTGTCCCGCGCGCTCGAGGCGTGCGAGGGCGCGGTGCTGCTCGTCGACGCGGCGCAGGGCATCGAG
The DNA here is from genome assembly GCF_001895025.1 of Rhodococcus zopfii NBRC 100606 = JCM 9919. Classification (GTDB taxonomy): domain Bacteria; phylum Actinomycetota; class Actinomycetes; order Mycobacteriales; family Mycobacteriaceae; genus Rhodococcus; species Rhodococcus zopfii. The sequence continues at coordinate 103,308 of NZ_BCXI01000018.1, forward strand.
GCGCAGACTCTCGCGAACCTGTATCTCGCGCTCGACAAGGATCTGACCATCATCCCGGTCCTCAACAAGATCGACCTGCCCGCCGCCGATCCCGACCGCTACGCCGCGGAGATCGCCAACATCATCGGGTGCGAACCCGACGACGTGCTGCGCGTGTCCGGCAAGACCGGTGTGGGTGTGGCGGAACTGCTCGACGAGGTGATCCGTCAGGTGCCGCCGCCCGTCGGCGACCCGGACGCGCCGGCCCGCGCCATGATCTTCGACTCGGTGTACGACACCTACCGCGGCGTCGTCACCTACGTCCGTGTCGTCGACGGCAAGATCGTGCCGCGCGAGAAGATCAAGATGATGTCGACCGGCGCGACCCACGAACTGCTCGAGGTCGGCATCGTCTCGCCGGAACCGAAGGCGACGGCCGGCCTCGGCGTCGGCGAGGTGGGCTACCTCATCACCGGCGTGAAGGACGTGCGCCAGTCGAAGGTCGGCGACACCGTGACCACGGCGCGCGGCGGCGCGACCGAACCGCTCACCGGCTACCGCGAGCCGCGGCCGATGGTCTACTCCGGCCTGTACCCGGTGGACGGCTCGGACTATCCGGACCTGCGCGACGCCCTCGACAAGCTGCAACTCAACGACGCCGCGCTGACCTACGAGCCGGAGACGTCCGTCGCGCTCGGCTTCGGATTCCGGTGCGGCTTCCTCGGTCTGCTGCACATGGAGATCACCCGCGAACGCCTCGAGCGCGAGTTCGGTCTCGACCTGATCTCGACGGCACCCAACGTCGTGTACCGGGTGGTCCTCGAGGGCGGCCAGGAACACATCGTGACCAACCCCTCGTACTGGCCGGAGGGCAAGGCCCGCGAGATCTACGAGCCGATCGTCAAGTGCACGATCATCTCGCCTAGCGAGTTCATCGGCTCGATCATGGAGTTGTGCCAGAGCCGCCGCGGCGAGCTCGGCGGCATGGACTATCTGTCCGAGACCCGCGTCGAACTGCGCTACACGCTGCCGATGGCCGAGATCATCTTCGACTTCTTCGATTCGCTCAAGTCCCGGACCCGCGGCTACGCGAGCCTCGACTACGAGGAGGCCGGCGAGCAGGAAGCGGCGCTGGTGAAGGTCGACATCCTGCTGCAGGGCGAGGCCGTCGACGCGTTCAGTGCGATCGTGCACAAGGACGCTGCCGCCGCGTACGGCAACAAGATGACCACCAAGTTGCGGGAGCTGATCCCGCGGCAGCAGTTCGAGGTGCCGATCCAGGCAGCGATCGGATCGAAGATCATCGCGCGCGAGAACATCCGCGCCATCCGCAAGGACGTGCTCGCCAAGTGCTACGGCGGTGACATCAGTCGTAAGCGCAAGCTGCTCGAGAAGCAGAAGGAAGGCAAGAAGCGCATGAAGACGATCGGTCGCGTCGACGTGCCGCAGGAGGCGTTCGTCGCGGCGCTGTCGTCGGAGGCTGCCTCCGACAAGCCGAAGAAATAGGTCCACCCACCGGAAGGATCCCCGTGCTCGACACCTGGCTAACCCGTGAACTCGGCATCACCGTCCCGCTGGTCGGAGCACCGATGGGTGGGCGAGCCGGGGGGACCCTGGCCGGGGAGGTCACCCGCGCCGGGGGTCTCGGCCTGATCGGCGCGGCCCGCTACAACACCCCCGAGTGGCTCGAGGCCGAGGCCCGCACCGCGCGGGAGATCGGCGGGGGACTGCTCGGGTTCGGCCTGATGACGTGGTCGCTGGCCGACGACGACTCGCTGCTCGGTGCGGTGCTCGCCCTGCGACCGCGGGTGGTGTCCCTGTCGTTCGGCGACCCCGCGCCCTACGTCGAACGTGTGCACGAGGCCGGCGCGCTGGCGATCTCGCAGATCAACACGATCGACGACCTGCGAGTCGTCGAGGCCGCGGGCGTCGACGCGGTCGTTGCGCAGGGACATGAGGCGGGCGGCCACACCGGCCGGGTCGGGACGCTGCCGCTGCTGCAGGAGGTTCTCGAGTCGACGTCGCTCCCGGTCCTCGCCGCGGGCGGCATCGCGTCTGGTCGCGGACTGGCGGCGGTGCTCGCGGCCGGTGCCGAGGGCGCGTTCGTGGGCACCGCGCTGCTGGCCAGTCCGGAGACGGTCGGCCCGGCCTACGCCCGGGACAAGTTGATCGCCGCAGGCAGCGCCGACACCGTCTACACCGACGTCTTCGACAAGGCGCGGCATCAGCCGTGGCCGGCGCGGTGGGGCGGGCGGGCGCTCGCCAACGACTTCACCGCGAGCTGGCACGGTCGCGGTGCGGACGAGCAGACGATCGCCGACGCGTATGTCGGCGACGATCCGGACATCGGGGTCGTGTACGCGGGAGAGGCGGCGGGCCTGGTGCGGGAACAGCGGCCGGCCGGGGACGTGATCCGGGATATCGCAGCGCAGGCGGAATCGCTGCTCACGCGCTTCCGGTAGCTCCGCGGGGGAGGCCGGATCAGGACGGGTGCAGGTGCGCCGGATGGAACGCGCCGGTCTGGATCTGCTCCTCGGCCCGGATGACGTGCACCACCGCGTTGATCTGTGCGAGATGCGTGAACGCCTGCGGGAAGTTGCCCAGGTGCCGGCCGGTGTGCGGATCGATCTCCTCGGCGTAGAGCTTGAGCGGGCTGGCGAAGCCGAGGAGCCGATCGCACAGCGCGCGGGCACGATGCACCTCGCCGATCTCGACCAATGCCGACACCAGCCAGAACGAACAGATCGTGAAGGTGCCCTCCACTCCGGACATCCCGTCGTCCGTCGTCTCGACCCGGTAGCGCAACACCAGGCCGTCCTCGGTCAGTTCGTCGGCGATGGCCAGGACGGTCGCGCGTACCCGCGGATCGTCGGCGGGCAGGAACCGCAGCAGCGGAATCAGCAGCGCCGACGCATCCAGCGACGGATGCCCGTACCGCTGGGTGAACACCCCGCGTTCGTCGACACCGTGCGCAAGGATGTCCGCCTTGATCTCGTCGGCCATGTTCTGCCACTGCGTCGCGTAGCTCTTCTCGTTCTGCATCGCGGCGAGTTTGGCGCCGCGGTCGAGCGCGACCCAGCACATCACCTTGGACGAGACGAAGTGCTGGGGATCGCCGCGCACCTCCCAGATTCCGCGGTCCGGTTGCCGCCAGTGTTTCAGCGCCTCCTCCACCTGGCGTTTGAGCAGCGGCCACAGCGAATCGGGGACGTGCTCGCGTGACTTGACGTGGAGGTATACCGAATCGAGCATGGTGCCCCAGATGTCGTGCTGGGACTGGTGGTACGCGCCGTTGCCGATCCGCACCGGTTTGGCCTCGTCGTAGCCGCACAGATGGGGGAGCTCGGACTCCTCGAGCGTGCGTTCCCCGCCGACCCCGTACATCACCTGCAGTGGGCGGGCAACGCCGTGCTCGTCCCGGCTCGCGTCGGCGATGAACGAGAAGAAGTCGTCGGCCTCACGGTCGAGTCCCAGCGTGTACAGACCCCACAGGGCAAACGTCGAATCGCGCACCCATGCGTAGCGGTAGTCCCAGTTGCGTTCGCCGCGCGGAGTTTCCGGCAGCGAGGTGGTCGAGGCTGCGAGCAGTGCCCCGGTCGGCGCGTACGTCAGGCCCTTCAACGTCAGCGCGCTGTGCTGCAGATAGCCGCGCCACGGATGATCCGGGAACCGTCCCGTGGTGATCCACTCCCGCCAGAAGTCCGCGGTCGCAGCCATTTTCGCGGCCGCCTCCGCGAACGTGGCCGGAGCCGGATTGTCCGACCACGACAGAGCCACGAACACGCTGTCGCCCTTGTACATCCGGGTACGGGCGCGTGCCTCACGTCCCTCGAGACCCAGGCGCAGATCGGTGGTCAGCCGCAGCTCCGGATGGATTTCCGCGGCCGTCGCGCGGCACCGCGCGGTCGCCTCCTCGTACACCTTGCCGGTGTACTCCCAGACCGCCGACTCCCGGTTGTAGTCGAACGCCGGTTCGCAGCTCATCTCGAACTCCACGGTGCCGCTCACGCAGCGCACCGTGCGCAACAGCACGTGCTCGGCATCCCAGTCCGGCGGCGTGCGCCGATGCGTGCGCGACCGTTCGTCGACGGCGTGCCACGGACCCATGACCAGCGCATCGCGCACCACGATCCAGCCGGTCTCGGTCTGCCACGTGGTCTCGAGGATCAATCCTCCGGGAAGATAGCGGCGCGCGGCGGGAACGGTGTGCCCGTGCGGGCCGAGCCGGAAATGCCCGGCGCTGCGGTCGAGGATCGCCCCGAACACACTCGGGGAATCGGGTCGGGGAATGCACATCCACTCGACGGCACCGTTGCGGGCGATCAGGCAGGTCGTCTCGCAATCCGACAGAAACGCGTAGTCGTCGATCGGTGGATACGGGCTGCGGTGGAGAACCGCCAGCGGCCGCTCGGCGGGTTCGTGCGTGTCGACGTCGAACGTGGATCCCATCACACCATGATCGGCCCGGCCCGGTCCGCCCGCACGGAGAACGGCCGAGGATTCGGTGGCGCGGAGCCCGCCGTCTAAGGTGGGTGCGTGGACCGGATGGCAACGTGGTGGGACGGATTCGAGCTGTGGCTCGCCGGACTGTCGTTCGTGCCGCAGGCCGCACTGGTACTGCTTGTGATGGTGCCGCTGTGCGCCGGCGCGGCCTGGCTGCTCGACCGCCTGCTCGCCGCGGTGTTCGCTGCCGTCGGACGCGGTGAACCGGAGACACCTGCACCGGCCACGACCGAACTTACGACGAAGGAACGCTGACATGCCGCGCTCACGCGTGACCCTGGCGCTGATCGCGCTGCTCGCCCTCGTCGTCGTGGCATGGTTGCTGACCCGCTGACCGCACGGCTGACCCCCTGAACGCGCGGCCGGGGCGGCCGGTTGCTCTGCTAGAGTCTGCGGCGTGTCCGTAACCGCCCTGCCCCGCGTGCGCCATGAGCTGGTGCTCATCGCTGTGGGCAGCCTTGCGGTTGCCGACGTCAGCTGTTGTCGCTGATCGACCCTTCCCGACCCGCGGCGTCACCGCACCGGCTTCCGGGCAGATCGCGATCGATCCTCCGTGCCTCGTCCCCCGGCAGGTCCGGGCGCCTCGCGTGACGCGCACGGAGCCTTCCGGTGCCGATTTCTGCGGGTCCCCACGTCCGCTTCACCGCTCCTGCAGGAAGGCCCCTGTTCCATGAAGAAACGTTCTGCCCTCGTGTTCGCAGCCCTCGCGGCAGCCACCGCGACCGCGCTGTCCGCCTGCTCGGGCGGCGCGAGCGACACCGTCGGCGGTGACGACAGCGCGGCCGACGGCTCCGGCGGCACCGTCAACCTGTACGCCTACGCGGTCCCGAAGCCCGGCTTCGACCTGCTCATCCCCGCATTCAACGCCACCGAGCCGGGTGAGGGTGTCGCCTTCCAGCAGTCCTACGGCGCCTCCGGCGACCAGTCCCGCAAGGTCAAGGACGGCGCGGCGGCGGACTTCGTCAACTTCTCCGTCGAACCGGACATCACCCGCCTCGTCGACGCGGGCCTCGTCGACCCGGACTGGAACACCGGCGCCTACAAGGGCGTCCCCTTCGGTTCGGTGGTGACCATCGTGGTCCGCGAGGGCAACCCGAAGAACATCCAGGATTGGGACGACCTGCTCCAGCCGGGTCTCGAGGTCGTGACCCCCAACCCGTTCAGTTCCGGATCGGCCAAGTGGAACCTGCTCGCGCCGTACTCGGCGAAGAGTGAAGGCGGGACCGATCCGCAGGCCGGTCTGGATTTCGTGAACCAGCTCGTGACCGAGCATGTCAAGATCCAGCCGAAGTCCGGTCGTGAGGCGACCGAGGCGTTCCTGCAGGGTTCCGGAGACGTGCTGCTCAGCTACGAGAACGAGGCCCTCTTCGCCGAACGCAACGGAGATCCCGTCGAGCATGTCACCCCGCCGATCACGTTCAAGATCGAGAACCCGGCTGCGGTGCTGACGAACTCGCCGAACGCGGCGCAGGCCCAGGCGTTCAACGACTTCCTCTACACCACCGAAGGGCAGCGCCTGTGGGCACAGGCCGGGTTCCGTCCGGTCGACCCGGGCGTCGCCGAGGAGTTCGCTGCCGACTTCCCGCAGCCACAGAAGCTGTGGACCATCGCCGACCTGGGCGGCTGGTCCACCGTCGATGCCGACCTGTTCAAGCAGGGCACCGGCTCCATCGCCGTGATCTACGACAACGCCACGAAGTAGGCCTCGTCCCGTGAGCACCACCGAGACACGCCCCGGGGCTGGAGCAGCGGCTCCCGCCCCGGGGGCGCGCCGCCGGAAGCCGCTGTTCGCCTTCACCGGAACGGCTGGGCCTCTCGGCATCGGCGTGGCTACCCTCTGGCTGAGCATCATCGTCCTGCTGCCCCTCGCGGCGCTGACCACCCACGCGTTCGACGACGGGTTGTCCGGCTTCGTCGACGCCGTCACGGCGCCGGCCGCGATCGCCACCCTGCGGGTCACCGTCGTCGTGTCGGTGATCGTCGCATTGATCAACGCGGTGATGGGAACCCTCATCGCCTGGGTGCTGGTCCGCGACGACTTCCCGGGCAAGAAGGTCGTCAACGCTCTGATCGACCTGCCGTTCGCGCTGCCCACGATCGTTGCGAGCATCGTGCTGCTGTCGCTGTACGGGCCGATGAGCCCGATCGGCCTGCACCTGAACGCAACTCAGCCCGGCCTGATCATTGCCCTGGCGTTCGTGACGCTGCCGTTCGTGGTGCGTGCCGTGCAACCCGTGCTGATCGAAACCGACCGGGAGGTAGAGGAGGCCGCGGCGTCGCTCGGTGCCGACAACGTCACCATCTTCCGTTCCGTCGTCCTGCCGACGCTCCGGCCCGCGATCCTCGGCGGTGCCGGCCTCGCGTTCGCCCGCGCCATCGGTGAATACGGGTCGATCGTGCTCATCGGCGGCAACATTCCGTACGAGACGCAGGTGGCATCGCAGTACATCCAGCAGCAGATCGAGATGGACCGCCCCGTCAACGCGGCGGCCGTGTCGGTCGCTCTGCTGCTGATCGCGTTCGTCGCACTGTTCGTGTTGCGGGTGGCCGCGAGCCGTGGCCGGCGCCGAGAGGAGAACGACGCGTGAAACTCTCCGCGTTCACCCGGATCTCGCTGCGCACCGTCGCGTTGGGTTACCTCTTCCTCCTGCTGCTCGTGCCGATCGGCGTCATCCTGTACCGCACGTTCGAGAACGGCATCATGGCGTTCGTCGAGTCGATCAGCACGCCGGCCGCGATCTCGGCACTGAACCTGTCGCTGCTCATCGTCGCGATCGTGGTGCCGCTGAATGTCGTGTTCGGGATCGCCGTCGCGCTCGCGCTCGTGCGCGGCCGTTTCCCGGGTCGCAGCCTGCTTCAGTCGGTCGTGGACCTCCCGTTCGCGGTGTCACCGATCGTCGTCGGTGTTGCCCTGATCATGTTGTGGGGTGCCGGCGGCTGGTTCGGCGGCCTCGAGTCCCTCGGTTTCACGGTGATCTTCGGTTTGCCCGGCATGGTGTTCGCCACGATCTTCGTGACGCTGCCGTTCGTCGTGCGCGAGGTCGAACCGGTTCTCCACGAGATCGGTGAGGAACAGGAACAGGCCGCCGCGACCCTCGGCGCGAATGCGTGGCAGACGTTCTGGAGGATCACGCTGCCGGCCATCCGCTGGGGTCTGACCTACGGCATCGTGCTCACCGTCGCTCGTGCCCTCGGCGAATTCGGTGCGGTCATCATGGTGTCATCCGGGTTCCCCGGTGTCTCCCAGACGCTGACGCTGCTGGTTCACGCCCGGTACATCGACGACCACAACACCTTCGGCGCCTACAGTGCCGCGACCCTGCTCATGGCCATCGCGGTGCTCGTGCTGCTGCTGATGACCCTGCTCGACCGCAAGAGGAGTGCCGACCAATGATCACCGTCACCGGGGCCCACAAGAACTACGGGGATTTCGCGGCGCTCGACAACGTCGACATCGAGATTCCCTCCGGCTCACTGACCGCGCTGCTCGGCCCGTCGGGCTCCGGCAAATCGACGCTGCTGCGCTCGATCGCCGGTCTCGAGACCCTCGATGCCGGCACCGTGCACATCGCGGGCAAGGACGTGACCGAGGTGACGCCGCAGAAGCGCGACATCGGGTTCGTGTTTCAGCACTACGCGGCGTTCAAGCACATGACGGTGCGTGAGAACGTCGCGTTCGGCCTGAAGATCCGCAAGCGCCCGAAGGCCGAGATCGACAAGAAGGTCGGGGAACTGCTCGAGATCGTCGGGCTCGACGGATTCCAGCAGCGGTACCCGGCGCAGCTGTCGGGTGGTCAGCGTCAGCGCATGGCCCTTGCCCGCGCGCTCGCCGTCGATCCGCAGGTGCTGCTGCTCGACGAGCCGTTCGGTGCGCTCGATGCGAAGGTCCGCGCCGACCTGCGGACGTGGCTGCGCCGGCTGCACGACGAGGTGCACGTGACGACCGTGCTGGTCACCCACGACCAGGAGGAAGCGCTCGACATCGCCGACCGCATCGCCGTGCTGAACCGCGGCCGGATCGAGCAGATCGGAACGCCCGAGGATCTTTACGACCGTCCCGACAACGACTTCGTGATGTCGTTCCTCGGCAACGTGTCCAAGCTCAACGGGCAGCTGGTGCGACCGCACGACATCCGGCTCGGGCGAACCCCCGAACTCGCGGAGGCCCGCACCGAGGGCACCGCCGAGTGGCTCGGGATCACCCGCGCGACAGTCGAACGGGTCGTGCACCTCGGATTCGAGGTGCGGGTGGAGTTGCACAACGAGGCCACCGGCGAATCGTTCACCGCGCAGGTCACCCGTGGCGACGCGCAGGCGCTGGGCCTGCGCGCAGGCGAAACCGTCTACGCCCGCGCCACCCGAGCACCCGCCTTACCGGAAGAGGTCGTCGTGTCCGGTGTCTGACGCGCGCCGCCCGCCGGCGCGGTGATCGTCCTCAGACCGCCCGGGCGATCAGGACCGGGCACAGCGCATGATGCAGCAACGACTGGCTGGTGGATCCCAGCACCGCGGCGGTCATCGGGCTGCGGCCGTGACTGCCGACGACGACCAGTTGCGCCCGCGACGAATGCTCGAGCAGCGCCTCCTCCGGTTTGCCGCGCTCGACACTGTGCGTGACCTCGACATCGGGGTAGCGGCTCTGCCATCCGGCGAGGCTTTCGCTCACCAGCGCGGTCTGCTGTTTCACGTGGTCGTCCCACTCGATGAACCGGGAACCCTCTCCGTACGTCAGGGTGGACTGCTCGGTCCAGCTGTGAACCGCAACCAGGGGAGCGCCGACGAACGAGGCGAACTCGAAGGCGTGCTCGATCGCCTTGTTGCTGAGTTCGCTGCCGTCCACCCCGACGGCGACGGGACGGCCGTTGACGGCTTCGGGGGCCGGCTCGCCCCGCCACGACACGACCGGGCACTTCGCGTGATTGGACGTGTACACGACGTCGGAGCCGCGGAACATCGACTGCATCTCGCTCGTCGTCAAGTGTCCGAGGACGATCATCCGTGCCGCTCCGGACTTCTCGACGAGCACCTTCTGGGGATCGCCGTGTTCGATGCTGCGCTCGATCTCGACTCCGCTCGGTCCGGCCCGGACCGCGGTCTCGGCGGCGTCGAGGAGTCCTTCGGCGTCGCCGTTTCGGTCCCCGGATCGTCCGTTCGTCTGCACGTGGAGCAGGTGGAGAGGTTCGCCGAACCGTTGCGCGACGGATGCGGCCCAGCGTGCTGCCCCCAGCGCGCTGGCCGACCCGTCGATGCCCGCCACGATTCCGCGTCCGTTCGATGCTGTGCTCATGGTGGTGACTCCTTGGCCTCCCATTCAGTGTGAGCCAGATCTCACGATCTTGTCAGCATTCGCGCGGCGGAGGTCCGCTCAGTCGCCGACGGCCTCCTTGCCGCGTCGCACGATCTTCGGGTCGGGATCGAACACCACCTGTGTGTCCTTGTCGTCGTAGTCGAACCGGTTCAGGAAATGCCGCATCGCGTTGATGCGAGCGCGCTTCTTGTCGTTGGACTTGATCGTCGTCCACGGCGCGTGGTCGGTGTCGGTACGGCGGAACATCTCTTCCTTCGCCTCGGTGTACCGGTCCCACTTGTCCAGCGACTCGAGGTCCATGCTCGACAGTTTCCAGCGGCGGACCGGATCGAGCTGGCGGATCGCGAACCGGGTGCGCTGCTCGTTGCGGGTCACCGAGAACCAGAACTTGGTCAGGGAGATCCCGGCGTCGACGACGAGCTGCTCGAACAGCGGCACATGCGTCATGAACCGCTCGTACTCGGCGTCGGTGCAGAAACCCATGACGCGTTCCACGCCGGCGCGGTTGTACCAGGACCGGTCGAACATCACCAGCTCACCGGCGGTGGGGAAGTGCTCGATGTAACGCTGCAGATACCACTGGCCGCTCTCGCGGTCGGACGGTTTGCTCAGCGCGACCACCCGGGCGTGCCGGACGTTGATGTACTCCTGGAAGCGTTTGATCGTCCCGCCCTTGCCTGCGGCGTCGCGACCTTCGAACACGATGATGTGCTTGGAACCGTTCTCCAGCGACCATGCCTGGAACTTCAGCAGCTCGATCTGCAGCAGATACTTCTCGACCTCGTACATGGCCCGGTCCATGCGGTCTTCGTACGGGTAGTTCTCCCGCCAGGTGTCGACGGCACGGCCGTCGATGTCGATGAGGTCGGGGTCTTCGCCGCGGTCGTCGCGCACGGAGAATCCCTCGGTGCGCAGCCGGTCGATGTAGTGGCGCAGTTCGCTCTGCACGGGATTCTCCTGGTTCTGGGGCCCAACGGGGGAAGTAGGCGTCCGTTGTATCGGCTGCGGATGAACCAGAGTAGAACGGCACGCGGCCGGAAGTGCTCAGGCGCTGCGCAGGACCCCGGTGGAGTCGGCAAGCGCATCGAGGCACCGGCGCTCGACGACGCGGCCGACCGCGTCGCCGGCAGCGAGGGGGGTGGCGATCCGGATGTCGGGGAAGGCGGATTGCGCAGCGTCGCACGCCCGGTCCCACAGCAGACCGGGAGCGAGCAGCCACGGCGCGACGACGAGCCGGCGGGCGCCGGCCTCCCGAAGCGCGGTGAGCGCGCCGACGACATCGGGGGTGGAGGTCGCGAAGCACGCTCGCACGTGGGTCCACGAGGTGCCGGCGAGCAGTCGTGGTGCGACGGCGGCGGTCGCAGCGTCGGCGCCGGCCCGTCGTGAACCGACCGCGCACATTGCGATTCCGACGGACGGGTCGAGGCGCGAGACGCCGGTGGCGGCCACCGCGTTCCGTGCCGCCGCGACCAGCAGCCGGTCGGGACCGAGGACGTCGGTGCGGACCAGCTCGAGGTGCGGATGCCGGACGTGGGCCTCGGCGAGGATGCCGGGCAGATCCACGCGGGCGTGGAATGCGCTGCCCAGCAACAGCGGAACGACGACCACCCGGTGATGGCCCTCGGCGGCGACGGCGTCGACGGCCTGCCGCACCGAGGGCGCGTTCAGGTCGAGGAATGCCAGGCGTACGTCCCAGTCCGGTCGTCGCGCCCGCAACGCCGTGAGCGCGGCAGCCATGGCCTGCGCGGCGCGCGGGTCGCGGCTGCCGTGCGCGACGGCGATCACCGGGATCATGCCGGGACGTGGTCCCCGAGCTCGATCTGAGCCAGCCCGTTGCCGACCAGGCCGGCGGCGAGCGTGTTCCCACCCGCCGGATCGATGAGCAGGAAGCTGCCGGTGCGGCGGTTCACGGTGTAGTCGTCGGCCGGGATCGGCTCCGCCACCCGCAGTGAGATGCGGGCGATCTCGTTGAGCTCCAACGTTTCCGGATTGGGAATCGACGTCAGGTTCTGCTCGTCGAAACGTTCCTCGAGTGTCCCGACGATGGCCTGGGTCGTGCGGGTGCCGTGCTTGAGCAGCAGCCGGGCGCCGGGGCGCAGCGGCTTCTCGGCGAGCCAGCAGACGGTCGCCTCGAACTCGCCGATCGGCTCGGGTGCCCCCTCCGGGGTGGCGATGAGGTCACCGCGGGAGACGTCGACGTCGTCGGCGAGGATCAGGGTGACCGACCGGCCCGCATGCGCGACGTCGAGCTCGCCGTCCGCGGTGTCGATGCGCTCGACGGTGGTGCGGATACCCGACGGCAGGACGACGACCTCGTCGCCGGGACGGACCGAGCCGGACGCGATCTGCCCGGCATAGCCGCGGTAGTCCGGGTACTCGGCGGTGCGGGGGCGGATCACGTACTGGACCGCGAAGCGCAGACCGGACTCGTGACGGCCGTGCACGTCGGCGTCGACGGGGACCGACTCGAGGTGCTCGATGAGCGTCGGACCGTCGTAGTACGGGGTGCTCTCCGAGCGGGTCGCGACGTTGTCGCCGTGCAGGGCGGAAACCGGGATCTCCTGCACGTCCTCGGGAGCCCAGCCCAGCGACGAGGTCAGCTCGCTGAATTCGCCGGAGATCTGTGCGAACACCGCCGCCGGATCCTCGACGAGGTCGATCTTGTTCACCGCGAGCACCAGCCTCGGCACACCGAGCAGCGCGAGGACGGCGGCGTGCTTGCGGGTCTGCGAAATCACGCCCTTGCGGGCGTCGACGAGCAACACCACGAGCTGCGCGGTGGACGCGCCGGAGACCGTGTTGCGGGTGTACTGCACGTGGCCCGGGGTGTCGGCGAGCACGAAGCTACGCTTCGGGGTCGCGAAGTACCGGTAGGCGACGTCGATGGTGATGCCCTGTTCGCGTTCGGCGCGCAGGCCGTCGACGAGCAGCGACAGGTCGGGGGTGTCGAGACCCTTGTCGACCGAGGCGCGGGTGACCGCGTCGATCTGGTCGGCCAGGACGGATTTGGTGTCGTACAGAAGGCGGCCCACCAGGGTGGACTTGCCGTCGTCGACGCTGCCCGCAGTTGCGAGGCGCAGGAGCTGTGACGCGCTCATGATCAGAAGTAGCCCTCTCGCTTGCGGTCTTCCATGGCCGCTTCGGAAACTCGGTCGTTGCTCGCCCTGGGTCGAGCATTGTGCGTCGCGCTCGGTCGGGTGACCCGCATCAGAAGTAGCCTTCGCGCTTGCGGTCCTCCATGGCCGCTTCGGAAACTCGGTCGTTGCTCGCCCCGGGTCGAGCATTGTGCGTTGCGCTCGGTCGGGTGACCCGCATCAGAAGTAGCCTTCGCGCTTGCGGTCTTCCATGGCCGCTTCGGAAACTCGGTCGTCGCCGCGGGTGGCGCCGCGCTCGGTCAATCGTGACGCGGCGACCTCGGCGAGGATGTCCTCGTTGGTGGCGGCCTCGGACAGGATCGCGCCGGTGGTGGACCCGTCGCCGACGGTGCGGTACCGCACCGAACGGGTCGCGAGTTCCTCGCCGTCGGCGGGACCGCCCCACACGCCGGGGGTCATCCACATGCCGTCGCGCCGGTACACCGGACGCTGGTGTGCGTAGTAGATGCTCGCGAGTTCGACGTCGTCGCGGGCGATGTACCGCCAGATGTCGAGTTCGGTGAAGTTGCTGAGCGGGAACACCCGGACATGCTCGCCCGGGGCGTGCTTGCCGTTGTACAGGTTCCACAGCTCGGGGCGCTGGCGCTTGGGGTCCCACTGGCCGAACGCGTTGCGCAGCGAGAAGATCCGCTCCTTGGCGCGGGCGCGTTCCTCGTCGCGGCGACCGCCGCCGAACACCGCGTCGAAGCGGTTCTCGCCGATGGCGTCGAGCAACGGAACGGTCTGGAGCGGGTTGCGGATGCCGTCGGGACGTTCGGTGAGGCGACCGTCGGCGAGGTAGTCCTCGACCTTCGCGACATGCAGGCGCAAACCGTATTTCTCGACGACATGGTCGCGGAACGCCAGAACCTCGGGCAGATTGTGCCCGGTGTCGACGTGCAGCAGCGCGAACGGCAGCGGCGCGGGCCAGAAGGCCTTGAGTGCCAGGTGGAGCAGAACCGTGGAGTCCTTGCCGCCCGAGAACAGGATCACCGGACGTTCGAATTCGCCGGCGACCTCGCGGAAGACGTGGATCGCCTCCGACTCGAGCGCGTCGAGAGTGTCGAACTTGTTGCCGTCCAACCTGATTCGGGATTCCGGAAGGTTCGTATCGGTGAGTGTCATGAGGAGTGCAACCCGCATTCGGTCTTGGCTCGGCCGGCCCACCGTCCGCTGCGCGGATCGGCTCCGGGAAGTGGTTTGACGGTGCAGGGGGCGCATCCGATGGACGGATAGCCCTCGTCGACCAGGGGATTGACGAGAATCCCGTGTTCGTCGATGTAGTCCTGCATGTCCTCGTCCGACCACGCGGCGATCGGATTGATCTTCACCAGTCCGAATGCCTCGTCGAACGAGACGAGCGGCGCGTTGGCCCGTGTCGGGGCTTCGACCCGGCGGATGCCGGTGACCCACGCGCGGTAACCCTTCAGGGTTTCGGTCAGCGGCACGACCTTCCGCAACCGGCAGCACTCGTTCGGATCGCGTGAGAACAGATCCTTGCCGAGCAACTCGTCCTGCTCGGCTACCGAGTGGGCCGCCTTCGCCTCGACGAGGTTCGCTCCGTACACCTGGGCGACCGCGTCCCGGGTGCCGAGCGTCTCGGCGAAGTGGTAACCGGTGTCGAGGAAGAGCACGTCCACGCCCGGCCGCACCTGCGTGGCGAGATGCACGAGCACCCCGTCCTGCATGTTCGACGCGACGATGTAGCCGCTGCGCTCGCCGCTCACTGCGGAACCGAAGGTCTCCTCGGTCCATTGCAGCAACTCCAGTGCCGAGGCGCCTTCGAGCCTTGCCGCCCCCTGCGCGGCGAGATCTCGAAGGTCCTCGGTGGTCTCTGTGGTGATGGTCATCGGAGGTCCGCCTCTTCTGCGCGCACGGCCCACTGGGCGAACCGCTCGCCCTCGGTCCGGTGCTTGACGAAATTGCGCACTACACGCTCGATGTAGTCGCCGAGTTCGGTGCTGTTCACCTTGTGCTGGCGCAGTTTCCGGCCGAAACCGCTGTCGAGGCCGAGGCTGCCGCCGAGGTGTACCTGGTACCCCTCGACCTGGTTGCCCTCGCCGTCGTCGACGAGCTGACCCTTGAATCCGATGTCCGCGATCTGCGACCGGCCGCACGAGTTGGGGCAGCCGTTGATGTTGATGGTGATCGGGACGTCGAGCTGTGCGTTGATGTCCGTCAACCGCTCCTCGAGCTCGGGTGCGAGCACCTGGGAGCGCTTGCGGGTCTCGACGAACGACAGTTTGCAGAACTCGATGCCGCTGCACGCCAGCAGGTTCCGGCGCCACGCGGACGGCCGGGCTTGCAGGCCGAGAGGTTCGAGTTCGGCGATCAGTTCCTCGACCTTGTCGTCGGCGACGTCGAGGACGATCAGCTTCTGGTACGGCGTGAAACGGATCCGGTCCGAACCGATCCGCTCGACCGCGTCGGCGACCTTCGTCAGGATGGTGCCGGACACGCGGCCCGCGATGGGGGAGAACCCGACGGCATTGAGGCCGTTGCGCAGCTTCTGTACACCGACGTGATCGATGGGACGCGCCGGTTGCTCCGGGGCGGGACCGTCGATCAGCGGACGCTTCAGGTATTCCTGTTCGAGAACCTCACGGAATTTCTCGATGCCCCAGTCCTTGATGAGGAACTTCAGGCGGGCCTTGGAGCGCAGGCGGCGGTAGCCGTAGTCGCGGAACACTGCGACCACGCCTTCCCACACGTCCGGAACCTCGTCGAGCGAGATCCAGGCACCGACCCGCTGCGCGAGCATCGGATTCGTGGACAGTCCGCCACCGACCCACAGGTCGAAGCCGGGACCGTGCTCGGGGTGGTTCACGCCGACGAAGGCGACGTCGTTGATCTCGTGCACGACGTCCTGCTGACCGGAGATCGCCGTCTTGAACTTGCGGGGCAGGTTCGAGTACTGCGGGTCGCCGATGTAGCGACGGACGATCTCGTCGATCGCGGGGGTGCCGTCGACGATCTCGTCGAGCGACTCGCCGGCGAGCGGGGACCCGAGCACCACACGCGGGCAGTCGCCGCACGCCTCGGTGGTCTTCAGGCCCACCGACTCGAGGCGACGCCAGATCTCGGGAACGTTCTCGACCTCGATCCAGTGGTACTGGACGTTCTGCCGGTCGGACAGGTCGGCGGTGTCGCGTCCGAATTCGGTGGAGATGCCGCCGATGGTGCGCACCTGCTCGACGTTCAGCGCGCCGCCGTCGCAGCGCACCCGCATCATGAAGTACTTCGCCTCGAGCAGATCGAGGTTCTCGTCACCGGTGTAGGTGCCGTCGTAGCCCTGCTCGCGCTGGGTGTACAAACCCCACCAGCGGAACCGGCCGCGCAGGTCGGACTTGTCGATGCTGTCGAAACCCTGGTGCGCGTAGATGTCCTCGATGCGGCGGCGCACGTTGAGCGGGTTGTCGTCCTTCTTCGCCTGCTCGTTGGCGTTGAGGGGCTCGCGGTAACCGAGAGCCCACTGGCCTTCGGCGCGGCGTTTGGCCGGCCGTGCCGCCCGCGGCCGTATGGGCGCGGCGGGTTCTCCCGCGGGGGAGACGTCGGTGGTCGACGACATGCAGGAACTCCTGGGATTTGCGATGGACCGGGTCGGGAGCGTCGAGATGGGCTGAATCCGCGCAGACATGCCTCGACCCGGCGGTTCTGAGGGGTTTGCCGGGATGGTGCCGGCCGGCGACAGTGAGTGACTATCGACAGTCGGCGCAGGAACAGGCGGCGCAAGGCTGACAGCAGGACGCGCAGACGCGCTTGAAGTCGACGTGGCGGCGAGCCACGAGTCGCACTCCGAGTCCGGTCATGGCGACCATTGTGCCATGTCACGGGGGTGAATCCGAATCCTGGCCGGTATTTCCACCAAAATTTCGGGAAATACCCAGGTCATCGCCCCACGGCCCGTCGGTGCCCCGCCCGGCTCTGGAACACTGGAGGCCGTGAGTGAGACGAGAACGGGCAACGGAACCGGGACCGACGACGGATTCGAGCTCCCGGTCGCGGCCCGCGCCGGAGTCGGCACCCGGCCGTTCGGCGTGTACGTGCACGTGCCCTTCTGTGCGACCCGTTGCGGCTATTGCGATTTCAACACCTACACCGCGGGGGAGCTGGGCTCGTCGGCGTCACCGCAGTCCTGGCTCGAGGGCCTGCGTCGCGAACTCGACATCGCCGCGGACATGATCGGCGCACCCGCCGCGGACACCGTGTTCGTCGGCGGCGGCACCCCGTCGCTGCTCGGACCGCGCGGCCTCGCCGACGTGCTCGGCGCTGTCCGGTCGAGTTTCGGGCTCGCGCCCGGCGCCGAGGTGACCACCGAATCCAACCCCGAATCGACCGGACCCGAGTTCTTCTCGCGGATCCGCGCAGCCGGCTACACCCGCGTGTCGCTGGGCATGCAGTCGGCCGCGTCGCACGTGCTTGCCGTGCTCGACCGCACCCATACCCCCGGGCGGCCGGTCGCGGCGGCCCGAGAGGCCCGCGCCGCCGGGTTCGACCACGTCAACCTCGACCTCATCTACGGCACCCCCGGGGAACGCGACGAGGACCTCGACCGCTCCCTCGACGCCGTGCTCGACGCCGGCGTCGACCACGTCTCCGCGTACGCCCTGATCGTCGAGGACGGCACCGCCCTCGCGCGCCGAGTGCGTCGCGGTGAACTGCCCGCACCCGACGACGACGTGCTCGCCGCCCGCTACGAACGGATCGATGCACGCCTCGCGGCCGCCGGGCTGACGTGGTACGAGGTGTCGAACTGGGCGCGCGCCGGCGATCCGTCCGCGCGGTGTGCCCACAACCTCGGGTACTGGGACGGCGGCGACTGGTGGGGCGCGGGCCCCGGCGCACACAGCCACGTCGGTGGGGTCCGCTGGTGGAATGTCAAACACCCGGCCCGTTACGCCGAGACCCTGGCGCAGGGGCGGCTGCCGGTCGGCGGCAGCGAGCAGCTCACCGTCGAGGACGTCCACACCGAACTCGTGATGCTCACCGTGCGGCTGCGGACCGGCCTGCCGTGGGCGGCGCTCGCGCCGTCGGAGCGGGATGCCGCGCGCACGGTCGTCGCGGACGGGCTCGCCGATCTGCACGGTGACCACCTGGTCCTCACCGGCCGCGGTCGGCTCCTCGCCGACGCGGTGGTCCGCTCGATCCTCGTCTAACCGGATTTCGGCCCGACCTTCTACGGGTTTTCCCGAGCGAATGTACCGTTCGTCTTCGTCATCCGACTGAACGTGCCGTTCGCTCGGAAATCGGGTCAGTCGGCGTCGCCGCGTTCGTCCGGGCGGTCCGCGTCCAGGTCGAACCAGTTCACCTCGGCGCTCGGTGCCTCGGCGCTCGGGCCGAGGTCGCCACCCGGGGTCAGCGCGTCGTAGTCGAAAACCCGCGCGTGCAACACGACGCGGTTGCGCAGCGCCGACCGCACCGCACGATGCAGGCCGTCCTCGAGATACAGCACGCCCTGCCACTGCACCGCGTGGGGAAACAGATCGCCGTAGAACGTGGAATCCTCCGACAGCAGGCGGTCGAGTTCGAGGACCTTCGTGGTGGTGACGATCTCGTCGAGCCGAACCTGCCGCGGGGGGATCCGAGACCAGTCGCGCAGCGACAGGCCGTGATCGGGATACGGTTTGCCGTCCCGGACACCCTTGAAAATCATGAACCCACAGTACGTGGGCCTCGCGAGACCGCCGTGTCCTCGGGTGGTGGTTCGTGCGGCGACTAGACTGGGTCGACGAGGCACGTAGCGCACGGCGCCGCGTGCAGGCTACGTGCGGGCGTAGCGCGCGGTTCGTGGCGGCAGAGACGGAGGTGGGCGGGGATGTCGAGCACCGAGGAACGGCGATTCCAGGTGTTGCGCGCGATCGTTGCTGACTATGTGTCCACCAAGGAACCGATCGGGTCGAAGACGCTCGTGGAGCGGCACAACCTCGGCGTATCCAGCGCGACCGTCCGCAACGACATGGCCGTGCTCGAAGCCGAGGGATACATCACCCAGCCGCACACGAGTTCGGGGCGCGTGCCCACCGACAAGGGATACCGGCAGTTCGTC
This sequence comes from Rhodococcus zopfii NBRC 100606 = JCM 9919, assembly GCF_001895025.1. Taxonomy (GTDB): domain Bacteria; phylum Actinomycetota; class Actinomycetes; order Mycobacteriales; family Mycobacteriaceae; genus Rhodococcus; species Rhodococcus zopfii. Next base: position 122,278 of record NZ_BCXI01000018.1, read on the forward strand.
GACCGGATCGCCGACGTCAAGCCGCTCTCGGGCGCCGAACGTCGCGCGATCCTGCAGTTCCTCGAGTCCGGCGTCGACCTCGACGACGTCCTGCGCCGCGGGGTCCGGTTGCTCGCGCAGCTGACCCGGCAGGTCGCGGTCGTGCAGTATCCGACGCTGTCGGCATCGTCGGTGCGGCACCTCGAGGTCGTCGCCCTGACCCCGGCGCGGCTGTTGCTGGTGCTCATCACCGACTCGGGGCGGGTCGATCAGCGCATCGTCGAGCTCGGCGATGTCGTCGACGACGACGGCCTGGCGCGGCTGCGCGACCTGTTCGGCGCGGCGCTGGCCGGCAAGCGGCTCGCCGCGGCGTCGATCGCCGTCTCGGAGTTGGCCGAGGAGGCGCCCGACGACCTGCGCGACGCGGTGATCCGCTGTGCGACCGTGCTCGTCGAGACGCTCGTCGAACATCCCGAGGAGCGGCTGGTGCTCGGCGGCACCGCGAACCTGACCCGCAACGCCGGCGACTTCGACGGCCACACCGGCGTGCCCGGTTCGCTGCGTGCGGTCCTCGAGGCCCTCGAGGAGCAGGTCGTCGTGCTCAAGTTGCTCACCGCCAGTCAGGACGCGGGCCGCGTGACCGTCCGGATCGGGGAGGAGACGAAGGTTGCGGAAATGCGCGGGACGTCGGTGGTGTCCACCGGCTACGGCACCGCCGGTACCGTATTCGGCGGCCTCGGTGTGCTGGGCCCCACCCGGATGGACTATCCGGGAACCATCGCGTCGGTCGCGGCCGTTGCGAGATACATCGGCGAGGTGCTCGGCGAACGCTGAGCACCGTCCATATCTGTGTAGAGAAGTAAGGACGAGAACCTAACGTGGCACGGGACTACTACGGGACGCTCGGCGTGTCCAAGAACGCGACCGACCAGGAGATCAAGCGCGCGTACCGCAAGCTGGCGCGTGAGCATCACCCGGATGTGAACCCGGACGAGTCGGCGCAGAAGCGCTTCCAGGAGATCTCCGCGGCATACGAGGTGCTGTCGGATCCGGAGAAGCGGCGCATCGTCGACCTGGGCGGGGACCCCTTGGCGTCCGGTGGTGGCGCCGGGGCGGGCGGCTTCGGCGGCGCCGGATTCGGTGGCCTCGGCGACGTGTTCGAGGCGTTCTTCGGCGGCGGCGGGGGCGGCGGTACGCGGGGGCCTCGCGGTCGCGTGCAACCCGGTGCCGACTCACTGCTGCGTACGCGGCTGACCCTCGACGAATGCGCGACCGGCGTCACGAAGACCATCACCGTCGACACCGCGATCCTGTGTGACGGCTGCACCGGGTCGGGTACCAACGGCGATTCGAAGCCGGTCCTGTGCGAGACCTGTGGCGGCGCCGGCGAGGTCCAGTCCGTGCAGCGTTCGTTCCTCGGCCAGGTCATGACGTCCCGACCGTGCCCGACCTGCCGGGGTGCCGGTGAGACCATCCCGGACCCGTGCCGCAAGTGCGGCGGCGACGGCCGCGTGCGTTCGCGCCGCGACATCACCGTCAAGGTGCCGGCCGGTGTCGGCAACGGCATGCGCATCCGGCTCGCCGCGCAGGGCGAGGTCGGCCCCGGTGGCGGCCCCGCCGGCGACCTGTACGTCGAGGTGATCGAGCAGCAGCACGACGTGTTCGTCCGCGACGGCGACGATCTGCACTGCACCATCCGGGTGCCGATGGTCGACGCCGCACTGGGCACCACCGTCACGCTCGACACGATCCTCGACGGCCCCACCGAGATCACCGTGGACGCCGGCACGCAGCCCGGCTCGGTCGCGGTGCTGCGCGGGCACGGCATGCCGAAATTGCGTTCGGGCATCCGCGGCGATCTGCACGCCCACCTCGAGGTGGTCGTGCCGTCGAAGCTCGACCACAAGCAGGCCAAGCTGCTCGAGGACCTGCGGCGCCACAGCGATCGCGATCGCGCCGAGGTCGTGTCCAACACCTCGCAGCATTCCGGGGGCCTGTTCTCCCGGCTGCGCGACGCGTTCAGCGCCCGCTAGGCCACCGCGGTGGCCGCGACCCTGTTCTATCTGGATCCGCTGCCCGGCACCGGTGAGGTCGCGGTGCTCGACGGCAAGGAAGGCCGGCACGCCGCGACGGTCCGCCGCATCGCGGTCGGGGAGCGGCTTGTGCTCTCCGACGGTCGCGGCGGTGTCGCCGAGGTCGAAGTGAGCGCCGTCGCGAAGGACCGGCTCGAGGCGACGGTCCTGAACCGTCGTGAGCTGGCCGCACCGGCACCCTCGGTGACCGTGGTGCAGGCACTGCCGAAGTCGGAGCGGTCGGAGCTGGCCGTCGAACTCGCCACCGAAGCCGGCGCGGACGCGTTCGTGCCGTGGCAGGCCGCGCGGTGCATCGCCCGCTGGGACGGACCGAAGGCCGACAAGGGTGTGGCCCGCTGGCAGGCCGTCGCGGTCGCGGCGGCCAAGCAGTCGCGGCGGCCGCACATTCCCGCCGTCGCGCCGGCGACCCGCACCGCCGGAGTCGTCGCCCTGGTCCGCGAGACGGTCGCGCGCGGCGGTGTCGTCGCGGTGCTGCACGAGTCGGCGACCGCACCGTTCGCGTCGCTGCCGCTCGCGGATGTTCCGGAGCTGGTACTCGTCGTCGGACCGGAGGGCGGACTCGACGACAGCGAGGTCGCGGCGCTCACCGAGGCCGGTGCCACGCCGGTGCTGCTCGGGCCGACCGTGCTGCGCACATCGACGGCCGCCGCGGTCGCGCTCGGGGCGGTCGGGGTGCTGTCCGGTCGCTGGGGCACACGCCCGCTCGACTAGCGTTTCGGGCATGTCGCGTACCCGCATCGCCTACGGCCCGGAGCCCGAGCAGTTCGGTCATCTCTACCTGCCGGACGGTACGGCCGGGGAGCCGGTGCCGGTGGTGATGGTCATCCACGGCGGGTACTGGAGCGGCAGCTACCACCTCAACCTCGGCACCCCGCTCGCGACGGAACTCGCCCGGCGCGGCGTAGCCGCGTGGAACATCGAATACCGCCGTCTCGGGGCGGGCGGCCGGTGGCCGGAGATGTCCGCGGACGTGGTGGCCGCGCTCGAAGCGACCGCGACGCTCGTCGCCGACGACGCCCGCGCCGCCGGCGTCGAACTCGATCCGACGCAGGTGCGGGTCGTCGGGCACTCGGCCGGTGGACAGCTCGCGGTCTGGCTCGCCGGCGAGGACACCGCGGTGCGACCGTCGCTGGTGGTGGGCCAGGCCGCCGCCCTGGATCTGGCGTCGGCCGGGGAGCGGGGCCGGCGCGTCGACTATCTCGAGGACCTGTTCGGCGAGCCCTTCGAGGAGAACCCGCACGTGTACCGGTCGGCGTCGCCGCGACACCGCCTGCCGATCGGCCGGTCGATCGTGCTCGTCCACGGCTCCGAGGACGAGCAGGTCCCGGCGAAGATCGCCGCGCGCTACGCCGATGCGGCCCGGGAGGCCGGTGACGAAGTGGCCCTGCACGTCGTCGACGGGGAGGACCACTTCGCGTTCCTGAACAGGGACACCGCCTGCTGGAAGCTGTCGCTGGATCTGCTGCTCGCGCAGTCCTAGGGGGTCCTGCCGACAGAGACCGTCGCAGGCAGGATCAGCGCGACCACGACGGTGCCGACAGCCAGCGCGATGCCGCCGACCAGCGCGGCGTCGACGATCGCATGGGCGAACGCCGCGCTCGACGAATCCAGCAGCGGTTGGGCGTAGGACTTCGCGAACGGGTTCGCGGCCAGTTCCTCCGCGACGATCGCGGCGCCACCGACCGAATCGCCGGCCGCCTCCAGCGCGAGGGCAGCCTGGTCGGCCAGATCGCCGGTGAGGTTGTTCAGTGGTAGGCCGGACAGGAACCCGGCGATCTCGTCGTGGTACGACGTGGCGAGCACCGACCCGAGCAGCGCGATGCCGAGGGAGCCGCCGAACTCGACGGCGGTGTCGTTCAGGCCACCGGCCGCACCGAGCTCGGTGCCGGGGAATCCCCCCATGATCAGATCGGTCGCCGGGGGGACGGCCAGGCCGATGCCGAGACCGACCAGCAGCAGTGACGCCAGGAAGATGCCGTAACCGGAAGCCGGTTCGAGCAGGACGAGCAGCAGCACCCCGGCGGACGTCGCGGCCATGCCGCCGGACACGAGGAAGCGCGCGCCGAGCCGGGGGACGAGGCGGCCGCTGAGCGCGGCACCGACCGAGACCGACGCCGCGAGCGGCAGCAGGCGCAGGCCCGTCTCGAGTGGTCCGTACCCGAGCACGAACTGGAACTGCTGGGCGACGAAATAGATGAGCCCGAAGGTCGCGAAGAACAGCAGCAGCACCGCGATGCAGGCACCGCCGACCGGGCGATCGGTCACGCGCCGCAGGTTCAGCAGCGGCTGCGGATGCCGCAGTTCCCACGCGACGAATGCGAGCGCGGCGACGACCGAGGCGCCGAGCGCACCCAGTGCCGGGGCACTCCAACCGAAGTGGAAGCCGTCGATGATCGCATAGATGATGCCGCCGAGGGTGATCACCGACAGGGCGCCGCCGATCCAGTCGACGCGCGTGATCCCGTCGGCCTTCGATGCCGGAACCAGCGCGAGCGCCGCGACCGCGGCGAACGCGGCGATGGGAACGTTGATGAGGAACGTCGATCCCCAGGAGTGGCTCTCGAGGAGCCACCCTGCCAGCAGCGGCCCGAGTGCGATGGCAAGCCCGGACGTCGCGGCCCACGCGGCGATCGCGCGTGCCCGCTCGGAGGCGGGGAACATCGCCACCAGCAGCGACAGGGTCGCGGGCATGATCACCGCGGCGCCGGTGCCCATGACGATGCGCGCGACGATCACCGCGGTCGCGGTGTCGGCGAGGCTGCCGGCGATCGCACCGGCCGCGAAGATCGCCAGACCGGTCAGCAGTGCTGCTCGCCGGCCGTAGCGGTCGCCGAGCGCCCCGCACAGCAGCATCAGCGCTGCGTAGGGGACGGTGTAGCCGTCGATGATCCACTGCATGTCGGCGCTGGTGAGCGCGAGTTCGCGGAGCATGCTCGGTGCCGCGACGATCAGCGCGGTGTTGGCCATCACGACGATCAGCAGGCTCAGGCACAGCACCGCCAGTCCAGCCCAGCGGCGCGGATAGGGCGGGGCGGGTGCGGACGGCGCGTGGCCGGCGACTGTCGTCATGAACTCTCCTTCGACGCTTCGGAACGGGGTGACGCGGAACACTAATTGCACAACAGTGTGCAACCTAGGTTTCTGCACACGGGTGTGCAACTAAACTTGATCGAGATCACAGGAATTCGTGGAAGAGGTGTGCAGCGTGCAGGAATCGGTCGCGCAACCGCGCGCGAGTTCTCGCGTTCCGCCGCCGCGGACCCGGGCGAAGGCCAACCGGCGCCGCATCCTCGACGCGGCGATGGAGTGTTTCGCGGCCGACCCCGACGCCAGCATGGACGACGTCGCGCGTGGCGCAGGTGTCGTCCGCCGCACCGTCTACGCGCACTTCCCGAATCGAGACTCCCTCGTCGACGGCATCGCCGCCGACGCCGCCGCGGAACTGGCCGCCGCGGTCGATCTCGCCGAACCCGACGGCCCCGACCTCGCCCTCGCGGTCGGTGCGTTGCGAATCTGGCCGGTCGGGGACCGGTTCCGGCTGCTGCTGTCCTTCGCCCGCAAGGAGGTGGGCGAGCAGTGCATCGCCGACCTCGTCGCACCCGTGCGCACCCGCACGCTCGATGTCGTCGAACGTGGTCGCGCCGCGGGGATCTTCTCCGGCTATCTGCCGGCGGTGGTACTCGTCGGGATGATGGAGGGTCTGACCATGGCCACCCTGGAACAGGCCAATCTCGGACTCGTCCGCGACTCCGGGGACAGCGTCGCGCTGGGCACGCTGGTGCTGGCCGGGGTCGCCCCGGATCGTGCCGCGGAGGTCGTCGAACAGGCTCGCCGGTGGCTGCGCGAGCACGCTCCCGACCCGGAGGCGGGGGTAATGCGGTGAATGTCCCCGCTGTCCGGCGCTAGACTGACACGCACGCGACAACCGTCGTGTGCGAGCTGAATCGAAAGCAGGCCGTACCGTCCACGTGAGTGAATCAGACGACACCCGCGACCCCGGAAATGCCGAACGGGTCACCGTTCGATCCAGCATGGACCTGCCGCCGGAGGCCGCGGCACCGCTGCTCGGGGCGGCCGACGAGAACCTCGTCGCCCTCGAACGCGTACTCGACGCGGACATCCACGTGCGCGGCAATTCCGTCACCCTCACCGGGACCTCCGCCGACGTCGCACTCGCCGAAAGGGTCATCGGGGAACTCGTCACCCTGGTCGGCCGCGGCCAGCGCGTGACCCCCGACGCCGTGCGCCGCACCGTGGGCATGCTCACCCAGGGGCTGTCCGAATCCCCGGCCGATGTGCTGAGCCTGGACATCCTGTCGCGGCGCGGAAAGACGATCCGGCCCAAGACGCTCAATCAGAAGCGCTACGTCGACGCGATCGACTCCAACACCATCGTCTTCGGCGTCGGTCCCGCCGGTACCGGCAAGACCTATCTCGCGATGGCGAAGGCTGTGCAGGCCCTGCAGACCAAGCAGGTCACGCGCATCATCCTGACCCGCCCCGCGGTCGAGGCCGGCGAACGCCTCGGATTCCTGCCGGGCACATTGCACGAGAAAATCGATCCCTATCTGCGCCCGCTGCACGACGCGCTGCACGACATGATGGATCCGGAGTCGATCCCGAAGCTCATGCAGGCCGGGGTCATCGAGGTCGCTCCGCTGGCATACATGCGTGGCCGCACGTTGAATGACGCCTTCATCATCCTCGACGAGGCACAGAACACCACGGCCGAGCAGATGAAGATGTTCCTCACCCGTCTCGGATTCGGGTCGAAGATCGTTGTGACCGGCGACATCACGCAGGTCGACCTGCCCGGCGGGGCCCGTTCGGGCCTGCGCGCCGCCACCGAGATCCTCGACGACATCGACGGCATCCACTTCGCGATGCTCGACAGCAGCGACGTGGTGCGGCACAAGCTGGTGTCGGACATCGTCGACGCCTACGGCCGCTACGAGGCCGAACGCTCCGGCGGTGTCGGCATCGGCAACCGGGCGCAGCGGCGCGCCACCCAGCACCGGGTACAGCGCCGATGAGCAACCCCCACTTTGGAATCCAGCCCGCAGTGCAGAAGGAACGACACCGATGAGCATCGAGATCTCGAACGAATCCGGGATGGACGTCGTCGAGGAGAACCTGCTCGACGTCGCCCGCTTCGTGATCGCGCGGATGGACGTGCACCCCGCGGCGGAACTGTCGATGGTGCTCGTCGACTGCGACGCCATGGCCGATCTGCACATGCGGTGGATGGACCTGCCGGGTCCCACCGACGTGATGTCCTTCCCGATGGACGAACTCGAACCGGGCGGTCGTCCGGATGCACCCGAACCGGGTCCGTCGATGCTCGGTGACATCGTGCTGTGCCCGTCGTTCGCGGCGGAACAGGCCACCAAGGCCGGGCATTCCCTCGACCACGAGCTCGCCCTGCTCACCGTGCACGGCATGCTGCACCTGCTCGGCTACGACCACGCCGAGCCCGAGGAGGAGAAGGAGATGTTCGGCCTGCAGAACCAGCTCCTCGAGGAGTGGTACGAGGAACTGCGCCGCGCCGAGCACGAGGCCCGTCTCGCCGCGCGCGACCAGCAGCTTCTCGGCAAGGTCGGTTTGTCCGACACTCCCGAGCAGTAGCGGGGCGTCGTGGGAGCAAACGCATGAGCGCCGCTGCACTCGTGGCGATCGCGGTCGTCCTGGTGCCGCTCGGCGGGCTGTTCGCCGCCGTCGATTCGGCGCTGAACACCGTTTCCGCCGCCCGCGTCGACGAGCTCGCCAAGGACGAACGCCCGGGAGCGCAGCGGCTGCGGGTGATCCTCGAGGATCGCCCCCGTTACGTCAATCTCATGGTCCTGCTGCGGATCCTGTGCGAGATCACCGCGGCCGTGGTGCTCGCCGGGGCATTGCTCGAGGTCATGGACCGGACGTGGGCGCTGGTCGTGAGCGCCACGGTGATGGTGCTCGTCGACTATGTCGTCATCGGTGTCGGGCCGCGCACGCTCGGCCGTCAGCACGCCTATCCGATCGCGCTGTCCGCGACGATCCCGCTGCGGTTTCTCGGTGTGCTGCTGGGTCCGCTCGGCCGGCTGCTCATCCTCATCGGCAACGCCCTCACACCCGGCCGTGGTTTCCGCAACGGCCCGTTCGCCAACGAGATCGAACTGCGCGAACTCGTCGACCTGGCCCAGGAACGCGGTGTCGTCGCCGACGAGGAACGCCGCATGATCCAGTCGGTGTTCGATCTCGGCGACACCACCGCCCGCGAGGTGATGGTGCCGCGCCCGGAAATGGTGTGGATCGAGGAGGACAAGACCGCAGGGCAGGCCACCTCCCTCGCGGTGCGCAGCGGGCACTCCCGGATCCCGGTCATCGGCGAGAACGTCGATGACGTCCGCGGCGTCGTCTACCTCAAGGACCTCGTCCAGCAGACGTATTACTCGCGCGACGGCGGGCGCAGCGTCAAGGTCGCCGACGTGATGCGGCCCGCGGTCTTCGTCCCCGATTCGAAGCGGCTCGACGACCTGCTCGCGGAGATGCAGCGCGACCGCAACCACATGGCGGTGCTCGTCGACGAGTACGGCGGCATCGCGGGCCTGGTCACGATCGAGGACGTCATCGAGGAGATCGTCGGAGAGATCGCCGACGAATACGACACCGGCGAGATCCCGGACGTCGAGGACCTCGGTGACGGTTCCTACCGGGTGTCCGCGCGACTGCCCGTCGAGGATCTCGGTGAGCTGTTCGACATCGAGATCGAGGACGACGAGGTCGACACCGTCGGCGGTCTCCTCGGATTCGCCCTCGGCCGTGTGCCGCTGCCGGGGTCGGAGGTCACCACCCGCGGACTGATCCTGCGCGGCGAGGGCGGCTCGAGCGTGCGCGGCCGGGTGCGGATCAACACGGTGCATGTCCAGCGCGCCCCGGTCGACGACGAGCCCGAGCCGGAACCCGCCGAGGAACCCGAACGATGACCCACCCCGAGGAGCTTGCATGACCGACACCGACTTCCGTTCCGGCTTCGTGTGTTTCGTGGGCCGCCCGAACACCGGCAAGTCCACGCTCACGAATGCTCTGGTCGGCAGCAAGATCGCCATCACGTCGTCGCGGCCGCAGACCACCCGGCACACCATCCGCGGGATCGTGCACCGCGACCACGCCCAGCTGATCCTCGTCGACACCCCGGGCCTGCACCGGCCCCGCACGTTGCTCGGACAGCGGCTCAACGACCTGGTGCGCGACACCTATTCGGAGGTCGACGCCATCGGCATGTGCTTCCCCGCGGACGAGAAGATCGGCCCCGGCGACCGGTGGATTCTCGATCAGCTCCGGCACGTCGCGCCGAAGACCCCGCTGGTCGGCATCGTCACGAAGATCGACAAGGTCGGCAAGGAGCAGGTCGCCGCACAACTGCTCGGCGTCTCGAAACTGCTCGGCGCGGACGCCGACGTCGTGCCCGTCTCCGCGACCTCCGGTGAGCAGGTCGAGGTGCTCGTCGACGTGCTGGCCTCGCACATGGAACCCGGACCGGCGTTCTACCCCGACGGCGAACTCACCGATGAGCCCGAAGAGACGCTCATGGCCGAGCTCATCCGCGAGGCCGCGCTCGAAGGCCTCGGCGACGAGCTCCCGCACTCGCTGGCCGTGGTGATCGACGAGATCGTCGAGCGTGAGGGCCGCACCGAGAAGCAGGGCGAGATGCTCGACGTGCACGCCCTGCTGTATGTGGAGCGGCCGAGCCAGAAGGGCATCGTCATCGGCAAGGGCGGTGCGCGGTTGCGCGAGGTCGGCACGGCGGCCCGCACCCAGATCGAAAAGCTCCTCGGGGTGAAGATCTACCTCGACCTGCACGTGAAGGTCGCCAAGGACTGGCAGCGCGACCCGAAGCAGCTGGGGCGACTCGGCTTCTGACACGCGCGCCTCGGCGCGCACCCGCACAGCGGCTCGGGCCCCGAGCAGGTACGGTCTTTCGGGTACGTCACTAAATATGGACGTGCCTGACCGAACAAGCTCGATAGCCGATCAGAGTAACCGCACGGGGTAAGAGACCATGGCCAGGAAGTCGGGAACCGGGCTCTCGGCGCGTGACGCCGTGTACGTTTTCGGGGACGAAGCGAGCCGGGGGGACACTCCCAGCATCATGTCGCATTTCTATGTGTTCGACACACGACAGGGACGAACGCCGGTCGCGACCCGCGCGCACGCCGTCGACTGGATCCTCCGGCGCACACACCGGACCCCCGCGTTGCGCAGGCGCCTGCACCGGGTGCCGGGTGACCTGGATTATCCGTACTGGGTCGAGGCCGGCATCGACCCGGATCACCACATCGAGTTCCGGCGGATCGGGCAGACGACCCGCACCCACCTGCACCGGCTGTTTGCCTCGCTTGCGGAGCGGCCGCTCGACCTGGGGCGGCCGCTCTGGGGACTGCACGTGCTGACCGATGTCCGGGGCGTGAGCGACCTCCCGGATCGCGCGACCGTCGTCGTGCTGCGGGTGCACCACTCGGTGACCGACGGAAGAGGTGCGGTACAGATTGCGCGGGCCCTGTTCGAGGATCCGGATGCGGAGCCCTCCACCGGAGGCAGGCCGGCCCCGGTCCCCGGCCCGGCCACGGCGGCCCGGAAATTGCCGGGTGACTACCTGAGCTACGCGGGGGCGGTGGGCCGGTGGATGACGGGCCGACGATCGCTCGACGCGCTGGTCCGCGCGGGTGAGATCGTCGAGCCTCCGCGTCGGCGTCCGCGCACCCGGTTCAACGTCGTGGACTACAGCCCGCGACTGTTCGGCCGGGTTCGTTTCGACCTCCATGACGTCCGTGCGCTCGGACACGCTACCGGAACGACCGTCAACGACGTGATGCTGGCAGTCGTCTCGGACGCGGTGCACACCTACCTCGCGGAGCGGGATGAGACACCTGCGGGCTCGCTGGCCGCTCAGGTTCCGATTTCTCTCAGTGGCAGGCCCGACCTGGTGTCGGAGAACAAGACCAGCGACCTGCGCGTCGATCTGCACACGGACCGGACCGATCCGCTGACCCGGCTGCGCCTGATCCACGAGTCCGCGGCCCGGGAGAAGGACCGGGTGGGGCGGCCGGAGTCGATCGTCGTCGAAGCTGCCCTCGACGCGATGCCGGCCGTGTGCCTGCGCCATTCGATCAGGCGTGCCGTGCGCAAGGTGACTGCGTCGACCGGCGACCATGTCGGACCGACGAACACCAGTCTGTCGAACGTGCCGCGCGGCACCGTCGACGACCTGCGGTTCGGGGACAGTCCCGCGGTCGACGGATTCAGCGCCCCCTGCCTCAACCGGCTGCTGGGTCTGATGCACGCGGTGGTGACGCTCGGTGATTCACTCGACCTGACCTTCTCGACGAAGCGGGCGGTGATGCCGGACCCGGAGGAGTACGAGCATCTGCTGGAGGCGGCCTTCGCGCGTCTGCGGTCTGCCCTTCCCGCGACCACGTCGGTGCGGTAGCGGTTTACCGCTGTTGGCCGGCGCCGGCGAGGACGGCTCCCCGCAGCAGCAACAGCACCGACGTCGAGAGATCGCTGCCGCCACCGGTGGACAAGCGCCGCAACTGAAGCCCGGCGATGGTCGCGACCAGTGTGGGCGCGATCGCTTCGGGATTCGGTAGCCCGAGCTCGGTGAGGATCGTGACCGTCAGCTCGTCGTACGCGGCCCAGCAGCGGTCCGCGGCCGCGCGCAGTTCGGGGTCGCGGCCGGCCTGGACGTACAGCTCGAACGGCGCGATCCGTTCGGCGGAGAACGACAGGTCCTCGGCGACGCGTTCGGCGAACCCGGCTGCTTCGGCGAGCGAAATGCCCTGTCCGCGATGGGATTCGGCGATCTCGCGTAGCCGAGTTGTCTCCTCGGCGACGAAGGTGGTGAGCGCCGAGCGCAGCAGATCGGGCTGGCTCGGGAAGTGATAGGTGACCGAGCCGAGCGAGACGTTCGCGTGTGCGGCGATCCGGCGGTTGGTGATCCCGGCGATGCCGTCGGTCCCGATCAGATACAGGGTCGAGGCGATGATGCGGTCGCGGACGGAGGTGGACATCGTCACCACCAGCGTTCCGGGCTCGCCTCGTGCCACCGCAGCGACGACTCCAGTTGGGCAGCAAGGGAAACCAGCATCGGCTCGGTGTTCTCGTGACCGAGCAGCTGGGCGCCGACGGGCAGGCCCGCGTCGGTGAAACCGGCCGGCACGTTGATCCCCGGCCACCCGAGCACGTTCCACGGCCACGCGTAGGGGCACGCGGCGGTGATGACCTTGTCGGTTTGCCAGCCGCCGATGTCGTCGATCGCTCCGATCGGAAGTGGGGGCGTGGCGGTGGTGGGGGCGAGGACCACGTCGAATCGGTCGAAGATCGCGCCGACCCGGCGTCGCAACCGCGGTTCGTGGGCGCGTGCCGCGCGCAGCGGCGCGCCACCGAGCAGGCGTCCGGTGCGGGCGTTGGCGCGGGTGCGGGCGTCGGCGAGGGCCGGGTCGGGAAGCCGGTGCAGCCAGTCGTCGAGACCGGCCATCGAGCGGGGCAGGAAGTTCAGGCCGAACGTGATGCCGTAGTCGGGATCGGCGACGGTGACCTCGTGGCCGAGCTCGCGCAGCGCCCGGGCGATCGAATCGACGCCTGCGTGGACCTCGGGGGTGAGCCGGGTGGGCGTCGCGGTGAACGGGGTGCGCAGCGCCAGCGCGATGCGCAGGCGCCCGGGGTCACGGCCGACGGCGTCGGTGACGGTGACCGGGTCGAGGTGGTGCCGGTCACCGGCGTGGTTGCCGGACACCGCGTCGAGCAGAAGGGCCGCGTCGGCGACGGTGCGCGCCAGGACGCCGTGGGTGGTGAGACCGTTGAACGCTTCGGGGTCGGGCCACATCGAGATGCGGCCGCGTTGCGGTTTGATGCCGACGAGGTGGCTCCACGCGGCGGGGATGCGGACCGATCCGGCGCCGTCGGAACCGAGCGCTGCCGAGACCAGTCCGGCCGCGACCGCGGCGGCGCTGCCGCCGGAAGACCCGCCCGGTGTGTGCTCGCGCGACCACGGGTTACGGGTGTGCCCGAAGGCGCTGCCGCCGGTCAGCGGCCATTGGCCCAGTTCGGGGGAGTGCGTCTTTCCGACGATGACGGCCCCCGCTTCGCGCAGGCGTCGCACGACCTCGGCGTCGTAGTCCTGGGCGGGGAAGTCACCGGCGCAGCCGAACGCGGTGGGTTCACCGGCGATGTCGGTGTCGTCCTTGATCGCGATCGGGACGCCGAGCAGAGGCAGACGTGCGCCGGTTGCCCGTCGGCGGTCCGCGTCCGCGGCCTCGGCGAGCGCGGCTTCGCGGCGCACGACCCGGAATGCGTTGAGTGTGTGCTGTGCGGTCTCGATGCGGTCGAGCGCGGCCCGCGTCAGTTGCACCGACGTGGTGGTCCCGGCGGCGAGTGCGGCGGCTTCGGCGGCGAGACCGGCCGCGCGGGTGTCTTCCCTGGAAGTGGTCATGGCGATCCCCTGTTCGTTCGAACGAACAGTAACGTGTTCCACTCGGGCGGGCAAGCCTGCGGTGCGTCTTTCGGTCGGTGGAGGCGTGCCGGGTGCGCACGAGGCCACGGCTGTCGGTCTCCCATGACAGACTCGGGGAGTGAGGTTGTATCGGGACAACGCGGTGGTGCTGCGCCAGCACAAGTTGGGCGAGGCCGATCGCATCGTCACCCTGCTCACCCGTCGGCACGGGCTGGTGCGGGCCGTCGCGAAGGGCGTGCGCCGCACCCGATCGAAGTTCGGCGCTCGGCTCGAGCCCTTCGCGCACATCGATGTTCAGCTGCATCCTGGCCGATCGCTCGACATCGTCACGCAGGTGCAGACCCTTGACGCGTTCGCAGCCGACATCGTCGACGACTACCCCCGGTACACGACGGCCTGCGCGATCCTCGAGACCGCCGAGCGCCTCGCCGGTGAGGAACGCGCACCGGTGCCACGCCTGCACGCACTGACCGTCGGGGCGCTGCGGGCCTTGTGCGACCGGACCCGACCTCCGGATCTGCTCCTCGACGCGTACCTGCTGCGCGCCATGACCTACGCGGGTTGGGCGCCCGCGATCGGCCGCTGCGCCCGCTGCGACCGGCCCGGGCCGCACACCGCGTTCCACGTCGCCGCGGGGGGAGCGGTCTGCGTGCACTGCCGGCCGCCCGGCGCGGCGACCCCGGCACCGGGCGTCCTCGCCCTGATGGACGCCCTGAACCACGGACGGTGGGACGGTACCGAGACCGCCGAACCGGCCGTGCGCAGCCAGGCCAGCGGCCTGATCGCCGCGCACCTGCAATGGCATCTCGAGCGGCGGCTGCGCACGCTCCCTCTCGTCGAGCGTTCCCTCGACCATCCGGCCGCCGAGCCGGCCGGTGCCGTGGGGCAGCATGCCGAAGCCGTCAGGCAGGATGAGGACCGTGATTCGACGACGCGCCCCGCAAGCATCGCCTGACCGCGCGATCCGGCCACCGGACCCCCACCCCTCCGGTGCCCGGCCCCCGATCCTGCAACCCGAACTGATTCCCCGGCACGTCGCCCTCGTCATGGACGGCAACGGCCGCTGGGCGCAGGAACGCGGTCTGCCGCGCACCGCCGGACACGAACGCGGCGAGGCCGTCCTCATGGACACCGTCGAAGGTTGCATCGAGATCGGCGTCAAGTGGCTCTCGGCATACGCGTTCTCCACCGAGAACTGGAAGCGCAGCCCCGAAGAGGTCCGCTTCCTCATGGGCTTCAACCGCGACGTGATCCGCCGCCGCCGCGACGAGATGCACGAGATGGGTGTGCGGGTGCGCTGGGCCGGCCGGCGACCGCGGCTGTGGCGCAGCGTCATCAAGGAACTCGAGATCGCCGAGGAGCTCACCAAGAACAACGACGTCATGACCCTGGTCATGTGTGTCAACTACGGTGGCCGCGCCGAGATCGCCGACGCCGCACGCGAGATCGCGCGTCGCGTCGCGGCCGGTGAGATCGACCCGGAGAAGGTCTCCGAGGCGACGATCGAGCGGTACCTCGACGAACCCGACATGCCCGACGTGGACCTGTTCCTGCGCCCGTCCGGCGAGCAGCGCACGTCGAACTTCCTGCTGTGGCAGGCGGCATACGCCGAGTTCGTCTTCCAGGACAAGAACTTTCCGGACTTCGACCGCCGCGACCTGTGGGCCGCGTGCGTCGAGTACGCTTCCCGCGACCGCAGGTTCGGTGGGGTCAAGTGAACGAACTGCGGGAACGGATCGGTGCGGCGCTCGCATCCTTCGTCGACATGCACGCGCCGTCCGTCGACGGCGACGACGCGTTCGGATTCGACTACGCCGGTGTGCCCTGCGCGCTGCGGGTGGTCACCCTCAGCGAGGGACTCGACGTCGTGTCGCTGACGAGCGTGCTCGGCTGGGACCTCGCCCTCGACGACGGTCTGCGGGCCCGGGTCGCGTCCGCGGCGGACGCGGTGCAGTTCGGGTCGGTGCACGCCGTCGAGCGGGACTCCGACGCCGATGTGGTGCTGCGCTACTCGTTCCCGGCGACCGGCCTGGGCGATACGGCGCTGACGACGATGCTGCTGCTGGTCCTCGGCGGCGCGGCCGACGCGCGCACCGCGATTGTCGAACCGGCCGAGGACCCGGGAGCGGGGGAGCAGTGAGCGGCGAGCGGTCTGGCGACCGGTAGGGCGCGACCGCTATTCCGGCCGGCGCGACTGCTCGCCCTCGGCGGTGGCGCAGTCGCGGCACGTGCCGAAGATCTCGACGGTGTGGCTGACGTCGGCGAACCCGTTCGACTCGGCGATCTCGTGGGACCACCGCTCGACCTCCGGTCCGTCCACCTCGACGGTGAAACCGCAGGTGCGGCACACCAGGTGGTGGTGGTGGCCCGACGAACAGCGTCGGTACAGCGACTCGCCGGTGTCGGTGCGCAGCACGTCGACGCTGCCGGCCTCGGCGAGCGACTGGAGGGTGCGGTAGACCGTGGTGAGCCCGATCCCGTCACCCCGCTTGCGCAGGGCGTCGTGCAGGTCCTGGGCCGACCGGAACTCCTCGACGTCCTCGAGCAGGGCCACGATCGCGCTGCGCTGCCTGGTGGAGCGGACCCCGACGACGGGCTTGCGGGCAGTGGTCACGGCGAGCTTCAACCTTCCTGGACGTGGGCGACGGCGTCGACGACGATGTGGGCGAGATGGTCGTCGGCGAGACGGTAGAGCACTTCGCGGCCGGACCGTTCCCCGCACACGACACCGGCCGACTTGAGCACCCGCAGGTGCTGGCTGATCAGAGGTTGCGTCACTCCGAGCGCCCCGACCAGTTCGTGCACGCAGCGTTCGGATTCGCGTAGCTGCAGCACGATAGCGATGCGTACCGGCGCGGATAGCGCACGCAGCAGTTCGCCCGCGAGCGTGAGCGTGTGCTGCGACGGGGGTGCAAGGTGCTCGCCCCGGCAGTCGTGCTGGCCTGTGGGGACGCTCAACGATTCTCCTTCGACCGAACGGGTATTGTTAATGCAAACCGATTCCATTTTGATATGCACGAATGTGCATGTCAACCGCGCCGGAATTCGGGCAGTGCCGCGGGGGCGATAGGCTTGTCGCCGACGTATGTTGCGAACCCCGCATCGAAGATGGAGAGAATCCGCGTGGCACCCAAATCCAAGATCGATACCGTCGCCAACCTCGCCAAGCGCCGAGGCCTGGTCTACCCGTGCGGTGAGATCTACGGCGGCACCAAGTCGGCCTGGGACTACGGGCCGCTCGGCGTGGAGCTCAAGGAGAACATCAAGAAGCAGTGGTGGCGCAACATGGTCACCAGCCGCGAGGACGTCGTCGGCCTCGATTCCTCGGTGATCCTGCCGCGCCAGGTGTGGGTCGCCTCCGGCCACGTCGGCGTGTTCAACGACCCGCTGGTCGAGTGCCTGAGCTGTCACAAACGGCACCGGCAGGACCACCTGCAGGAGGCATACGCGGAAAAGAACAAGCTCGACGACCCGGACGCCGTTCCCATGTCCGAGATCGCGTGCCCGGATTGCGGCACCAAGGGCCAGTGGACCGAGCCGCGCGACTTCAACATGATGCTCAAGACGTACCTGGGTCCGATCGAGAGCGAAGAGGGTCTGCACTACCTGCGCCCCGAGACGGCCCAGGGCATCTTCGTGAACTTCGCGAACGTGCTCACCACCTCGCGCAAGAAGCCGCCGTTCGGTATCGGCCAGATCGGCAAGAGCTTCCGCAACGAGATCACCCCCGGCAACTTCATCTTCCGGACCCGCGAGTTCGAGCAGATGGAGATGGAGTTCTTCGTCAAGCCCGGCGAGGACGAGGAATGGCACCAGTACTGGATCGACTACCGCATGGACTGGTACACCGGCCTGGGCATCAACAAAGACAACCTGCGCCTGTACGAGCACCCGCAGGACAAGCTGTCGCACTACTCGAAGCGCACCGTCGACATCGAGTACCGCTTCCACTTCCAGGGCAGCGAGTGGGGTGAGCTCGAGGGCGTCGCCAACCGCACGGACTTCGACCTGGCGACCCACGCGCAGCACTCGGGCACCGACCTGAGCTACTTCGACCAGACGACGAACGAGCGCTACACCCCGTACGTCATCGAGCCGGCCGCCGGCCTGACCCGCTCGCTCATGGCGTTCCTCGTCGACGCGTACACCGAGGACGAGGCCCCTAACGCCAAGGGCGGTATCGACAAGCGCACGGTCCTGCGCCTGGACCGCCGGCTCGCGCCGGTCAAGGCCGCGGTGCTGCCGCTGAGCCGCAACGCCGACCTGAGCCCCAAGGCCAAGGATCTCGCTGCGCAGCTGCGCCGGAACTGGAATGTCGAGTTCGACGACGCCGGCGCCATCGGCCGCCGCTACCGTCGCCAGGACGAGATCGGCACCCCGTTCTGCATCACCGTCGACTTCGACACCCTCGAAGACCAGGCCGTCACGATCCGCGAGCGCGACACCATGGCGCAGGAGCGCATCGCCCTCGATCAGGTCGAGTCGTACCTCGCGCAGCGCCTGCTCGGCGCCTGACAACCACCACGACACCGCCCGGCCTCCAATCGGAGGCCGGGCGGTGTCGTCGTGCCGAACCCGCGGCCGCGGTCAGAAACGTCCGCCGCTGCTGCGGCCGATCCGGCCCGAGCTGCTGGGCCCACCGAACGAGCCGGGACCGCGGCCACCGCCCCCGTGGTAACCCCCGCCGCGCGAGAAGCCGCCACCACCGCGCAGGATGCTGTCGATCAGGATGCCGCCCAGGATCGCCCCGGTCATGTCGTTGCCCGAGCTGCGCGGCTGCTGCCGCTGCTCCCACTGCCGGACATCGCTCTGCGCGGCCCACAGCGCCTTCGCACCGAGCTGCGTCGCGGCCTGCGCGTGCTGCAGCGCCTGCGACGCATCGGTCGACGCCAGCTGCTGCGCGGCTTGCAGGTGCCGCTGCGCCTCCGACAGCCGGGTGCGGGCCTCGGCGCCGACTGCGCCGCGCCGGGTCCCGATGAAATCGGCCGCGGAGGTGACCTGCGACTGCGCGGCCGTCAGATCCTGCTGCAGCTTCTGCCGGGCACGCTCCGCCTGCTCCTGCGCTTCGCGGGTGCGGGCGAGCACGGCGTCGAGCGTGGCATCTGCCTCGACGATGCGGGTGAAACTGCCCAGCGGATCGGTCGCCTGCGACGCCCGTGCGTGGGTGAGCGCCTCGGCGGCCGCGGCCTTCGCGGTCGCCAGGTCCGCGCCCCCGCTCGCCGCGAGCTGCCCGGCGGCGGCGACACCCTGCTCCAGGTCCGCGATCGCCGCGGGCAGCGTCGCCATCGCGTGCCGGATGTCGGTCTCCGCATGATCGACGCCGTCGAGCAGCGTCGAGGCCTGGATCAACGCGCCCTCGGCGGCGCGGATCGCACCGACCGCCGGGCCCTGCTTGCCGGCCGGCAACGCGACCGCGTCGCGACCGTCCGCGATCGACTTCTCGGCGAACGCGAGTTGCTCGCGCGCGAGCGTTGTGTTCTGCGCGACCGGCGCGAGCGTCTCGGCCGGGAACTCGGCGCGCAGTGCGGTCAGCACCGACTCGCAGGCGGGCACCCGCGCCGTGAGCGTGACGACCTGCTGGGTGAGCGCGTCGAGACGGGCCGGAGCATCGAGCAGCAGATCGCGCATACCGTCGAACTCGGCGACCCGGGCATCGAGTTCACGGCCGGCGCGACCGCACGTGGAGATCAGGTCGACGAGCATGTCGCGGCGCTGCTGCGGGGTCTCGGGAATCGCGTCGTCGAGGCGCTGCCGGATCTCGAACGCCTTCGCGAGCGCCGCTCCGGCCTGCGCGAAGGCCGTCGCGAACGGTGCGACCGCCTGCTCACCGAACTCGCCGCGGGCGAGCTCGAGCTCCTCGGCGCTGGTACGCACCGCGTTGTCGGTGTCGACGAGGATGTCCTGCGCCCGGACGTCGAGCACGTCCAGCGCCAGCGAGGCCAGTGCCGCGGTGTCGGTCGGGTCGATCGAGGCGGCCGCCTCCGCACCGGCCTCGGCACGCTTGCGCTTGGACCGCCGCGTGTACAGGTAGAGGCCACCCCCGCCGACGACGACCACGCCGCCGCCGACGATCAGCGGTGTCAGGGATGCGGGGGTCATCGCGTCGCCGAGGCCCTCGGCCGCGGCGACCGCGGCGCCGGCCCAGTCCCCGTTCACCAGTTCCGGCCTCACCCGGTCGGTGGCGATCGACTCGATCTCGGCGTCGGAGACATCGGTCACGTCATTCGACACCCACAGGTTGTAGTCGCCGGCGGTGGCGACGGCGAGCAGAGCCGTCTTCGGCCCGAATCCGCTCGCCCGGGCGGTCGCCTCGGTCCAGTCGGCGCCGGACTGCCCGGAGAAGCTCGGTACATACGCGACCCACAACTGCACCTGATGATCGCCGTACAACCGGTCGAGCGCAGCCTGGACCTCGGTCTCCGCGTTCGCGTCGAGGACCCCGGCGGTGTCGGTGATCTGACCGGGCAGCCGCAGCGGGGTGTCGGCGGACGCGGCCGCGGGCCACAGCAGCAGCGCCAGCAGCGCCAGCACCGCGGGCACAGCCGCGAAGATCGGGCGGGGGACCGGTCGGGTGGGCGCCGCAGCGACAGCGGACGAGTACACGGGCATGGCGTCGAATCTATCGGTCGCGGAAGCGCGGCGCGTGCGGCGCTGTGGCGCGTCGCCGAGGGAACCCGGTGCGACCGCTGGCAGAATCGTGGGGTGAGTACCGCAGCCCGCCGATCCCGGCCGACCCCGCCGCCCGCCCCGGAGCGCCGTGGCATCGGTGCGGGCATCGCACGGTGGGCCCGGCGGATCGTGGTCGGAGTGCTGCTCGCCGCGATCGCCGTCGTCGCCGGCACCGCCGTGCGGGTGTGGCAGGTCGCCCGCATCGACGACTGGAGCCACGCCGACGCGATCGTCGTCCTGGGCGCCGCGCAGTACTCGGGTACTCCGTCGTCGGTGTTCCAGGCCCGGCTCGACCAGGCCGTGCGGCTGTACGAGAACGGGGTGTCCGACACGGTCGTGACCGTCGGAGGCAAACAGGAAGGTGACCTGTACACCGAGGCCGCGGCAGGCAAGAACTACCTCATGTCGCGCGGGGTGCCCGGCGACGCGATCGTCGCAGTCGAGGAAGGCACGGACACGCTGCTCAGCGTCGAGGCGGTCAGCCGGGAGATGCACGAGCGCGGCCTGTCGTCGGCGGTGCTGGTCAGCGACCCGTGGCATTCGCTGCGAACCCGCACCATGGCGCGCGATGCCGGGCTCGACGCCTGGACCGCGCCGACCCGGACGGGACCGGCGGTGTTCACCCGCGAATCGCAGATGCACGGCATCGCCCGCGAAACCGGAGCGTTGGTCTGGTACCAGGTCACCCACGGCTCGGCGGACTTTCCCTACACTGCGGCGCAATGATCTCCGGCGCAGCGAGCTAAGGACAGGTGGATGCAGGGTTACACCGAGCACGAACTCGAGCGCCGCGTCGTCGAGGCGCCCAAACGGTCGGGGATCGCCGGCGCGGAATCCGCTGCCGCCGAACGCAGCCCGTTCGCGCGTGACCGCGCCCGTGTGCAGCACTGTGCCGCGCTGCGGCGGCTGGCCGACAAGACCCAGGTCGTCGGGCCCCGCGACGGCGACACCCCGCGCACGCGGCTGACCCACTCGATGGAGGTCGCGCAGATCGGCCGCAGCATCGCGGAGGGACTCGGCGCCGACCCCGACCTGGTCGACCTGGCCGGACTCGCCCACGACATCGGGCACCCCCCGTACGGGCACAACGGCGAACGTGCGCTCGACGAGGTCGCGGCGAGTTGCGGCGGTTTCGAAGGCAATGCGCAGAACCTGCGCATCCTCACCAGTCTGGAACCGAAGATCCTGTACCCGAACGGGCACAGTGCCGGGTTGAACCTGACCCGCGCGACCCTCGACGCGACCCTCAAGTATCCGTGGACCCGCCCGCGGCCCGGCGCGAAGTTCGGTGCGTACGACGACGACGCCGAGGTTCTGGCGTGGATCCGCGACGGCGCACCCGATCGGACGAAGTGTCTCGAGGCGCAGATCATGGACTGGTCCGACGACGTCGCCTATTCGGTGCACGACGTCGAAGACGGTGTGATCGACGGTCGCATCGACCTGCGGGTGCTGTCCGACCCGGCGGCCGTGCAGGGCCTCGTCGACGTCGGCATGCGCGAGTTTTCCGGGCTGATCCCGGACGAGCTGGTCGAGGCCGCCGAGCGGCTGTCCCGGATGCCGGTGATCCTCGGTGTCGGCATCTACGACGGCAGCCTCGCCAGTTCGGTTGCCCTGAAGACACTCACCAGCGAACTCGTCGGCCGCTACGCCACCGCCGCGATCAGCGGCACCCGCGAGGTCACCGGCGGTGAACCGGTCAGCCGCTACGCCGTGGACCTGGTGGTGCCGTCGGTCGTCGCCTCCGAGGTCGCGCTGCTCAAGACCATGGCATTGCAGTTCGTGATGTCCGACGCCGCGCACCGCGCCCGGCAGGAACGGCAGCGCGAACGCATCCACCGGGTCGCCGAATGGTTGCTGCGGACCGCCCCGGTCGGCCTCGATCCGCTGTTCGTCCCGGCGTGGGACGACGTGAAGGACGACGCGGCGCGCGTGCGGGTCGTCGTCGACCAGATCGCCTCGTGCACCGAGTCCCGGCTGGAGCGGATCGACAAGGACAGCCTGGCCGCGCAGGCGGGCTGGGGGTAGGCGCCCGCGAGCGCTTAGACTCGTCCCCGTGGCCGGCCGAATTTCTGACAGAGACATCGCGGCCATCCGCGACCGCATCCGCATCGAGGACGTCGTCGGCGACTATGTTGCCCTCAAGCGCGGTGGCGCCGACTCGATGAAGGGCCTGTGCCCCTTCCACGACGAGAAGTCGCCGTCGTTCCACGTCCGGCCCAACCACGGCCATTTCCACTGCTTCGGCTGCGGCGAAGGCGGCGACGTCTACTCGTTCCTCCAGAAGATCGAGCACATCAGCTTCGTCGAAGCGGTCGAACAGTGCGCCGAACGCGTCGGTTACACCATCAGCTACGAGGGCGGCGGCCCGTCCGTCCAGCGCGACCGCGGGACCCGGGCCCGGCTGGTCGCGGCCAACGCCGCCGCGCAGGTCTTCTACGCCGAGCAGTTGCGCACTCCGGAAGCCCAGGCTGCGCGGGACTATCTGACCGAACGCAACTTCGACGCGGCCGCCGCGCAGATGTTCGGCTGCGGCTACGCGCCCGCCGGGTGGGATGCGCTCACCAAGCACCTGCTGTCGCAGGGTTTCGAGTTCGCCGAACTCGAGGCGGCGGGATTGTCGAAACAGGGGCGCCGCGGTCCCATCGACCGGTTCCACCGCCGGTTGCTGTGGCCCATCCGCAACCTCGCGGGCGACGTCATCGGCTTCGGTGCACGCCGTCTGTTCGACGACGACACTCTCGCCGCGAAGTACGTCAACACACCGGAAACGGTGCTGTACAAGAAGTCTCAGGTGCTGTTCGGCCTCGACCTGGCAAAGCGGGAGATCGCCAAGTCGCATCAGGCGGTGATCGTCGAGGGCTACACCGACGTGATGGCGATGCACCTGGCCGGTGTGAAAACCGCTGTGGCATCGTGCGGTACCGCCTTCGGTGACGAACACCTGTCGATGCTGCGGCGGCTGCTCATGGACGACAGCTACTTCCGCGGCGAGATCATCTACACCTTCGACGGCGATGCCGCCGGGCAGGCCGCGGCGATGAAGGCGTTCGAAGGCGATCAGAAGACCGCTGCGAAGACGTTCGTGGCGATCGCTCCGAAGGGCATGGACCCGTGCGAACTGCGGCAGGCCAGCGGCGACGGCGCAGTCCGCGACCTGGTGGCCCGCCGCACCCCGATGTTCGAGTTTGTCGTCCGATCGATTCTCGCCGAACACGACCTCGACACCGCGGAAGGTCGCGTGGAGGCGCTGCGCCGCTGCGTGCCGGTCGTCGCGCACATCAAGGACCGCACACTGCGCGACAACTATTCGGTGCAACTCGCGCATTGGGTGGGCTGGGACGACATCCCGGCCGTGCGTCGCCGCGTGCAGGAAGAAGCCCGCCGGGGAAGTCGTGCGCCGGGTCCGAAGAGCCGCGCGGTTGCCGCGGGGACTCCCGAGGCTCCGGCGTCGGTGCTGCGTCGTCCGCGGCCCAACGACCCGTCGTTGTGGCCGCAGCGCGACGCGTTGAAGGCCGCGCTGCAGTACCCGGGGATCGCCGGCACCGTGTTCGATTCGCTGCCCGGGGAGACGTTCACCGATCCCGCCTACGCCGCGGTGCGGGAGGCCGTCGCGACCGCCGGGGGAGCCGGTGCCGGGATGGGCGGCGCCGAATGGGTCGACGCCGTGGGCCGGTCCGCCGCCGACCCCGTCGTGCATTCGCTCGTCAGCGAACTCGCCGTGGAGCCGCTGCCCGCCGACGAGGAACGCATGCCGCGGTACATCGGCGGGGTGCTCGCGCGCTTGCAGGAGGTTTGGGTGGGCGAGCAGGTCGCCGAACTCAAGTCGAAGCTGCAGCGCATCTCGCCGGCCACCGAGTCCGACGAATTCCACGCTCTGCTGGGCGATCTCGTGGCCCTCGAGCAGTATCGCCGTAGCCTGCTGGACCAGGCCATCGGCGACGCCACCGGCGAGGGTCTGGCCGGCTGAGCCGCTACCGCTTCAGCTGATCGCGCGGAATCAGGATCGTCGTCTGCTCGTCGATCGGCTTCATCGGTTCGAGCTTCGGTTGCGGGTTGATCGAGTCGGCGAGCTTCTGGCGGCCCACCTCGATGGCTTTCTTCGTGACGGGACTGTCCGCCACGGCCTTCGCGGTCTTGCTGATCTGTTCGTACCGGGCTCGGCCAGCCCGTGTACCGAGCACATATCCCGCCGCGACCCCGACCAACAATCCGAACAATGTGAGTGTCCTTTCCACCTGTGTCTGTGCGTCGCGTCCATCCTGCCCGATCCGGCGCCACATGCCCACATGCAGGCGATTTGGTACCGCGGAGGGTGGGAGGCTACAGTTCTTCTCGCACCGAGGGAAACCGCGGAGCACCGCAGGACAATCCCCTGTAGCTCAATTGGCAGAGCATTCGACTGTTAATCGAACGGTTGCTGGTTCGAGTCCAGCCGGGGGAGCAGAGAAGACCCCCACCCGATCATCGGGTGGGGGTCTTTTTCTCTTCGGTGGTCGTTCGCAGCCTCAGCGCAGCACGGTGCCGCCGTCGACGTTGATGATCTGCCCGTTGATCCACGAGCCTTCGTCGGACATCAGGTATGCGACCATGCTCGAGACATCGCGGGCCTCACCCGCCCGGGTGCTGCGGGAGCGTCCGATGAGTCCCTTCAGCAGTTCGGGGTCGGCGCCGGTACGGATCTCGTCGGTGAGGATCAGACCCGGCGCGACGGCGTTCGCGCGGATACCCTCGCGGCCCCAGCGAGAGGCGACGTGGCGTGTGAGGGCGTTGATTCCGGCCTTGGTCGCGGCGTAGGCGGGACGTTGCGGATCGCCGGTGAACGACGCGATCGACGACGTGTAGACGATGGCGCCACCCCCGGTCGTGAGCAGGTGCGGGACGGTGTGACGGGTGACGAGCATGTGGCCGCGCAGGTTGACGGCCACCATGCGATCCCAGATCTCGAGGTCGATGTCCACGATGTCGGTGTCCTTCGATACCGAGCCCATGTCGCCCGCGTTGATGTGAACCGCGTCCAACTTCCCGTACGCGTTGGTCGTGGCGTCGACGAGCGCCCGGACCGAGTCATCGTCGGAGATGTCGAAATGCACGGCGATCGCGTCACCGCCTGCCTCGCCGATGGCGGCGGCGGTCTTCTCTGCGCCGGCGCCATCGAGGTCGCCGACGACGACCTTCGCTCCTTCGCGGGCGAGCCGGGCCGCCGAGTCGGCGCCCAGTCCGGTCGCCGCGCCGGCGACCAGTACGACCTTGTCTTTCAGTCCTTCCATCGCGATCCCCTCGTTCGTGTCAGCCATATGCCGAAACAATATTTCTAGGAGTGAGAATATCATTCTGATTTGTGCGATGAGGATTCTGAAGCGGTCTGGGGTGGGTTCGGATCTCCTCGGCAATCACCGGTGACCCGGTGCGCGAGTCCCCCTGTGAAGGCGGGTAGCATTCGGGACGCGCTGCCGAGACGGCCGCGATGGGGCGGTAGCTCAGTCGGTTAGAGCCGTGGACTCATAATCCATTGGTCGCGGGTTCGAGCCCCGCCCGCCCCACATCAGAGACGCCCCACCTCGGTGGGCGATGAACGTTCCGTGGATGGGGACGTGGAAATCGGTCTCGTGCGGATCGTGCGTGCGTCAAGATTCTGGGATGGGTTCGGATCCCGCGTCCGCTCCGGACCTCGGTTTGGTCCAGGTTGGACCACTCGAGGTGGACCCCGCTTCTTTGGAAGGGCAGGGGTCGTCGCTGTGGGATCTCATCGGTGACCGCCACGTCGAGATGGGCTCGCCTGATGACGTACTCGATCTCCCGTGTCACGGTTGGCGGCGGCTCTATCCCCACTGGTCCGAACTCACGCGAGCGAGGGAGGCCTTCGGTGCACCGCACGGGCAGGTGTCAGATGCATGGGCGATGGTGTTTGTCGACGATGCAGATACGGCCTGGACGGTAAGTACGCTTCCCGGTCCAATCCGGGTGTATCCCTGCCGCGCTGCCCGTCGCCTTGGTCTGGAGTTGCGCTGGCCTGGTGAGCAAACCTGTAGAGCAGGGCTGTTACCCGCAGTGGCGATCGACCTCGTGAATGCTGCAGACACGAGATGGGTCAACGGCGCCGGGGATCACACGACTGTCCATGGGTGGGTACTCGATGAGAACGGTGAGCCGATACGGCCGGGGATCCTGTTGTTCTCGCATGCACCGTCGCTGCCCGACATCGAACCCGGTGATCGAATGTCTCTGCGTGTCAATATCGCTACGCGTGATATCGAGGACTTCCCGCCCGGCCGCTACGCACTGGCGGCTGAACTCTGCGATCTGGGACTGGCGGCACCACCGGGAACGTTGATTCTGTCCGACTATCGACTATCGACTGTCGTGAAAGCGGCTCGGAAAGTTGTCGGTGGGTCTCGCTACACTTCGAACATGCTTTCGAACCGGGTGGGAGGGGACACGCTTGAGGTGCGGCTGACCGCCCTCGACACCGCGGTCGACGGCCTGCTCGGCCACGACTTCACCGGCCTGTCCCGCGACGACATCGTCGAAGTCCTGCAACGCATGGAAGCGTCGCTGCGCAAGGCCTCTGCGGTCGGGCACCGGCTGGCCGTCGAATCGGTCGAACGCCGGATCCCAGAGGAACTCGGCTGTCGCTCGGTGAATGATTTCCTCATCGGTACCCTGCGCATCTCCGCAGCCGACGCCGCCAGAAGAGTGAAAGGCGCGAAAAAGGTCGGCACGTGGCACGGCGCCGACGGCGGTGATATGGCGGAGGAACTACCGGCAACCGCCGCAGCGATTCGCTCCGGGGTGATCGGACCGGACCATGTCGCCGCGGTCGCGAAGGTCATGCGGAAAGTGCCGTACGGGGTCGGGTTCGACGAGATCACCGTCGCCGAGAAGATCCTGGCCGACGCGGCCTGCTCGGTCACCCCCGAGGACGTCGCCAAACTCGGCGCGCACCTGCTTGCCTATCTGAACCCGGACGGGGACGTCCCCGACGAGAAGGAACGCACGCGCCGCCGCGGCCTGCGGATCGGCAAACAAGGCACCGACCTCATGACCCCGATCTCCGGGCTCCTCGACCCCGAGACGCGGGCGCTGCTCGAACCGGTGCTCGCGAAACTCGCCCGGCCCGGCATGAACAACCCCGACGACCCCGACTCCCCGCGCGGGGACGTCGAATCCGACACCCTCGACCGGGACGCCCTGGCCAAGGCCGCCGCCCGCGACACCCGCACCGTGGTGCAACGCAACCACGACGCGTTGAAAGTCGCCCTGCGGCAACTCCTGTCGTCGGGTGTGCTCGGCAGCTACAGGGGCCTGCCGGTGACCGCGATCCTGACCATGAGCGTCCAGCAACTCGAACACGGGGCCGGGGTGGTGACCACCGCCTCGGGTGGACTGGTGCCGGTCCGGGACGCGCTGCGGATGGCCGAGACTGCACATCCGGTGTTGGCGATCTTCGATCATCACGGCCGTCCCCTGCACCTCGGACGTGCGAAACGCCTCGCCTCCGCCGATCAGCGGCTCGCGTTGATCGCCGCCTCCGTGGGCTGCACCCGACCCGGCTGCGACGCACCGGCCACACTCACCGCGGTTCATCACATCACCGAGTGGAAGGACGGCGGATCCACCGACATCAGCAACGAGGACCTTGCCTGCGACGCATGTCATGCGCTGGTGCACGACGGGCCGGGTGGCTGGGAGACGCGCATAGCGCCGGCAGGTTCGGGGTATCCGGGCCGCACCGAATGGATTCCGCCCCCGCACATCGACCCCGAGCAGGGGCCACGGGTCAATCACCGGCATCACCTCGGTGATCTGCTGTCGGCGGCGTTGGCGCACTACCGCGCTCGCCGCGAAGCGGAACTGCGCGAGCATCGACGACGGTGGCTGCGGGAACCCGCCGGAGACGCGAGCAACGGCGGCGGTCCGTAGCTGATGACCGATCCGTGTGTGGGGGAGCGTTGCCCGATCTGCTCCCGAACTCGCGACCACCTTGATCGCGTTCAGTGCGGGGAGACCGGTGACCGTCATGCCGATGGGCGCGAAGTTCTACGGGCTGGACAGGTCGAATCCCTTGCGAGGGAGGATCATGTGCTTGCTGTAAATGTTCGGGTCGCCGGTGATCTGGGTGATGCCTTCGACACCGAAGCCCTGCCGCCGGGACGCTGGCGTTCGTCGCGACGGGAGATCCGGCCGAGCGCGCAGCCGGGAAGCTGACGCTCACGACGATCCGTGACGATCTTGCCCGCATCGTCGCGCAGCGCGTCGGGGACGACCCGAACCTGTACTGCCTCGACGGAACCGAGCTCTAGGGGGAGGCAGACCACGGGGCGCTGCCGCTGCCGGACCGGCTCCACCCCGACGCCGAAACGCATCGGCTCATCGGGAAACGCTTCGCGGAACGTGCCTTCGCGGGCAACGGCGCGTTCGCCTCGCGGATGGCGCGTTCCCGATAAACTCGAGCTCGTGGCGTGGTTGTTGATCGTTGCCTTCGGTGTTGTCGTGACGGTTGCGTGCGCAGTCGTGTCACGCCGAAAGCGCGCTCCCACGGGAGTGTTTCCGTGGTTCTGGGTGGCCTTTCCGCTCACGTGCGTAGCGGTCGCCTGTGCAATCGCGGCATTCACCGCCGCGCCCGCGTTCGTGAGTGGCTCCGGCAGCTTCTGGTGGGACCTGTCGCTCCCGGACGACCGACCGTCGCTGCAATTCCTGTCCGGCGAGCAGTATCGCCGATTCGAAACCTTGCAGCAGGCGAAGCGGATCCTGCCAACCGTCGCCGCGGTCGGAGTCGTCGCGTGCATCTGGACGTGGCGGCGGGACCGAACGTGAGCGGTCAGTCAGCGACGAGCCGTGCCGCACCGTAGAGACCGCTGCTGCGCTCACGTTGCCGGCCGACGACGTAGCGGCCGGGCGCGATGCCCGTGGCGCCGTGCTCGGGGTGGATGAGGTACGCGACTCCGGTCACCTCGACGATGCCGAGCGCAAGACCGCGCGGGTCGGCGACCGGCCCGGTCCACGTGCAGGCACCTTCGTCCGCGACGAGCGAATGCGGGTTGCCGCCGGCAGCGCTGCGCAGCAACTCGATTCCGGACGGCGGCACCGGTAGGGAACGAGTCCACGGGTGGGGTGTCACCACGCCGGCGAGCATCGCGTGTGGGACGACGATGAGATCACCCTGGGCCTGCGGACCGTCGACGACCGGGACGGACACCTCACCATCGAGGTAGTCGAAGACGTCGATGCCGCTCCAGGCAGTGATGTCGGACAGAGATTGTTGAGCATTCATGGGGATCACCTCGGGGAATCAGGTTCGGCGAACGAGTCGGGAGTAGTCGGAGCCGCTGATGCCGTACGTCCAGCCGGCGGCGTCGAGGGCGGACGGAGCCCAGGCGGGAACGGGCAGTCCGTAGCGGCGGCGAGTGCTGTCGCGCTCGACCGATCCGTTGACGGCGAGGAGGATTCGCCCGGGTGGGCCCCAGGCGCCGGGACGCTCGTACAGCTCGAGCAGACAGCCGGGATTGCCGGGATCCTCGGCGCGGTCGACGAGTGTGAGCCCGGCCGCGTCGATGTAGGCGTCCCAGCCGATGCGCTCGATCGCGCACCGCCGGATCTCGACGTTGCGTTCGCGTCCGATGCGTTCGGCGCTAGGGTCGAGCACCACCCACTCCGGAACGATGGTGCCGTGATGGACGAAAGTCTTTGCTCCGTCCGGATATTCGAGGGCTGCGCGGTCGGAATGGTGGAGGCGGCGTTCGCCGTGGGCGCCACCGGGGTTCGGTTCGGTGTGCAGTTCGGAGGGTCGCTCGGCCATCACGCACACCCGCTCGAACGCCCACCACCATCCGGTCGCGCCGACCAGCGCGGCCTGGACGTCGAGCAGGTCGTTCTCGCGGCCTCCGAAACCGACGAGGCCGCATCGTCGGATGGCGTCGTAGTACCCGACCCGATGGGCTTCCTGCTGCCCGTACCAGCTCACGGTGCCCACCGGCTGGGGGAGTGTCCGGCGGATCGCGGTTGCGACCGCATCGAAAAGTGTGGTGCGCAATGAATTCCACATCAGCAACCGGATGATCTGCCCCGGGTTCAGGGGCGGTCCGTACGTGCGCCCCGGGTCTGCGAATCGGGACGACGGAGGATAGCGACGACGGATCCGCTCGTCCATCCGTGCGCGTGAGGCCGACAACAGCGACGCGATGCGTACGGACGGATGAGTGTCGTCGAGGGCCGACGAGGGAGCCCGAAGTGTCAATTCCGGGATCAGGGCCGACGCCGCGGCGGGCGACGGCACCCACAGGAACTCGGGTGGATCGAAACCGGAGCGCCGATACAGTTCTGCGACTGCGCATTCGCAACGGAACGATCGGCGGGTCGTGTGCTCAGCCCGCGCGCGAGCCAGTGGTCGCGGAGTTCGCGGACGTCGGAGAGCAGGTCGTGAGGGGCAGTGCCGTGGGAAGGGACGCGGTGTTCGACCGCCCGTGTGGTCGCCACGGCGGTCACGCGATGGGGGCGGAGGCCGCCTTTCCTGTTGTCATGGTCGTCGAGGATGGCACGAATTCGGCCGCGGCGCAATGTTCAGGCGGGAATCGCTGCGACGCTGGCGATTTCGCCGCCGAGGATGCGCTGCCGATTCTCGACCAGCCGGCGTTCCCCGAGTCGCTGTAGCCAGCGTTTCCCGGCAGGGAAGCGACCGATCACGTGATGCTTGGTCACGTTCACCGCGATGCGGGCCGCCGGGTACCACGGCGGACGCGTCGGAACTTTCAGGGCGCGGACCGCCGCGGGGCCGAGGAGCGTGGTCGCGAGCGAGAGTCCGCGCTCGTACTCGTAGCGTCGGCGCATCGGGCCGAAACCGGTCTGGCCGGAATCGAGCGGCAGATCGACCAACGACTTCGCGAGTAGGAGGCTGTTCTCGTCCGCGGCGGGCGACGCCGAACCGATCCGGTACATCATGCGCAGTCCCTTCCGGAGGTCGAACGGAAGCCAGTGGTCGTCGACTCCCATCAGCCATCCGACGTAGCACCACAGGTGCAGGACCGCATCGGCCTCCCGACGGGTGTAGCGCACACCGAGGACACGGGTGTGCAGCAGGAACGTGATCGAGAACAGGCCGAGCGTGCCGGCCTGGTCGAACTGGTTGATGGGAAGTCCGCGTTCGGCTGTGTCCCAATCTGTTTCGTGCTCGTGGTGATAGTTGACGAAGGCGTGCATGAGGCGAACGTGGACGGACAGGAGGAACCCGTCGCCGAAGCGTTCGAGCCCACCGTCCTCCGTGCAGCCGTACCACCACGCGCCGGTTTCGGCGATGCGCCGAAGTGTCCGGTCGCCGGTGAGCTTGCCCGATCCGGTGAGGACCGGCAGCGGACCGGAGTTGTTGTACCCGCCGAGGAGGGAACCGTAGGCCAGGACGTCCGCGGCATCGGTGCCGACGCGCCGCAAGGTGCGCGCACCGAGGGCGATCTTGTCGCGATCGACCCAAGCCGGGGTGTCCTCGAGCATGGTGAAGTAGTCGCGCAGCGGTGCCGGGGCGTCGGGTACGGCGTCGATGCCTCGATGCAGTGCCTGCCGGAACTGCGCCATCGTGACGGTGCGGTCCTCGCGCATCGCGCGGACCAATACGGCGCTCGGTTCGTCCTGCTCGAGCAGCGCCCGCCGGAGCCGGTCCGCCTCCTCCGCGTCGGCATCGGGATTCGGCCATGCGAACGGACGCAGAGGTGCGGTGATGCGCGCGCTGCGATCGCGGTCGCGCATGTAGCGGGTCGGTGCGTATGCCGGGATCGTCACACGCACCACCTTGCAACTGACAACGAATATTGTCAATACCGGTGGGGTCAGAAAATGCGGTCTCGTCTGTGGGGTTGTCCTGCGAACGGCCGATACGCAATCCGTGGCGTCGCTGGAACCATCGAGCCGGAACATCACCCGCGAACGTACGGAGGCCACGTGTCAGGAAATCCGATCCGGCCGAACTTCAGGGTCCGCAGTGAGATTGCTGTTGCGGGGACCGCGGTGGCGGTGGCCGTCGCCGTACCGGCGGTCGCGTCCGCTGCCCCGTCCACCGGAAGCGCCGGCAGTAGCGAGCTTGGCGACGGTGCTGGTTCGCGTCACCGGTCTCGACGATACGGCCTGGGACTACATCGTCAACTGCCCGGTCTTCTGATCGACGTTCGCGTCGGGGCGGTTGCCGGTCGCCTCGCGGCTCGGTGAGACGAGGGGTGCTCACCGAGCCGTCGGAGTGCCGGGCGAACCGGCCGGTGCCGCGATCGTGCACGACGTCGACGCGATCCCACGGCCACCCGCCGAACTCGGTGCGCCGATAGTCGTCGTACGCCTGCTGCAGTTCCGCGGACGTGTTCATCACGAACGGACCGTGCTGGGCGACCGGCTCGCCGATCGGAACTCCCTGCAGCAGAAGAAGCTTCGCGGAACGATCGCCCGTCGACACGGTGGTCGTCCCGTGAATGTACTGGGCGAAGCCGTTGCCTGCAGCGACGCCGAGTCCCTCGACAATCGCATGCGAGTCGTCGCCGTAGACGTAGAGGATTCGACGGGCCCCGGCGGCCGCGGATGCCGGAAGCTCGACCCGCGCGTGGGGTTCCAGTTCGATCAACCACACCGCAACATCCGACTCGGGATTCGCTGCCCACGAATTCGTCGGCGGCGAAACGGGTTCGGCGGCGCCGTAGCGCCCCGCGATCACCTTGACCGTGGCTGCGCCGGCCGGGCTCCGGACCGTCACGACGGGGATGTCCTCGTTCCACTGCATCGTGAACTCGGGCGCCGCGGCCTTCCCCGCGGCCGGCAGATTCAGCCAGATCTGGAACAACTCGAACGGGTTGTAGGCGCTCTCCTCGAGCAACGGGAACATCTCCGAATGCGAGACACCGTTTCCGGCGGTCAGCCACTGCACATCGCCCTGACCATAACGCGCGGTCGCGCCGGCCGAGTCGGCGTGGTCGACGTAACCGCGTTCGACGATCGTGATCGTCTCGAACCCTCGATGGGGATGCGCGGGGAAGCCCGGCACCGTGCGGCCGTGGTACATGTTCCAGCCAGCGGGATTGTCGAAGTCGCTGCCGAGATCGTGGTCGGCCACCGACGCCGGGCCGAGGTTCGCGGTGCCGGCGGGGTAGTGGTCGACGTGGTGCATCGCGAACAGGAAGGGGTCGAGAGCCCGCCAGGGGCGGCCGAGTCGGAAGACGCGGCCGGTGTCGGGGGAGCCGTGAGAAGGCTGGGTGGTCATCTGGTGTTCGGCGCGGATACCCCCTCGTTCGCGAGGGAGAGGAAGCGCCGTCCTCCTTCCGGTGTGGGTGATGCCGGGCAAAACTGAGTTCCTAACAGGGGTCAAGCCACATCGCGGTTTGTAGGCTTGGTGATGGCAGGCCGGGATGTTGGAGCGCTCTGCGACTCCTGTGACTTCCGGCCTGCCTCTACCTTCCGACGCTCATCCATCCGCTTGTGCCGGACGTTGTCGCGGTGCCGCGGCTCGATCCGGTAACGCTCCTTGACGATCTTTCTGCCCTGCTCCGGTGATCGCGGTGCCGTCCACATCGCGCAGCACGGAGGGCCTCCCGGAGCGCATGCAGGTAGCGATCCGGGTCACCAACTGCGTGGCCAGGTGGCAGATCGCGGAATCGTGGTGGCGGTCGCCGGCCATCAGCCGCTGATATTTCGCCGCGATCTGGGGGTCGATCTTGCGGGCCTGATCGGCCGCGGTGCACAACATCTCACGCAGCAGCGGGTCCCCGGCCTTGGTGATCGAGGACTCGACCTTGCTGACCCCGGACTGACTGACCTTCGGTACCAGACCGGTGTACGCGCGGATCGCCGCCAGCGAGGTGAACCGGTGGGGGTCACCGATCCGGCCGGCGATCACCGCGCTGATGACCGGTCCGACGCCGGGCGCCGAGGCGACGATGCCGTCCGGGTCGGTGTCGGCGTAGAGGTCCGCGACGCGTTCGTCGATCTGTTTGATCTGACGGGTCAGGAACAATGCCTGCTCGGCTTTATGAGCGATGTCGCCGGCGAGCTCGGCGAAGTCCATTCCGCCCGGACCCCACAGCGCGAGTGTTTCATTGGCGGCCGCGACGAGCGCGGCAGCGTGATCGTCGCGCCACCCGCCTCGGGGTCGGGCGATCAGAAATCGGGTCAGTCGCGCGTGACCGAGCCGGATCACCGCATTCGGGTCGGCATAGCGTGCCAGGAACTCGAGCGCGGCGACGCCGTAGTTCGAACCCGGTACCGCATACCACGACGGACCCAGCAGTTCGACGAGTGCACCGAGGCGGGAACAAACCGCGACCCGGCGTTTGACCAGCGTGGAGCGTTGCTTGACCAGGCGGCGCAGCGCGTCGGCCGGTCCCTGCCCGGAATACTCCCGCAGGCCTTCCGGGTGCAGCCAGGGAAGCCGGGCCAGCAGTTCGGAGTCGATCCGGTCGTTCTTGGTGTGTTTGGAGTAGTACCTGCGCAGGTC
>NZ_BCXI01000019.1 GCF_001895025.1 Rhodococcus zopfii NBRC 100606 = JCM 9919
GCTAAACTGGTGTCGACCTGCTCGCGGTGGCGGACCGGCTTCCGATGGCCTCTTCCAGCGGACAGTGGCAACTCAAATTCTCCTGCCCGGCAGGGGCTCTCGCGTTCTACGACACGCTCACACCGTCCAGTCTCAGGTATCCGGCGTCGGGACCGAGGTGCCCAATTTCCCCTTTTCGACCATTTCGGTCAGAATCCACCGCGGCCTCCTGCCGGGGGCCGAGGCGGGAGCACCCGCGCCCCGATCCCACAGTGAGGACACCACATGCACGACACCTTCCGATGCCGAGCGATCCGGGCCGCTGCGGTGAAGACGGTAACCGCCGCGGCCGTCGGTGCCGCGGTGCTGTTCGCCGCCGGATGCGTGAGCGACACCGACGAGGCGACACCGGTCTCGTCGACCGGCGCGGCCGCGACATCGACCATCGCCGGGCAGCAGGGCATCGACCAGGGAGGTGCCACCGACATCGACGTCACCGTCGGCGACTGCGTCGCCCTCGGCGGGACGATGAGCGCAGCCACCATCGACGAAGCGGTGTGCGGCAGTCCCGAGTCGAACTACCGGGTGATCGCCAAGGCCGAACAGAACACCCAATGCCCCACCGACGCCGACCAGGTGTACTACGAAAGCCTCAACGGCACCGAACAAGGCGCGCTGTGTCTGGACATCGACTGGGTGCTCGACGGATGCATGAGCATTCCCACCGGCACTGACGACCCACACCGTGTCGACTGCACCGACCCGGCCGCGACCAACGTCGAGCGCGTCACCGCCATCCTCGAAGACACCACCGACGTCGCCGGCTGCTCCGACGGCGGCTACACCTACCCCGAGCGACGCTTCACCGTGTGCACCGAATCGGTCACCACATAACCCCCGGCCGGGCGATCCTCCAGCCCGGAGCGGGCCCCGCTTCGGCGGCATCCGGCCCGGGTCCCTGCCCGTGGAAGCACCCGGCCGGCTGCTCCACCGGATCACTCGTGGCGCCGCTTCCCAGATCGCCGACGATGTCGCGCAACGTATCGAGGTGCCGGAGTAGACCGCCAGCCCTAGATTAGGTTGGTGGTCATGGTTTCGCGGATCACCAAGGACACCCGGTTGTGCATCTCGCTGTCGGGCCGGCCCAGCAACATCGGCACCCGGTTCCACAACTACCTGTACGACGAGCTCGGGCTGGACTACGTGTACAAAGCGTTCGCGCCCACCGACATCGAGGCCGCGGTCGCGGGCATCCGCGGGCTCGGCATCCGGGGTGCCGGTGTGTCGATGCCGTTCAAGGAGAAGGTCATCCCGCTCGTCGATGTGATGCACGGGTCGGCGCGGGCGATCGATTCGGTCAACACCGTCGTCAACGAGGACGGGGTCCTGCACGCCTACAACACCGACTTCCAGGCGGTGCTGGATCTGCTCCGCGATCACGCGGTCGATCCGGCCCTACCGGTCGCGGTCGCGGGCAGCGGTGGGATGGCCAAGGCGGTGGTCGCGGCGGTGCGCGCGCACGGCTTCACCGACGCGACCGTGCTCGCCCGGAACGAGCCCGCCGGCCGCGCGCTCGCCGACCGGTACGGATTCGCCTGGCGCGCCGATCTCGCCGACTCCTCCCCCGCCGTGCTGATCAATGCGACCCCGATCGGCATGGCGGGCGGTCCCGACGCCGAGGCGCTGCCGTTCCCGCCCGCCGCGGTCGAGGCGGCGACGGTGATCTTCGACGCGGTGGCGACGCCGCCCGAAACCCCGCTGATCCGGGCGGGACGCGCCCACGGTCACACGGTCATCACCGGCGCCGAGGTGATCGCGCTGCAGGCGGCGCTGCAGTTCGCGTTGTATACGGGCGTGACCCCGACACCCGAGCAGGTGCGCCGGGCGTCGGAGTTCTCCCGCTCCTGACGAGGCCGGTTTCGGTTGTGCGCCGAGCGCCCGGGCCTTCGGCACAAGGACGTGCTCGTTCCCGCTCGCTTCCGGCCGGCCGTAGCCGGATCCCCGGGAGACGCCCACCGATCGGCGGGTTCAGATCGTCCCGGCGGCCTCGAGCAGATCGAGCGCCTTGCCGGCTGCGGCAGTGGCGAGCTGCATTTCGACACGCGTCGCATCGCGGGTCGCGGGATTCTGGAGACCGAAGTTGTTGACCCACGCGACCGTTCGAGCGGACTGGAACATCAGTGTGGTGGTTTCCTCGGCGCCGACCAGGTCCCCGACGAACCAGCCGGTGAAGAACGGTCCCAGATCGGTTCCGTAGACGGCTTCGAACTCCTCGGCGATACGTGGTGCCGCGGCGACGAGGGCCTCACCGAACCTGTAGAAGTCGGCGGTGTTCTCGACGCCGGATCCGATGGTGACGAGTGCTTCGGGGAAGTCGGTGACCAGATGCGCGACGATCGCCCCGGTCAGCACCCGGCCGGGACTGCGCTCGCACTGCTCGGTCAGCGCGAACGCGTCGGCCCAGTGCGGCGCCGGGGTTCCACCGGTGACGTACTCGTGCAGGTTCGCCATATACAGGCGCACGACCTCGACGGCCAGGTCGCTCGCCCATTGCGGATCGTCGTAGATGCCGGCGGTGAGCGTCGGCCCTGTCAGTTCGAGGATTTCGTCGAACGCCAGCACGAACGTGCCCCGATAGTCGCCGCTGGGGACGAGCAGCTCGCGCAGTTGCGCGATGCGGTCGCGGGCGGTGCCGTACGAGTCGATACCGGCGGGGTCGGTGAGCTCGACGAGACGGTGCTGCGCGGTTCCGGAGGCGCCGAGCGCGCACTGCGACACGACCGGCGCAACCGGATCCGCGGAGACGGTTCCGGGAGAAGCCAGGACGCAACCCAGCGCAAGAATTGCCGCTGGAGCTGCGAACCCCATAATTTATTCACCCTAAGAAAATACAGATTTACTCAGTCTAAGAAAATATTGAGCTGCACCGGTCGATCCTGCGCCGGTTTGCCGCCGCCGCGCCGCGCCGGCGAAGATCTCGGCCGGCGTCCGCGAGACGGTCGCCGATCTCGCACACCAGGCAACCCTCGCGTGCGCCCGCATGGTCGTTGCGCGACCCCGACGGACGCGAAGCCGCGATCGTGACGTCCCTCGTCGCGGCAGCGTGCCCGCCTTCTCGGCGCCGGTGGCGGGTCTCGCGGCCGCGTGGTCCTGTCGTTCGGACGGTCGAATCGGGATGCGGGAAAGGTTGTGGAGCGGTAACGATTCGGCCCGGACGAGCCTCGACGTTCTTCTTCAGGTGAAGTCCGGTGCTTCCTGCCACAATGATCTAGTGACCAACCGCCAGCCGACGACCCCTGACGCGCAGCCCGACCCGGCCCGCTTCCCGGCACTGTGGCCGATGCAGACGCGCTGGGCGGACAACGACCACTACGGCCACGTCAACAACGTCACCTACTACTCGTACTTCGACTCCGCGGTCAACGGCTGGCTCATGGCGACGACCGGTGTGGACATCCGCGAGCTCGAGGCTCTCGGTGTCGTTGCCGAGACGTCCTGTCGTTACCTTGCGGAGCTGTCGTTTCCCGATCGGTTGCAGGTGGGCATCGCCGTCGACCGCCTGGGTACCCGCAGCATCACCTATCAGCTGGCGATCTTCCGTGAGGGGACGGACGGAACGCTGACCCCGGCGGCCACCGGTCGCTTCGTACACGTCTACGTCGACGCGCGCACCCGCCGGCCGGTTCCGATCCCCGACGAGATCCGTAAAGCCGTGATCCAGCTCGTCAAAGGGGCTCCGGAGCGCCCGGGGCCCTGATCTCCGAATCCCGTAACCAAGCATCCGCTTGGCAGAATATTCATCTAACGGATTACACTCCTCGGCACTGGCAGTTCCATCGAGAGGAAGTGATCCGAAGACATGCGTGACGCAGTAATCGTCGAGGCCGTACGCACCCCCATCGGCAAGCGTGGCGGTGGATTGTCCGGCGTCCACGCCGTCGAGCTGTCCGCCCACATCCTGCGCACGATCGCGGAGCGGAGCGGAATCGACCCGGCCCTCGTCGACGACGTGCACTGGGGCACCGTCCAGTCGGTGGGCATGCAGTCCGGCAACATCGGCCGCATGGCCGTCCTCGGCGCCGGCTGGCCCGAATCCGTCCCCGGCTTCACCCTCGACCGCCAGTGCGGCTCGTCGCAGCAGGCCGTGTCCACCGCCGCCGCCGCCGTGATCTCCGGCCAGGCCGACCTCATCGTCGCCGGTGGCGTCGAGATCATGTCCGCCATCCCGTTCGGCTCCTCCGCGCCCGAAGGCACCGGCCAGATGGGCGGACCCGCGCGCGACCGCTACGCCGACGAGCTCACCGCCCCCGGCTTCAACGGCCGATTCAACCAGGGCGTTGGCGCCGAGATCATCGCCGAGCAGTGGGGTATCTCCCGAACCGAGCTCGACGAGTACTCCGTGCAGTCGCACGAGCGTGCCGCCCGCGCCCAGGACGAGGGCCTGTTCGCCGACGAGATCGCCGCGGTCACCCTGGCCGACGGCACCGTGATCGATACCGACGAAGGCGTGCGCCGCGGCTCCTCCGTCGAGAAGCTCGCCGGCCTCAAGGCCCCGTTCCGCGAAAACGGTGTCGTCACCGCAGGGAACGCCTCGCAGATCTCCGACGGCGCGTCCGGCCTGCTCGTGACCACCTCGGAGAAGGCGAAGGCCCTGGGCCTGACCCCGCTCGCCCGTGTCCACACCGCCGTCGTCACCGGCGACGACCCGGTCAAGATGCTCACCGGCCCCATCCCCGCGACGGCCCTGGCCCTGAAGAAGTCGGGCCTGTCGATCGACGACATCGACGCATTCGAGGTCAACGAGGCGTTCGCGTCGGTGCCGCTGTCCTGGTTGCGCGAGACCGGTGCCTCGATCGAGAAGCTGAATCCGCTCGGCGGCGCGATTGCGCTCGGTCACCCGCTCGGCGGCTCCGGCGGCCGCCTCGCCGCGACGCTGATCCACCACCTGCGCCGCACCGGTGGCCGCTACGGCCTGCAGACGATGTGCGAGGGCGGCGGCACCGCCAACGCCACCATCTACGAGATCCTCTGAGCACTCCGCACCGCGTCCCTGCTGCGGCACGCCGCACACCGCGTCACTGCTGCGGCACGCCGCACACCGCGTCACTGCTGCGGCACGCCGCGCCCCTGCTGCGACAACAGCCGCAGCAGGGGCGCGGTGCGCTGCGCCACCAGTTCCCTCATCACCAGCGCCATGTTGGTGCGCTCGACCCCGGGGATCTCGAGGATCTGCCCGGCCAGCCGATACAGATCGTCCGCGTCGGTCGCGACCACCTTCACCGACAGGTCCGTCTGCCCCGTCATCCCGTAGACCTCGGTGACCTCCGGGATCTCCGCCAGCGCCGCGACGACGCTGTCGAGCCGGTGCTGATCGACCTTCGTCGCGACGTACGCGGCGAGCGGGTAACCCAGCGCGCGCGGATCGACGCGCCGCTCGAACGACGCGAGCACACCGTCCGCCTCCCAGCGCGCGAGGCGCGCCTGCACGGTGTTGCGCGACAAGCCGAGCCTCGCCGCCAGCTCCACCCCGGTGGCCCGCGGCGTGCGGGCCAGCTCGAGTAGCAGCCGCGCGTCGGTCGCGTCCAGACTGGTCATGTTCCGCAGTATGACACCGCCGTGCCCCCACGAACCGTGCGATCCGCACAGTCCCGTTCGATTCGATTGCGCAGCTGTCCCCGACGTGGATGATGTGAAGTACAACACAGGTATGTCCGGGGGTTGTCCCACAAGGGCGCCCGGGCCGACCCGAACGAGGTGGTCACGGTGGTCGACAAGATTGCCTATCCGGTCCAGCTGATCCAGCCGGACGGCCGACGGGTTCACAACCCGGAGTATTCCGCGCTCGTCGCCGATGTCGGCCCCGAGCGTCTGCGCACCCTCTACCGCGACCTCGTCGTCGTGCGCCGCATCGACACCGAAGCCACCGCCCTGCAGCGCCAGGGCGAACTCGGCCTCTGGGCTCCGTTGCTCGGGCAGGAAGCCGCACAGGTCGGGTCCGCGCACGCGCTCGAACCGGACGACTACGTCTTCACCAGCTACCGCGAGCACGGCGTCGCCTGGTGCCGCGGCGTCGACCCGGCGGACATGACACGGATGTGGCGGGGTTGCACGCATTCCGGCTGGGATCCGTCGACCGTCAACACCACCAACCCGGCGATCGTCGTCGGCTCGCAGGGCCTGCATGCCACCGGATATGCGATGGGCGCCCACCTCGACGGGGCCGAGATCGCGACGGTCGCCTACTTCGGTGACGGCGCCACCAGCCAGGGCGACATCTCCGAGGCCCTCGGATTCGCGGTGAGCTGGAGCGCCGGGGTGGTGTTCTTCTGCCAGAACAACCACTGGGCGATCAGCGCACCCGTGCGGGTGCAGAGCCCGGTGGCACTCGCCCACCGCGCCGCCGGATTCGGCATGCCGTCCGTCCAGGTCGACGGCAACGACGTCCTGGCGGTCCTGGCGGTGACCCGGCAGGCCGCACGTCGCGCCCGCGACGGTGCCGGCCCGACGTTCGTCGAGGCCCTCACCTACCGGATGGGCCCGCACACCACCTCCGACGACCCCACCCGTTACCGCACCCCCGCCGAACTGGAGGAATGGAAAGCCCGCGATCCGCTGACCCGCGTGCGGCGGCTGCTCGATCGCGAAGGTCTCGCCGACGAGCCCTATCTCGCCGCGGTTCAGGCTGCCGCGGACGACGCTGCGGACCGCCTGCGCACCGGCGCCCTGAGCGCTCCCGACCCCGATCCGCTCATGATGTTCGATCACGTCTACGCCACCGACCACCCGGTGCTCTCCGGCGAACGCGCCCGCTACGCCGAGTATCTCGCCGGGTTCGGCACCGCATCGCACGAGGAGGCTCGGTCATGACCACCACCACGATGGCTCTGGGCGCTGCCCTCAATGCCGGACTGCGCCGCGCGCTCGAACACGACCGCAAGGTCGTGATCATGGGTGAGGACGTCGGCCGGCTCGGCGGCGTCTTCCGCGTCACCGACACGCTCCAGAAGGACTTCGGCGACAACCGCGTCTTCGACACCCCGCTCGCCGAATCCGGCATCGTAGGAACGGCTTTCGGCATGGCGCTGCGCGGATACCGCCCGGTGTGCGAAATCCAGTTCGACGGATTCGTCTATCCGGCGTTCGACCAGATCGTCTCGCAGGTAGCGAAGATCCACTATCGCACCGCGGGCGCGGTGACCGCGCCGTTGACGATCCGCATCCCCTACGGCGGCGGTATCGGTGCCGTCGAACATCATTCGGAATCCCCTGAGGTGTATTTCGCACACACCGCGGGCCTGCGGGTGGTGAGCCCGGGCACCTCGTCGGATGCCTACTGGATGATCCAGCAGGCCGTGGCGCTGGACGATCCGGTGATCTTCCTCGAGCCGAAACACCGGTACTGGGATCGCGGCGAGGTCGATCTCGACACCCCGCCGGAGCTGCCCCTGGACCGGGCGCGCATCACCCGGCCGGGAACCGACGTCACGCTCGTGACGTTCGGCTCAATGCTGACGACCGCCTTGCAGGCCGCGGACATCGCTGCGTGCGAAGGACATTCGCTCGAGGTGGTCGATCTGCGATCGCTGTCTCCCCTCGACGTCGACACGATCGAGGAGTCGGTGCGCCGCACCGGCCGGCTCGTGGTCGCACAGGAAGCCCCGGTGAATTGCGGGCTCGGCGCCGAAATCGCCGCGC
This sequence comes from Rhodococcus zopfii NBRC 100606 = JCM 9919, assembly GCF_001895025.1. Classification (GTDB taxonomy): domain Bacteria; phylum Actinomycetota; class Actinomycetes; order Mycobacteriales; family Mycobacteriaceae; genus Rhodococcus; species Rhodococcus zopfii. The sequence goes on from NZ_BCXI01000019.1 coordinate 7,675, forward strand.
AGATCGCCGAACGGTGCTTCTATCAGCTGGAATCACCGGTGCTGCGGGTCGGCGGATTCGACATCCCGTATCCGCCGGCGAAGCTGGAGGCGCACCACCTGCCGGACCCCGACCGCATCCTCGATGCCGTCGACCGCAGCCTCGCGGCCTGAAGGGAACGTCGAATGGGACAGTCCGTCAAGGAATTCCGTATGCCGGATCTCGGTGAGGGTTTGACCGAGGCGGACCTCGTGTCCTGGAGAGTCGACGTCGGCGACCGCGTCGAGCTCAACCAGGTCGTCGCGGAGGTGGAAACGGCGAAGGCGATGGTGGAGTTGCCGTCACCGTTCGCCGGGACGGTGGCCGAACTGCTCGCCGAGCCCGGCACGACGGTGCCGGTCGGGACACCGATCATCCGGATCGCGGTGACCACCGAAGGCCCCCACGGCACCCCGGACCTCCACGACACCGCCACCGCACCGCCGACCCCGGTGCTCGTCGGATACGGTCCCGGCGCCGCACCGGTGAGCAGACGCGCTGCTCGGACCCCGGCGCCGGCCGAGCCGTCGACGGGCGGGCACAGCGCGCCGCACCTGCACACCGAGCCGCACCGCCCCGATGCGAAACCGTCGGCGCGGCGCGAGGCCAGACGCCTCGGCATCGACCTGACCGCCGTGGCCGGAACCGGCAACGGCGGGGTCGTCACCCGTTCGGATGTCCGGCGCGCCGCCGACCTCGGCGCACGAACCGAACCCGGACACGAAACGCGGGTGCCGATCGCCGGGGTGCGCAAGCGCACCGCCGAGGCCGTGACGCGCAGTGCGTTCACCGCGCCGCATGCGACCGTGTTCCTCACGTGCGACGTCACCGCGACCGTCGACCTCGTCGAGCGGCTGCGCGCGCATCCGTCGTTCGCGGACCGGCACCCGACCGCCCTGACGATCGTGGCTGCGGCGTTGCTGCACGCGGTCGCGGACCAGCCGGTTCTCCATGCGGCATGGGATCAGGATGCCGGGGAGATCGTGACCCCCGGCCACGTGAACCTGGGCATTGCGACCGCCACCGGCGAGGGCTTGATGGTTCCGGTGATCCGGGACGCGGACATCCTGTCGCTGCCGGAGCTGGCCGGGGCGATCGCCACTGTCACCGCGACCGCGCGCGCCGGGCGCGCGACCCCCGCCGACCTGACCGGCGGCACGATCTCGATCACGAATGTCGGGGTGTTCGGTGTGGACACCGGCACCCCGATCCTCGTGCCGGGCGAGGCGGCGATCCTCGCGGTCGGGGCGATCGCGCCGCGGCCGTGGGTGGTCGACGACGCGCTCGCGGTGCGCGACGTGGTCACACTGGCGATGTCGTTCGACCACCGGCTCGTCGACGGCGAGCAGGCCGGACGGGCGCTCGCGGCGATCGGCGGTGTCCTCGGCGATCCGGTGCCCGCCCTGCTCGGACGCTGACCCGGCACGGGAAGGAACCCGTCCCGGTGGCGGTAGCGTCGGGTGCCGTGACCGCTCCTGCCCACCGCCGTGCTCGAGCCGCCGTCTTCGCCGTGTTCGGGATCAACGGGTTCCTGCTCGCGATGTGGGTGGTACACATTCCCGCGGTGCAGCAGCGCGCCGGGATCGGCAACGCGGCACTGGGCACCCTGCTGTTGATGCTCGCCGTCGGCGCGATCGGTGGCATGCAGGCGACCGGGCGGCTCGCCGACCGGTTCGGCAGCGACCGCACCACCACGATCGCCGCGAGCGCCCTGGCGCTCACGACGGTCGGCCCCGGGCTGGCGTCGCAGCCGTGGCAGCTCGCGGTCGCTCTGGTGCTGTTCGGGTTCGCGAACGGAGCCCTGGACGTGTCGATGAACTCGCAGGCGGTCGTCGTCGAACAGCGCTACCGGCGGCCGATCATGGCGGCGTTCCACGGACTGTTCTCCGTCGGCGGGGTCGCCGGATCGCTGGCCGGGGCGGGAACGCTCGCGGCCGGGTGGGCTCCGGCGGTGTCACTGGCGCTCGCGGGCGCGGTGGGCCTGGCGGTGGTCGCGGTCGCGGCCGGGCAGCTGGTTCGGGTGCCGCAGCGGCATCATCCCGGCGATGCGGCACCGCGCGGCGGGTATTCGCGACGGGTGCTGCTGCTCGGCGGGCTGGCGTTCATGCTGATGTTGTGCGAGGGCGTCGCCAACGATTGGAGTGCCCTGCAGGTCAAGGAACATCTGGGCAGCCCGGATTCGGTGGCGGCCCTCGCGTTCGGGGTGTTCTCGACGACGATGACGATCGGCCGGTTCACCGCGGACCGGATCGGCGCCCGGATCGGCCCGGTGGCGTTGGTGCGGTACGGCGCGCTGGTCGCCGCCGTCGGCATGGTCACGGTGATCGCCTCGCCGTGGCTGCCGCTGACCCTGGCCGGGTGGGGGTTGTTCGGTGCGGGGCTCGCCGGGGCGGTTCCGCAATTGTTCACCGCCGCAGGGAACCTGACCACCGGATCACCGGGGGCGAACATGTCGCGGGTCGTCGGGATGGGCTACATCGGCTTCCTGGCAGGCCCGGTGTGCATCGGCTGGTTGTCGGAGGCGACGTCGCTGACGGCGGCGATGGCGGTGCCCTTGGCGTGTGTGCTGGGTGCGGCGGCACTGGCCCCGCACGTACGCGAGGGCGCCCGCGCAGCGAATGTGCGCGGGCGCCCCTGACGGTGGATGCGGGTCAGAGGACCTTCAGTTCCTCGGTGACCTCGGAGACCATCTTCTTCGCGTCGCCGAAGAGCATCGACGTCTGGTCGGCGGTGAACAGCGGGTTGTCGATACCGGCGTAACCGGAGGACATGGACCGCTTGAGCACGATCACCGACTTGGACTGGTCGACGTTGAGGATCGGCATGCCGTAGATCGGGCTGGACGAATCCTGACGCGCGGCCGGGTTGGTGACGTCGTTGGCGCCGATGACGATGGTGACGTCGGTGCGCGAGAACTCACCGTTGATGTCGTCCATCTCCTTCATCGCGTCGTACGCGACGTCGGCCTCGGCGAGCAGGACGTTCATGTGACCGGGCATGCGGCCGGCGACCGGGTGGATCGCGTACTTGACCTCGACGCCGCGCTCCTCGAGCATTGCCGCCATCTCCTTGACGGCGTGCTGTGCCTGTGCGACGGCCAGACCGTAGCCGGGGACGACGATGACCTGGTTGGCGTAGGCCATCTGGATCGCCGCGTCGGCGGCGGAGGTGGCCTTGACGGTGCCGCCGGTCGCGGAGACTGTGCCGCCGGAGCCGCCGTCGCCACCGAACGAGCCGAACACGATCGCCGGGATGGAGCGGTTCATGGCCTTGGCCATGAGGTTGGTCAGGATCGAACCGGACGCGCCGACGATCATGCCGGCGACGATCATCGCCTGATTGTTCAGGGCCAGACCTGCGGCGGCCGCGGACAGACCGGTCAGGGCGTTGAGCAGCGAGATGACGACGGGCATGTCGGCGCCGCCGATCGGCAGCACCACGAACAGGCCCATCAGGCCGGCGACGACGAGCAGCGCGACGATCCAGATCGCCGGGGTCGGGTCGTTGGCCGGGTCGGCCTGCACACCGATGTACACGGCGATCGCGATGGACGCGAGGGCCAGGACGATGTTGGCGAGCTGGAACAGCTTCGCGGACGCGACGACCTTCTTCTCGAAGTTCTTGTTCAGCAGTTCCTGCAGCTTGGAGAACGCCACGAGCGAGCCCCAGAACGAGACCGAACCGATGATCGCGGCGAACAGCGATCCGACGATGAACGGCACGGACGGCACGGCGTCGACGGTGGTGAAGCCGTCGGAGTCGAGGAACTCGGCCCACGCGATCAGCGCGACGGTGCCACCGCCCACGCCGTTGAACAGCGCGACCAGCTGCGGCATCGCGGTCATCTTGGTCTTCAGGGCCGGCGGCACACCGAGGATCACGCCCACGGCCAGGCCGCCGACGATCAGACCCCAGTTGTCGGTGTCCCGGATGTCGATGAGCACCGCGACGACGGCGACGGCCATGCCGGCCGCGGCGATGTAGTTGCCGCGCACCGCGGTCTTCGGGCCCGTCAGACCCGACAGACCGTAGATGAACATCGCGAACGCGACGATGTACAGAATGGTGACGAGGTACGTCATCAGGAGTCAGCCCCCTTCTTCTCGGCCGAGACCTTGACCGCGTCCTTCTTGGGCTTGAACATCGCGAGCATGCGGTCGGTGACGACGAAGCCGCCGACCACGTTCAGGGTGCCGAACACCAGCGCGACGAACAGGATGATCTTGATGCTCCACGGGGCGTCCCCGGGCAGATGGCCGAGCACCACCAGTGCACCGAGCACGACGATGCCGTGGATGGCATTGGTGCCCGACATCAGCGGCGTGTGCAGTGTGTTCGGCACCTTGGAGATGACGGCGAACCCGACGAACCCGGCAAGAACCAGGATCGCGATGTTCGCGAGCAGTTCGGTGTACATCTACGCGTTCTCCTTCGAGCGGGTCACGCACGCGCCGTCGAGGATCTCGTCGGAGAAGTCCGGTGCCAGCGCGCCGTTGTCGTCGAGCATCAGCTCGAGCAGGGCGGCGACGTTCTTCGAGTAGAGCTCGGATGCGTGCTCGGGCATCGTCGCGGGCAGGTTGAGCGGCGAGCAGATCGTCACGCCGTGCTTGACGACGGTCTGGCCGGGTTCGGTCAGCTCGCAGTTGCCGCCGGTCTCACCGGCGAGGTCGACGACCACCGAGCCCGGCTTCATGCCGGTGACCGCGGCGGCGGTGACCAGACGCGGTGCGGGGCGACCCGGGACGAGCGCGGTCGTGATGACCACGTCGAAGCCCTTGATGGCCTCCTCCAGTGCCTGCTGCTGCTGGGCGCGCTCGGCGTCGGTGAGTTCGCGGGCGTAGCCACCCTCACCGGCCGCGTCGATCCCCAGATCCAGCCACTGCGCACCGACCGACCGCACCTGATCGGCGACCTCGGGGCGCACGTCGTACCCCGTGGTGCGGCCACCGAGACGCTTGGCCGTGGCCAGCGCCTGCAGACCGGCGACGCCGACCCCGAGCACCAGCACGGTCGCGGGCTTGACGGTGCCCGCGGCCGTGGTGAGCATCGGGAAGAAGCGCGTCGACTCCGACGCGGCGACCAGCACCGACTTGTAACCGGCCACGTTCGCCTGCGACGACAACGCGTCCATCACCTGCGCACGCGAGATGCGCGGGATCGACTCGACGGCGAACGCCTGCACGCCGGCCGCGGTGAGCGCGCCGATCTGGTTGTCGGCGTTGCGCGGCGCCAGGAACCCGACCAGGGTCTGTCCCGACCGCAGCCGCGCGACCTCGGCGTCCGACGGCGGTGCCACCTTGACCACGACATCCGCAGCCCAGGCGTCGCCGAGGGTGGCGCCGACTTCGGCATAGGCCTCGTCGGGAATCAGCGCCGCCTCACCGGCACCGGGCTCGACGACGACGTCGAGACCCTTGCCGATGAGAGACGGAACGATCTTCGGGACCAGCGCGACGCGACGCTCGCCGTCGTTCGATTCGCGAACGACGCCGACGGTCGGACGACGCTGTGCCTCACTTCCCGTGCTCAATCCTTCGGTATCCAATTCCCCTGACTCCTGCTTCGAATGAGGGCCGCACCGCGAGAGCGGCGGGCTGCGTCATCAAGGCCACGGCGAGATGGGCCGGGCCGATGAGCCAAGCCAGACCTACCGTGATGACGACAACACTGCAACCGGCCGGTTCTGTCTGAATCGAGTCCGAACAAGGAACCGGTGCGAGAATTGTGATGCAGCTCACTTCACAATTCTCTCCCATCGGTCGTGAATGCAAGAAGAAGGAGGAGCCGGATGTCACGTCGCACCGTCGATGTCGAACGCGTCTACGACCACCCTGCGGACGAGGACGCATTCCGTGTCCTGGTGGACCGCCTGTGGCCGCGCGGACTGCGCAAGGACGCGTTCCACTACGACGAGTGGGCGAAGGATCTCGCGCCGTCTGCGCAGCTGCGCAAGTGGTACGCGCACGACGCCGCGTTGTTCTCGGAATTCCGCACCCGCTACCTCCGCGAGCTGACCGCCGAAACCGGACGCGACGCCGTCGCCCGGCTGGACCGCCTCGCCGACGGACGCCCCCTGGTGCTGCTGACCGCGACCCACGACCTCGACCACAGCGGCGCCGTGGTCCTCGCCGAGCACCTGCGGGAGGCGAGATGACGGCGCGCGACCACGACACCGGCGGCGACCCGGTGTGCTGGCTCGACCGGGTGTGCCCGGAGTGCGGACTGTTCCTCGAGGACGCGGACGAGCCGTGTCCGCGCTGCGGTCGCACCGGGGACACCGGACGCACCGATCCTCTACCGTCACGGCAATGAGCGTTCCGTCCGAGATACTCGACCTGGCCCGCGCCGCGCGCCGCGTCGTCGTCCTCACCGGTGCGGGCATGTCCGCCGAGAGCGGCGTCCCGACGTTCCGGGACGCGCAGACCGGCCTGTGGTCCGAGTTCGACGCCACCTACCTCGCGACCCCCGAGGGGTGGCACGCCGATCCGGCGACGGTGTGGGCGTGGTACCAGTGGCGTGTGGCGCTGGTCCGGCAGGTCGAACCGAATGCCGGGCATCACGCGCTGGCGCGGTGGGCCCACGCCGCCGAAGTGCACATCGTCACCCAGAACGTGGACGATCTGCACGAACGGGCCGGCAGCGTCGTCCGCGCGCACCTGCACGGCAGTTTGTTCGCACCGCGCTGCGCCGACTGCGAGTCCGCTGCCGAGCTCCCGGACCCGCCGGCCGAACCGGTTGCGCAGCTGACGCCGCCGGCGTGCGCACACTGCGGGGGTGCGGTTCGTCCGGGCGTCGTATGGTTCGGCGAACTTCTGCCCCGCGCACCGTGGCAGGCGGCGACCGACGTTGTCGCCGACGCCGATCTGCTGCTCGTCGTCGGCACCTCCGGTGTGGTGTATCCGGCGGCCGGGCTGCCGGCACTCGCGCGCGGCCACGGCGTGCCGGTCGTCGAGATCGGTCCCGAGCCGACGGAGATCTCGGATCAGGCGAGCCATGTGTGGCGCACGACGGCGGCGATCGGACTGCCCGCTCTGGTCGCGGCGCTACAGTGACGATCGTGGGAGCGTGCGTGTTCTGCGACATAGTGGCCGGCACCGCACCGGCGAGGCGGGTGTTCGAGGACGGGACGGTCGTCGCGTTCCTCGACATCCGGCCGATCTCGCGCGGCCACGTCCTCGTGGTGCCCCGCGCGCACGCGGCGCGACTCGAGGACCTGGACCCGGGCGACGGCGCGGCGATGTTCCGCATCGGACAGCATCTGTCGCGGGCGCTGACCCGTTCGGATCTCGCGCCCGACGGCACCCATCTGGTGCTCAACGACGGCCGGGCCGCGTTCCAGACCGTCGACCACGCCCACCTGCACGTGCTGCCGCGCTGGAGCGGCGACAAACTGCGCCTGGCGACCGGACTCGTCCGGCGCCGCCCCCACGACCCGGACGCGACCGCAGCCCTGATCCGCGCCGGACTGGACCGATTGGAAACAGAGGACCCACGTTGACCACCGAATCGAGCCCCGAATTCCCCGTCGAGACGATCCGTTCGCTGCTGTTCGAGCAGTTCGCGGTCATCGACGATCTGCTCGCCGACCTCGACACGGATTCCTGGTTCACCCCGTCGACGCTGCCGGGCTGGACCGTCAAGGACATCGTGGCGCACCTGATCGGAACCGAGTCGCTCCTCGCGGGTGAGCAGACCCCGCACGTCGACATCGACGTGCATGCCCTGGGACACGTGCACAACGAGATCGGCGCACTCAACGAACGGTGGGTGGAGTCGCTGCGCGGCACTCCCGGCGCCGACGTCCTCGACCGATACCGGCGGATCGTTGCGCGCCGCCGCGACCAGCTCGCGACGATGACGCAGGAATGGTTCGACGCCCCCGCACAGACTCCGGTCGGTCCGGCAACCTACGGACGGTTCATGCGTATCCGCGTATTCGATTGCTGGATGCACGAACTCGACCTCCGTGACGCGCTCGGACTCCCCGGCGACGAGGGCGGCGCTCGGGCCGAACTGGCGATCACCGAGGTCCTCGGGTCGCTGGCGTATGTCGTCGGCAAGCTGGGCAAGGCCCCGGACGGGGCGCGAATCTCGTTCGAGCTGACGGGGCCGCTCGCCCGCACCCTGCACGTGGAGGTCCACGGGCGGGCCGCGCTCGTCCCCGAGTTGTCGGGCGAGGCGACCAGCACCATCGCCCTCGATTCGGGACTGTTCGTGCGGCTGGCGGGCGGGCGCGTTCGCGCGTTCGATCACCTCGACGAGATCACTCTCGGTGGGGACACCACGGTCGGCCGGCGCCTCGTCGACAATCTCGCGTTCACCATCTGACCGTTCGTCGATGCGCCTGTTTCTGTCCTCCTATCGATTCGGCGCCGACCCGGCGGCGCTGCTCCGTGTGACCGGTCCGGCAGGCCCGATCGCGGTGATCGCCAACGCCGGCGACGCCTGGCCCGCCCATGCCCGGCAGTCGGCGGTGATCAGTGAGTTCGGCCCGCTGCGCGCGCTCGGGTTCGAACCGGTCGAGGTGGATCTGCGCGACCATTTCGGTGCACCGGAGTCGTTGCGCGCCAGGCTGTCCGACTTCGGGGCGGTGTGGGTGCGCGGCGGCAACACCTTCGTGTTGCGGGCGCAGCTCGCGCGGTCCGGCGGCGACGCCGTTCTCATCGAACTCGTCCGGTCCGGGGCCCTCGCATACGCCGGGTACAGCGCCGGGGCGTGCGTGGTGACGCCGACGCTGCGCGGTGTCGAGTTCTCCGACGACCCGGCCGAGGTCGAGCCCACATGCGGGATCCCACCGCAGTGGGACGGTCTGGGCCTGGTGGATTTCACGATCGTGCCGCATTCCGGCGGGTCACCGCTCGACGACGGCGGCAGCGACCGCGCCGTCGAGTACCTGACGCGCAACGGCATCGAGTTCCGGGCTCTGACCGACGATGAGGCGATCGTCGTGAACACAGCGGACGGAACGGGTACTTCCCGCTGCTAACATCCGACGATGGAGTCGTGGTCGGATCTGTTCACCGCCGGTACCGCACCCTGGTGGGCGGCACCGGCGGCGCTCGTCGTCGGCGTGGTGCTCGGGGTGCTCGCCACGCGTGCCGGCCGGAGATCGGCCCGTCAGCCGACGCCCGCGCCGGTGCTGCGTGCGACCGATCGCGCCCTGCATGTGCGGTTCCTGCACACCGCCGACACGGTGCACAACCATCTCTTCGAACTGGACCGGTCCGCGCTCGCCGACGTCGAACTCGACGAGGCACTGCACTCGGGGGACCCGCATCTGCGGGCGATCGCGCGCGGCATCGTCGATCTCGACGCGATCGTCAACGAGATGCGGTTGACCGCGCCGGATCCGGTGCTGGCCGCGGCGGAGTCGACATTCGGCTTTCTCACCGCGGCGTCGAGCGACGGCACCGACGACCTCGACGGGTTCCGGGACCGCTATGTCACCGAGAAACGCCGGTTCGTCGACGCGGTACGGGCCGCCCATCCCCCGGCGACGTCGCGTTCCTGACCGCCCCAGCCGCGACCTACTCGTTACCGAAGTGGCACGTGAGACTGATGTGACTGCTGTTACGTTGGCACAGCATCGAATGTGTGGCTCCACACACCGGAGGTCCCATGCCCTCGTCTCTGCGGCGGCGTCTGGCTCTCGCACTGCCCGTGGCCCTGACCGCGACCTGCGCGTTCGTGCTCGGCGGGACCGGGACGGCGCACGCCGCGTGCCCGCCGGGCAGCGGCACCGGAAGCGCGATGCCCGGCACCGGCAGCGCCTTGCCCGGCAGCTCGGAACCCGGCGTGACCCCGATCCCCTGGCTCAATGGGCAGGACGGCCGGCTCCCCGGACTGAAGGGCACCACCACCGCGGTATCGCACCTGACCGGGCTGATGGGCCCCAACGACACCGTGCCCCGGTTCTCGGTCCTCGGCACCGATCTGGGCATCATGTGGGACAACGGGAACGGGCAGGTGCTCGCGGCGTTCGGAGACACGTTCGGGTTCAACCGCAATCCGCTGTGCGGACTCGTCGGAGACTGGCGCAGCAACATCCTGTTCCGCAGCAGCGACCGCAACCTCGGCAACGGCATGAGCATCGACAGCGCCCCCCTGGATCGCCCGCATCACGCCCGCGAACTGATCGAGAGCCGCAAGGTCAACGGCGTCGAGGTGACGACGATCCCCACCGCGGGCATCGCGGTCGGCGGCGTTCAGTACCTCGATTTCATGTCGGTCCGCAGTTGGGGCGCACCCGGCGAGTGGCACACGAACTTCTCTGCGCTCGCCTCGTCGGTGGACAACGGCGAGACCTGGACGGTACATCCGCTCACGGCACGGCTGAACGAACCGCTCAGCGGCAACACCAATTTCCAGATGGGCGCGTTCATCGAACACGACGGCTGGGTATACCGGTTCGGCACCCCGTCCGGACGCAACGGCGCCGCCCACCTGGCCCGGGTTCGGCCGGAATCCCTGCTCGACCCGATCGCCTACGAGTACTGGGACGGCATCGCGGCCTGGACCCCGAGCGATCCGAAGGCCGCGGGCGTCGTGATCCCCGGCCCGGTCAGCGAACTGTCCGTCGCCTACAACGAGCACCTCGGCGGGTTCGTAGCGCTGTACACCGATGCGACGAACTCGATCGTCGCGCGGACCTCCGCCGCGCTCGAATCCGGTTGGAGCGCACCGACGGTGCTGGTGGACAGCCGGGACGTGCCGAGCGTGTACGGCGCGTTCATCCATCCGTGGTCGTCGGGTGAGAACCTGTACTACCTGGCCAGCACATGGTCCGACTACAACGTGATGCTGCTGCACACCGACATCGACGCCGCGCGGCTACCGAAACCGGTGACTCCGGTGCGCCCGCCGGCGTAGTCGCACGTATCGTCCGACCCATGGCCATCATCCACCAGAACGCACAGTTGTCACCGTCGAAGCCGGAGATCCTCGCGGCGTGGGTGCCGTCGCAACCGTGGTCCGGAGACTCGACCGACCTCGAACGGATCGGTGCGTTCCGGTTCGACGATCCCGACGGCGAGGTCGGCATCGAAACACACCTGCTGCGCACCGGGGACGGGCGAATTCTGCAGGTGCCGTTGACCTATCGCGGCGCCCCGCTCCACGATGCCCAGGACTCGCTGGTCGCCACGTTGGACCACACCGTGCTCGGAACCCGTTGGGTCTACGACGCGTGCGCCGACCCGGCGTACCTCACCGCGCTGGTCGCCGCGATCGCGACCGGCGGTGGCGCAGCCGAACTCGTCGACGCCGAAACGGGCGAGACCACCGCGGGACCGGTGCAGGTCGCCGGCAGCGGAACTCCCGAGTCCCCGGTACCGGCCATCGGCCGGATCTCTCACGCGAGCGACGCGGCGACGACCACCGTGTCGGCGGGCGGCGTCGAGATCGAGCTGGCACGGATGGTCGGTGAGCACCTCGGGCTGCCGCCGGGACCCGAAGTGCTCACCGGCACCTGGCCCGGCCGCCGCTCCCCCGCACTCCTCGCCGTCGTCCGTCACCACGACGGTAGGGTGCGATCATGAGCCAGAACAATGAAAACCGTCGCGTCGAGCATCTCCCCGAGCAGTCGCGATTTGCCCTCTACATCGGCGATGCACTCGCCGGCTACGCCGACTACACGCAGGTCGACGGCGTGCGCGACTTCGACCACACCGTCACCGAACCGGAGTTCCGCGGCCAGGGCGTCGCCGGCGACGTCGTGCGCCAGGCTCTGGACGCGACCCGCGCCGAGGGCCTGAAGATCGGCGCGTCGTGCTCGTATGTCGCGAAGTTCGTCGCCGACCATCCCGAATACCGCAACTGATCGTTCACCCCGAGGGGCCGATCGCCGCACATCCGACGCCGTCGCGACCGAGGTCGCGGCGGCGTCGTGCTATTCGGCCGGCGGGTTCTCGTTCCACCCCTGTTCGACGGAGGCGCGACACCGTTCCGGTTCGTCTCCCGCGGCGACGAACAGCGCGGTCAGCATGGGGATCGTGTGCTCGAGCGTCGAAGCCGGCAGCGGGCCGCCTGCCACCAGCGACACCAGACCGTGGCCGACAGCCCAGCTCTGGGTGGCCAACTCGAGCGGGTCGACGTCGGACCGGAATCTGCCCGCCTCGCGTCCCCGCAACGCCGCCTGCACCAGATACTCGAGGGTCGCGTCCGCGGCGGCGAGGTCCTCGAGTTCGACGCTCGCGTCGAACATCACGCGATACAGATCGGGATGGTCGAGCGCGTTGCCGAGATAGGACGCGACGAGCGCGGCCAGGTCCCGCACCGGGTCGGCGGAGGTCGGCATCGTCGCGAATCGGGCCGCGAGCCGCGTGAACCCCTCCTGCCGCAGGGCCTTCCACATGCCGTCCATGCTGCCGAAATAGGTGTAGACGGCCATCGTCGACACCCCGGTCCCGTCGACCAGCGACCGCAGCGTGATGGGTTCTCGGGTGCGGAGCATGTGCGCTGCTCGCTCGATGAGCAGTGTGCGAACCGCCGGGTCCTTCGTCCTCGCCACATCCCCGAGTTTACATAGCATTGCATTGTTATAGTATTCGGGGCGTGCAGGTTCCCGATCCAATTGGAGGCACCATGACCATCACCCTCGTCGACCCCGACAATCTCCCGGCAGTCGATCTCTATCGGCAGGTCTCGATCGCGACCGGCTCACGACTGGTCTTCGTCGCCGGGCAGGTCGCCGTCGACCCCGACGGCAACACGGTGGGCGTCGGCGACTTCACCGCCCAGGTCGAGCAGTGCTACCTCAATCTCCACACCGCCCTGTCCGCCGCGGGCGCCTCGTTCGACGACATCGCCAAACTGACCGTCTACATCCCCGACTGGAATCCGGCCAACATGCCGCTGTTCGCCGAGGGTATCGCCCGCGCCGCAACGAGACTCGGCGTCGAGCCGCCGGCCGCCCCCCTCACCGGCATCGGCGTCGCGGCACTGGCCGGGCCGGACCTCCTCGTGGAGGTCGAAGCCACCGCTGTCGTCGGCGACTGATCGAGCCCACCCCGCAGACGAAAACGTCAGCCGCCCACCTCCTGCACCCGGCGGCTGACGTTTTCGCGCGCGAGGACGGGTTGATTTACAAATCACCACTGATGTCTAGACACTGGATCTCATCGCGCGTAACGTCCATCACAGGGTGATTCAGGTCATATCAAGGAGGACACGGTGACGACGCGCGACATCGACCGGCCGCAGCCGACGCCTGCGCAGCAGTGGCACGACCGCAAGCGCTACTTGTGGCTGCTCGGGCTGGTTCCGCCCACGGCGGTATTCGCCGCGACCGCGCTGGTGTGGGCGTTCGACCGACTCGGCTGGACGGCGGTGGCTCCCGTGTGGTGGTGGATCGGACCGCTGCTGGTCTACGTCCTGCTACCGATCCTGGATCGCTTCTTCGGCCCGGACGGCCAGAACCCGCCCGACGACGTGATGGAACGCCTCGCCGCGGACCGCTACTACCGGTACTGCACCTACGCCTACCTCCCGTTCCAGCTCGCCAGCCTCGTCTTCGCGTGCTATCTGTGGTCGGCCGAGCACCTCGGGTGGCTCGGACTCGACGACGGCCTCGGGCTCGTGTCGAAGATCGGCCTGGCGATCAGCATCGGCGTCATGGGCGGAGTCGGCATCAACACCGCCCACGAACTCGGCCACAAGAAGGAACAACTCGAACGCCGGCTGTCGCGGATCGCTCTCGCGCAGACCTTCTACGGCCACTTCTACATCGAGCACAACCGCGGCCACCACGTCCGGGTGTCCACTCCCGAGGACCCGGCCAGCGCACGTTTCGGCGAATCGTTCTGGTCGTTCCTGCCACGCAGCGTGTGGGGTGGGCTGAAGTCGTCGTGGCACCTCGAGAAGACCCGGCTGGAACGACTCGGTAAGGGTCCGTGGACCTTCCGCAACGATGTTCTCTCCGCGTGGTTGCTGTCGGTGGCGCTGTTCGCCGTTCTCGTTGCCGTATTCGGCCCGGTGGTACTGCCGTTCCTGATCATCCAGGCGGTATACGGCTTCTCACTGCTCGAATCAGTGAACTACCTCGAGCACTACGGACTGCTGCGCCGCAAAACCGAATCCGGCCGTTACGAGCGGTGCGCCCCGGAGCACAGCTGGAACTCCGATCACATCGTGACCAACATCTTCCTGTACCACCTGCAGCGCCACAGCGATCATCATGCGAACCCGACCCGCCGCTATCAGACGCTGCGCAGCATGGACGGCGCGCCGAATCTGCCCAGCGGCTACGCGAGCATGGTCGGCCTCACCTACTTCCCGCCGTTGTGGCGCAAGGTGATGGACCATCGGGTACTCGACCACTACGACGGCGATCTGTCCCGCGTGAACATCCAGCCGAGTAAACGCGAGAAGATCCTCGCCCGATACGGCGAGGCGCAGTGATGGCCGCCTACGTCTGCCCGGTGTGCGATTACGTGTACGACGAGGCCACCGGCGCCCCGCACGAAGGGTTCCCGGCCGGCACCGCGTGGACGGCGGTACCCGAGGACTGGTGCTGCCCCGACTGCGGTGTCCGCGAGAAGATCGACTTCGAACCGAGAGGCAACTGACATGGCAACCGACTACCGGCTCTTCCGTTGCCTCGTCTGCGGTTTCGAATACGACGAGGCCGCCGGCTGGCCCGACGAGGGCATCGAGCCGGGCACCCGCTGGGAGGACATTCCCGACGACTGGTCGTGCCCGGACTGCGGTGCCGCCAAGGCCGACTTCGAGATGGTCGAGATCGTCCGCCCCGGCTGATCCCCCGCGGTCCCGGCAACCCAGCAGACCCGGCTAGCTGAAACCCATGACCCGGTCGCCCCACATCCGACGCAGGTGCCCGTCCGGATCCGGAACGACGGTGTCCGTCGCGTCGAGCACGAGGGTCATGCGGGTGTCGGCCGTGTACGGCGCCCAGTGCCGGGACCCGTCGAGTGCCGCGGGCATGCCGTGGTGCGCGAACGCCGTCCAACGGCGCCGGATCCGGCCCGACAGTTCGGTCGCGGCCTTCCGCCCGCCGAGCCAGAACGTCGGGTCGTGTCCGAGAGTCCCGAAATTGCCGAAAACATAGGGGAGTTCGGTGGCGTGCCCCGCCCCGATCCGTGCTGCCCGGAGAATCGGCGTCGCATGGTCGAAGCGGTACACCCAGGTCGGCGAGTGCGCGCTGTGCGCGTCGGCGATCCACAGCACCGGCATCCGGAAGCCCGCGTCCCGCGACAGGGCCATGGCGCCACTGGGTTTCGTCTCCGCCGGATAGGCCGCGACGATCTCGTCGATCCGCTCGGGCGGCAGATCGGCGCCGTCCGCGGCCAGCGCCGCGAACATGCCCTGCACCGCGGTGTCGTCGATCGGCATCAGCGGGGATTTCATCCACCGGAAGATCGACGGTTCGTCCCGGTTCGATCCGATGATCAGCGGGATCCGGTGCGACAGACCCTTCTGGAACGCCGCCACCGGGTACTTCGGTACGAGATCCCGGTCGACGACCGGCGCCAACGCCAGCGTGCCCGGCACCTCGAGCGGGATCTCCCGGGCCAGCACGTCCCCGGCCGCGGTGAGCTGCTCGTGCGGCAGGCCACGGAGCGTCGACACCCGCGACCGCGAGACGTCGAGGACCTCGAGGAACCGTTCGGCGACGGTCGCCGCACGCTCGCGACCGTATGCCGAAGTCGCGGGTGGGGACTGGGCGATGGCCGCGTGGAAGAGTCCCTCGGCGCGGGGCACCGTCATCAGCGTCGTGATCGAGCCGCCGCCCGACGATTCCCCGAAGACGATCACGCGCGCCGGATCGCCACCGAACGCCGAGATGCAGTCGCGCACCCATTCCAGGGCCGCGATCTGATCGCGCAGCCCCACATTCGATTCGAACGTCGTCTCCGCCGTCGAGAACGACGACAGGTCGAGGAACCCGAGAGCACCCAGTCGGTAGTTGACGGTCACGACCACGACATCGCCGGACTCGCACAGCTGCCGGCCGTCGTAGATCTTCTGGCCCGAATAGCCGAGCACGTAGGCGCCACCGTGGATCCACACCATCACCGGGCGCGGTTCCCCGTCCGGCTCGGGCGCCCAGATGTTCAGGGAGAGGCAGTCCTCCCCGATCGTCAGGCCGGGATCGACCGGGATCGGGTTGTCGCGACCCTGCGGCGCGATGGGCCCGAAGTCGCGACAGTCGCGCACGCCGGTCCACGGCTCCGGCGGCTCCGGGGCACGGAAACGGAGGTCCCCACCGGCCGGAGCCGCATACGGAAGCCCCTTCCACACGAACACCGATCCGTCCCGATACCCGCGCGCCGAACCGTATTTGCAGTCGATCGTGAGTGTCTCGGATTCCACGTGACCTCCCGTTCCCGACGATCTGACGTCAAGGTACCAACAATCTGCACGCGCGATGCAATGTCCGGGCACCCGGTGGACCTACCGGTCGTCGGACCCGTCCACCACCGCCTCGGCATCGGCCTGCTCGGCCGGCACCAGCCCGTCCGCGAGCGGTTCGAGAAAGCCGATGTGCGCGAAGTACGTCACGTACCAGGCCAGCACCTCGTCGTCGACCACCGGGCACTCGAGAGCCGAGTCCACGAGCGCGCGGCGCGCGTTCTCGTCGTCGAAGTCCTCCGCCTCGGACAGGCCCTGCGCAAACTCGCCGGCGACCAGCATCGCGCGGGTCAGCCGGTCGTCGCCGCGCTCGGACAATGTCTGCGAGGCCTCGATCAGCGCGGTCGCGAACACCTCGTCGCTCACCGGCCGCAGCTCGAATCCGTGGGCCCGCAACCGCGCGACGAGATCGTCCGCGGCGACGCGGCGCCGGTTGACGAGGTGGAAGTTTCCGCCGATCGTCGACGGATCGAGGGCGAGCGCGACCAGCGCCGCCGCCACGTACGTGACGGGGACGAGCGCGACCGAACCGACCGCGGACTCCGGCACCATCCGCAGCGCCACCATCGCCCGGACGACGTTCCAGAACGCGTCGTCGGTGCCGGCCGCCCCGGACACGGTGTCGCCGCTGATCAGGCCCGGACGATAGATCGAGACCGGGATGCCGCGGCGCCGCGCGGCGGCGACGAGTTCCTCCGCCACCCACTTGCTGCGGACATACCCGGAGTCCATCACCCGCTCCGTGGGCAGCCGATCGTCCTCACCTACCAGCCGCGGAGCACCGTCCGCGGGTACGGGCGCGGCAGTGTCGGTGAGCACCGACCCGGTGGAGACGAAGTGCACGGGTTTGACCGTCCCGGTGACGGCGAGCCGGAGGATCTCCTCGGTGCCGGACACGTTCGCCGCCCGCATCCTGCTGTACGGCTCGATGTGATTGACGCGGGCACCGTTGTGCACGATGACATCCACGCCGCGGGCGAGATCGTCGAACTCCGTGTCGGACAACCCGAGTCGCGGCTGCCCCAGATCACCCGGTACCACCACGATCCGTCCGCGGTAGTACTCGCGCCACAATCCGAACGCACGGAGCCCCGCCTCGATGCGATCGAGGCCTTCGGCCTCGGACGTCGTCCGAACCAGACACCACACGCGCATGCCGCTGTGCGCCAGCAGATCCCGCAGCAGGTACCGGCCGAGGAAGCCGGTGGCTCCGGTCAGCAGCACACGCCGACCGTCCGGTCGTGCCGCCGGGATCCCGTCCGGGACGATGTCGGCGGCCAGTTCGAGATCGCCCTCCCACTCGGCGGCCGGCGATGCGTCGGGTGTTCCGGCCTCGATGAGCCGGGCAAGCTTGTAGACCGGTGCATGTTCGAACAACTGCGGCACCGTGACCTCCACACCGAAGCGCTCGGTGACGGCGGCGGCCAGGGACAGGATGAGCAGCGAGTGCCCGCCGAGATCGAAGAAATCGTCGTCCGCCCCGACCTGCTCGACGTCGAGCAGGCGCGAGTAGATCTCGGCGACGCCCTGCTCGTACCGGGTCGACGGGGCGCGGAACGGACGCGACACGACCGACGGCTCCGGCAGTGCCCGCCGATCCAGCTTGCCCGACGGGGTGAGCGGCAACGCGTCGAGCACCACGATCGCCGACGGCACCATGTGCGCGGGCAGCCGGGATGCGGCGACGCGGAGCAGTTCCTGCTCGTCGAGATCACCGTCGACGGCAGGCACCACGTACGCGACGAGTCGCGGTGCCGTGTCGCGACCCACCGTCACGGCCGCGGCGACCGCGTCGTCAGCCAGGAGTACCGCGTCGATCTCACCGAGCTCGATGCGCAGCCCGTGGATCTTGACCTGGAAATCGGAGCGACCGTGATAGACGAGTTCCCCGGTGACGTTGCGGCTCACCACATCACCGGTGCGGTACATGCGCTCGCCCCAACCGTCGAGGGGGTTGGCGACGAACCGCGCCGCGGTGAGCGCGACCCGCCGGTGATAGCCGCGGGCCAGCGCGTCACCGACGAGATAGAGCTCACCGGGGACACCGACCGGCACCGGCCGCAGCCGCGAATCGAGCACCAGATGCCCGGCCCCGCGCACCGGATGACCGAGGGCCACCGGCACACCCGGCGACAGCGGCCCGGCGGTGTGGGTCATGATCGTCGCCTCGGTCGGTCCGTACGCGTTGAACACGGCGCGGCCACCGACCGCCCATCGCCGGACCACGTCACCGGTAACCGCCTCTCCACCGGTGACCAGGACGCGGCAGTCGCCGAGATCGTCCGGGTCGACGGTGGCGGCGACCGACGGGGTGAGGAACGCGTGGGTGACGGCCCGGTCCCGCATCAGCCCGGCGAGCGCGGAACCGCCGTAGGCGTGAGCAGGCGCAACGACGACGGTCGCGCCGACGGAGACCGCGAAGACCTGCTCGAGGACGGAGGCGTCGAAACTCGGCGAGGCGACGTGCAGCACCCGCGACCGCGCATCGAGCCGGTACCGTTCACGCACCTCCACGCACAGGTTGTACAGGCCCGCGTGGGTGACGGTCACGCCCTTCGGGGTGCCGGTCGAGCCGGAGGTGTAGATCACGTATGCGACTTCACCGGGATACACCGGCGGGAACTCCGCTGGATCGGAATCGGAATCCGCTGCAACAGAGAATGTCTCGGCATCGTCGTCGAGTGCGAGCCACTGCGGGCCCGCAGGCAGCGCCGGACGATGCTCGGCGAGGGTCAGCCCCACGCGCGCACCGGAATCCGCGACGACATATGCGAGCCGGTCCGCGGGGTAGTCGACATCGACGGGGACGAACCCGGCACCGCAGCGCGCGACCGCCCACATCGCGAGGATCGACTCGGCCGACCGGGGTACCGCGACGAGCACGAGATCGCCTCGGCCGACGCCCCGCTCACGCAGGACGCGCGCCCACCGCCGCGCAGCCGCGTCGAGGTCACCGTAGGTGAGCGCGGCGTCGCCGCTCACCACCGCGACCGCGGTCGGGTCGGCTGCGGCCGCGGCGAGCAACGCCGGCAGCGTCTGCGGCCGCAACCCGACCCGCCGGCCCGACGTCAGCACACCGGCCCGCTCGTCGGGCGACAGGATCTCGACGTCGCCGACCGCCGTGTACGGAACGGCCGTGACGGCGTCGAGGATCCGCACGAGCCGCTCGGCCAGGACCTCGACGGTCGCCGCATCGAACAGGTCGGTGGCGTAACCGATCACCAGGGACAACGCGCCCGGTCCGCCGGCCGTGTCTGCAGCCTCACCGATCGCGAACTGCAGATCGAACTTCGACAGGTGCGTCTCGACCGCGAACTCGGCGACGGTCAGGTCCGGCAGCGTGAGTTCCTGCCGCTCGAAGTTCTGGTACGCCAACGCAACCTGGAACAGGGGGTGACGCCCCGGCGACCGCTCGGGATCGAGAGCCTCGACGAGCCGCTCGAACGGAATCTCGGAGTTCGCGTGCGCCGCCAGGTCGACTTCCCGGACACGGGACAGGAAGGCGGTGAACGACTCGGCGGGGTCGATCTCGGTGCGGAGCACGACCGTGTTGACGAACATGCCGACGAGATCGTCGAGTACCCGGTGGCCCCGGCCTGCCAGTGGTGTGCCGACGGCGATGTCGGTGGAGCCGGACAGCCGGGACAGCAGCAGCGCCAGCGCGGCGTGCACCACCATGAACGGTGTCGCACCGGAACGTTCGGCCGTGGCGTCGATCGCGGCGCGCGTGGCGGCCGGGATCGTCGCGTGGACCTGCCCGCCACGACCGGATCCCGTTGCGGGCCTGCGACGGTCGCTCGGCAGGTCGAGCTGGGCAGGCAGCCCCGCCAGGTGTTCCCGCCAGTAGGCCAACTTGCGGCTGTGACCCGAATCGGGATCGGTTCCGTCGCCGAGAATCTCGCGCTGCCACAGCGCATAGTCCGCGTACTGCACGGGCAGCGGTTCCCAATCGGGCGCCTGTCCGGCGACACGAGCGGTGTAGGCCGCCGCAAGATCCCGGATCAGCGGGGCCACCGAGAAACCGTCCGCGGCGATGTGGTGAACGACCACCGCGAGCACGTACTCGCCGTCCCCGATGCGCAGCAGCCGGGCGCGCACGGGAACCTCGGCGGTGACATCGAATCCCGCGCCGACGAGGCCGGCGAGCTCTTCGTCGAGTCGGCCTGCGGGCACGTCGGCGATCGGCAGCTGCGGCCGCGCCTGCTCGACCGTCAGCACGACCTGGTGGCCGGTGCCGTCCGCTTCGGGATAGACGGTGCGCAGCACCTCGTGCCGTGCCACGACATCACCGAACGCGTCGCACAGAGCATCGACGTCGAGAGTCCCGGACAGCCGGACCACCAGCGGAATGTTGTGCAGCCCCGAGCCGGTGTCGAACCGGTTGAGGAACCACATCCGCGACTGCGACCACGACAGCGGAAGCCGTTCCGGCCTGGGACCGGAAACCGGTCCGCCGACAGCACCGGCGAGCTCGGAATCCTCGAGCAGCGCGGCGAATTCGGCAACGGTCCGGGTGTCGAACAGCGACCGGACGGTCACGTCCGCGCCCAGTTCGTCGGCGAGTCGCGCCGCGACCTGCGTGGCCGACAACGAGTTCCCGCCGAGCGCGAAGAAGTCGTCCTGAGCACCGACCGTCTCCACGCCGAGAACCGCGGCGAACACGTCCGCGACGATCCTCTCCGCATCCGTGGCGGGCGAGACGAATTCGCGGGTCTCGAACACCGGGTCGGGCAGGGCCGCGCGGTCGAGCTTGCCCGAAGATGTGACCGGGAAACCGTCGACGACGACGATCGCGTCCGGCACCAGGTGAGCCGGCAGGACGCGGACGAGCGCGCTGCGCAGCGCACCGGCGTCCACACCGCTCGCCGCCTCCGCCGGAGCCGCAACGACATAGGCGACGAGCCGATCGCCGGCGGCGGCGGCGGCGTGATGAACGGTCGCGACCGCCTGCGCAACCTCCGACCGGTTCAGCAGCGCCGACTCGATGTCGCCCAGCTCGATCCGCACACCGCGGATCTTCACCTGAGAGTCGGTGCGCCCCAGGTAGAGCAGCTGGCCCTCCGCGGTCCACTGCACGCAGTCGCCGGTGCGGTACAGACGTGCTCCGGCCGGCCCGAACCGGTCCGCGACGAACCGCTCGGCCGTCAGATCCGGCCGGCCGTGATAGCCCCGAGCCTCCTGCACGCCGGACAGATACAACTCACCCCTCACCCCCACCGGGACGGGATGCATACGCGAGTCCAACACCACGGCACGGGTATTCCACACCGGCCGTCCCATCGGCACCGGACGCGAAGCCAGGTACGGCATCGGCGGCACCAACGCCGACGTCGCGTGGACCGTGAACTCGGTGGGACCGTACAAGTTGTGCACCGCCGCACGCGACACCGCCCGGAACGCCCCGACGGTGGCAGCCGGCAATGCCTCACCCGCCACCGCGACCGCACGCAGCGTCCGCAGCGCCGCAGGATCGGGAACGGTCGTCGCGAACACCGACAGCAGCGACGGCACGAACGACGTCAAGGTGACCGCGCGGCGCCCGATGATGTCGGCGAGCTGTCGCGCATCACGATGCGCCTCCGGCGCAGCGACCACCATCCGAGCCCCGGATGCCAAGGGCGCGAACATTTCCCACACCGACACGTCGAACGTCGCCGGAGTCTTCCACAAGACGGTGTCGGCGACGCTGATCCGGAACAGGTCCGCGATCCACAGCAACTGGTTGACCACCGCCCGATGCGGTACGGCGACACCCTTCGGCTCGCCGGTCGAACCCGACGTGAACAGCACGTACGCCGTGTTGTCGGGACGCAGCGGCGCAAGCCGTTCCGCGTCCCGGATCGGTGCATCGCTGAGATCGGGGACGTCATCGATCCGCAACACGGGCACAGCGCTGTCCCCGCGCTCCACCTGCCACAATCCCCCGTCGCTGCGCTCCACCTGCGACAACCCCCCGTCGCTGCGCTCCACCTGCGACAACCCCCCGTCGCTGCGCTCCACCGTCGAACCGACGAGTACCACGACGGGACGCGCCGCGGCCAGCACCCGCTCGGTGCGCGCGACGGGCTGATCGGGATCGACGGGCACGTACGCACCGCCGGCGTGCAGCACAGCGTGGACCGCAATCAGCAACTCGACCGAGCGTGGTGCGACGACCGCAACGGTGCGCTCGGGACCGACCCCGGCAGCGATGAGCCGGCGGGCCAGCCGGTGCACCCGTGCGGCGAAATCCGCGTAGGTCAGGGCCCCGTCGTCGTCGATGACGGCCTGCAGGTGCGGGGTACGGGCGGCCTGCGCGTCGAGCAGTCGCGGCACCGTGGCCGGCGGCACCGGCCGGTCCGTCGAGTTCCAGCGTCCGAGCACAGTGCCGAGCTCCGCCCGATCCAGGAGGCGGTGGTCGCCGACGGCACGGTCGGGAGCGGCGGTGGCCTCGGCGAGGATCCGCACGAAACGCCGCACGAACACCTCGATCGTTCCTGCGTCGAACAGGTCCGTCGAGTAGGCGACCTCGCCGACGATGCCAGCCGGCTCCCGTTCGTCGCCGAAGCGCTCGGCGAGCGTGACCTGCAGGTCGAACTTCGCCTGCCGCGTAGGGACGTCGACCGTGGTGACGGTCAGCGACGGAAGCTCGAGCTGCATCGCGTCGACGTTCTGGAAGGCGAGCATCACCTGGAACAGCGGGTGGTATGCCTGCGACCGAGCCGGCGCGAGATCGTCGACGATGCAGTCGAACGGCACGTCCTGGTGACCGAACGCCCCGAGGTCGATGTCCCGTACGCGGGTCAGCAGCTCCGTGAACGACTCCGCTGCATCGATCGGGGTGCGCAGCACGAGCGTGTTGACGAACATGCCGACGAGTTCGTCGAGCCCCGCGTCACCGCGACCGGCGGACGGGGTGCCGACCGCCACGTCCGGGGTCCCGGACAGTCGCGCGAGGAGCACGGCGAGCGCCGCATGCACCACCATGAATTCGGTGGTGCCGGTCGTCCGGGCCAGCTCGGCCACCGCGCCGTGGATGTCCGCCGGAATCTCCACGGGCACCGCGGCACCGGACTGCGACGCCACCGCGGGCCGTGGCCGATCCGTGGGTAGCTCCAGCCGGTCCTGCAGCCCCGCCAGTTCCTCGCTCCAGTAACCGAGCTGCTGCGCCATGAGCGAATCCGGCTCGTCGGGATCCCCGAGCCGATCCCGTTGCCACAGTGCGTAATCCGCGTACTGCACCGGGAGCGGCAGGCGTTCGGGCGCGACTCCCGCGGTGCGCGCGCCGTAGGCGCGCATCAGGTCGCGGGTGAGTGGTCCCGCCGAGAATCCGTCCCCGGCAATGTGATGGACGACGACGACGAGGATGTGCTCGTCGTCCGCCACCCGCAGCAGGTGCGTGCGCACCGGGGCGGCCTCGGCGATGTCGAATCCCTCCGACACCAGCGCGTCGATCCGGGCCGGGACCTCGTCCGGGACGACGGTCTCGACCGGCACGGCCCGCTGGGCGGCACCGACCGGAAGCACCAGCTGAGTGCCTGCACCGTCGACCTCCGGGTAGGCGGTGCGCAACACCTCGTGCCGTTCCACGAGATCGCCGACGGCCTGCTGCAACGCGTCGACGTCGAGGGAGCCGGTCAGGCGGACCACGAGCGGGATGTTGTAGAGCGCGGAGCCCGGATCGAGGCGGTCGAGGATCCACAGCCGGGTCTGGGCCGGCGCCAGGGGCACCGGATACGGCCGCGGGCCGGCGACCAATGGGCTTCCCGCCGGGTCGTTGCCCGTCACCCGGTCCACCAGTCGCGCGACACCACCGGCGGTCGGTGCGTCGAAGAAGTCCTGGACGGACAGCGGCTTGCCGAGCCGGGCCGAGATGCGGGAGACCGCGCGGACCGCGCCGAGCGAATTGCCGCCGAGCGCGAAGAAGTTGTCGTCGACGCCCACCCGATCCCGCCCGAGCATCTCCGCGAACACCGCGGCCACCACCGTTTCGGTCGCCGTTTCCGGCAGGCGGTCGTCACCGGTCGGCGCGGGGGCCTCGGGTGCCGGCAGCGCCGCGCGGTCGAGCTTGCCGCTCGTGGTCAGCGGGAACTCGTCGAGCACGCAGTAGGCGGTGGGGACCATGTAATCCGGCAGGGACGCGGACAGCGCGGCGACCACCGCGCCCTCGTCCCACGAGGCGGCCGGCCGCAGCCGCACGTACGCGACGAGACGATCGCCCAGCGCGTCGTCACCGTGCACACGCACGGCGGCCTGTGCGATGCCGTCCTGCCGCGCAAGAGTCTCCTCGATCTCGCCCAGCTCGATGCGCAGTCCCCGGATCTTGACCTGGAAGTCACTGCGCCCCAGGTACTCCAGCTCGTCCGCGCGGGAACGCACCACGAGGTCGCCGGTCCTGTACATGCGTTCGCCGGGAGCTCCGTACGGGTTGGCGACGAACCGTTCGGCGGTCAGTTCCGGCCGGGCGACGTATCCGCGGGCCAGCTGCGTGCCTGCGAGATACAGCTCGCCCTGCGCACCGGCCGGCACCCAGTTCAATCCGCTGTCGAGGATCAGCAGGTCGGTGTCGGCGATGGGCGCGCCGATCGGCACCGAATCGGTGTCGTCATCGGTGACCTCGTGGTGGGTCACGTCGACGGCCGCTTCGGTGGGGCCGTACAGGTTGTGGACCGCCACCGCGGGAAGCAGCTCCCGGACCAGGACTGCGATGCGCGCCGGCAACGCTTCGCCGGACGCGAACAGGTACCGGAGGGAGGTGAGCGAGTCGAGTTCGGCCTCGGCGACGAACACCGAGAGCATCGACGGCACGAAATGCGCGACGGTGATCCCGCGTACGCGCATGAGGTCCACGAGGTAGCGCGGGTCCCGGTGCCCCTCGGGTGCGGCGACGACGAGCCGTGCCCCGGTTTGCAACGGCCAGAACAACTCCCACACGGACACATCGAACGTGACGGGCGTCTTGTGCAGCACCACGTCGGCGGGCCCGAGCCGATACTGCTCCTGCCGCCAGCGCAGGTTCGCGACGATCGCCTCGTGGGTGACGGCGACACCCTTCGGCCGGCCGGTGGATCCCGAGGTGAAGATGACGTAGGCGGTGTCGGCGGTGTGCAGCGGGCGGTGGCGATCGGTGTCGGTGAGCGGCGCCGCCGAGGTCGACTCGAGATCGAGTGCCGACACGTCGAGCACCTCGATCCCCTCCCCCACGGGCACCGGCGCAGTGGCCCCGGTGAGCAGGACCGCGGGCTCCGCGACCTCGAGGATGTACGTCAGCCGCTCGGCGGGGTGGTCCGGATCGAGCGGCACGTACGCGCCGCCGGCCTCGAGCACCGCGTACACGGCCACGAGCAGATCGAAGGATCGGCGCAGCGCGACGGCGACGGTGACGTCCGGCCCGACGCCGGACGCGACGAGGCGGCGGGCGAGCCGGCGGGACCGGTCCGCGAGGTCACCGTAGGTGTACTCGACGCCGTCGAACTCCACGGCCACGGCGTCGGGCGTTGCGGCGGCCTGCGCGGCGAAGGCGGCCGGCAGTGTGTCCGGTCGCACCGCGTCCGGCGCCTGCTCCTCCACCTCGAATGCGGCCAGGTCGTCGGACAGTTCGGCGAGGGCGGCGGCGACGTCGTCGGGGCCGGTACCGGCGAGTCCGGGCAGCAGGCCGGTGAGGACGACGGGAACGAGTGCGTCGGGGCCGATCGCGTCGCCCATGGCGGCGCCGAGGGCGGCCAGTTCCGCGTTGAGGCCGGCGTAGGTGACGACAGCACCGTCCCGCACCAGAGCCACCCGTTCGGGGTCTCGCGAGACAACGTTCGCGATCAGTCGCGGCAGATTCTCGAGATCCGACCGTCCGGAGTCCTCGACGTCCCGCATCCCGTCTTCCACCTTTCCCACATCGCTGTGCGCAGGCGGAGTCGCCGTCGACACCGTCCCGCGACCGCCCGAGCGCGAGCACAGGGGGTCTCGCAGCATGGTCGTCGCACGGAATCGTCGGGGAACTTCACACTGGCGGCGACCGTGCTGACGATCGCCAAACATACAGCTTGTTTTCTATCGACGGTACTGATTGCCGCTACATCCCTGGGCGGGGGCACGACCCTTCCGCTGGCCCCCGACCCGGCGGCGGACCAGCCCGGAACGCCTGCTAGAGTCGCGTTCGTCCGACACGGGGTGCTCCGCACGAGCGGGGCTGAGATCACACCCGTCGAACCTGATCAGGTAATGCTGACGAAGGGATGTCCCGGCATGGCTGTGCCCGTTGACGTTTCACCGGCCGTGACCACCGCGCGCTTCACCGATCGGATGTGGCAACACACCGACACGTTGCGCCGGTCGATCGACGACCTCGAGTTCCTCAGCCGACTGGGCGACGGAACGTTGCCTCTCGACGCGTTCCGCTTCTACATCGAGCAGGACGCGCTGTACCTGGCCGGATACGCCAAGGCCCTCGCTCTGCTGTCGGCCAAGTCACCCGACCCGGCGACCGCTGCGTTCTGGGCGACGAGCGCCGCCACCGCAGCGACCGAGGAGTCGGCGCTGCACAGAAGCCTGCTGACCGGCGGGGTTCTCCCGGCCGGCGACGCTCCGCCCGCCCACTCCCCCGCATGCCTCGGGTATGTGTCGTATCTGACAGCGACCGTCGCCACCGAGCCGTACGCGGTCGGCGCCGCCGCCGTGCTGCCGTGCTTCTGGATCTACGCCGAGGTGGGCCGCGACCTCGCGGCCCGCGCCTCCGGGGTCCTCGCCGCCGACCCGCAGCACCCGTATGCACGGTGGGTGACCACCTACGACGCCCCCGAGTTCCACGCTGCGGTCGCCACCGCCCGCGAGC
Organism: Rhodococcus zopfii NBRC 100606 = JCM 9919; assembly: GCF_001895025.1. GTDB lineage: Bacteria > Actinomycetota > Actinomycetes > Mycobacteriales > Mycobacteriaceae > Rhodococcus > Rhodococcus zopfii. The sequence goes on from NZ_BCXI01000019.1 coordinate 34,865, forward strand.
TCGTCGACGCCGCGGCGGTCGCCGCCACCGACCCGGTCCGCGCCGCGATGGTCGACGCGTTCACCGTCGCGACCCGCTACGAGCTCCTGTTCTGGGACACCGCGCTGCACCGCCACGAATGGCCGGCCTCGTGACTCTGCGCCGCCTCACCGCCCTGCTGGTCGCGGTCACCGCGCTCGCGCTGGTCCCGGCCTGCTCCTCCGACGCCTCGGACGACACGATCCGATTCGCCCTGGACTGGACCCCGAACACCAACCACACCGGCCTGTACGTGGCGATGCAGGAGGGATTGTTCGCCGACGCCGGTCTCGACGTGGAGATCCTGCCGTACAACAACACGACCCCGGACACCCTCGTCGACGCGGGCAACGCCGAGTTCGGCATCTCCACCCAGGGGATGACCACGTTCGCCCGCGCCGCCGGCTCGCGGACCGTCTCGGTGCTGGCCCCGCTGCAGCACTGGGCGACCGGTATCGCCGTCCGGGCGGACCGCACCGATCTCGCGAGCCCCAGAGACCTCGACGGTCACACCTACGCCGGATTCGGTGATCCCGGTGACGAGGAGACCCTGCGGCAGGTCATCCGGGACGACGGCGGCACCGGCGAGTTCACCTCCGTCGTCCTCGGTACGTCCGCCTACGAGGCGGTGTATTCGGGAACCGCCGACTTCACCGCGTCCTACCTGGCGTGGGAGGGGATCGAGGCCGAGCACCGCGGTCTGCCCATGCGCTACTTCACCTACACCGACTACGGCTTCCCCGACGCCTACGCCATCGTGATCAGCGGCAACGAGGATTGGCTGGCCGCGCATCCGGATCAGGCACGCGCCTTCGTGCAGGCCGTGCAGCGCGGTTACGAAATCGCGGCCGACGATCCCGACCGCGCCGCCCAGGACCTCCTCGACGCCAACCCGGGCGCGTTCGAAGACGAAGCACTCGTCTTCGAGAGCCAGCGCATGCTCTCGTCGAACCAGCTGCGCGACGAGAACGGGAACGTCGGTGCCCAGACCCTCGAACGCTGGACGGGCTACTCGCGGTTCCTCTACGAGAAGGGTCTGCTCGCCGGACCCGACGGCCGGCCGCTGACCGAGGAACCGGACTGGTCGACGTACTTCACGAATGACTACCTCACGCCCTGATCCGTCGCCGCGACGCTGGGTCCGCACCGCCGCCCCGGCCGCGGTGGTGGTGCTCGCCCTCATCGCGCTCTGGCAGGCGTACGTGACGGTCTCGGGGATCCGCCCGCAGGTGCTGCCGTCCCCCGCCCGGGTGCTCGGGCAGGGGTGGGCGCACCGCGACGACCTGGCCGCGCACACGTGGTCGACGTTGCAGGTGACGGTCGTCGGATTCGCGGTGTCGCTCGTGGTCGCGTGGGCACTGGCGATCGTGGTGGACTTCTCGCCGTGGCTGCGCCGGGCGCTGGTGCCGTTGTTCGTGGTGTCCCAGACCTTGCCGATCATCGCGATCGCGCCGCTGATGATCATCTGGTTCGGTTTCGGGTTGCTGCCGAAGATCCTGGTGATCGCGCTGGCGACGTTCTTCCCCATGGCGATCGGGCTGATCGAGGGGTTCGCCGCCGCGGACCGGGAGGCGGGGGCATTGCTGCGCAGCATGGGTGCGTCCCGGCGCCAGGTGTTCCGGTACGTGCGCCTGCCGTCGGCGCTGCCGCGGTTCTTCACGGCGCTGCGCATCGGCATCACGTACGCGGTGGTCGGCGCGGTCTTCGCCGAGTACGTCGGGGCCACGTCGGGACTGGGCATCTACATGAGCATCCAGAAGAATTCGTTCCGCACCGATCTGGTGCTCGCCGCGGTGCTCGTCACCGCTACCCTCTCGCTGGCCCTGTATCTGCTCACCTTTCTGGTCGAGCGGATCGTCGCGCCCTGGGCCCTGACCGCCGGGAGTCGCGCATGACCGCCGTGACCGTTTCCGCGTTGCACCGTTCCTTCGCCGACCGCCCGGTTCTCGGCGGCATCGACTTCGACGTCGCCGGAGGCGAATTCGTCTCGGTCATCGGACCGAGCGGCTCCGGCAAGTCCACTCTGTTCGGGTTGATCGCCGGCCTCGATGTCCCGGACAGCGGCAGCATCACCGTCGGTGGTGCACCGGCCGCGCCGGGCCGGGCCGCACTGATGCCGCAGAAGGACCTGCTGTTCCCGTGGCGCAGCGTCGTCGACAACTGCGCCCTCGGCCTCGAGGTACAGGGGATGCCGCGCGCAGACGCGCGGGCGCGGGCGGCGACGCTGTTCCCCGCCTTCGGGCTCGCCGGGTTCGAGGATGCTCGACCCGCCGAACTGTCAGGTGGAATGCGTCAGCGGGCGGCACTGGCACGCACGGTCGTGCAGGGCCGCGACGTGCTGTTGCTCGACGAGCCGTTCGGGGCGCTCGATTCGCTGACCCGCACCGACATGCAGTTGTGGTTGCAGGACGTGTGGATGCGGGACCGATGGACCGTGCTGATGATCACGCACGACGTGCGGGAGGCGGTGCTGCTCTCGGATCGGGTGCTCGTGCTCTCGCCGCGCCCGGCCCGGATCCGGCACGAGGTACGGGTCCCGCTGCCCAGGCCGCGGACTCTCGAGACGCTGACCGATCCGGACTTCGTGGCGCTGGAACGCGAACTCGTCGACGTCCTGCACGCCAACGCATAGTGGGACTTTGCCATGTTTGCCACATCGGGTCGTGAGGGCTCGAGGTTCGGACTGGTTGTCGAGGATGACTAGGTGGATGCCGCAGCCTGAGGTCGGTGAACGTCGAGCTTCGCGTTCGAGGTCTTTGACTCGCTGCTGTTCAGCGGTGGTCACGCCGGGCGTCTCGTCGGCGTCGATCAGGGCCTGGCGGGTCGAGGGGCGCAGCACCTCGACACCGAGCTTCGGACGATCCCTTCGCACGCCGCGAACGCCGACGGGTACTCGTCGAGATGGTCGAGGACCAGCCTCACCGCTCGCTCACGCTGCTCGGCTGGATAGCGTTCGGACATGATGCGCATCCTCCTCGAAAAAAGGGAGGCAGCATCGAACCCGAGACGGCTCACGTTGACACACAGCGGGAACTGGGACCTGGTGGGAGTCGAAACGGCTCAGACCTGAAAGCCTGTTCCGGCGATTCGTGCGGTTCCGGGAAGGTCTGGGTTTGGAGATCATCCCCCTCACAGGCGGTGCGACACCGCCGTTCGAACAACCGTCACGCGGCTGCGGCAGGGGCGGATCGCCGCGCACCCCGCCCGCTGGCACATACCGCAACCGGTCTGGACCGAAGACATGAGCGCCGACTGGCGACCGATAGACCGGCTCGAATGAATACCGAAGTGCGCCAGTCGGACTCTTGCCCGCCCGTGAGGAATCAATGATGCTTGACAAGGAACGGACGGAGAACGACGACATCGTCCGCCGGCGCGAACGTGATCGCGTCGATTCCCGATTCCGCGAAGGTGACACGGATTTCCCGATCACGAGGTGCATCGTCTTGTTGTCGCTCGACAGTTGTTTCGACCAAATAGCTTCGCCGGTACATTCGCCCCGCCTGCTCCCAGGTGTCCACCTCAACGAGGATCGGCCCCTCGCTGGCGAACCCCGGCAGGTCTGCCGCTTTGATGGAGGCGGTTACAATACTGGTGGGCGCTGGCTGGATGGCAGAAGACATGGCGGCCGTCCTTCCCTTCAATCTGAGCAATCGAGGGCCTGACACTGCACCCCGCATGGTGGCTTTCACAGCGACTCTACTCGCGGACGGTGCGGTAGGCCTGCACTCGGTGTCACGGGCCGTGACTGGAAGCACCGGTTCCGACATCGCCCGCACGGCCCCTCGGCGGCTCCCGGCACGCACCGTAGCGGCGCCCTTCCTGAAGCCACGCCGGCGAAGCCCGAGCCGAGGGAAATAACACCGCGAGGGGAATATCACCGAGGCCCTGAGCTTCGAGGCCCTCAACGCGCACTCGTCCACAGCGACTGCGCAGTACCTTGTACCCGCAGCGCGGGCGATACCCCAGATCCGGCTGGATCCGAAATCCATTGGTGCGGAATCGGAGTTCGGATGCGGTCTCGGGTACGTCGTCCGCAGCGGCGCGCGCGGTAGGCAGTCCGGGAGCGCGAGCTTGTGAATGCTGCGCAGGATCAGGAGGAACTGCTTGGGCAGTTCCCCGTGGTGCAGGGGAAGTCGTACCGGTCGCAGAGAACTCTGACGTGTTCGGCGATCTCGGCGTACCGGTTGCCGGGCAGGTCGGGGAAGAGGTGATGCTCGATCTGCCCCACAGATCACCAGGTCCCCGGACCAGGGAACCGGACCTGCCGCGGCGATGCTCGACCTGGACGGGGTCGTACCCATCCGAGATGCTCGAGTGTCGCGACGAGGTGTGCGTGCGAAATGCGGTCCCCGTCGATGCCGGGTGCCGGGCCGCGTGGCCACGTCGACCTTGGCCGCTCGATCCAGTGTCTGGTCGACGAAAGCCCCGTATGGCCGCCGGGTTCAGTTCGGTTGCTTGCGGTGGAATTGCCGGCTCGACCTGATCCGTCCATTTCTGGTGTGCCTCGGCCATCTTCGCCATATCGCTGTGGGCAGCGGAACCGTGTTCGGGACGGCTGGGACAACCGACTCTCGGGTTCAGCTCGCCGCAGGGGCTGGGCTGTCGGGGTCAGGCAGTGTTGCGGTGAGGCCGGCGATCAGAATGTCCAGGCCGCGTTCGAGTTCCGCGGCACCGTCGTACGACGCCAGTACGTGTGCGAGGCTGCGCAGGAGCGGGAACTCGCCGATCGGTAGGCGATGCAATCCCAGGCGCAGCAGGTCTTCGTTCTCGTCGGGTCGTTCGACGAGTTCCTGGAGTTCGTTGAGGACGTGACCGTAAAGGAAGCCGAAAAGAGCCCGGTAGATGTACAGGGCGTCGGTCGCTGTGAAACCGGCCCGGGTCAGCAAGGTGAGGATGTCTTCGAGCGGGCGCAGTGTCCCCCGGGGCCGCAGTCCGAGGGGTGTCTCCAGGGGCCGGGTGACCATCAGTGGGACCACATGGGGATGGTCGAGCGCCAACCGCCGGAAGTTGCGGGCGACCTCCCGGAGTTGAATTGTCCAATCGCCGTCATCGGTGTCGACGTCGAGTTGTTCGAAGACACTTTCTGCGACGCCGTCGAGGAGAGCGGCCTTGTTCGGGGCGTGACGGTAAAGGGTCATCGGGTCGCGGCCGAGGACTTTGCCGAGTCGGCGCATGGACAACGCATCGATTCCGTTGCGGTCGACGATCTCGAGTGCAGCAGCCAGGATTCGCTGCGGGGTGATCGGGCCACGTTCCGGGACCTGCTCACTGTCGGAGCGGCGCGGGCGACCAACGGGAGATTTGGTCATCAGAACACTTTCTTTCACTCTCTGCTACCACCGTAGGCCTCTACTGTAGGGCTCGGGTGTAGGCCTACAGTGTTGACACCCCATCGATGGCGGCGTTGACTAGGTCCTACAACGTGGGCCTCGGGAGGCCGTCATGATCATCATCTTCGGGCTCGTCGTCCTTCTCGCCGCCGTGATCGTCGGACTCACCGGAGTGCTGAGCAACAGCGGCGCCGGGCACGCCTTAACCGACAGTTTCGCCGTGTTCGGCTATCACGTCACCGGTTCCACCGGCACGCTGTTCCTCTACGGCATCGTCGTCGGCGCGGTGGGGCTCATCGGGCTCGGCCTGCTATTGGCCGGAGCCCGGCGGACCTCCCGGCGCGGCCGCGTCGCCCGTCACGATCTGAGGGAATCCCGCCGTGAGACAGCGGATGCGTACCAGGACCGGGACCACCTCGCCGAACAGCGCGAGATGGCCGACGCGAACCCGGACACAGTAGACAGGGCACCGCACGGGGCAAACCATCGCGACCACCGCGCCGAGCGACGTGACTGGCGACACCCGTTCGGTCACCGAACAGGTCGAGCCACCATGCGCCACGGCGTCACACACTGACTACTGACTTGCCCCCGAGGCCGCACCGGACACCGCCCACTCCCAGCGTTGCGGATGGGGATCGCCGGAACCTGGAGCACACCATGGCCATCTCCGACATCAAGGAGTACGCCCGCCTCACCGACGAGGACGTCGAGGCACTCAGCGACGAGCTCACCAGCATTCGCCGCGGTGTCATCGAATCGCTCGGCGCCGCCGACGCCGCCTACATCCGCCGCACCATCAGCTTCCAGCGGCTATTGGATGCCGCTGCGCGGCTGGTGATCTACGGCAGTAGGAGTCTGGTGGGTTGGGTCCTCGGGACGACAGCGCTCGGTGTCGCCAAGAGTGTGGAAAACATGGAGATCGGCCACAACGTCTCCCACGGTCAGTGGGACTGGATGAACGACCCGGAAATCCACTCCAGCAACTGGGAATGGGACATGGCGGGCCTCTCGTCGCAGTGGCGCTACTCCCACAACTACCGCCACCACGTGTTCAGCAACGTCGTCGGAATGGACGACGACCTCGGCTACGGTGTCCTCCGCATCACTCGTGACCAGCCTTGGAAGCCCGAACATCTCCTGCAGCCGCTGCGGAATCTGTTGTTGGCGGGCACGTTCGAATGGGGCATCGCTCTGCACGACCTGTACTCCGAACAGGGCCGCGTCGGCACCGCCGCCGAGAAATCCGCCCACTCCCGAGCGCTGATCGGGAAGATCACCCGTCAGACGGGCAAGGACTACCTGCTCTTTCCCGTCCTCAGCGGACGCCGCTGGCGCCGAACGCTGACGGCGAACCTGACCGCGAATCTGCTGCGGAACGTGTGGGCGTACGTGGTGATCTTCTGCGGGCACTTCCCTGACGGCGCCGAGAAGTTCACCCTCGCCGAACTCGAGAACGAGACGAGGGCCGAATGGTACCTGCGGCAGATGCTCGGCGCGGCCAACTTTCGGGCCGGCCCGGTGATGGCATTCCTGAGCGGCAACCTCTGTTACCAGATCGAGCATCACCTGTTCCCCGATCTCCCCAGCAACCGCTATGCGGAAATCTCCACCAAGGTGGAAGCGCTGTGCGAAAAGTACGACCTGCCCTACGCCACGGGCCCCCTTACACGGCAGTACCTGCTGACGCTGCGCACCATCCACAAACTCGCACTGCCCGACCGGTTCCTGCGAGCGACGGCCGACGACGCCCCCGAGACGGCCTCCGAACTGAAATTCCGTGCCTTGCGTGAGTCGGGCGGGGAGGCTCCGGCTTCCCGCATCGGGCTACGGACAGCCCTACGAACCCTGCCCAGGAACCGTCACACCCTCCGACGGAGAATTTCACCACCAACACGGGACGATCGCCATGCCTGACACCACCCCTTCCTCGGCACCCGCCGCGAGCTGTTCGCCGACGTCGTACGGCAACTCGTCCTCCACCGCGGGCCGTCTGGCCCAGAACAGTATCTTCGAGCGATTCGCCCGCGCGGGGTTCGTCGTGAGCGGCATCGTGCACCTGATCATCGGCTACATCGCCATCCGGCTCGCTCTCGGCGGTGCGGCCGGCACCGCCGACCAATCCGGCGCCATGACGGAGTTGGCTGCAAAGCCGGGCGGCATCGCAGCACTGTGGGTGGGCGTTGTCGCGTTCGCAATCATGGGACTGTGGCGGCTCGCCGAAGCGGCACTCGGCAGTTCGTCCAGACCGGACGCCGACAGCAAGAAATCGGAAGTGATCGATCGTCTCAAGGCCTTTGCCCTGGCGGTGGTCTACTTCGCTTTCGCTTTCTCCGCGTTCGGTTTCGCGCGCGGCAGCGGCAAGTCCAGCAGTGAGCAGAGTGCGGGGGTCACGGCCCGGCTGATGCAGACCACCGCCGGTACGATCGTCCTCGTCGCGGGGGCGCTGGTCATCATCGCGGTCGGCGGATACCACGTCTACAAGGGTGCCAGTCGCAGCTTTCTCGACGACCTCGAAGGAACCACAGGTCCTCTCGTGCGACGACTGGGCATGGTCGGATACATCGCGAAAGGTCTGGCCATCGTCTCCATCGGGTTACTGGTGATTCTCGCCGTCAGTCGCTCGGAGCCCGACAAAGCCTCCGGGCTCGACGGCGCCTTCAAGACCGTCGGCGCACAACCCTACGGAGTGGCCCTACTCATCGCGGCCGGCGTCGGCATCATCACCTACGGCCTCTACAGCTTTGCCATGGCCCGGTACGCCAAGATGTAGTCGGGCGCAGCTTCGAGCAGCCGTGCAGAACTCCTCCATGCCGCCCTGCGTTGCAGGGCTACGAAGAAGGGGTAACGGGGAGCGCGGTGCGACTGGTGCGTCCGGCGGTACGTGTGGCATCGCGACGCGATCACGTTCATCGACGCCATGCTGAGGTGCCGATCGGACGGCGGACGTCGTTGCTGCCGCCGGGTCGGATCGCGACGTAACACGACGTAGCACCTTGCCGTCCACGACCGCTCGTTCAGCCGGACCCTTCATGCACGACCCATCCCGACGGCTACGGGCCGGTGCCTTTCATCGGAGGTGAGGTGGCGCCCGACCGGTGTTGACGGTCGAGGAATCGACGGCGATGGTCGTCGAGAACGGCCGCGCGTTGCCGGTCTTGGTCGCGTTGTTGCTGGGCGAGGGCGTCACGGTGGGTGGTCTGGTGATGCTCGAGATAGTCGGCTGCGCGGGCGGCAGACCCGTCGCGGAGCGCGTGTGCGGCGATGCGGTCACATGTGATCAGTATTCGTCGGCAGGCCGAATGGAACGGCGCGGCTTGGTCGAGGAGGATCGGCAGATGCTGTTCGAACACCGCCAGCGGTGTTCGAACGAGACGGTACTGAGGCCGTAGCATCGCTTGGATCATCGAGGGAATCGGCATCTTCCGCCGCCTTTCGTTTGGCTGCTCGAGTGGGTCCGAGGCGGATGTGTTCTCGTCGTGGGTTCGGTTCCACGGTGTGAGTGCGGAGTCTTCGCCGCTTGGGTGCGATCCCCGGTTGGCAGACGGTGGCGCACCGTCGAGGTGCTGGGCGCCTCGATCATGGTGTGGGCGGAGGGTTTGTCAACGGCCATCGTGACATCCCGTTCTCGGCCGGGTGGAAGTCCCCGCCTCGTGGGTGTTTCGGGGTGAGGTCAGGTACGAACGCCGCTCCCTGCGGATCTCGCCCTCGACGCGACCGCGAACACACCGCGAAGGGTCGATCGATATCCGAATAGTGAACTCGCTCAGCCTTTTCCAAGATCCAGTGCCACGACTTGTTGTCCTCGCATGCACGGTCGGCGTCGAGCACTGTCGGCGTCGGGTGTGGGCGCGATGATCAGCAATCTCTCGAGTGTCCCGGCTCTCGAGTGTCCCGGCTCGGTCTGCCAGCAGCGTTTCGAGTTCGGGGAGTTCGGTGTACGGGTGCCGACGCCAACCGTCCCGGAGTCACGGATGTGCGGCGGGGTGGTGGAGAGGATGGGTCGATCGAACGGATCGGTCATGGTGCAGCGTCAAGGAGACGCTCCTGACTGGGCCGCGGGCGACCACCCGGAGCAGCGCGGGTCACTCTCGTGCCCACGCGAACCCGGTCGATCCTTTTCGGCGAATTCGGTCGGGGACGGACCGATATCCAGTCTTCGGGAGTGACTTCGTTGATGTGGGCGCCGGGGCCATAATGATCGCGGGCGATCTCGAGGGCCCGAGCCTGCACGTCGGGCGTGCTCATCCCGTCGGCCAACACCAACGACAGTTGCGCCAAGACCAACTCCCGGCTGGCCGGACTGCTCACCCTACAGGTCCAGTCGCTCATGCCGCTCTCCTCTCACCCGGGATCGCTCGTTTCCCTGGCTCGGGTCCCACGCCGAGGTTCGACTGCAGGCAGAGAACCCGGGTAACGATCCGGTCCACGAGCACAGGACCGGAATTCGTTGTAGAACAGTGTCGAGCCCTCTTGGAACCCCGAAATCGGAGCGTTCACAGCGGTCTACCGAGTACGGCTACTGAGCTGAGCCGGGCCGCCGAAAGGGTTTCCGGATGGAGCCCTACCCCAAGGCTAGGCGCGCGATACGAAACATGCCAGTCCAGGTTGGTGATCATGTAGTCGGCATGCGCCCGGTGGCCTACGCCGGCAGCCACGTGGCGGGGCTCCGGTCCCAATGCGGCGAGCGGACCGATGTCTACGGCACCAGATGATCCGAACAACCTGTACACGCCGACGAACACTGGAGATCCCTCGCCCGGGTGGATGCAGCACATTCGCGAGTCCATCGCTCGATAACGCGACCCGTTGGCGGTGACCACACTGATGGATGTGCCCGATCCGTGCGCAGCGAAGCACGCCCGGGCCCGGTTCATGAACCCGATTGCCGTCGAGGCTTTCTCCGCGGACAGAGCCTCGGTGTAGGCGAGGCGGGAGAACCCATCGACCGCCGAATGCAGGTACACCTACCCGGAGCGGTGCCGGCTGACGGTGCGCACCGAGATGGAGAGGCCGTCGGCGGCGAGTTCATGGACGATGCGGGCGACGGACCACTCGTGGGTCCGGCGCAGGGTCTCGATCCGCGTCACGGTCTCGGCAGGCGCGGCGATGGGTCGGTGGTCTGGGACGCTGGGGCGATCGAGCAACGCTGGGCGGTCGAGCAGGCCGAGCTCGTCGTGTTCGCGGTAGCGCGCTATACATTTGCCGGCTCACGCACAGCCCTCCGGCGCGCGACACCACCGAGCGCCGGTCCCCGATCCACCGGTGTGTTCGATCCGGTCGCGATACTCCCGTCGGGCTGCGGGAACTTTCCGACCCGCCGTCTCATCCAACGTTTCGACAGACAAGCAGATCTGCATGGGCTGCAAGGACTGTCGCAACTACACACACGAAACAGGAGGATTCATGCGTTTGAAGTCGGCAATCGGACGGGTAGCGGCGGGTTGCGCCTTGGCATTCGGTGCGATGGCGATCGGCGTCGGTGGCGGGGCCGGGACGGCGGTAGCAAACACGACGTCCATCAACTGTCTTCCGATCCAGCCCGGCGACTACAATCCCAATCCGGGTGTCTATACACATCGGTGCAGCGTATTGACCGACGGCGGGATGATAGTCGAGTCGTTCTTCGCATGAGGGAGACGCAGTTGAACGAGAAACCGACGAAACTGCATGTGACCCAGCACGCGATACTCACCGACGACAACGGGGTGTGGACCGGTCGATACGGCGGCGAAGACTGGTCCGTAACCGCCGAATCGAAAGAGGCGGTGAGGGCACTGCTCGTCGAGAAGATGGAACAGGCGATGAGCAATCCCGAATGGAATGCGCGAATCATCGAACTGGCACAACGTTCCATCGCGGGCGAAAGTTCTGAAGAGGGCTTCGAGGCCGAGCACATCGGCGAGAAGTCCTACGACGACCGGATGATCGAACTGATGGAGACCCGGTTCTCGCAGGACTGAGTCGCCCCCCGACCCGTCGTTCGAAGGCCCCGAGCGCTCCCGGCGCTCGGGGTATTTCCCGTCACGACAGTTGCAGTGCCGCTTCCAGTTCCACGAGCGATTCGTCCAGGTGCACCAGGATCCGCTGCAGGCTCGGAACCGCGCGGCGACCGCCCACCACACCGAAGTCGACGGTCGTCGCGGTGTTCGTGACCGTGATGTTCAACGCCTGGCCGTTCATCACCACCGAGGCCGGATAGATCCCGTCGAGATGGGCACCATTCCAGTACAACGGTTTTCGCGGACCGGGCACGTTGGAGATGATGATGTTGAACGGCGGCGGGGTCAGGCGCACGAAACCGGGGACCGGAGCCAGACCGAGCGGTGAGATCGTCACTCCGGACCACACCAACGCCTGCAGGGGCGTCATGCCACCGAACAGTGCTTTGCCCTGGTCCATCGACCCGGTGATCACGCCGAGCCGATCGAGCGGGTCGGCGCGGTCGGTGCCCAGGTCGCACAACGTCACGCCGACGCTGTTGCCGCTGTCCCCCGGCCGGTCCTTGGGGCGCAACGACACCGGCACCATCGCGATCAGCGGATCGTCCGGCAGGGCATCGTGTTCGAGCAGGTAGGCCCGCAGCGCACCGGCGCACATCGCCAGCACGAGATCGTTGCCGGATATCCCTGCGGCGCGCCGCACACGGTCGAGCCGCTCCCGGTCCCAGGACTGCGCGGCGAACCGCCGCGCACCGCCGATCGGCACGTTGAACATCGTACGAGGCGCCTCGTACGGCAGTGCAACCTTGTGCGCCCCGACGGCGAGCCGCCCGATCCGCGCCGCGGCCGGGACCGCACCGACGAGATCACCGGCCAGCGACCGCGCCGTCCCGAGCAACGACGTGGACGACGCAGATTCCTTGCTGCCGGGCCCCTCGGGATGCCACAGGGCACGGGGTTCGGCTTCCGGATCGGGGCTGAGGGTGCGCTGCAGCAACCGCAGCCCGGACACCCCGTCGAGAAGGGCATGGTGCATCTTCGAATACCACGCGAACCTGCCGTCCTCGAGCCCTTCGATCAGGTACATCTCCCACAGCGGCCGGTTCCGGTCCAGCAGGGCGCCGTGCAAGCGGGAGACGAGCGCGAACAGTTCCCGGATCCGGCCGGGTGCGGGGAGCGCGGAGTGCCGCACGTGATATTCGAGGTCGACGTCGGCGTCCTCGGTCCACCACAGGTACCCGACGCTCGAGAGCGGATTGCCCGGGCGCCTGCGGAACAAGGGGTCGACGTCGGTGATGCCGAGCAGGCGGTGGTACAGGTCGGCGACGTAGTCGGGGCCGGCGTCCGCCGGCGGGGTGAACAGCTGGACAGATCCGACGTGAATGGGGTGTTCGCGGGACTCGGCGAACAGGAATATCGAATCCGTAACGGGCATGATTCCCACCTGCGGTACCCCCTTTGCGAGGATTTCTATCCCGTTACGAACCTGTCGACCATGTTACGTCCGGCGTACCGTCGGGAAACCGGAAGTTGAGCATGCATCTCCGCTGGGGAAGGGGCGAGCGAGAGCACAACGAGGAGGTCCGCGCATGAACACCGCACTGGCACGAACAGCCCTGTCGACCGCCGCTTCCACGACCGCCCTCGTGACCGCCCCGGTGCGAGTCCGCGAGTTCTCCGGCGTCAGTCTCCCGTCCCAGGCCCTGACCTTGTCGGTGCGACGCAGCGTCCGTCCGGTCATCGACGCGTGGGCGCTGAGCCCGAGCCTTCCGTGGCCGACCGCGCTCGTCGAACGGCTCGCGTTTCCGATGTCCCCGGTGCGGGGAACCCTGCGACGGTCCGTGCGGTTGCCGTCCTGCCCCGCCGAGTACCTCGTTGCTCCCGCAGCCGACGGCGAACAACACGGCCGGGGCTCTGCGACCACGATCCTGTATCTGCACGGCGGCGCGTTCCTGTGCTGCGGCCTGGCCACCCATCGCCAGATGGTGTCGCGGATCTCCGCGGCCACCGGGGCTCCGGTCCTCAATGTGGGCTACCGGATGCTGCCCCGCCACCCGATCCGCCACGCGGTCGAGGACGGCGTCGCCGGTCTGCGCTGGCTCCTCGCCCGCGGTCGGCCGATCGAGCGGATCGTGCTGGCCGGTGATTCCGCGGGCGGGTTCCTCGCGTTCGCGGTGGCACTCGAGGCGCTGCGGTCGGGTCTCGGCCGGCCCGCCGGGGTCGTCACGCTCTCGCCGCTGACCGACCTGGATCCGCGCGGCAAGCTCGATCATCCGAATTCGCGGCACTGTGCGCTGTTTCCGCGTCGGGCCGTGCCCGCGCTGAGCACGCTCATCGAACGGGTGGACGCCGCGCGCGGTGGCGGGCACGATCCCGTCGGCTCCCCCGTCGACGCCGAGCTCGCCGGGATGCCACCGGCCCTGATCCAGACCGGCTCCCACGAGATGACATTCGCCGATGCCGAACTCATGGCGCAGCGCCTCGGGGCGGCCGGGGTCCCGTGCGAACTGCAGGTCTGGGAACGTCAGCTGCACGTGTTCCAGGCGGCCGCGGCCGTGGTGCCCGAGGGTGCGCACGCGCTCGCCGAAATCGGCGCCTTCGTACGGGGTCTCGGACGATTCACCTCGGGGATCGCGGCCGGTCACGCGGCAGTGGCAGAAGCGGTGCGTGGCCCGGGAATGTGACGCAACCGATCAAAACACGCGGGCTGTATGTCCAATACCCCGGCACGACCCGACACGTCTGTACTGTTCGTTCCGGCCGTCGCCTCCGGGCGCGCGCCGACCGTGTTACATCGATCCGAAAGGGACAGCGGTGAGCTCTCTCAACGCAGGCCAGAGCCTCGGCGTCGGCCAGGAATTGAAGTCCGACAACGGTGCCTACAGCCTGACGCTGCAGCAGGACGGCAACCTCGTGCTGAACGAAGGCGGCAAGGCCGTCTGGGCAGCCATGACGAACGGCTCCGGCGCGGTGCGCGCCGATGTTCAGGAAGACGGCAACTTCGTCGTCTACAAGGAGAACAACGAGCCGGTGTGGGCGTCGCAGACCAGCGGCAACTCCGGCGTGCGCCTGACCGTGCAGGACGACCGCAACGTCGTGCTGTACGCCGGTGATCGTGCCGTGTGGGCCACCGACACCGCGGTCGCGCAGACCGAGGCCCCCGCTGCACCCGCCGAGCCGGCTCCCGCCCCGGCCGAGCCCGCGCCCCCGGCCCCGCCGGCGCCGCGCACCCACACCGTCGCACCCGGCGACAGCCTGTGGGCCATCGCCGAGCGCATCTACGGCGACGGCAACCAGTACCAGCGCATCGCCGACGCGAACGGCATCGCGAACCCGGATCTGATCCACCCGGGCCAGGTGCTCACCCTTCCGTAATCACCCACGGGCACACGACGCCCCCGCTACCTGTGAGGTGGCGGGGGCGTCTGCGTCGAGGCGTCGCCGATGGACCCGCTCGGCGCCGGGTCTGCCGCACAGCCGGCAGCGATCAGTTCCCGGATCGCCGGATCCCCGCCGGATACGGCCAGGAATGGCTGTACCACAAATGTTTTTGATGATTCTGCTGCGGCCGCCCCGCAACAGCGGGTCCGCCACCGAGGACGAGGACATCGGCGGCGAACTCGCTCACAACGTCAGCGTGATCGCCGCGGTTGCGACGGCGTCGCCGGCACACTCGGACACACCGGTGGCGTCCACGAGTTCGCGGACGGCGGCGACGGCACGGGCGAGCACGGCAGATCCGATCATGTGGCGATGATGACGCGCCGCACCGATGCTGCGGAACCGTTCCGATCAGTCCGATCACAACCGCGACCTGCGACACCCGTCGTTTGTCGGTGTCCCCCGCTAGTCTTTCCGGCACATCGTTCGGGACACAGCGGGATGGGAGGCGGATCATGCCGGGTACGCCATGGGAGACGGCCGACACCCGGTTCGATCGCGACGTCGAGCGGGCCTGGAGGGAGTTCCGGGTGCGCCTGGGCGACTACGTGGCGGCGATGCGCGACGGCGACGGACTGGTGCTCGAACCGTTGACGGAGGAGTCCGCAGGCCCCGCGGGGCCGTGCGTGCAGTTCTATGCGTGGGACGGCGGGCAGGTGCGCTGCGAGGTGCCCTCGGATGCGCACCTCGCCGGCGACCGTCAGCTGAGCACTGGCGATCGCGCGCTGTTGACCGATCTCGGTCTGCAGGAACCGACCCGCGGCCCCGACGACCCGGAGGACGGCGGCTCCCCCGCGTACTGGATGGACCGGCTCACGGGCTGGTCGGACGAGCTGGCGGCCGTGTCCGTTCGGGCGCTACGCGAGATCTGGGGGGTCCCGCACCCGCTCTTCCTGCGCATCGAGACGTTCGGTCCCGATCCCGGCCGGACCTTCGAACCGATCCTGGTCGTCGACGAGACTCCTCAGGCCCCGCCGTTGCCGGTGGCCGTCGAATCGACCGGCGAGGAGCACCTGCGCGAACTGGTCGAGTCGACCGTGCAGCAGCGGATCGGGTCGGCGCCGCCGTGGGACGACGACGGCGACATCGTGCTGCGTGTGGCCGGGGTGCTGTTGTTCGTCGGTATCGGGCAGGGTTCGGGGACGGTGGATCTGTTCGCACCGATCGTGCACACGATCACGGGTCGCACACGTGCCGCGGAGGTCGTCGCCGACCTCAACCGCCGCTGGCCGCACCTGAAGTTCGTGCTGGTCGAGGATCGGGTCGCGGTCGCGCTGCACCTGCCGAGCGCGCCGTTCGTGCCCGCGCATCTGTTGTCCGCGCTGGACCGGATGGCCGAGTTCCTCGAGACACTGGACGTGGAGTTCGCCACACATCTCGGCGGCGAGCTGCTTCGCGAACCCGACCATGTCTGCGGGCCGGACGACGACGAGGACCCGCTGTGGACCCCCGAGTCGGAGGACGACCTGCCGCTCGCGCTGCTGGCGCTGCGCGACTTTCACCAGCACGGAGCGGTGGAGATCCAGGTGAAGACGGTCGCGGCGATCGGCGCCAACGAGCCCACCGAGCTTCAACGGTTCCTGGCGATGACGGTCGAGCAGCAGGTCGGCTGGGAGTGCGAAGCGCTCGAGCGCGCCGCGGCCGGCGACGACGAGGGTGTGGAGGCCGCCGACGCCCGTGCGCTCGAGTGGGAACTGACGGGCCGATCCCTCACCGCGGCACTGCAGTTCCTCGACGGTCCGGCCGAGGAATCACCGCGCGCTGCATCCACCAGGCGCGACAAGCCCGCGCGTCGTGTGGCACCGGAACAGCCGGCGTTGTTCGACGACCCGGACGAGCCGACGCTCTTCGACTAGCGGTCGGTGCTCGTCGCCGCCCGGCGCAGCGCGTCCTCCGCGACCGCGTCGAACGCGACCATCACGGCTCGCTCCACTCCGGTAACCGACTCACGGATCGCGGCGACCGCCTGCCGGGCGGCATCGTCCACCGGCCACCCGTAGATCCCGGACGAGATGAGCGGAAACGTCACGGTGTGGGCGCCGAGCCCGTCGGCGACGACGAGAGCGCGTGTGTACGCCGAACGCAGGATCGCCGACCGGTCCTCGGTGCCGGAGTACACCGGCCCGACCGCGTGGATGACCCACCGGGCCGGCAGCAGGCCCGCGGTGGTGGCGACGGCGTCGCCCGCGGGCAACCCGTCCGGGAGCGTGGTGGCGCGCAGGTTCCGGCAGGCCGCGTGGACGTCGGAGCCACCGACACGGTGAATCGCGCCGTCCACCCCGCCCCCGCCGAGCAGCGACGAGTTCGCCGCGTTGACGATGGCGTCCGCCGCGATCCGGGTGATGTCTCCGGAGACGATGTCGACGACAGGCATGATCCGCTCCTTCCGCACTGACGGACGGATCTTTTCCTGGCATGATCGCATTTCGTGACGGCGACGGTGAAGCTTCGCGAACTGGCCGATCGTTCCGGCGTCTCCTGCTCGTACCGGGGCTGGGACGGGCAGGAACACTACGTCGGCGACACCACGCTGCAAGCGGTCCTCGCGGCGCTCGACGTCCCCGCCGGCTCGGACGAGGAGATCGCTGCCTCCCTCGACGACATCCCGAACCGGCCGTGGCGTCAGATGGTGCCGCCGTCGCTCGTCGTGGTCGAGGGCGTGCACCGGACCTTTCCGGTGCACGTGCCGCACGGTGATCCCGTCGAGGTGTGGGTGGTCGCCGAGGACGGCACCGAGATCGACGCGGAGCAGCTCGACGTGTGGGTCGATCCGCGCTCGGTCGACGGCCGGCTGGTGGGCCGGGCGACCTTCGCGATACCGGACCTTCCGCCGGGCTGGCACACGCTCCACGCGCGCAGCAACGATGTCGAGGCCGCCTCGACGCTCGTGGTGACACCCGCTCGCCTCGCGGGCGCGGACCGGCTGCTGCAGAAACGCCGGTGGGGTGTTGCCGCACAGGTGTATTCGGTGCGGTCGAGCCGGTCGTGGGGCCTGGGCGATTTCGCGGACCTCGCGGATCTGGCCGCGGTGACCGGCGCACGGTACGGAGGCGATTTCCTGCTGGTCAATCCGGTGCACGCCGGGGATCCCCGCCCCCCGGTCGAGCCGTCGCCCTATCTGCCGTCGTCGCGGCGCTTCGCCGATCCGCTGTATCTGCGGGTCGAGACCATCCCCGAGACGGCCTATCTGCCCGCCAAGCACCACAAGCGACTCACCGAGTACGCGGCTCGCTTCGCACGCGCAAACCGCAAGGGTAAGCGGCTCGACCGCGACACGACGTTGCGCGCGAAGCTCGATGTGCTCGAACACGTCTACCGGGTGCCGCGCTCGGCGGCCCGACAGGTGGGTTTCGAGGCGTTCCGCACCGACGGTGGCCGGCCGCTGGCCGATTTCGCGTTGTGGTGCGCGCTGACCGAGAAGTTCGGAGACCGCCCCGAACGCTGGGCGCAGCGCGCACCGTCCCCGGATCATCCGGACACCGAGCGGCTGCGCGCGAAACTGGCCGACCGCATCGACTTCCACTGCTGGCTGCAGTGGGTGTGCGACGAGCAGCTCGCGGCGGCCCAGCAGGCCGCGCGGACTGCGGGTATGGACCTCGGCATCGTGCACGATCTGGCGGTCGGGGTGCGCCGCAACGGCGCCGACGCGTGGACACTCGGCGATGCGCTGGCCAACGGAGTGACGGTGGGTGCCCCACCCGACGATTTCAACAAGCGTGGTCAGGACTGGAATCAGCCGCCGTGGCGTCCGGATCGGCTTGCCGAACTCGGATACCGGCCGTTCCGGGATGTGCTGCGGGCGGCGTTGCGGCACGGCGGGGGGCTCCGCGTCGACCACATCCTCGGGTTGTTCCGCACCTGGTGGGTTCCCGACGGCTGCTCCCCCGACGAGGGCACCTATGTGCGGTACGACCACGAGGCGCTCGTCGGCATCCTGGTGCTCGAGGCGCAGCGCGCCGGGGCCGCGGTGATCGGCGAGGATCTGGGTGTGTTCGAGGGCTGGGTGCAGCAGTACCTCGCCGGTCGCGGTATCGCGGGTACGTCGATCCTCTGGTTCGAGAAGGACGGGCACGATCCGCGCCCGCCCGAAAGCTACCGGCAGCTGTGCCTGACGTCGGTGACCACGCACGACTTGCCGCCCACCGCGGGCTATCTCGCCGGCGACCACGTGCGGTTGCGCTCGGAACTCGGTCTGCTCGAACGCGCATTGGACGACGAGCTCGCCGACGCCGCACAGGAACGCGATGCGGTGCTGCGGCTCGCCCGCGACCGTGGTCTGCTCCCTCCGGTCGACCCCGACGACACCGGGGGCAACGTCGACGACCAGCAGACCGTCGAGGCGCTGCACCGGCTGATCGCGGCGAGCCCGTCGGCGCTGCTGGCTGTTTCGCTCGTCGATGCGGTCGGTGAACGGCGCAGCCAGAATCAGCCGGGGACCGACGACGAGTACCCGAACTGGCGGATCCCGCTCGCCGACGGGAACGGCCGGGCGGTGCTGCTCGACGACCTTGCCGGCAACGACCGGTTCGCCGCGCTCGCCGCCGCCGTCCGCGGCTGACATTCCCCGCACACATCCGATACGACGACACCCGACAACGACACCCGACAACGACGACGCGGACCCATCCGGATTCGGGTGGGTCCGCGTCGGTTCGTGCGGGTCAGCGGGCGTACATGCTCTCGATGTCCTCGGCGAAGCGTTCGGTGACGACGTTTCGCTTGATCTTCAGCGTCGGAGTCAGCTCACCCGTCGCCTCCGTCAGGTCGCGGTCGAGGATCACGAACTTCTTGATCGCCTCGGCGTGCGAGACGGTCGAGTTGGCGTCGTCGACGATGCTCTGCATCGCGTCGCGCAGCGACGGATCGTGTCGCAGCTGAGCGATCGTGGCGGTCGCGGGCTTGCCGTTCTCGGCCTTCCAGTTGTCGAACACGTCGGGGTCGACGGTGAGCAGCGCGGTGATGTAGGCGCGACCGTCGCCGATCACCACGGCCTGCGAGACCAGCGTGTGCGAGCGCATGCGGTCCTCGAGCTGGCCGGGCGAGACGTTCTTGCCGCCGGCGGTGACGATGAGGTCCTTCTTACGGCCGGTGATGTACACGTAGCCGTCCTCGTCGATCTCACCGAGGTCGCCGGTGCGGAACCAGCCGTCGCGGAAGACCTCCTCGGTGGCCTTCTCGTTGCGCCAGTAGCCCCGGAAGATCACGCCGCCGCGCAGCTCGATCTCGCCGTCCTCGGCGATGCGGGTGCTGTTGCCGCCCATCGGCTGGCCGACCGAACCGATCTTCTGCGCGCCGGGCGTGTTGACGCTGTGCGCCGCGGTGGACTCGGTGAGGCCGTAACCCTCGTAGATCGGCACGCCGACGCCACGGAAGAAGTGGCCGAGCTTCGGGCTGAGCGCACCGCCGCCGGAGATCGCGTACCAGCAGTCGTTGCCCATCGCGGCCCGCAGCTTCGCGTAGACGAGCTTGTCGGCCATGGTGCGCTTGGCCTTGAGCGACAGCGACGGACCACCCTGATCGAGGGACTCGCTGTAGGCGACGGCGGTTTCCTCCGCGAACCGGAAGATGGATGCTGTGAGCTTGCCCCCCGCGGCCGCCTTGCCGGCGGCGGCATCGCGCACCTTCTCGAACACGCGCGGCACGCCGAGGATGATGTTCGGCGAGTACCGCTCGAACTGAGCGGACACGCTCGAGAAATCCGACCAGTGCGACTGGGCGGTGCCGGATTCGAACAGCGCCAATGCGACCGCACGGGCCAGCACGTGCGCGAGCGGAAGGAAGGTCAGACCGCGGTTGCCGGGTTTGGCGACCGCTCCGACCGCGGAGGTGAGGATCGCGCGGACCTCGGACAGGAAGTTGCGGTGGGTGAGGATGCAGCCCTTGGGCCGGCCCGTGGTGCCGGAGGTGTAGACCAGTGAGGCCAGGTCGTCGGCGCGGATGCCCTCGAGGCGGGCCTGCAGCTCGGCGTCGTCGACGCCGGCGCCCTCGGCGATCAACGTGTCCACGGCGCCTCCGTCGATCTGCACGATGCGGCGCAGCGTCTCGGGCATGCCGACGAACAGCGCCTCGTGGCGGGCAGTCTCGACCACGGCCAACGCGGCCTCGGAGTCCTGCAGGATCCAGTGGATCTGATCGGTGGACGAGGAATCGTAGATCGGCACCGACACCGCGCCCGCAGCCCAGATCGCGTAGTCGAACAGCGACCACTCGTAGCGGGTCGCCGAGAGCAGCGCGACGCGGTCCCCGGGCTGCACACCGTTGGCGATCAGGCCCTTCGCGACACCCGAGACCTGCTCGGCGAACTGGCTCGCGGTCACCGCGACCCAATCGTTCTCACCCTCGGGACGCGAGAACATCACCCTGTGCGGGGTCTTCTCCGCGTGCACGAAGACCGTGCGGACGACGGACTCGTCGTCACCGACGGTGAACTGGGCGGGGGTCGAGTACTCACGCACGGGCATCTCCATCGTTCGGGTCGGTCGTCGCGGCGGACGTGGTGTCCACACCGTGACGGAAGCGGCGCAGCAGGTGGACGAACCGGTCGAGTTCATCCTGGCCCCAACCGGCAAGTCCTGCACGAACTTCGTCGTGCCGGCGTGCGACCGTGTCCGACAGGACGGTCCGGCCGCGATCGGTCAGGTTCAACGGGTGTCCGAGCCGGGTCGGTCCCGGTTCCGCCGCGACCCAGCCGGCTTCGATGCAACTGCGAAGCTGACGGGACACGGTGGATCGGTTGACACCGAAGGCGTCCGAGACGTCGGTCGCGCGACACCCGGGGTGCCGGTCGACGTACCCGAGCAGGGAGTGCTGCGCCAGACTGAGCGCACCGTCGTGCGCACGTTCCCCCGCGGTCAGGAAGCGGACGAGGTTCACGAATTCGTCGTACACCTCACCCGCGGCAGCCGAAGCGAGCCGGCGCTCGGTGCCGGCGACATCTCCGACCGCGGAGTGGTTCTGTTGCACAGCGCAACTGTAAGCCTCGGGTGGCGCGGACCACGAATCGGCCTATCCGCGGCACCGCACGAACGACTCGACGGTCCCGTCGAGCACGGCCCTTCCCTCGTCGTCGACGAGGGTGACCGTGGCCGTGACCAACCCGCGACCGCGATCGTCGATGGTCACGTCGTCGATCACATAGGTCCCGGTCAGGACGGTTCCCGGCAGCACCGGACCGAGAAACCGGACCTGACGCAGTTGCCTTCCGGCGATCACCGCCCACCGGGCGTAGGCAGCCTCGACCGTGAGCCGCTGCGCGACCGCGAGAGTGTGGATTCCGCTGGCGATCAGGCCGCCGAACGGCCCCGACTCCGCGGCATCACGGTCGGTGTGGAACCACTGCGGATCCCAGGATCGGGCGAAGTCGACCAGTTCGTCCTCCCCGACCGTGTGGGTCCCCAATCCGATCCGGTCGCCGACGACCAGGTCTTCGGCATACAACACGGTCTGCGGTGCACTCACGTGGGTTTCTCCTCGGTCGGGTGCGGATCCGGTGACGACGATCCGGTCCCGCCATTGGATCACTCCCAGGCCGCGCGCCGCCGGGTCCGCCCGCCGACCGGCAGCGCGAAGCGACTGCCTGTCCGGTCCACTCCGGCGGAAAGGTCCGATGCGGCGCAGTCCCTCGGCCCGAGGTCCCGCCGGTGGGTGTGCGTCCGTGACACGGGTCGTTCGTCTGAGGAAGCGGCCCCCCGATCGGGTTGGGGGCACTGTCAGCCCCGAAAGGAACCCGTGATGACCACCCGAATGTCCGCCCGTCCCGCCGCCGACCCGGCCGGGGGTGCGCGATGACCGCCCCGGCCGTCCTGGTCGAGGATCTGCACGTCGCCTACGGCAGAATGTGGGCCCTCGACGGCGTAGACCTGGAGGCCGCTGCCGGAACCACGATCGGAGTGCTCGGGCACAACGGCGCCGGGAAGACCACCCTGATCCGCACGCTGACCACCCTCGTGCCCCCGACCATCGGGCGCGCACGAATCGACGGCCTCGACGTCGTCGCCGACGCCACCACGGTTCGCCGCCGCATCGGGGTGACCGGCCAGTACGCCGGCCTCGACGAATTCCTCACCGCGCGGGAGAATCTGGAGTTGATCGGCCGACTGACCGGACTGCGCCGCACCGCGCGCCCCCGGGCCGATGCCCTGATCGAGAAGCTCGGGCTGCACGAGTACGCGACCCGCCGGGTCGGGGAACTGTCCGGAGGATCGAGCCGGAGGATCGACCTGGCCGCCAGCCTCGTCGGTTCCCCGTCGGTGCTGTTCCTGGACGAGCCGACCACCGGACTGGATCCGCTCGCCCGCGCCGGGCTGTGGGACGTCGTCGAGGAACTCACCGACGCGGGCACCACCGTGGTGCTCACCACCCAGTACCTCGAAGAAGCCGACCGGCTCGCCGATCACATCGTGGTCCTGCGCCGCGGCCGGATCGCCGCCCGCGGCACCCCGACGGAGCTGAAACGGATCGTCGGCGGCAAGGTCCTGACCGCCACCGTCCCGACCGATCGGCTGGGCGGGCTGCCGTTCGCCCCGACCACCGAACACCCGGTCGACGGCGGCGCCCGGACCCGGGTGTCGGTCACCGTCGACGACGCCCCCGCAGCCACCGCACTGGTCGCCGATCTGCACCGGACCGGCACCGCCGTCACCGACCTCGACGTGACCTCGCCGAGCCTCGACGATGTCTTCGCCCACCTCGCTCACAGCACTGGAGCCCACCGATGACCACCATCCGTGTCACCGCCTCCCCGTTCGGGAGCCAGCTCGCCGCCTTGACGGTCCGCAACCTGCGCACCAGCGCCCGCGTCCCGCAACTGCTGATGTTCTCGCTGACCATGCCGATGGCGATGCTGGTGCTGTTCAGCCAGGTGTTCCGCAGCGTCGCCGCCGGACCGGGATTCCCGGCCGGGGTCAGCTACATCGACTTTCTCACCCCCGCCATGCTCGCCGTCTCCACCGTGATGGCCGGCACCAACGCCGGGGTGTCCGCGGCGATCGATCACACCAACGGTCTTCATGATCGGTTCGCGGCCCTGCCCATGCGTTCGGGGTTGCCGGGGGTGGCCCGCACCCTCAACGAAGCGGTGTTCACCCTGGCCCGCGCAATGCTACTCGGGATCGCTGCCATAGCAATGGGTTTCGAGTTCCACGGCACCCCCGCTGACGCCGTCGCCGCGGTATCGGTACTGGTGGTGCTCGCCGGAGCGATGAGTGCACTGTTCGGACTGATCGGGGATCGGCTCCGCCGCCCCGACGTGGTGCAGTTCGCCGGAATGATGGTGATGATGCCGCTGATGTTCGTCTCGAGTGCGTTCGCGCCGCTCGAGACCATGCCCGGCTGGATGCGGGCGACGGCGACGCTGAATCCGGTCGCGCATGCCACCGACGCCCTGCGCGGGCACGTGCTCGGCACCGCGACCGGCGGTGACACCGCCACCGCCCTGATCGCGGCGATCGGGTTGTGGCTGATGGTCGTCGCCGTCCCCACCCTGATCCGCCGGGTTCGGCCGTCCCGGGCCCGCTGAGCACCAGGTTCCCGTCCTGTCCCGTTCCCGCCCTGCCATGTCGCGGGGACGGGCAAGGCGTTTCCCCACTGCGTGAGCGACTTCCGGTGCGTGAGCTCCACCCGGCGTAGCGCGCGACCAAACCCCCAATTCCACAAGGAAATTGGGGGGCGGCCGAATGTGCCGGGTTCGGCGGATACGCCCCGTGCGGGCATCGACGGCGCTCATTCGGTGGCGTCGAGCAGATACAGTTCCTCCGCCACGATCAGATCCACCTCTTCGCTGGTCAGACCCGACAACAGATGCGTGGTCAACATCGCTCTCACCTCCTCGCCGTGCTTCCACCGGTACGTCGAATCCGGGGACCCGCGATCGACATCGACACCCCTACAGACGAAACACGTGCGATTCGGACGCAGAGATTCACGCCCCGCGCGCGAGCCGGCATCCCGCCTCGGGTCATGCGGGTCCGGTCGCCTCGACGCGACCGGACCCGCCCGGTGCGCACCATCTCCGGGGCCGCGACCGCGGGCCGTGGTTTTCCGCACCGGATGGTCCCGGTCCGCGGACCCCGGCTAGCCTGTCCGTACCTTGAAATTCGGGTGGGGAGGTAGGCACGGCAATGGGCGATCACCGCCGCCGCGATCTGTTCCGCCACCTCACCGACGACCACGCCGACGACTATCTCGCGGTCGTGGCCTGCCTGTCCGGCACGCTCGCCTCCGATCTGTCCGCCGCCGACATCGCCGACCGCATCCCGGGCAGGCCGTTGACCGCGGAGATCGTCGAGCAACGCTGCCGCCGCCTCGTCGAGTGGGGCAATCTGACCGCGACCCGCCCAGCGGGTGTCGACACGGACACCGCCCGCGACCGGTTCCGGGTGTCCGTGTTCGGCGGGCGCGTGCATCGCGAGGCCACCGCGATCCTGACCGCACGCGGCGGTGCCCGCGAGGTGGCCCGCGAGGTACTCGGCGTGATCTCCGCGGATCTCGCCCGCCTCGCGGGCACGCTCGAGAGCGCCCGCGCCGATCCGGATACGGTGGCCGGCCTCGTCACCAGCGTGTTCACGCATCATCGGACGTTCACCGACAGCATCGCCGACTTCTACGCGTATCTCGGGGACCTGCTGGCCCGGCTCGACCTGTCGGGGGACGAGTTCGGCCGGCTCAAGACACTGTTGCTCGAATACGTCGATCTGCTCGACGGCGATGTCACCCGGCACACCCCCGTCATCGCGGCACGGCTCGACGACCTGATCCCCCGGCTCGATCCGCTGCTGGCGGCGCTGCCCGGCCCGCCCCTTCCCGACGGCATCCCGGTTGTCCTGCCTGCGGGCCGCAGCCGCAGCGACTGGGAGGAGCTCGCCGCGTGGTACGCCGCGGATGCCGGGCCGAAGCAGCTGAGGGAGGCGGCGGGTCAGGCGCTGGGACGGCTACTCGGTCACACCCGGAGACGCCTCGCGCCCGCGGGCGCGGGCGGGTCGCGGCGCTCCGATCTGCTGGCGCTGGCGGGCCGGTTCGCGGAATCCTCGGACGCGCAGGCACATCGGTTGTTCGCCGCGAGCTTCGCTGCGTACCCGAGCCGGCACCTGCTTCTCGGGCCGGACGAGCCCGACCCGCGGATCGGGGCGGGCACGTCGTGGTGGGACGCCGATCCCGTGCCGGTACCGATCTCGCTACGGGAACGGGGGGACCGGTCTCCGCGCGGGCACAGTGCGCGCGTCCCGGACCCGACTCCGGACCGTCGTCGGATCGCCGCGCTCGCCCGCGCCGACACCGCTGCGCGTCGTGCCGCCGCGGCCGAACTCGCCGCTGCCGGAGACCTGCACGGTGCGACCGTGTCCGCCGCGGCGCGCGAACTGCTGCTCGACCGGCTCGCGGCGCTGCTCGCCCAGCACCGCACCCTGGACACCGCGGTCCGGGTCCACGACAGCGACCTCGGGTTGTGCCTGCACGCCGCGCCGGGACCGGACACCGTGGTGCACGGCCCAGACGGGGATCTGACGGTACACGCGGTCCTGCTGCGCGCAACCGTCGTGGATCCGTGGCAGGTGGGTGCGCAGTGACGACCGGTACCGGTACCGCCGCGCAGGACGCGACGGGACGCCGCGACGCGGCGCGCATCCTGCTGCAGCAGCCGATTGTCACCGCGGGCCGCGACCCGGAAGCCCTGGCATCGATCCGGCGGCACGCGACCGCGTTGCGCACGATGTTCTCGACACGCCTCGGCTACAACCTGGTCGTGGAATCGACATTCGCGCGTCTGGTCAAGGCTGCTCCGGCCGCGGCCTCACCGCCGCGGCCGCTGCTGCGCGACGGCGGCGAACCGTTCGGAGCCGCAACCTATGCCCATCTGACGCTGGTCTGTGCGGCGCTGCTCGCCCCGGGCATGGGCGATCACGTGCTGGTCTCGGCGCTGGCGGAGCAGGTCCACGGGGATGCCACCGCACTCGGTATCGCCGGCTCCGATCCGGTCGCGGACCGGCGGCAGCTGGTAGCGGCGCTGCGGGCCCTGCAGGAGTGGGGTGTGCTGACCGACGACGCCGGGATCGTCGACGGGTGGGCCACCGGGGGCGGCGACGGTGTGCTGGACGTGCACCGGCCACTGCTGGCCCACGTGCTCGCACCGCCCGCATCCGTACCCGGTCCGCAGGTGCCGGCGCGGGTGCGGCTGTACCGCAGGCTCGTCGAGGATCCGGTCGTCGCCCGCGACGACCTCGACCCGGACGAACTCGAGGAGTTGCATCGCGACCGGGTCGAACTGGCGCACCGGCTCGACGAGGACTTCGGACTCACCCTCGAGGTCCGCACCGAAGGCGCCCTTGCCTACGACGCGGACGGCACTCTCACCGACCTGTCGTTCCCCGGAGCCGGAACTCTGAAACAGGCTGCGCTGCTTCTCATCTCATCCCTGATCGAGGAACACGAACCGACCCCGGGGGCGAACCTGGCGATTCCCGCATCCGCGGTGGACCTCGCGATAGCGCACCTGGTGTCCACCCACGCACGCAGCTGGCGGGCCCGGTACGTGCGCGACCCCGGCAGCCTGCGCCGCGAGATCACGGATCTACTCGTCGAGCTGCACCTGGCCCACCACGACGACGACGGACTCGTGCTGCACGCCCCTACCGCGCGCTATCGCCCGACCGCCTCCGAAAGGCTCGCGGCCGCCGAAAGAGACACTGCCACCGAAAGACCCGCACCATGACCCGATCCCCCGATCCGCTCGCCGCGCCCCACCCCGCCCGGCGGTGGCGGCTCTCACGTGCCGGCATCGTCAATGTCTGGCACTACCTGGACACCGAGTTCACACTGTCGGGTGGCCGGCTGATCCTGCGCGGCACCAACGGGTCCGGCAAGTCCCGCGCGCTCGAGATGCTGTTGCCGTACCTGCTCGACGGCGACCGCAAACGGATGGACGCGACCGGTGCCGGCAAGGTGAACCTGGACGAGCTCATGCGGACCGGCGCCGGCGATCAGGACAACCGTGTCGGTTATCTGTGGCTCGAACTCGCTCGCCCGGACGAATATTTCACGATCGGCGCGCACATCCGCTACAGCACCGCCGCGCATCGCAGCGAGGTGCACCTCTTCACCACCGGGCTGCGTGTCGGTCACGAACTGACGTTGGTGGACGAGCATCGGATGCCGCTCTCCCGCGACGACTTGATCGCCGCCGTCGGCGCCGACCGCGTCACCCGCAACCCCGAGGAACACCGCGACACCGTCCGCGCAGACGTCTTCGGTCTGCGCGGCGAATCCGGACGCGACCGGTACACCGGCCTGCTGCAGTTGCTGCACACGCTGCGCTCCCCCGACGTGGGCAACCGCATCGACGAGGGACGGCTGCCGCAGATCCTGTCCGACGCGCTGCCGCCACTGAGCGAGAACCTGCTCACCACCGCGGGCGACCGTCTCGACGGACTCACCGAAACCCGTTCCGCCCAGGAACATCTCGAAGGAGCGCGGGAACAACTCGAACAGTTTCACGAGGTGTACCGCCGATACGCGACGAACGTGCTGCGCGAGGCCGCGGACGCCGCGGCGCGCGCCGCCGATCGGGTATCGGCGACGATCACCGAACTCGCCGACGCCGACGCCGATGCCGCGGACCTGGAAACACAGTCCGCCGCCGCAGACACCCGGCTGCGCGAACGTCGCGACCAACTCGACGAACTCGAACGCGCCGTCCGCGGACTCGAGTCACGCCCGTTGTTCCGGGACGCGGACGATCTCGCCCAGCGCCGCGCGACCGTCGCCGCCCTCGCGGACGCCGCGGACCAGGCGCTCGACAGCGCCGGTCGTGCTCGGCACCACGAACAGGCCGACGCCGACGTCGCAGCCGAGTACGTCGACGAGCTCACCGCCGCGGTGTCCCGGTCCGCCGAACTGCTCGCCGAGGCGAAAGCGCACCTGGCCGCGGCAGCGGTGCCGCACACCGCGCTGCCGACCGAACTGCTGTTGCACATCGACACCGCCCCGCTGCGCATGGAACCGGTCCGCACCGACCGCGACACCGTGCCGACCGCGCAGGTACGTCCCGCCGTCGCGGATCTGCGGCTGCGGCCCGACAACCTCGATTCGGCGCGCGACGCCGCCCACGCCGCGGCGACCGCCGCCCAGCGCCGCGGCGACCGCGCCGGCCGGCGACTGGAGGAGGCCCGCCGCCTGGAGGCCGCCGAACGCGCCGTCCGCGCCGCCGAGGCGGACGCCGAACGCACCGCCGGTGAGGCCGAACGCGACCGCGCCGACCTCGCGGAGTCGACCCGGTTCCGCGACGATGCCGCCATCGATCTCAACCGCCGGTGGCGGGCATGGATCACCGATGCCCGCACCATGCGGCTGCTGCCGGCGGTCGAACAGTCCGGACCCGATCTCCTGCAGGCGCTCTCCACCGACCTCGAGGCCCTCACCGGCACCGGTGGCGACGACGCCGACTCCGACTCCGCTCTGAGCGAACTCGACCGGCTGCCCGAGAGCGCCGCTCGCACCGCGCGCGACGACATCGCCGCCGAGCTCGCCGCGCTCGAGCTCGCCGACCAGGACGCCGCCGGGATCCGCACGGCCCTGCTCGAGGAACGCAAGACCCTCGAAGCCGACCGGCGGCCCGGGCCCGAGGACGCGCCGTGGCGGCGCAAAAACGACGGTGTACCCCTTTGGCGCGTAGTCGAATTCGACGACAGTCTCGGTACGGACGACCGGGCGGGAGTGGAGGCGGCACTACTCGCGGCCGGGTTCCTCACCGCCACCGTCGACGGGGACGGCCGCCTGCGCGCCCAGTCCGGTCAGGTCCTCGTCTCACCCCGCAACGAACCGCCGCGGCACCCGCTGTCCACGGTGCTCGTCCCCTCGTCCACCGCCCCGGTGCCGGCGACGGCGATCGCGACGGTGCTCGCCGCCATCGGTTTCGAGGACGCCGGCGCGGTCGCGTCGGTCTCCCGGGACGGACGCTGGCACAACGGCGTGCTGCGCGGACGCCACACCGCCGACGAGGCCCGGTTCATCGGCGCACACACCTCCGACGACTCCGGTCGCCACGCCGCACGACTCGAGGAACTCGCCGCGGAACTCGCCGCCGTCGACACCGCGGCCGCGCAGCGCGCCGAGCGCCGCCGCACCCTCGAACGGGATCGACGCGAACTCGATGCCCACCTGCCGACCGCGCCGCGGTCGATCGCACTGCGGGAGGCGCGCGTCCGCACCCGCGAGCACGAGGCCCGCGCGGTGCGCAGCGCCGAGGCGGCGGCCGCAGCACGCGACCGTGCCGCCGAGCTGCGCGCCCACTGGTCCGCCGACCTCGACACCCACCGCGCCACATGCGCGCATTTCGAGATGCCGTCCGCCGTCGCGGCCCTCGACACGGTCGTCGCCACCTGCACCGACGCCGGGCGCGCCTGCGTCGACCTCGCCCGGGGTCTCGACGACGTGCGCGCGAGCCGCGACCGCCACGACCGCGCGATTCGCCGTCTCGCGGGCAGCGCTGCGCGGCGCATCGAGGCCGAGGCGGTTGCCGAGACCCGCTGGCACGAATGGCACGGCAAGGCCGCCGTGGTGGCGGCGCAACACGAGGCCGTCGCGATGAGCGTGGCGGAGCTCGAGGCCGAACTGTCGAACTCCACCACCGAGCAGGCACGTACCGAGGAGCAGTGCCGCCGCACACAGGCGCACCGGGAGCAGCTCGGCAAGGACGTCGCGCAGGTGCGTGAGCGCTGCTCGGCGATCCGCGAGCGTCTGGTCCGCGACCGGGAGGAACTGGTCGCCGCGGGCGCCACTCTGTCCGCGCGGCTACAGCTCCCGCCGATCGCCGCTGCCACGGACGTGCAGGTCGATCCGGTGGCCCACACCGACGACCCGGACACGGTGCGTGCGGTCGCCGATGCGGTGCGCGCGGCCCTGCCGTCCGGTAAGACGGCCGGGCAGAACCGGGTCCTGGCGGCGTTGCAGCAGTTCGGGCGGGCCGTGTCCGGGCAGCTCGACGTCGAGCACACGGTCGACGACGGCGTGCACGTGGTCCGGATCGCCGGGGCAGGGGCCGACGGAACGCCGACCGAGGTTCTCGAGCACGTGACCGCACGGGTCGACGAGGGCAGGCGCGCGCTCACCCAGCGGGAGCGGGACGTGTTCACCGGGTTCGTGCTCGGTGGTGTCGCCGACGAGTTGCGTCGCCGCATCGAGCGGGCCGGCGAGCTGGTCGACGCGATGAACGTGAGCCTGTCGGGCAGCCGCACCAGCCACGGCATCGGGGTGCGTATCGGGTGGGTGCCCAACCGCGGCGACGACGAGATCGCCCGCATCACGGCGCTGCTGGCGGATCCGGCCGGCACGGGCAACGGCGCGGAACTGATCGACATGCTGCGCCGGCGCGTCGAGGCGGCGCACACGACGGATCCGTCCGCCGGGTACGCCGCGCACCTCGCGCAGGCGCTGGACTACCGGAACTGGCACACCGTCGACGTGACGATCCTCGGTCCGGAACCCGATCAGGAGCGTCGGATCTCCAAGCGCGCCAAGATCTCCCAGGGCGAGACGCGGTTCGTGTCGTACGTGACGTTGTTCGCCGCGGCCGACGGCTATCTCTCGAGCCTGCCGGACGTGGACCGGGCGCTGCGGTTGGTGCTGCTCGACGACGCCTTCGCCAAGATCGACGACCCGACCATCGGCGAGCTGATGGGCCTGCTGGTCCGGCTCGACATCGACTTCGTCATGACCGGGCACGCCCTGTGGGGTTGCGTGCCCCAGGTTCCCGCCCTCGACATCTACGAAGTGCGCCGAATCGAGGACAGTTCCGCGGTGACCACGCACGTGCACTGGGACGGCCACAACCGGCACCTGCGCCCCACGAGCTGAGTGCGCCCGCCTCCTCGGGTCGATCGGGTCCGGCGAATCCCGGGACGGCGGCACCCGCCCGCTATAGCCTCTGTGCCACGTCGCGGTGCTCGACCGGCCGCGGCGCCGCGCCGCCGAGAAGGAGTTCTCCGGATGTCCGAGTCGATCCGTCCCACCTTGATCGAGCGTGTCGCACACTGGGCGCGCACGACACCGGATGCCGAGGCTGTGCGATATCTCGGCCGCAGCCACAGCTGGTCGCAGTGGCACGAGCGACTGCTGCGTCTCGCCGCAGCCCTCGCCGATGCGGGCGTGGGTCCCGGCGACACCGTGGCGTTCGTGGACAAGAACAACCTTGCATGCATCGAGGTCACCTACGCCGCGTCCGCGCTCGGTGCGGCCACCGCGATCCCCAACTTCCGGCTCGCCGGCGACGAACTCGTCTACGTACTCGACGATGCGAAACCTCGAATTCTGTTCGTGGGCGACGAATTCGCCGAGACGATCGACGCCATCCGCGACCGATTGAGCACCGTCCCGCAGATTCTGGTGGTCGGCGGCGACAACGACGAGTTCGAACCGCTGGTCGCGCGGTCCGAGCCGGCGACGCCGCCGCAGGTCGCGGCGGACACCACGGCGCTGCTGCTCTACAGTTCCGGCACCACCGGTCACCCGAAGGGCGTGCAGCTCACCCACCGGAACCTGGCCGCGCACGCCGAGGCGGTGATGTCGGTGCTGCCGTTCGCCGACGGGGACTGCCTGTTGGTGGCGATGCCTCTGTTCCATGTGGGCGGCACCTGCTACGCGGCGATGGGCATCCACGACGGCCGGCGCTGCGTGTTCACCCGTGAGGCGGACGCGGCATCGCTGTTCGGCGGACTCGCGGCGGGGGCGAACATCGCGTTCCTGGTGCCGCCGGTCATCGCCGGGGTACTCGCAGCGGGCGAGCAGGCCATCGCGGCGTTCGCCGGGCTCAAACGGATCACCTACGGCGCCGCCCCCATGCCGCTGCCGCTGCTGCGCGCAGCGCTGGCGGCGTGGCCGGACACCGAGTTCGTGCAGGTCTACGGAATGACAGAACTCGCCGGGGTGATCACCGCGCTGCTGCCGGACGTGCACCGCGACGAATCACAGGTCGCGCGGATGGCATCGGCCGGCACCCCGCTCCCGGGTGTGGAGATGCGCATCGTCGACCCGGCGACCCTCACCGATGTGGAACCCGGCGCCGTCGGGGAACTGTGGTGGCGGTCGGAGCAGACCACGCCGGGCTACTGGCACCGTCCCGACGCCACGAACGACGCGATCGTCGACGGCTGGTTGCGCAGCGGCGACATGGGTCGCGCCGACGACGGCGGTTTCGTCTACATCGAGGACCGGCTCAAGGACATGGTCATCACCGGTGGGGAGAACGTGTACTGCCCCGAGGTGGAGCGGGTGCTCGTCGAACACCCGGATGTCGCCGAGGTCGCGGTGATCGGTGTGCCGGACCCCAAGTGGGGCGAAACCGTGAAAGCCGTGGTGGTGCCGGTGGCCGACAGCTCCGTCAAGGAGAGCGAGCTCATCGACTACACTCGCGAGCATCTCGCGAAGTTCAAGTGCCCCACCAGCATCGACATCGTCGATGTGTTGCCGCGCAATCCGACCGGCAAGATCCTCAAGCGGTCGCTGCGCGCACCCTACTGGGCGGATCGGGCGCGCGGCATCTGAGCCGCGCGGTGGGGGCGCAGCCGCACCCCCACCGCGCGCCGCATCAGCGGATGCGACGGAAGAGCGCGGCGAGGGCCTGGCCGCCACCGATGCACATCGTGACGATGCCGAGCTCGAGGTCGCGGCGCACCAGGTCCTTGGCGACGCGGACGGTGAGGATCCCACCCGTCGCGCCCACCGCGTGTCCGAGCGCGATCGCCCCGCCGTACGGGTTCGTCTTCTCGGGGTCGAGTCCGGCGTCGCGGATCACGGCGACGGCCTGCGACGCGAACGCCTCGTTCAGCTCGATCGTGTCGATGTCGGATGCCGTGGTGCCGGTCTGCTCGAACAGCTTCTGCAGCGCCAGAACCGGGGCGTAACCCATCAGCTCCGGCTCCATCGCGGCGGTCGCGACGGACTCGAGGGTGACCAGGCCGGTCAGGCCCTTCTCCTCGGCAACGGACTGGCGGGCCAGCACGACCGCACCGGCGCCGTCGTTGATGCCCGACGCATTGCCGGCGGTGACGGTGCCGTCCTTCTCGAACGCCGCGCGCAGCTTGCCGAGCGTTTCGAGAGTGGTGTCCGGCTTCGGGTGCTCGTCGGTGGTGACGGTGACCGGGCGGCGGCCGCCGATCTCGACGGCGGTGATCTCCTCGGCGAACGCGGCCTGCGCGGCGGCGGTCGCGGCGCGGCGCTGCGACTCGACGGCGAACTCGTCCTGCTGCTCGCGGGTGATGCCGTACTTGCGGGCCACGTTCTCGGCGGTCACACCCATGTGGATGTTGTGGAACGGGTCGGTCAACATGCCGACGGTGCCGTCGACGAGGGTGCGGTTACCCAGCTTGTAACCGGTCCGCGCGGAGTAGTCGTAGAACGGCATGCGCGACATGTTCTCGTCGCCGCCGGCAACGGCCAGGTCGACGCCGCCCCACCGCATCTGCATCGCGGCCGACCACACGGCCTGCAGACCGGAGCCGCACAGGCGGTTGACGGTGTAGGCGGGAACCGAGTCGGGGATTCCGGCGCCGAGGGACACCCGGCGGGCGTTGTAGGCGTCGGGGCCGACCTGGCCGATGCAGCCCATGACGACCTCGTCGATGTCGTCGGCGGCCACGCCCGACCGTTCGAGGGCAGCCTTGACGGCGGTGGCGCCCAGTTCGTGCGCCGGCACGTCCTTGAAGACGCCGCCGAAGCTGCCGACGGGGGTCCGTGCTCCGTCGACGACGACGATCGGTTCCGGTGTGGTCATGTCCTGTCCAATCTGCTCGAAACGTTCGAGTCTGGCACCGAGTGCCAGGACTGTTGATAATCAAAGTTACCTGCGCGGGCGCAATCGGAATACCCCCGGCCCCTCGTGTTCTCGGCGCCGGCACGGATCGGCGCTAGCGGGGATCCGTCAGGTCCTGGCGCAGGATCCGTTCCGTCGCTCGCGGTGAGCCCAGCTCGCGGCGCATCTCGGGAAAGCGGGCGTAGAACTCGAGCACCCGATGCAGCAGCACCGGGTCGATGTCGAATCGCCGCGAGTCCACTTCGATCATCGGTTCCACCGGCATCCGATCCAGGCGGAAGATGCGGCTGGTACGACGCTTGGCCCACGCCGCGGTGGGTGTGCCGAGCACCCAGGTTTCCGGGTAGCCGTGGTGGTCGGCGCGCACCCCGGCCACCGACACCCACGGCAGATACGACTCGACGGTCCAGCCTCGCTGCCGGATCCCGTCGGGTCCCAGAAGCAGGGAGCCACCGCGGATGCGGCCGAGCAGGACCTCGACGACGAACGCCACGCACGGCACGCCCAGCAGCGCGAGCACGGGGCTCACCCACGGGAACCCACCGCTGAACACGAACACTTCGACGGCGGCGCCGACGGCGAGCGCTGCGCCGCAGCCCACCATCGCGACGAGCAGCCCGAACACCCATGTTCGCGACCGCAGCTCGGTAGCGCCGCCGGCGCCGAACGGCACGTATCGCACGCCGGGCTCGCCGCGCTGCGGTCGCCAGTAGACGTAACCGAACAGCGCGGTCAGCCCCATGAGCGCCGCGAGGATGAGGAAGAAGCGGGTCACCGCGCCCGAGTCGGCGACCCCCGTACCCGCGCGCCACAACGCCAGGACGAAACCGACGGCGGCGAGCACGATCGCAATCGTGACTCGCGGGTTCCGCGAGCCTGCCGGCCATTCCGGGGGCCGGTGCAGTGCGGTCGCGGACGGTGCGGATTCCGGTTCGTCGTCACGCCCTGTGAACGCCCGTCCCACTGCGGTTCCCCTTCCGGAGCGCCGGGGGACCCCGCTGCCCCCGACCGGTGCCGGTTTGGGCGCGAACGCTACCGCAGCGGAGCCTCCGGATCGGGCAGACACGCCCGGAGCTGGACATTCGACCGAAATGTCGGGAAAGTGGTCACATTGGCCTGGAGAAGGCACACAAACATCTCCAGCACCAGTGTGATCATCACCATACTCAAGAGTCAGTTCGAATATTTGCGCTGTTCAGACGGCGTTTCACCGGGGGGAATCACATGGCTGGGAGAAGACACGCAGATTTCTGTGTACGGATGAGTAACACCTTCGGCGATCGACACGACACAATCTGTGACGATTCAGACGAGACCGGAGGAATCTGCATGACTGTCCAGCTTGATTCGCCTGGCATCGAAACCGCCGAGCAGGCTGTTTCGACCGAGGTCGAGCTTGTGTCGGCCGACGTCGAACTCGCACATCTGTTCGACGAGATCCAGGAACTCGACGCCCAGATTCTCGAGGTGATCAAGCGGCGCTGCGAGCTGTCTCAGCTGATCGGGGTTGCGGCGAAGGCCACCGGCCATTCCCGCGAGGCCCAGAACCACGAGATGCAGGTCCTGGACCGCTTCACCGAGCTCGGCAAGGACGGCAACACCCTCGCGCTGACGCTGCTGCGTCTCGGCCGCACGCGCCTCGCATCCTGACCGCTGGCCCCGGGCCACGAAGCCCCCGCACCACTGCGGTGCGGGGGCTTCGCCGTTCTCCACTCCCGTGCCCGGGCGGTCCGATCAGTAGTAGACCGCGCCCGGCACGCCACCGCCGACCGCGACGGCATCGCCGGTAATGCCGACGCTGCGCGGCGACGCCAGGAACGCGACGACGTCGGCGACCTCGCGCGCGTCGATCAGCCGGTGCAGCGAGTTCCGTGCCAGCTCCCGTTCGAGTTCGCCGACCGGGACGCCGGTCTCCGCGGACCGGGCGGCAACCTGTGCGGCGAGCCGCTCGGTCCGGGTTCGACCCGGATGCACGACCGTCACGTTGATGCCGTGCGGTCCGAGTTCGTCGGCCAGGTTCTTCGTCAGCGCGGACACACTGACGTTGCGGACGGTCTGCGCGATCGAGTTGGCGGCGCGCGCCCCGAGACCGCTGATGTTGATGATGCGACCCCAGCCCTGCTCGACGAAGTACGGCGCGACGGCACGCGCGGTGCGCAGGTAGCCGAGTACCTTGATCTCGATCTCGTGGCGCACCACATCGTCGGTGGTCGCGGCGAAATCGGTCGGGGCGTTCGCGCTCCACGGCGTGGCCGCCGAGTTCACCAGGATGTCCACGCCCCCGAACTCGGCGACGGTCCGCGCCACGAGCGCATCCACCGAATCCTGGTCGCCGGTGTCGGTGGGCACCGGGACGATGCGACGTCCGGTCTCGTCGGCGAGCGTCTTCGCGGCGAGTTCGAGGTCGTGCGCGGTACGGGCGGCGATCACGACGTCGGCTCCTTCGGTCGCCAGCGCCCGGGCAATCGCGTGGCCGATGCCGCGGCTGCCTCCGGTGACGATCGCGCGCTTGCCTTCGAGGCCGAGATCCATGGTGCTCCTCACGAAATGCCGGTTGGTTCACCGCCGACGCTAGCCCGCGGCCCGGTCGTCGCCACCGTTTGCCGTCAGGATGACCGAAAGTCGCGGTCGGCCGAAAGCAGGGTGGCGACGCCACGATCGGCGGATACTCGAGCGAAGTTCCCCCTCAGGTTTCCCGCGCCTGGAAGGACTCGTCTTCATGACCACCTACACGGTCGGATACTTCGTCGGTAGCCTCTCGTCGCGGTCCATCAACCGGACGCTGTCGAAGGCCCTGATCCGGTTGGCACCGGACGATCTCGAGTTCGTCGAGATCCCCATCAAGGATCTGCCCCTCTACAGCCCCGACTACGACGCGGACTATCCGCCGGAGGGCACGGCGCTGAAGGAGGCGATCGCCGCGGTGGACGCGGCGCTGTTCGTCTCTCCCGAGTACAACCGGTCCATTCCGGGCGCCCTGAAGAACGCCATCGACTGGGCGTCGCGGCCGTGGGGTCAGAATTCGTTCGATCATGTGCCGACCGCGCTGATCGGCGCGTCCATCGGTGCCATCGGTACCGCCGTCGGCCAGCAGAGCCTGCGCGGAGTCATGGCGTTCTGCAATGCCCGGCTGATGACCGCCCCCGAGGCGTACATCCATTACACGCCGGAGGTGTTCGGCGACGACGGCACCGTCCACACCGAATCGACGGAAACGTTCCTGCGCAACTACATGTCCGAGTTCCGGGACCACATCGTCCGGGTCCTCACCGTGCTTCCGCGGTAGGACGGACCGGCCCGATCATCGGGACCGCCGATTCCAGCTCGATCTCGGCGAGAACCCGGCCGGCGACGGCGGCAATCCGATGGGCGGGCAGTTCTGCATACCCGGCCAGCACGATCGCCAGTTGCTCGGTCGGCGGCAGCGTCGCGAACAGCACCGCGCCGTGCGGGCAGTCGTCGGCGACCAGGCCGACATGCGCCTGCCGAGGCCGCCGCAGGTAGACGAACCAGCACAGCACGTACGCGCACAGTTCGGGTCCGACGGGTCCGCGCCACGTGGCCACGGCCCGCGCGACCGCCCGGTCGAGGATCTCCGGTTCCGCATCCCCGGCGAGGAGCCGCGCGCACGGCGCGAGATCGGGGAGTTTTCCTTCGAGGACTTCGCGCAACCCGGCGAGCCGTTGCCCGTCCACGGCCGGGGTCCGTACCTCGTCCGTGCCGATGCTTCGCGCGCGTTCGCCGCTGCTGCTCGAGATCGTCGTCTCTACTGCCGGCTGGTACATGGTCCGCTTCTTTCCTCGCGTCTCTACTCCGACCATCGTCCCGAGCGTGAGGAATGTCACGCGTAGCGGTCTACGCGTGTCGCAAGCGGCCACTACGTGGAAGCGCCCCGGATGACGGCCGGCGCGGGATGTTTCAGTACACCGGCCGTCATCTCGTGCGTCCTGTGCGGATCAGCGCAGGATGGACTTGATCTCGAGGAACTCCTCGAGGCCGAACACGCCGGCTTCCCGGCCCAGTCCGGACTGCTTGTAGCCACCGAACGGTGCTTCGGTGTTGAACGCGCCGCCGTTGATGTAGACCTGGCCGGTACGCATCCGGCGGGCGACCCGCTCGGCGCGGTCACGGTCGCCGGACCACACGCCGCCGGACAGCCCGTATTCGCTGTCGTTGGCGATGCGCACGGCGTCGTCCTCGTCGCGGTAGCCGAGGATCGACAGGACCGGCCCGAAGATCTCCTCGCGCGCGATGGTCATGTCCTCGGTGACGTTCCCGAATACGGTGGGGCCGACGAAGTAGCCGGTGGCGAGCCCGGTGTCGCGACCGTCGAGAACCAGGTCGGCGCCTTCCTCCGCTCCCTTGTCGATGTAGGACCGGACCCGGGCGAGCTGGGTGGCGTTGACGAGCGGCCCGAGCTTGGACGCCGGATCCGAGGGGTGCCCGACGGTGTAGGCCTGCGCGACCTTCGCGGCGAGTTCGGCGGCCTCGGCGAGGCGGTCGGCGGGCACGAGCATGCGGGTCAGGGCGGTGCAGGTCTGCCCCGAGTTGAGAAAACACTTGGAGACGCCCTCGGTGACGGCGGCGGCGAGGTCGGCGTCGTCGAGGATGATGTTCGCGGATTTGCCGCCGAGTTCCAGCGCGACCTTCTTGACGGTTTCGGCGGCGACCGCGGCGACGCGTTTGCCCGCGCGGGTGGAGCCGGTGAACGAGACCATGTCGATGTCGGGGTGTGCGGCGATGGCTTCGCCGACGACCGGTCCGTATCCGCTGACGAGGTTGAACACGCCCGCGGGCAGCCCGGCGTCGTCGCAGATGTCGACGAGCGCGTATGTGACGAGGGGCGCGACCTCGGTGGGCTTGAGGACGACGGTGCAGCCGGCGGCGAGCGCGGCGAACACCTTGAGCACCACCTGGTGCAGCGGGTAGTTCCACGGGGTGATGGCGCCGACGACACCGACGGGTTCACGCACGACGAGGGCGTTGCCGATCTCCCGGTCGTCGAAGTCGTATTCGCCGGCCAGGGTGGCGTAGGCGGCGATGTTGCTCAGCGGCATCCCGATCTGCACGGCGGCCGCGAGTTTGAGCGGCATGCCCATGTCGCGGGAGACGAGTTGGGTCAGTTCCCCGGCGCGGTCGGCGGCGAGTGCGGCGACCTTGCCGAGGTAGGCGCTGCGTTCGGCGCCGGTCAGCGCCGACCAGGCGGGGAATGCGGCGCGGGCGGCGGCGGTGGCGCGGTCGACGTCGGAGGCGGTGCCT
This sequence comes from Rhodococcus zopfii NBRC 100606 = JCM 9919, assembly GCF_001895025.1. GTDB lineage: Bacteria > Actinomycetota > Actinomycetes > Mycobacteriales > Mycobacteriaceae > Rhodococcus > Rhodococcus zopfii. Next base: position 74,653 of record NZ_BCXI01000019.1, read on the forward strand.
TCCGCGACGACGGCGATGATCTCCTCGCTCGCCGGGTCGATCACATCGATGCGCCCGGTTCCGTCGGAGTCCACCCAGGTGCCGTCGATGTAGATCTTGGAGCGGTCGAGTACGTCGGTCATGCCAGTTCCCTCTCTGCGGGCGGGGTGTGTCGTGGAGCACTCTCGAACCGCAGCCTAGCCGAGCGATCGCTCGGCACTGTGACGAACACTGCGCCCGGCCGCGGCGGCTCGTGCGGTACGCTGGCAACGCACTCGCGGGTTTCCAACTTGCTACGCGCGGGTTGCCAGACAACGACGTCTACCTCATTTCAGACGTCGGCATCCGAATCAACCGAGTCCGCGCACCGGACTCCACTGTGGCGGCTGCCGGCACGATCCATCGAGGAGGACGTCCGTTGCTTACGCACGCCGGCGGCACCGGCCTGTACGACAGCACTCTCGACAAGAGCAGCTGCGGCGTCGGATTCATCACACGCAAGGACGGCGTGCAGACGCACGAGGTCCTCACCCGCGGTCACGAGGCCCTGTGCGTGGTCCCGCACCGCGGCGGCATGTCCGCCGAGGGTGTCGGCGACGGCGCCGGCGTCAACGTCGACCTGTCGGTCGCGTTCTTCTCCAAGATCACCGAAACGACCCTTTGGGCAGGCGAATTCGGCGTCGGCAACTTCTTCCTCCCCACCGACCCGGCATCGAGGCCCGCCGCGGAGGAACTGATCGGCGCGGCCCTCGCGGCGCAGGACATCGAGGTCCTCGCGGTCCGGGACGTGCCGGTCGACGACAGCGTGCTGCGGCCGGCCGCCGTCGCGTACCAGCTGCCGATCCGGCAGTGGATCTTCGCGCGTCCCGAATCCGTTCCTACGGCAAAGGAATTCGATCGGGTTCTGCACACGACGCTGCTCGCGGTCGAAGCGCAAGCGTACACCGATCCGGCACTGGCCGGGCTGTACCCGCTGTCGCTCAGCGCACGCACCCAGGTTCTCAAGGGCCGCTTGAACTCTCACGAGGTCATCCCCTACTTCGCCGATCTCGCCGATCCGGCACATGCGGTGCACACCCTCTTCTTCCACACGCGGTTCTCCACCAACACGGACCCGCATCCGACGATGGCGCAGCCGTTCCGGCTCATGGCGCACAACGGCGAACTGAACACCGACCGCAAGAACCGGCTGTTCGAGGGTGCACTCGCTCGTGCGCTGGGCCGCAACATCATCCGTCCGCCCGGACAGTCCGACAGCTGCCGCTTCGATCAGACCCTCGCGTCGCGGCTGGTGTACGACGATCTCGATCTGGTGACCGCGGTCGTGCAGATGATGCCGCCCGCATGGGAGAACGACACCACCCTGCCGCCCCGGGTGCGCGCGATGCTCGAGTTCTTCTCGCTGTACGAGGAGAAGAACGACGGCCCGGCCGCGTTGATCTTCGGCAACGGCAGCGTCGTCGGCGCCCGCCTGGACCGGCTCGGTCTGCGTCCGCTGCGCACCGTCGAGACCACCGAATACCTGTGCGTGACCTCCGAGGCCGGCCAGTTCGGCTTCGCACCCGAGACCGTGCTGCGCCGCGGCCGCATCGAAGCCGGCGGCATGTTGTACTTCGATCACGAGCAGGGCCGCTCGTTCGGCAGCGTCGAAGCGCTCGAGCTGCTCGCCGCGCGCCGCGACTACCCCGCTCTCGTCGCCGACGCCCGCGCCGAACTCGCGTCGCTGCCCGAGATCCCCGCAGAGAAGGCCGGATCGCCGCTGCGCTACAACGGCGATCTCGACCGCTACCAGCGGTACGTGTCGTACTCGCTGAACCAGGAGTCGTTCAGGTTCATGCTCGACCCGATGCTCGCGTCGGGAACCGAGAAGATCTCCGCGATGGGATACGGCAACGCCATCAATGCCCTGTCCGACCAGGAGGGCGGGGTCGCCAAGTACTTTTCACAGCGATTCGCGCAGGTCACCAACCCGTCGCTGGACTCGATCCGAGAGGCCGACGGCATGACACTGCGGGTCGCGCTCGGTGCGCGCCCCGGGTCCGGTGCCGCCCAGGCCCGGCAGATCGTGGTGCCGTCGCCGATCCTCACCCACCTGGACATGCTGCGGATCCGCGAGCAGGCCGACACCCCGGTGCGACGGTTCCCGATGCTGTACACGCCGGTGTTCGGTGATCCGGCCGCCAATGCCGCTGCCCTCGAGGCGGCCGTCGAGGCCGTCGCCGACGAGATCGTCGCGTTCGCCCGCGAATCCGGCGGCATCGCGGTACTCACCGACCGGCACATCGCGACCGATCGGGCCGCGCTGCCGATGATCCTGGCCACCTCCGCCGTCAACCAGCGGCTCATCGACGAGGGTCTGCGGCTGCGGGTGTCGGTGATCGTCGAGTCCGGCCAGCTGATCTCCTCGCACCACATCGCCGCGAGCCTCGGCTTCGGGGCCGCCGCCGTGTACCCGCTGACGGTGCAGATGCGCGCGGAGGAGAAGTACGGCGACGAGGCCGATGCCGCATTCCTGAAGTTCCGCAAGGCCGCCGAGAAGTCGCTGATGAAGACGATGGGCCGCGTCGGGCTGTGCACCGTCGAGTCCTACATCGGCGGCGAGTTCTTCGAGCCCAGCTATCTCGACACCGACGACGACGCGCTGCGCCGCTGGTTCCCGAACGTCAGGACACCGGTCGGTGGTGTCGGCTTCGCGACGATCGCGCAGGCGGTCGCCGACTGGCATCAGCGTGCCCTGACGGTCACGACCGAGAAGGACCTGCCGCTGCTCGGCCTGTTCAAGGAACGCGCCGAGGGCGCCGGGCACTCCTACGGCACCACCGCGGTGCGCGGTTTCGTCGACATGACCGAGGAACCCATCACGCTGCCCGCCGGCGACCGCGACGGCGAACCCGACCTCACCGACGCGCTGCGGCTGCTGCCGCTGCACCGGCTCGGCGACGCCCACGGCCTCGACGACGACGCCTACCGCTACGGCGGATTCCGGGCGCTGACCGCCGACGAGATCGACCGGTTCACGATCACCCCCGGCTACCGGGCGTTCGCACGCACCATGGCCGACGAGCGTGCGCAGCGTCCCGCCGCGCTGCGCGACGTCCTGGCCACCCCCGCCGACGTCACCTACGCCACGACCGCCGACGAGTTCCGCCGCGAGATGGGCCGGTTCGCCCGCTACGGCAACAACTCCATGCTGGTGCGCGGCATCTCCGCGGCCCGGGTCGGCGACGAGGAGTTCGTGCTGCGCCTGACCGGCCCGCGCGCCGACGACGCCGAGCGTCTCGATGCGCTCGCCGAGTCGCTGCTCGCCCGGTTCGGTGACGAGATCATCGGCTACCGCTGCTACGGCGACACGGTCACCGTGCAGGCCTCCGGGCAGGCCCGCGACTACCTCGCGCTGGTCCGCAAGGCACCGGACAGCGTGCCGCTGGACCGGGTGCAGCCCGCCCACGAGATCACCCGCACCCTCGCTTCCGGCGCGATGAGCCACGGCGCACTGAACTCCAACGCGCACGAGGCCGTTGCGCACGGCACCAACATGGTCGGCGGCATGTCGAACTGCGGTGAGGGCGGCGAGCACATCTCCCGCTACGGCACGATCCGCGGTTCGCGGATCAAGCAGTTCGCGTCGGGCCGCTTCGGGGTGTGGGCCGGCTACCTCGCCGACCCGATGCTCGAGGAAATCGAGATCAAGATCGCCCAGGGCGCCAAGCCCGGCGAGGGCGGTCAGCTGCCCGCGGCGAAGGTGACCGTGGAGATCGCCGCCGCGCGCGGGGCGACGCCCGGCGTGGAACTGGTGTCGCCGCCGCCGCACCACGACACCTACTCGATCGAGGACCTCGCGCAGCTGATCCACGACTGCAAGGCCGCCCGCGTCCGGGTCGTCGTCAAGCTCGTGTCCTCCGAGGGCATCGGCACCATCGCCGTCGGTGTCGCGAAGGCCGGCGCGGACGTCATCAACGTCGCGGGCAATACCGGCGGCACCGGTGCCGCATCCGTCACCTCGCTCAAGTACGCGGGCCGCTCCGCGGAGATCGGCGTCGCCGAGGTGCACCAGGCGCTGTGCGCGAACGGCCTGCGCGAGAAGGTCGTGCTGCGCTGCTCCGGCGCGCATCAGACCGCGTCCGACGTGATCACCTCGGCGCTGCTCGGCGCCGACAGCTTCGAGTTCGGCACCACCGCGCTGATGATGCTCAAGTGCGTGATGGCCAAGAACTGCAACGTCAAGTGCCCGGCCGGCCTGACCACCAATCCCGAGGTGTTCGACGGTGATCCGCGCGCGATGGCGCAGTACCTGCTCAACGTCGCGCACGAGACCCGCGAGCTGCTGGCCCGGCTGGGCCTGCGGTCGCTGCGCGATGCCCGCGGCCGAGCGGATCTGCTGCACCTGCTCGACCACCCGTCGTCCGTCGGGAAGCTGGACCTGCGCGCCATGCTGACCGTCGTACCGGAGGTGCACGTCGAGAACCCGGCGTACCTGGAGAAGGACTACGGACTCGACGACCGCTGGATCGGTGAGTTGCGCGCGGCGCTGGTCGACGCGGGCGAGACCGCGGTCGCACTCGGCGACGGGATCGCGCTGACCAACCGCAACAAGAGCGTCGGCGCGCAACTCGCGATCGACATCGAGCGGATGCTCGGCCACGAGGAGCTCGGCGAGATCCCCGCGGCGCTGCGCGACGAGCGCGGCCGCCGCTGGCTGCGCGACGGCGCCGTCACCGTCACGACGACCGGCTCGGCGGGCCTGTCGTTCGGTGCATTCTGCAACGACGGAATGGCGTTGGTGCACACCGGAACCGCGAACGACGGTGTCGGCAAGGGCCAGTGTGGCGGCGAGATCGTCGTGCTCTCCCCCGGTGGCGGGTCCGCCGATCACGGCGGCAACGTGCTCATCGGCAACTTCGCGTTGTTCGGCGCGACCGGCGGCCGGTTGTTCGTGCAGGGGCAGGCCGGCGACCGGTTCGCGGTCCGTAACTCCGGTGCCGCCGCGGTCGTCGAGGGGGTCGGCGAATTCGCCTGCGAGTACATGACCAACGGTGTCGTGCTCAACCTCGGCGGGTTCGGCAAGGGCCTGGGCAACGGCATGTCCGGCGGGTTCGTCTATCAGTACGACCCCGAAGGGCTGGCGCCCGGCAAGGCCAGCGCCGACTCGATCGTGCTCGGTGCGATCACCGGCGACGACCCGCAGGCGGCCGTGCACAACGCGGCCGTGCTCGAACTGCTGCACCGTCACGTCGAGGCCACCGGCTCCGTCAAGGCCCGCTTCCTGCTCGACAACTGGCAGGCCCAGCAGGCGCACTTCGTGTACGGCATGCCGCGGGCGTTGCTGCAGTACCAGGACGCCGGGGAGATCCTCGCCGCGAAGTCCCGCAAGGACCTCGCCGAGGAGGTCGCCGCGGCCCTCGTCGAACATCAGGTCCGCAAGTTCAAGACCGACTACCAGCAGGGCACGCCCGTCGCCGGGGGCGTCACCCCGGACGGTACCGACAGCGAGGCGATGTTCGCGCTGCTCAACAACTACACGGTGCTCGCCGCCGCACAGTCGATGGCGCTGCAGCGCATCCCCGGCGCCACCGACGCCGCGGACCCGGCCGTGCAGAAGGCGGTGCGCAACCTGCTGCTGACCGAGGATTTCTTCCTCGTCAAGAAGCTGCAGCGGTACGCGCTCGAGGCGATCTCGGAGCGCACCGACGAGGAACTCGCCGTGCTCGTCGCCGACAAGCGCCTCACCGACTACAAGCGGTCGCTGGCGCTGCGCAACGTCCGTTCCGTGCACACGCCCGGCACCTACGGGTGGATTCTGTTGCAGGACAGGAAGAACCGAAATTCCATCGGCCGCCTGCCCGGCTACGAGGAGCTGTTCGCGCGACACGCGGTCCCGGATCTGCTCACCCCGTCGCCCGCCCTGTCCACGGAGGTGGCTTCCGCATGACCCCGTTCATCCCCACCGACGCCCCGTTCACCACCGACCAGCGGTCCTGGCTCGCCGGGTTCCTCGCCGGCATGCAGACCCGCCTGCTCGCGACCGGCCCCGACACCACCGCCGTTGCCGGTTCGGCGCCCGCGCTGCACATCCTGTACGGGTCGCAGACCGGCAACGCCGAATCCGTCGCCGAGGACACCGCGGCCGCGGCCCGCGGCCACGGATTCACGCCGACGGTGTACGCGCTCGACGACGTCGACCTCGACCGGTTCCCGGCATTGGGCCGCGTGCTCATCGTGACGTCCACCTACGGCGAGGGCGAGATGCCCGACAACGCCGAACTGTTCTGGGACGCGCTGTCGGCCGAGTCCGCCCCGCGACTCGAAGGCATGGACTTCGCGGTGCTCGCGCTCGGCGACACCGGCTACGACGGGTTCTGTCAGGCCGGCAAGCTCATCGACATGCGGCTCGAGCAACTCGGCGCGCAGCGCATCGTGCCGCGCGTGGACTGCGACGCCGACTACGAGGACGTCGCCGCCACCTGGATCGCCGAGACCCTGCCGCTGGTCGCGGCCGTCGAAGGCATCCACGGCGACGCCACCGCGGCCCCGGCCCCGGCCCGCGCGAAGTCGCAGTGGAACCGCAAGAATCCGTTCCCCGCGACGGTGACGGTCAACCGGCTGCTGTCGGGTGACGGGTCCGGCAAGGAGATCCGCCACTACGAGTTCGACCTCGCCGGGTCGGGCCTCGAGTACGAGGCCGGCGATGCGTTGAACGTGGTGCCGGTCAACGACTCCGAGCTCGTGCGGGCACTGCTCGACACGCTCGGCCTGGACGGCACGGTCGTCCCGGCCGGGCACGAACGCACCCTGACCGAGCTGCTCACCTACAGCTACGAGATCACCGCACCGAACATCGACCTGCTCGAGGAGGTCGAGAAGCGCACCCGCAACGAGGAATTGACGTACGTGTTGCGGCACGGCGACAAGTCCGCACTCGACGACTGGCTGTGGGGCCGTGACATTCTCGACGTGCTGCGCCTGGAACCGACCCCGGAGCTGGCCGCCGAGGAGTTCCTGTCGCTGCTCAAGCCGCTGCAGCACCGCGCCTACTCGATCTCGTCGAGCCCGTACGCGACGGAACAGAGCGTGCACCTGACGGTCGCGGCGGTGCGCTACGGCACCGACGGTCGCGAACGCCGCGGCGTGTGTTCGACGTTCCTGGCCGACCGGGTCGGCGAGAACGGCACCGCCGGCGTCTTCGTGACGAAGAACAAGGCGTTCCGGGTGCCCGTCGACGACACCGCACCGATGATCATGGTCGGTCCCGGCACCGGGATCGCCCCGTTCCGAGGTTTCCTGCAGGAACGCCGCGCGCGGGGCGCGACGGGCCGGAACTGGCTCTTCTTCGGCGACCAGCGGCGCGCGTGCGACTACGTGTACGAGGACGAGCTGACCGAGTTCGTGGAATCGGGTGTGCTGACCCGCCTGGACCTGGCGTTCTCCCGCGACCAGGCCGAGAAGATCTACGTGCAGACCCGCATGAAGGAGCACGGCGCCGAGCTGTTCGCGTGGCTCGAGGACGGCGGCCACTTCTACATCTGTGGTGACGCCTCCCGGATGGCGAAGGACGTCGACCGGGCGCTGCACAAGATCATCGCCGAGCACGGCGGTCTGTCCGAAGACGCCGCCGCCGCGTACGTCACCGGCCTCAAGCGCGAGAAGCGGTACGTGCGCGACGTGTACTGACGTCATGAGAGATTGTCACCTGGCTCCGGACTCGCTCGCCGATTCGGAATCCGCCCGTCCTGCAGCGTGAGCGGATTGGCATTCACCGCGTCTCGGTGAGCGCCGCCGCCCTTCGCCGACCTCGTCGAGCGTTGCAGGGCGGCGAAACCGGGCTCAGGTGCAGGTCAAGACGGCTACCCTGGGCGAAGGCCGTGTCGAGCGGTGGCACGGATGCCACGGGAGGAGACTCCGATGCCCGATCGAACCTCGGCGCGAACCGAACGGGCGCCCGTCGTCGAACGCCCGGACCAGCTACGCAACGTCGTTCTGATCGGGTGCAGCGGGGTCGGCAAGACCACCCTCGCCGAATCGCTCGCGCTGGCGGCGGGTGCTGTCGGGCGCGCGGGCCGCACCGTGGACGGCACCACCATCTCGGACTTCGAACCGATCGAACAACAGCACCGGCGGTCGGTGCAGCTCGCCGTGATTCCGCTGGAATGGAACGGCGCCAAGATCAACGTGATCGACACCCCGGGCCACCCCGATTTCGACGCCGAGGTCCGCGCCGCCCTGCGCGCCGCGGACTCCGCGGTGTTCGTCGTCTCGGCGACCGATCCGATCAGCGCCGCGACCCGAGCACTGTGGCGCGAATGCGCCGACGCCGGACTTCCCCGCGGCATCGTCGTCACCAAACTCGACATCGCGCGCAGCGGGTACGAGGAGATGCTCACCGAATGTCACGACGCGTTCGGGCTCGGGCCCGATACGCTGCGCCCGGTGTTCGTGCCGGCCTACGACGGCTCCCGGCCCTGCGGATCGGTGGACGTGCTGCTCGGCCGCACCTACGGCGACCCCGGCGACACTCCGGATCTGGCGCAGATCCGGGAAAGCCTGGTCGAGGCGATCTCCGGTCAGGACGACTCCCTGATGGAGCGCTACCTGGCGGGTGAAACCCTCGACACGGATTCCCTCGCCGACGGGATACGACGCGAAATGATCTCGTGCGCACTCCATCCCGCGTCCGCGGCAACCGACTACGGCGTCGGTGCCGCCGAACTTCTCGACCTGATCGCCGCGGTGTTCCCCGATCCGACGCACCGCCGCCCCGGTGCCCCGGCCGCCGACGCGGACGCCCCGGTGACCGCGCAGGTCGTGCGTGTCACCGGCGACGCGTACGTGGGGCGGATCAGCCTCGTGCGCGTCTACGCCGGCACACTGCGCCCCGACACTTTCGTGCGGTTGAGCGGACCCGGCCACACCGACGACGCCACGGAACGGATCCCGACGCTGACCAGCCCGTTCGGCAAACAACAGCGTCCCGTGCCGGACGCGGTCGCCGGGGATCTGGTGTGCATCGGCAAACTCACCAACGCCGTACCCGGCGACACCCTGTGCGACCCGGAGAACCCCGTCGTGCTCGATCCGTGGCCGCTGCCGGAGGCGCTGCTGCCCGTCGCCGTCGAGGGTCACACCCGCAGCGACGACGACAAGCTCGCACAGGCCCTCGCCCGGCTGACCGCCGAGGACCCCGCGGTGCGACTCGAGAACAATCCCGACACACACCAGTTGGTGTTGTGGTGCACCGGCGAGGCGCACGCGGAGGTCGTCCTCGACCGACTCCGCAATCGGCACGGCGTGAACGTCGACCTCGTCGACTACCGGGTCGCGTTGCGCGAGACGTTCGCGGGCTCGGCGAAGGGCCACGGCCGGTTGGTGAAACAGTCCGGTGGACACGGCCAGTACGCGGTGTGCGACATCGAGGTCGAGCCGCTACCTGTCGGCAGCGGTGTCCTGTTCGAGGAACACGTCGTCGGCGGTGCCGTGCCCCGCCAGTTCATCCCGTCCGTCGAGAAGGGTGTGCGCACGGCCACCGCCAAGGGCGTGGCCACCGGGCATCCCCTCGTCGACGTGAAGGTCACGCTCGTCGACGGCAAGGCCCACTCGGTCGATTCGTCGGACGCGGCGTTCCAGGCCGCGGCGGGGCTCGCGTTGCGCGACGCCGCCACCCACACGACGATGCGTGTGCTCGAACCCGTCGACGCGGTCAAGATCGTGCTGCCCGACGACTATCTCGGCGCGGTCCTCGGCGACCTCTCGGCCCGGCGGGGCCGGGTTCTGGGCACCGAGAACGCCGGTCCGGGCACGACGCTGCTGCGCGCCGAGGTCCCCGAACTCGAACTGGCACGCTATCCCGTCGACCTGCGCGCACTGACGCAGGGCACCGCCGAGTTCGCGCGCGGCTACCTGCGGCACGAGCCGATGCCCGAGGCCCTCGCCGCGCAACACACGCAGGCCGGCAGCGGCAACGGGCATTGAGGATCTTCGTCAGTGAGGTGCCGGCTCGAGGGTCGCTCTCCGGTCGCGCCGGGCCCAGAAAAGCACGGGGATCAGGATCAACGCCAAGATCCCGCCACCGAGCGACAGCGTGGCGAAGTCGGTCGCAGACATCACCACACCCGAGAGGGCGCCGCCGCCGGCACCCGCCAGCGCAATCAGCACGTCGATCCTGCCCTGGGTCCGCGGCCGGTTCTCCGGAACCGTGGCGTCGACGACCAGCGCGGTTCCGGAGATCAATCCGAAGTTCCAGCCGATGCCCAGAAGGGCCAATGCCACGATCAGCAGAGTGAGCGAGTCACCGGGCGCGAGCGCCGCAGTCACACCGGCAAGCAGAAGGGTCACGCCCGAGGCGGCAGCCATCGGAAGCCGTCCGACCTTGTCGACCAGGACCCCGGTCACCAACGACGGCAGATACATCGCCCCGACATGGATGCCGATCACCAGTCCGACGTCACCGAGACCGTGGTGGTGGGCGCGCATGTGCACCGGGGTCATCGTCATGATTGCGATCATCGCAACCTGTGTGAGGACCATGACGGTGGCACCGACGTAGGCGCCCACTCCGACTCTCGCGGTGACGGCGTCCGCGGAGGTCGTTGTCGCGGTGGCGAGTTCGATCCGGCGGGCCAGTAGGAACGGGTCCGGTCGCAGGAGGGTGAACAACGCTGCGCCGGCAGCCAGATAGGCGATGGCAGCGAGGAGGAACGGTCCTGACAACGCGGGCAGCCCGAGCTGCGTCGCGAAGTCGCCGAGCGGTTCGACGAGATTCGGACCCGCGACAGCGCCGAGGGTTGTGGAGACCATCGCGACGCTGATCGCGGTGCCGCGCCGTGCCGCAGGCGCGAGATCGGTTCCGGCATAGCGTGCCTGCAGGTTGGTTGCGGTCCCGGCGCCGTACACGAACAGCGAAATGAACAACAGGGGCACGCTGTCGCTCATCGCTGCCAGGACGACGCCGATGGCGCCGACACCGCCGGCACCGAATCCGAGCCCGAGCCCTATTCTTCGACCGCGTGCCTGCGTGATACGACCGACGAGGAGCGCCGCCAACGCGGATCCGAGGGTGAACAACGCGGTGGGCAAACCTGCCAGGCTGTCCGATCCGAGCATTTGCTGTGCCAGGAGAGCACCGACCGTGATTCCCGCTGCCAGGCCGGCGCCACCGAGGACCTGGCTGACGACGACGACGATCAGGGTGCGCTTCTGCACCCTGCGCCGCTCCGCTTCGTCGGGCACGGTCACGTCCGCGGTCCGTGCGTCACTACGCGACACCGAGGTCGACCTCCTTGCTCGCGCGCCACTCGACGACGCCTTCATCCATGGCCTTTGCATCGACGCCGCGTTCGCACAGCCAACGCGCCGCGTCACGTGCCAAACGGCAGAGCTCACCCCGGCAGTACAGGACAACCTCTGCGCCGGGCGGGATTTCGTGGAACCGGGCTTCGAGTTCAGCCAGCGGGATCGACACGGCGCCGGGGAAGTGCCCGGCGTCGAACTCCGCGCGGGGGCGCACGTCGACGACGGTCATGTCCGGGGTCACCGCCGACGGGTCGATCGTCGGTGTGCACGACCCGTCTGCCTCGCCCATGTACTCGACGAGAGACTGGCGCAGAACCGGATACCGCTGCAGGCCGACGCGTTTCGCAGCCAGGTACAGCTCGGCGACGTCGTCGCCCGCGAGCCGGTAATAGATCGTGGTCCGCTCCCGTCGTGTCTTGACCAGCCCCGCCTGTTTCATCGTCTGCAGATGCGCCGAGGTTGTCGTGACGCCCATCCCGGACATCCGAGCCAGTGCGTCGACCGCATGCTCGCCCTGCGCGAGCAGCTCGATCAACTCCAGTCGGCGCCCGTTCGCCACCGCTTTGACAACCTTTGCGAGAGCCTCGAAGACGGACGACTTGTCCATTTCCTCGCTATTCCCGGGTTCCATGGAATAGGAACATAGCATCCGCTCGAGATGTGTCCGGTCCCGGCAATGCCCGCAATGCTGGTTGGGTGTACCGAGATTTCGGTGCACCCAACCAGCATCCCGCGCCAAGACTTCTCTGGATGTGCTCGTTCACAACTACCGCGACGGGACGCCGCCGAGAAATAAGATATAGGCCTGCCGTCACCCCGGCGCGCAGGTTTCGAGCGCGGAAAGGACCCCATGGTCTCGTATCCCTCGGACGACGAATTCGCCCTGCTTCCCGAGAACGCCGCCGCGCTCGGGTTGAAACTCGATGCCCCACCGGTGGTGCAACGTGTCGGCACCGATATCCGTGAGGGCGTGCATGTCAGCTCACTGCTCTGGGCCACCGCACCTCCTCGCGTCGTGTTCCTGCACGACAACGGGCAGGGCGCCCACGCCTGGGATGCACTCAACCTCGCGCTGGGACTGCCCGCGCTCGCCGTCGACCTGCCCGGGCACGGGCATTCGACGCCCTTCGACGCTCCCGACCACTCCCCCTGGCATGCGGCCGACGCGGTCGCGCACGCCGTCCGCCGATGGGCCCCCGACGCCGAAGCCGTGGTGGGTGCCTCCCTCGGCGGTCTCGCGACCATCCGTCTCGCCGCTATCGTTCCGGAACTGGTGCGCCGCGCGATCGTCCTCGATGTGACGCCCTCGACGCGGCTCACCGACGACCACGATCTTTCTCCCCTGTGGGACGATCTCGCCGGCATCGGGGTTCCCCTGACCCTGATCCGTGGTGGTGCATCGGATTTCGTGCCCGATGCCGACGCCGACGAGGTACGGCGTCGCAATCCCGCCGCGCGGATCCTCGCGGTGCCGCGGGCCGGCCATGCCGTGCACCGCGATGCTCCACGCGAACTCGCCGAGATCATCGGTTCGTCTCTCGAAACCGCCTGATACGCAGGATCTTCCTGCACCGATCCTCGATGCGGCACTAGTCTGGGCGCATGGCATCGACCGATCCTCTCGAAGCGCTGTTCACCACCACGAAACTCGCGACGCTCGTCACCCTCAAACGGGACGGCCGGCCGCAGCTGTCCAACATCGTCCACCACTACAACACCCGCACCCGCACGTTCTCGGTCTCGGTGACCGACGATCGCGCCAAGACGCGCAACCTGCGACGGGACCCACGGGTGAGCATGTTCGTCGACTCCGCCGACGGCTGGTCCTACGCGGTCGCGGAGGGATACGCCGAGTTGTCCCCGGTCTCGAAGCTCCCACACGACGAGACCGTCGAGCAGCTGATCGAACTGTATCGGCAGGTCCAGGGCGAGCATCCGGATTGGGACGAGTTCCGCGCGGCGATGGTCACCGACCGACGGCTGCTGCTGCGGGTGCGCGTCGAACGGTTCTACGGCGTCACCCGCTGACCGGCACCGTTCCGTCGTCACGGCCCGATCCCGGTTCGGTCATCACGACCCGCACCCCGATCAGCCGCACCCGCCGGTCGTGATCGAACCGGTCCAGCAGCGCGACCGCCGTGTCCGCGACGACCCGCGGGTCCAGCGTCGGTTCGGGCAGTGCCCGGGCGGTGGTGTGGGTGGTGAACGGCGCGTACCGGATCTTGACCTCGACCCGGACGCCGGGTCGCCGCTCGGCGAGAATGTCGTCGGTGACGCGCGCGGCGAGCCGGCGCGCATGCTCGGCGACCTGCGCCCAGTCGCGCACGTCCTGCTGGAATGTCACCTCCCGACCGTGCGACCGAGCCACCCACGGTTCGGCTGTCACGGTCGTGCCGCCGGCACCGCGGCCGAGTCCGACGAGCCACGGCCCGGTCTTCGGCCCGAACCGCGCCGCCAGGTCCGGTTCCGACACCGCCGCGAGATCCCGCACGGTGCGGATACCGAGCGCGTCGAGCTTCTTCGCGGTGCGCGACCCGATGCCCCACAGAGCGTCGGTACCGCGGTCGCCCATCACCGCGAACCAGTTGTCACGGGTGAGCCGGAACATCCCGCGCGGCTTGCCGAATCCGGTGGCGATCTTGGCGCGGAGCTTGTTGTCTCCGATGCCCACCGAGCAGTGCAGTCCCGTCGCGTCGAACACCGCGGTCTGCACACCCCGCGCGACCGCCTCCGGATCGTCGGTGTCCACGCCGAGAAATGCCTCGTCCCAGCCGAGGACCTCCACGACGACACCGAGCCCGCGCAGAGTGTCCATCACGACGTCCGACACCTGGGTGTAGGCGTCCGCGTCGACGGGCAGGAACACCGCGTCGGGGACCTTGCGGGCCGCGACCCGCAACGGCATTCCGGACCCGACACCGTACTCGCGGGCCTCGTAGGACGCGGTGGACACCACGCCCCGTTCGGTGGGGTCGCCGCGACCGCCGACGATCACAGGTCGCCCCGCCAGTGCGGGATTGCGCAGGACCTCGACCGCAGCGATGAACTGGTCGAGGTCGACGTGCAGCACCCAGTGCGCGCTCACGTCGGACGCGCCGCCAGTTCCACGGCCACGGCGCCGCCGAGGGCGACGTTCGCGCGGTAGACCGCGACGTTCACGTCGAGGCTGCGGCCGCCGGAGGCGCGATGCAGGTGGTCGAGCAGGAACGGCGTCGTCGCCTTGCCGGTGACCCCGGCGGCGGCGGCCGCCTGCTCGGCCTCGTGCAGCACCCGATCGTGCAACTCCGGATCGAGTTGGGCACGTTCGGTCACCGGATTGACCAGCAGCACAGCACATTTCGAGCCGAGCCGGTCGCGGGCATCGACAATCGCCGCGGCTTCGGCGGGCGACTCCACGGAATAGTCGATCGTGCAACCGCTGTCGCGCACATAGAAGCCCGGGAACCGCCGTGTCCGGTATCCGACGACGGGCACGCCCAGGGTTTCGAGACGTTCGAGAGACGCCGGAATGTCGAGGATCGATTTCACCCCTGCACTGACGACGAGGACAGGCACCGACGCCAACGTGGTCAGGTCGGCGGATTCGTCGAACGTCGACGCCGCACCGCGATGCACCCCACCCAGGCCGCCGGTCGCGAAGACCCGCACCCCGGCGTGGTGGGCGAGAACCGCGGTCGAGGCCACGGTCGTTCCACCCGAAATGCCTTTCGCCGCGGCGACCGGAAGGTCGCGGACACCGAGTTTCTCGACGCCCGGCTCCGTTCCGAGCGCGGCGATCTGACCGTCCGACAATCCGACCGTCGGGATGCCGCCGACGACTCCGACGGTTGCCGGCACGACCCCGGCGTCGCGCAGGTTCCGTTCGACCTCGAACGCGACCTCGAGATTGCGCGGCGGGGTGAGCCCGTGCGTGAAGATCGTGGATTCGAGCGCGACGACCGGTCGCCCGCCGGCGACAGCGTCATGCACCTGCTGCGACACCTGGATGAGCGGCTTCATCGATTCTCCGATCCGTCGCCCCACGGTAGGACGGAGCCGCGGCGGCGCGGGCGGATTCGGTGATCGACCGGTAAGTCCGACCGAACGGCCGCATACTGATCCGGACGAAACGTCCACCCAGCCCACCCTCGGAGCCCCCATGCGCAGACTCCCGATCCTCCTGACCGCCGCCGCAGTCGCCTTGGTCCCCGCCTGCACCAGCGACAACGAAACGGGCTCGTCGTCGACGACGAGCGCGACCGGCACGGAAGCCCGGGAGAGCGCCGATTCCGCGATGGCGGACCGGCTGCAGGAATCCATCGACAGCCTGCACGGCGAGATCGGGTTTCCCGGCATCGTTGCGCGGGTGATCGGTCCCGAGGGGGAATGGACCGGGACCGCGGGGGTCGCCGGTGTCGACGACCAGCGGCCCCCGACACCGAAGGACCGTACCCGCATCGGCAGTCTGACCAAGACGATGACCGCCACCGCGATCCTGCAACTGTGGGAGGACGGCCGGCTCGAGCTCACCGACCCGATCGGTAAATACGTGCCGGGCCTCCCGAACGGTGACATCGCGACGCTGGAGCAACTCGCCACGATGTCCAGCGGAATTCCCAGCTACACGTTCGACCAGGGATTCCAGCAGAAGCTGTTCGCGGACCCCGACACCCCGTGGACGCCGGAACAACTCCTCGACGTGGTGCGCGGCGACCCGCCGAACTTCGCGCCCGGCGAGAAGTTCGAATACTCCAACTCGAACTATGTCGCGCTCGGGCTCGTCGTCGAACAGGTCGGCGGGCAGAGCCTCGCGGACTACTTCCAGGAGTTCCTGTTCGATCCGCTCGGCATGAGCGACACCTTCCTTCCGGCCGACGCGGCGTTCCCCGAGCCGCACCTGTCCGGCATCACCGAGCAGGGGCAGCCGGACGGGGAGACCGCCGACGCCACGAACTGGAACCCGTCGTGGGGATGGGCGGCCGGCGCCGTCGTCTCCACCATCGACGATCTGCAGCTGTGGGCGAAGGCACTCGGCACCGGCGAGGTCATCCTCTCCCCCGCGACCCAGCAGTACCGGCTCGAGTCGTTCAACTACGACCTGCCCCCGGCCACCCCCGAACGGGCCTACGGCTTCGGCTGGGGCGTCGACCGGGGATGGCTCGAGCACACCGGCGAACTGCCCGGATACAACACCTACGCCGGTTATCTGCCGGCATCCGGCACGATCCTGGTGGCTACGGTCAACAGCGACATCCCCAGCCCCGACGGCACCGGCCCCGTCACCGTCGTCGTCGACGCCCTGAAGCAGGACCTCGGGTAGCCGGCTCAGATCGCCTCGAACGGCTCCCCTTCCAGCGCTACCGATTCCCGTCCGTCCGGCCCGACCGGAATGTCGCCGACGAGGGTGACGCGGTACAGGCGGCGATCGTCGTCGGTGGTGAGGTCGCGCGGCGCGAGGTGCACCGTGGAACGGTTGTCCCAGAACGCAATCGAACCGGGTTCCCACCGGAACCGCACCGTGTACTCGGGGCGCGTCAGCTCGTCGTAGAACAGTTCCAGCAACCTGCGGCTCTCGTGCGGCGACACCCCGACGAGATGCGTCGTGAAGCCCGGGTTCACGTACAGCGCCTTCTCCCCCGTCTCCGGGTGCACCCGCACGACCGGATGTTCGGTGAGCAGCGGACGCTTCTCGACGCGCCGCAGGTAGTCGTCGGTGGGGGTGGTGCCCGCGCCGGGGCTGAACCGGTGCACGGCGCGCAGGCCGTCGGCGAGGGCCCTGACCGGCGCCGACAATCCCTCGTACGCGGCGACGGCATTCGACCACTGGGTGTCGCCGCCGTACGGCGGCAGCACTTCCGCACGCAGGATCGACGCTGCCGGAGGATTCACCGCGGCGGTGACGTCGGCGTGCCAGCCGGGCCGGTCGTAGCCGGACGTGCTCGCGACCCGAGCCTTGAAGCGGTCACGGAAGATCGGGTAGATCGTCGGATAGTCCGGGTCCGGGATCGAATCGAAAAGTGGGTGCGCGGGGGTCGGTGCCCCGAAATAGCGTGCAAATCGCAGGTGCTGGTCGTGGTCGAGATCCTGGTCGCGGAAGAACACGACCTTCCAACGCAGAAGCGCGTCACGAATCGCAGCGATCTCTTCGTCGGACAGCGGCCGCGACAGATCCACTCCGTGGATCGATGCGCCGGTCCAGCCGGACAGTGGTTCGACAACGAGTCGCTGTTCGGTCGTGGTCATGTCACGCCTCCTCGGGCCGCGTGGACGAGCTGTGAATGTCGTGCCCACGACGCTAGATCCACGGATCGGTCCCGCTGAAGCGTTGAAATCCCTGTGACCGGAACGGACGGTGGCCGATCGGTGAGTACCGATCGGCCACCGGTGTCCGGTGTCGAACCGGAATCAGTGCACGCCGAGAGACTCGTAAGCGGCGACGAGATCGATACGCAGCCAACCGCCCTCGGGACCGGTCCGATCCAGCGGATAACCGGCCGGGATCGCCGTCTGCCGCAGCACGTCCAGACGCTGTTCGTCTGTCAGGTTCGGCGCGACCGCGCGCAGCAACGCCGCGGCCTCGGCGGGAATGTCGTTCGTGATGTCCGGGCGGATCCGCTCGAATCCGTAGGTGAGCCGCGCGCGGAACTCGGCGCCGGCGGCCTCCGCGGTGCGGTACGGCGTGTCCGCGGCGATGTAGGCGCCCAGCGGCATCCCGGCCGCGGCCTCGAGCACGGTCCGCAGTTCCGCACCGGCCTCGTCGATGAGCCGCACGAATGCCGGATCGCCGAGCCGGTCCGCCGCGGCCGCCTGCCCCATGATGCGGCCGCCCATGACATCGAGTGGATAGTGCACGCCGAGCACGATGCGCCCGTGGCCGATCTCGGAGGCGCGGGTCAGGATCTGCGGTGCCAGTTCGGGCAGCATCCCGGCGAGCAGGATGCCCTTCCAGTACGCCTGCGCCGCATGTCCGGACGGGTACGAATCGGTGCCGTACACCTCGGTGAACGGGTCCGCGGCGCCGCTGACGCCGTCACCGCGGTAGGCGACGATGCGTTCGGGCACGACTTCGAAGGGCCGCGGATTGCTCCAGTGCCCCTTCTCCAGGAGCGTCGAGTTCAGGATGCCGCCGGCGCGGGCGAGGTCCCCGGCGAGCAACGCCTCGACCTTCGGCAGCCGATGCTCGGCGAGCGCGGTCCGGAAGACTTCGCCGAGTCCGCCCCCGAGTCCGTCGGACAGCGACAACAGGCGGTCGTGGTTGTGGTCGAACAGAGCGCGCTGCTGCTCGACCGGGACCGCCGCGTTGTTGATCTCAACTCCCCGGTCGAGGTTGCGCTGCATCAGGTCGGGGCGCGTGTCGCGGATCTCGGTGAATCCGTCCAGCACGCCGATGTAGGTGCCCCGTGCAGGGATGTCCGACGGATACGGCCCGAGCAGTTCGGGAAGAGTAAAGGCCTCGATCACCGGCACGGCCGGCACGGCGGGATCTGCGGAGGCAAACGGCACCGAGACTGTCACCGTCACCGCAACGATCGTCGCCGCTACACCGGCAATCCTGCGGTATTCCATAGGCGTTCCTTCTTCATCGGGACGGGACCTCCGTGAAGTTAAACCTGCAAACCACCCAACCGGCAACAGTCTGGTGAATTCGAATCTCCTCGCCGTGCACTGGAAGGAGAAGCTGACACCTGCTCGGCTCTTGCGAAACACTCCGACCACGCCACGCTCGTGTACGCGGGACCGCACGACACCATCGTCCGGCCGGCCCGCCCTGCCGTACTCGATCAACGCTCGTTACACCGTCACGACCGCGGCAACTGCACCCTTACGCGCCAGAACGGATTTCGTCGGAAACCTGGGTTCGAAATCCTGCATCGCGACCGGGTGATACGCGTCGACAACGGTTCGTCTTGCCCGGTCGTCGGATCGTTTCGGGCCCTGCCCATGCCTTCACACGCCCTCGAACCGCTCGCGCACGGAGCAACATCGCAGAAACTCCTCAGGGTGAGTTTTTTCGTATGTGAAGTCGGCAGTCGCGCCTATCTTTCAATCGAGATCTTTCCCGAGGACGACCAGGCGACTGGAAATCCGCAACGAAAATCACTGTACGAAAGGGCATTCTGTGAGCGGCGGCACAACACGCATGGAGGCGCAAACATGAGCATGTTCGGCAGCAAGAGCATGATCAAGAAGTTCTCCGCATGGTCGGCGTTACTGGTTGCAGCGCCGGTGATCCTGACCGGATGCAGCAACGCTGATGACGAAGACGTGGTGGTCTTCCGCTTCGCGAACTCACCCACTGCTCTGTCTCTGGTCCGGATCGCCGACGAGCTGGGTTACTGGGACGACGCCGGCGTCCGGCCCGAATACGTCGGCCCGGCGACGGCTGTGCCGGCGGTCCAGCTGCTCGACCAGGGCGCGATCGACATCGCGACGGGGATGTTCAACAACGACATCGACGGCAAGGTGAAGGGATTCGAGTTCACCGCTATCGCGTCCAGCATGCTCGACCTACCCGAAGAGCCGCACATGGCCTACTTCACCGGAGCAGGTTCGGACATCACGAAGGACAACCTGAAGGCCATCGAGGGCAAGACCGTCGGTCTGTCCGGATTCAACAGCTGCACCGACCTGGTCATCAAGCGCTACCTGAAGAACAACGGTGTGGATCTCGACAAGGTGAACTTCCTCGAACTCAAGGCCGAGCTGATCGCCCCTGCGATCGAGCGCGGCGAGGTAGACCTCGGCGTCTTCCACCCGCCTCTCGTGGGTGTGCTGCTGAGCCAGCCGGACAGATTCACGCAGGCATTCACCTCGTTCGACGATTGGGGTCCCCTCGGGGGTCAGGCACCGTACGTCGCGAGCAACGCGTGGCTCCAGAAATACCCGGACGCAGCACGCGAATTCGTCGGAATCATTGCGAAAACGGCGAACTGGGCGAACGCCCACCCCCAGGAGTCCGCCGAAATCGCAGGCAAGACAACCGGATACCCCGTAGAACAGACCACCAACTGGCACTACGCGCCCAACGCACTCCTCGACAAGGCGAGCCTGCAGCTGTGGTGGGATCTCGTGGCGGAGGTGGGCGACCCACTTCCCGGCTCGGAGAACCTGAAGCCCGAGGACATCGCGACCAACGCCTTCAACCCGTACGCGACGTCCGCGGACCTTCTGGAAAGCCAGGAGCAGAACACGACCATCATCACCGATGAGCAGAACAACGGCGTCTTCGAGACGCATCTCGTGGATATCGAAGAGTGATCCGGAACGACGCCCACCGAACGCGTCGTGTGACCTGGACTATCCGCCCCACCCGATAACAGCAGAAGACCTGGCAACCCCCCGCATTCCTCACACGAAAGTCGATCGACATGAGTCAACTGCTAATCGAGCAGCCCGAACAGCACACGCAGCCGATCGCTGCAGAGGCCACCGCCCCGGAATGGCAGATCGAGGCGAAACGAGTCACCAAGCTCTATCCGAAGCCCGGATCGAGAAAGGAGCCCACCGCGGTCCTCGACGGCTTCGACCTCCGGATCGAGAAGGGTGAGTTCCTCTCGCTTCTCGGTCCCAGCGGTTGCGGCAAGTCCACATTCCTGAACATCCTCGCCGGCCTCGAGACATACAACGGCGGTGCTGTACTCGTCGACGGCAAGCGTGTCTCCGGGGTCAACAAGAACGTCGGAGTCGTATTCCAGGGATACGCTCTGTTCCCCTGGCTCACTGCGCAGAAGAACGTCGAGGTCGGCCTCGAGGTTCGCGGCATCCCCAAAGCCGAACGTCGCGAGCGCGCAGCCGAGGTACTGAAGACGGTGGGTCTCGAGCACTCCGCAAATCGGCTGCCTCATCAGCTCTCGGGCGGTATGCGTCAGCGCGTCGCCATCGCCCGTGTGCTCGCCTACGAGCCGGAGATCCTCGTCTTCGACGAACCGTTCGCGGCACTGGACGCACAGACCCGCGAGTTCCTCCAGGCCGAGCTTCTCCGCATCTGGGAAGCCGGACAGACGAAGAAGACGATCCTGTTCGTCACCCACTCGATCGACGAAGCCATCTTCCTCTCCGATCGGATCGCAGTCATGACCAAAGCCCCCGGCAAAGTGAAGACGATCTTCGACGTCGATCTGCCGCGGCCCCGCGACAGCACTGTACGGAGCTCGGAAGACTTCGTGCACATTCGGTCGCGGGTGGCACGGATCCTCGAGGAGGAGGTGAACCTTGGCAACGCTCACTGAAGAACCGACACGCGGGCAGGGCCGGCCGGACGAGGACGACCTCGAGCCCCTGAAATCGCCCCGGTGGTTCGACAAATACGACCGGCTCGCCTACGGCGCCATCGGCCTGGCCGCGTTCCTGGTCGTCTGGTGGTACGTGGTCGCGTCCGGATTCGTCAGCGACCTGTACCTCGCCACGCCGCAGGACACCGCCAAGGCGTTCGTCGAGGGCCTCGTGGACGGCACGCTCCGGTCGGAGATCTGGCCGAGTGTTCAACGCGGGCTGATCGGCTTCGCCATCGCGCTCGTCGTGGGTATTGCACTCGGTGTCGTTGTCGGTTCCGTCCCGCTCTTCCAGAAGCTCGCGGAACCGGTTCTGCTCTTCTTCCGCAACCTCTCACTGCTCGCATTGCTGCCAGTGTTCGTGGTGTTCTTGGGAATCGGTGAGGAATCGAAGGTCGCCATCGTGGTGTGGGCCTGCTTCTGGCCGATCTTCATCACAACGGTCGGCGCGGTCGGCGGTGTGGAGCGGATCCTGCTGAATGCGGCACGCACCCTCGGGGCAGGACGGGTATACATCTTCACTCGTGTCGTCCTTCCGGCAGCGATCCCGTCCATCTTCCCGGGTATCCGACTCGCGGCGTCGAACACGTTCACCGCACTCGTTGCGGCGGAACTCGTGGGCGGCGCTCAGGGACTCGGCATCTACATCAACAACGCCGCACTGCGGTACCAGACCCCTCAGATGTATGCCGGCATATTGACACTGGGCCTGATCGGAATCCTCACCAACGCAGTGATGACCGCTGTCGAATGGCGCGTGACCGCGTGGCAACGCGGGTTGACGAACAAGTGACGGAACCTCGGATCCGTGCCGATACCGCTCGGGAACGGCACAGTTCACAGTGAGCCGGCACCCGGGAACTCGACGGAGAGTGACCGGGTGCCGGTTCGTGCCATCCGGTTCTCTATTGCACAAGAGTGGAGCAGCAGTCAGATGAAGTGGACCGACGGCAACAACACGACCAGAGGTAGGAGCGTCCGCGCGCCCCTCGCGTTCGTTCTCGCAACCGCGATCGCGCTTGCCGGTTGCAGTTCGGGCACCGAGGTGAACTACGAGTCCGAGTCGTCGGGCGACGACACGCTCGTCGTCCACGTCGGCGTCGGGGACGACCGGAAGATCCTGGAGTACGTCGTCGAGAACCTGCTGCCGGACTCGATCGACGTCGAACTCGTCGAGGCCACCGACAATTCCAACGCGAAGATCGCCTCCGGGGAGGGCGATCTCGCCTATTTCCAGCATATTCCCGCGTTCGACGCCGACGTCGCGGAGCACTCCTACGACAATCTGAACGTTGTCTCCAAGGCCAATGTCGTACCGTATGCCCTCTACTCGTCGAGGTGGACGGGCATCGCGGATACCGAGGATCAGGTGAACTCCGGGCTGGTGGAGGACAGCGTCACCGGATCGGACCTGCCACACGGATCGCAAGTCGTACTACCCTCGTCTCCAACGGGTTTCGCACGGGGCCTCTATCTGCTGCAGAGCGCGGATCTTGTGACGCTCGATCGCCCGTTCGGCGGTACCTCTAGGGCCGATCTGACAATCTCGCAGGCGAACGTTCTCGATTCGCAGCGTCATCTGTCGCTGGTGGGCCTCAGCTACGACAACTATCTCCGGTCGATCTACGAGAACTACGACGCGGTGGTCCTCAACCCGAGGGATGCGGAGACGATCGGACTTGAGCCGGCAAAGGATGCACTCGCGATCGAGCCGGGGCCGGACAATCCGTACGCGCACGTGCTCGTCGCCCCTTCCCGTTTGGCCGGTGACCATCGTGTGCTCGAATTGGCGCACGCGCTGGAGAGCCCCCGGACAGCGCAGTTCCTGGAATCCGAATTTCGCGGAACGAACATTCCTGTGGCATCTGCGGAGAGCAGGTGACGCGAAGGCTCGCCTGCGGCTACAGCACCGTGTAGTCGAACGACGCCAGCTTGGGACCACCGCGGCTCTCGAAGCGAACCGTGACCGTCCACTCCCCCACTGCCGGAACGATCAATCCATCACTTTCCCAAGTGATCTGGTCATCATCGGCACCTGTCCGCGTGAGGTCGACGACCATCCGTGTCACATTCGCCTCGACCGACGACAAGTTGACCTCGACACCCGGAAGCTCCGCACTCGGGTCGTAGCCTGCCGGGATCGCGAATCGAACGGTGAGTGACTGCGGACCACGACGAATCGAGTCGATCTCCACCTCCAGGATCTCGGACGCGCCGAAGGCGAGTTCGGTCCGCACATCGGTCGTGTAGCTGTCCTCGGCCGGCGTGACCGACGACAACACCGACGTGGCCGCCAGGACCGCGACCGCAAGACCCGCCTCCACAATCAGTACGCCGGGTCTGCACACCGTGGCGTCTCCGCCCTCGTCGTGCCCGGAGATTCTGCGGTCGGGATACCTGCGGTAGGTCAGGTACCCGGCCGCCACAACCGAGACGACCAGCGCGATCTTGCCGAGCAGCACCACGCCGTAGACCGTGGTGACCAGCGCTTGGATCGGGCGAACCTGGATCATCGCGAGGATCGCCCCGGCGGCAATGACGAGGAGCACATGAGCCCCTGCGACCCGATGCCAACGATCGAGCCGGGTGATCTTCGGCAGAACCACAATCAGGAAGGACACCCCGCCGAGCCACACCGCCGCGGCGTACAGGTGGATCGCGGTCCCGGCGAACGAAAGCGGCCATGTCTCCGTCGATCCCCCGTGACCGCCGAGCGTGACCGCGACGATCGCCGAAACGGCCTGCAGATACCCGACGATCCCCGCTGCCGGGCGCGTACCTGGCGGAAACGCGAACGCGACGGTGCTCAGCGCCACTGCAACAACGACCGCAATGCCCAGTCGGCTGCCCAGCACCGCCCCGACGGCCGACCCCGATACACCGGCGAGGCCGCCCGCCTGCTGCGCTACCTGCACGATGAACCGGCCCAGCAGTCCGACAATCACCAGCGCCGCCCCAGCACGGTAGACGATGCGGAAGCGGCGACCGCTCAGTGCTTCGGGCCAGACCCACCGGCCGGCGATCAGCAGTCCCGCAGACAGGATCACACCGAGGTACACCGCGGCCTTGCTCGGGTACCGCAGGTACCGCTCGGCTCCGGGCGTCGATGCACCGGCTTCGAGCCCGTCGCCGATCCGGGTGACGGAGCCGACCGTGAATCTGCTCGACAGTGACACCACATGGGTATCCGCCGAAATCACCTGCGCGGTCGCGAGATACGCGCCGCCGGGGAGTTCTCCATCGATGACGACGACGATCCGATGGCCGCCGCCCTCGACTCGGTTGCCCGCCCACGCGTGCCGCGTTCCCTCGCTGTCGATCAGCTGAACCGAGCCGTCGACCAGTGTGACCGGCTCGCTCAGATCGAACGACACAACCCTCGGTGCGACATCGGCGTGAGATCCGTCCGCGGGCGTTGTCGAAACGATGGTGGCATGGGCCGAGGCAGCAGGAGCTCCCCACACGGCCGCCGACGCGACGACCGCCAGGATCCCCATGACCACAACGATCCTGGTGACAACACCCCGGGGTCCATGGATTCGGGTGTCACCCCAGGGCTGATCCGTCGACAAGCCGCTACGACTCTGCGACATGACCTCGCCGCAGGAGAACGATCACCGCGGCAGTCGAGGCGATCGAAAGCACCAGTGCGAGCGCCGCGGCGGTCTGCCACAACCACTCGGCGGATGCACTCCCGGACGCGGTTGCGGCCGCATGGTCGTCACTGCCCGAATCGGATGCAGCAACTGCCGATGGCGAACCCGTTGTCGTCGCCCCGTGTCCGTCACCGTGCCCACTTCCGTCGACCAGCGTCACGACGGGAGCCGGATACTCGGGATCGATCCCATCGTTGACGACCACTTCGTTCCAGGACACCGCCGATCCGTCGCTGTAGGTCTGATCGCTGGGCAAGGGCACGGAATCGACGTCCTCTGGCCACGGTCCCGCAGACAGGGTGAACACACCGAACTCCCCGGTCTTCACACCCTGGGCGGGATCCGCCGCCTGCCAGATGATTCGTGACACCCGCTGCCCGTCGCCGGACTGTTCACGTTCGACCGTTGCCGTCCATCCCGGAATCGGGAGGGTCCGGGCGGAGGTCAGATCGACTCCTTCGGGGATCGTCACGGTCACTCCGACTGTGGACGCCGTGTCGGACTCGGTGGGAACGACGAGCCGCACCAGTCCGTAACCGCCCTTCGACAACTCCCCACCGCTGTCGACCCGAACATGCGCCGTGGCAGGTACCGCCAGGACCGTCGACGCCGCGCCTGCAAGCACCGTCCCGGCCACAAGACTCCACATCGACCGATGCACCATGCCGCTCACCGTCCGGCCCCGGCCGGCACCGAGCGCGCCCGGTCCAGATCAGCCAGGACCAAGTCCCGTGCGATCGCTCCCACCAGACGGGGAACGCCGGTACGCAGGCTCGGCACATCACCCACAGGAAGTCCGAAACTGGTGCTGGCGCCGATGCTGAACACGTGGATGTTCGCGAGCCACGGCGCAGCTCCCGGAACTTTCTCGGTGAATTCGTATCCCTGGCCGAGGTACGGTGCGGATCCGAGCAGGTCCGACGTGAGGTCCTCGGGCGGGGTATACACATCGGACCAGAGCGCAATGTGCTCCGCAATCGACGCCAATTCCGCTCGGGTGTCGGGATCCTGCTGATATCCGGTCCCGGCGATTACGAAGTCGAAGGCACGGATTCCGTCCGCGCTGTCGACGACGACCTGCCCGTTCCGCTCCACGACCGATTTCCAATCGGCAGCAACATGGAGATGGTAGTTCGCGAATGCCGCCGCGCGTGCGACGGACTCCGAGGGGACGTTGGCCCCTCGCGCCGACGAGTGCCACCGCTGGCGCCAGCGCTCACCGTCATCGAGCAGTGGGAACATGTCCTGTACCAACGGGTTCGGGCGCGCTCCGGCTTCCGGCGCGACGACCGGTTCCGGGCGCCGTGTGTAGACGTGGACCTCCGCAGCGTTCGCTTCCAGTGCCGTCGCGGCCGCATCGAACGCGGACGAGGCAGCGCCCAGGACCGCAACGGATCTACCCTGCAGCGAAGCGAAATCGATCGGATCCGCGGTGTGGGCGTACAAGTGTCTCGGCAGCGCCGACAGAACCGCCGGGATGTTCGGAGTGCCGGTGCCCGAAACACCGGTCGCGAGAACGATCTTGCGGGCATCTTCGGTCCAGGTCCTGCCCGCCGCGGCGAGATGCAGACGCAACCGGCCGGTTCCGAGGGGTTCGATGTCCGTCACGCGGATTCCTCGGCGGACCTCGACCCCGACCTGCTGCCGGTACCAGGTGAGATAGTCCGCCCAGTCCGGTGTCGCGATCTTGTCGATCGACTCGAACGTACCGGCACCGTGAACGCCTTCGTACCAGGCGCGGAAGGTGAGCGTGGCGTTGCCGAGCTCCGGCCCGGAGATGGTCTTCGGCGTGCGCAGGGTGCGCATTCGGGCCCGAGACCGCCACGCGAGCGCCGACTCGTCGACAGCCTCGTCGACCACGGTGATGTTCGTGATGCCGGATCGGCGCAGCGCATGAGCGATTGCCACACCGCTCTGGCCGCCCCCGACAATGGCGACATCGTGGTCGACGTCTTCGACCGGGGTGATCAGATTGACCCCGCTGTAGTCGAGCAAGCGGAACGATTCCTGCACCGCGGCGTCGTGCGCGGGATGGTGATTGCTGTCAGTCATTGCGACCTCATCGTTTGTTCGTCCTAGGATCAGCGGTGTGATGGGGCTGGCCCACCGGCGGTGTGGGGGCGACCCGAAATCCGTTCGCCCACTAGGGCACCGATTCGAGTGCCGGCGCGGATGCACGGAACCTGTCCCGGAGCGTGGATTCCGTGTACTCGTCACGGAACAAGCCGCGTCGGCGCAGGATCGGCACGACCTGGTCGACGAAGTCTTCCAATCCTGACGGAAGGGCATCGGGCATGAGGTTGAAACCGTCGGCTGCCGCGGTCTCGAACCAATGCTCGATAGTGTCGGCGACCTGTTCCGGCGTGCCGATCACCGCACGATGACCGCCACCGCCGTTCAACTCCCGAAGCAGCTGTGCCACCGTCAGATCGCGCTCCCGAGCCAAGCCGACAACCGATTCGCGGAAGCCCAGGGAGCCGGCGTAGTTGTTCGGGTCCGGTGGCCCGTCCAGCAGAGACGAGGGTAGCGGCCGGTCGAGGTCGAGTTCGTCGAGACACACCCCGAGGGTCAGTCCCAGGCGTTCCCACCCGAAGCGTGCAGGCACGTGCGCACGCAACGCCTCGTGACGGTCGATGGCCTCCTGCTCGGTCGATCCGATGACGGTGATCAGCCCAGGCAGGATCTTCACATCATCGGGATTTCGGCCGGATGCACGGGCGACGTCCTTGACGTGCCGATAGTGCCGGCGAGCCGCATCCAGTGTCAGTTCCGCCGAGAACACTCCGTGTGCGGTGCGTCCAGCCAGATCCCGCCCCGCAGGAGATCCGCCTGCCTGGATCAGAGGCGGGTGGCCCTGGGCCGACGGGAGTACTCGCAACTGCGCCTCGACGTCGAAGAACTCGCCGTGGTGCGAGACCGGACGACCGGTGCCTGCACTGTCCCACAACGCGTCCATCAGCGACACGAACTCCTCCGCTCGGCGGTAACGGTCATCGCGGCCCGGGATCCGGTCGAGCCCGAAGTTCGCTGCCACACTCGGGGAGTACGTCGTGACTACGTTCCAGGCCACACGCCCGCCGCTGACATGATCGAGAGAGAGAAACCGCTCGGCAAGATCGTACGGGTCGTTGAAGGTAGTGGAAGCGGTGCCGATCAGCCCGATGTGCTCCGTTTCCGCCGCGACCGCCGCGAGGACCACCGTCGGCTCGAGCGCCCGAGACGGCTTGATGCTGGGGCTCTCCCAGAAGCCCGGACTGTCCGCGAGGAAGAACGCGTCCAGTGTTCCGCGCTCGGCGATACGGGCAACCTTCACGTAGTGATCGAGATCGACGAACGATCGCGCATGCACGTCGTCGAGCATCCAGGCTCCGGGGGCAATGCCCACGTCGAGCACATTCACGTTCAGGATCACGCGTCGTTGCGAGCTGCTCATGCCAATCTCCGTTTCGGTTCCGCGGATCAGAAGAATCCGGTGTCGGGCAGCGGTGTGTCGTTGACGACGAGGTCACCGAGAACGCGCGCCTTGTACGTTGTCGGGTTGTGCGAGAAGAGGGTTCGCAGATTGCGCCAGTGCCGGTCGAGGTGCGCGGATTGCCGGGTGGCCGACGCCCCACCCACCTCGAACAGTCGGCCCGCGGCGCGCAGCGCCACTTCCTCGATCGCAACCTTCACCTTCGCCGCCGCCACTGCGGCGGCGCGCTCGAGATCGGCGTCGACACCGGCCGTGCGGGCCGCGTCGGCGGCAACGTCCTGGGCCCCTGCCGCCGCGCGGACCAGCGCCTCCGCGGCATACGCGGTGGCCGACAGGGTACCGATGACCTCCAGCAACTGCGGGTCGTGGCGAGGTTCCTCGGTGGTGGCGAAGACGAAGCTGCGTTTGCGGGACCGCACGAGTTCCGACGCGTCGGAGGTCACTGCCCGCAGTATGCCCGCGGTGATCGCGTGGAGGAACAGCTGCGGCAAGGCCTGACGGGGACGGACCGGAAGGTCCTCGCCCCGGAACGGCAGGGTCTCGTTCACAGCGACCCACACGTTCTCGAAGACGGTCGTTCCGCTGCCGGTATGCCGCTGGCCGATCCCGTCCCAGTCGTCCTTGTGCTCGATCCCAGTGCGATCGACCGGGACGATCGCACTGAGCAACTTGCCGCCGGGCAGCTTCGCCGAAACCCGGATGTAGTCGGAGTAGAGGGATCCGGTGCTGTAGAACTTGACGCCGTCGAGCCGGTACCCGTCCCCATCGGGCACGAGGGTGGAGTCGTACTTGTAGGTGCCGACAGGACGGCTGCCCAGTTCGGACGACGCGCCACCGAACAGCTTTCCGTCGAGGATCTCGGGCAACCATGCCGACTTGCGATCCGTCCGCGGCTGCCGGAGGACCTCCTCCACGAATCCGTAGTGGACGCGCACGATGTGCGGAACGTCCGGATCTGCCTCGGCAAGATCGACGACGAGATCGAACAGCTGCTGCAGGCTGTAGCCGCCGCCGCCCTGTTCACGGGGCACGCGGACGGCGCCGAGCCGATGCTTCCGGAGCAATGCGGCTGCACGGTGCGGACCTTCTGTCCCTCCTGCGGCACGCCGCGCCACGGCATCCGCACGGATTTCCTCGATCACAGAGGCCAGCTCGGGCGATCCGGGCGCCGGAGGGCGAACCGTCTCGGCCGGAAGGCTCACGGAAACAACGGCTGTCATGACTTTCTCCTGTCGTAGTGGGTTGTCAAGCGACCGGGAAGGCGAGGCGGACACCGACCGTCTCCGGTTCGGGGACGGCGAGCCCCAGCCGCTCTCGCAGCGTGACCCGACGTCTGTCTGGCTGCGGCGGACGTGCGACGGCATCAATAACACGTGACCATGTGTCGGATGTGCCCCCGTGCACGAGTACCCCGTCCGTGAGCGAGGCGTCGACGGGCTCGCGACCCTCTGCCCAGGTCACGTCGGCGAGCAGAACTTGGCTCCGCACCACGGAGCCCAACGACGCACGATAGCGGGCGGCCGCCTCCGCATCGGCGACTACAACCACGTCGGCGACGCGGCCGGCCACCTGTTCTTCCCCTTCGTCGCGAGGTGACCAGAACACCGGAGGCCGGACCTGCGGGGGCTCGGGGACGTTGAGCGGTCCCGCCACTCGATAGACCCCGTCGTGGTCGATATGGACAATACGGCCGGAGTCCACGAACACACCCCGGCTTCGGTCTCGCACAATGCTGGTGGCCGGCCAGCTGCCCCACAACGAGCGAACGACGGTGACGGCGTCTGCTGTGGCGTCGAGCGGGTCGGCGTCGACCCAGACCGCATCGGCATGCGGTTCGGTTCGGTCGACGGTCCCCACCAGCCAGCCCACCCGACCCCGCGAACCGTGATCCACGGAAGCGAGCCGCCGGGCGACGTTGTACGGATGTTCACGCCCCACGGCGGCGGCCACCACGATCCCGACATCCGTGGTGTGTCGAGCCAGTACGACGGCGGCGACGGTCGGGTCGAGAGTGGGCGTGTCCGGATGGGAGGCAGACAGCCGGTCTCGGCCGAACACGAGGAAGTCGACTCCGGCCTCCTCGACCGCCCGCCCGAACTCCGCTGCAGTGCCGCGGGTTCGGTGATCGAGCAGATCCGTGGCAAACACCGAGTCGACTGCCAATCCGACGATCGGTGTGCGTCCTGCCCGATCCGGTTCGATTCGCCGTGCAGCTGCGCTCATTGTGTTCTCCGTCCAGATTCGCGGCGCCAAAGCGGATTCAGGCTATGGCTCTCCAAACAGGTTCCAGAACCCTTCCGCTCGAATTGATTTCAACAGCAATTCCCCCGGCATACCCCGGATGACCGACCTGTCTGGATTACCTCCGGCGGGAGGGAAACACTTTCAAGCGGTGCATGAGCAGCGGATGATGACCCCGCAAACGACTCTCCCACTACGCGGCGAGACTCCCGGCCGAGCGAGGTATGTGTGCCCCACCCGAAACCGTCGATATTCTTCGTGTCCTCCGAGTTCCACTTCACGGATCGGTTCCCACGATGGAATGCCGATTCCGGGTATGCCGGACCGGACGGCAACCATCGGTCGAAAGCCGAGTTCGCGCGCGAACTGGAGGAACTCGGATTCGATGCAGTCTTCGCGGCCGACTTCGCGGGTTTGAACCGGAATCAGATCAGGCACAACGGTCCACGCTCGTTCGAGCCACTGACCCTGGCCGCGTTCCTCGCCGCGCATACCGACAGGATCGGTCTCGTCATCACGCTGTCCACCCAGTTCAGCGAACCGTACACCGTGGCCAGAGAACTCAATTCGCTTGATCGACTGTCGGCCGGCCGCGCCGGCTGGAACGTCGTGACGTCGTTCAACGGCGAGTCCAACTACGGATACAGTGCCCTACCCACTCCCGCGGACCGCTACCGGCGGGCACGAGAGTTTCTCGATGTGACCATGGCGCTGTGGACGTCGTGGGATCCCGATGCGATCGTGTCGGACCGGGACACCGAAGTGTACGTCGACACCGACAGGGTCCGTGACAGCGAGTGGAAGGGTGAGAACTTCCGTGTTCGGCAGGCGCTCGACCTACCACCGTCACCGCAGAGGTTCCCGGTGATTGCACAGGCGGGTGCGTCAGAGTTGGGAATCGAGTTCGCCGCCGAATCGGCCGAGGTCGTTTTCGTCGCGAGTCCCGACCTGCCTTCGGGACAGCGGTACTACGAGAAGCTGAAGTCCGCGATGGTGGCGAGCGGGCGGCAGCCGGACGATCTGGCGGTACTTCCCGGAATCCGGATCCATCTGGGGGACACCGTCGAAGATGCACAGGCCGCGTATCGCGCCGAGCTGACCGATCTCGATCTTGCGCGGGCGCGGGAGGCGATCCGCTACGAGATCCCGGAACTCGACCTCTCCGACCTCGGGTTCGACGATCCTGTTCCCCTCGAACGCTTCCCGACGCTGGACGACATCGAGCGTCGCGGCCGCCGGGTGAGCCGGGCGCTCATCTATCGGACATGGGTCGAGTCCGGTGAGTACGTGAACCTCCGTGATCTCATGCTCCGATACGCGACATCGTTCGGCCACTTCCAGATCGTGGGCACTGCGGAGTCCGCGGCCGCGACGATCGAGGAATGGATCGACGAGCGCGCCGCGGACGGGTTCATCCTGCTGGGCGGGTCGAGCTTCGAGCGGATACGACGCGATCTCGTTCCGCTGCTGCGCCGGCGCGGGATCTTCCGCGACCCGGCCGCCGAACCCGATCGGGCAGCGACACTCCGTCAACGCCTCGGAACTACGCCGGGACTCGATCGGAATCGTCATCTCGCCGTGCGCTGAGGACGCTCGCCTGTGCCACACCGAGTTCGCGATGCAGATCGATCACGTCTGCCCGCCGAGCACCTCTGCGGGCAGACGCGGCGGCAATGGTCGCGGTCGATCCGGCGCTGGTATCCCGCGGCGACGCGCACCTCCCCGTCGCCATCGACGAGCTCCAGCGCCGGCGAGTGGTCGAGGATCCGTACGTCTGATCGAGTACCCGATCCATCCAGCGATGATCGGCCAGATAGCCGCCGAGCGCTTCGCGGCTCGCCTTGGCCTGCTCCCGCGCGGACCGTCCGGGCGCGACGTACCGGACACCCGTGCCGGACGGCGCGGTCGTACCGCTGGCTCCGCAGTACCCCTTGTCGACGAGCTCCACATCGGCCCCCAGCCCGGCGCGCACGCAGCGCTGCCCCCGTCCCGGCGGGTCCACCGCCGATGACGAGAACGTCGGTACTCGGGTCCAGTGGTTCGGTCACGGGCAGGTTCCTGTCGCGCGGGGTCTTCCGCGAGGATTCCGCATTTGCTCCGGGGACGCCATCACCAGAATCAGGGTGATGTGAACTCGCCCCGACCGACTACGCATGCCCCAGGGCACCGCCGTGGGCACCGACGGGCCGAGTCCCGCACAGACAGGTAGCGCGCTACTCGTGACCCCCGACACCGGGCGACACAGACTGGGATTCCGCACAGCCCCTACGAGGAGGAACCATGACGGATTCCCGAAGTTCTTCTCGCGAACCGGAACCCACCGCCGCTTTCGGCGCCCCCGTGTTCGCCGGCACGGAAGTCGACCAGAGTGTCGGTTTCGACGACTCGACCGGTGCCGCAGGAGACCCGTCCGAGGAGGGCGCGCACACACTCGCGCCTCGCAGCGAAGGTGACATCCCCACGGCATCCGTCGCCGACCTGATCCGCCAGCACTCACCGGAAGGGTGATCGACGATGGAAATCCGCTTTCGCAACAACTATCCCGCCACGGTATCGGTGGCGGTGATGTTCTACAGCCCCGGAACTTGTGGCCAGCATGGCAATTGGGGAACACGCGGCTGGTGGAACATCGCGCCTGGTCAGATGGCACACGTACTCAACACGGAAAACCGGTTCATGTGCTACTACGCCGAGGCCGGCGACGGCGCCCGGTGGGTCGGAAACTTCGGTCCGATGTACGTCTACCGGAACAGTTTCGATTCGTGCCTCAATCTCGGGTCGACCGCCGCGATCGGGCGCGTGGGAACACGGCAGGTCGATACCGGAGGGAAGAACACGATCGTCAACCTGAACCCCTGAACCCCTGAACCCCTGAATCCCGACCCGAACCGCCGGGGCCGTCCGTCCCGCCGGAGAACCTCACGAGGAAGAACCATGACCGAAAACAATGCCCGACATTACTGTTCGCTGGTGCTGCCGCCGCAGGACACCGAGAAGACCCGGGCCGCGCTGCTGAAGGAATCGAAATGGGGCGTCGGGGACCGGGTGACCGTCCGGTTCCTCGAGGGCGATCCGGACCTGCGACGGCGGGTGCGCAGCGTCGCGGAGGAATGGACCGGAGAGAAGATGGCGAATCTCGCCTTCCACTTTGTCGATTCCGGACCGGCGGACATCCGGATCGGCTTCGAACAGGGCGACGGCTCCTGGTCGTACCTGGGCACACAGTGTCGGCAGATCCCACCGGCGGAACGCACGATGAACTACGGCTGGCTCACGCCCTCGTCGTCCGACGACGAGTTGCGCCGCGTCGTGCTCCACGAGTTCGGGCATGCGCTCGGCCTCATCCACGAGCATCAGAATCCGAACCGTCCGATCGCCTGGAATCGGCGCGCCGTCATCGCCGATCTTTCGGGTCCGCCCAACAGATGGGATCCCGCGACGATCGAGCACAACATCTTCAAACGGTATGACCCGCGGTCTGTTTCGGCAACTCCCACCGATGCGGACTCGATCATGATGTATCCGATTCCCGCCCGGTGGACCACCGACGGTTTCTCGGCCGATCTCAATTCGGAACTGTCCGACCCGGACAAGGAGTTCATCCGTGATGCCTACCCGTGGTGAGCATCGAGCGAAGGAGGCCGGTCGTTCCGTGACCGGCCTCCTGGCCCGAGTCGTGCGGACGGTCGTGAACATTCTGGCCCGCGTTCTCGACATGGTCCGCCTCGGCTCGGTGACCGTGAGGCGCCGACGTGTTCCGGAACCGTCGTCGGCCGAGGCTCGCAGGGACGGACGTGTTCTGGAATCCGCGGTACCCGAGCCGACGGCCGGAACCCGCACGGCCTATGCACGCCTGGACGCACCCGACCGGGTTCCTCCCGGCGGCGTGTTCGAACTGCGCGTGGGTCTTGCGGAATCCTCCGGCCACGGCGTCACGAGCCCGAATCCCCTGTCGGTGCCGGACACCGAATTCACGCTGACGGTGACGGTATCCGCGGATGGCTTCGAGGTGCTCGGCGGCTCACCGATCCGCACGATCGCCGTGGGCCCCGACGATCCCTGCGCCTACGATGTGATCCGGCTCCGCGCGGTCGACGACGCAGCTCTGGCACCGGCCCGCAGCATCCTCGCGGTATTTGCAATCGAAGGCCGCACGATCGGGATCGCCACCCGGTCCGTGCTGGTCGGCGACGGTCCCGCCCCCGCCGAGCCGGTCCGCCCGGACGCGGACTGGGTACTGCCGACGGACCCGGGAACGCGGCCCGATCTGGAACTGGTGGTCGCGCCCGGCAACGACGCCGACGGACCGCGGCGTCTGTTCTGGTACTTCCGGTCCCCGCATGCGACGGTCGGCGACGGCAGATTCGTCGCCGCGGACCTCCCGGTGACGGTCGCGACGACCGTCCGGCAACTGATGACCGGTGTCGAGGACCGCTCGTCCGGAGTGGATCTGCCGTACTATCTGCGCGGCGTCGGTCGGCGCATCGCCGACGCGATTCCCGATCAGGTGTGGCGCGCGCTGAAAGCCGCAGCGGACGCGGTGGAGGGCCCGCCGAGTGTGCTGCTCGCGACCGCCGACCCGTACATTCCGTGGGAGCTCGCCCGCGTCCCGCAACCGTGGTGCGACGGCGACCCGCCCCTGCTCGGCGCGCAGACCGTGATCGGACGCTGGCCGTACCTGGCACACGGCCGGAGTCCGGCTCCCGCTCCCGACCTCGAACTGGACTCGATGGCCGTCGTCTTCGGGAAGTACTCGGACAAGGAGA
This sequence comes from Rhodococcus zopfii NBRC 100606 = JCM 9919, assembly GCF_001895025.1. Lineage (GTDB taxonomy): Bacteria > Actinomycetota > Actinomycetes > Mycobacteriales > Mycobacteriaceae > Rhodococcus > Rhodococcus zopfii. The sequence continues at coordinate 110,300 of NZ_BCXI01000019.1, forward strand.
ACCTCGAGGAGGCAGCGCAGGAAGCCGCCCAGCTGTGCGCGCGTTATGCGGCGCAGCCCGTCGATGCCCGGATGAGCGACATCCTGCGCTGCCTCGACGGCACCCCCCGCGCGGATGTGCTGCATCTCGCGGTGCACGGCAACTTCGACCCGACCGGTTTGCGCGACGGTATCTACCTCGTCGACGGGAACTATCTGAGCCCGGTGTCGGTCGAAGGAGTCGAGGCAAGTCCGGTCCGGTTGGCGTTCCTCAACGCCTGCCAGCTCGCGCAGGGCCGCGAAGTGTTCGGCGTGTACGCGGGTATTGCGTTCGCGCTGTTGAATATCGGCGCAGAGGCGGTGGTCGCGCCACTCTGGAAGGTGGACGACGGGGCGGCGCGTGAGCTCGTCGGGGGGTTCTACCCGACGCTGTTCACCGGCATCCGCTCCCCCGCATCGATTCTGCGCGAGATCCGCTGCCGGTCAGTGGAATCCAGTCCAGCTGCAACCTCCCTCGCCTATGTCTACTTCGGTCATCCACTCTTGACGGTGAACTGGAAGTCCGCCGGTGATCGGTGCGGCGCGGAGTCGACCGCGCCCGCCGGAATCGTTCCCTGAGTGGGTGGCGCGCACGTGATCCTCGATTCCATTGTTCCCAAAAAGGATTCGCAGGTGACACGGCGGCACGCGTCTGCGGCCCCCCGACTGGTGGACTACCCGATTCCACGGATCCTCGTGAATCGAGGGACTACGCTCACTCGCTCGTGCGACGATGGAACCTCGAAGTCGTCCACTCCCCCACTGCGGAGCGATCGATGTCGAACTCGAACCAGAACGCGCGCATCTCGGTGATCGCACCCCGGGGTGCACAGCCCCGTGTCGATGCGCTCGAACCGACGGCACTGCGGCTGCTGCTGCCGGACCTTCCGCTCGACGCCGAGTACGCCGTCGCGGTGACCCTCCCGTCGCGCACCGATCAGGCTCCGATACCGGTCACCCTCGCGATCGGCTTCCCCCGTGGCGGAATTGCCCTGGTCTTCGACGAGGACGCGCAGGTGATCGTCACGGTCGACGGCCACGACGCCACCGACGGGAGCATCGACGTCGACGTGACGGTCCTGACGCGCCTGATCGTCGTCTGGGTCCGCCGTCCCGAAACCGCTGCGATGGACGGCGGCATCCTCGAATCCGCCGGTCCCGGCGACACGCCACAGATCGACGCGTTCCTCGCGGCCGATCTCCCGCCGGTGCTGCAGGCCGGGGTCTCGACGGTGCTGACGGTCCGTCTCGCCCGCGAGGAGCTCGACGACCTCCCGGACCGTCGCGATGCCCAGATGCCGCTGCGGATCCGGCCGGACCTACCCCTGATGGTCAAGTTGTGGCGAGACAACCTGCGCGTCGCTCCCGGCACCCGAGACGTCCTCGAACTCGCGTGTCCTGCGCCGGGAGACGTCACGACCGGTGAGTTCCACGTGGTGGGCGAAGTGCCCGGGGAGGCCGTTGCGACGATCACGGTGCGACAAGGCAACAACGCCTTTCCACACTCCGCACTGGTCCTGACCGTCACGGTCACCTCGGGCCCGGTACCGGCCGGCCTTCCCCCGAGCATCGGCACTGCCCCGGTCGAACAGCTGGATCCACGACTGGGCGATCTCCCGGTCCTCGCCGTCGGCGAAGATCTCGTCGCCGGCACCGCGACCCTCACGTTCGACCTGTCGCTACCGGACGGGTTCCATCGCACGTACTCGGGTCTGTCGCTCGTCGACAAGCGCGGCTACCTGGCGCGTCTGTACGACCGCCTCGAGGAGCTGTGGGACCTCCACAAGGACGCACCGACCCACGACGGGCGACGACGCGCCTTCGACACGGCGCTCGAGCACTACGGCAGCGAACTCGCCGACGATCTTCTGCCCGAGGCACTTCGTGACGATCTGGCCGCGCGGTGGACACTGCTCGACGGGCTGGCTGTCGTCACCACCGAAACCGACATCTCGTGGGAGCTCCTGACCGTCGAAGTGGACAGCGGCCCTGGCCCCAAGCGCCTGTTCCTCGGCGAGAAGGGCCTGATCCGCTGGTTCTGCGGCGGCGTGCACCCCGGGGCGTTGTCGCCGCTGCGCGACCGTCGCTGGGTCCTGTGCCCGGACGACTACCCGATCGGACTTCAGCTTCCGCACCTGACGTCCGAGCGGAACTACCTGCGCACCAAGCTCGGTGCGCGCGACATCGTGCCGGGCTCCGCGGACGTACTCGGCAACCTGCTGTTCGAGCGCAAGGTCGATCTGCTGCATTTCGGAGGGCACGGCGACATCGACTCCGACAATGGGCTGCCGAAACTGTTGCTGAGCGGCTTCACCGGTCAGCTCCCACCCGATGCGGGCAGCGTCTACCCGGCCGATCGTCTCGCCCGCGACTATCCACATCCCCAGGACAGGTCGTCACCGGGACCGCTCGTGGTCCTCAATGCCTGCCGTGCCGGCCGCGCGCGTACCGGCACCGACGCGTTCGCTCCCGCGTTCCTTTCCGGCGGCGCGGGCGCGGTGCTGTGCTGCCTGTGGAACGTCGACGACGAGTCCGCCGCCGAGTTCGTCCACATGTTCTACGAGGCACTACGCAACAAGGAGACCGTGTCGGAGGCGTTGACCATCGCGCGCACCGCGGCGCGCGCGATGGGCACCCCGGCATGGCTCGCGTACACCCTCTACGCACATCCGTTCGCCACCATCGACCTCACCGTCCCACCGGAGGAAATACCATGACACAACGCATCACCCGGGCCTCGTCCGGACTCACCCCGGACCAGGTCACCGCACTGCGCCCCCACGTCGTGGATCTGCGCGACGGCAAGCTCGCGACGGAAGCCGGCGGCGAGGGTGAGTTCTTCACCACCGACGCCGATGTCGAAGCGATCTTCGAAACGCATCTGCCGCAGTACGTCTCCGAGCACCGCGACGGCCCGGTCCCGCTCGTGCTCTACGCCCACGGCGGCGTGACGGCGGAGGCCAACGGCCTGCGGATCGCGCACCGGCAGATCCGTTGGTGGCTCGACAACGGCGCTTATCCCCTGCATTTCGTCTGGGAGACAGGGCTGGTCGACGCCGTAACCGATGCGCTGGCGGGCGTCCTCGCCCCGAGCGCCCGCGGACTGCTCGGCGACTTCCGCGATCGCGTGCTCGAAACGTTCGCGCGGCTCGCACAGGGCAAACGGCTGTGGGACGCGATGAAGGATGATGCGGTGACGGCCAGCGCTTCCGGTGGCGGCGCACGGCGGGTGGCGGAACTTCTCGGCACCTACGTCACCGATCATCCCGGCGCGATCACCGTGCACGCGGTCGGCCACAGCGCCGGATCGATCTTCCACGCGCATCTGCTGCCCAACCTCCTCCACGCCGGCGTCGAGCGTGTGGACACGATCTCGTTGCTCGCCCCGGCCGCACGCACCGACCTGTTCGAACAGAAGGTGCTGCCACAGCTCGATTCGGGGAAGGTGGGCCACCTCACGATGTACTCGATGACCCAGCAGGCGGAACTGGACGATACGTGCGGGGGTGTCTACGGCAAGTCGCTGCTGTACCTGGTGAGCAGATCGTTCGAGCCGGAGATCGGCGCTCCGATCCTCGGGCTTCAGGAATCGGTTCGGGACAACGACCGGCTCGCCCGGTTGTTCCTCGACGGCACCGCGTCCACCGACGCCGTCTGGTCCCCGGTGACGGCAGGCCCACACGACTCGAGTACCTCCCTCACTCACGGCGGGTTCGACGAGGACGCGCCCACGATGAACAGCGTCGCCCGCCGCATCCTCGCTCGCGACAACATCGTCGAGTTTCCCGAGGTCCGCGCCCGCGCGTCCGCACCCGAGGTGCTCCGCACCGCACCGGTCGCAGTGCCGCGATGGCCGAGCACATCGCCCCGCAAGGCCCTGTGCATCGGGATCGACCGGTATCCGGACGTTCCGGACCGGCTCGGCGGATGCGTCGCCGACGCCTGCGAGTGGGCCGATGCGCTGCACCGCGTCGGTTTCGACGTCGAAAGCCTGCACGACGATCGGGCCGACCGCACGTCGATCCTGCGTGTGATGGTCGAACTCGTGTCCGGCGCGTCACCCGGCGATGTACTGGTCGTCCAGTATTCCGGGCACGGCACCCATGTGCCCGATCTGAACGGCGACGAGAGCGGGGCCGGCGACTCGGCCGACAAGCAGGACGAGGCCCTGTGCCCGGTGGATTTCCGCGGGGGCGAATTGCTCATCGACGATGACCTGGGGCAGGTCTGGGATCTGCTTCCGGTCGGGGTCGGACTCACACTGGTCTTCGATTCGTGTCACTCCGGCTCCGCCAACCGCGGCCTCAATTCCGCGGAACTGGAACAGATCCGCAAGGACACCGATTCGCTGCCGCGGTATCGGGTGCTCGACGACGAGACCGTGCGGAAATACCGGGAGATTCGCGGTTCCTCGGTTCCGGCGGAGACCCGCACGGACCGCGAACTCTTGTTCAGCGCGTGCAGCGCCGTCGAGGTCGCGTACGAGACGGCAGGCCACGGCGATTTCACCCGCAAGGCTGCGCCGCTGGTCGCTACCGCGGCGGGGTTCGTGACCAATGCCGAGTTCCTCGCCCGGGTGCGGGACGGGTTCAATCCGCGTCAACATCCGGAGATCCACGGCTCGAACGACCTGCACGACCAGTTGTTCCTGTTCACCCCGACCGGCGCGCCGGCCGCGGCCGGCCCGACCGCCGCGTTGCGGGCGGGCAGCACCGACGGCCAGGTTCGGGCGGTCGCGGCGTTCCTGCGCGCCACCGCAGACCTCATCGACCCATCTGGCGGGAACTAACCGTTCAGTGCGGCGCCGCGTCCACCAGGTCGTGTTCGACGCGGTAGTCCGCGCGCATCCGCTCCATCGAGACGTCGCGGCCCTTGTAGGCGCGCAGCGTCACCCGTTCCCGATCCGGGTAGCGCAGGTCCTGGATCCGATTGACCAGGGCCAGGGCCGGGCCGATCCGCCGCAGCACGTGCTTGACCGGCCCGTCCGGGATGCGGAGGGCGTCGGCATCGGCGTCGCCGATGAACACGCGCTGCAAGCCGTACATCAACGTCTTCGAAACGGCCCGCGTGAACCGCTCGTTGCCGGGCAGCAGGTTGGCGAGTTCGGGAACGAGGTAGTCGCCGGTGAGCGCGACGACGAAGTCCCGGTCGTCGTCGCTCGGGCCGGGCGAGGTCAGCCGGTACAACTCCTCGACGAGGAGGTGGTCGGCTTCCTTGCACAGGTTCAGGTCGTCGCTCATGCCGATGACGTGGCCGACGTAGCGCCACAGGTGGTAGATGTCGTCGCGTTCCTCGTCGGTGAACCGCACGCCCAGCATTTCCATCGCCTCGACGGCGATGTGCCCGAACTCCGCCATCGTCAGCGCCATGTAGGACTGCGGGATCGGTACACCCCACGCCTCCTCGTCCCAGCGACCGCTCGCGAGGATGCCGCGACGCACGTGCGCGTGGATCAGCCGCACCCGCACGGTGAACGCGAAACCCGCTGCGTCGCGTCGCATTCCACCGCGGGTGAGCACGTGCCGCAGCCACTCCCCGACCTCGACCGACCGCACCGCCGGCTGGCTGACATACCGGCCCGTCAGCGCGAGCGGTTTGCCGGCGATCTCGTTGCCGGCACCGCGCACCAGCGAGGCGGCACCGAGCACCATGCCGAGGATCGAGGTGTGCCGGACGAGGGCGTCGGCGGCGTTGTCGAGACGGTCGTGGTCGACCCAGTCGGGTTCGTCGTCGAGGAATTTGAACAGCATTCGCAGAGACTCGGGTGCATCGGCAACCGAATCGATTCCCCCGGCGAGGGCGGCGCGCACCGCTTCCGTCGCGGACGAGGCGCCGAAGTCGTCGGCGACGACGGCGTCGGCCAGCGGATCACCGTGCCACATTCCGTCCAGCCATCGGTGCCCGAGGTCGCCGTAGCGACGCACCGCAACATCGGCGTTGACAAGGTCACGAGGAATCCGTCGCTCCATGCATTTCATGGAAACACGAAGAATCCTCACTTACTATTCACTTTCTGTGAGCTCCCGCCAGGATCGGAACACCGCAGGTAACAACGCACGAAAGTCGCCGACGCAGCAACGCAGCCGCGAGATGCGCAAACACCTGCTCACGTCTACCCACGAACTGCTCGCACGGAACCCGCCGGTCCGTCCCAGCACGACCGCGCTCGCCGAGCACGCCCACGTCAGCATCGGCACCGTCTACCGCTACTTCCCCGACATCGACGCGATCGTCGACGAACTGCGCATGACGGCGGTCCACGACATCACCACGTCGTTGTCGACCGCGATCGGCCGGGCGATGGATCAGGAGCCGGCGGTCGCGATGGTCACCGTCGTGGAAGGCCTCACCGCAGCGTTCGAGAAGCACGCGGCCGTACTGCGCGTGTCGTACACATCCGGTGAAAGCGAATTCGGGATGGCGTGGACCGAGATCGAAGGTCCGCTGCGGCCGCTGGGGCGGATCATTCCGGCGCGGCTGCGACCGGATCTCGACGACGCCGCGATCGACGATCTGGTGTTCATCGTCATGGGCGCGACCGCGAGCCTGTGTTCGCGGATCGCGTTGCTGCGTCCGCCGCAGTCCGATCGGGACAAGCTCGTCTCGGTCGCGGCGCGCATGTTGCTCGCCGCCGTCGAGGACGCCTGATCCGCGAAGACCGACGACAGCCGTGCCGTGCTGGCACACTCGCGGGCATGAACGAGCTCACCGTCACCGTCGCCGGTCACGCCGAACGCGAGTACGCGCCGAACCGGTGCACGGTCGCGCTGCAGGTGCACGCCGACGGTGCGACGCGGGAGCAGGCCGCCGACCCGGTCGCCCGGGCGGTCGCCGCCCTCACCGGTCTCGTCACCGAGATGCGTGAACGCCCCGGCAACCCCGTGAAACGGTGGACGTTCGACCAGGTGCGGCACAGCCGCTACCGCCCGTACAGCAACGAAGGCGCGACGCTCCCGTGGCGGTACACGTCGGCGGCGTCGATCACGGTGACGTTCCACGAGTTCGACGCGATCGGTGCGTTCGTGGACCGCGTCTCGGGGTTCGAGGCCGTCACGGTCGCCGACCTGCGCTGGTGGATCGGCCGCCGGTCACGGCAGAAGAAGCTCGCCCGGGTTCGCGACCTCGCGGTGCAGAACGCACTCGACAAAGCGAAGGGATACACGAAAAGCCTGGGCTACAGCACTTTCCGTGCGGTCGCGATCGCCGATCCGGGGATGCTCGGGCTGCCGACGCCGCCGGCGCCGTACCCGGGTGGAGGACCCGTGATGCGGTCTGCGATGCACGCCGGCCTGACGTCCACCTCCGAGGAGAGCGGTCCCGCGTTCACCCTCGAACCCGACCGCATCAGCATCACCGCCGACGTGGAAGCACGGTTCGAGGCGTCGTAGCCGTCGTTCTGTGTGGATTCACGCCCGCTGGGCGAACACAAACCCACACAGAACCCCTTACGGCATGCTGCTGGCCCCTGGTTTCGAGACGTCGTCACGCGGGCGGTCGTGCAGGGTCGGCGCGTAGACCAGTTGCTGGACGCGACCGTCGAACGTGTGGGACTCGAGGAGTTCGAGGTCGAATTCGGCGCCGGGCACGAACACCGGATTGCGGCCGCTGGTGCCGGTGATCGCGGGGAAGACCGTGATCACGACCCGGTCGACGAGCCCGGCCGCCATGAGCGCCCGGTTCATCGACAGGCTTCCGTGCGACCACAGCGGAAGATCGGATTCGGCTTTCAACCGAGGGATCGCGGTGAGCGCGTCCTCGGCGATCAGCGTCGTGTTCTCCCACTTCAGCGGCGGCTCGAGCGTCTTCGAGACGACCACCTTCCGCGCCTTGTTGATGAGGTCGAAGATGGGGTCGTCCCCGGACTGGACGATTCGATACAGGTCCCGGTAGGTGTTGGCGCCGAGCACGAGGATCCGGTCGGATCCGAACGCGTCGGCACGGCTCGCCACGAGTTCGGGGCCTTCCTTGCCCCAGTATCCGGGCCAGTCCACCGCGGTTCCGTATCCGTCGAGGCTGGTGAAGACGTCGAACGTATAGGTGGCCATGCTGATTCGAACCTCCGGACGCGACGAGCCGCTGGGTCGAACGGTGATGGTGAAATCTGCCGCTGTTACCGTAACGCGAACACACCTGTATGGGTCGGGAACCGATAGGTGATCCCTCAGCGCCTGCGCGTGTCCCACCCCGGTTTCACGGTCCGGTCGTGGCAGTGTCGACGATGTGCATCCGTACGACGAGGGTTTCGAGCCACCGAAGGCGTGTTCGGAGTGGTGCCGGGCGCGGTCGTTCGATCTGCAGGTGCTCGACGAGGGCGTCACCGTCGACCTGAAGTGGTGGAACGGCCACCTCGAACGCGCCGGGCACGAGATCCGGCTCCGCGGCCGCAATCTCGACGGACGTGTCGTCACCTCCGGGGACGCGATCGTCCAGCGCAACGATCTTCGCCTCGGCAGCGAGCTGATCGACGCCGACCACGACGGACTGGGCCTGCTGTTCCTGTGCGCGGCGTGGCGAAGCGCGCATCCGAGACGACGCGGCGCCCGCCGCTTCCCCGACGTCCGCGACGCACGTGCCCCGAAGAACCGCGACCGGCTCGCGAAGATCAAGGGTGTGCTCGACTACTGCGCGAAGACGAAATCGCTGCCCGATACGTCCCGGCAGACCTGGTCGGGGTGGCCGGACACTCCCGGGATCGGCGTTCCCCTCCTGGCGACGTACCTGTGGGCCGTCGAGGTCCAGACGGACGCAGGACCGGCGCAGATGCTCGACCAGCACGGGGTGTCGACGCTCGTTCACGAAGGCTGGCTCGAGGATCCGTCGGTCGCCGATTTCACGCTGCGCCGCTACCACCGGTACGTGGATCTGCTCACGACGTGGGCGTCGTTGATGACGACCCGACCCGAGCTCGTCGAGATGTGGCTCGTCGACCGTTGGCACGCCCGCGTCTGCGAGGCCCGCGACGGCTCGCACGCGACACCGCGCCTGTTCTGACGGTCCTCTACGGCGTGTGCGGTTCGCGGATCCACACCCGATCGTCGCGGACCCAGGCGACCGAGCTGTCCCCGGGGACGACTGTGTCTGTGAGCCAGAAGGTTTCGTCCGGCGCCCATCCGGCGATGACGCTCGCGGTGCCGTCGTCGACAGCGATCGCGGTTCCCGCCGCGACCAGATAACCGGCGACGGTGAGATGCACTCCCCCGTACTCCGAGGCGACGGCCTGCCAGTCGGGGATCACCCACCGGCCATCGCGGCCGGTGGTCCGGTACCAGTCGTGACGCTTCTCGGCCGTGACCTCGAGCGGGAAGCGTCGGCACAAGTCCGCCCAGGCATCCGCGCCGTCGATCTCGCACACCTCGATGCCCGGCGGCACGTGCACCCGTCGGGTGAAAGCTCGCTCCCAGCCCATGCTGTCCTCGACGAACCACAACCCGGCCGGGCTCCCGTCGGCGAGCGTCCGGGCCGTCGCCGACAGATGCGTCAGAGGTGGCGACCACCACTCGCCGGACCAGTTCGACGTCGGGTCGGTGGGGCGGTCGCGCTCGGCTCGCGCTTCGTGCTCGACGACGCGAGCGTGCCACGCGCGCAACCGCTCCTCGACAGAAGGCTGGACGGTGGTTTCGCCTTCACTGTCCCAGACCACCGCCCACTGGTCGTCCCGCGCGACGCCGGTCCCCCACCACTGCGCGAGCGCTGATCGGGCGATGTGCCCGGCGACTCGCCGAAGTGACTGTCGCACAGCCGTAGTGGCGACGAGAATGTCCTCGCCTTCCGGATCCTGCCAGTACCGCGCTGCGTCGATGGCTTCGACGAGCGCGGAACGCAGGTCGAGCGAGGTCACCTCGGGAAGCGGGAGATTCGACAGTCGCCGAGCGACGTCGTCGACGGTGATCTCGGGCCACTGCGACTCGTCGACGCCGGGACCGAAGACGACCCGCGAGGTTCCTCGTCCAGGATCGAGCTGGTAGGACACCTGGAAGACCGCAGAGCCGAAGGAGTTCTCGTCGAACTCCTGCCGGCCCGCTCGCTCGGCGGCCAGCGCGTATGCGAGGAGCATCCGGCGTCCTCTGGGACCCGCCGACAACGCTTCTGCCGTGATCATCATCCCGCCCAGTAGATCATCTTTCGGCTACGTTGATGCGATGAGAACACTCTGGGCCGCGTCGGTCGTCTCGGTGTTGTGCACCGCCGCGATGTGGGTGTTCGCCGTGCCTCAGCTCGTTCTCTCCGGCGTTGTCGATGTCGGGCCGTATTTCGGACTCATGATGGTGCTCCCGACTCTGATCGGGTTGCCGTGTGCGGTCGCCGGAGCGCTCGCCGGAACAATCTGTGCCGTCAGGCAGCGCGCTCGCAACTGGGCCACGAACCTCATGGCTCTCGGCCAGGTGACGACAGTGGCGCTTGCCGTCGCCATCGTCGTGTGGGCGCTGGCGTTCGCGTCGACCGGGTGGGAATTGATCGCGTTGCCGACGTCCCTGATGATCGGTCAGATCGTGGTCGCGGTAGGACTGATCAAGGCGGGTCGGCCGCGGATGCCCCGCGCGGTGCGCGCGTCGTCGTGAGAGGATCGCCGGCCCGCGTTCTGTGTGGAAAAACGTCCGTCTAGCGAACATAATCCCACACAACCGCAATTGAGCGGCGGGTGCACATTCCCGTACCGTGGGCGTTACCGGATCGAGCCGCGGCACCGCGACAACGTCCGGCACAAGCGGATGGATGAGCGCCGGAAGGTAGAGGCAGGCCGGAAGTCACAGGAGTCGCAGAGCGCTCCAACATCCCGGCCTGCCATCACCAAGCCTACAAACCGCGATGCGGCTAGACCCCTGTTAGGAACTCAGTTTTGCCCGACGCCACCACATCCTGCGGAAGGAGGACGGCGCTTCCTCTCCCTCGTGAACGGGGGAGTATCCGCGCCGAACATCAGATGACACCCGGTGGTTCGATGCTGCGCCTCGCGGGCGCCTTCAATTCCGTTGTCATGGCGGCCGCCGGACTACCTGTCGTCGGCAGCCGTATCCGCAGCTTCATCGCCCCGATCACCTACATCGGCCGCAGATCCGGCCGGACGATCACCCTGCCGGTCGGCTACCGCCTCTCGGGCGACACCGTGACGATCAGGGTCGGGGTGCCCGATCAGAAGACGTGGTGGCGCAACTTCCTCGGCGAGGGCGCGCCCATGAGCATCCAGCTCGAGGAGAAGCGCACCGGCCACGCCGTCGCGCACCGCGACGAGCGGGGTCGCGTCGAGGTGGTGCTGCAACTCGATCCCGCATGATCCGGCGGTGGGCTTCGCCGAGTAAAGCCAGCAGGTCCGTGTTGCGGCACGGTTGGAGGGGCGCACCGAAACGGGCGCGTGGGACCGCACCCTCCTCCATCGAGCCGACCGGGGGATCGACCATCTCTCAGCTAATTCGGTGGAAACATCCGACCCGGAAGGCTACGTTCGTCGCGTTGACGATCCAGGCGTCCGAACGAGGTGAATCGATGACGGTCCGAGCAACGGCAGCCGACTCCGGTCGACTGTCCTGCGCAGATGCCATGACGGATTCGAGCCCGAGGAGTACCTCTCGTGGATCTTCCACGCATCTTCACCATTCGCGAAAGTAGCCACCGCATCCACAACCCGTTCACCCCGTGCAAGCTCGCCACCCTGGGGCAGGCACTGCACCTGGAACCCGGGACGCGCGTGCTCGACCTCGCCAGCGGGTCGGGCGAAATGCTCTGCACGTGGGCCCGTGACCACCGCATCACCGGGACCGGGGTGGACATCAGCACGATATTCACCGAGGAGGCCCGTGCCCGTGCCGCTGAACTCGGCGTCGACGACCAGGTCGACTTCATACACGCCGATGCGGCCGGCTTCGTCGCGGACACGCCGGTCGATCTCGTCGCGTGCGTGGGCGCCACCTGGATCGGAGGCGGCGTGGCCGGCACCGCCGAGCTGTTGAGCCAGAGCCTCCGGCCCGGCGGCCTGATGCTGATCGGTGAACCGTACTGGCGCGAGGAAGTGCCCGACCAGGAAACCGCCAGAGCGTGCGGTGCCGGTGGCACGGAGGACTTCCTGCTGCTGCCGGAGCTGATCGAGCAGTTCGGCGTTCTCGGATTCGACGTCGTGGAAATGGTGTTGGCCGATCAGGACAGCTGGGACCGGTACCAGGCGGCGCAGTGGCTCAACCTCCGCCGCTGGCTCGACGACAATCCTGATGACGAACTGGCCGCGGAGGTGCGGGCCGAGCTCACCACCGACCCCGCCCGCTACACGCGGTACCAGCGTGAATATCTCGGCTGGGGAGTTTTCGCGCTGATGCGCCGCTGACAGCCCGACGAGCGCGGGTCCGGACAATACACTGCCCGGACCCGCGCTTCCGTGTGGGGCTCTATCTCAGCCCTCGGCAGCGGGCAGCATGTGCCCCATGCGCCGCCGCTTGGTTTCGAGATAGCGCACGTTCGCCGGCGCGGCCCCCACGTGCAGGGGTTCACGACCGGTCACGGTGATCCCGTTGTCTTCCAAACCGGCGATCTTGGCGGGGTTGTTGGTGAGCAGCCGCACCGACCCCACCCCGAGGTCGTGCAGGATCGCCGCTGCGCCACCGTACTCGCGACCGTCCGCTGGCTCGTCGAGTTCGAGATTGGCCTGGACGGTGTCGAAACCGTCGTCCTGCAGCCGGTAGGCGGCCAGCTTCTTGAGCAGCCCGATCCCCCGGCCTTCGTGTCCGCGCAGGTACACCAGCACCCCGCCGTCGTGGGCGAGCCGTTCGAGTGCGGCCTCGAGTTGAGGGCCGCACTCGCAGCGCTGCGACGCGAACGACTCCCCGGTCAGGCACTCGGAGTGCACCCGGACGAGTGCGCCGTCCGCCGGGCTGCCGGCGATCAGTGCGACGTGGTCGGCGCCCGTGTGCCGGTCGAGGTAGCCGACGGCCCGGAACGTCCCGAATCGCGTCGGCATCAACGTTTCGTCTCCGCGCACCACCCGGCCGGCCGGGACGACCGGCGCCGGGAAGGCATGCGCGGCCCGGTAGTTGCGCAGTTCCTCGATCGTGAGAACGGGCAGGTCGTGGCGGGCGCCGAGGTCCTCGATGCCGGGCATCCGCATCATGGTCCCGTCGTCGGCGACGAGTTCGGCGATCACCCCGACCTGCGGTACACCGGCCAGCGCACACAGGTCGACGGCGGCCTCGGTATGACCGGGGCGTTCGAGCACTCCGCCGGCGCGGGCCCGCAGCGGCAGGACATGTCCGGGCCGGATCAGATCCCGGGCGGTCGCGGTCGGATCGGCGAGGACCCTCAGTGTCGTGGCACGATCCGCAGCGCTGATCCCGGTGGTGACACCGCGGGCGGCGTCGACGGTGACGGTGTAGGCGGTCTGTTTCGGATCCTGGTTGTCGGCGACCATCGCGGGCAGGTCCAGCGCGTCCGCCCGGGCTCCGGTCATCGGTGCGCACAGCAGGCCCGAGGTGTGCCGCACGGTCCACGCGATCCATTCCGGCGTCGCGTGGTGCGCCGCGAGGATGACATCGCCCTCGTTCTCGCGGTCGGCATCGTCGGAGACGAGGACGGGCCGTCCGGCGCGGATCGCGCCGAGCGCCGCCTCGAGGCGGCTCACGACGCCACCAGCTTCCGGAATGCACTGCGGTGGAAGACGATCGGCTCCACCGTGGAATCTGATTCCTCGCAGTGCAGCTCGTGGACGCGCAGCACGACGATGGCGTGGTCCCCGGCGGGCACCTGCTGCTCGATCGATACGTCCATCCGGACACCGCACCCGTCGACGAACAGCGCTCCCCCGTCCCGCGTTTCGGTGCCGAGGCCGGCAAACCGATCGCCGTCCTTCGCGGCGAGCACGCGGGCGGCGCCGTCGTGTTCGGAACTGAGAACGCTGATGCCGAGCCGGGGCTGCGCGGCGAGTCTCGGCCAGGTGGTCGACGTGTTCTGCACGCAGAACGCGACGAGCGGCGGGTCGAGCGATACGGGTACGAACGTGCTGGCGGCCATGCCGAGACGTTCGGTGCCGGTGTCGGCGCAGATCGCGACGACGCCCGCGGGGACGTGACCGAAGGCTCGACGCAGGGTGGCGCCGTCGAGGGTGGGAGTGGTCATCGTGCCTCCGTTCGGACGGTGGATCCAATTGCGGCAGACCAGCGTTCGGCGTAGTCCGCGATACGGGTGTCGGTGGTGTAGGTGGAATCGAGCAGGTACAGGCCCGGCGCCGGGCAGGTCGCGCCGAGTTCGACGAGGACCGGCTTGAGCAGCAGGTCGGGTGCCATCGCGTGAGCAGGGCCCGCGCCGAGCATGAGGGGCACCGCGGTGACGTCGCGCAGTCCGTCACCGGTGGCGAACTGGTCGAGGAACAGCTTGAGGATACCCGTGTAGGTGGCCTTGAAGGTCGGGCTGGCGACGATCACCAGATCCGAGGAGGCGACGGTCTCGACGGCTGCTTCGACCGCGTCGTCGCCCCAGCCGAGCAGACCGGCGCCGAGGGTGACGACGTCCACGACATGGTCGGGAGCGGAACCGGTGAGCGCGGTGGCCAACGACGTTGCCGCATCGAGGGTACGAGAGCCGGGCTTCGGGTTGCCGGCTACCACTGTGGTTGTCATGACTTCTCCTAACGTGCAGCGCGCTGACCGTGGCGCCCTCACAGTCGACATAGAGAGGATTTCGGGATGTCAACCGGATGATTTCACCGATGTTGCGCGGGCTGATGTCCTGTACCGGTGACCGGTCGCTCTTACGTCAACGCGTGGTGCGCGACGCGGTGCGACGGCGTACGGCGCCGGACAGGGCGACGGCGACCACGAGAGCGCCGCCGTAGAACAACTGCTGGACGAAGCTGGCCACGCCGAGCATCTGGAGCCCGACGACACCCGCAACGAGGAAGTACACGGCGACGAGGGTGCCGAAGGCGTTGAAACGGCCGGGGACGATTGCGGTGGCGCCGAGGAACGCGGCGGCGAAGGCGGGCAGCATGAACGACTGCCCCGACGACGGATCGGCGCCGCTGAGCATTCCGGCGTACACGACGCCGGCGAGGGCGGCGACGAATGCCGACGTCACGAGCGCGCCACCCCGGATGCGGTCGACGTGCAGCCCGCTCAGGCGGGCGACCTGCGCGCCGCGACCGACGAACAACAGCCGACGTCCGATCGGGGTGAACTGGAACACCACGGCCATGACGAGGACGAGCGCCAGCGCGTAGTAGAACTGCAGGGACACCCCCAGGACTCGGGTGCCGATGGTGGCGTCGACGAGTGCGGAGTCGATACCGGTGACGGAGGTGGATCCGGAGATCCATTGCACCACACCGAGAACCACGGTGCCGCTGCCGAGTGTCGCGATGAACGAGTCGATCTGCAGCCGCACGACCAGGAGCGCGTTGACGAGACCGACGAACACCGCGGCGAGGATCGCGACGACGATGGCGGGCAGCAGCGACCAGCCGTGCTGGACGTTGAGTACGGCGATCGTCATGGCCGCCAGCGACATGGTCGAGACCGCGGACAGGTCGAATTCGCCTGCGGTGAGCGGCACGATCAAGCCCAGCGCCAGGATGAGCAGGACCGCTTGGGAGCCGAGGATATTCTGCAGGTTGTTGGCGGTCGGGTAGATCTCGGGGCGCAGCACGCTGAAGAAGACGACGACTGCGACGAGCGCGAGGACGAGAGCGTACTTCTCGAACAGCGGCCCGAGCGCCCGGCGTTGTTTCGGTGGTGCGTCCGCGGGGGTGGCGGTGTTCGCAGTGGTGATCTTGTCGATGGTGACGGACATCAGGCATTCACTTCCTGTCGGGTCAGGCCGAGGACACTGTCCGAGATGTGGTGCTTGGAGAGGTTGTCGCCGGTGAGTTCGGCGACGATGTGGCCGCGGGAGAACACGAGCACGCGGTTGCACAGCACGGACAGTTGCTCGTAGTCGGAACTGGCGACGACGATGCTCGCTCCCCCGTTGACGGTGTCGCGCAGCATCTCGAAGATGCGCGCGCGGGCACCGATGTCGACGCCCTGGGTGGGTTCGGCCAGCAGAACCAGCTTCGGATCGATCTGGAGCCACTTGCCGAGCAGCGCCTTCTGCTGGTTGCCGCCGGACAGCGACCCGTACACGGCCTGCGGATCGCGGGGACGGACGTCGCAGTGTTCCGCGAGTGCGGCGGCGACGGAGTTCAGTGCGCGCGGTCTCACGAGGCCGCCACCCAGGATGGGAAGGGTGACGTTCTCGGCGACCGTCAGTTCCGGCGCGCTGCCCTCGACCTTGCGGTCCGGCGGCACGTACACGACCTTGCTTGCCAGCGAGTCGATCGGCGTGGCCGTGGGCAGCGCGACGTCGTCCGATCCGATCGTCATGCGCCCGCCGCGTGCGGGTTTCGCGCCGTACAGCGCGGCGAGCACGTCGTCGTAGCCGGATCCGGCGATCCCCGTGAGGCCGATGATCTCGCCGGGACGCACGTCGAACGAGATGCCGTCCACGGTGGCCGTCTCCAGTTCCACGACGCGGGCGAGCGGCGGCACGTCGTCGAAGTCGCGGACCGGGCCGGCGACCCGGGGGTCCGCGGATGCGAGGCTGCGGCCGACGATGAGGTCGATCAGCGAGGTGGCGGTGAGGTCGCGGGTGCGGTGCGTGCCCTGCGACACCCCGTCGCGCAGCACGGTGACGCGGTCGGTGTGGTCGAGCACCTCGTCGAGGTCGTGGGAGACGAACAGGACGGCGGCCTTGCGGTCGGCGACGATCTCCCGGACGACGGAGAACAGCAGGTCGGTGCCTTCACGCGGGAGGAACACGGTGGGCTCGTCGAGGACCAGCAGCGTGCGGCCCTCGCCGAGTTCCTCGGTGGCGCGCAGGATCGCGACGAGCGCCCGTTCGGTTTCGTTGAGGCTCGACACCGGCGCCTCCGGACCGATGTCCAGGCCGAAGCGGTCGAACAGTGCTCGCGCGGTGCGCTTTTCGCGTCGCCACGAGATCCACGGCTTCGATCCGGCCACCACGGGCCCGACCCGCAGGTTCTCGACGACGGACAGGTCCGGGACGAGCGCGAGGTCCTGGTGGACGAAGCTGATGCCCAGGTCGCGGAACCCGCCCGCCGGCACCGGCAGGGGCACGTCCCGGCCGCGCACCTGCAGGGCCGCACCCGCGTCGGGGGCGTGGAATCCGGCGAGCACCTTGATGAGCGTGGACTTCCCGGAGCCGTTCTCACCGAGCAGGCCGTGGACCTCCCCGGCGTGGATCGTCAGGTCCACGTTCTTCAGGACGGTGTGGTCGCCGAACGTCTTGGAGAGCCCGACGATGTTGACGATCGGATCAGGGCTGCTCACTGGGCCCCCAGATGGCTTCGTAGCCGGTGACGTAGGCGGTGCCGTAGCCCTTGTCGGGCTGGGGCGGGGTGCCGGTCTCGTCGATGTTGTCTGCGGTGATCAGCTTGAGCGGGGTTTCCTGCGCGCCGTTCGCGACGGGTTCGTAGCCCAGCAGCAGGCGACCGGCCTGGTCCAGGGTCGCCCACGCGAGCCACGGGATCGATTCGCCGACGTTCATGGTGACGATGCCGTCGTCCTGCTGGATCTTGAGCACGGCGGGCGTGCCGTTGACCGAGGAGATCTCGACCTGCCCGGTCTTACCGGCGGCCTTGATCCCGGACTGCGCGTAGAGGGACATAGAGTCGTAGATGGGCAGGACGAAGTTGATGGTGGGATCGGCCGACAGCGCGGACTGCACTTCGGACTGGATCTTGGTGGCCCACTCCGCCACCGGAACATTGACGATCTTGTAGCTGCACTTCGGGCAGTACTGCGCGATCTCGTCCTCCATCGCGGCGACCTCGGCCTTGGCCGGGGGCACCTCGTTGGAGGTGATGATGAGCGCGTTGCCGTCGCCGTCGGTGCGGTCGATCATCCAGTCGACGGTGAGCCGGTTGGCCTCCGCGAGAGGTGCGTCGGTGGTGGCGTCGACGAGTCCCTGGAGGTCCGCAGGAATCGGTTCACCGCGCAGGATCGTGTGGGTGAGAAGCACGGGAATGCCTGCCGCGTCCGCCTTCTGGAGCGCCGGCTTGATGAGGGATGCGTCGACGCCCTGCGACAGGATGATGAGGTCGACCTTCTGGTTGACGGCCTGCTCGACGCCGGTGGCCCACTGCGTGGGCTGGCCCTGGTTGGTGTACTCGATCCAGGTCGCGCCGTAGCGTTCGGCGACCTTCTTCGATTCCTCGTCGACCGCGACGTTGTACGGATTCTCGCTGTTGGTGGGGACGGCGAAGATGGTCTTGCCGGCGATGTCCTTCATGGGGAACGGTTCGGCGTCGAATGTGAACTGGGGGTCGGCTTCGTACTGTGCGAGCTGCGCGCGGGCGTACTCGAGCCCGGCGGCGACGTCCGCATCCGAGACGGCGGCGCCGCCGGTTCCGTCACTGCTGCAGGCGACGAGGCCGAGGGAGGCCGTGAAGGCGAGCGCCGCGAGAACGGCGCGACCGGGTCGAGGATGACGCATGGATTCTCCTTGGGGAAGCGAAGTGGGCGACGGGGCGTCCGCACCGTTGGGGACCCGACCGGGAAAGGTGATGACTTCGAATGTATTGCGGGGCGTGTTGCATGCGGCAACACCCGTGGTTCATTCGTGTTAATTGCCGGTGGAGATCGCGCGGAGGTACTCCTGCGCGCGCGTCAGCGGCCACACTTCGGCCATCTTCTGCTGCATGTCGAACAGGTTCGATCGGTGGATCGTCGAATCACGGTCTCCGACCGCATCTTCCACCACGATGGGTACGTAGCCGTGCTGCATGGCGTCGAGCGTCGTCGCTCGCACACAGCCGCTGGTGGACAGACCCGCGATGAGCACGGTGTCGACTCCGAGCCAGGTCAGATGCGAATTCAGGGTGGTGCCGAAGAACGCGCTCGGGTACTTCTTGGTCACCAGCATCTCGGCGCACGTCGGTTCGAGTCCGTGGATGAATTCCCCGTACGGACTGCCCTCGCAGAACGCCACGAGCGTGCCGGACTTCTTGAAGAACACGGCCGCGTCGGACCCGTTGGCACGCAGCCGAACCTCGGTGATCACCACCGGAATTCCGGCCTCGCGCGCCTCGGCGAGCAGCGTGCGCATCGCCTCGACGTTCTCCTCCACACCGGCGTACAGCGGGCACTCGGGATCGATGTAGGCGCGGGCGGGATCGACGACGACGAGGGCCGGACGGGTACCGGGTTCGAGTTCCTGCCCGAAGCCGGCTCGGGCATAGTCGGCGGACTGGGCGGTGCGGTCGTCGGTGGTCATGCGGACTCCTCGAGCAGTTCGACGGGTTCGAGCGTATGGACGGTCGCGTTGACCTTGCGGTGCGGAAAGGCAAGGCACACCGCGACACCGGCGAGAGCGACGAGAGCAAGCGCGATGCCGACGATGCGGACGTTGTCGACGAACCGGCTCACCTCGCCGCTGCCGAGCGCGCCGAGGGTGCCACCGTACGCGGCCTGCCGCGCCGCCGCGCTCAGACCCGCCGTCGCGAACACGAGCGCGAGCGCGGTGCTCAGCAGATAACCGACGTTCTGCAGCGTCGAACGCAGTCCGTTGGCGATCCCCCGGCGGTCGGCCGGGGCGGTCAGCATGAGCGCACTCGTCGAGGGCGTCATGAACAGCCCTGTCCCGCAACCGAGCACGAACAGGAACGGTGCGATCGCGGCGAGCGAACCACCGTCGGGCGAGAGCATCAGCGCGATGCCGAACAGGCCGACGGCATTGAGCGCCATCCCGGTTGCGGTGAGGGTGCGGGAGCTGAAACGCAGCATCAGCGACCCGGCGGCGGAGGCGGCCACGACCGTCCCGATCGCGACGGGCATCACCAGTGCACCGGCAGCGACGGCCGAGATCCCGTTCACCGCTTGCCCGTACAGCGACACCAGCAACGTCACGGCATAGGTGGCGACGGCATTCACGAGCACCGCGGCGAGCACCAGCGCGATCCCGCGGTTGCGGAACAGACTCACGTCCACGAGCGGATGTGTGCGCCGGATCTGCACCACCACGAACACCACGGCGAGAACGACACTCGCGCCACCACACGCCCACGGCAGCCGCCACAGCGAACTGACGCCGGGGGTGAGCGCGAGGACCACGGCGGTGAGCAGGACGGTGGACAGCACCGCGCCGGCCATGTCGAACGGCTCCCGCTGCACGGCCTTGCGGGGGCCGCGCGGGATCACCCAGATCGACGCGGCGATCGCGACGAGCCCGACGGGAAGGACCACCGCGAACAGCCCGCGCCACCCGAGTGCCGCGGTCGCGGCACCACCGATGAGGGGTCCGACCACCTGCGCGACCGCCGCGACGGTCGCGTTCCACCCGAGCGCCCGGCCCAGGGTGTGCGGCGGGAAGGTGTCCGTGAGCAGGGCCGTGTTGTTGGTGACGACGGCCGCCGCCCCGGCGCCCTGGAGGACGCGGGCGGCGATGAGCCATCCGGCGGACGGTGCGAGCATGCACAGTCCGGTGGCGACCGTGAAGGTGACGAGACCGGCGAGATAGAGCGGCCGGCGGCCGATGATGTCGGCCAGCCGGCCGAACACGAGAATCAGCGCCGTGGTGACGAGCATGTAGCCGAGCAGGATCCACGTCGATTGAGCACCGGACGCGTCCAGTTCCCGCGCGACGGTCGGCAGGGCGACCGTCAAGCCGCTCAGGCTCAGGAACACCGCGACCACGCCGACGCTCAGGGCGGCGAACACCTGCCACGGTCGCGGATGACTCTGCGCGGTCACGCTATTCATCGGCGCGTTGGGTGTGGACATCGGTGACCGTCTGCAACACGTGGGCGAGACGGAGACAGGTGTCGTCGGCCCAGGGCCGCCCCACCAGCTGAACCCCGGCGGGCAGACCGTCGACGAACCCGGCCGGCGCCATCACCGCGGGGAAACCGAGATAGTCGACCAGGCTCGTGTTACGACCCACGATCGGCTGCATGGGATGCCGGACGCCGTCGATCTCGACGGTGACGTCGGACAGGCGCGCCGCGGTGGCTCCGATGCCGGGGGTGACGAGCACGTCGATGCCCGCCGCGTCGAACGCCTCCACCGCCGCCCGCTGGGCGAGGGTGCGGCGACGGACCGAGCGCAGGTAGTCGACCGCCGACGGGACGAGGCCGCGCGCGATCCGGACCTGCGTGCCGATGTCGTAGTCCGCGAACTTCGCGAGCGCCCCCTCCTGGTTCGAGGCGAGTTCGCTGGTCATCACGATCGTCACGTCGTCGTGGATGCGCTGGGCGTCCGGGATGTCGACAGCCACGATGTCGGCGCCGAGGTCGCGGAAGGTCCCGACGACGGACTCCCACGCGCCGAGCACCGCGGCGTCGCACAGGTCGGTGAACCACACGGTCGGGATGCCGATCCGGACGCCGGTGAGCGAAGGGACTTCCGCGGGGCCGACGGCCGCGAGCGCGGCCTGCACCTCCCGGGCGACGGGCGCCGGGGCGGCCGCGGGATCGAGTCCGTCGGGTCCGGCGAGCACGTCGAGGACGATGCGCAGGTCGGCCGCGGAGCGGGCCATGGGTCCGATGTGGTCGAGGGTCCACGACAGCGACGCGACGCCGGTGCGCGGGACGAGACCGTACGTCGGCTTGATGCCGGTGAGGTTGCACAGCGCGCTCGGGACGCGGATCGATCCGCCGGTGTCGGTGCCGAGCGCCAGCGGAACCAGCCGGGCCGCAAGGGCGCCGGCCGAACCGGTGGACGAGCCGCCGGTCCAGCGGCTCCGGTCCCAGGGATTCGTCACCGCCCCGTAGCGGGCGTTGTGCGGTGCGCCGCAAGCGAATTCCGTTGTTGCGGTGATCAGGACGGGGATCGCGCCGGCGGCGCGTAACCGCGCCACCGCCGTCGCGTCGGTCGCGGCGATGCGGTCCCCGGTGGTGTGTGATCCCGCGGTGACGGGTGCACCGGCGACGTCGATGATGTCCTTGACGCCGAAGAAGATCCCCTCGAGCGGGCGGGCCGTGCCGTCGTTCCAGCGTCGGCCGGCGTCCGCGGCAGCGTCGTCCGCTCCGTCGACGACGGCGAGCACCGCTCCCCCGGCGAGCGCCGGGTCGGTCCAGCGGGCGCGCAGCGCGACGAGCACCCCGCTCGGGGTGGTACTGCCGGACGCGTACGCGGCCAGGAGGTCGCGCACGCCGAGTTCGTGGAGCGGCACGTCCGTCGATGGTGTGTCCGCGGGTGCGGGTATCGGCGGCGGCGGGACCGGCCGCGACGCCAGCAGCGCCACGGAATGGGCGGGTTCGCACGGCGGCCCGTCCGGCACCGGCTCGAGCGGCGCGAGCCGGGATGCGTCGAGCAGCGGCGCCATGTCGGCGCGGGCCTGCGGCAGCAGGTCGTCGACGGTGGTGGCCGCGGTCGCGGTCAGGTCGGGATAGTCGGTCGCGGTCATCCGATCACCTCGCTCGGGAGGGTGGCCGGGCGCGGGAGCGGCGCGGCGCGCACGGTGCCGGCGGTGAGGTCGGCGAGCAGGCGCAGCACGTCGGGGCGGCGGTCGCGGGCCAGCGGGAAGGAGGCCCGGCGGGCGGGCACGGCGTCGAGGTCGAGGGTGACCCGCAGGGTCTGGTCCGCGCGGTGCGGCGGGGCCAGGGTGACGATCTCACCGCTCGGCGAGATCACGCAGGACAACCCGAAGTAGTCGACGGTCACGCCGTTGAGGGTTTCGGGGCCACCGCGGTTGGCGGCGATGATCCACGTCTGCGACTCGAGCGCGCGCGTTTGCAGTTCGGCGAGGAACAGCTCTTCGCGGGTGCCGAGCGACGAGACGATCGCGAGCATCACTTCCGCGCCGAGTGCGCG
The DNA here is from genome assembly GCF_001895025.1 of Rhodococcus zopfii NBRC 100606 = JCM 9919. Taxonomy (GTDB): domain Bacteria; phylum Actinomycetota; class Actinomycetes; order Mycobacteriales; family Mycobacteriaceae; genus Rhodococcus; species Rhodococcus zopfii. The sequence continues at coordinate 133,098 of NZ_BCXI01000019.1, forward strand.
GGCAACCGCCCAGTATTCGGGGAAGGTGCGGTCGTAGCAGATGACGCAGCCGAGCCGGGTGCCGAACGCGTCGACGGTGGCCGGTGCCTGCCCGGGCGAGAAGTGGTACTTCTCGTCGATGTCGACGTCGCCGACCTTGCTCGCGGGCAGCGACAGCTTGCGGTAGGCCGGCACGCCTGCGCCGTCCGGGGTGCGCCAGGTGAGCACCTCGCCGGTCGCGTCGATCAGCACGACGGAGTTGTGGGTGACGTCGTGGGCCGTGCGCTCGAACATGCCGAAGGCGATGGCGCAGCCCAGTTCTCGTGCGAGGTCGCCGAACAGGTCGGTGGCGTCTCCCGGAATCGTCTGCGCCCACGGGGTGCGGTCGACGTCGTGACCGGTGCAGAAGTAGGGGGTGGTGATCAGTTCCGGTAGGACCACCAGGTCGGGGGTGGTGCCGTCGTCGCCGGGCGTCGCCGCGGTGCGGACGAGTGCCGCGAGCCGGGCCAGGTTGCCGAGGAGGTCCTCGGTCAGTTCGCCGGCCTGCACGATGGCGACGTCGAGGGTGCGCGAAGTCAAGGAGGAACCTCCGGGGAAGAAATGGGAGACGGGTGGGAGCGCGGCGTGCTGCGCGCGCTGCCACCCGTCGTTCGGGTCAGGCCGCTTCGGCCGCGATGGTGTTGCGGCTCTTCATGAGCGGCTGGATTCGGGTGCCGAAGTTCTCGATGCCCTGCAAGAAGTCGTCGAAGGTGAGCATGATGCCCTTGATGCCGTCGAGCTCGGCGACCTCGTCGAGCATCTTCGCCACGGTCTCGTACGACCCGACGAGGGTGCCCATGTTGAAGTTCACGGCGCCCTCCGGCAACGCGATGGTCCGAGCGGTGGACACATCGTCCGCGGTGGCGTCGGCCGCGGACTGGTCGGCCATGTAGCCGAGGGCCGCGAGGTCGGCGTTGTCGTGGTAGTCCTGCCACTTCGCCTGTGCCGCTTCGTCGGTCTCGTCGGCGATGATCATGAACAGGGTCAGCGCGCCCACGTCGCGGCCTGTGGCCGCGGCAGAATCGACCAGGGTGGCGACGGAGTCGGAGATCGCGGTGGGCGTGTTGATGCCGGTGCCCATGATGAAGTTGAAGTCGGCCATCTCGGACGCGAACTTCATGCCGCTCTTGGACTGTCCGGCCGCGACGATCGGGACGCCACCGCCGGTCGGACTCGGCGACAGGACGCACTCGTCCATCGTGTAGTGCTCGCCCTTGAAGTTACTGACGCCGTCGGCCCACAGCTGCTTCATGACCGTGACATACTCGGTCGCCTGCGCGTACCGGTAGCCGAAGTACTCCTCTCCCGGCCACAGGCCCATTTGCGTGTATTCGTTGGGGGCCCAACCGGTCACGATGTTGACACCGAAGCGCCCGGGGGCGATCGAGTCGATGGTCGAGGCCATGCGAGCCACGAGCGCCGGCGGAAGGGTGAGGATCGCGGTCGACGCGAACAGCTTGATCTTCTCGGTGACCGCCGCGAGTCCCGCCATCAGCGTAAAGGACTCGAGGTTGTGATCCCAGAACTCGGTTTCGCCGCCGAAGCCCTTGAGCTTGATCATCGACAGCGCGAAATCGAGTCCGTGTTCCTCGGCCTTCTGCACGACCGCCTTGTTGAGTTCGAACGAGGGCATGTACTGCGGGGCGCTCTTGGAGATGAGCCAGCCGTTGTTGCCGATGGGGATGAATACGCCGATGTCCATGGTCACTCCTGTGAGGCGGGGAGATTCGAGGAAGCGAGCCGGGCCGCGCTGCCCGCCTCGCTATGACTTCGAATGTATGCAGGAGTTATTGCCGAGCCGGGGCCGTCCGGTTACGGACTTATTGCCTACGTTAACGATCGTGGGCGGGGTGGGGACACGCCGCCACACTCCCCCGCTGCACCCACTCCACATCGAAGTCCCGGTGCACCGGACGCCCCGCCGCGCCGTCGATTCGCGCCAGCAGCAGCGCCGCCGCGGCGACCGCCATGTCCTCCAGCGGCTGACGCACCGTGGTCAGATCGAAGATCGACCAACCGGACTGCTGGAGGTCGTTGTAGCCGACAATGGAAACATCGCCCGGCACATCCAGATTCAGCCGCTTCGCGGCATCCAGAGTTCCGTAGGCCATGTAGTCGGTCGCGCAGAACACCGCCGTCGGGCGGTCTTCACCCCCAAGCAGCGCAAGTCCACCCTCGAGGCCGGTCGACGAATCCACCGCGCCGCGATACACCCGCTTCTCGTCGAGCACGACGCCGCGCGCCGCGAGCCCGTCACGGAAGCCCTGCTCACGCAACCGAATACTGGGGTTCTGCAACGGCCCGGAGATCAGGCCGATCCGGGTGTGCCCGAGATCGACCAGGTGGTCGGCGATGAGGCGGCCCCCTCCGATGTTGTCCGACGTCACGCGGTCGACCCGGCCGGCGTGCCGGTCGTCCACGTCCCGGCTGAGGATCACCAGCGGAATCTTCCAGTCGATCATCTCCGACACCATCGGCGAATCGAGCCGCGACGAGATGAACACGACCCCGTCGACCAGGCCCCCGCGCAGCGCGAGGATGTCCTTCTCGAGCGAGCCTTCGGTGCGGTCGCTCATCAGCAGCACCCGATAGTCGCGGCGGGCGAAGCAGTCCTGCAGGGTGTTCACCAGCGTCGGGTACGACGGGTTGCGAAGGTCGCCGCTCACGATGCCGATGGTCGACGACCTGCGGGTGATCAGGCTCCGCGCGGTGACATGCGGGACGTAGCCCATCTCCGCGGCGAGAGCCTGGATGCGCTCCCGGGTCGCCTCGATGACCCGCGGATCGTTGCGGAGCGCGCGCGACACCGTCGACTGCGACACGCCTGCGCGGCGTGCGACGTCGTAGCTGGTGACCGACCTGCTGCCCATTCCCGGATTCTAGAGACATCCGGCGGGGACGGCCGGGCGAGAGCGGGCACCGCACCGTTCTGTGTGGAATCGAGTTCGCGTGGCGAACACAAATCCACACAGGCGGAATGGCCGGCCGCTACTCCGGGTCGTCCGAGTGGCTGACGATGTTGATGACGGAACCGTCGGGTGCGCGCACGAAGAACCTTCGCACGCCCCACGGCTCCGTTGTCAGCGGATGGACGATCTCGAATCCTCGACGCTGCGCCTCCTCGTACGCGGCCTCGACCTGATCGCCGACGTGGACGGACAGCACGGAATCGACCGGTGCGGTCGCGTCGCCACTGACCAACTGGACGACGGCGCGCCCGTCCGGGGTCGTGAACCGTGCGACCCACCCCAGGTTCATTTCTTCGACGGAGAGACCGAGGAAGTCCGAGTAGAAGGTGCGCGCCTGCTCGATGTCGGGGACGTTGACGTTCGCCGTGACGCCGGTGGGTCGCATGTCGGACACTCCTTCGATTGTTCCTCGCGGACAATCTCATTCCACTACACGAGAAGTCTGTGGGCAGCGATTCGGCGCCGAATACGTGTTCGAAGGAATCCTTGCGCGGCCTGTCAACGCGGTGCCAGAATGGCCCAATCGTCACGAGCGTGGCGTCACAACTGAAGAAGGCCCGCCAGGAGTTGCAGCTCCCGACGGGCCGGATGTCCGACTATCAAGGAGTCGAACGTGGGCCAGAATACCCTGGCTGGCGGCGTGCGTCGTGGACCGCGCCTTGCCGGCAACTTCACCATTCTCAGCAATGCCGTCATCAACGACGAGCGCCTGTCCTTCCGCGCACGCGGCATCTTGACCTGGCTGTTGTCGAAGCCGGACGACTGGCATACCCGGTCCGAGTCGATCGCCGCGCAGTCCCCGAAGGAAGGCCGCGACGCCGTCCGTTCGGCGCTGCGCGAGCTCGCCGACCTCGGCTACCTCGTGCGGGAGAAGATCCAGGACGAAGGCGGCCGGTGGCGCACCATCCAGACGGTCTACGAGGAACCCGTGACCGGCCCGGCGCCTGGAAAACCGACCCGCGGACGCACCGACGTCGGGCAACCCGGCGCTCTTGTCAGTACCGAGAAACCAAGAACGAAAACCAACCGCTCGTCTCGAGCCGGGAAGGTCGCGTCCGGTCCTGCGGTCGGCCGGCTCGCCACAGCAAGCCGAGCGGCGGGATTGACCGCAACGTTCGCCTACCTCAAGCCCGGCGACGTCGCAGCCATCGACCAACTCGTCGAGGCGCACGGGATCCCGAAGCTGGTCATGGCCGCGAAGTCTGTCCACCGCGCCGGTGATCCCATGCGGTTCGCGCAAGCGTGGATTCCGCTGTGGCAGGCACTCCCGGAACCATCTGCGGCGCAGCCGAAATGCACCGCCTGCGACGAGTTCGGATGGCTGCCCGACGACGAACAGGGCCGTGCCGTCAGGTGCGGGTGCCGCACCCCTGCTGCGGCATGACGTCCGTGCATTGCGGTTGAGGGAAGAATAGTCAATCATCCCAGCGCAGAGGGCACTTTCGTCATTTCGGCCACAACTGCACCGCCCGTCGGTGGATTTCGGCCCTATATCACCCGATATTCCGGCGAACAACCCGCTGAAGGGAATTCGACAGCGGTAATCTGTGGTACGCGACATCATCCAATGTCGCTGCCGCTGTTAACTATCTGGACGATCTCGCTGGAATCCCGGTCGGAGGCCGACGTGCGTGGATTTGGTATCGATCTCGGAACTGCCAACACTGTCGTCGGCACCCCCGAAGACGGAATAGTCCTGAACGAGCCGTCATTGATGATGGTGCGAACGAAGGATCCGCACCGCGCCCTCGCGATCGGCCAGGATGCGAGTGCCCTCGTCGACCGCACTCCGGTCGGGATCACGCCGGTTCGTCCGATACGTGATGGCGTGATCGTGGACCTCGAATCGGCCCGGGCATACGTCACGGCCGTCATCAAGCGGGCCGCCCCGCAAAGGCGGTACGGTCTGCGGCCGACGGGCGTCATCGCAGTTCCGGCAGGCGCCACTCCACTCGAACGCCGCGCGCTGCTCGAGGTCGGGCACGAGGCCGGCCTCAGGAAAGTGGCCTTGATACCGGAACCGGTCGCGGGTGCCCTCGGTTGCGGGATCAACCCGCTCGAGCCACGCACCCACCTCGTCGTCGACATCGGCGGCGGCACTTCGGAAGTCACCGCCCTCTGTTTCGGCGGGGTCCTTGCCCACCGCAGTTGCCGAATTGCGGGCGATGACCTGACCAGAGCGCTGCACCGGTATCTGCGCGCGGAGCACAAGATCATCGTCGGCGAGCTCACCGCCGAACGGGCAAAGGTGGGGGCGCCGGAGACCAGCGACGGACAGTCGCTCGTGGTGGAGGGCCGCGACGCCACGACCGGCCGGGCGCGACTGCTCACCCTCGAAACCGAGGAGATCCTGGATGCTGTGCGGCCCACCACAACCGGCATCGTGCAGACGCTGGCCGCTTGCCTGGACGACCTTCCTCCGCGGGCGATCAGTGACGTGATGGCCGAAGGCATCCTGGCGATCGGTGGCGGGTCGATGTTGCGCGGCATGTCGCAGCTGCTCGAAGAGTCCCTCGGGTTGCCCGTGAAGACTGCCGAGCGCCCGCTCACCTGCGTCGCAGAAGGCGCGACCGCGTGCATGGACCACCCCGAGGTGGTCGCGGCCTACAGCTCCTGATCAATTACAACCGCATCCACTGACCGCTGCCCCTCGTGCGCGTTTTCGGTAGCGGCTGCTACCGAAAACGCGCACGGGTCAGCGGGCCAGCCACTGATCATTGACGGGGTTCCGCTGCTCAGCGGGCCGGGGCCGGGCCACGGATTTGAGCGAGGTAACGCTCGAGCAGTCCCTTGACCACCGGACCGGATGTCGCAGAACCGAATCCACCGCCACGCACCAACGCCGTCACCACGACCTCGGGCGCCTCGAAAGGCACCACCGCGGAAAACCAGGCATTGAGGCCCTTTCCGGGCGCCGAGGGATCCTCCGCCGTGCCGGTCTTGGCACCGGCCGTCACCGGGAGGCTTGCGAGCGTACCGGCGGTACCGGCCGCGGCGGATGCCCGCATCCCCGCTCGCACGGGACCGAGTTCGTCCGCGAAGGACAGCCGACGAGGATCCGCGGTGGGAATGGGCACGGCGTCCGCCGGCCCGTAGGCCGCCGCGAGCTGAGGTGTCACCATCGCACCGGTGGCGATGCCCGACGTCCAGCGCGCCACCTGCATCGGAGTCGCAGTGACGGTGCCCTGACCGATCCCCATCAAGAGCGTCGACCCCGGATACCAGGTTCCGCCGATACTTCCGACATTCTCCGGGGTGCCGAGGAAGCCCTCGGACTCGCTCGGCAGATCGATTCCCGATCGCGCGCCCGCCCCCAGTTCGGTGGCCGTCGTCGCCATGCGTTCGGGGCCGAGGAGGTCGGCAAGTTGATAGAAGTAGACGTTGTCCGACCACTGGATCGCACCGAGCAAACTGTTCCCACCCATCGGCTGCCAGTTCGCGAACGTGTGTCCCCCGTAGGTGTAGGACGCGCCGCCCGCGAGCACAGTGTCCGGCGACAAGACGTGGGTCGCCGCGTTCGCCGAGGCGACCACGATCTTGAAGGTCGAGCCCGGCGGCACGGCCGTCTGGACGGCGTGATTGAGCATCCGGCCCGGTCCGGATCCTTCGGTCTGCGCCGCAATCGCGGCCACGTCGGCCGGGGGTCCGTAGACGTTGTTGTCGTAGCCGGGGACGCTGGCCAGCGCCAGCACCGCCCCGGTGCGGGCGTCCATCACGACCGCCGCACCGAGGTCGCCGCCGCTGCTACGCACGGCCTGCGCCAGCGCATCGGTGGCGGCCTGCTGCAGCCCGAGATCGAGGTGCAGCCGCAGATCGTGGCCCCGCACCGGATCGACCCGCTCCCCTGTGCCGACCGGACGTCCGGACGGATCGACGTACACACACTGGCGGCCGTCGGTGCCGCGAAGCAACGCGTCGTACTGCTTCTCCAGCCCCGCCTTGCCGACCCGTGATCCGAGCGCGAGGTTCGGCCAGAACTGCATGTCCTGCACGTCCGCAATCCCGACGTACCCGAGGATCGATGCCAGCACCGCCCCCTGCGGGTACTGCCGGCGTCCCGTCGGGTATACGAGGACCCACGGCAGGTGGGCGTCGACGATCAGCCGAGCCTGCTCGGGCCCGACCCGTCCGAGCATGACCTGCAGCTCCCCGTCGCTGTTCCGGAGCTCCTCCCCGAGCTGGTCCGGGGTGATGCCGAGCAACGCCGCGAGTTGGTCGCGCACTGCCGGGTCCCCCTCGGCGAACATTCGCGCAACTACCGCGACGGTGTACTCGGCGACATTGACCGCGACCGGGACACCGGTGCGATCGAGGATCTGGCCGCGCTCGGCGGGCAGGCGGATGCAGCGCAGCATCTGCGTGTCGCTCGTTGCGCGCAGTTCCGTGCCGTGCGAGGTCTGCAGCTGCCAGGCGAACACCGACATCGCGACGAGCGATGCCGTCAGAGTCCCCGCACCCACCGACACGCCTCGCGGGAGCCGTCGCTTCCGCGGCTCGGTGGCCCACAAGGGCCGTGTCACACCGTCGCGGCGCACCGCGAGCACCAGCCCGATGGACACGAATCCGACGATCGAGGCCGTGCCCCCGTAGCTGAACACGGGAATCGGCATACCGGTATGCGGCAGCAGCGACAGACTCTGGGCGACCGAGACAGCGGTGTGGATCCCGAACAGGCCGCCGATGCCCGCCGCGACGAGTGCCCCCTCCCGGGTCCGTGCCGTTCGGGCGGCGAGCACCGAGCGCCACACGATGACCACGACGGCCAACACGACGGCCACCCCGGCGACCAAACCCCACCCGTACACCAGGCTCGCAAAGGCCAGGTCGTGCTCCGATTCGGGCAGGTACTCGGCCCTCAGGTCGTAATCCGGCTCGCGCCCGAGACCCCACCACCCCGCGCTGCCGATCGCGATGTCCGCCTGCCACGCCGCCCAGCCCGATCCCTGTGGGTCGGCGTCGCGCGACAGGAACACGTGGATCCGTTCGAGCTGGTACGGGCGGAGAAACAGCACGGCCATAGGTAGCGAGAGCATCCCGATCGCGAACAAGGGGGCCAGCCGGAGCAACGGCACCCTGGCCAGGATCAGCATGAGCATCACAGTCGCCACGAGAACCACGGCGGTCGACAGGTCGGGCTGCAGCGCGACCAGCGCGATCGGCACCGCAGCAACCAGCAGGACCGCAACGAACCTGCCGACCGTGTTCCCACCGGCCAGGATCGTGGCGGGAACCAGGACCAGGGCGAGCTTGGCCATTTCGGACGGTTGCAGAGTGAACAGGCCGAGGTCCAGCCAGCGCTGGGCACCCTTGGTCGCGATCCCGATCAGCGGCACCGCCACGAGCAGGACGACCGTGACGGTGAACAACACCCACCCGAACCTGCTCAGGGCGGCAATCCGCATGCGCGACGTGGCCCACATCGCGCCGAGCCCCACGACGGCGAGAATCGCGTGCCGCTCCGCGAGCGACGTCATGCCCGTCGAGACCATGTTGAGCATGCCGAGAACTACAAGGGCGACGGCCGCCGCGACGAGCCAGGGATCGGATTTCCGCCTATCCGCCTGCACGTGGGCTCCCGTCCGAACAGGTGGCGTTCTCGGCGGGAACGTACACCGGCGCCGACGCGGCCGCGGCGGGGGCGGTGGTGATCGCGGCGACGGCCAGCGCCGATCCGGGAGGCAGGACGACGCTACCGATGCCGTATGTCTCCTGCCCACCCGGCGGCACCGGCACCGTGACCGCACCACCCGGCAGGACCACACCCGTGCATCGGTCGTACACGGTCAGATTCCATGTCACCGCACCGACATTCGCGGCGGGATCGACCCCGACATCGACCCGCATGGTGCACGGTTGCCCTGCCTCGCAGGCACCGTTGGCGAAGGTCGCGGCGACCCGCGTGATCGGTCCGGCTACGCCCGGAAGCGCGGTTTGCACGGGACCCGGTTCGGTCCCCGGCGGCGGTGCGGCTTCGGGCACCGGTGGCGGCGGCGAGACCGGGCTGATCTGATTCGGCATCGACGTATCGACCGGATCGAGGAGCGTGTGCCAACCGCGATTCAGCTCCGACCACGCCTTGGGAGCCGCCCACACCATCCCGATGAGTATCAGGATCGCGATCAGCGCGAGTATCCATCGGCGCCGCGACGGCCTTCTCCTCTTGCGATGCCACACCTTCCCCGTGGGTGGATGCCAGCTGTTCGACGCGAGAGAGGACGCCTGGATCGGCTGGATCGGCACGTCCGGCTGCTCCACCACCGGCACATCCGGAAGAGCGCGCCCCTGTGCGGCCGAGACGAGCGCGGCGATCTGGCGCCGCTTCCGTTCCACCTCACTCGGGTCGAATTCCGTTGCGGCAGCGCGACGGGTCTTTTTCACCAGGTCGTCCGAATCCGGTCCCTCGGTGATCGACTCGGCGATCGCCTCCTCCAACCGGTCGGCGAATTCCGCACTGCGACTGTTCGCCGCGATCCGTCGAAGCAGATCCACCACCGCGCCGCGTAGCTCGCCCCAGGATTTCGCATTCCCGGCGCACTCGAGTGTGAGCTGTCCACTCTCGGACACCATCACGGCACCGCGTTGGAGGCTGGTCGGCTGACGGTCCCGGCCATATGCCAGTTCGAGCTGATCGACCACATCCGTGATGAGCAGAGCGGCCTGCGCGGGTGTCAGCGTCGCAACCGCAAGCAATCTTCGGAGAGTGACACCGCCGCCACCGGAGTCGTCATCGATTCGTACGGCTGGTCCGGAGCGGGCCTCGAGGGGCTCGACGTTCCTCGCGTGGTGTCCCAAGACTGCTTCGATCATCGCGCATCCCGAAAACGCAAGGCCGCCCGCAGCTTTCAATACAGATCGGAGCGGGCGGGCGGTGGAACTTCTTGTGCCTTTCTCGCTTGCCGTACTCGTGCCGAAATCCATTGTGTGTCATTTGCGCTCGAGTTGCCGCGGCTTTCGACCGAAACCTCGAGGTCTACCGGGGAGAGTTCCGGCTTCTGCCTCGGCTGGTCCTTCCTCGCCGAGGTCGAGGCCGTTACTGCGGGGAACGATAACCGGAATTACCTGCGCGCCTACCTCTACATCGCGACGTACGAATCGACGGCTTTGCCCGAACGATCACCGGTTGCCGGCTGAATCCTCGGCTCGAGGACGAGCCGCGAAATGACGCTGGGCATCGAACGGCTCGAACCATGCCTGCACCGTCGCGAACAACGCGCGCTGCGGCAGCCAGAAGTCACCGAACGCCGCCTGCTCCGACAGCGGACCATCGGGACCGAGATCGGACCCGCCGACCGTCGCGCGCACGGTGTCCGCAACCCACAACTGGCGCGGGTTGGCCCGGAACCACTGACCGTTCGGAACGTGCCCGCCGAGCCGAACCTTGCCGACGCCGAGCATCGGTCCCGCGACGCGCCCCATCGCCGACAGCACCGCGGGACTGTGCCAGAGCGCGTCCGGCATGATCTTGCCCGCCGCGTTCATGACGGTGGTCGACGGCGACGTGCTCATCCGAAGATCCCACTCGAGCTCGCGCCCGGCCGTGACGTGCAGGTCGGCCGGGCCGGTCCACTCGGCGCGGACGTCGGTCTGCTCGGTCCGGCTCAGCGCGTGGCCCAGGAACCGGGGACAGCTAAGTTCGGCCGGGGCGTCGCTGTAGACGGTCCATGCCCCGTCCGGGTCGCGGTGCCATACGGACGTGTAGCCGTCGCCGACGGAGTTGGCAGGGAATCTGCGCAGCGCGAGGTAGTGGCCGCTCGCGAACGGGGCGCCGATCACCGCGTAGCCGGCGAATCGTTCTCCGGAGACGCGGGGCAGTTCACAGGACCGCTCTGCGGCTGATTGCGGGGTGGTGGTCATGATCGTCCTCCCAGGTTTTCGGGTACTTCGATCGTGCGCCGCGCGCGCCGCAGGGTCATGGGGCCGATGCCTCATCTTCCGTACCTGGGCGCCTGCCGACCACACTGGGAGGATGTCGCCCAGCGATGAGGGTCCCCGGCGAGCCGAACTGGTCGCCGCGCTGTCCCTCGCGATCGATCTCGGTCTTGGTCAGCCGATGGAGCACATGCTCCGCTCGGCACTGATCGCCACGCGCATCGCGGACCGGATGGGACTGAGCCCGGAGCAGCGGGCCGTCGTGTACTACGCGAACCTGGTCGCGTGGATCGGATGCCACGCCGACTCGCACGAACTGGCGCGCATGTTCGGCGACGACATCGTCTTCCGCGCCGACACCTACTCGGTCGACATGACCGGGCTGCCGTTCCTGCGGCTGCTGCTCAGTCACGCCGGGCGTGGTCTCCCCCAGGCCGAGCGCAGCGTCCGGGTCGCCGCGTTCCTGTTCACCGCGCGCCGGCAGATGTCCGAGCTCATCCGGTCCCATTGCGGCTCTGCGAGCGTCCTCTCCGACCGCATCGGGCTGGACCCGCAGGTCGGGGCGATGCTGGCCTTCACCTTCGAACGGTGGGACGGCGCGGGGCTGCCGGCCGGTGCGCGCGGTGACGCGATACCCGTCGAGATGCACATCGTGCATCTGGCCGACGTCGCCGAGGTGCACCTGCGCACCGGTGGACCGGAGAAGGCGATCTCCGTGACGAGGGCGCGCAGCGGAACTCAGTTCTGTCCGCGTGTGGTGGGGGCGTTCGACGATGCCGCGGCCGAAATCACCGCGGGCGTGCTCGAACAGGATGCGTGGTCGGCGGCGCTAGCCCAGGCACCGGATCGACACGACATTTTGAGCGGCCCCGAACTGGACGAATTGTTGCGTGCGATGGCCGATTTCGTCGACCTGAAATGTCCTTTTCTGCTCGGTCATTCGAGGCAGGTTGCAGATCTGGCGGCTGCCGCGGGACGGCACCGAGGGCTGTCCGACGCGGGCGTCGAACTCCTCTACCGCGCCGGGCTGGTGCACGGTCTGGGGCGGATGGGCGTGCCCAACCAGATCTGGGAGAAGCCGGGGCCGCTCACCACAGCGGAGTGGGAGCGGGTCCGGTTGTATCCGTATCTGACGGGCCGGATCCTCAGTCGCGTAGGTGGATTGGAACCGGTCGTCGCGCTCGCGCAGACGCATCGCGAACGGCTCGACGGATCCGGCTATCCCAACGGGCTGCGCGGCGTCGACCTGAGCGTCCCGGCTCGAATACTCGCAGCCGCGGAGACCTACCAACGACTACGCGAACCCCGACCGCACCGGCAGGCACTCACCGCCGAGGATGCGGCCGCGCGGATGCGCCGCGACGCGGGAGCCGGACGGTTCGACACGGAAGCGGTCGAGACCGTGCTGGCTGCCGCCGGGCACCGGGCCAAGCGACGGGCACCCTGGCCGGCCGGGTTAACCGGGCGGGAGGTGGAGGTGCTCAGACTCGTCGCCCTGGGGCACTCGAACCGGCAGATCGCGACCGAACTGCACATCACCCACAAGACGACGCGCAACCACGTCGAGCATCTCTACACCAAACTCGGCGTCCACAACCGAACGCAAGCCGGGCTTGCGGCCATCGATCTCGGGTTGACTCGATAACCCGCGCCATCGTTGGTGGGTGCGCGCTCCCCTGGACTGCCCGCGAACTGCGGCGATGGGCTTCTTCTCGGCGCCGCCTCAAGAATCCGCTTCCACCTACCACGCCGCTTCGTCCGACGTGATCTCAACGAAAGGCGCTCGCCATGACCCACGATGGCTCCACCCCGTCGTCTTCCGACGCCGCGACCATCGATCACGGCCGCACGTTCACCAGCCTCGACCCGCGCGACGAGTCCGTTCTCGGCCGATACCCCATCATGGACGCCGCCGACGTCGCCACCACCGTCGACCGTGCCCGCACCTCCGCACGATGGTGTGGCCAGCTCGGACTCCGTGGCCGCCGCGAGTTGTTGCTGGAGTTCAAGAAAGTCATTGCCACAGAGTCCGATTCGCTGGTGTCCGTGATATCCGCCGAAACCGGGAAGCCGCACGACGCCGGCTTCTTCGAGGTGATGCTCACCGTCGAGTACCTAGATTGGGCCGCGCGCAATGCGCAGAAGGTGCTCCGTCCGCGACGTGTCCCGTCGGCTGTGCCATCGATGAATCAGAAGGCGATCGTCGAGTACCTGCCTCTCAGAGTTGTCGGCGTCATCGGGTCGTGGAACTTCCCCGCCTTCACGCCGATGGGCTCGATCTCGTTCGCCCTCGCCGCGGGTAATGCGGTGGTGTTCAAGCCCTCCGAGCTCACGCCAGGCGTCGGGACGTGGTTCGAAAAGACTTGGGTGTCCGTGGTTCCCGGCCATCCGGTGCTCCAGGTCGTTACGGGCTTCGAGAGACCGGCGCGTCCCTTGCGCGATCCGGTGTCGACAAGATCGCGTTCACCGGTTCCGGTGCCACGGCGCGCAAAGTGATGGCGGTATGTGCCGAGACACTGACCCCGATGATCGCCGAATGCGGCGGTAAGGACGCAGTGATCGTCGCCGAGGATGCCGACCTCGACAAAGCCGCCGAAGCCACAGCATTCGGGACAGTCCTGAACGCGGGGCAGGCGTGCGTGGGTGTCGAACGCATCTATGTGGCAGCACCCGTGTACCAGCAGTTTGTCGACAAGCTCACCGCCGCCCTCTCTCGCGCTCGGCCGGGACCGGAAGACACTGCAACCTACGGGCCGATGACATTGCCGCGCCAGGTCGACATCGTGCGACGGCACATCCTCGACGCCCTCGATCACGGCGCGACCGCGGTGATGGGCGGACTCGATTCCGTCCGCGACCGCTACATCGAACCGGTCGTTCTGAAGGATGTGCCCGATACCTCCGCAGCAGTTCAGGAGGAGACCTTCGGTCCGACGGCAGTCGTCGAGCCGGTACGTGACCTCGACGACGCCGTCGAACGAGCCAACAGCACGCACTATGGCCTGGGTGCGTCGGTGTTCAGCCGCAACAAGAAGAAGGGACTGCAGACGGCACGACGAATCCGCAGCGGCGCGGTTTCCGTGAACAGCGTAGGCAGCTTCGGGACCGTCCCCAACCTACCGTTCGGCGGCGTCGGTGAGTCCGGGTTCGGCAGGATCCACGGTGCAGATGGACTGCGTGAGTTCAGCCGACCCCACTCGGTGACGGTGGAGAGGTTCCGGCCGCCACTCAACCTGTTGTCGGTTGAACCTTCTGAACGCGACATGAAGATCGCGAAGCGGATGTTCCGGATGCGGCACGCGCGGTGATTCGGGATCGCGCTGTGTGAAGCGCGAGGTGTGGCACCTGCATCGGAAGGAGCGCAGTTCCTGAAGTCAAACTCTCCCATGCATCAGGTCGAGGAGCCTGCCCAAGATCAGCTGCGGGTATCCGTCCACGAACTGCTGCTCGAACGATCCTTCGACGAATCGCGCGGCTCGGAAGATCGCGGTGAGATACCCCAGGCATTCCTCCGCGGTGCACTCCGCGATTCTCGCGGTGGGATCGGCGTCCGATGGACCTACGACTTCCAACCAATTGGTCCAATCGAACGGCACCACCAGACCAGCCCCATTCAAATAGTCGACCAGCGCGTTCGCCTCGGCCTCCGGGAACTGAGACTGTGGGTTCCGTGCTGCATCACCGCCCACGAAGCGCGGAGCGAACCGCTCCACACGCTGAAGGAGTTCACGAAGGTGATCCCACGTTTCGGGCGATGTTGCAGCCAAAGCTGCGGACAACGGTGCACCGAGATCGGCAACCGCGAGTTCGCCGCACACTCGGTCGAGCTGTTTACGCGTCAACGCCGTGGCGACACGCTTCTTCTTGCCACCACTCGACGGATGGTCGAGATAGATGAAGGTCCCCGGCGCCGGTCGTGCTCGAGCTGCGTAAATCTGTTGTTGCCGTCGAGCTCCAAACCGAACAGATCCGAGACCTCACGGACCGCTTGTACGCCGATTACCGCAAAGACCGGGCTTCCTTCGCGGCCGCCAACACCTTCGGGAGGTACCTCGTCGCACACGTATGACGCGCCTCGGCGACACCGATCTCGTTCTGGCTCTTGCAGTGCACAACCTCCGTGAGTGCGTAGTCGACACCGGGGTTTGCGTCAGGAATCAGTTCGAATGCGCGCTGCCGAACCGCCGCCCTGAAGCACAGCGCCGGACCAGCCGCCGTCGGGTAACGGACTGTATTTGCCGTCACGGATCTGTCCCGGGCCGCCGTCGAGCCGGCCGGTGAAGTACCGAACGGATTCGGCGACGTCGTCGCCCCAGCGTGGGTACGCCTCGTGCGGATCGATCGAAGGATTGCTACTGATGAAAACCAGGCGTGCCCGGTCGAGGTGACCTGTCCACGGTTCGGGAACCTGTTGTTCCTGTAGAGGCACATCCTGGACGGAAACGATCTTCGAGCACGGCAAGTCGTCGCCAGCCTTGCACCGCGCCAGGAGTTCGCAATGGATGATCGATTCCAGCACACGGTTGTCGGCGTTCAACCTGCCCCTTCACCCGAATTGGTCTGACCGGCAGCAGGATAATTGATGTCACGCACTGTTCCACAACCGGTTCAGCACAGCCCTTCGACGCACCCTCTCGCAGGCGAAACGAGCAAGTAGTCAGCCTTGTCCTACTACACGCGTCAAGTCACACCCGCTTGATCCAGCGCTCGTCTTCCGAATGGTCGCCTCTGCCACCTTTGGTGCCATCCCCACTTCCGTCACGTTCGTTGGGATCGATCCATGCCGCGACTCCTGCTGCACCGCGAGCCAGTTGGCGTCTGCCGCCGACGACAATCTGTCCAGCTTTGTCCCGAGCCGCGGCCAACGCATCGGAGATCCTCGCATGCTCGGCGACATCCCGGTCCGATAACTGCAGATTGCGGGCACGCACGAATGCGGTGAGCATTTCGTCGAGTTCCGCCCTGAGCTTCGTGAGAGTTCGTCCGATCAACATGTGGTGGACTTCGGTCACCTGCAGCACCGCATGAACATCGATCGCTTCGCGCAGTCTAGTGACCAGATCGACGTCCGCACGGTACTGCTCACGCAATCGCTGACGCGCACTGACGATTGTCTGCTCCAGAAACTCGGGCTCCCGAACTCGCACCTGTTCGAGTCGGAGGTTCTGCCACAGGAACAGGGACTTCTGCGCAACAACAAGCAACTGCAATGTTTCGGCCAAGCGATTCGCTCGAAGCATCTTCTCGAGTTGTTCGGCCCGCTTGGCCGGTCGGGCCTGAAGAGAGAGCATCTCGAGTTGTTTGATGGCATGTGCGCGAAGCCTCTCCACACCGACCGCAAGATCGACACCCAGCGATGCGATCGTTGACCAGTCGGTCGCGGTAAGCCCATGACCAGCTCTGACCTCTCGGACGTGTTCGGTCAGCACGCGATGGTGGCCGAACACGTCGCCGATCTGCTCGGCGTAGGCGAGCCGGAGGATCTCCTCGACCTTGTCTTCGATAATGTTGAGGCGCGCGTGAAGCTCGTCGAACTGGGCAGCGACTGCAGCTTCCAGAGCCGCCAAAGCCGCCATCTGCGGACCAAATCCCATCGCAGCAATACCAGGTTCAGGAATCCGTGCGTGCGAGATGATCTTCCCACTACCTGCGTCCCGCACCATCCGGTGATAGCTGACGTTCGAGGCCGAACTCGGGCCAGGAAGAATGCTCTCGGCGTGGTCGGCGATCGAATAAGCAGAACGGACCGCTCGACCGCCGAAGACCACGTCCTTCATCTGAGTGAGCGCTTCCCCCGATTCGCTCTGCACCGGAACGATTGGGATGTCAAGAGAACTCATGTACTCGTCGAGAGCCTCACCAGTTCCCATAAGTGCGGTCCCGAACTCGTCGTCGATGACAACCAGATCGGGACACGCGGCATCGTCACCGACTATCTGGCATTCGTCCTTCATCCCCTCGTCCTCTCGAGCAGTCCTCGCACGCTGGACTCTTCACTTGCACAGCAGTGCAGATTCCGGAGCAACTCTAGAGCGTCCGAGCGACAGGCCGGCTAGC
>NZ_BCXI01000020.1 GCF_001895025.1 Rhodococcus zopfii NBRC 100606 = JCM 9919
GTACCGCGGCGGCGGCTCCGGCGAGAAGAACGAATTCCCAGCCGGGGACCGTCCCCGCGGTGGCTCCGATGACCGCCGCCGCTGGAGAGTGAGGCACGCGACATACCATCATCGCCGCCGTTGCGTGAGCGCCGGCCACAGCGCCCAGCCACAGGGAGTGCCCGCCCAGCCACAGGGAGTGCCCGCCCAGTCCGACCAAGGGGAACATGCCACGGCCACGATCGGAACACCCCGCGCCGCAGCCGAAATCCGGCTTCCGGGGTCCCGGTAGTAACGGCGCAGAAACAACGAAGTTCGCGTAGCGCCTGCTCGGCGGTGATCTGCCGGTTCGGGGCTGCGGGCTGGATTCGATGGTGCTTGGCTGCGTGATGAGGTCGATCGGCGCGGGTGGAGGCTGGGTTGGTGGCTATGCGGGTGTTCGCGGACGAGGAGTTGCAGCGGCTGCGCGAGTTCCCGGAGATCAGCCGCGAGGAGCTTTCCGGTACTTCACGCTGACCCCGGACCGGATGCGGCGACCTCTCCCGGGAAGTTCGTCGAACCACCATGCATGGACGCCACCGGTTTTCGGTACTGGAGTCTCCCGCACTCGTTCTGACGCAATTCGAGCATGCAGGTCGCTACTGAGAAAACCTCGTTGTAACCGGTCGCGTAGACGATGACGTCGAACTCGCCGCACGTCCCGTCCTCGAAATGCACCGTGCGGCCGTCGAGCCGGCGGATATCGGGCTTCGGGGGTAGGTCACCGGAACCGAGGCGCAGCGGGCAGTTCCACCGACTGAGTCGGGTGTGCTTCGAAGAAGCGGTGATTCGGGGTGGCAGACCGTACGGTTCCGGGCGTCCCGTCAGCAGCGGCTGGCCGAGCTGCGCGGCCTTGCGCTGCCACGCGAGCGGCAGATACGGGCTGGTGCTGTTGCCGAGTCCGACGACGAGGATGCTCCGGCCGGTGAAATCCAGCGGGGTCTGCGGGTCGATGTAGTGGTGCGAATGGATCTCGGTGCCGGTGAACTCCGCCATCCGCGGATCCCAGTGATGGCCGTTGGCGACGACCAGCAGATCGGAGTGCCGGATGCTGCCGTCCTCGAGGTCGAGATCCCAGCCGCCGCCGTCGACGGGTTCGGCGTGCACCACACCGTTGCGGAACTCGATGTTCTTCTCGAGGTCGAACGCGCGTGCGTAACCGTCCAGGTACGTCTTGATCTGGTGTGGTGCGGGGAATCGGGATACGACTCGGGCATCGGATAGTCCTTGAAGGACAATTGATGCTTCGAGGTGTCGATGTGCAGCGACCGGTAGGCGCTGCTGCGACCGTTCGGGTTCCCGAACGCCCAGTTGCCGCCGATGCGGTCGGAGATCTCGAAACAGGTGTAGGGAATGTCGTAGTCGCTCAGCATTTTTGCGGTGGTCAGCCCGCTGATACCTGCTCCGATGACGGCCGTGGTCGGTGCCGGCATGCGTCAGCTCCTCGATCCTGCCGCCGGAGCGGTCCGGCGCGGTGCCGCCAATCTAGAACATGTTCCGCCAGGTGGGTACACAGATCTCGAAAGCTGTCGACTGCGCGCATCGTCGCGGTCGTCACGGTGTCGTAGCGGACAGGTGGGCCGGCAGGTCGGGTGCCGGCGAGCGTGGGCGCCGCCGTTGATGTCGGTGCTTGACGCTGGACTCGTTCCGCACGTCGACAGGCCTGGTACCCCGGTTCCGGATCCCCCGCTGCCGCGAGCGTGGAGAACCGGCTGGAGGGGCGGTGACGATTGCTGAGAACCCGCCGATCGTCTGCCAGGTTTGTCGTACTGTGAAGAGCACCACATCGTGTCGGCCGGCCCGACGTGCCGACCCGCCAGCTCGGAGGTTCGGATGTCCACCACCGAAATGCAGGAACTGCAGCGCACCATCGGTCACCTGCGGCAATGCGTCGGATCGCTGCGCTCGCGCTACGGCGATGCCGCCGCGGTCAAGCGTCTGGCCAACGATCTCGACCGCCTCGACATCGACGCCAAGGATCTCGACGGAGCGCCGCCCGCCGAATTGCGGGGGAGAACGGCCGAGCGTATCCCGGTTCCCGACTCGCCCTATGACGAAAGCCTGTTCCGGGGCGTCGACGCCGACGACGAAGGGCTCGGCGGACTTCACGGGGAGCGGTGAGCGCCCCGGCGGCCACCGGTGTCCGTTCCGCGACCCGCGCGAGGATCGCGGAACGGACGCTGCGCAGCGACCGATGGTGGCTCACTCCGCTGCTCACCGTTCTGGGTCTGACGGTCTTCGTCGTCTACGCCACGATCCGGTCGTTCGTGCGCACCGCGTACTGGGTCGACGACTACCACTACCTGACGCCGTTCTATTCGCCGTGTGTCAGCGCGTCGTGTGCCCCGGGCTCGAGCCACTTCGGGGTGTGGGTGGGCGAGCTACCCATGTGGATACCGCTGGCATTCCTGTCGCTGCCGTTCCTGCTGGGCTTCCGGCTGACGTGCTACTACTACCGCAAGGCGTACTACCGGTCGTTCTGGCTGTCGCCGCCGGCTTGCGCGGTCGCGGAACCTCGCGCCCGCTACACCGGCGAGACGCGACTGCCGCTCATCCTGCAGAACGCGCACCGCTACTTCTTCTACGTGGGTTTCGTGATCTCGCTGGTCAACACGTACGACGCGATCCTCGCGTTCCACAGTCCGGGTGGATTCGGGTTCGGGCTCGGCAACGTGATCCTCGTCGTCAACGTGATCCTGCTGTGGGGGTACACGCTCTCGTGTCACTCCTGCCGGCACGTCACCGGCGGGCGGCTCAAGCATTTCTCGAAACATCCTGTGCGCTACCGTATCTGGACGTTCGTCTCGAAACTCAATACCCGGCACATGCAGTTCGCATGGATCACTCTGGGCACGTTGATCATCACCGACTGCTACATCATGCTCGTCGCGAGCGGCACCATCTCGGATCTGCGGTTCGTCGGCTGACGGCACCGTGCGGGGCACCAGGGGACAGGGAGGGCAGCGATGCCGGAGGTCGAACGGCACGAATACGATGTCGTGGTCATCGGAGCGGGCGGAGCGGGCCTGCGCGCGGTCATCGAGGCACGGCAGCGTGGGCTGCGCGTCGCGGTCGTGTGCAAGTCGCTGTTCGGCAAGGCTCACACCGTCATGGCCGAGGGGGGCTGTGCCGCCGCCATGGGCAACGCCAATCCGCGCGATTCGTGGCAGGTGCACTACCAGGACACCATGCGCGGCGGGAAGTTCCTCAACAACTGGCGGATGGCAGAACTGCACGCCCGGGAGGCCCCGGACCGGGTGTGGGAACTGGAGACGTACGGAGCGCTGTTCGATCGCACTCCCGACGGCCGGATCAGCCAGCGCAACTTCGGCGGGCACACCTATCCGCGGCTCGCCCACGTCGGTGACCGCACCGGACTCGAACTGATCCGGACCATGCAGCAGAAGATTGTGTCGCTGCAGCAGGAGGACCACGCCACCCGCGGCGATTACGAGGCCCGGGTCAAGGTGTTCGCCGAATGCACGATCACCGAACTGCTCGTGGACGAGTCCGGTCGCATCGCCGGGGCGTTCGGATACTGGCGTGAATCCGGCCGGTTCGTGCTGTTCGACGCGCCCGCCGTCATCATCGCGACCGGCGGCATCGGTAAGTCCTACAAGGTGACCTCGAACTCGTGGGAGTACACCGGTGACGGTCACGCCCTCGCGCTGCGGGCCGGCGCGGCGCTGATCAACATGGAGTTCATCCAGTTCCATCCCACCGGCATGATCTGGCCGCCGAGCGTGAAAGGCATCCTCGTCACCGAGGGGGTACGGGGCGACGGCGGGGTGCTCAAGAACTCCGAGGGCGAGCGGTTCATGTTCTCGTACGTTCCGGCCGTGTTCAAGGGCCAGTACGCCGAGACCGAGGAGGAAGCCGACCGCTGGTACGAGGACCAGGAGAACAACCGTCGCACCCCGGATCTGTTGCCCCGCGACGAGGTGGCCCGCGCCATCAATTCCGAGGTCAAGGCCGGTCGCGACAGCCCGCACGGCGGGGTGTACCTCGACATCGCCTCCCGTATGCCGGCCGCCGAGATCGTGCGGCGGCTGCCGTCGATGCACCACCAGTTCCTCGAACTCGCCGACGTCGACATCACGAAGGAGCCGATGGAGGTCGGTCCCACCTGCCACTACGTGATGGGCGGCATCGAGGTGGACCCGGACACCGCGGCCGCGTCGGTGCCCGGACTGTTCGCCGCCGGGGAGTGCTCCGGTGGCATGCACGGATCCAACCGGCTCGGCGGCAACTCGCTGTCGGACCTGCTGGTGTTCGGCCGGCGCGCCGGGCTCGGCGCCGCGGACTACGTGGACGGGCTCACCGACCGGCCGCGGGCGTCCGACGCCGACATCGACGCGGCGGCGCGAACCGCGCTGTCGCCGTTCGCCCCCGACATGCCCGACCGTGCCGAGAACCCGTACACGCTGCACGCGGAGTTGCAGCAGTCGATGCACGACCTGGTCGGCATCATCCGCCGCGCCGACGAGATCGAGCGTGCCCTGACCGAACTCGATGCGCTGCGCACCCGCATCCGCAACGTCGCGGTCGAGGGCAACCGGCAGTTCAACCCGGGCTGGCATCTCGCGCTCGACCTGCGCAACATGCTCCTGGTCTGCGAGTGCGTCGCGCGAGCGGCGTTGCTGCGCACCGAAAGCCGGGGTGGGCACACCCGCGACGATCATCCGTCGATGGATGCGCAGTGGCGGCGGACACTGCTGGTGTGCCGCACCGGCGGCGACGACAGGGCGATCCCCGACGTGACGGTGACCCCCGAACAGCAGCAGCCGATGCGGCCGGACCTGCTCGCGCTGTTCGACATCGACGAATTGGGCAAGTACTACACCGACGAGGAACTCGTCGATCATCCGGGACGGAGGTCCTGACATGGGCTACCAGGCGGCCTTCCGGGTGTGGCGCGGCGACGCCGCCGGCGGTGACCTGCGCGACTACACCGTCGAAGCCAACGACGGCGAGGTGGTGCTCGACGTCGTGCACCGGTTGCAGGCCACCCAGACCCCGGACCTGGCGGTGCGCTGGAACTGCAAGGCGGGGAAGTGCGGTTCGTGTTCGGCGGAGATCAACGGCCGTCCCCGGTTGATGTGCATGACGCGGATGTCCACCTTCGACCCGGACGAGACGATCACCGTCACCCCCGTGCGCACCTTCCCGATCATCCGCGACCTCGTCACCGACGTGTCGTTCAACTACGAGAAGGCCCGCGAGATCCCGTCGTTCACACCGCCGCCCGGGCTGGCGCCGGGGGAGTACCGCATGCAGCAGGCCGACGTCGAGCGCTCGCAGGAGTTCCGCAAGTGCATCGAATGCTTCCTGTGCCAGAACGTGTGCCACGTCGTGCGCGACCACGAGGACAACAAGTCCGCCTTCGCCGGTCCCCGCTACCTCATGCGCATCGCCGAACTCGAGATGCACCCGCTCGACGTCGCCGATCGACGCGACGCCGCGCAGGATCAGCACGGCCTGGGCCTGTGCAACATCACCAAGTGCTGCACCGAGGTGTGCCCGGAGAACATCCACATCACCGACAACGCGCTGATCCCGATGAAGGAACGCGTCGCCGGCCGGCGCTACGACCCGATCGTCTGGCTGGGCAACAAGCTGTTCCGGCGCTGAGGGCGCCTGGCGCACCGGGCACGCCGTCGGTGTGCAGGCGCCGCCGCATCGTCTATATGTATGGGATGGAAAACGCGAGCATCGTGTGCGAAGCGGAGGGGCTGCTCGAGGCCCCGCTCGTGCACGCGGACGGATCCGTGCTGTTCGTCGACACCACCGGGGGAGGTGTGCACCACTGGACCTCGACGGGTACGGAGACGGTCCTCGGGCGCCGCCGCGGGATCGGCGGGCTCGCAGCGCACGCCGACGGAGGGCTTCTCGTGAGCGGACGCGACCTGACGTACGCCGACCACGGGGAGACCAGCACGATCCTCGCGCCGGACGGAGCCACCGGCATCAACGACATCGCGGTCGCGGCCGACGGGTCGCTGTTCGCGGGTGTGCTGCGGCACCGACCCGCGCTGGGTGAGACCGCGCCGCCGAGCGAACTGCTGCAGATCGCGACCGACGGATCCGTGCGGATCGTCGCCGACGATCTGCTCTGGCCCAACGGGATCGGATTCTCCCCCGACGGCGCGTCCACCTACGTCTCAGAGTATGCGGCGTCGCAGGTGCGGATCCTCGGTGGCGATGGATCGGAGGTGTTCGCCGAGGCTCCGCGCGGTGAGTGCGACGGTCTCGCGGTCGACGTCGAGGGTGGCGTGTGGGTGGCCCTGGGGAGCGGTGGCGGGATCGCCAGGTTCACGCAGGCAGGAGAGCTCGACGAAATCATCGAACTGCCGGGACGTTTCGTGTCCTCGCTCGCCTTCGCAGGCACGAGCATCTACGTCACGACGGCAGGGGCCCTGCTGCGACTCCACGTCGGGGTCGCCGGCGTGCCCGTCTCCGACGCGACGATCCCCACCGGCCGCACCCTGGGATGATCCCGGTCCGGGGGCGGCGGGTTTGCGAACGTGTTCGAACGTTCAGCGCGACCTCAGCGCGCCCGCCGCGCCCGCGACGGCGGACGCGGCTCCGGCGCCGGCCAGTCCCGTCACCATCACCGCCGCGACGGTCGCGGAGAACACGGTGCCGACCGCCGATTCGACGACGGCCCGCAGCCCCGTGGCGTGGGACGTCGACGGCGCCGGGTCGATCGCGGCGATCGGGGCGTGCGCTACCGGGAACCTGGCCTGCGCCACGTGCAGGGGCCGCCGATCTGTCCGATCGGCGATGAAGTCGGTGGCGAAAGCGATCTCAGTCATGTCCGGGTCCTCCCCGTGTGCCATCTCACAGTGGCCTCCAGTGTTCCGGTCCACTATCGCCGGGATGTGGCGTCGACTTGAACTCTGTGTTTCGGAACCGGGCTACTTCGGCAAACGAGGCCCCGATCCCTCTGGACCATTGCCTGCATGGGGGCGGAGGAGCAGTCTGGAACACGGGGAAAGGACCGGCGACGCCGCGCGGCGCCGCCCTGAGGAGAAGGGTGCAGATCGTGTTTGCACGCTCGACCACACTTCATGCGCATCCGTCGTACATCGACGCCGGAATCAAGCACGTACGAGACACTGTGATGCCCGCGTTGACGGACATCGAGGGCTGCTTGGGAATGTCCCTGTTGATCGATCGCGGCTCGGGCCGCTGCATCGCGACCAGTTCGTGGCGGGACGAGGAATCGCTACGCGCCAGCGAGGGACCGGTGCGCGCCCTGCGCGACACCGCCGCCGAGATCTTCCACGGCACCACGGAGGTGTCGCGGTGGGAGATCGCTGTCATGCATCGCGACCACCATTCCGAGCGTGGGGCCTGTTGCCGGGTCACGTGGATCAAGACCGAGCCGGCCGACATGGACCGCGGCGTGGACCTGTGGAAGATGACCGCACTGCCCAGGATGGAGGAACTGCCCGGCTTCTGCAGCGCCAGCCTGATGTTCGACCGCGCGGCAGGCCGCGGAGTGTCGTCACTGACGTTCGACAGCGCCGAGGCAATGGAAGGCAACAGGGAGCGTCTCGACGGCATCCGGTCCGAAGTGGTGCGCGCGGCGGGTGCCGAGGTACTCGATACGTGCGAGTTCGAGCTCGCCATCGCGCACCTGCACGTCCCGGAGATGGTGTGACCTGTTGAGCTGGTCGCGAAGGACGACCCCATCGGGTCCGGTGGCCGTCGCAGCCGGGCGGTTATCCGAAAGTCGAATACGCGCTCGAAGTGCCCGATGGTCCGCGAACGGCGTCGTGGAGGATACGTCCGTCCGTTGACCGTCCTGTCTCGGACAGGATGACAACTTCCGCCGAACCCGAGTCATCCTCCCGAATCCGGGCGCAGGACAGCCGCGATCGCGCACCATTGTTCCGTGACCACATCCGACGTGGAACGTCCCACCCGGGCACCGCTGGTGCTCGCATCGCTGATCCTCGTCGCGGCGGTAGCGAACCTGAACCTCGCCGTCGCGAACGTGGCTCTCCCCGACATCGGGAAGGCGTTCGATGCCGGCCAGACCGAGTTGAACCTGATCGCGGTCGGCTACTCGGTGGGGCTGGCGGCGTCGGTGCTCTACCTGGGTGCCGTCGGTGACCGCTACGGCCGCAAGACCATGCTGGTGCTCGGCATGGTGTTGTCGGTGCCGGCGTCGCTGGTGGCCGGGTTCGCGCCGAACACCGAGGTACTGTTCCTGGCGCGGCTGCTCGGCGGTGTGTCCGCCGGTCTCGCCTTTCCCACGACACTGGCGCTGATCACCGCGTTGTGGTCGGGTCCGGTGCGGACCCGGGCGATCGCGTTGTGGTCGTCGATCGGTGGTGGTCTCACCGCCCTCGGTCCGCTCGTCGCCGGGGCCCTGTTGGAGGGGTTCTTCTGGGGATCGGTGTTCCTGGTGACGATCCCGCTGGCGTTGCTGGCGCTGGCGCTGACGTGGATGTTCGTGCCGAGTCACGTCAACGAATCCACCGATCCCGTCGACCATCTCGGCGGGATCGTCTCGGTGGTCCTGGTCGGTTCGCTCGTGCTCGGCATCAACTTCGTGCCGGTCGACGGGATGCAGACCGTCGCCGTGTCCGCATTGGTGATCGCGCTCGCGTCCGGTATCGCCTTCGTGCTCCGGCAATTGCGGGCGCGCAATCCACTGTTCGATCTCCAGGTCGCGCGGCGGCGCATCTTCTGGGTCGCCGCGGTCGCGGGCATCGTCGTGTTCGGCACGCTGATGGGCACGATGTACATCAGCCAGCAATATCTGCAGAACGTGCTCGGGTATTCGACATTGGCGGCAGGGTCGGCGGCGCTGCCCGCGGCCCTGGTGATGGTGCTGGTCGCGCCGCACTCCGCGAAGCTCGTCGAGTCGCGGGGGTCGCGATTCACCCTGCTGTCGGGCTACGTGGCGATCGTGGTGGGACTCGTCGTCGCGCTGGTGCTGTGGGACGAGGATGCGCACTACTGGGTGATCGCGCTCGGATTCATGTGCCTCGGTGCCGGTGTGGGTCTCGCGGGGACACCGGCGTCGCATTCGCTGACCGGTTCGGTGCCGGTGTCCCGGGCCGGAATGGCCTCGGGCACAGCAGATCTCCAGCGCGACCTCGGCGGGGCGATCGTCCAGTCGGTCCTCGGTGCGCTGCTCACGGCCGGCTACACGGCGTCGCTGACGGCCACCATCGCCGCGAGCCCGCAGGCGACATCGGTCAGCGAGCAGACGCAGGCGGCCCTGGAGAAGTCCTTCGCGGGCGCGGTGAATATCGCCGAGCGGTATCCGCAGTACGCGCAGCAGATCATCGCGGCGGCGCGGTCGGCGTTCCTCGACGGCGACAGCCGAGCGTATGCCGCGGCCATCGGGATCGTGCTGATCGGCGCGGCGCTCGTGTTCTTCGTGTTCCCCAAGCGCGACGCCGAGGTCGCGCTGCTCGCCGCCTATGCGGCGCAGGATGCGACGGTGAGATCCGGTAGCGCCTGCGAGCGGTGACCGACTGCCGACCGGCATCCTCGATTGCTCGCGGGGCGGGAGCGGCCTACCGTCGAATTGAGCTTGTCGAGGAGCTGGTCGCATGAGCATCTTGTATCGCTTCGCCTACGGGATCGGCTTCCGGCCGTGGGAGCACGCGGATGTTTCGCGGGGCGCCCATTTCGAGGCGCTGCTCGAATCGGTTCCCGGTCCCGGTCGTGCGCTCGATGTGGGGTGCGGCGGCGGCGAGTTGTCGATCCGGCTCGCGCGACACGGCTGGGATGTCACCGGGATCGACAACGTGCCGGCGGCCATCGAGTCGGCGACCGCTGCGGCCGAGGGGGCCGGGGTCGAGGTGAGATTCGTCGAAGGCGACGTCACGGTGATGGCGGACACGGTCGGGACCGGCTACGGCCTGATCGTGGATTTCGGTTGTTTCCACGGGCTTTCGGGCAGTGAGCGAGCCGCGTATCGCCGGCAGCTCGACCGCGTGTCCGCACCTCACGCGACACTGCTGATGTTCGCGTTCGAGCCGCATTTCCGGGGGCCGTTGCCGCGCGGGGTGGGATCGGCCGACATCGAGCAGATCTTCGCCGGCTGGTCGGTGGAGGACGAGGTTTCGGTGCGGGTGGGGTTCCATGCGAAGTGGTATCGGCTGGTTCGATGCTGACGGGTGCCCGAGCGGATAGCTGTCGCTGAAGTCGACGGTCGGATCGTGCAGTTTCGATGGTATGGAATCTGCACGATACGGAATTGATAAATTATCCGAATCTATGTCGATGGGTCTCCCACCATGTCTCGCCGCCGGCGCCGAGCGGTGCCGACTCGCCTCGTATTCGGAGGTCGCGCAGGACCTACGCCGCCTGCCTGGACCCGGAAGCCTCGGCGAGCCGAGCCAGCCGCTGCAGGTCGTCGGCGAGCGCGTTGCGGCGGTCCCGGTGTGCCCTGACGAGGAGCCAGTACACGCGGTCGAGTCCCGGGGCGACGTGCACGACCTCGTAGGATTGCACGATCCGTGTGCCGGTTCCGTTCGGGTTCAGGTCGATTCGCCACACCGTGCTGTCGACCTTCCCCCACAGGCCGACCGTTCTCCATGCGAGGGATCGCGGGGGATCGACCGCGGTGAACCGGCACGAGCGCGTCCAGACGAAGATGCCGGACCTGTTCGTGCCTCGGAACCGAACGTCCGCCGCAGCTCGTCGGTCGGCGCCGATCCAGTGGGCGGCCCGGCATTCGTGACTCCATTCACCGATCCTGGTCACGTCGGTGATGATGCGCCACACGGCTTCTGCCGGGGCGGCGGTGACCGCTTCGGAACGCCCGTGCCGTGCCGGCGTGCCCATCAGGAACGCTCCTTGATCGGCGTCACGTGCAGCGCCGGCACGGAGGCTGCCGGACCTGTTCCCCGGCGCAGCGCCGCCTGCCGGCGGTACCTGCGGGCGAATCCGTGGAGGATCAGGAAGCGGGGCACGGCGGGCACGACGCTCAGGATCGCGTCGCGATCGTCGGAGGGCGCTCCGTCGATGACCCAATGCCCCTCCATGCCGAGCTCCACGAACCCCTTCGGCTTCACGAAGTACTCGTGCTCGAGTGCGCGATACTCCGCGGTCGTGATCGTGGCCGCGACGACAGGCATCATCTCGAGTTCCTCGCGACGGAGGTGCGGAAGCAGGACGTCGTCGAGGCTGCTCAGCGCGGTGAGTAACCGCCCCCGCGCCGACGCGTCCTCGTCGTATGCCTGGGCGGCCTCCTCCACCGCGGCGAGTGCCGGTGCGATCTGTGCGTGGTCGGCCTCCATTCGGTCGAGCAGCGCACCGGCGGTCCGATTGCGCTTCCGGATCAACG
This sequence comes from Rhodococcus zopfii NBRC 100606 = JCM 9919, assembly GCF_001895025.1. GTDB lineage: Bacteria > Actinomycetota > Actinomycetes > Mycobacteriales > Mycobacteriaceae > Rhodococcus > Rhodococcus zopfii. The sequence goes on from NZ_BCXI01000020.1 coordinate 11,336, forward strand.
GCCACAGTCCGGCGTCCTCGCCGGCATGGTGCCGGTGCAGGAACCGGCACATCCAGAGGACGTGCGCGGCGAGTGCTCGTCGACGAGACTCGTCGGGATAGGGCGGAGTCTCGAGCGCCATGTGCGTTCGTCGCAGATCACGACGCAATGCGCTGTGCACGATTCCCATGCTTCGTGTGTCGGCGGGCTCGTTCCGGTAGGTGTTCATGGCCCGCGCTCCTTTCAGTCGTCGAGGGTCAACAACCTGACGATCGTGTCGGTGAGCCACTGCTCGTACCGGACAGGGGTCCACCCTGCGCTGCCGGTGAGAAGGTCGTAGACCTCCATCGTGATCACCACCCAGAGGCCGTCCCCTTCGACCGGGGTGAGTTCGCGGCCCGCGATGGCTGCACCCGCGATGCGAACGGTCTGCCGCTGGGCCTGTCGTATCTCGTCGAGCCTGGACGCGAGATCCGGGTCCGCTGCCGCCCCCTCGCGCAGCGCGCGTTGCAGGCCGGCGGTGCGCCCGTTCACGCCGGCGACCAACCTCGCGGCCGCGGCGGCCCGTTGCAGCCGACTGCCGCGGGAAAGCGCGGCGAACTCGGGCCGGTCCATCAGCGCCACCGGCTCGTCGTCGCCCACGACCGCGACGTCGACCACCTGGCTGAACAGTCGAGGCTTCGAACCGAAGTGGCTGTACACGGTCTCGAACGAGACGCCGGCCGCGCGTGCGATCTCGCGCATCCCGACGGACCAGCCGCGCTCGGCGAACAGCGCCGCGGCGGCATCGAGGATTCGGTGCCGGCTCTCTTCTGCCTGACGGCGCCGGAGCGTCGCGTCGTACCGCCGCGCCTTCGGGGTGGTCGATGCAGTCCCGCGTCCGTCCGCGTTCGTGCTCACCACTCCATTGTGTAACGCCATTATTTTCAATACAAGTGTTTGTGGCGAATTATGGACGGAGGCGCCGTTGCACTCGGGCGCTCCCCTACAGCGACTGCGCCCACCGCCCGATATCGCCGCGTTCGAGGGCCAACGCCAGCAGTTCCGGGAACCGGTCGGGTGTGCACGCGAACGCCGGGATGCCCAGCGCGCCCAGCGCCGCCGCATTTTCCCGGTCGAACGCCGGAGCGCCGTCGTCGGACAGTGCCAGCAGCACCACCACCTGCACGCCGGCGTCACGCATCGACGCGATCCGGCTGAGCATCTCCGCGCGGATCCCGCCCTCGTACAGATCGGAGATCAGCACGAACAGCGACTCGGTGGGCCGGGTGATCAGCGATTGGCTGTACGCGATCGCACGGTTGATGTCGGTGCCGCCACCGAGTTGCGTGCCGAACAGCACCTCCACCGGATCGGACAGCTTGTCCGTCAGATCCACCACCGCGGTGTCGAACACCACCAGCGACGTGCGCAGCGCCCGCATCGACGCGAGCACCGCACCGAACACCGACGCATACACCACGCTCGACGCCATCGACCCCGACTGGTCGATGGCCAGCACCACGTCGCGCTGCACGGCCTGCGATCGCCGGCCGTATCCGATCAGCCGCTGCGGCACCACCGTGCGGTACTCCGGCAGATAGTGCGCGAGATTCGCGCGGATCGTGCGATCCCAGTCGATGTCGCGCAACTTCGGATTCGACGTCCGCGCGGCCCGGTTCAGCGCGCCGGTCACCGCGGACCGGGTGCGCTGCGCGATGCGCGCCTCGACCTCGCGCACCACCTTCTCCACCACCATCCGCGCGGTCGCGCGGGTCGTCTCCGGCATCACCTTGTTCAGGCTGAGCAACGTGCCGACGAGATGCACGTCCGGTTCGACGGCGTCGAGCAGTTCCGGTTCGAGCAGCAGCTGCGTCAGCCCCAGCCGCTCCATCGCGTCGCGCTGCATCACCTGCACCACCGAGGTGGGGAAGTACGTGCGGATGTCGCCGAGCCAGCGCGCCACCCGCGGCGCCGAACCGCCCAGGCCGGCACTGCGCCGGCCGCCCGGATCGGGTTCGCCGCGATCGTAGAGGGCCGCGAGCGCCCCGTCCATCGCCTCGTCGTCGGTGGAACGTAGCCCGCCGGTGGAGTTCTCCGCGGCCTCACCGAGCAGCAACCGCCAGCGGCGCAGTCGTTCCGTGTCGTCCGATGCTGTTGTCATGCAGGAACTCCCAGAATGAGTGCGGTGGCGCGGATGGCCCGGGCCCCGCGCTCGGTGTCGACGGAGGGGGCGGTGCTGCGAGTGCGCTCGCCGCCGCGCACCACCGCGCCGAGCGTGCGGCGCTCGGCGGGAGCGAACGCGCCGAACGTGCGGCGCAGCACCGGCAGCACGTCCACGAAATCCTGTGCGGGAAGCGCCGAGACCCAGTCGTCGATCAACCGCAGCAGGCTCTGGTCGTGCATGAGCAGCACCGCGCCACCCCCGACGAAACCGTCGATCCAGCGTGCCTTCGCACCCGGATCGCTGCCCACCGACAATGCCCGCGACACCCGCAGCGCGGTCTCGTCCTCGTCGATCCGGCCCATGTCGCGCAGCAGTCGCACGGTCCGGCCGGTGAGGATGCCGTCGACGTCGTCGCGGTCCGCGATCACCCGCAGGGTGCCGAGCCATCGCCGTCTCGTGGCCGGATCGTCCCGCACGGCGATGGCGATGTGCACGTCGTCCACGGCCGTGCGCAGCGCATCCGCCGCATCGGAATCGAGACCGGTCGCCGCGGCCGGCAGACCGGCGCAGATCCGGGCGAGCATCGCGTCGGTGACGTCCCCGAGCGACGACAGATCGGTGCCGCGGACATCGCCGTACCGCAACGTGCGGATGAGCGCCGGCAGCGCCGACATCAGGTGCAGCACATCGTGATCGAGCGCGGCCGCGGCATCGACCGCGGCGAGCACGTCCGGGATCGCCGTGCGCAGGTCGGCGAGCAACGCCTTCTCGAGTGTGTCGGTGACCTCGCCGAGCGAAATCGCGGGCCGCCACACCCGGTCGAGGACGATCGCGTGCGCCGCCGACTCGACGGTCGTTCCCCACCGTGAGGCCTCGACGACCGCGACCGACAGTTCCGGCTCCCACCGCAGGGTCCACGATTCGCGGAACGTGCCGGTGGAGCGGACCGCGCTCGTTGCCGCCCTCGCCCAGTCGATGCCGAGCAGCGCGAGGCGGTGCAGCAACCGCGACCGCTGCAGATCGTTGTCCTTGCGCAGATCCAGGTCGAGATTCTTGTCGACCGCAGATCGCTTGAGCCGCAGCGTCTTCGACCGCGCCTGCAGGTCCGCGTCCAGGGGTACCGTCGGGGTCTCGTCGGGGACCCCGCCGAGCGCCTCGCCGACGACGAGCCGCCGGGTCACCAGATCGAGCAGCACGTCGTCGCCGTCGCACAGCACTGACCGGGTCGCCTCGGTGACCTCGGCGAGGCCGGGCAGCGGCCGCTCGCGCAGCGCGGCCAGCGTGTGGGCCAGGCGGGTGGCCTCGATGACGTGCGCGCTCGACACCGGCAGGTCCTCGCTGCGCAGTTCCCGCGCGACCCGCGTGAACCACCGCTCGATCGTCCGGTCGTGGTGGGTGAACAGGTGGTGGTACCAGCCGGGCGAGGTGATGCCCGCACCGTATCCGGAGGCCGACGACAACCGCGAATGCGTCCACGGCACCCAGGTGAGCGACGTCTTGACCTTCGGCAGGCCCTTGAGCAGCCGCGCGTCGGGCGCCGCGGGGCCGGGCTTGCCGGACAGCGCCGGAGCGTGCATCGCCCCGCACACCACCGCGATCTTCTGTGCACCGGCCTTGATCCGCGCGCGGAGCACCTGCCGCATGTGCGCCTCGCGCCGCAGCGTGTGCTCGTCGATCTCCATCGTCTCGCGCAGCGCCGCCATCGCCTCGGTGATGGCATCGAAACCGTCTGCGTGATAGTCATTTGCGAGCTCAGCGGTGTTGTCCGGATACCGGGTCCCGGACTCGACGACCGCGTCCCACCACTGCTCGAAATCGTCGTAACCACCGGCGGCGGCGAGCGCGGCCAGCGGATCAGGCCCCCGGTCACCGGCCGTCCGGTCCGCCGCGAGGCTCGACGCCGCGGGCAGATCACAGAAGCGGACGTCCGCGTCGTGCAGGATCGCCCACTGCAGCGCCTGCCATTCCGGGGAGAACGTGGCCAGTGGCCAGAAAGCGGCTGTCGACGGGTCCGTGCTCGCGTAGCCGAGCAGCGCGACGGGCGGGCGCATCTGCCCGGACGCGGCCAAGGCCACCAGCGGATCGGCGTCGGCGGGACCCTCGATGAGCACGGTGTCCGGCTCGAATTCGGTGAGGGCGCGCAGCAGTGCGCGTGCCGAGCCCGGTCCGTGGTGCCGGATGCCCAGCACCCGGACCTGCGCGGTCACGCTCACCCGGCGACCTCGCGGCACGCCCGGTAGAAGTCGGCCCATTCGGGGCGGCCGCGGACGACGGCCTCGAGGTATTCGTCCCACACCACGGTGTCGGCGACCGGGTCCTTGACGACGGCGCCGAGGATGCCGGCGGCGACATCGGCCGAACGCAGGACGCCGTCCCCGAAGTGGGCGGACAGGGCCAGGCCGTTGGTGACCACCGAGATCGCCTCGGCGGTCGACAGGGTGCCCGACGGTGACTTCAGCTTGGTGCGGCCGTCGGTGGTCACGCCGCGGCGCAGTTCCCGGAAGACGGTCACCACGCGCCGGATCTCCTCGGCCGCCGCCGGGACCTGCGGCAGCTCGAGCGCGGACCCGAGCTGGGCGACGCGCCGCGCGACGATCTCGACCTCGTCGTCCTCGCTGGCGGGCAGCGGCAGCACCACCGTGTTGAAGCGCCGGCGCAGCGCCGACGACAGGTCGTTGACACCGCGGTCGCGGTCGTTGGCGGTGGCGATGACGTTGAACCCCTTCGTCGCCTGCACCTCGAGGCCGAGCTCGGGGACCGGCAGCGTCTTCTCGGACAGGATCGTGATCAGCGCGTCCTGCACGTCGGCGGGGATGCGGGTCAGTTCCTCGATGCGGGCGACCGCGCCGTCGCGCATCGCCGTCATCACCGGTGAGGGCACCAACGCGGCCGGGGTCGGACCCTCGGCCAGCAGCCGCGCGTAGTTCCAGCCGTAGCGGACCGCCTCCTCGGCGGTGCCGGCGGTGCCCTGCACGAGGCGCGTCGAGGTTCCCGAGATCGCCGCCGCCAGGTGCTCGGACACCCACGTCTTCGCGGTGCCGGGCACACCCAGCAACAGCAACGCGCGATCGGTGGCCAGGGTCGCGACCGCCACCTCCATGAGCCGACGCGGCCCGACGTACTTGGGGCTGATGACGGTGCCGTCGGACAGCTCCCCGCCGAGCAGGTACGTCACCACCGCCCACGGCGACAGCCGCCAGGACGGTGGCCGCGGCCGGTCGTCGACGCGAGCGAGCGCGGTGAGTTCGTGCGCGTACTGCTGCTCGGCGTGCGGGCGCAGCAGGCTCTGCTCGTCGATGACGGTGTCGGTCAACTCAACTCCTCGTGAAGGGTTCGGCGAAGTTTCAGGATGTCGGCGGCGGTCGCGAAGCGATTGAGCCGGACGAGATCGTCGGTGCGGGTGGCGGCGTCGTCGAACAGGTCGACCAGTTCGAACGGTGCGCGGCGTGCGAGGAGGTCGGTCAGTGCCCGGAAGCTGTGCGAATTCGGCGCCGCGGCGGTGTACAGGACGGTCAGGGCCTTCTGGGCGATGTCGGCGGGCCACGGTGCGGGCAGTGCGGCGAAATGGTCGACGAGCAGCGGTTGCCGCGCGGACATCCGTCGTAGGTGCTCGACGAGCACGTCCGGTGGCGCGTGCCCGGCGACGCGGGAGCCGGTCCGGTCGTCGCGCTGCAGGAGCTCCGAGGCCCAGGCGCTGTCGCGCTGATGATCGACGGCGGTCGCCCGGGCGTGCCGCAGAACGTCCCGCAGGTGCTCGCTCACCTCGAGGTCCAGCGCGTCGCCGATCGGCGTGCCGGGCGTGAGCCACGCGGACAGGGGCGCGGATGTCGCCAGCGCCCACACCCGCGCCCGGTCGCGTGTCTCCTCGTCCGTGTACGTGCGGTCCGCGCGTGCCGGCTCGACCGCGCGGGGCAGCGGGTCGTCGAGACCGTCCCGCACCGCGTCCGCGTCGAGCACGTCCGGGATCGTGAACTCGAGAGCGCCGTCCTGCACGCGTGTCCAGTCCTGCACCCGCCGGGTCATGCGGCGGCCGAACGAGGAATCCGGGAGCCGGCGCGACAGGTCGAGGGCGACCTCGCGGACCTTGCGGCTGCGATCGCCCAGCGCGGTCTCGAGCAGATCCTCGTCGTATACGCCGGACCCGGTCGCGAGTTCCCCGAGCAGGGTCTGGCGGCCCGAGGCGGCCTCGGTCTTCCACGACGCGGTGAGCAACTCGGTCGCGGCGGCGGGGTCCTGTGCACGCAGCGCCCGGAACCATCGGCGCCGGGTGGCCGCGGAACCGTGCTGCCACACGGACGGATCGCCGGTGTCGGGTGCCACCAGGTCGGACCAGTGCGGATTCTGCTGCGCCAGCCATCGGCCGCGGGGTCCGAGAAGGACGACCAGCTTGTCCCGCTGATCCTCGTCGAGCGCGGAAGCGCGCTCGAGCAGATCCACGACGATGCCGTGCGGAGCGCGGAAACCCTGTGCGGCATCGAGCCATTCGCCGATCAGATCGGACCGGACGGTGAGCAGCGCGCGGAGCCGCTCGGCGGCGGCCGGGGGCAGCAGCGGCCGGTCGTCGTCGGCGGCGGGCTCGGGCAGCGCGCAGGTCGCCGGCGCCGATCCGGCGGCGACGAATGCGCGTTCCAGTGCCGCGGCGCCGAGCAGTCGGTGTTCGGCCGTCCCGTCGATCGCTCCGGCCGTGGCGTGGGTGTGCAGCGCGGCGAAGTCGGGTTCGGTGCGGGCGGTGCCCAGCAGCGCCGCCGAGGTGAGGGACTCCAGTCCGTCCGTGCTCACAGGGCGATCGCCTCCTGCCCGGGTTCGAACACCGACGCCGGGGTGACCGCACGCCCGTCCCAGTCGCCGCACACCGTCACCGGGTGACCGCCCGAGACCGCGAGCAGACGCCAGCGGCCGTCGAGGTCGCCGCCCAACGGCAGCGCGCGTTCGGCCCGGTCGACGAGCCACCACCGGTCGCCGACGCGGGCGGGTGTCACGGCGCCGAGCAGCACCGGCCACGAGCGGATCCACGGGTCGGCGGCGAGCGCGGTGGCGTAGTCGCCGAGCGCGGTGTCGAAGTCCGTCGCCCGCAGGGTCGTGAACGGTTCCGGTGCCTGATGGCGTGTTCCGATCATCGCGCGCAGCGGGGCGGCGCCGGGACAGTAGTGCAGATCGGCGTCGACGAAGGTGCCGGGCGCGGGTGCGTCGGCATCGAATCGTGTTGTGCCGTGCGAGAAATCGAGAACAATCGCCCATCGTCCGGACTCTCGGCCGCGCAGCCACAGTTTCCGGGTGTAGATGCGGTTGTCCTCGGTGGTGCGGCTCGCGACCGTCTGCCAGCGGTCGCGGACCGCGGGTTCGCGGCGCACCTCGACCGTCCTGGTGGGGAACCCGAGGTGGGTGTGTACCGACCGGGTCAGGGGCTCGGGCAGCTCCGCGAGGGTGCGGACGGCACGGATCAGCAGATGCAGGCGCGCATACTCGCCGAGAACCCTTGTGGGCCAGTCGTCCTCGCTCGCGACGACGGACGGCAGCGCACGCAGCGCCCCTGCGACGCCGGGCATCTGCGCGTCGACCATGCGGCCGGCGATCTCGTCGTAGGTGGCGTAGCCGTGATCGACGGCGCCGAGTCCGCTGCGCATGCGGTCGGTCAGCCAGCGATCGAGATCCTCGAGTCCCGCGGTGGCGCGTTCGAGGCGGCGCCCTACCGTCGCCGGATCGGGTTCCTTGCCCGCGTCGTCCTCGGAAGTTGTTGGCTTCTCGGATTTTTCGGCGCGGTTGGTGAGCCACGTGGCGACCGTGTCCGGCGCGGGCGCCTCGGGGACGGTGCCGCCGGACCATTGCATGAGCAAGCCCAGGGCGTGTTTGCAGGGGAACTTTCGGCTCGGGCACGAACACCGGTAGGCGGGGCCGGTCAGGTCCACCGAAGCCAGATAGTGGGTCGAGCCGCTGCCCCGGCACACGCCCCACAGGGCGTGGTCGTTGCGTCCGGTCGCCGTCCATCTCGCGGCCAGCCCGCGGGCCGCCGTCACCGACGAGGGGTCGGGGGCGGCCGCGGCGATCTGCGCGGGGGACCAGGGTGTCGTCACGTCGGAGGAACGTACGGGAGGGGTCCGACAGGACGCCAACCGTCAGTGCGTCACGTGTTCGGTGAGCCGGCGCCGGATGCCGTCGACGAACAGGTCCAGGCCGAAGTCGAAGCGGACCGCCGGGTCGCCGTCGAGCAGGTCGTCGTCGGAGGTCCCGGGGGTTTCGGTGGTCACGTCGGGGGAAACGGGGGAGCGCGTCAGGGCGCCGATCTCGGCGAGCTGGATGCGTGACTGCTCGTCGACGGTGTGGCCGAGCACATAGTGCAGGAGCGCGTAGCCGGCGAGTTCGGCGTGCGCGCGGGACAGGCCGGCGTGCTGTGCGGCGGCGACGAAACTGTCGCGGGCGCGGGAGGTGGTCAGTCGCGACGCGTAGCTCGAGGCGACGAGTTCGGCGCCGTCGCGATGCGCGAGCAGCGCCGCGCGGAATCGGTGGGCGAGTTCGGCGAGGGCCTCGTCCCACGAGTCGGTGGTCGGCGGTGCGTCGACACCCTCGAGGATTCGGTCGGCCATCGCGCCCAGCAGCGTCTGCTTGTTGGGGAAGTGCCAGTACAGCGCGCCCGGCTGCACGCCGAGTGATCCCGCGAGCTTGCGCATCGTCAGGTCGCCGAGACCGTATTCGTCGAGGATTGCCATCGCACCGTCGAGGACGTCGCCGCGTCGCAACTGCACGTGTTCGCTCCCTCTGGTTTTCGTGCCGGTTCCCTTTGACAGTAGACGACCGCCACCCTAACCTGAACGTTGTTCAAGTGAACGGTGTTCAAGTTCGTTTCGTCCGCTACTCCAGGAGATCCGCCGTGACCAAGGCACTCGCCCCCACCGACATCCTCGCGGTGGCCCGCGAACAGGTGCTCGACCGCGGTGACGGTCTGCGCCGCGACCAGATCCTCGAAGTGCTGCAACTGCCCGACGACAGCCTCGAGGACCTGCTCACCCTCGCGCACGACGTGCGCATGAAGTGGTGCGGACCCGAGGTCGAGGTCGAGGGCATCATCAGCCTCAAGACCGGCGGCTGCCCCGAGGACTGCCACTTCTGTTCGCAGTCGGGACTGTTCGCCTCCCCGGTGCGGTCCGCGTGGCTCGACATCCCCAGCCTCGTCGAGGCCGCCAAGCAGACCGCGAAGACCGGAGCCACCGAGTTCTGCATCGTCGCGGCCGTCCGCGGACCCGACGCCCGGCTGATGGCGCAGGTCGCCGCGGGTGTCGAGGCCATCCGCAATGAGGTCGACATCCAGGTCGCGTGCTCGCTGGGCATGCTCACCCAGGAGCAGGTCGATCAGCTCGCCGCGATGGGCGTGCACCGCTACAACCACAATCTCGAGACCGCCAGCTCGTACTTCCCCAACGTCGTCACCACCCACACGTGGGACGAACGGTGGGAGACGCTGCGCATGGTCCGCGAAGCGGGCATGGAGGTGTGCTGCGGCGGCATCCTCGGGATGGGGGAGACACTCGAGCAGCGCGCCGAGTTCGCCGCCGAACTGGCCGAACTCGGCCCCGACGAGGTGCCGCTGAACTTCCTCAACCCGCGTCCGGGTACGCCCTTCGGCGATCTCGAGGTGCTGCCCGCGGCCGACGCCCTGCGCGCGGTCGCCGCATTCCGGCTCGCGCTGCCCCGCACCATCCTGCGTTTCGCCGGTGGACGCGAGATCACCCTCGGCGACCTGGGTGCCAAGCAGGGCATCCTCGGCGGCATCAACGCCGTCATCGTCGGCAACTACCTCACCACGCTGGGGCGTCCCGCCGAATCCGATCTGGACCTGCTCGGTGAACTGAAGATGCCGATCAAGGCCCTCGGCGAGAGCTTCTGAGATGTTCGATCCGTACACGGGCGTCGCGCTCGACAGCGGCGCCGATCCGGCCCGCCCGCGCGCCGCGCAACTCGGCCTCGAACCGCCGCGCTTCTGCGCGCAGTGCGGGCGCCGGATGATCGTCCAGATCGCCCCGGACGGATGGTGGGCGCGGTGCTCCCGTCACGGCACGATCGATTCGGCCCTGTACGAACAGCGCTGAATATGCGCCGGCGCTGAACATGCAACGAGGCCCGGAGGGAAACCCCTCCGGGCCTCGTCGTCGCTGCGCTCAGCGCTGTTGCGGCGGAACCGGGGTGGTCGTGGTCGGAGCGACCGTGGTGGTGGACGTCGCCGCGGTGGCCGGCGAGGCCTCCGTCGCAGGAGTTCCGGTCGCCGCGGGCTCGGCCACCGCCTGCGGCGTTGTGGTCGGGGTGACCGTGGCCGGATCGGTCACGAGCGGCGCGGCAGCCGGGCCGGTGCCCGGTGCAGGGACCGTGCCGGGCGTGGCGGTGGCTGCGATTTCCCCGGTCGACGGGGTGGTCCCGGTCTCCGTCCTACCCGGGTCCGTGGTCACCGCCTCGGGGCTCGGGATTGCCGTGGTGCTCGTCGGGGTCGCCGAGGTGGTGTCCGCGGTCACCGCGAGCGTCGCCGCGGGAGCGTTCTGAGCGGTGGTCTTGGGCAGTTCACCCTTGTCTGCCTGCTCCGCGAGATGGGTGAGCCACTCGGCGGCGTACTCGGCCGAGCTCACCGGCTTGCCGTTCGACGCGTCCGCGTCCCGCCAGTAGTCGAAGTGGTGCCCGCTGACCTCACCGAGGGTCTGCTGGTACGGGTCGCTCAGCGCGACCGGGATGGTGTTCGCGTTGTCCGCGATGAACCCGATGATCTCGTTGCGCACCTTGGCGGGCAGGTACACCAGGTTCTCCGCCGCGCTGAGGTTCAGTTCCGTGTCCGCGGCGACGTTTGTCGGCTGGGTCGGCGTGTAGCTGGGATCGGACACCTTGATCAGGACGTCGAGGAAGGTCTCGTCGGTCTGCATCCAGTTGCCCTGCGCCTGGATGTCGGCGAACGCGAGCATCGCGACGCGACCGACCGTGACCGCCAGATCCTGCCCGGTCGCCGGGGTGAGGCCTTCGTCCTGCATTCGGTCGACGTTGAGCTGGCGGCCGACGTTCGCGGCGAGCTGGATCAGCGCGACGTTGTCGGGGGCGTCGCACGTGAAGTCGCCGTCGGAGCAGAACGAGGCGATCTTGCCGTTCAGGGCGCCGAAACCGCCGCTGGTGTCGGTCGCGATGCCGCTGCCGTCGGCGCTGGTGTTCCCGGCCTGGTAGGGGCGGTCGTATCCGTCGGGATTGCGGAACGGATCGTCCGCGCCGGGGAACGGGCCCTCGCCGGCGGTGCGCCCGGCGTCGGCGAGGATGACGACACCGACCACGGAGTTGGGGTCGATGATGTCGTACGAGCCGTCCTCGTTCGGGGTCTGGTTGCCGATCTCCATCGCGGCCCGGCGGGCCACGTCGGCGCCTTCGCTGTATCCGACGATCGCGAACTGCGTGTCGGGGCACTCGGCGCGGATTGCCTGCATCACCGTCTGGGTGTTGTCGACGCCCGCCTCGACCGCGTCCTCGTAGGACGCCATGTGTGCGGGGTACTCGATGTAGAACGCGGCGTAGTCCGTGCCGGCGTCGCGCGGGGCGTTGACCACCGGATCGACCCAGTGGCTGTTGTAGTCCCCGGACATCGCCGCGGGCAGGGTGGTGCCGTCGGGTGTGGTGAGCATGGCGTGTGTGCCGTCGCGGGGGCTGTCGCCCCGGCCGCCGATGGCGATGCTCACCATGTCGTGGCATTCGTTGGTCATCGCGACCAGTGTGGTGTCGGTCCTGACCGGTGTGTCGGTCCCCGTGACCGCTACCGCTACGAGAGCCGCGATCCCCAACACTGCCGGTGCTGCCAAACCCGCTGCGATCCGCCGTCGATGCGACGCCGTCTGCTCTGCCATATCCGTCCAATCCGGTTGTGGTCACCAGTCGACCACCCCGCAATGGGGCGCCCCCGCGTCACAGGGCATGTCGGCGGTTCGGAGGACGGCGTTACATCCAGATCTCCCGCTGCACCCGCGAACCAGGGTGACGGGAACCGATATTCGGTCGGACCGGGTGAAGGTTCGCATCACCCGGTGGGGCGGGCGGCCGGGCACGGGCCGGGGTGGCGGAGGAGCGAGGGTGGCTTCAGACGGGTGGGCGCAGGGCGGCGAATTCGTCCGTGACGCGCAGGTTCGAATCGGTGAAACGGTAGAGGGCGGCGGGGCGACCGCCGGTGCGTCCGGGCGGCGCGGTCGTGCCGGTCGCAGTCAGGACGTTGCGGCGCTTGAGGACTCGCTGAAGATTGGTCGCATCCACCTGGTAACCCAGTGCAGCGCAATAGATGTCGCGCAGTTCCGACATGGCGAACTCGGCGGGGGCGAGTCCGAACGCGATGTTCGTGTAGGACAGTTTCGCGGCCAGTCGTGCACGGGCGTTGTCGACCATCACGCCGTGGTCGAAGGACATCTCCGGCAGGTGCGCGACCGGGTGCCAGGCGGTGTCGTCGGGCAGCTGCGGATCCGACGTACTCGGCACCAGGCCGAGGTAGGTGGACGCGATAGTGCGGGGGCCGGGGATGCGGTGCGGCGCGGAGAACACCGACAACTGCTCGAGGTGCGAGACCTCGCGCACGTCCACCTTCTCGGCGAGCTGGCGGCGAGCCGACGTGGTGAGGTCCTCGTCGTCGCGCAGCCATCCACCCGGCAGCGACCACGTCCCGGCCTCCGGATCCAGTGCCCGCTGCCAGAGCAGAACGGCCAGTTCCGGCCCGGTGGCGGGCTTCTCGGAGGTGGCCGGAAAGTGGCGAACCTGGAACACCACGATGAGCACTTCGTGATGGGTGTTACTATGTGGCATGTTTTCGATCCTAAGTCGAAAACCCCCGAATACGGAAATCCGGGCGCAGCCCGTCCGGATTGCACGAAGGAGCTAGGCCATGACCACGACCGAGTGGGCGGGAGCCGCCGCCATCGTCGACGGCCCCGGCGGTTACACCGGCATCGAGGCGACGCCGGAGTGGGCCGAAGAGGTCCGTCGGCTGGCCCGCGAGCGCAACGCGACGCTGCTGGCGCACAACTACCAGCTTCCCGCCATCCAGGACATCGCCGACCACGTCGGCGACTCCCTCGCGCTCTCGCGCATCGCCGCCGAGGCAGAGGAGGACACCATCGTCTTCTGCGGTGTGCACTTCATGGCCGAGACCGCGAAGATCCTCAGCCCGAACAAGACCGTGCTCATCCCCGACGAGCGCGCCGGCTGCTCCCTCGCGGACTCGATCACCGCCGACCAGCTGCGCGAATGGAAGGCCGAGTACCCCGACGCCGTCGTGGTCTCCTACGTCAACACCACCGCCGAGGTCAAGGGCCTGACCGACATCTGCTGCACGTCCTCGAACGCGGTCGACGTCGTCGCCTCCATCGACCCCGACCGCGAGGTGCTGTTCCTGCCCGACCAGTTCCTCGGCGCCCACGTCAAACGCGTCACCGGCCGGGAGAACATGCACATCTGGGCGGGCGAATGCCACGTCCACGCCGGCATCAACGGTGAGGAACTGGCCGCGCAGGCCAAGTCGCACCCGGACGCGGACCTGTTCGTGCACCCCGAATGCGGCTGCGCCACCTCCGCGCTGTACCTGGCCGGGGAGGGCTTCGTGCCCGACGACAAGGTCAAGATCCTCTCGACCGGCGGCATGATCGACGCCGCCCGCGCGACCGGCGCCAAGCAGGTCCTCGTCGCCACCGAGGTCGGCATGCTGCACCAGCTCCGCAAGGCGGCCCCGGGCATCGACTTCCAGGCCGTGAACGACCGCGCCTCCTGCCCGTACATGAAGATGATCACCCCGGCCGCCCTGCTGCGCTGCCTGCGCGACGGCAAGGACGAGGTGCACGTCGACCCGGCCGTCGCCGAACGCGCCCGGCTGTCCGTGCAGCGGATGATCGCCATCGGCAACCCCGGCGGCGGCGAGTGACGACCCCCACCGGGGTCGGAGTGCGCTGGGAGGCCCACGCCGACCTGGTGGTGGTGGGCGGCGGCGTCGCGGGACTGACCGCGGCGCGCGCCGCCGCCCGTCGCGGGCTGACCGTGCTCACCCTGAGCAAGGGCGGTCCCACCGACACGTCCACCCAATACGCGCAGGGCGGCATCGCCGTGGTCGCCCCCACCGGCGACAGCGTCGACTCGCATGTCGCCGACACCCTCGCCGCCGGTGGTGGCCTGTGCGACGAGGAGGCGGTCCGCTCCATCGTCAGCGCCGGCCCGCACGCCGTCGCCGCGCTCACCGACCTCGGTGCCGTGTTCGACCGTGGCCGCGACGGTGATGTCGCCCGCACCCGCGAAGGCGGGCACTCGACCCGGCGGATCATCCACGCCGGCGGCGACGCCACGGGTATGGAGGTGCAGCGCGCCCTCAACGCGGCGAGCCTGCCCGTGCTGTTCGGGGCCGCCGCCGCCCGGATCCTCACCGACGCCCGCGGCGTCACCGGGGTGCTCGTGCTCGACGAGCGCGGCCTCGGCGTCGTACACGCCCCGGCCGTGCTGCTCGCCACCGGTGGTCTCGGCCAGCTGTACGCATGCAGCACCAACCCGCCCGGCGCCACCGCCGACGGCATCGCGCTGGCGTTGCACGCCGGTGCCGCGATCGCCGACGTCGAATTCGTGCAGTTCCACCCGACCGTGCTGTTCGCGCGCGGCGGAGAGGGCCGGCGCCCGCTCATCAGCGAAGCGGTCCGGGGCGAGGGCGCGCGCCTCGTCGACGCCCACGGCGCCTCGATCACCGCGGGGGTGCACCCGCTCGGTGATCTCGCACCCCGCGATGTGGTCTCCCGTGCCATCGCCGAGCGGCTCGCCGTGCTGGGGGAGGACCACGTGTTCCTCGACGCGCGGCACCTCGACGGCTTCGCCGAACGATTCCCGACGATCACCTCCTCGTGCCTGGCCGTCGGTCTCGACCCGTCCGCCGACCTGATCCCGGTCGCCCCGGCCGCGCACTACTCGTGCGGAGGCGTCGTCACCGACGTGCACGGCCGCACCGCGGTGCCCGGCCTGTACGCGGCGGGGGAGGTGGCCCGGACCGGCCTGCACGGTGCGAACCGGCTGGCTTCGAACAGTCTCCTCGAGGGACTCGTGCTCGGTGAACGCGCCGGGCACGCCGCCGCCGCGGAACGCGCCGGGATGCGCGTCGAGGCGACCGACGCGGCGCTGCCGATCCGCCGCTGCGCCGACCGCGCGACCCTGCAGTCCCTGATGACGCGGCACGCTCCCGTCGTGCGCGACGACGCCGGACTCGCCGCCGCCCAGGCGGGCCTCGCGGACGCCGAACGGATCCCGTGCACCGATACCATCGCGCTCGAGGACGCGGCGCTGACCGTCACGGCGAATGCCCTGCTCGCCGCGGCCCGCGCCCGCACCGAGAGCCGCGGCTGCCACACCCGCAGCGACAGCCCCGACACCGACCCGGCGCAGGCCCGCAGCCTCGAGATCCGCCTGATCGACGGCGACGTCGCGCTCAGCCCCACCGCCGTGACCACCCCCGACCTGACAGGAGTGCGTTAGACAATGGCCACCGAGTTACCCGACGGCCTCGACCGCGACGAGATCCTCACCCTGATCCGCGTCGCGCTCGACGAGGACCTGCGTTACGGCGCCGACGTCACCTCCGAGGCCACGGTGCCTGCGGACGCGGTCGCGACCGCCGCGGTGGTGCCGCGTTCACCGGGCACGATCGCCGGCATCGACGTTGGTCTGCTGGTGCTCGACGAGGTGCTCGGCGACGGCAACTACCGGGTGCTCGACCGGGTCCCGGACGGGCATCGGGTGCAGGCAGGTGAGCCGGCGCTCACCGTCGAGGCGCCGACGCAGGGTCTGCTCACCGCCGAACGCACCATGCTCAATCTGCTGTGCCACCTGTCCGGCATCGCGACCGCAACCGCGCACTGGGTGGATGCGGTCGCCGGGACCGAGGCGAAGATCCGCGACAGCCGGAAGACGCTGCCCGGTCTGCGCGCCCTGCAGAAGTACGCGGTGCGCGTCGGGGGCGGTGTCAACCACCGCATGGGGCTCGGTGACGAGGCGCTCATCAAGGACAACCACGTCGCCGCCGCCGGGTCGGTCGTGGCGGCCCTGCGCGCGGTCCGCGCGCACGCACCGGGCATCCCGTGCGAGGTCGAGGTGGACAGCCTCGAACAGTTCGACGAGGTGCTCGCCGAGAAGGCCGAGCTGATCCTGCTCGACAACTTCCCGGTGTGGCAGACGCAGATCGCGGTGCAGCGCCGCAACACCCACGCGCCGCAGACCCGGCTCGAGTCGTCCGGTGGTCTGACCCTCGACGTCGCCGCGGACTACGCGCGCACCGGTGTCGACTACCTCGCGGTCGGCGCGCTCACACACTCGGTGACGGTCCTCGACCTCGGCCTGGACATGTAGGCACTTGCCGACCGGCCGGGCCGGGCACAGAGTGGAACGGTGACGGGCACCGACCGCGACAGTGCCGGCCCGGCCGCACCGGTCGCGTTCACGCACCGCGAGATCCTGTCCATCCTCAGCGGCCTGATGCTGGGGATGTTCCTGGCCGCGCTCGATCAGACCGTCGTCGCGACCGCGATCCGCACGATCGCCGACGACCTGAACGGCTACGCGCTGCAGGCGTGGGTCACCACGGCGTATCTCGTCACCGCGACGATCACCACTCCGCTGTACGGCAAGCTGTCCGACATCTACGGGCGGCGCCGGCTCTACCTGACGGCGATCACCGTGTTCCTGGCCGGATCGCTGCTGTGCTCGTTCGCCACGTCGGTGTACATGCTCGCCGCGTTCCGGGCGATCCAGGGGATCGGCGCCGGCGGCCTGATGTCGCTGGCACTGGCGATCCTCGGCGACATCCTCGCCCCCCGAGAACGAGCGAAATACCAGGCCTATTTCCTCGCCGTGTTCGGCGTCTCCAGCGTCCTCGGGCCGGTGCTCGGCGGATTCTTCGCCGGGACCGGCAGCCTCCTCGGGATCACCGGCTGGCGGTGGGTGTTCCTCGTCAACGTCCCCGTCGGGGTGCTCGCTCTCGCGGTGGTCGCCCGCAACCTGCGGTTGCCCCCACAGCACCGGGCGATCCGCATCGACTGGTGGGGTGCGCTGGCGCTGGTGGTCGCGGTGGTGCCGCTGCTCGTCGTCGCCGAACAGGGCCGCGAATGGGGCTGGGGCAGCGGACCGGCGGTGGCGTGCTACCTCGCCGGCTGTGTCGGTGTCGCGGCGTTCGTCGCCGTCGAGATCGCGATGAAGGACGCGGCGCTGATCCCGATGCGGTTCTTCCGCAATCGCACGTTCGCGCTGGGTGTGCTGATCTCGCTGCTTGTCGGCACCGCGATGTTCGGCGGGATCTCGCTGCTGCCGCAGTACCTGCAGGTGGTGCGCGGATCGACACCGACGGTCGCCGGGCTGCAGATGATCCCGATGGTGCTCGGTATCATGATCGGCTCGGTGTTCTCGGGCCAGCTCATCTCGCACACCGGCCACTACCGGATCTATCCGATCATCGGATCGGTGATGCTCACCGTCGGCATGTTCCTGCTGCACACGATCGCGACCGACACGGCACTGCCGATCGTGATGGTCTACATGGCGATCGTCGGGTTCGGCTTGGGCAACCTCATGCAGCCGCTCACCTTGGCCTTGCAGAACGCGTTGCCGCCGCAGGACATGGGCGTGTCCACCGCGGCGGCCACGTTCTTCCGGCAGATCGGCGGCACCGTCGGTGTGGCGGTGTTCCTGTCGATCCTGTTCGCCCGGGTCACTCCCGCGATTGCCGATCGTCTGGCCGTCGCGGCCGGCGATCCCGGATTCCGGTCGGCGCTGACCGAGGCGGTGCGCGGTGGTGATCCGGTCGACGGGTCGTTCGCCCGCGGTGTGCTCGACCGGGATCCGGGTGCACTCGGTTCGGTGCTGGGCGACAGCTCGATCGTGCAGCGCCTGAACCCGGTCCTCGCGCGCCCGCTCGCCGACGGTTTCGCAGACGCGATGGACACCGTGTTCCTCGTGACGTCCCTCGTCGGTGCGCTGACGGTCGTGCTGGTGCTGTTCTGGCGGGAGGTGCCGCTGCGACCGGACTCCGGGCTCGCTGCGGCGCGAGCCGGTTCCGGCAGCTGAACATGCATTTGCAGTGCAATTGATCAAACGTTCGAACGAGTGGCGATCGCAGTGGTTGATGCCGTAGAACTGGGAGGGCACCCGATGTGATCGTTCTCACCGCGGGTGCATTCCGGTGAGCTGCAGGGGGCTCACCCCGAAGTGAGCTCTCGCGTCGCGGGTAGCGGAAAGACTCCGAATGCGGCTACCGATGCCACCGACCGATTCGATGTTCCTCCTCGGCGAGTCCCGTGAGCATCCGATGCACGTCGGGGGACTGCTGCTGCTCCAGCCCCCCGAAGGCGCCACCGCCGAGGATGTGCGGGCCCTGTTCGACGTGGCGTTGACCCGCGACGACGACGTGGCGCCGCTGTGGCGACGCCGCGCCGCGCGGTCGCTGTTCACACTCGGACAGTGGGCGTGGGAGGAGGATCCGCGCTTCGACCTCGACCATCACGTGCGTTTCAACGCTCTGCCGCGACCGGGTGGCGTCGACGAACTGTGGGAACTGGTGTCGCGGCTGCACAGCAGCGTCCTCGACCGTTCCCGGCCGCTGTGGGAGATGCACCTGATCGAGGGACTCGCCGACGGCCGATATGCGATCTACGTCAAGATCCATCATTCCCTCGCCGACGGTGTCGGCGCGATGAAGCTGTTGCGCCGCGTGCTCACGACCGATCCGTGCGAGACCGGTATGCCGGCGCCGTGGGGCACCGTCGATCGTTCCGACCCCCCGAAGTCCGGGGTCGGCACCGCCATCGACCTTCCCGGCGCGATCGTGCGCGCGGTGCGGACGACGGCCACGGAGGCGATCGGGATCGTGCCCGCACTGGTGGGCACCGTCGACCGGGCGCTGCACGCCCGCGGCGGGTCGATGTCGCTGTCCGCCCCGCGCAGCATGCTCAACGTGCCGATCGCCGGGGGACGCCGGTTCGCGGCGCGCTCCTGGTCGCTCGAGCGGCTGCAGATGGTCGCGAAGGCCGCCGACGCCACCGTCAACGATGTCGTCCTGGCGATGTCGGCGGGCGCGCTCCGCACATTCATGCTCGAACACGAGGCGCTGCCCGACGATCCGCTCATCGCGATGGTTCCGGTGGCGCTGCGCAAGGACAAGGATCCCGGCGGCGGTAACGACATCGGCGTCCTCATGTGCAATCTGGCGACGCACCTCGGCGACCCGCGGGCACGGCTGGACACGGTCCGGGACTCGATGGCCGAGGGCAAGCAGTCGATGGTCGGAATGTCGACGGTGTCGCGGCTTGCGGCCAGCGCCTTGGGTATTGCGCCGCTCGCGGTGGGGGTGCTCACCGGGAACCGGGCGCTGCCGCGGCCACCGTTCAACGTGATCGTCTCGAACGTGCCCGGTCCCACGGATCCGCTGTACTGGAACGGCTGCCGGGTCGACGCCCTGTATCCGTTGTCGGTGCCGGTCGACGGCCAGGCCCTGAACATCACGTGCACGAGCACCGACGGCGAGATCGCGTTCGGTCTCACGTCGTGCGGGCGCAGCATCCGGCAGCTGCATCCGCTGCTCGATCATCTCGGTGCGGAACTCGAGGCGCTCGAGAAGGCGCACGGGGTGAGCGCGCCGGCGTAGGTGGGACCGTCAGCCCTGGTCGATGTACGACTCGAGTTGATCGCGTTCGGCCTGCAACTCGTCGATGCGGCTCTTGACGACGTCGCCGATGCTGACGATGCCGGCGAGTTGCCCGTCCACGAGGACGGGCAGGTGCCGGATGCGCCGCTCGGTCATGGTGGCCGCGAGACTGTCGACGCTGTCGCTCGGCAGGCACGTGTACATCGCCGTGGTCATCACGTCGGAGACGCGGGCGTCGAGAATGCGGGGGCCGTGTACGTGGATCAGCCGGACCACGTCGCGTTCGGTGACGATGCCGATCGGCGTGGTGTCCTCGAGGACGACCAGGGCACCCAGGTTCCGGGTGGCCAGAACCTCGACGACCTCCCCGACCGTCGCGGTCGGAGGCACGGTCACCACGGTCCGGCCCTTGTTGCGCAGCACATCCGCGATTCGCATCCGGATACTCCGATCCATCCGCTCGTCCGTTACCCACCCGCGTCCGGCGCCGGCAGACATCGAGCGTATGTCAGCGCCGAGACCCACCTCGGCTTCTTTACCCACTCGTGACCGAGGCGCGCCGCCGTGCGGCGGGCACGGCTTCGCTAGGCTCACCGCCGTGACCCGTTTCGATGCCGCTGTCGTCGCCGCCGTGCTCGGCCATATGAACGACGATCATGCCGACGACAACCTGTTGATCGTGCGTGCCTTCGCGGAACCGGCCGTCACGGCCGCGCGCATGATCGGTCTCGACGGGGAGTCCGGTCAGTGGCAGCTGACCACCGGCGACGGCGAGAAGACCGTGCGGGTGCCGTGGCTCGAGCCCGTCACCGACCGGGCGTCGATCCGCGTCGCAGTGGTCGCGTTGTACCACGCGGCGTGCGAACGACTCGGAGTTGCACCCGCCGAGCACTGACTCGGAGAGGCTGATCGGGAGATGCGTCAGGTCCCCTCCGGGGTGCGATCGGCGAGATCCTTGAGGTGCGGTTCGGCGACCTCATGGCTGCCGCTGCCCCAGCCGACGTGCGATTCGACCCGCATCTGCTCGGACATGTGCGGGTAGTGCAGCTCGAACGCCGGACGCTCCGAGCGGATGCGCGGCAGCTCGTAGAAGTTGTGCCGCGGCGGCGGGCATGTGGTCGCCCATTCGAGGGAGTTGCCGTAGCCCCACGGGTCGTCGACCGTGACGACCTGGCCGTACCGGTAGCTCTTGAACACGTTCCACAGGAACGGCAGTGTCGACGCACCGAGGATGAACGCGCCCACCGACGAGATCGTGTTCAGGGTGGTGAAGCCGTCGGTCGGCAGGTAGTCGGCGTACCGGCGCGGCATGCCCTCGTTACCGAGCCAGTGCTGCACCAGGAAGGTGGTGTGGAAGCCGATGAAGGTCAGCCAGAAGTGCCAGCGTCCGAGGCGCTCGTCGAGCATGCGGCCGGTCATCTTCGGGAACCAGAAGTAGATGCCCGCGTAGGTGGCGAACGCGATGGTGCCGAAGAGCACGTAGTGGAAGTGGGCGACCACGAAGTACGTGTCGTGCACGTGGAAGTCCAGCGGCGGGCTGGCGAGGATGACGCCGGTCAGGCCACCGAAGAGGAACGTGACGATGAAGCCGACCGAGAACAGCATCGGGGTCTCGAAGGTCAGCTGCCCCTTCCACATCGTGCCGATCCAGTTGAAGAACTTCACGCCCGTCGGAACGGCGATGAGGAACGTCATGAACGAGAAGTACGGCAGCAGCACCGCGCCGGTGGCGTACATGTGGTGCGCCCACACGGCCATCGACAACGCCGAGATCGCGATCGTCGCATACACCAGGCCGGTGTAACCGAAGATCGGCTTGCGGGAGAACACCGGGATGATCTCGGAGATGATGCCGAAGAACGGCAGCGCGATGATGTACACCTCCGGATGGCCGAAGAACCAGAACAGATGCTGGTAGAGGATCACCCCGCCGGTGCCGGGGTCGTAGATGTTCCCGTTCAGCACCCGGTCGACGAGGGCCCCCATGAACGCGGCGGTCAGCAGCGGGAACACCAGCAGGATCAGGATCATCGTGATGAAGATGTTCCAGGTGAAGATCGGCATCCGGAACATCGTCATGCCGGGCGCACGCAGACACACCACGGTGGTGATCATGTTGACCCCACCGAGGATGGTGCCCAGACCGGCCACCGCGAGGCCGGCGAACCACAGGTTTGCGCCGACGCCGGGGGTGTGCAGACCGTCGGCGAGGGGCATGTAGGACGTCCAGCCGAAGTCCGGCGCGCCGCCCGGGGTGATCAGGCTGGAGGCGACGACCAGCGCCCCGAACAGAAACAGCCAGTAGCTGAAGGCGTTCAGGCGCGGGAACGCCACGTCGGGGGCACCGATCTGCAGCGGCAGGATGTAGTTCGCGAAACCGAATACGACCGGTGTCGCGTACATCAGCAGCATGATGCCGCCGTGCATGGTGAACAGCTGGTTGTACTGCTCGTTGGACAGGAACTGCAGACCCGGGAGGGCGAGCTCGCTGCGGATCAGCAGCGCCATCAGGCCGCCGATCAGGAAGAAGGTGAACGAGGTCGCGATGTACATGACCCCGAGTGTCTTGGGATCGGTGGTGGTTATCAGCTTGTAGAGCACCGAGCCCTTGAGGTGGTAGCGCGCAGGCGTGGGGCGCGTAGCTCGGGGCGAGGGGGCGGTCACCACAGGATTCACGATGTCTCCTGTCCGCCGTCCGAGGACGGTCGAGTCGTGCACCACCGAGAGGTTCGGACACGGGTACCGACACCCGGCACCGGACGACCGGCAGTTGGCGGTCGGGGCCAGCGTAACCCCGTCCGGCTCGAGCGCGAGGGGCTTTCGGCCGGGTCAGACCGTCGCGGCGCGGCGGACCGTCGCGAGGACAGCGGCCGCGGTCAGGAACAAGCCGGAGAACACCCGGTTGGTGATCGTCTGCTGCCGCGCGGAGCGCATCGCGGTCAGCACACGTGCGGCCAGGCCGGTGTAGCCGGTCATCACGATGACGTCGACGGTCACCATGGTCGCCGCGATGGCGAGATACTGCGGCACCAGCGGCGCCGCGGGGTTCAGGAACTGCGGCAGCACCGCCAGCATGAAGACGACGGCCTTCGGATTCGAGGCGTTGACGAGGAAACCGCGCAGCACCAGCGCCGGCGCGGAACCACCCCGCGTCGGCGATTCGGTCTCGGTGTCGGCGGGGCGGGCCCGCCACTGCCGGACCCCGAGGTACACCAGATACACGACGCCGAACCATTTGATCACGGTGAACGCGGTCGCGGACCGGGCCAGGACCGCGCCGACACCCGCGGCAACCACCGCGATCTGCAGCAGCAGACCCAGTTGCAGACCCAGTATGTTCCAGTAGCCGCGGCGCAGGCCGTGCGTGAGCCCCGAGGACATCGACGCGACGGCTCCGGCGCCGGGCGACAGGCTGATCACCCATGCTGCGCCGAGGAAGGCCAGCCACATTTGCCACGTCACCCGGAAGAGCGTAGTGCAGCGTGGCACCTAGGGTGTGCCACCGACGATCGTGCGATAGGCCTCGACTCCGTCGGTGGGGCGGCGGGTCAGAGCCGGATCGGTGCGGGCGTCGACGGTGTAGAGGCCGAATCGCGGAGTGTACGAACCCCATTCGTAGTTGTCGGTGAGCGACCAGTAATTGTATCCGAACACCGGTGCGCCGTCGTCGATCGCGCGGGCCACCGCGGCGACGTGTTCGTGCAGATGCCGGGAACGGGTCCAGCCGTCCGGGCGCGGCGCCCCGTTGGCGGTGGGCATGCCGTTCTCGACGATGTACAGCGGCACACCCGGATATCGCCGCGTGTAGTCCATCAACGCGTCGTACAGTCCCTGCGGATGCGGCCGAACCGCCGCGAAGTCGTCGACCGCGGCATGGATCGCGGTCAGATTGCCGGGCGCGACCCCGTAATAGTAGTCGACGCCGACGAAGTCCACACTGTCCCGGATGCGATCGAGGAACAACGTGTCCAGATAGGGCTGCGCTCCCGGGACGTACGCGACGTTCGAGGTGACGTTCGCGCCGGGATCGAGCCGGTGGATCAGCGTGTAGGCCTCGCGGTGCGCGGCGACGAGTCCGTCGAACATGCGGCGGACCTCGGTGGGGAACAACCCGCCGAACGTGATCTCCTTCTGCACGTAGATCGTCGGTTCGTTGACGGTGACCCACATCGCCCCGAGGCCCGAGTACCGGGCGACCACCCGTTCGGCGTTGGCCAGCCAGGCCGCGACCGTGCCGGGATCGGCCCAGCCGCCGCGGTCGGCGATCCACCCGGGGTACACCCAGTGGTCCAGGGTGATCATCGGGATCATGCCGTGCTCGCGGATCACGGCGACCACGTCGTCGTAGTACGCGAGTTCGGTCTCGTCCCAGCGACCGGGGTGCGGCTGGATCCGGGCCCATTCGACGGAGAACCGGAAGACGTCGACGCCGAGGTCGGCGGCGCGCGCGACGTCCTCGCGATAGCGGTGACGGAAGTCGACGGCGGCACCGATCGGGTCATGGGTGCGGCCCGATGCGGAGTAGCGGGACCAGTTGCTGTCCGGCGACGAGCCCTCGGACTGGAATCCCGAGGAGGAAACGCCCCACAGGAACTCGGTGGGCGCCGCCCCGGCTGTCGTCGTCGAGAGGACCGATGCCGTCAGGATCAGCGCAAGCGTGACGACCGCTGCACGCACCCGGTTCACCCCGGCCCCGCCGCGACGGCGGATGCGATCGGTGTCCACCGTTCGGACAGGACCCGGCGGCCGACGAACAGCCCGATGTGCCCGTCGTCGACGGTGTACACGGTGATCCGTTCGGGGGCGGTGCCCACGAGCGCGGCCAGCGCGTGAACCTGCGCCGGTGGAGCCAGCAGGTCGCCGGTTCCGGCGAGCAGGGTCAGCGGGCAACCGATCGCGGTGAGGTCGACGCGCCGCCCGCCGACCACCAGTTCTCCGCCGGCCAGTTCGTTGCCCACGACGAGGTGCTCGATGATCCAGTCGCGGAACGCGGCGGGGATCGGTTGCCGCCACACGAACCAGCGGCGCTGCTCGGTGATCCGCGCAATCACGTCCGGGTTGTCGAGCCCGGCGAGCAGGTCCATCGCCCGCTGGACCTCCCCGACGGGATCGGTCAGGTGCACGCCGAGAGCGCGCCCGGTGTCGTAGAGCAGGGCCGCGACGGCGGCGCCCGCCCCGTGGGGCAGGCTGCCGAGCAGTCCGATTCCGGGGCGGCCGGCGTGGAAGTCGGTCGGCGCTCCCGCGACGGTCAGGGTGTGCACCTGGCCGGGATGCAGCGCCGCGTACACGGTGGCGAGCCATCCGCCCTGGCTGTCACCGATCAGGTTGACCCGTCCGCCGAGCTGGGCCACCGACTCGGCGACGACGGCGAGATGTTCGTCGATCGAGGCGCCGTCGGTCTCGGCGGTCGCGGGCAGCCAGTCCAGGCAGTACAGCCGGGTCAGTCCGCCGGCGTGCAGGGCCGTGACCTGGCTGCGCTCGGTGGAGTGGTCGACGATGCACGAATCGGTGCCGGCCTGCGGGGGCAGGAGCAGAGTGGGCACGATCCCGGCCGCCGACGGGGACGCAACGGTGCAGTCCCGCAGCCGTGCCAGCGGCCAGTGACGGACGACGGGCCACGGGTGGGCCCACCCGGGACGGTCGCGGTCGGTGAGGACGTTCACGAGTGCGGCGGCATCGTCGACGATGTCGAGGGGCCCGGCACCGCGCCGGGCCAGGCCGAGCAGGTAGGCGCTCCAACCGGCGATCGCCGCGGCCCCGATGCGGAACGGGGCGGCGGTGATCGCGGCAGGTGATACGGCGTCCATGCTGCAGCCTAAGCCTGCGGCTCGGGAGCCGGTGCGCGTTTCCTGTCGTCCGGTTCGGAGACGGGGCGCGCGGCGCTCACTTGAGGAGGTCGCGAGCGGTGGTGGCGGTGGTGGCGGTCAGTTCGCGGGCGAACGAGACCTGGGCCTTCGCGAGATCGGCGACCCACTCGACGGGGGTGGCCTCGGCGAACTTCTCCTGCAGGTCGAGAAGGCTGAAGACGGTCTTCTCATAGGTGTCGACGGCCAGGTTGCCGCTCTGCTTGGCGGCGTCGACGATCTTGCCGTTGAAGTCGTTCACGCGGGCGGTGGTGTCGTCGACGGCCTTGCTCAGCTCCTCGGTGGCGCGGGTGGCGGCCTGAGTGGCGGAGGCGGCGACCTTCTGCGCGGCGTCGGTGGCGTCGGTGGCGGCCTTGGCGGCGGCGTCGGTGGCGGCCTTGGCGGCGGAGGGGGTCTTGGGGGTGGTCATAGCGAGTCCTTCTGTCGGTGGTGGAAGCGCCTCGAACAACGCTGTTAGCAAGTTAGCACGATGATTGCTAACGCGCTACCGGCGCGCTAAGCGAACACGTAGGTGCCCGGTGCGTCGCACAGCGCCGGATGCGCGGTGCTGCCCAGCGACGGCGGCGCCACCAGCGCGCCCGCCCGCGCGCCGGACCACGCCGCCCAGTCCTCCCACCACGACGCCGTCGTGCGGGTGGCCCGGTCCTTCCATTCCTGCGCCGAATCCGGCAGGGCGGCAGGGGTTTCCGCATCGGGTGCGCCGACCGTCTCGAACCAGCACTTCGGCCCGGGCGGATTCACCGCTCCCGCAATGTGACCGCCGTTGGACAGCACGAACCGGACGGAGCCGCCGAGCAGCCGCACCGACTCGTACGACGACGTCCACGGCACGATGTGGTCGTTGATCGCACCGACGATGTACGTGTCGCACCGGACGTCGCCCAAATTCACTGTCGCACCGTCGAGTTCGTATACGCCTTCGGCGAGCTCGTTGCGCCCGTACAGGGTCCGCAGGTAATGCGAATGCATGGCCGCGGGCATCCGGGTGCTGTCCTCGTTCCAGGCGAGGATGTCGAACGCCGTCGGTTTCTCGCCCTTCATCCACCGCGACACCCAGTACGAGAAGATCAGATCCTTGGCCCGGATCATGTCGAAGCTGCCCGACATCTCGTGGCCGGACAGGAAACCCTGGGCGCGCATCCGGAATTCGACGTTGTCGAGGGTGGCCGGATCGGTCAGCAGTCCGAGTTCGCCGACGTCACTGTAGTCGAGCAGAGTGTTGAGCATCGTCAGCGCGCAGATGCGGTGGTCTCCGTCGGCGGCCAGTCGCGCGGCGGCCATCGCGGCCATCGCGCCACCGAGGCAGATGGAGAGCACCTCGATCCGGGACGATCCGGTGATCTCCTCGACGACGTCCAGCGCCGACGCGATGCCCTGGACGTAGTAGTCGCTCATGGTCACGTTCTGCATCGACTCGTCGGGATTGCGGTACGAGATCATGAACACGGTGCGGCCGTGACGGATCGCCCACTCGACCAGGCTGCGCTCCGGCGCAAGATCGAGAATGTAGTACTTGTTGATCCACGGCGGCGCCGCCAGGATCGGGATCTCGTGCACCTGCTCGGTCTGCGGTGCGTACTGGATCAGCTCGATCAGTTCGTTGCGGTAGACGACCTTGCCCGGCGTCGCCGCGAGGTTCTCTCCGACGGTGAAGGCGTCGACGTCGACCTTCAGGGGCTGGCCGCCCCGGTTGGTGAGGTCGTCGAGCGCGAACCGGGCGCCGCGCAGCAGGCTCGCGCCGCCGGTGTCGAACGCGCGGGTCAGCACCCCGGGGTTGAGCAGGAAGTTCGACGGCGCCAGGGCATCGAACATCAGGTTCGTGAACTGGCGGGCCTTGCCGTCCTGCAGCGGGTCACCGGCACCGGCGTCGGCGAGCTCGAGCGCGTACTCGCGGGTGGCCAGGTAGCCCTGCAGCAGCGAGAAGTAGGCCGGGTTCTCCTTCCACGCGGTGTCGGCGAACCGCCCGTCCCGCGGATCGACGGGCAGGGGCGGCTGTGCGTCGGCCTCGTTGAACACGCGGGTCGCGGCGGCGGGGATCCGGGCCAGCCGCGTGGTGTATCCGGTGGTGGCCGAGGCGACCTTCTGCGGATTGCGGACGGCGCGTCCGGCCACGGACGCGACGGCGGGGGCCCAGCCGATCGGATCGAGGGTGGACTTCAGCTTCTTGTGCACATGGTCGAGCACGGGCTCACTCCAGGGGTCGGGGATGCCCGAGGGTGACACGGAGGGTGGGGGCCTGCACCTTACTTCGAGGTACATGGTCCCTGCAGGTAGCGGCGCCGCGGATGAGACGCCGTCCCACCTGGACCGACTGTGACGAGTTCGTGGAACGTGTTTCAGATGTGAATCACGTCACGGTGCGGGGGATTCGTCCGGGTCGTCCCGAATGCCGCGGCGTCGTTTGGCGACGGTGATCTCCCGGAACGCCTCGTACATTTCCTCGAGCGACCGGCGCTGCGGATTGGTCAGGTCCGGATCCTCCCGGATCGCCCGCAGCACCGCCGATTCCGCGGCGCCGTCGGTGGGGGCGACCTGGGCCGCCAACGTGTCCGCGGACAGGTGCAACTGCTCGGCGATGGCGTTGAGCACCCGATCGCTCGGCGCCCGCAGATTCCGCTCGATCTGCGACAGATAGGGGTTCGAGATCCCCACCATCGCGGCCAGCTGCCGCATCGGCAGTGCCGCGAGTTCGCGCTGGCGCCGAATCAGCTCACCCAGGGTCGCCGGGAGTGGTGCGTCCTCGTCCATGCCGCCCAGCATAGGACCGCCGCCCCCCGGAATCGGTCCGCCCGCGGCCGCGACGCCGCGCCGCCGGGTGACCGGCTGACAACTCGTTTGCGTGTATCGCGGATAATGGAGCAGATCCCTGTTCTGCGAGAGAGGACACCTCATGCTTGCCCGCACCGACCTGCGCGGTCGTACACCCACCACCGCGGAGCTGAGGGGCGCCCTGCCCCGCGGCGGAGTGGATGTGGACGCGGTGCTGCATCACGTCCGTCCCGTCGTCGACGACATCCGCGACCGCGGAGCCGACGCCGCCCTCGACTACAGCGAGAAGTTCGACGGTGTGCGCCCCGCGCGGGTGCGCGTGCCCCAGGCCGAGATCGACCGGGCGCTCGCCGAACTGGACCCCGCCGTGCGTGCGGCCCTCGAGGTCGCCATCACCCGCACCCGCCTCGTCCACGCCGATCAGCGGCGCACCGACACCGTCACCGAGGTCGTGCCCGGGGGAACCGTCACCGAACGCTGGGTGCCGGTCGACCGCGTCGGCCTGTACGTGCCCGGCGGTAACGCCGTCTACCCGTCGTCCGTCGTGATGAATGTCGTCCCGGCCCAGGCCGCCGGGGTCGAATCCCTTGTCATCGCCTCCCCGCCGCAGAAGAACTTCGACGGGCTGCCGCACCCGACCATTCTCGCCGCGGCCGCGCTGCTCGGCGTCGACGAGGTGTGGGCCGTCGGCGGCGCCCAGGCAGTCGCGCTGCTCAGCTACGGCGGCACCGACGTCGACGACGACGCGACCGAACTCGTCCCCGTCGACATGATCACCGGCCCCGGCAACATCTATGTCACCGCAGCCAAGCGGCTGTGCCGCGCCGTCGTCGGTATCGACGCCGAGGCCGGGCCCACCGAGATCGCGATCCTCGCCGACCGCACCGCCGACGCCGTGCACGTGGCCGCCGACATGATCAGCCAGGCCGAGCACGACGTGATGGCCGCCTCCGTCCTGGTCACCACCAGCACCGAACTGGCCGACGCCGTCGACGCGGCCCTCGCGGCGCAGCTCGAGATCACCAAACACCACGAACGCGTGCGGACGGCGCTGTCGGGCAGCCAGTCCGGGATCGTCCTTGTCGACGACGTGAAGCAGGGCCTGCAGGTCGTCAACGCGTATGCCGCCGAGCACCTCGAGATCCAGACCGAGAACGCCGCCGAGGTGGCGGCGCAGGTTCGCGCCGCCGGCGCGATCTTCGTCGGACCGTGGGCGCCGGTCAGTCTCGGCGACTACTGCGCCGGATCGAACCACGTGCTGCCCACCGCCGGCTGCGCGCGGCACCAGTCCGGGCTGAGCGTGCAGACCTTCCTGCGTGGGATCCACGTCGTCGACTACAGCCGCGAAGCATTGCAAGACGTCGCCGGGCATGTCATCACCCTCGCGAACGCCGAGGACCTGCCCGCCCACGGCGAGGCCGTCCGGCTGCGTTTCGAGGGGCTGCGATGAGCGCCGCGCAGACCGGGACCGTGCCCGGCAGCCGCATCACCGTCGACGACCTGCCGCTGCGGGAGAACCTGCGCGGCAAGTCCGCATACGGGGCGCCGCAGCTGACGGTGCCGGTGCAGTTGAACACCAATGAGAACCCGCACCCGCCGACACAGGCGCTCGTCGACGACGTCGCCGAGGCCGTGCGGGAGGCGGCCCGCGAGCTGCACCGCTACCCGGACCGCGACGCCGTCGCCCTGCGCACCGACCTGGCCGCCTACCTGACCCGGCAGACCGGCGTCGCGGTCGCCGTCGAAAATCTGTGGGCGGCAAACGGATCCAATGAGATCCTGCAGCAGATCCTGCAGGCGTTCGGCGGGCCGGGCCGCAGCGCGATGGGTTTCGTGCCGTCGTACTCGATGCACCCGATCATCTCCGACGGAACACAGACCGAATGGCTGGCCACCTACCGGCGCGAGGACTTCACCCTCGACGTCGAGGCATCCGTCGCGGCGATCCGGGACCGCAAGCCCGACGTCGTGTTCGTCACCAGCCCCAACAACCCGACCGGACACAGCATCCCGCTCGACCAGCTCCGGGCGATCGTCGACGCCGCGCCGGGCATCGTGATCGTCGACGAGGCGTACGCCGAGTTCTCCGCCGTGCCCAGCGCGCTCGCGCTGATCGACGAGTACCCGGCGAAGGTCATCGTCTCGCGCACCATGAGCAAGGCGTTCGCGTTCGCCGGCGGTCGCCTCGGCTATCTCGCCGCGGCGCCTGCCGTCGTCGAGGCGCTGCTGCTGGTGCGCCTGCCGTACCACCTGTCGGTGATCACCCAGGCCGCCGCGCGCGCGGCGCTGCGGCACGCCGACGACACCCTCGGATCGGTCGCGGAACTGACCTCCGAACGCATCCGTGTCGCCGCGGAACTGGCCCGCCTGGGCTACGAGGTGATTCCGTCGGACGCCAACTTCATCCTGTTCGGCCGGTTCGCGGACGCCGCCGCGACCTGGCAACGTTACCTCGACGAGGGGGTGCTGATCCGGGACGTCGGCATCCCCGGATATCTCCGCACCACCATCGGGCTGACACACGAGAACGACGAATTGTTGCGCGTCAGTGCACAACTGGCCGCAACGGAAATCGAGGGAGCCCGATGAGCGATCGGATCGCGAAGGTCGAACGGACCACGAAGGAGTCGAGCATCAGCGTCGAGATCAATCTCGACGGCACCGGACGCACCGACATCTCGACGGGTGTCCCGTTCTTCGATCACATGCTCACCGCGCTCGGCCAGCACGGCTCCTTCGACCTGATCGTCCACGCGAAGGGCGACGTCGAGATCGAGGCCCACCACACCGTGGAGGACACCGCGATCGTGCTCGGTCAGGCGTTCCACCAGGCGCTCGGCGACAAGCGCGGCATCCGCCGCTTCGGCGACTGCTTCATCCCGATGGACGAGACGCTCGCGCACGCGTCGGTGGACGTGTCGGGGCGGCCGTACTGCGTGCACACCGGGGAACCGGACCACATGGTGCACTCGATCATCGGCGGCTACCCGGGCGTGCCGTACGCCACGGTGATCAACAGGCACGTGTTCGAGTCCTTCGCGTTCCATGCCCGCATCGCCCTGCACGTGCGGGTGCTGTACGGCCGCGACCAGCACCACATCACCGAAGCCGAGTTCAAGGCGGTGGCGCGGGCGCTGCGCGAGGCGGTCGAACCGGACCCCCGGGTCAGCGGCATCCCGTCGACCAAGGGCAGCCTGTAACCGATGGATGTCGTACTGACCTACGGTTGTTTCCTGCTCGCAGGACTCGGCGCCGGCGGAACCTGGTCGGCGTGGAAAGCCGGCAGCCAGTTGTTCGCCGGCGTGTTGCTGGCCCTGACCCTCCTCGCCGCGATCGCCGGGATCCTGAGGTTGATGTGACCGCTGCGCCGGGCCTGCTCGGCGTTCGCGGGCTGCCCGCGTCGTGGGTGCTCGCGGCCGCCGCGTTCGGCGGATTCTCGCTCCTGCTGCCCGTAGTTCCGTGGGCGATCGCGCAGGCCGGAGGCACCGACGCGCTCGCCGGATCGGTGACGACGGTGTTCATGACGACCACGGTGCTCACCCAGTTGGCGATGCCGAAGCTGATGCACACCCGCGGTCATCGGCAGCTGCTGATCGCCGGTTGCCTGCTGCTCGGCCTGCCGTCGCTGGGACTGCTCGCCTCGACCGCGCCGCCGGTGGTCCTGGGGATTTCGGCGGTGCGCGGCATCGGCTTCGGCATGATCACCGTCGCCGCGGCCGCGCTCGTCGCGGAACTGGCCCCGGCCCGGCAGCTGGGCCGGGCCACCGGCACCCTCGGTATCGCGATCGCCGCGTCGCAGATGATCGGTCTGCCGCTGGGCCTGTTCCTGGCCGAACGATTCTCCACCGCACCGGTGTTCGTGCTCGGTGCCCTCGTCCCGACCCTCGGCCTCGTCGTGGCCGCACGGCTCCCGCAGGTCCGTCCCGCACCCGGCACGGTGCACGGCCGGCCCCCGCTGCTCGCGCTGCTGCTGCCGACCGTAGCGATCGGCGCCGGGGCCATCGCCTACGGCGGCCTGACGTCGCTGCTGCAGATCGCGGCGGTGGGTCTGCCGGTGCCGATCGCCCTGGCCACGCTGAGCGCATCCACACTCGTCGGACGGTTCGGTGCCGGCTCGCTCGCCGACCGGATCGGTGCCGGCCGGTTGCTGCCGGTCGGGTTGGCGCTCGCCGCGCTCGCGATGGTGCCGTTCGCGCTCGTCGCCGACGACCGCGCCGGCGCGGCGGCGCTGATCGGCGCGGCGGCGTGCTTCGGCCTCGGCTTCGGCATCGTGCAGAACGAGGCGCTGCTCATCGCATTCCGTCGTGCGGGTACGAACCACATCGGATCCGCGAGTGCCGCCTGGAACATCGGCTTCGACGCCGGTGCGGGCCTCGGCGCGCTGCTCCTCGGTGCTCTTGCCACCTCCATGGGATACCCGGCGGCCTTCGCCATCGCCGCGGTGCTTGTTCCCGTGCTGCCTCTCGTCGCTCGCCTTGCCGGGCCGTCCGACCCCGAACCACGACCCATAGAATCGAACCCATGAGCGCAAAGAACGTCGCCCTTCTCGACTACGGTTCCGGCAACCTGCATTCGGCCGCCCGGGCGCTGGCCCGCACCGGAGCGAACGTCGAAGTCACGTCCGACCACAAGGTTGCGCTCGCCGCGGACGGTCTCGTGGTGCCCGGCGTCGGCGCGTTCGACGCGTGCATGAAGGGGCTGCGCGCGGTCGGTGGCGAGAAGATCATCGGAACCCGACTCGCCGGCGGCCGCCCGCTGCTCGGTATCTGCGTGGGCATGCAGGTCCTGTTCGAGAGGGGTGTCGAGCACGGCGTGGAAACCGAGGGCTGCGGCGAATGGCCGGGCACGGTCGCCCGCCTCGACGCGCCGGTGCTGCCGCACATGGGCTGGAACACCGTCGAAGCCCCGGCCGACTCGGTGCTGTTCTCCGGTCTCGACGCCGATACCCGCTTCTACTTCGTCCACTCCTACGCCGCGCAGGTGTGGGAACTGCCCGAACCGGAACGCATCGCGCCGCCGAAGCTCACGTGGGCCGAACACGGCGTGAAATTCCTCGCCGCCGTGGAGAACGGCCCGCTGTCGGCGACACAGTTCCACCCCGAGAAGTCCGGTGACGCCGGCGCGGCCCTGCTGCGCAACTGGGTCGGCAGCCTGTGACCGGCGCCGGCGGCAGGGGCGACGATCCACGCGGGGATCTGCCGCTGGGGAAGCTGGCGCTCGCGGTCGTCGGCTCGGCGACCGTGGTGCTCGCGCTCGTCACCGTGCTGATGATCGTGCTGCAGCCGCGTCCGGTCGTCGGGCTGATCATCGTCCTCGTCGGCATTGCCTGCGCGATCGCAGTGATGGGACTGGTGTCGACCCGGATGACGCGCCGCGCCTACGGGCGCGGCGACGACCGGTCGTGACAACAGATCGACTCCGCCGGCCGCCGACCGGACGGACAGCCGCGCGCTGCCGGTCGCGCGCGGCTGTCGCCTGGCTCGGCGGCTGCGTCGCCGCGCCCGCCGATCCGGCCGTTCACCGTCCACGTTTTCGGTGTTGAGGAGTCCAGGCACTAATGTGGGCGCAGTGAGCCTGGTCCTTTTGCCTGCAGTCGACGTTGCCAACGGTGAAGCAGTTCGCCTTGTTCAGGGAGAGGCGGGCAGCGAAACCGGCTACGGCTCGCCGCGTGACGCCGCCCTCGAGTGGCAGAACGCCGGCGCCGAGTGGGTGCACCTTGTCGACCTCGACGCGGCCTTCGGTCGTGGCGACAACCGGGACCTCCTCGCCGGTGTGATCGGTGAACTCGACGTGAAGGTCGAGTTGTCCGGTGGCATCCGCGACGATGCGACGCTCGCGGCGGCCCTCGCGACCGGCTGCGCCCGCGTGAACCTCGGCACCGCCGCCATCGAGAACCCGGAATGGTGCGCCCGCGCGATCGCCGAGTACGGCGACCGGATCGCCGTCGGCCTCGACGTCAAACTCATCGACGGACAGTGGCGGCTGCGCGGCCGCGGCTGGGTCTCCGACGGCGGTGACCTGTGGGAGACCCTCGAGCGGCTCAACCAGGAGGGCTGCTCCCGGTACGTCGTCACCGACGTCACCAAGGACGGCACCCTGACCGGCCCGAACCTGGATCTGCTGCGCGAGGTGGCCAACGCGACCGACGCGCCGGTCATCGCCTCCGGCGGCGTCTCGACCGTCGACGACCTGCGGGCCATCGCCACACTGGTGCCCGAGGGCGTCGAGGGGGCGATCGTCGGAAAGGCGCTCTACGCCGGACGGTTCACCCTGACCGAGGCGCTCGACGCCGTCTCCCGCTGAACCGATGACCGACACCGCCGACCTGTCGAGGCTCCTCGCGGTCGCGAGCGAGATCCTCGACGGCGCGGCGGAACGGTTCGTCGCCGGTCGGGGCGCACCCCGCTCGGTCGACAAGGGCCCCAACGACTTCGCGACCGAACTCGATCTCGAACTCGAACGACGCATCACCGATGAACTCACCGAGCGCACCGGGATCGCCGTGCACGGCGAGGAATTCGGGGGTCCCGGTGCCGGCGCGGGCACCGTGTGGCTGCTCGATCCCATCGACGGCACCGTCAACTACTCCGCGGGCCTGCCCACCGCCGGGATCCTGCTCGCGCTCGTGCGCGACGGCGAACCGGTACTCGGGTTGACGTGGCTGCCGCTGGTGGGGGAGCGGTTCGCCGCCGCGATCGGCGGACCGCTGTTGCACAACGGTGTGCCCGCCGAGCCGCTGAAGCCGGGCCGGCTCGCCGACGCGATGGTGGGTGTCGGCAGCTTCGACATCGACAGTCGCGGCCGCGTCCCGGGCCGGCGACGGCTCGAGGTCATCACCGAACTGAGCCGCCGCGTGTCGCGGCTGCGGATGCACGGCTCCACCGGAGTGGACCTCGCCTACACCGCCGCCGGAGTCCTCGGCGGTGCCGTCGTGTTCGGGCACCATCCGTGGGACAACGCCGCCGGTGTCGCCCTGGTGCGCGCCGCCGGCGGCATCGCCACGGACTTCACGGGCGCGCCGTGGCGGATCGGGTCCGGCTCGGTCCTCGCGGCCGCGCCGGGCGTGCACGACGAGATACTCGACATACTGGAATCGGTGACCGATTCCCGCTCCGAAGGAGAACAAGAGCCATGACCCTGGCAGTTCGGGTGATCCCGTGCCTGGACGTCGACGCCGGACGCGTCGTCAAAGGCGTCAATTTCGAGAACCTGCGCGACGCGGGCGACCCGGTCGAACTGGCCGCTGCGTACGACGCGCAGGGCGCCGACGAACTGACCTTCCTCGACGTCACCGCGTCGAGCGGTGACCGCGGCACCATGCTCGACGTGGTCACCCGCACAGCCGAGCAGGTGTTCATCCCGCTCACCGTCGGGGGTGGTGTGCGCACCGTCGAGGACGTGGACCGGTTGCTGCGCGCCGGCGCCGACAAGGTCAGCGTGAACACCGCCGCGATCGCGCGCCCCGAGGTGCTGCGCGAGATGTCCGAACGGTTCGGCGCCCAGTGCATCGTGCTGTCCGTCGATGCTCGTACCGTGCCCGAGGGACAGGAACCCACCCCGTCCGGCTGGGAGGTCACCACCCACGGCGGTCGCCGCGGCACCGGCATCGACGCCGTCGAATGGGCCCGCCGCGGCGAGGAACTCGGCGTCGGAGAGATCCTGCTCAACTCCATGGACGCCGACGGCACCAAGGCCGGATTCGACCTGACGATGATCGAGGCCGTCCGCGCCGCGGTGTCCGTGCCGGTCATCGCCAGCGGCGGCGCCGGGGCCGTCGAGCACTTCGCGCCGGCCGTGAAGGCCGGCGCCGATGCGGTGCTCGCGGCCAGCGTGTTCCACTTCGGGGAACTCACCATTGCGCAGGTCAAGGACGCGATGCGGGCAGAAGGGATCACGGTGCGTTAACGCCTCTCCTGCCTGACGGCAGGAGATTCCCGGCTCAGACCGCAACCGCACCACCCCAGGGGAGGTGATCACGTTTGACTCATGTCGTCGACACCGGTGTGGCCGCGCTCTGCCACAGCCAGAACCACTCTGGCAGCGTTCCGGTCCCGACACGCGGTATGCCCGCACGCCTGGCACCGGAATGTTCGTTCCCCGAGTTCGAGGGGTTGCTTGGCTCTCGCGAAACACCTCGAACACGTCATGCTCGTGTACGCGGGCCGCACCATCACCACCTTCCGGCCAGCCCGCCTGCCCCTCTCGATCAGCTCACGTTTCGTCGCCGAGATAGCCGCGTCCGCGGCCTCTCGCGCCATGCTGGATTTCGCGAGGAACCGGGGACGGAAATCTTCAATCCCGATCATCATATGGTTGTCGACGACACGGCGTGCCCACGCCTGCGCCTCGTGCCGGTTCCGCCCGGCCGCCCTGCTCTGGACCTTCGCCGCGCGCTTGCGGGCCCGTCGGTACCCGTTCGAGGGCGTCGTGCCTTTCCCACGACGGCGACGGGCCATCGTGCGTTGGGCCTTCGCCAACTCCGCCGCGCACCGCTTGCGATGCTGCCGGTGCGGCAGATCGAAGCGTTCGTCGGTCGTGGTCGCGGTCCGGGTCACGCCCCAATCGACACCGATACCCGAACTCTCCGACGCTGCGGGCGCGGGTTCGGCTTCGCGGGTGACCACGAACGAGGCGTACCAATGCCCCAAGGAGTCTCGGGTGATGCGCACACTCGACGGTTCCGACGGCAACTGCCGCGACCACACCACCGGGATACTCACGCCCTTGGCCAACACCAACCGGCCGTCGCGCAGCGTGAAGCCGCGGCGGGTGTACTCGAGCGATGGCAGTGTCTTCTTCCGCGCCTTGAACCTCGGACGGCCGCGGCCTTTCACCGTGAACGATGCGTCCAAGGCCCGGGCGTAGGTCCGCAACGTCTGCTGCTGGACCACCTGCGACCCAGCCCGCAACCACGACGACTGCTTCCGCGACGCGGTCAGTTGCTTGCTCAGCTTCCCGAACGTCAGTTTCGCACCGGACTTGTTTTGGTGTACCGCCTCGTTCCACAGGAACCGGCAGCGATGCCACTCGTCGAGCAGGGTACGTTCGGCGGTGCTGCCCGGCCGCAGCCGGTAGTTGTAGCGCACCACCTCGATCCCCATGCCTGGCACCGTAGCCGTCCCCACCGACACGTTTCCTCGACCCAACCATCCCCGCTCCCGGAAGGAGGACGGCGCTTCGTCTCCCTCGTGAACGAGCGAGTATCCGCGCCGAACACCAGATGACCAACATTCTCGATCCGCGGATCGCCGACCGGCTCAAGCGCAACGACGCCGGCCTGTTCGCGGCGGTCGTGCAGGAGAAGTCGACCGGCGACGTGCTGATGATGGCGTGGATGGACGACGAAGCGCTGGCCCGTACCCTCGCCACCCGCAAGGCCACCTATTTCTCGCGGTCGCGCGACAGCTACTGGGTCAAGGGCGAAACCTCCGGGCACACCCAGTACGTGCACGAGGTGCGGCTGGACTGCGACGGCGACACCGTGCTGCTCGTCGTCGACCAGACCGGTGCCGCCTGCCACACCGGAACCCACACGTGCTTCGACACCGACGTGCTGCTCGCCGCCGAGTAACACGTCGGCGCGGCCCGGTCCGGATACTCAGGGGGCGGTGAGCGACACGAGGAATCCGCCTCCGCCGGAGTCGATCCGCGTGGTGACCGTGAGGCCGGGTGCCAGGCGGGACATCCGGTCCACCAGCCAGGCTCCCGCCTCGGTCGCGTCGGCTTCCGTGGGGCAGCGTGCGACGGCGACGCGACCACCCTTGCGGGTGAGCTGTTCCACCACTCCGATGATCGGGGCGGGGTCGACGACGAAGAGATGCTCGGCCCACGGCACCACCGGTTTCACCGCACCCTTCTTCGTGTTGCACGCGCGGTGGGCCAGTCGTTCCTGCCCACCTTTCGCGCCCTTCTTCGCGGTGGAGAGGGCATCGACGCTGGGTCCGCGCGGATCGTTGACGGACATGTCCGGATCCACGGGTTCGTCGCACAGCCAGCATCGCCACGAGTCGCGCTCGCCCACTTCGTCCAACCTGCTCATGTCGTGAACGCTACACAGCACGTGTGGAGCGCCCGAGGACGGTTGTGGCACAGTACCGTGCATGCCACTGATCCAGATCAGCCAGACGCCCGGCCTGACCACCGAGCAGAAGGCCGCCGTCATCGCTGCGGTCACCAAGGCCTACGCGGAGACCTCGGGCAAGCCGGAGTCGTCGGTATGGGTGACCCTCACCGACGTGCCGCGTGAAAACTGGGGTGTCGGCGGGGTTCCGCTCGGCTGAGCGAGCACCTGGCAGGATCGAGGCGTGAGCACCGCGAACCTGACCCGAGCCGAAACCGCGATCCGCGCGAACGCCGTCCGCGTGCACGCCTACCGCGTGGAACTGGACCTGCGGGACGCGCCGGATCCGGCGACCGCCGGATTCGCGACGACCGCCACGATCGAGTTCACCTCCACGCACGGTGAGACCTGGCTCGATTTCCTCGGCGCGTCCGTCGAGTCCGTCACGGTCAACGGCGTCCCGGTCGCGGTCGCGTACGACGGCGCGCGCATCGCGTTGACCGGACTCGCCGAGGACAACGTCGTGACGGTCGCGGCCACGGGCGAATACAGCCGGTCCGGGGAGGGCCTGCACCGGTTCGTGGATCCTGCCGACGGGCAGACCTACCTCTACACCCAGTACGAGCCGGCCGATGCGCGCCGTGTATTCGCGTGCTTCGAACAGCCGGATCTCAAGGCTCCGTTCACCTTCGACGTGTCGGCGCCGGACGGCTGGCAGGTCGTATCCAATCAGGCGGTCGCACACCGGAATGCGGTGGCCGGTGGACAGCGGGTGGTGTTCGCGCCGACCCCGCCGATGTCCACCTACATCACCGCGGTCGTCGCCGGGCCCTGCCATCGCGTCGAATCATCCTGGAGTCGAGACGATCTCACCGTCGACCTCGGTGTGCTGTGCCGGGCGTCGCTCGCGCAGTACCTCGATGCCGACGCGATCGTCGAGATCACGAAGCAGGGACTGGACTTCTTCGCCGAGCACTTCGGCTACCCCTACCCCTGGGGCAAATACGACCAGGTGTTCGTGCCCGAATACAACCTCGGTGCGATGGAGAACCCCGGCTGCGTCACCTTCACCGAGGCGTACGTTTTCCGGGGCGCGGCGACCGCGGCGCAGTATCAGGGGCGGGCGAACACGATCCTGCACGAGATGGCGCACATGTGGTTCGGCGACCTCGTTACCATGAAGTGGTGGGACGACCTGTGGCTCAAGGAATCCTTCGCCGACTACATGGGAGCCCTCGCCAGCGTCGAGGCCACCGAATTCACCGACGCCTGGGTGGCGTTCGCGAACCGGCGCAAGGCGTGGGCCTACCTGCAGGACCAGTTGCCGACCACGCACCCGGTGGTCGCGGACATCGTCGACCTCGAAGCCGCCAAACTCAACTTCGACGGCATCACCTACGCCAAGGGCGCGAGCGTCCTGAAGCAACTCGTCGCGTACGTGGGCCGGGACGCGTTCTTCGAGGGCGCCCGCCGCTACTTCCGCGTCCACGCCTTCGGCAACACCACCCTCGACGATCTGCTCACCGAACTGTCCGCGACCTCGGGTCGCGACCTGAGCAGCTGGGCGCGCGCGTGGCTGCAGACCGCCGGTGTCTCCACGCTCACCCTCGAACCCGCCGGCAGGGACGGCCACGAGATCGTCCAGACCTCTGCGCGACCGCACCGCCTCGCGGTCGGACAATACGACTTCGACGAGAGTGGAAATCTGGTGCGGCGCAACCGCATCGAGGTTGATCTCGAACAGCGCCGCACGCGGGTGGACCTCGTCGACGCACCACTGACGCTGCTCAACGACGACGACCTCACCTACGCGAAGGTCCGGCTCGACACCCGCTCGCTCACCACCGTCGAGGACTCCCTCGACCGGATCACCGATCCGCTCGCCCGCGGTCTGGTGTGGTCGGCGCTGTGGAACGCCACCCGCGACGCCGAGCTGCTCGCCGCGCGGTACGTGACGATGGCGCAGCGCTTCGCCCCGGCCGAATCCAACCTCGCGCTGCTCGGTGCCGTGCAGGCCAATGTCGCCGCCGCGATCGAGCACTACCTGCCGGCCGCGGCGCGACCCGGCTACCGCCACGCGTGGCTCGACTCCGCGTGGGCCGCGCTGCACGCCGCCGCCCCCGGATCGGGTGCGCAACTGGCGTGGGCGCGGACGGTCGCGGCGGCGGCTGTCGTCGACGACACCCGTGCCGCGGACATCCGGGCATTCCTCAACGGCGCTTCACCGCCGCCGGACGGGCTCGCCCTCGACCCGGATCTGCGCTGGTTGCTGTGGCTGGCGCTGGCCGCCACCGGGCATGTCGACGCCGCCGACCTCGACGGCGAACTGACCCGCGACAACACCGGTTCCGGTCGCACCGCGCACCTGCGTGCCCTCGCGGCCCGCCCCGACGCCGACGTCAAAGCCGCCGCGTGGACCGCGGTCCTCACCGATCGCACCCTGTCGAACGAGCACCTCGACGCGACCATCGCGGGATTCCGCGCCGGTGGGCGACGGGACCTGACCGCGCGCTACGACACCGAGTACTTCGCCGCGATCCGCGGGGTGTGGGGCGAGCGCAGCATCGAGATCGCCCGGCGGATCGTCGTCGGCCTGTTCCCGGACTGCGACACC
This sequence comes from Rhodococcus zopfii NBRC 100606 = JCM 9919, assembly GCF_001895025.1. Lineage (GTDB taxonomy): Bacteria > Actinomycetota > Actinomycetes > Mycobacteriales > Mycobacteriaceae > Rhodococcus > Rhodococcus zopfii. The sequence continues at coordinate 52,415 of NZ_BCXI01000020.1, forward strand.
GTCGCACTCGCCGACGGTTGGCTCGACGCGCACACCGACGCTCCGGGTGCCTTGCGCCGGCTGGTGCTCGAGCAACGCGACCACCTCGCCCGGGACCTGCGAGCCCGGTTGTTCAACGCGGCGGTCTGAGCAACGGGCGGTCGCGACCGGCCCGCGCGCCGAGACTTCCGGGTACCCGCGGCACGCCCAGCCGTCCGCCCGGACGATCCGTTCGGTGCCAGGATTGCCGGCGGCCCAGCGGACCCGTCGGGTTCTGCTAGCCCGTTCGTTCGAGATCGGTCGGCGGTAGGCAGAGGCGGGCGAGATCGTCGAGCGAGACCGACAGTTCGGTCGCGAGCGCCGCGACCGTGGTGAACGCCGGCGTCGCCAGCCTTCCGGTCTCGATCTTGCGGAGGGTTTCGGGGGAGATGCCCGCCGCGCTCGCGACGTCGGCGAGGGTGCGTCCGCCGCGCGCGCGGCGCAGATGCTCGCCGAGGCGTTTGCCGGTGGCGAGTTGTTGCGGGGTCAGGGGGAGGCGGACCATGCGGACACTCTACCCGAGTCGGTATGAAAATACCGGTCCGATCCGCTACGATGGTATTTTAATACCGATCTTTCGACCGATGAAGGAGTGCCGAGCATTGCTGGAACTGAAGACCACACAAGAGATCACGGCCATGCGGACGACCGGCGCGTTCATCGCCGACCTGCTCGCCGACCTGGCGGGCATGGCGCGACCGGGCGTGAACCTCCTCGATCTGGAACATCGTGCGCGGCATCTCGTCGCCGAGCGGGGTGCGCAGTCCTGCTACTGGGACTACGCACCGTCCTTCGGTAGCGGCCCGTTCCGGAACGTCATCTGCCTGTCCGTCAATGACGCTGTTCTGCACGGTCTTCCGTTCGACTACGTGCTGAGCGACGGAGACCTGCTGAGCATGGACATCGCCGTGTCGATCGACGGCTGGGTCGCCGACTCCGCCCGCAGTATCATCGTCGGCACGCCGCGCCCCGAGGATCAGCGACTGATCGAGGCGACCGAACGGGCTCTCGAGGCCGGGATCGCCGCGGCCCGCCCGGGTAACAAGCTGGGGGACGTCTCGGCGGCGATCGGCGCGGTCGCCGCCGACTACGGGTACCTCGTCAACACCGAGTTCGGTGGCCACGGTCTCGGCCGCACGATGCACGAGGATCCGCACGTACCCAATGCGGGACGCGCCGGACGCGGCCTCAAATTGCGGCCCGGGCTGACGCTCGCACTCGAACCGTGGTTCGCGCAGGGCACCGACCGGATCGTCTACGACCCCGACGGGTGGACCATCCGGTCCGCCGACGGATCGCGCACCGCGCACAGCGAACACACGATCGCCGTCACCGACGGTGACGCGCAGATCCTCACGCTTCCCGCGGACCGCTGAGCCGCCGGAGGTCGGATCGACGGCGATCCGCCAGGTGGGTCGATCTCAGTCCGTGGTCTTGATGTCGATCTTCTTCGCGGTGTCGGGTTCCTCGCCGAGCCCGATCGAGATCGTGAGTATCCCCTGGGTATAGGAGGCCTCGACGTCGTCGTCCTTCGCGCCCGCCGGCAAGGTCACCGAACGATGGAAGGAGCCGTAGGAGAACTCGGAGCGGCCCTTCTCGGTTTTCTCTTCGGTGCGTTCTGCATGGATGTCGAGGCGGCCGTGATCGACGGTGACCGAGATGTCCTGGTCCGGATCCAGGCCGGGAAGTTCGGCACGGACGATGTAGCGTCCCTCGTCGATTCGGTCCTCGACACGAATCGGGTTGTTGCCGAAGACGGTGCCGAGTGCGGGCAAACGGAGCGAATCGAAAAGTTCGGACAACTCCGGGAAGACCGAACGGGGCTGACGAGCGGGCAGAGCCATCGCAATCTCCTTACGAGTTCGGAACGTTGGGCATCGACAATCGTCCCACCGTCGTGTGTCGGCCGAGACGAATTCGGAGGTTCTCGGCGCCCTGCGAGGTAGTGTGATGCACGGTCGGCAGGACCAAGTGCCCTATTCCGGCGTTCGGCCACGGCGCATGATCGGCTCGACACGTTTCGCACCGAGGGAGCGACCGTGACCATTGGCAGAGCAGAAACAATTCACAAGTCGGCCGCCGACTTGCGCGTGCCGCCGAACCTGTCGGACTACGACGCCACGTGTCGCGGGTTCTCCTGGAGCGAGATGGCGGCACAGCTGCCCTCACCCCCGGGTGGGGGATGCAACATCGCCTGGTCGGCCGTCGACCGGCACGCCGACGGCCCACTGAAGGACCGGCCCGCGCTGCGGTTTCTCGGCTCCGGAGATCCGGCCGGTCCCATCCCGGTCACCGAGCTCTCCTACGCCGAGCTCGCCGACCGGGCGGGTCGTTTCACCCGGGTGCTCCGCGACCTGGGCATCGGCAAGGGCGACCGGCTGTTCGTGTTCGCCGACCGCATCCCGGAGCTGTACATCGCCGTTCTCGGCGCACTGCGCAACGGCACCGTCGTGACCCCGCTGTTCTCGGCGTTCGGACCCGAACCCCTCGCCACCCGGCTCGGACTCGGCTCGGCGCAGGTGCTCGTCACCACCGAGGCTCTCTATCATCGGCGCGTCGCCGCGGTGCGCGACCGGGTGCCCACCCTCGGGCACGTGCTGCTCGTCGGCGACGGTGAGGAACGAACCGACGTCCCCGGCACGCTCGATCTGCGGTCCCTGCTCGACGCCGCCGAGCCGGCGGCGCCGACACCGACGACCGCCGACGACCCCGCCCTGCTGCACTTCACGAGCGGCACCACCGGTACCCCCAAAGGGGCGCTGCACGTGCACGGCGCCGTCGTCACCCACTACGCCACCGGGACGTACGCACTCGACCTGCATCCCGACGACATCTTCTGGTGCACAGCCGATCCCGGGTGGGTCACCGGCACGTCGTACGGCATCATCGCGCCGTTGCTGCACGGGGTCACGTCGGTTGTCGACGAAGCCGAGTTCGAGGCCGACCGCTGGTATCGCATTCTGCAGGACCAGCAGGTCAGCGTGTGGTACACCGCGCCGACCGCCATTCGGATGCTCATGCGCGCCGGACCGGAAGTCGCTCAGCGACACCGATTTCCGAATCTGCGGTTCATCGCGAGTGTCGGTGAGCCGCTGGCACCGGACGCTGTGTGGTGGGGCACCGACGTCCTGGGACTGCCCATTCACGACAACTGGTGGCAAACCGAGACCGGCGGCATCATGATCGCGAACACGCCGGCTTTCGACATCAAGCCCGGATCGATGGGGCGGCCGCTGCCGGGGGTCGAGGCGCACATAGTCCGCCGCGACGAGGACGGCGGCGTGCACGAGGTCACCGACGCCGACAGCGAAGGCGAGCTGGCGCTGCGGGCGGGCTGGCCGTCGATGTTCCGCGGGTACCTGAATCAGGACGAACGCTATCGCAAGTGCTTCGCCGGCGACCTCTACCTCACCGGCGACCTCGCCAAGCGTGACGCCGACGGCTACTTCTGGTTCGTCGGCCGCGCCGACGACGTCATCAAGTCCGCCGGACACCTGATCGGCCCGTTCGAGGTCGAAAGCGCCCTCGCCGAACACCCCGCCGTGCTCGAAGCGGCCGTGATCGGTGTGCCCGACGAGATCCTCGGCGAGAAGGTCAAGGCCTTCGTCGTGCTCGAACGCGGGACCGAACCCGACGATGCGTTGCGCCGCAAACTGATCGGGCACGCACGCGTCCGGCTCGGCGCGGCCGTGGCCCCGAAGGAACTCGAATTCGTCGACTCGCTACCGCACACCCGCAGCGGCAAGACCCTGCGCCGGTTGCTCAAGGCCCGCGAACTCGGCCTCGCCGAGGGCGACACGTCGACGCTCGAGAGCCCGGAGGTGACCCGATGACCCGCGAGATCGACCAGACCGGACCCGCCGCGGGATTCCCCTACGACCGCGACTTCGCGCTCACCCTTCTCACGGACATGCTGCGGATCCGCCGGATGGAGGAGAAAGCCGCCGAACTGTACGGGGCCGGCAAGATCCGCGGATTCCTGCACCTGTACGTGGGCGAAGAGGCGGTGGCGGTCGGCGCGCTGCACGCGCTCGACCCAGCGGACACGGTCGTCGGCACCTATCGCGAGCACGGGCATGCCCTCGTCCACGGGTTGTCCATGAACGCGATCATGGCCGAGATGTTCGGCAAACAGGAGGGCTGCTCGCGAGGGCGTGGTGGATCGATGCACCTGTTCGACGCCGCGACCCGCTTCTACGGCGGAAACGCGATTGTCGGTGGTGGCCTGCCACTGGCGGTCGGCCTCGCGCTCGCGGACAAGATGCAGCAGATCCCGCGGGTCACCGCGTGCTTCTTCGGGGAGGGGGCGATGGCCGAGGGCGCCTTCCACGAGTCGCTGAATCTCGCGGCGCTGTGGCGGTTGCCGGTGCTGTTCTGCTGCGAGAACAACCTCTATGCCATGGGCACCGCTCTCGCCCGTTCCGAGTCCCAGACCGACCTGTGCGCCAAGGCCGCGGCGTTCGGCGTGTCCACCCTGCGCACGGACGGTATGGACGTGCTCGCCGTCCACGAAACCGCCCGCGCCGGCGTCGCGCACGTCCGCAGCACCGGCGGCCCGATGTTCCTCGAGTTCCAGACCTACCGATTCCGGGCACACTCGATGTTCGATCCCGAGCTCTACCGGGACAAGGCCGAGGTCGAGCAATGGAAGGAGCGCGGTCCGATCCATACCTTCTCGGCGCGCCTGAAGGCGCTGGAGTTGCTCACCGAGGACCGGTTCCTCGAACTCGACGCACAGGCCATGGCCGAGGTGGACGCCGCCGTCGCCTACGCCGAAGCCGGCACCTGGGAGCCCGAATCCGACCTGCTCCGAGACGTGACCACACCGGCGGGGGAGGCGCAGTGAAACTCAGCTACCGCGAGGCGATGCGCGCCGCGCTGCACGACGCCCTCAGCACCGATCCGCGGGTGTTTCTGATGGGCGAGGACATCGGCCGCTACGGCGGCACCTACGCCGTGACCAAGGGTCTGCTCGAAGAGTTCGGTCCCGACCGTGTCCGCGACACCCCGCTGTCCGAACTCGGCTTCGTCGGGGCGGGCATCGGCGCGGCGCTCGGCGGCATGCGTCCGGTCGTCGAGATCATGACCGTCAACTTCAGCCTGCTTGCGCTCGACCAGATCGTGAACACCGCCGCCGCGCTGCGCCACATGTCCGGCGGCCAGTTCTCCGTGCCGATCGTGATCCGGATGGCCACCGGCGCCGGCCGCCAGCTCGCCGCGCAGCACTCGCACAGCCTCGAGGCGTGGTACGCGCACATCCCCGGCATCCGGGTTCTCGCCCCGGCGACGGTGGCCGACGCGCGTGGGATGCTCGCTCCCGCCCTGGCCGATCCGGACCCGGTGGTGATCTTCGAGCACGCCCTGCTGTACAACACCACCGCCGACATCGACCCCGGCGCGCCGGTCGACATCCACACCGCCCGGGTGCTGCGCCCGGGCACGGACGTGACCCTCGTCGCCTACGGCGGCACCGTCGGCAAGGCGCTCACCGCGGCGGAAACCCTCTCCGCCTCCGGCATCGAGGCCGAGGTCGTGGACCTGCGGGTGCTACGGCCGCTCGACACCGCCACCGTCGTCGATTCGGTCCGCCGCACCCACCGCGCGGTGATCGTCGACGAGGGCTGGCGCAGCGTCGGCCTGTCCGCCGAGGTGACCACCCGGATCGTCGAGGAGGCGTTCTACGACCTCGACACGCCCGTCGTGCGGGTGTGCAGCGAGGAGGTGCCGGTGCCCTACGCCCGGCACCTCGAGCAGGCCGCCATCCCCCAGCCGGAGAAGATCGTCGCCGCGGTGCAGACCCTGACGGGCGCCAGCTGACCCAGGAGGTCACGTGTTCGAATTCACCCTGCCGTCCCTCGGCGCCGACATGGACGAAGGCACGCTGACCGAATGGCGTGTCGCACCGGGGGACACCGTCGAGCGCGGCCAGGTGATCGCCTCGGTCGACACCGCCAAGGCCGAGGTGGAGGTCGAGATCTGGCGGGACGGCGTGGTCCACCGCCTGGTCGCGGAACCGGGCGTCACACTGCCCGTCGGAACGGTGATGGCGACCCTGCTCGAGCCGGGGGAGAATGCTCCGCCTGTCTCCGCGGCTCCGGTGGCGGTGGCCGCGGCGGCCACCGCCACCGGCGCGCCTGCGGTCGCCGCAGCGGCCCCGCCCGCAGAATCCCCCGCTCCTGCGCCGCCCGCCCGCAGGCGGGTCTCGCCGGCCGCGCGGCGTCAGGCGCAGACGCTCGGCGTGGACCTGGACACGGTGATCGGCACCGGCCCCTGGGAGTCGGTGACGATCGAAGACGTCGACCGGGCGGCTGCGGCCCGCACCGAGGCGGCCCCCGCCCCGGTGAAGGCTGCCCCGCCGAAGGCGCCGATCGACAAGTCCGCCGAGATGCGCCGAGCCATCGCCTCGGCCATGGGCCGCTCCAAGCGCGAGATCCCGCACTACTACCTGTCGGAACAGATCCCGCTCGAGCGGGCCCTCGACTGGCTCACGGCCTACAACGCCGAGCGCCCCGTCACCGAGCGGATTCTGCTCGCCGCGCTGTTGCTCAAGTCGGTGGCCCTGGCGGCGGGCCGTTTTCCCGAGATGAACGGGTTCTGGACCGACGGCGAGTTCCGCCCTGCCCCGGCCGTGCACGTGGGTGTAGCCGTGTCCCTACGGCAGGGCGGTCTGATCGCGCCCGCGATCCACAACGTCGCCGACCTCGCGCTGCCCGAGCTGATGACCGCTCTCACCGATCTGGTCAAGCGGGCACGTGCGGGGTCTCTGCGCAGTTCGGAGATGTCCGACCCCACCCTGACGGTCACCAACCTCGGGGAGGAGAGCGTCGAGGCCGTATACGGGGTGATCTACCCGCCCCAGGTGTCACTCGTGGGTTTCGGCAAGCCGACCCGGCGGGCCTGGGTCGACGGGGACACCGTGCGACCCGTGCCCGTCGTCACAGCCACACTCTCGGCGGATCATCGAGTCGGTGACGGCCGGCTCGGTGCCCTGTTCCTCGCCCGGATCGCCGACCTGCTCCAGCATCCCGACCAACTGTGAGGCGCGACATGACCACCGACGAGACCGGCACAGGTACCGGCCATGACGACATCAGAGCTGCCGTGATCGCGGCGATCACCGAAATCGCCCCAGAGGTCGAGGACCTCGAGCTCGCCGGGGATGTACCGCTGCGGCGGCAGGTCGATCTCGACTCCATGGACTGGTTGAACGTGCTCATCGCCCTACGCTCGGCGCTCGGGGTGGACATCCCCGAATCGGACTATGCCCGCCTCGCCACATTGGACGATCTCGTCACCTATCTGGCCGAGCGGCTCGGCCGGTGACCGCAGGCGACCGGTGAACCGAGGATCTTCGGCTGTCCGGCACCGACCGCACCTCCGTGCGCCCTGTCCCGGCGGGCATGCTCCCCAGTAAGGGCTGCCGTCCCGGTCAGGCTCGGCCGATGCCCGCGGCGAGACCCTTGTCGAGCTGCGCAACCAGCACAGCACCGATCTCGGCGAGCGCGCGTACCTGCTCGTCGTCCAGCCCGTCGAACACCAGCCGTTGCACGGTCTCGACGTGGGCGGGAGCCGCCTCGGCGACCTTCGCGTAACCGGCGTCGGTGAGCACCGCGAAGGAGCCGCGGCTATCGGGGATCGGCTCGCGGTACACCCAGCCGCGTTTGCCGAGGCGGGTGATCACATGGGACAGGCGCGACAGTGACGCATTCGCCGATTCCGCGAGGACGGACAACTGTGCACGCCGGTCCGGTGCCTCCGACAGCAGCGCGAGGGTGAAGTACTCGAAGTGCGTCAGATCCGAGTCGCGCTGCGTCTGGGTGTCGAGAGCGGCGGGCAACCGGGTGATCACCGACACCAGCGTGCGCCAGGCGGCCTGCTGGTTCGCGTCGAGCCACCGGGGACTGTCGCTGCCCATGGATGTGTCCTCGCTTCCGTCGAATCTTCCGTCCAGCCTGCCAAAGGGCCGTCCATCGCCGGCGACGGGCCACACGCCGATCAACTCGGGTCGGTCTCGTCTCCACGGCAGATCATCACGGGCCGCGTCGCGCGGTGCAGCAGGTTCTGACTCGTCGAACCGAGCAGGGCGCCGGCGATGCGGCCCCGGCCGCGGCTGCCGACGACCGCGAGCTGGGCGTCGTCGAGCACTCGCAGCAGCTCGCGCGCCGCGGATCCGCGCGAGGACACCTCCTCGACCGGCACGTCGGGAAAGCGTTGCCGGTACGGCGCGAGGATCTCGCTCAGTTTCGTCGCTTCCTCCCGGGCCACGGCATCCCAGTCGACGAGCATCGCTGCCGGACCCGCTATCGGCGTCGAATCGGGGGTGACGGCATCGACCGGGAACTCGTCGGTCCAGGTGCGGACCGCGGTGACGGGTGCATCCGTCAACGCGGCGAAGCCGAATGCGGACTCGGTCGCGACCGCGGATGCCGGGCTGCCGTCGACACCGACGACGATCGGGCGGGTGTCGAGCGGCGGATCGGCCGGGTCGCCGCGCCACACCACGACCGGGCGGTGCGCGCGGCCGACCACTCGGGAGGCGGTGGAACCGACCAGCCACCGCTCGACCGACCCGCGACCGGTCGCGCCGACCACGATCAGTGATGCGTCCTGCGCGGCGTCGAGCAGGGTGGCCGCGGGTGCCGCCTCCTCGTCGAGAAGCGTTGTCAGACGGACATCCGGTGATTCCTGGCGGATTGCGGCGACCGCGTCGGAGAGCACGCGCGTGCCGGCCTCCGACAGGCTGTCGGTGAGCTGTTGGGTGAGCGTCGGGTCGCCGATGCCGGGCAGGCGCGTGGGATGCTGCGTCGAATACACCAGTTGCAGCGTGCGGCCGAGTTTCCCGGCGACCGCGGCGGCCCACTTCGCGGCACCGAGCGACGTGTCGGATCCGTCGATTCCGACCACGATGTGGGTGCCGGTGTTCAGGAATGTCATGCCGTCCTCGCCTTCGGCCGGTGGTCAGCTGTCGTGCGGACATGCCGCGGCGGTCGAACGGGCTGCGACACGAGTTGAGACTATCTCCCGCATGGCTCTGATCGCGGCGTTGATTGTGGTGACGACCCTCGTCGTGATGACGACCGGGAAAGCCCCGGCGGTTCTGGCGCTGGCGACGGCGCTGGTGGTCGCGGGTCTGGCCGGGATCGCGACTCCGGCCGAACTGTTCGCCGGATTGAGCAACAGCGGCGTCATCACGATCGCGGCGATGCTCGTCATCGCGAAGGGCGTCCTGCGGACCGGGGCGGTCTCCCGTGTCACGCACCTGCTGCTGTCGGGGGTCCGCACCTCGGGGCAGGTGCTGCGCCGGTTGATTCCGTCGGTCGGCGTCGTGTCGGCGCTGATCAACACCACGCCGATCGTGGCGATGCTGATCCCCGCCACGAAGGAACTCGAGCAGCGATCCCGGATACCGGCGCGCGGAATTCTGCTGCCGGTCGCGCACGCGACGACCCTGGCGGGTTCGGCGACGCTGATCGGGACCAGCTCGAACCTGCTGATCGCCGGTCTCGCGGAACCGGCCGGGGTGCGGGTGACGATGTTCTCGTTCGCGCCGATCGCGGTGCCGGTGGCCGTCGTCGGCTGGCTGGTGCTGACCGTCACCGCACCGCTGCTGCTCGGAGGCCGGATCGACGAGAGCGAACGGGTCCTGTCGTGGCAGGCGGAGATCCCGATCTCGGATCGTGGACTCGCGGTGGGCCGCACCGCATCCCGGCTCGACGTCCGATCCACGGCGGAGTTCGAACTCGTGGAGATCCGCCGCTGGGGCGATCCCGAGGATGTCGACAGCGTGCTCGAGCCGGGTGATGTGCTCGTGTACCGCGCGACGGAGGCCGGTGTCCGGATGTTGTGGGCGAACCCGGTCTTCGGGCTTGTCCCGCAACGGCTGTTCCGGGTGGCCATCGCGACCAACGAGGGCCGATCGGTGCGGGACCTCGAGGAGCACGAGGACATCGTCGTCGTCGCCGCGCAGACCGACCGGCTCCTGCGCGACGCTCCGGCTCAACCCGGCGCGCTGTGTCTGGTCACCGCGGATTCGGCCGACGCGCTCGGGGACAACTCGCTGGTGGCGTTGTGGCGGGAACTGTCCGGTAAGGCCCCGCAGACCGCGAAGACGTGGATCGCCGCGAGCATCCTCGCCGGCACGATCGCCGCGGCGTCGTCGGGCGTGCTCGCGGTCGAGCTCGTCGCGGTCGCCGGTGCCGTCCTGATGGTGCTGACCGGGGTGCTGACGCCGAGATCGGCTGTGCGTGCGCTGAACTGGAACATCCTCGCGATCATCGCCGGATCGGTGGGGCTGGGCACGATCGTGGTGCGCAGCGGCCTCGGTGACTACCTCGCCGACGCGGTCCTGGCCCTGGCCCGCGGCAATGTCGCGCTGATCGTGCTGGTGTTCGTCGTCGGCACCACGCTGTTGACGAACGTGGTGACCAACGCCGCCGCCGCGGCCATTCTGACGCCGATCGCCCTGCAGATCGCCGCGTCCGCGGAACTGGACCCGGTGCTGCTGCTCACACTGATCGGCACGTGCATCTCGTTCACGTTCCTCAACCCGTACAGCCATCAGACGAATCTCATGGTGCTGCGTCCGGGCGGGTACTCGACGCGGACGTTCGTGCGGTTCGGGATTCCGCTGACCGTCGTGGTTGCCGCGTCCGCGGTGGGGGTCGGGTGGGCGATGCTCACCTTCGTCGGCTGAGCCCGATAGGCCATGAGCTCCATGCCGGTGGTGACCGCCAACGCACCCGTCCCGCCCACGGCCCCACTGTCGGCGCCCCCGCCACGCAACACCATATTCGGGGCGAGTGCAGAATTCGAGACGCAACCTCATTCGTGAATGCGCCCAGGGCGGTCTCACCGCGGTCGTATCGGCGGCCGGGTCCCGGAAGGTGAAGCGACGATGTAGCGGATCGATCACTTGGAGGTTTCCAGGGATCCCCGCAACTCCTGAACCCAGGGCGATGCGAGGACCGCTGGAACCCGCCATCCGGGGCCGGGCGTGGTGTGCCGGCATGCGGAAGTGCCCGGGACTTACTTTCCGGAGATCAGTCGGGCGATTTCCTCCGCTTTGGGGACCCGGCCGGCGAGCACGACCTCCTCGTCGACGACCAGGCCCGGGGTGCTCATGATGCCGTAGGCGGCGATCTGGGAGTAGTCGGTGACCTTCTCGATGTCGGCGTCGATGCCGAGAGAGTCGATGGCCTTCCGGGTCTGCTTCTCGAGTTTGGTGCAGTTGGCACAGCCGGGGCCGAGGATCTTGATGTGCATGATGGAAGTCCTTTTCTCTGTGGCAGGGGCCTGGGATCAGGCGTAGATGAAGTTGAAGAGGTAACCGACGATGATGATGCCGACGGTGACCGAACCGAAGAACAAGGCCAGCAGCTGGGGTTTGAGGACCCGGCGGAGCAAGATGCCCTCCGGGATCGAAAGCGCGATCGATGCCATCATCAGGGCCATGACCGTGCCCAGGGGAGTGCCCTTGGCCCACAGTGCCTCGCCGATGGGGACTACTCCGCCGCCGTTGACGTACAACGGCACGCCGAACAGGGTGGCCAGCGGCACGCCGAACGGGTTGTCTGCCCCGGCGTAGCGGGCGAAGAAGTCGGCCGGCACCCATCCGTGGATGGCAGCACCGATGGCCACGCCGACGATGACCCATTTCCACACCTTGGTGAAGATGTCCCTCACTTCCACCACCGCAGCGTCGACACGCTCCTGGAGGGTGGGAGCGTGGCCTTCGGCGCGCAGCTGGGCGATTTTGGTGTCGAAGACGTACGGCTCGACCCACTTGTCGAGGTCGAAGCGGCTGAGGATCGCACCGATGACGATTGCGATGAGCGACCCGGCAATCAGATAGGCCCCGGCCACGCCCCACCCGAAGTGATCGCCGATGAGGATGGCGGCCGTCTCGCTGACCAGCGGGGAGGCGATGAGGAAGGTGAGCGTGATGGACAGCGGGATTCCGGCGGCCACGAAACCGATGAACAGTGGGATGGACGAGCAGCTGCAGAACGGGGTGATCACGCCGAGCACGACCGCCAGGACGAGGCCGACGACCAGCCCGCGGCCCTCGAGGAAGGTGCGCGCCTTGTGGAGGTCCATGCTGGCCCGGAGCATGCCGATGGCAAACATCAGCCCGGTCAGGAGCAGCAGGATCTTGACGGTGTCGTAGCTGAAGAAGTGCAGGGAGGAACCCAGCCGTGCGTTCAGGTCCAGCCCGATCGCATCGCCGTAGAGCCAGTCCCAGAATGGCTTGTTGCCCATATACAGGACCACCCAGGCTGCGGCGGCGCTCAGCAGCTTCAGCCACAACACGCCGTTGCGAGCCAGCGCGGGGGGCGGGCGAAGTTGCCTGCCTTGAAGATTGGGCATGACGCGTGTCCCTTCGGTGTCGTCTAGCGCTCGGGTACCGGGGTTTTCTCCGCCGGTGAGCGGTCGACCGAAGGGAGTGTGTCGCGCAGCCTGTCCAGGGCGTCGGGAAGCAGGTAGTAGTCCACCCACCGCCCGCGTCGTTTGCTGGTGACCAGCTCGGCGTCCCGCAGCACCTTCAGGTGATAGCTGAGCAGATTGTCCGGGATCGGCGGTGAGGTCTGCAGGTCGCATACGCACGCGCATTCCCGTTGGGCCAGCTGATGAATCAAGCCCAGCCGGACGGGGTCGGCGACCGCGCCGAGCAGCGCGGCGGACTCGCCGAGGGCCTCGCCGGTCGGGGTCATTTCAAATTTTCTTGATTCAGTCATATTTGAATTGTATGCATCGCCAAACGGGCCGGTCAATCATCTCCGCCCACTGTCGGCACGGTCACACGTCGGCGGCCGGCGGGAGCCCGGTGCAGCAGGACGGGTTCACGCGAGTGTGGGCCGAAACCCCGTGGCTCACACGATGACATCGACGGGCTGCACCTGTGATCGCCCAGGCGATGCCGTCGCGGGTGAGTCGGCCGAGCATCGGCGGTGCTTGTGGGACGCCGCGATCGCGGGCTTCTCGCACCTCGGGCGCCACCACGATGTCGCGGAGTGACGCCGCCTGCCGGGGTCGGGTGCCGGGCGTCGGTCTCTTCTGTGCGTGAGCACGTCCGCGTGGGGCACGGGCTTCGACGTGCCCGCCTATCGGCACGCTCGAACCGATGCCGACGGGAATGAACTTGGCGAACCGCCCGTTGCACGCCTATGATAGTTGAAGCTTCAACTTAAAGGAGTGTCATGAGCCTTATGCCCGCCCTGTTCCTGAGCCACGGCGCCCCGCCCCTCGTCGACAGCGAACTGTGGGTGTCACAGCTGCAGCGCTGGGCGGCGGATCTGCCGCGACCCACCGCGATCCTCGTGGTGTCCGCGCATTGGGAATCGGCGCCGCTCGCCATCGGCGCCACCACCACCGGCACCCCGCTCGTCTACGACTTCGGTGGTTTCCCGCAACGCTTCTACGAGGTCACCTACACCTCGCCCGGCGCACCCGGTCTCGCCCGCCAGGTCGCCGCGCTGATGCCCGACAACGAGCCGGTCGTACAGCAGCCGCACCGCGGCCTCGACCACGGCGCCTATGTGCCGCTGACCGTGATGTACCCCGACGCGGACATCCCGGTGCTGCAGATCTCGCTGCCCACCCTCGATCCCCGGCGGCTGCTGCACCTCGGCGAGCGGCTGCGGCCGCTGCGCGAGCAGGGCGTGCTCATCATCGGTTCCGGCTTCACCACCCACGGCCTGCCGTTCCTGCGCGACCCGCGACCCGAGGCGGCCGCACCCGGCTGGTCCGCCGAGTTCGACGCCTGGGCCGGGGAACGGTTCGCCGCCGGCGACATCGAGGCGCTGCTCGACTTCCGCACCCGCGCACCCGGCATGCCGTACGCCCACCCGACCGTCGAGCACTTCGCGCCGCTGTTCGTCACGCTCGGCGCCTCCAACGACCCCGAGCAGACCGCAAAGCAGGTCATCGACGGATTTTGGATGGGTCTGGCGAAACGCTCGATCCAGGTCGACTGACCCACCGTCAGCGGGCGCGCAGCGCGTCGAGCGCGCGGTCCGCGTGCACCGACGCGCGCAGTTCGCTCGCGATCACGTCGAGGATGCGGCGATCGGTGTCGATCACGAACGTCGTGCGCTTGACGGGGGAGAGCCTCCCGAGCAGCCCGCGCCGCACCCCGTACGCCTCGGCGGCGACGCCGTCCGGGTCCGACAGCAACGGAAAGCCGAACGCCTGCCGCGTCGCCCACGATGCGAGCCGGTCCACCGGATCCGCGCTGATCCCGACACGCGTCGCGCCGACCGAGGCGAACTCCGCTGCCAGATCCCGGAAGTGGCACGCCTCCGCGGTGCACACCGGCGTGAACGCCGCCGGATAGAAGAACAGCACCAGCGGGCCGCTCGCGAGCAACTCGTCGAGCGACCGCAGTCCGCCGTCCTGATCGCGCAGGGAAAAGTCGGGGGCGGTGTCACCGGGTCTCATGCCCGGCGACGCTACCGCGCCCGCAGCCGTCACGGCAGTCCCTGGGATGATGGGCGCATGTCCGGCGAGCCGACCACCATTCCCGCAGCCAGCGACCCGTCCGCGCACGGTCGATCCGATACCACCACCCGCGAGGAGTTCCGGCTACTCGCGGCCGAGCACCGCGTCGTCCCCGTCACCCGCAAGGTGCTTGCCGACGCCGAGACGCCGCTGTCGGCGTACCGCAAGCTCGCCGCCGACCGGCCCGGAACGTTCCTGCTCGAATCCGCCGAGAACGGCCGCTCGTGGTCGCGCTGGTCGTTCATCGGCGCCGGCAGCCCCGCCGCGCTCACCGTCGTCGACGGCGAAGCCGCCTGGTACGGCAACGTCCCCGCCGGCGCCCCCCAGGGCGGCAACCCCCTCGATGTCCTGCACGAAACCCTGCGGCTCCTGCACACCGAGCGCCTGCACGGCCTGCCGCCGCTGACCAGCGGCATGGTCGGCTACCTCGGCTACGACATCGTCCGACGTCTCGAGAAGCTGCCCTCGATCGCCGACGACGACCTGCAGATCCCCGAACTCGTCATGCTCCTCGCGACCGATCTCGCGGCCGTCGATCACCACGAGGGCACGATCTGGCTCATCGCCAACGCGGTCAACTGGGACGGCTCCGACGAACGCGTCGACGAGGCCTACGACGACGCGGTCGCGCGGCTCGACCGGATGACCGCCGCGCTCGCTGCCCCCGCCCGATCCACCGTCTCGACGTTCGCGAAGCCCGCCCCCGATTACCGGCGGCAGCGAACCACCGAGGGCTTCGGCGCCGACGTCCGCAAGCTCATCGGTGACATCGAGGCCGGCGAAGCGTTCCAGGTGGTGCTCTCGCAGCGTTTCGAAATCGACTGTCCCGCAGCACCGATCGACGTGTATCGGATGCTCCGCGCGTCGAATCCGAGCCCGTACATGTTTCTGCTGCACATTCCCGGCCCGGACGGGCAGACTGCCTTCTCCATCGTCGGGTCGAGTCCCGAAGCGCTGGTCACCGTCTCCGACGGCATCGCGACCACCCACCCGATCGCCGGAACCCGGTGGCGCGGCACCAGCGAAGAGGAGGACGTCCTGCTCGAGAAGGACCTCATCCACGACGAGAAGGAGAACGCCGAGCACCTCATGCTTGTCGACCTCGGCCGCAACGACCTCGGGCGCGTGTGCGAGCCGGGCACCGTGAAGGTGCACGACTACCGGCACATCGAGCGGTACAGCCACGTGATGCACCTGGTCTCGACCGTCACCGGGCGCCTCGCCGACGGCAAGCACGCCCTCGACGCCGTCACCGCGTGCTTCCCGGCCGGCACCCTGTCCGGGGCGCCGAAGGTCCGTGCGATGGAACTCATCGAGGAACTCGAACCCACCCGTCGCGGCATCTACGGTGGCATCGTCGGCTACCTGGACTTCGCCGGCGACGCAGACACCGCCATCGCCATCCGCTCCGCGCTCGTCAAGGACGGTGTCGCGTACGTCCAGGCCGGTGCCGGTGTCGTCGCCGACTCCGACCCGGTCTACGAGGACACCGAGGCCCGTAACAAGGCCATGTCCGCGCTGTCCGCCGTCGCCGCCGCCGGCACTCTGATCCCCTACGGCGGTGAGTGGAAGTGACCGACCCCGTCGCATCCGAACCCGCCGCGGCGCGCCGTGGCCCGGCCGTCGTGGCCGCTCTGCTGCTCGGCATCGCCGCGCTCGCGTTGTGGGCGTCGAGCCGGATGACATGGGTGACCGCCTACTCCTCCGACGGGCTGGGGGAAGACCGCACCCTCACCCTCGACGGCGGGACGTGGGCCGCCTCGCTGACGCCGCTCGCGCTCGTGCTCGTCGCCGCTGTCGCCGCCGCGTTCGCGGTGCGCGGCTGGGCGCTGCGGATCGTCGCGGCCGCGGTCGCGGCCGTCGGGATCGTCGCCGCGGTACCGGCGGTCGGATTGCTCAGTGGCGGAGCCGATCCCGAGGACGCGGCCCGCATCGCGGACCTGCCGGCGCGCGCGACCGTCACCGCCACCGACATCGCGTACGGACCGGCGGTGCTCACCCTGGCGGGTGCGGTCGCGGCGCTGGCCGCGGCGGTGGTGTTGTGGCGGACCCCGCGCAGTCAGGCCGGGCTGTCGTCGAAATACGACAGTCCCGCCGCACGCCGGGACGCGGCCGCGCGGCGCGGTGAGGGCGACGAACGTGTCACCGAACGGGCACTGTGGGATGCCCTCGACGCGGGGGAGGACCCGACGCTCGATGCCGATCCTGCCCCGGACGCATCGGGCAACCCGCCCGGCGACACGGAGGGTGACGACGATTCGGGTACCCGCCGCTGACCCCTGTGGAGCGGACCACTAGGCTTCAGGAAACTCCCGATGAGCTTCGTCACAAGGGGATTGACAAGGGTGCGGAAAGGACTCGAGCCATGACAGTTCTCGACTCGATTCTGGAAGGGGTGCGCGCCGACGTCGCCGCCCGGGAGGCGGTTGTCGACTTCGACGCCGTCAAGGCCGCTGCTGCCGCCGCGCCCCCGCCGATCGATGCCAAGGCCGCTCTGCGTGAGCCCGGGATCGCCGTCATCGCCGAGGTCAAGCGCGCCAGCCCGTCGAAGGGCGCGCTCGCCGACATCGCGGATCCGGCCGAGCTCGCCAAGGCGTACGAGGCCGGGGGAGCCCGCGCGATCAGCGTGCTCACCGAGGAGCGCCGCTTCCACGGCAGCCTTGCCGATCTCGACGCGGTCCGTCGCGCCGTGCGGATCCCGGTGCTGCGCAAAGACTTCATCGTCGGTCCGTACCAGATCCACGAGGCTCGCGCCCACGGTGCCGACCTCGTGCTGTTGATCGTCGCGGCGCTCGACCAGCCTGTGCTCACCTCGCTGATCGACCGCGTCGAGTCGCTCGGCATGACCGCGCTCGTCGAGGCGCACACCGAGGAGGAGGCGACCCGCGCCCTCGAGGCCGGTGCGACCGTCATCGGTATCAACGCCCGCAACCTCAAAACCCTCGAGGTCGACAAGGGCACGTTCGCGCGGATCGCGCCGGGCCTGCCCAGCGACGTCGTCAAGATCGCCGAATCCGGTGTGCGCGGCCCGGCGGACCTGCTCGCGTACGCCGGGGCGGGTGCCGACGCGGTGCTCGTCGGCGAGGGTCTCGTGACGAGCGGCGACCCTCGTCAGGCCGTCGCCGAGCTGGTCACCGTGGGCACGCATCCGTCCTGCCCCAAGCCCGCACGCTGACCGGCGGCCCCGGCCCCGCGCCGATCGGATGGGGGCGCTCGGCCGGCTCCGCGCGGACGTCCGCGTCGTCGGCGGATGCCGCAGGGCGCGGACGTGTTCGGCTGCCCGCACGGGCCATCCGGGACGCCGACCCGACGGCGCGCCGGACGCGGTGGTGGGGCAGACTGGACACGTGACTGCAGACGATCCCGTCCTTTCGGCCAAGGGCCGCGGCCTTCCCCACATGAGCGATGCCGTGGCCGTGCCCACCGCGCACGAACCCGACGTGGGGGGACACTTCGGAGTCTTCGGTGGCCGCTATCTTCCCGAGGCGCTCATGGCCGTCATCGAAGAGGTGACCACCGCGTACGAGAAGGAACGCACCGACCCCGGCTTCCTCGCCGAACTCGATCGTCTCCAGCGCGACTACACGGGCCGGCCCTCGCCGGTCTACGAAGCGGCCCGGCTCACCGAATACGCCGGCGGCGCGCGCCTGCTTCTCAAGCGCGAAGACCTCAACCACACCGGCTCCCACAAGATCAACAACGTGCTGGGGCAGGTTCTGCTCGCCAAGCGCATGGGCAAGACCCGCGTCATCGCCGAGACCGGCGCGGGCCAGCACGGCGTCGCCACCGCAACCGCGTGCGCGCTGTTCGGCCTCGAATGCATCGTCTACATGGGTGAGGTCGACACCGAGCGGCAGGCCCTGAACGTGGCGCGGATGCGTCTGCTCGGCGCCGAGGTTGTCGCCGCCACGACCGGTTCCCGCACCCTCAAGGACGCCATCAACGAGGCGATGCGCGACTGGGTCACCAACGCCGACAGCACCTATTACTGCTTCGGTACCGCCGCCGGCCCGCACCCGTTCCCCACGATGGTCCGCGACTTCCAGCGCATCATCGGTCTCGAGGCACGCGCCCAGGTGCAGGCCCTCACCGGTCGCCTTCCCGACGCCGTCGTCGCCTGCGTCGGCGGTGGTTCCAACGCGATCGGCATCTTCCACCCGTTCATCGACGACCCGTCGGTCAAGCTCGTCGGCATCGAAGCCGGCGGCGACGGCGTCGAAACCGGGCGGCACGCGGCGACCATCGGCGGCGGCACGCACGGTGCCCTGCACGGCGCGTACTCGTACCTGCTGCAAGACGAGGACGGCCAGACCATCGAGTCGCACTCGATCTCCGCGGGTCTCGACTATCCCGGTGTGGGACCGGAACATTCGTGGCTCGCCGACACCGGTCGCGCCGAATACCGGTCGGCCACCGACACCGAGGCGATGGACGCGTTCAAGCTGCTGTGCCGCACCGAGGGCATCATCCCCGCGATCGAATCGGCCCACGCGGTCGCGGGGGCGCTGAAGCTTGCCTCCGAACTCGGTGAGGGAGCGATCGTCCTCGTGAACATCTCGGGCCGCGGCGACAAGGACGTCGACACCGCAGCCAAGTGGTTCGGCTACCTGCCCGCCGACAGCACCGACACCGAAGGAGCCGCGCAGTGAGCGCCCCGCACGAACGCCTCACCGAGATCTTCGCGACCTGCCGCGCCGAGAACCGCGCCGCGCTCGTCGGCTACCTGCCCGTCGGCTACCCGACGGTCGAGAAATCCATCGAGGCCGTCACCGCGCTCGTCGAGGGCGGCTGCGACCTCGTCGAGGTCGGCATCCCCTACAGCGATCCCGTCATGGACGGCACCACCATCCAGAACGCCGCCACCGCGGCGCTCGCCGGCGGCGTGCGCGTGCGGGACGTGTTCCCGGCGGTGAAGGCCGTCACCGCCGCCGGCGGCGCCGCCGTCGTCATGACGTACTGGAATCTCGTTATGAAGTACGGCGTCGAGAACTTCGCACGCGACCTCGCCGCCGCGGGCGGGCTCGGCATCATCACCCCCGACCTGATCCCCGACGAGGCCGGCGAGTGGATCGCCGCCTCCGACAAGTACGGGCTCGGCCGGATCTTCCTCGTCGCGCCGTCGTCCACCAACGAGCGGCTCGCGATGACCCTGGACCAGTGCCGCGGCTTCGTGTACGCGACGTCGACGATGGGCGTCACGGGCGCTCGCGACAACGTCGACAACCGGGCACCGGAGCTCGTCGCGCGGGTGCGCGCCCACTCCGACATCCCGATCGGTGTCGGTCTCGGGGTCCGCAACAGCGCGCAGGCGGCGGAGATCGCCGGATACGCGGACGGCGTCATCGTGGGTTCGGCGCTCGTCAGCGCCGCCGGGCAGGGCCGTGACGCACTGCTCGAGCTGACACGCGATCTCGCGAGGGGTGTGCGCTCGGCTACCGTGGCACCGTGACCGACACGACCACGTTCCTCGCGTATCTTCCCTCGCCCCCACAGGGCGTCTGGTATCTCGGGCCGATAGCCCTGCGCGCCTATGCCCTGTGCATCATCGTCGGCATCGTCGTCGCGATCGTGTGGGGCGACCGGCGCTGGGTGGCGCGCGGCGGCGAGAAGGGCACCGTCCTCGATATCGCGGTGTGGGCGGTGCCGTTCGGTCTGATCGGTGGCCGGCTCTACCACGTCGCCACGGACTGGCAGAAGTACTTCGGTGACGGTGCCGATCCGATCGACGCCCTGAAGATCTGGGAGGGCGGCCTCGGGATCTGGGGTGCCGTGGCGTTCGGCGCGGTCGGCGCCTGGATCGGTTGCCGGCGCCGCGGAATCCCGCTGCCCGCGTTCGGCGATGCCCTGGCCCCGGCGATCCTGCTCGCCCAGGCCATCGGCCGGCTCGGTAACTGGTTCAACCAGGAACTGTACGGTCGCGAGACGACGCTGCCGTGGGGCCTCGAGATCTACGAACGCCGCAATGACGCCGGCCAGGTGTCGCCCGGCCTGATCGACGGGGTGTCCACCGGGCAGGTGGCCTCGATCGTGCACCCGACGTTCCTGTACGAACTGCTCTGGAACGTGCTGATCGTCGTGCTGCTCGTCGTCGTCGACCGACGCTTCCGGATCGGGCACGGTCGGCTGTTCGCCCTCTACGTCGCCGGGTACAGCCTGGGCCGGTTCTGGATCGAACTCATGCGCACCGACGCGGCCACCCAGATCGCGGGTATCCGCATCAACTCGTTCACCTCGGCCATCGTGTTCGCCCTCGGGGTCGCGTACTTCGTGTTCGCGCGCAAGGGCCGGGAGGCACCCGAGGAGTTGCGGCCCGCTCGTGCCCGGCCCGCGGCCGCCGAGGACGGCGCGAAGCCGGAGGACGCCGCGAAGCCGGAGGACGCCGCGAAGCCGACGGCAGCCGACGAGAAGGCGGCTGCCCAGCCGGTCGACGAGGTCGGCAAGGCGAAGAACCGCGACCACTAGGCGCGGCCCTGAACCGAACCCGGCGGCCAGCCGCCTGTAAGGTCCAACACACACACCGACGACGAGGGGGATCATTCGTGACTACACCGGATCCGGCTGCTTCGGACCCGAATTCGGGGCGCCCGATCGATTTCGGCAAGGAGACGTCCGGCCCTGCGGAATCGCAGCCGAACTCGAACTTCGGGCTCGAGTTCGACTACGACGCGACCGCGCAGGCGTCGCTGTCGGAGCCGCCGCCGACCTCCGAATCGACCGCCGCGTCCTCGGGCACCGCCGGTCCCGGCTGGGATACCTATTCGGGTGTCGGCAA
Organism: Rhodococcus zopfii NBRC 100606 = JCM 9919; assembly: GCF_001895025.1. Lineage (GTDB taxonomy): Bacteria > Actinomycetota > Actinomycetes > Mycobacteriales > Mycobacteriaceae > Rhodococcus > Rhodococcus zopfii. The sequence continues at coordinate 73,701 of NZ_BCXI01000020.1, forward strand.
CGGTCCGGGCTGGGGCACCACGCCCAGCTACCCGCCGCCGTCGGATTACTCGTCGGTGCCGCAGCAACCCGCAAACCCGACCGAGCCCGCCGGCCCCGTGTACGGCACGCCGAACCCGCAGTACCCGATGGGCGATCAGTCCGGCTACGGCGCACCCGCAGGATTCGGCGGACCGCCGACCCCTCCGCAGCAGCCGTACGGTGCTGCCCCCGGTTACGGTGCCGCCCCCGGCTACGGGCAGGCTCCGAGTGGAATGCCGGGATACGGCTTCGTGGACCCGTCGGCGCCGTACGGGCGCGATCCGCTCACGGGCGAACCGTACTCGGACAAGTCGAGGTTGACGGCGGGTCTGCTGCAGATCCTCCTCGGTGCGTTCGGCGCCGGCCGGTTCTACCTCAACCAGCCGGGCCTCGCGATCGGGCAGATCGCGGCGACGTGGCTGACCTGTGGTCTGGGCGGAATCTGGCCGCTGATCGACGGGATCATGATGCTCACCGGCAAGGTTCGTGACGAACAAGGCCGGCTCCTGAAACCCTGATCGAGGCGCCCGAACCACCGAGGTGTTCTTCCTGGAAGGCCCGGCTGCGCATGCTCGCGCAGCCGGGCCTTCCGCGCGTAAACTGACGCGACCGGGCACGATCCCCGGGCTTCCCGGGCGGAGCCGATCGGCCCATCCTCGCCGCTGCACCGCCCGTGGTGGCGACCCGCCAGGGCCGCCGCTCCGACGCGCGACGCGTCGCCCCCACACCGTTCGCTCAGGTGGAGGTGGCCACAGTGCTGTACTCCGTGAGTCCCGCCCCCCGCGGCCTGTACGACCCGGCGTTGGAATCGGACTCGTGCGGTGTCGCCGCGATCATCGACATCCACGGACGTGCCGGGCACGACCTCGTGGCCGATGCGATCCGCGCCCTGCAGAACCTGAGCCACCGCGGGGCGTGCGGCCGCGAACCGGCCACCGGCGACGGTGCCGGCATCACCCTCGCCGTCCCCGCGGCGCTGTTCGACGCGGTGACCGACTTTCCGCTGCCACCGCCCGGTCGCTACGCCACCGGGCTCTGCTTCCTGCCGCGCGACGCCGACGACCGTGCCCGCGCCCGCCGGCGGATCGAGGATCTCGCCGCTGCCGAGCGCCTCGAGGTACTCGGCTGGCGAACGATGCCCGTCGAACCCGAACGCGCCGGGATCGGCGCCACCGCGGACGGGTGCCGCCCGCACATCGACCAGTTGTTCGTCGCGGCGCCGGCCGTCGCGGGCGTCCGGCCCGGCGGGCTCGATCTCGACCGGCTCGTCTACCCGCTGCGCCGGCGCGCCGAGCGACCCGCCTCCGACGACCCGTCGGAGGTGTACTTCCCGTCGTTGTCGGCCCGCACGATCGTCTACAAGGGCATGCTCACCGCCGGGCAGCTCGCGCATTTCTACCCGGACCTGCGCGACCCGCGCTGCGTGAGCCCGATCGCGCTGGTACACAGCCGTTACTCCACCAACACGTTCCCGTCCTGGACGCTCGCGCAGCCGTTCCGCTACAGCGCGCACAACGGGGAGATCAACACCATCCGCGGCAACCGCAATCGGATGCGGGCCCGCGAATCGGCGCTGCGGACCGCGCGGATCCCGGGCGACCTGACCCGGCTGTTCCCGATCTGCAGCCCCGGCGGATCCGATTCGGCATCGCTCGACGAGGTGCTCGAGTTGCTGCATCTGTCGGGCCGGACGCTGCCGCACGCGGTGACCATGATGATCCCGCCCGCGTGGGAGAACGATTCGGAACTCGACCCGCAGCGCCGCGGATTCCACGGGTTCCACGCGGCGCTGCTCGAGGCGTGGGACGGTCCGGCGTGCCTGCCGTTCACCGACGGTCGTGTCTTCGGGGCGGTCCTGGACCGCAACGGGCTGAGACCGGGCCGATGGTGGCGCACCCTCGACGACCGGGTCGTCTTCGCCAGTGAATCCGGGGTGCTCGACCTGCCACCCGACCAGATCGTCGAGAAGGGCCGGCTCGAACCGGGCCGGATGTTCCTCGTCGACACCCGGTTCGGGCGCATCGTGCCGTCCGACGAGCTGCTCGGCGGGCTCGCCCGCTCCCACCCCTACCGGCACTGGTTGCGCGCCGGCCGGATCGCCCTCGCCGACCTGCCGCGCGCGGACCCCCCGTCGGCACCGTGCACCGCGACCGCGGGCGTTTCGACCGAACGGGCCCATCGGCTGTTCGGCTACACCCGCGAGGACTTCGACGTGCTGCTCGCGCCGATGGCGCGCACGGGCGGTGAGCCCCTCGGATCGATGGGCAACGACACCCCGCCCGCAGTGTTGTCCCCGCGGCCGCGCCTGCTCTACGACTACGTCACCGAGCTGTTCGCGCAGGTCACGAATCCGCCGTTGGATTCGATCCGGGAACGCATCGTCACCACCACCGGGGCCGCCGTCGGACCCGAGGGCAACCTGCTCGACAGCTCGCCGGATTCGTGCCGGCAACTGTTGCTGCCCGGCCCGGTGCTCGCCCCCGACGAACTCGACGCGATCCGCGCCCTCACCGCGGACGGACCGCATCCGGCGCTCGCGGCACGGGTGCTGCCCGCACATTTCGCCGTCGGCGGACCGTCGGGGGAGGCCCTCGCCGCGGCCCTGTCCGCGCTGTGCCGGGCCGCCGACGACGCCGCCGACACCGGGCACGGACTGCTCGTCGTCACCGACCGCGGCGCCGCACCGGACTCGGTTCCGATCCCGTCGCTCCTCGCGGTCGCCGCGGTGCACCACCACCTGATCCGCACCGGTCGCCGCACCCGCGTCGGCCTGCTCGTCGAAACCGGCGACGCCCGCGAGGTGCACCACGTCGCCGCACTGCTCGGTTTCGGGGCCTCCGCGGTGTGCCCCTACCTGGCGTTCGACACCGTCCGAGCGCTCGCCGGTGCCGACGTCGACCCGGACGACGCCGCCCGCAACTATCGGCACGCCCTGGTCACGGGGGTGCTCGAGGTGATGGCGAAGATGGGCATCTCCGTGCTCGGCTCCTACGTCGCGGCGCAGACCTTCGAGGCGGTCGGGCTGGGTGGCGACGTCGTGGACGCATACCTGCCCGGCACCGCCTCGCGGATCGGCGGGGCGTCGCTGAGCGACCTCGCCGACGACGCCCGCGCGCGACATGCCGCCGCCTACCGCGAATCCGTCTCCGGCGCAGAGGAACTCGACAGCGGCGGCATCTACCGCTATCGCCGTGACGGGCAGCCGCACCTGTTCACCCCGGAGACGGTGTTCCTCCTGCAGCACGCCACCCGCACCGGCCGTGCCGACATCTTCGCCCGCTACAGCGACGAGGTCGACCGGCTCGCCGCGGCCGGCGGAACCCTGCGCGGTCTGCTCGGCTTCCGCACCGGCCTGCACCCGCCGATCCCGCTCGAACAGGTCGAGCCGGCCGAGCGGATACTCACCCGCTTCGCCACCGGCGCCATGAGCTACGGGTCCATTTCCGCCGAGGCGCACACGGCCCTCGCGGTCGCGATGAACCGGCTCGGTGGGCGCTCGAACTCCGGGGAGGGTGGGGAGGACCCGGACCGGCTCGGGGATCCGCTGCGCCGCAGCGCCGTCAAACAGATTGCCAGCGGACGGTTCGGGGTCACCGCCGCGTACCTGGCCGACGCCACCGACCTGCAGATCAAGATGGCGCAGGGCGCGAAACCCGGTGAGGGCGGCCAGCTTCCCGGCGGAAAGGTGTATCCGTGGATCGCCCGCACCCGGCACAGCACCGCCGGGGTCGGGTTGATCTCGCCCCCACCGCACCATGACATCTACTCGATCGAGGATCTCGCCCAGCTCATTCACGATCTGCGCTGCGCCAACCCGTGGGCCCGCATCCACGTCAAACTCGTCAGCGGCGTCGGTGTCGGCATCGTCGCGGCCGGGGTCGCGAAGGGGCACGCCGACGTGGTGCTCATCTCGGGGCACGACGGGGGCACCGGCGCGGCGCTGCTCACCGCGCTCGCGCACTCCGGCACCCCGTGGGAGATCGGGCTCGCCGAAACCCAGCAGACCCTCGTGCTCGGTGGTCTGCGCGACCGCATCACCGTCCAATGCGACGGCGGGCTGCGCACCGGCCGCGACGTGCTCGTCGCCGCGCTGCTCGGCGCCGAGGAATACGGCTTCGCGACCGCGCCGCTCGTCGTACTCGGTTGCATCCTCATGCGGGTCTGTCACCTCGACACCTGCCCGGTCGGTATCGCCACCCAGAATCCGGAACTGCGTGAGAAGTTCACCGGGCGAGCCGAATTCGTCGAACAGTACTTCCGTTTCCTCGCCGAGGACGTGCGCCGCCGCCTTGCCGAACTCGGCCTGCGCAGCCTCGACGACGCCGTCGGCCGCGTCGATCTGCTCGAGCCCGCCGCGGCCCTGACCCGGTGGCGCGCCGCCGGACTGGACCTCACGCCGCTGTTCGTGCCTCCGGTCGACGCGAGCGGCGCCCCGCCGCAACGCCGCCGCACCCGCCCCGCCGTGTCGCTCGCCGGCGACACCCTCGACGACCGGCTGATCGCCGCGGCCGCCGATGCCCTCACCGGCGCCCACCCGGTGCGGATCGAGGCGCGCGTGCGCAACGTCGACCGCACCGTCGGCACCCGGCTCGGCGCCGAGGTCACCGTCCGCCGCGGTCGGGCGGGCCTGCCCGACGACACCGTCCGCGTCGAGCTGCGCGGCAGCGCCGGCCAGTCCCTCGGTGCATTCCTCCCACCCGGCATCACGGTCACGGTCACCGGCGACGCCAACGACTACGTCGCCAAAGGCTTGTCCGGCGGGTGTGTCGTCGTGCGGCCCGACCCGAGCGCCCACTTCGCGGCGCACACCCAGATCATCGCCGGTAACACCGTGTTGTACGGCGCGACCAGCGGGGAACTGTTCCTGCGCGGGCGCGTCGGCGAACGCTTCGCGGTGCGCAACTCCGGCGCCGAGGCGGTGTGCGAGGGCACCGGCGACCACGCGTGCGAATACATGACCGGTGGACGCGTCGTGATCCTCGGCGCCACCGGCCGCAACCTCGCCGCCGGCATGTCCGGTGGTCTCGCCCACGTCCTCGATCTCGACCCGGCCCGCGTCAATCGGGACTCGGTGCATCTCACCGCGGTCGAACCCGGCGACCTCGAACCGCTCCGGAAGCTGCTGGCCCGCCACCGGGACCGCACGGGATCGCCGATCGCCGCCGCACTGCTTGTCCACTGGCCCTGTGCGGCAGCACGATTCACGACGGTGTTGCCGGTCGACTACGCGCGGGTGCGGGCCGCCGAGCGCCGGAGCGAACCCGCGACCACAGGAGCGGGCGGTGGCTGACCCGCGAGGATTCCTGCGGTACGGCCGGATCGAACCGCCGCACCGGCCGGTCGGGGAACGGATCCACGACTGGGCGGAGATCGCCGCGCCGATCGCACCCGCCGAACACGACCGCCTCGTCCGCGACCAGGCCACCCGATGCATGGACTGCGGCATCCCGTTCTGCCACTCCGGCAGCGCCGGCTGCCCGCTCGGCAACCTCATCCCCGAATGGAACGACCTGGTGCGCCGCGACCTGTGGGCCGAGGCATCCCGGCGCCTGCACGCGACGAACAACTTTCCCGAGTTCACCGGACGCATCTGCCCCGCGCCGTGCGAATCCGCATGCGTGCTTGCGCTCTCCGATCCCGCCGCGGCGGTCACCATCGAGAAGATCGAACAGGCTATCGCCGACCGTGCCTACGCCGACGGCACCGTCACCCCGCAGCCGCCGCGCCGCCGCACCGGGTGTTCCGTCGCGGTCGTCGGATCCGGGCCGGCCGGACTGGCCGCCGCGCAGCAACTCACCCGCGCCGGACACGCCGTCACCGTGTACGAGCGCGACGACCGGCTCGGCGGGCTGCTGCGCTACGGCATCCCGGCCTACAAGATGAACAAGACACTCATCGACCGCCGTCTCGGGCAGCTTCGCGCCGAAGGCACCGAGTTCCGCACCGGCTGCGACGTCGGCCTCGACCCCAGCCTGGCCCGCCTGCGCGCCGACTTCGACGCGGTGATCCTTGCGGTCGGCTCGGGCGCCACCCGCGACATGGACCTGCCCGGCCGCGACCTGAGCGGCGTGCACCAGGCCATGGACTACCTCGTCGCCGCCAACCACGACTGTGAAGGCGACGGCACCACTCCGATCCACGCGGCAGGACGCCGGGTCGTGATCATCGGTGGGGGAGACACCGGCGCCGACTGCCTCGGCACCGCGCACCGTCACCGCGCCGCCTCGATCACCCAGCTCGACTACCGCGGCCGGCCGCCCGACACCCGCGACGACACCCGCAGCCCGTGGCCGCTCACCCCCTGGGTGCTGCGCACCACGCCGGCGCACGCCGAGGGCGGTGAGCGACGTTTCGAGGTCGGCGTGCAGCGGTTCGTCGGCGACCACACCGGCCGGCTGCGGGCGCTGCTGCTCGCCGAGGTCGACGCGCGACGTGCCCGGGTGGGTCCGGAATTCGAGATCCCGTGCGATCTCGCGCTGCTCGCGATCGGATTCGACGGGGTGCGCCCCGGTCCGCTGCTCGACAACGGCCCCGCGACCACCGCCCGCGGCACCGTCGACTGCGGCGCCGACTGGCAGACCGGTGAACCCGGGGTGTTCGTGTGCGGCGACGCGCACCGCGGCGCCTCCCTCGTGGTGTGGGCGATCGCCGAGGGCCGCGCGGCGGCGCGAGGTGTCGACACCTACCTGACCGGGCGGTCCCGGTTGCCCGCACCGGTGACACCGGAGTCGCGACTGCTGACCGCGGACTGACGGCGCCCTCGACGGCCCTGTGACCGCGCGCATCACATATTCTTCGAGGTGGCGCAATTCACACACGCGGTGCGCCACCTGTTTCGCGCGGTGAGGCGACGTCACGCGCCGCGCGAGCTGGGTCTTTGCCCCGTCCGTGCGCGGTCGTCACGCCGACTGCCGGGGGACTAGGCTCGACCCGTGACCCGACGCACCAAGATTGTTTGCACCATGGGCCCCGCGACCGCCGACCCCGAGGTCCTGAAGGAACTCGTCGCCGCCGGTATGGACGTGGCCCGACTCAACTTCAGCCACGGAGAGCACTCCGAGCACGAGGCCCACTACAACCGGGTCCGCGCGGCCGCCGAAGCCAGCGGACAAGCCGTCGGTATCCTCGCCGACCTGCAGGGACCGAAGATCCGCCTCGGACGTTTCGCCGAAGGCCGCACCGTGTGGGAGAACGGTGAGGTCGTGCGGATCACCGTCGACGACATCGAGGGCACCCACGATCGCGTCTCGACCACCTACAAGGAACTCGCGCAGGACGCCGTTCCCGGCGACCGCCTGCTCGTCGACGACGGCAAGGTCGGGGTCGTCGTCGAATCGGTCGAGGGCAACGACGTCGTCTGCCGGGTCACCGAAGGCGGACCGGTCAGCAACAACAAGGGCGTGTCGCTGCCGGGGATGAACATCTCCGTGCCCGCCCTGTCCGAGAAGGACATCGCCGACCTCGAGTTCGCACTGCGGCTCGGTGTCGACTTCATCGCCCTGTCGTTCGTGCGTTCGCCCGCCGACATCGAACTCGTGCACGAGGTGATGGACCGTGTGGGCCGCCGCGTCCCGGTCATCGCGAAGCTCGAGAAGCCGGAGGCGATCGAGAACCTCGAGGCCGTCGTCCTCGCGTTCGACGCGGTGATGGTCGCCCGTGGCGACCTCGGCGTCGAACTGCCGCTCGAGCAGGTGCCGCTGGTTCAGAAGCGCGCGATCCAGATCGCCCGCGAGAACGCCAAGCCGGTCATCGTCGCCACCCAGATGCTCGAATCGATGATCGAGAACTCGCGGCCCACCCGCGCCGAGGCCTCCGACGTCGCCAACGCTGTGCTCGACGGCGCCGACGCGGTGATGCTCTCCGGCGAAACATCCGTCGGCAAGTTCCCGGTCGAGACGGTCCGGACGATGGCCCGCATCATCGCGGCCGTCGAGTCCGATTCGACGGACGTGCCCGCCCTGACCCACGTGCCCCGCACCAAGCGCGGCGTCATCTCCTACGCGGCACGCGACATCGGTGAACGCCTCGACGCGAAGGCCCTCGTCGCGTTCACCCAGTCCGGCGACACGGTACGCCGGCTCGCGCGCCTGCACACCCGGTTGCCGCTGCTCGCGTTCACCCCGGTGCCGTTCATCCGCAACCAGCTCGCACTCACGTGGGGCACCGAGACGTTCTCCGTCGAGCCGATGCAGACCACCGATCAGATGGTCGAACAGGTCGACGCGGCGCTACTGTCGTTGGGTCGCTACCAGCGTGGCGACCTCGTGGTGATCGTTGCCGGTGCGCCTCCGGGACGTTCCGGCTCGACGAACCTGATCCACGTGCACCGGCTGGGGGAAAAGGACACTCGTTGACAGGTATCGAGGCGACGGACCTCGATGTCCTCCTCGGTCTGCTCGATCTCGAGCAGACCGGGGAGGACGTTTTCCGTGGAGCACACCCGCCGCAGACCGGCACCCGGACGTTCGGTGGGCAGCTGGTCGCGCAGGCACTCGTCGCGGCCGGCCGCACCACCGGTGACCGGCCGATCCATGCGCTCAACGCGCACTTCATCCGCGGCGGCAACGTCCACGCACCCATCGAGTACCGGGTCGCACGGCACCGGGACGGGCGCGACTTCGCGAACCGCATGGTCACCGCCTATCAGGGTGACGAGGAACTGTTCGTGATGCTCGCGGCCTACCAGAAGTGGGGCAAGGGGCTCGAACACGCGGTAACCGTCCCGGAGGTGCCGTACCCCGAGGCGTTGCCCCCGATCGGTGACCACCTCGAAGGCTTCGAAGAACATCTGCCCGGGTTCGTGAACGCGCTCAAGCCCATCGACATGCGCTACGCGAACGATCCCGCGTGGATCCTCAAGGGCTCCGGCGAGAAGCTCAACCACAACCGGGTCTGGATGCGCACCGACGGTGAGCTTCCCGACGATCCGCTGCTGCACGTCGCGGCGCTCGGCTACAGCTCCGACACCACCGTCCTCGATTCGATCCTCACCACCCACGGCCTGTCCTGGGGCCTGGACCGGATCTTCGCAGCGACGGCCAACCACTCCATCTGGTTCCATCGGCCCCCCCGGTTCGACCAGTGGCACCTGTACGCCACCGAATCGCCGGTCGCGGCCGGATCGCGGGGCCTGGCCACCGGCCGGTACTTCGACCTCGACGGTGAACTCGTCGCCACCGTCGTGCAGGAAGGGATCATCAAGCACTTCCCGTCCCGGCGCTGAGCGGCGGCCCCGGCGATGTTCGCGACCCTCGCGCTCGTCATGGTGGTCGCGATCGTCGGGTCGCTGCCAGCGGCCCGCAGCGGTATCCGGCTGCCGCTCGTGCTCGGCGAACTGCTCGCCGGGATCGTTGTCGGGGTCAGCGGCCTCGGCTGGGTCGACCCGGGCGAACCGACACTCGATGCGGTCGCGCAGGTGGGATTCGCGCTGGTCATGTTCGTCGCCGGCACCCACGTGCCGGTCCGCGACACACGGCTGCGCCCGGCGCTGTGGCGGGGCATCGGACGGGCCGCCCTCGTCGGTGCCGTCGCGGTACCCGCCGGGATCGGGCTCGCCCGGCTGTTCGACGCGCCGCACGCCGCGCTGTTCGCGGTGCTGCTCGCGTCGTCGTCGGCCGCGCTGGTCCTGCCGATCGTGGATGCGTCCGGGATCGGCGGACGCGAGGTGCTTCCGCTGCTGGTGCAGGTCGCGGTCGCCGACACCGTGTGCATCGTCGCGCTGCCGCTGGTGATCGCCCCGCCCGAAGCGCTCCGCGCCGGGCTGGGGTCGATCGCGGTGATCGCATGCGCGGCGGTGGTGTTCGTCGGGCTGCGGCAGCTCGACCGCACCGGGATGCAGCGGCGCGTCCACGATGTGTCGAAGGACCGCAAGCTCGCCGTCGAACTGCGGGTGAGTCTGGCGGTGCTGTTCGGTCTCGGCGCGCTTGCGGTGTGGACGCACGTGTCGGTGATGCTCGCCGGGTTCGCCCTCGGCCTCGCGGTCGCCGCGGTCGGGGAACCACGACGGCTCACCGGTCAGCTGTTCGCGGTCACCGAGGGGTTCTTCGCGCCCGTGTTCTACATCTGGATCGGGGCGTCGATCGACGTCCGGGTGCTCTGGGAGCATCCGTCCCGGATCGGGCTGGGACTGGCGCTCGGCGCGGTCGCGGTGCTCGTGCACCTGACGCCGCGGGCGACCGGCCAGCCGGTGGCGCTCGGCGCGCTGTCCGCAACCCAGCTGGGAATCCCGCTGGCCGCGGTCGCGATCGGCCTCGCCGGCGGGCTGCTGTCGACGGCCGACGCCGCCGCACTCGTGCTCGGAGCGCTCGTCACGATCGTCGGTGCCGCGATCGCGGCGGCCGCCGCGACGCCCCGGCGACCCGACGTGGCGGATCCGTGACCCGCTCGCACACGCCCCGACCCCGACCCGCGGAATGTGCGCAGTTCGCGCGCTGTTGCTCGAATCGGGGTCGTCCCCCTTCGATCTCCGGAAAGGAACACCATCATGCCGGCCACGCTGCCCGTCATCGACCTCGCGGACCTCGACCGAGGCGCGCGGGCCCGCGCGGAACTGCTCACCCGCTTGCGTACCGTGACCCACGAGATCGGGTTCTTCCACCTGGCCGGCCACGGCATCGATCCGGCGTTCGCCGCAGAACTCGTCGCCGCGGCCAGCACGTTCTTCGCACTGCCCGACTCCGCGAAACTCGAGATCGAGAACTCGCATTCCCCGCAGTTCCGCGGCTACACCCGCATCGGCGGGGAACGCACCCAGGGGCACGTCGACTGGCGCGAACAGATCGACATCGGGCCCGAACGCGCGGCCGTCACCGCTGTCGATCCCGCGAAACCGTGGGAGGTGCTGCACGGGCCCAACCTGTGGCCGGCGCAGCTTCCGGAGCTGCGGGACCTCGCGCTGCGGTGGATCGAACAGGCCCAGGCCGTCGGCATCGTCCTGCTGCGCGCCTGGGCCGAATCACTCGGTGCCCCCGCCGACTTCTTCGACGACGCCTTCGCCGACCCCGACCCGCTGCTCAAGATCGCCCGGTATCCCGGCCACGACCGGTCGGTCACCGGGCAGGGCGTCGGCAGCCACAAGGACGTCGGTGTCCTCACCCTGCTGTATCCGGAACCGGGCAGCACCGGATTCCAGGTCGACCGCGACGGCACCTGGATCGACGTGGCGCCGCGGCCGGGCTGCTTCATCGTCAACATCGGCGAACTGCTCGAACTGGCCACCGGCGGCTACCTCGAGGCCACCGCACACCGGGTGCTGCCACCGGAACCCGGCAGCGACCGGATCTCGCTGCCGTTCTTCCTCAACCCCGGCCTGGACAAGGAACTGCCGGCCGTCCCGCTGCCCGCTGAACTCGCCGCGGGCGCGCGCGGGGTCGGCACCGACGAACACGGCGGAACCCTGCACTCCGTGTACGGCCTCAACGCGCTCAAGTCGCGGCTGCGCGCGCACCCCAACGTGACCGAGCGGTATCACGCCGGCCTGCTGAACTCGCCGGCCCTGCACGGGTGACACCGGCGCTGTGTCGAAGCGGGTCGGAATCCTCGATCCGGGGCCGAACCCGAGCCGAGAATGTCGGGGCGCGGGTCCACACTGTGTCCCATGACATACGACGAGGAATTGGCCGAACGTATCCGGGACCTCATCGAATCGGGGCCGACCGTGACCGAACGCAGAATGTTCGGCGGCCTGGCCTTCATGGTGGACGGCAACATGGCCCTCGCGGTCAGCGGTGAGGGTGGACTGCTCGTGCGGGTCGGGTCCGCACTGCACGACCGGTTCGTCGACGACGGCTCCGTTCGGCAGGCCATGATGGGAAATCGGGAAATGACCGGCTGGGTGCGGGTCTCGGCGCCGCATGTCGAGGACGACGCCCACCTGCGCGAGTGGGTCCCCCGAGGCGTCGAGTTCGCTCGTTCGCTTCCGCCGAAGAGTTGACCGGCCGCCGCCTTTCGGTGCCGCAGGGGGAAGTGAGCGGTAGGTTTCTCCGAGACGGCCGTCGGGTGCCGGGGAGTCACCTACCCTGAATCCGTTGCGTTGCTGGGCACCCACGCTCGCGGAAACAGGTGGCGTCATGGTTGAACCCGCAGGGCCACCGAGGCCGTCGGACGACGACTCCGGTCCACCCGAGCCCCTGTCGCAACGTGACCGTCGGCGGCTGCTGTTCTACGCGCTGGCCCGCCCGTCACTGACCACGGCGGTGCTGGTGGTCGTCTATTTCCTCGTGCCGCTCGACCACGTCGGAGACATCTCCGGTGCGCTGACACTCGCCGCGGGCATCGGCGTCGTACTCGTCCTGGGCTGGTGGCAGATCCGCAAGATCCTGGCGGCCGAATATCCGATGGTCCAGGCGATCGAGGCGCTCACTACTGTCGTCGCGTTCTATCTCGTGCTGTTCGCGACGGTGTACTTCCGGATGTCGGTGGTGAATGCCGCCAGTTTCGGCGCACCGTTGACGCGGATCGATGCCCTGTACTTCTGCCTCGTCGTGTTCGCGACCGTCGGATTCGGCGACATCGTCGCCGTCAGCCAGATCGCCCGGGTGGCGGTCTCGGTGCAGATCGTCGCCAATCTGGTCCTTCTTGCGCTGGGAATCCGCGTCCTGTCCGCAGCCGTGCGGTGGCGGCGACGCCACCGCGGCGACAGTTGATCCGAGGCGGTGCGCCCGGCGGTATTCTCCGATTCCGCATGTCCGCGCGCGGGTACGGGTGATCCTTGTCTGACGTTCGGCGATCGTCGATGGAACGGGGTTCGGAAGTGGTGGAGTGGTCAACGGTCGTCGTCGACAGCGCGCTGTGGACGTTGAAGGCCTTTGCAATCACGATCGTGGTGTCCGTCGTCGTGATCGCGGCGCTGGTGCGCTTCACCCGCTGGGGCCGCCAGTGGTGGCGCATCGCCGCGTCGTACTTCGACCCGCGCGCGGGTACGGCCGGTCTCGGGCTGGCAGCGCTGGTGTTGTTCCTGACGGTGTTCGCCGTGCGGATGAATGTGTTGTTCTCCTACTGGTACAACGACTTCTACACCGCGATCCAGAATCTCGACGAGCCCGCGTTCTGGCGGTTCATGCGGATCTTCGCGGTCCTCGCCACGGTGCACGTGCTGCGCTCCCTCGTCGTCTACCTCGTCGGCCAGACCCTCGACATCAGCTGGCGTACCCACCTCAACGAACGGATCGTGGACAGGTGGCTCGATTCCGGTGCCTACTACCGTGAGCGATTCGTCGACGACCCGGTCGACAATCCCGATCAGCGGATCCAGGTCGACATCACCGACTTCGTCATCACGTCCCGCGTCCTGTCGATGGGGGCCGTCAATGCGGTGCTGTCCATCGTGAGTTTCACCGGCATCCTGTGGGATCTGTCGGGCCCGATGACGCTCTTCGGCGTCGAGATTCCGCGCCTGATGGTCTTTCTCGTGTTCATCTACGTGCTGGTCACCACCGCGGTCGCGTTCTGGATCGGCCGTCCGCTGATCGGGCTGAACTTCCTCAACGAGAAACTCGGCGCCACCTACCGGTACGCACTGGTCCGGGTGCGCGAGTACGGCGAAGCCGTCGCCTTCTACCGCGGCGAACCCGTCGAGCGCAGCGGCCTGCTGGCGAAGTTCGCGGCGGTCATCCGGAACTGGTGGCGCCTGGTGTTCCGGACCCTGAAGTTCAACGGCTTCAACCTCGCCGTCAACCAACTCTCGGTGATCTTCCCGTTCCTCGTCCAGGGGCCCCGGCTGTTCGCCGGGCAGGTGACCCTCGGCGACGTGATGCAGACGTCGAACGCGTTCGGGCAGGTGCACGATTCCCTGTCGTTCTTCCGGGAGTCCTACGACGACTTCGCGGCGTTCCGGGCGACCACGATCCGCCTCAACGGGTTGCTCGACACGACCGACCGGGCCGGGAAGCTGCCCACACTCGCCGCCACCGAGCAGGGCGAACGCCTCAACCTGACCGGCCTGTCCGTCACCACCCCCGAAGGGGGTCCGTTGGTCACCGATCTGTCGCTGAGCGTCGAGCCGGGTGAGGCGCTGCTGGTACGTGGTGCGTCGGGCAGCGGAAAAACCACCCTGTTGCGCACCGTCGCGGGGCTGTGGCCGCACGCGCGGGGCGCGGTCGCTCGGCCCGCCGGTAACGCGCTGTTCCTGTCGCAACAGCCGTACATGCCGCTCGGCACGTTGCGCGCCGCACTCACCTATCCCGAATCCGCCGACAGCACCGATTCCGGTGGCGACGGCACCGCACTGCGCGGGGTTCTCGAGCGAGTCCAACTCGGGCATCTCGTGGACCGGTTGGACGAGACGGCCGACTGGACTCGCATCCTGTCGCCGGGGGAGCAGCAGCGCCTCGGGTTCGCGCGGATCCTGCTCGCGGAACCGGCGGTCGTCTTCCTCGACGAAGCGACCGCGGCCGTCGACGAAGGACTCGAGAACTCGCTGTATCGCACGCTGCGGGAATCGCTTCCCGAATCCGTGATCGTGAGTGTCGGTCACCGGAGCACGCTCGACGGATTCCACGACCGGATCCTCGAACTGCGTGGTGGCGGACAGTGGGCCGTCACCGATCGCGTGCGGTGACGAACGGGACGGTCGCGAAAGGATCTCCGATGAGGGCCTAAAGACCTCGGTTGACTGTTCGGAATCACAATTCAATTGCGAGATGTATGTCACAACGGATAAGATCGGAGTGTTCGCGAAGCCGTGAACCCTGGGGGTGCACGGGCTCGCGTCGGTGGATGCGCTCGGTGTGGACGTCGACTCTGTAAGCAGGACAGAGCATTCGGCAATCTAGAGTCCGCAGTCCGAGCGCCGTGCGGCACCCAGGGTGCCGCGGAGTCGCCTTGGGGGGCGGCAGAAGTTTGTTCAGCGTCGAAAGCAGGCTCAATGACCACTGCCCGGAATCATGCGCAGCCGCTCGAGCGGTCGATCTCCCGTGGCCGCCACGTGGCCGGAACCGTCGGGGTCGCGGCGCTCATCGTCGGTGTGTCCGTCGGTGCTCTGACCGGATCGGTGCTCCTCGGTCTGGTTTTCGGGGTCGTGACCGTCGTCTGCGTTCTGCTCGCGGAGGTCATGATCTAGAGAGGTCATGACCACCTCGACGCGACGAAGACCGCACCAGGTCGCCGCCGGAATCCACTATCTGTCCACCGGCCCCTGGCGTTTGGCCTCCAACGTGTATTTCGTCGAGTCCGGCAACTCCTGGGCGCTGATCGACACCGGGTGGCCCGGGCATGCCGCGCGCATCCGGTCGGCGGCCGAGTCACTGTTCGGGCGGGGCACTCGGCCGGCGGCGATCCTGCTCAGCCACATTCACCCTGATCACTCCGGATCGGCGGAGAACCTGGCACGCTACTGGGACCTGCCGGTCCTGGTGCATCCCGCCGAGGTGCCGCAAGCACGCGGCGGCATCCTGCCCGGCTACGCCAGCCCGCTCGACCGGTTCGTCATCGGTCCGCTGCTGCGCCTGCTCCCGCCTCGGAGCACGAAGCGCGCCGATCCACTGGCCGACGTCGTCCAGCAGTTCGATCCCGACGGCCCGGTGCACGGGCTGCCCGGCTGGCGGTGCATCCCGGCCTCCGGCCACACGCCGGGTTCGGTCGTGTACTTCCGGCCGTCCGACCGGGTGATGATCTCCGGTGACGCGCTGTGCACCATCGACCTGAACTCCGTGCGCGGCTTCGTGCTCGGCAGGCCCACCCTCGGTGGACCGCCTTGGGTCAGCACGTGGAACTGGAGCCGTGCACGCGGATCGGTCGCGCGGCTGGCCGAGCTGGAACCCACGGTCGTCGCGGGCGGGCACGGCTGCCCGATGACGGGTGTCGCGCCTGTGCTGCACGACCTGCCGTCCCGGATGCACCGCCGTCTGCGATGAAGTGCGGTGAATCGAAGTGGGTGCAGAGCGGCCGCGCGTATCTCCGCCGCCGACACCGCCGCCCGGGCTACTGTCGTCGAACTGCCGGCGCAGGAGCGAACACCGATCGTCCGCCCCTCGTCGATCCGCGCGATCAGATGTCGTCCGGCGGGGGGTGCGCGTCGCGCCAGGCCGCCCACACGTCCGGGCGCAATCGGCCGCGGTCCGGCACTTCCCAGCCCGCGGCGCGCGCCCACGCCCGCACCTGCGCGGTCGTGGGATCTGTCGGCGACGATCCGGGTTCGGCTGCAGCGGTCACAGGTTGCGGGACGGTGCGCACGGGCGCTGGTTTCGGAACGAGGCGCTCACGCGCGGCGGCGTCGTCCTCGTCCCACTGATGCGCGGCGGCGAGAAAGCGATACGTCCACTCCTCGGTGAGCGAGCGGGTTTCGCAGAACACGATCGGCACGTTCGGATAGCGGACCTGCAGCTCGGCGAGACCGTCGGCCACCACGGCGGGACGGACCCACCCGACCTTGAACACCGCCGAATAGCGGTCTTCGACCACGACCGCAGCCCGGGGGAGAGCGGCGAGTTCGGCCATCGCGAACCGCAGTGTGCCGTTGGTGAGACTCGACACCAGGTCGGACAGCGACTTGCGCTCCACGGAGGCCACCAGTCGATCGTTGGAGACCAGGCCGTAGTCGCCGCACGACAACGGCCGCGTGACGGTGCTGACCTGCTGACCCGGGAATTTGTATGCATAGCGCTCGTGCGAATCGACGACGATGGTCAGGTCGGCGAGTCCCGCGGCGCGCGCAGTGGGAGTGCGCACCTGGGGCCGCGCCTGTTTGCGGGTGCGCGGCGACTGCCAGAACACCATGTCCCGGCCACGCGCCTTGGTGAACACGATCTGGGAGCGGCTCTCACGGCTCCGGTCCACGACGAGATCGATGGCGGCACCCCGTCGTACGCAGGACCGCACTCCGACACGCTCGACCACATCGGGATCCTCGGGCCACTCGCCGGCCGGAACCGGATAGCAGAACAGCGCTTTGGTGCGCGGCCACGTGTCGGACGTGCGGAACACGAGTCCGCCCTCGAGCGGAACCCGCAGCAGAAACGGCAGGCTGGAACCCGGATCCGGGTTGCGCGCGATCACCATGTCCACGATCGACGGTTGCCCTTCCGTTCGCTCGGCTACCGTGCCCGGCTCACCCTAGTGTGCCCGGATACGGCTCGCGGTCGGGGCCACACGAGGTGACCCCGCCCGCGAGGATCGTACGAATCAGCGACCGGGCACGATGTCGATGTTGCCCTTGCACACTGCATTCTGCGTGTTCAGGAACCACCAACCGCCGCCGGTCTGCGCGGTGACCGTGAAGTCCACGTTCCCGACTCCCGTGAACGTCCGGTTGATCGGGATGCCCGGCTTCTGCTGCCAGGCGGCCTGGTCGCTGACCGAGCGCCCGGATTCACCGGTGGTGTTGTTGTGCCAGTCGACGAGGACCTGCGTGCCGTACCAGTTGGGGCCGATGCTCGGGATCAGTCCACCGGGCGGTGCCGGCAGTTCGTTGCCACCGCTGAGCAACAACGACGGCACGAGTGCATCTCCGTTCGGCGGCAACGACTCACCGGAACCGGCCGTGATCGTCCAGGTGAACGCCGGCGCCCACGGCAGCGGATTCGCGCTGCCGCAGGTCATCGTCGTCGATGTCGCCGCGGTGGCGACGCCCCCGCCGGCGACGGTCATTGCAGCGGCCACGCCGGCGGCCGCCAGGATCGACGTCCCTGTGCGTCGGATCGTTCGTCTACCCATATGAAACTCTTCCTTCCGCGTCGTCGAAATGTGAAACCAACCCACCCTTCTTAGCGGGTTCGGACCGATCGGTCTCGTTTTCGCGGGATCGTGTCGCGGAAGTTGCTCGATGGCAAGGATCTTCCGAAGCCGACATTTGCCCGGTGCTGTTTCCGGACGGCTGTAGTGGAGACCCTCCGGACAATCGTCGGCTACCGCAGGCCGGTGGTACCTAACCTGCGGATATCCAGCGAAGGCGGCCGTCGGATCCGACCCCGCACACCCTTGCTGTGCCCTTCTTCGTTACGCCTGGAACGCCTTGGGGTGTCACAGTACGAGGCACCGATGGGGCTATCGCGACCGGCGTCGAAGTCGCTATCGTGCGGCGAGTGGCCGGAGTCGTCGATGCTGCCGTCGAGGTCACGACGACGGATGTGGTGTCCCCCGATTCGGCGCGTCGTCGCCGAAAGCTCCGAGCGCGAGGAGTCCGACGACTGCGCCGCCGGCCACCCACAGTCACCTGTGTCGTCGCTTGGCCGGCTCGCCGGGGTTCGGTGGCGCCGAGTTGTCGACCGGCGCGAACGCTCGGGTCGGATCAGCAGCACCCTTCGGTTGCGTGTGCGCGGTCCACTGCCGACCGTCCCTGTAGCGCTCGACGAGCGGGTCGTGCGGATCGGGGCCATCCGGCGGGTGGGAACATGACAGATCCGTTCTGGTGGTGTGCACGGATGAACGTGCGGACGGACTGTCTCGTTACATCGGGCCGCCGGAAGGCGTGCCGGGTCTCGACAACTTCGTTGTCGCGGCACCGCCCGAAACGCCGTAGCTGAGTTGCAGGAGGAGATCTGATCGCGTCTATCGACCGATTGCTGCATGTTTGCTGCATGGTCGGCACGGAGCCCGTTCGGAACGGGCTGCGGGAGTCAACCCTCGCAGGTCGGTGGCGGTGCCCCCGGTGAGACTCGAACTCACACTGGACGGGTTTTGAATCCGTTTCCTCTGCCAATTGGGATACGGGGGCGTCGTGCGGAGACCACTGTAAGGGATCGGGCGGAACGGTCAAACACCGGTACCCTTCTATCGATCGCCTCCGATCCCGAGGCGGGCCGAATCACCCGAGCGATGAGGAGAAGGCCGACGATGACAGCCGCCCCGCACGAGAACTCCACCACGCCCCGGCGGGTCGTGGTCGCCGAGGACGAGGCGCTGATCAGGCTCGATCTCGTCGAGATGCTCCGCGAAGAGGGCTACGACGTCGTGGGGGAGGCCGGCGACGGACAGCGCGCCGTCGAGCTGGCGGACGAGCTGAAGCCGGACCTGGTGATCATGGACGTGAAGATGCCGCGCCGGGACGGAATCGACGCCGCGTCCGAGATCGCCGAGCGCCGGATCGCGCCCGTGGTGATTCTCACAGCGTTCAGCCAGCGCGACCTCGTCGAGCGTGCCCGCGATGCCGGTGCGATGGCCTATCTGGTCAAGCCGTTCTCGAAGTCGGATCTGGTACCCGCGATCGAGGTGGCCGCCAGCCGCTTCGCCGAAATCCGGGAACTCGAGAAGGAGATCGCCGGGCTCAGCGAACGATTCGAGGTCCGCAAACTCGTCGACCGGGCCAAGGGTCTGCTCATGGAGAAGCACGCGATGACCGAACCGGAGGCGTTCCGCTGGATCCAGCGTGCGGCGATGGACCGTCGGACCACGATGAAGCAGGTCGCGGAGGTCGTCCTCGACACGCTCGGTGCGGAGACCGAGGGCTGACCTCACGTCCGGCCGTTACGGCCGCGTCAATTCTTCCTTCCCGTGTATAACGGTCGGATCACAACGATTTCGGCGTGGTTCGCCACGCCCCTCCGACGGTTATGTTTCGAGCCACGATCCGGTGAATCCACCGGAGTGCGTTGAGGTCGATCGAAGGAGAGTTGGATGGCAAAACGGACCATCGTCCGTGCCGCTGCGCTCTTGGGGGCAGCGTCTCTGGCCCTCGCCGGCTGCAGTTCGGACAGCGATTCCTCCTCGGGCAGCGCCGCGGACGCGTCCGACGGTACGACGGCAGTCAGCACCGACTGCGAGCCCGATCAGGCGACCGCCGGCGCGACCCCGGTGACCACGCCGCTGCGGATCGGCACGTTGCTGCCGGAGACGGGCAGCCTTTCGTTCATGGGACCGCCGACGGCCGCGGGGACCCGCCTCGGCGTCGACGACGTCAATGCCGCCGGAGGTGTGCTCGGTCAGCAGGTCGAGCTGGTCACCGGCGACTCGGGCGATACCACCACGGACACCGCGAACGCCACTGTCGACCGCGAGCTGGCCGCGGGCACCCAGGTGATCGTGGGTGCGGCCTCGTCGTCGGTGTCGCTGAAGGTACTCGACAAGATCGCCAGCGCCGGCGTCGTGATGTTCTCACCGGCGAACACCTCCGACCAGTTCGTCTGCTACGCGGACAAGGGCATGTACTTCCGGACCGCCCCCACCGACGTCCTGCAGGCACAGGCACTCTCGCAGCTCATCGCCGAGGACGGCGCGCAACGGGTCTCGGTGATCGCCCTCAACGATCCATACGGGACGGGCCTGGCCGCGAACACGGTCGACAATCTTGGCGAGGCCGGTATCCCCGAGGACCAGATCCAGAAGATCATCTACGACCCGAACGCGCAGTCGTTCAACGCCGAGGTCGACCAGATAAAGGATTTCGCGCCGGATGCGGTGGCGCTCATCGGTTTCGAGGAATCCGCGAAGATCATTACCCGCATGCACGAGGTGGGCATCGGCCCGTCCGACGGCATGCACGTGTACGGCGTGGACGGCAACATGGGCAACGAACTGGGCACGAACGTCGCGCCCGGACTGGTGGCCGGGATGCGCGGCACCACTCCACTCACCGACGTCGGCCCCGAATTCCAGGCCCGGCTGAAGGTGGTCGATCCGGGACTGATCGACTACAACTACGCGGGTGAATCCTATGACGCCGTGGTGATCTCCGCGCTCTCCGCCGAGCAGGCCGGGTCGACGGCCGGCGTCGACATCGCCGCGAACATCAACGACGTCACCAAGGACGGCACCAAGTGCACCAGCTACCAGCAGTGCCTGGACCTGCTGCGTGCCGGAGAGAACATCGACTACGACGGCATCACCGGCGAACTGAGCTTCGCCGACGCGGGTGAGCCGAGCATCGGGTCCTACGGCGATCTGCTGTTCGGCCCGGACAACACGCTGAGCACCGAAGGGTTCATCGTGGTCGGGGAATGATCGACCTCTATTGGAGGGGGCCGGGAATCACATGATTCCCGGCCCCGCTCGTCGTCTCGGGTGCCTCAGGGCCGCTTCTTCTCCTGGCTGCCCGCGAGCGTTCCCAGATACAATTCGATGACCTTCGGATCGTGCATGAGATTCGTGCCGGTATCGGTGTAGGCGTTGCGGCCCTGGTCGAGAACGTAACCCCGGTCGCAGATCTGCAGGCAGCGCCGCGCATTCTGCTCGACCATGATGATCGACACCCCGGTGGCGTTGATCTTCTTGCAGCGGATGAAGACCTCGTCCTGGAACATCGGGGACAGGCCCGCCGACGGCTCGTCGAGCAGCAGCACCGACGGGTCCATCATCAAAGCCCGGCCCATCGCGACCATCTGCCGTTCGCCGCCGGACAATGCGCCCGCCTTGACCTTGCGGCGCTCGGCGAGCAACGGGAACAATTCGGCGACGACCGTGAATCGTTCCGTGAACTGCTTGGGCCGCAGATAGATTCCCATCTCGAGGTTCTCCTCGATGGTGAGCGACGGGAAGACGTTGCGGGTCTGCGGCACGTATCCCAGTCCCTTGCGGACCAGCACGTGTGCGGGGGCGGCGGCGACCGATTCGCCGCGCAGCAGGACGTCGCCCTGCCGGATCGGGATCAACCCGAACAGCGCCTTGAGCAGTGTGGACTTACCGGCGCCGTTCGGCCCGATGACGCCGACGATCTCGCCCTCCCGCAGGAAAAAGTTGCAGCCGCGCAGGATGTCCACGCCCGGGAAGTATCCGGCGACCAGATCGTCGGCCCGCAGCAGCGCGCCCTCGGCGAGCCGGGCGTGTTGCTGCGGTGTCGCGGCAAGTTCGGCCGCGGTCATGTCGGCGCCGGGTGTTGCAGGGGACGGGTGTTCGGTCACGGCCGCGTCTCCTCGGTGCCGGGGTCGGGGGCGTCGGGCATGTCGGCGAGGACCGCCGCATCCGGCTCGGACAGGTCGCCGCCCGTCTCGAGAGTCGCGACGACCGCTTCCTCGAGCGCCTCGGCGAGCACTGCGGTCGCACCGACGGGATTGCCCTCGTCGTCGAACTCCAGCGCCTGGTCGTGGTGACTGCCCAGATAGGCGTCGACGACGGCGCTGTTGCCCGACAACGCATCCGGTGGCGCTTCGGCGATCACGGATCCCTGCGCCATCACCACCACCCAGTCGGAGACTTCCCGGATGACATCCATGTCGTGTTCGACGAATACCACCGTCATCCCGTCGTCGCGCAGCGACTTGATGTGGCCGAGCAGGCTCTGGGTGAGCGCCGGATTCACCCCGGCCATCGGTTCGTCGAGCATGACCACGTCCGGATCGGTCATCAGGGCCCGCGCCATCTCCAGCAGTTTGCGCTGACCGCCGGACAGCGACCCGGCCAGGTCGTCGGACTTGGCGTCGAGCGCGAACCGGGCGAGCAGTTCGCGGGCGCGTTCGGTGATCTCGCGTTCCTGCGCCTTCCACGTCCACGGCAGCAGCGCCCCGGCGATCCGTTCACCGCGTTGTCCGGTGGCACCGAGGCGCACGTTGTCGAGCACGCTCATCTTCGACAGTGCCTTGGTGAGCTGGAAGGTGCGGACCATGCCGTGGCGGGCGACGCGATGCGGATGCATCCGGCCGAGTTCGACGCCGTTCATGCTCCAGGTGCCGCTGTCCGGGCGGTCGAAACCGGTGAGCAGGTTGAACAGGGTGGTCTTGCCGGCGCCGTTGGGACCGATCAGGCCGGTGATACACCCGCGCTGGATCTCGAGGTGCGTGACGTCGACGGCCTTCAGTCCCCCGTAGGCGCGGGAGACGCCGTCGACGACCAGCACCGGATCGGGTTTGGCCACACCGGGTTCCTGCGGCAGCGCGGCGAACAGCGCGGCGCGGGTGGCCGCGTCGAGCGGCGGCCGGTCGGCGTTACGCATCGAGCTGCACCTCCCGCTTGTTGCCCAGGATGCCCTGTGGGCGGAACACCATCATCACCGCGATGAGCACACCGAGCAGGACGAACCGCATCGCGCCGACCTGCTGCTCGGTGAGCGGCAGCAGCGGATCCGGGCCGGCGATGGCCTGGCGCAGCAGTGCGTCGGGGATGGCGAGCAGGAACCAGAACAACATGGCGCCCAGGACCGGACCGAACACCGTGGCGGCACCGCCGAGGATCAACGCGCCGAACGCGAAGAACGTCTGCGCCGTCGAATAGAAGTCCGGGTTGATCGACTTGGTCTGGAGGGCGTTGAAGACGCCGCCGAGGCCGCCGATGACGCCGCCGAGCACCAGGGCCTGCATCTTGTAGACGAACACGTTCTTGCCGAGCGACCGGGCCGCGTCCTCGTCCTCTCGGACCGCCTTGAGCACCCGGCCCCACGGACTGTGGCTGAGCAGGTACACGAACCCGCACAGCACCAGGACGAGGGTCCAGCCGACGAGCATCGCCCACAGGTCGTCACCGTAGAAGCGCATCCCGAGGATCGAGTACTGACGTCCGGAATCGAACGGGCTCAGCTCGGTGAACGGGCCGGCGAATCCGTAGAGGCCGTTGGTGGATCCGGTGACCGGATCCGACGCGGTGGACCGGAACACCAGGCGCAGAATCTCGGAGGCGGCGATCGTGACGATCGCGAGGTAGTCGGCGCGCAGCCGCAGCGTCGGGACACCGAGGATCAGGGCCAGCAGCGCGGCGGCACCGAGCCCGACCAGGATGCCGAGCCACAGCGGCTGGTCGTACGTGACCGTCATGATCCCGACGCCGTAGCCGCCGAGCAGCGCAAACCCGATCTGGCCGAAGTTCAGCAGGCCCGCGTACCCGAAGTGCAGGTTGAGGCCGATCGCGAGCAGGGCGTAGAAGATCGCGGAGGGGCCGATGAGCTGGGCGAACGAAATCTGGAGTGCGGCGAGGATGTCCATGGCTCACCCGATCCTTGCTCGGCTGCCGAGGATGCCCTGGGGTCGGATCACCAGGATCACGATGAGGATCAGCAGGCCACCGATGTACTTCAGATCGGGGCTCAGGACCAGGGTCGACAGCTGGACGACGAGACCGACGATCACGCACCCGAGCAGCGCGCCGTAGGCGGTGCCGAGACCGCCGAGGGTGATGCCGGCGAACATCAGCAGCAGCAGTTTGAAACCCATCTCCCACTGGACACGCCCCCCGAGTTCGGACAGCGCGTAGAGCACACCGCCGAGCGCGGCGAGGGCGCCGCCGAGGGCCCAGACGAACCGCACGACCCGTTCGACGTCGATGCCGGACGCGGCCGCCAGATCCCGGTTGTCCGCGACCGCGCGCATTGCTTTGCCGACGCGGGTGCGCTGCAGCAGCAGCGCCACACCGATCAGGACGACGAGGCTGATGACGATGCACGCGAGGTTGACCGGGGTGATCGCCAGCGCACCCCATTCGAGCTGCCGTTGACCCTGGTAGTCGGCGAACGCTTCGGTGCGATCGGAGAAGAGGATGAGGATGAGATAGCGCAGCGCGATCGCGAGCCCGATCGACACGACGAGCTGCGCGATCAGGCCGGTGTGCCGCCGCCGCAGCGGCGCCCAGATCAGTCCGTCGTTGAGCAGGCCGATGACGATGCCGGCGACGACGGCCAGGATCGTCGCCGGAATGAGCTGGATGCCGAAGCTGACGTTGAACACCCACGCGGCGACGGCACCGAGTGTCACCAGCTCACCGTGGGCGAAGTTCGTCAGCCCGGTGGTCCCGAAGATGAGGCTCAGGCCGACACCGGCGATCGCGATGATCAGACCGAAACGGAGGCCGTCGACGACGGTGCGCAGGATCTTTTCGACGCCCGCGACTTCGGTGCCCGACCGGGCCTCGCCGAACGAGAAGATCACCACGTTGGACCGTCCGGCCACCACGTCGCGTGCCACGGTGGACCGCACGCTGACCCCGTCCGGCAGCGTCTCGGTGTCCACCTCGAAGGTGTAGGTGCCCGGGGGGAGGGTCAGTTCCCAGCGACCCCCGTCTCCGGATGTGGTTTCGGCGATCGTGTTTCCGGAGGTGTCCAGTGCCCGCACGGTCACACCGGAGAGTCGCTCGCCGCCGTTGTTGAGACTGCCTCCAACGGGAACACCGGTCACGGGTCCGCCGGCCGGTGCCGACGGGGTGGGTTCGGGCGGTGCCGTCGGTTCCTGCGCGACCGCACCTCCGATGCCGGGCACGGTCGCAGCCAGAGCGAGCAGGAGCAACAGCAGCAGCCGGGTGAGCCGCCGGGACGGCGGCGATCCGCGTCCGGGTCTGACGATTCGGGCCACTCGGGTCCTCCGCGCGCGTGGTGGTGGTCGAGCGCGGCGCCGGGGGACCGGCGCCGTGGAACCGGACTCTAGTGGCTGTGATCGCGTTCCACCGGGCTCTGGGATTTCCGCGTGGTTTCGGTTGGGTTTCGTCGTCCCGCAACCGAATACGAGCGCCGGTCGCGGGTCTCAGGAACGGACGAGACGCGCGATTGCGTCGGAGGCTTCCTTGATCTTGGTCTCCGCGTCGTCGCCGCCCTGACGGGCCGCATCGAGGACGCAGTGTTTGAGGTGGTCGTCGAGCAGGCCCAGCGCGACGCCCTCGAGGGCCTTGGTGAGTGCGGAGATCTGGGTGAGGATGTCGATGCAGTACTGTTCCTCGTCCACCATCCGGTGGATTCCGCGGGCCTGGCCCTCGATCCGCTTGAGTCGGGCGAGGTACCGGCTCTTGTCGCCCATGTAGCCGTGGCCGGTGTGGCAGGTCTCGGGCTGCGCGGCCGGATCGTGTGCGTCGTTCATGCTCAACATCTTATACCCCTAGGGGGTATTGCGGCAGGTCCGGGGGCATTTCCGGGCGGTGATCCGGGCGCTCCACGCGATCGCCGCACAGGCTGTCGGGCCCGGTCCCTAGACTGGCTGCCGTGACTCGTGCATCCACCTCGTCTGCTCCCGCCGCCACGAACGGCGACCGTCCGACCCTGCTCCTGCTGGACGGTCACTCCCTGGCCTTCCGTGCCTTCTACGCGCTGCCGGCGGAGAACTTCAAGACGCAGAGCGGCCTGACCACGAACGCGGTGTACGGCTTCACGTCCATGCTCATCAACCTGCTGCGCGACGAACAGCCCACCCACGTGGCGGCCGCGTTCGATGTCAACCGGCAAACCTTCCGCGCCGACATGTACCCCGAGTACAAGGCGCAGCGCAGTTCCGCGCCCGACGAGTTCAAGGGCCAGGTCGAGATCACCAAGGACGTCCTCGCCGCGCTCGGGATCTGTGTGATGGCCGAGGCGGGTTTCGAGGCCGACGACATCATCGCGACCCTCACCACCCAGGCCACCGCACTCGGCTACCGGGTGCTCGTGGTCACCGGCGACCGCGACTCGCTGCAGCTCGTCACCGACGACGTCACCGTCCTGTACCCCAAGCGCGGAGTGTCGGACCTGACCCGGTTCACGCCCGAGGCGGTCGAGGAGAAGTACGGGCTGACCCCGCAGCAGTACCCCGACTTCGCGGCGCTGCGCGGCGACCCGAGCGACAACCTGCCCGGCATCCCCGGCGTGGGCGAGAAGACCGCCGCCAAGTGGATCCGCGAGTTCGGGGGTCTGACGAACCTGGTGGACCGCGTCGACGAGGTGCGCGGCAAGACCGGCGACGCCTTGCGCACGAACCTGAACCACGTGCTGATGAACCGGCGCCTGACCGAGATGGTCCGCGACATGCCGCTGCCGTACACCCCGGACCAGCTCGAACTCGCACCGTGGGACCGCGACCGCATCCACCGGCTGTTCGACGACCTCGAATTCAAGGTGCTGCGCGACCGCCTGTTCGCGACCCTGGCCTCGGCCGAACCCGAAGCCGAGGAGGGATTCGAGGTGCGCGGCGGCGCGCTCGAACCGGGCGCCCTCGCCGGCTGGCTCACCGAACATGCCGCCGCCGGGATGCGGCACGGTCTGTCCGTCGTCGGTCTCGGCACCCCTTACGGCGGTGACGCGACGGCACTGGCGATCGCCGCGGCCGACGGCGACGGCGCGTACGTCTCCACCGCGACCCTCACCCCCGAGGACGATGCCGCGCTCGCCGCCTGGCTCGCCGATCCCGGCACCCCGAAGGCGCTGCACGAGGCCAAGTCGGCGATGCACGCGCTGCGCGGTCGCGGCTGGACGCTCGCGGGTGTCACCAGCGACACGGCGCTCGCGGCCTACCTCGTGCGCCCCGGTCAGCGCAGCTTCAACCTCGACGACCTGTCGCTGCGCTACCTCAAGCGGGAGCTGCGCGTCGAGGAGAGCGGCGAACAACAGCTGTCGCTACTCGACGACGGCGACGCCGCGGACGCGAAGGCAGCCGAGAACGCGATCCTGCGGGCCCGGGCCGTCGTCGACCTCGCCGAAGCCCTCGACGGCGAACTGCAGGACATCGAGTCGACCGCGCTGCTCGCCGACATGGAACTGCCCCTGCTCGGTGTGCTCGCCGAGCTCGAGGCCGCGGGCATCGCCGTGAACGCCGACCACCTGCACGATCTGCAGTCCGGATTCGCCGCCGATGTGGCCGCCGCCGCGAACGCCGCGTACGAGGTGATCGGCAAGCAGATCAACCTCGGTTCGCCGAAACAGTTGCAGGTGGTCTTGTTCGACGAGCTCGACATGCCGAAGACGAAGAAGACGAAGACCGGTTACACCACCGACGCCGATGCCCTGCAGAACCTGTTCGACAAGACCGGGCATCCGTTCCTCGAGCACCTGCTGGCGCACCGCGAGTCCACCCGGATGAAGACCACTGTCGACGGGCTCATCAAGTCGATCGCCGACGACGGGCGCATCCACACGACGTTCAACCAGACCGTCGCTGCGACCGGCCGGTTGTCGTCGACCGAGCCGAACCTGCAGAACATCCCGGTCCGCACGGACGCCGGACGGCACATCCGCGACGGCTTCGTCGTCGGTTCCGGCTTCGACCTGCTGCTGACCGCGGACTACAGCCAGATCGAGATGCGGATCATGGCGCACCTGTCCGGAGACGAAGGGCTGATCGAGGCGTTCAACACCGGCGAGGACCTGCACAGCTTCGTCGGGTCCCGCGCGTTCGGGGTGCCGATCGAAGAGGTCACGCCCGAACTGCGCCGCCGCGTCAAGGCGATGTCGTACGGGCTGGCCTACGGGCTCAGCGCGTACGGTCTCGCGCAGCAGCTCAAGATTTCGACCGACGAGGCGAAGGAGCAGATGGAGGCGTACTTCACCCGGTTCGGCGGGGTGCGCGACTACCTGCACAACGTGGTCGAGGACGCACGGAAGGTCGGGTACACCTCGACGCTGTACGGCCGCCGCCGCTACCTGCCCGACCTGACCAGCGACAACCGGCAGCGTCGCGAGGTCGCCGAACGCGCCGCGCTCAACGCCCCGATCCAGGGCACGGCCGCCGACATCATCAAGGTGGCGATGATCGACGTGCAGAAGGCCCTCCGGGAGGCGGGGCTGCGTTCGCGGATGCTGCTGCAGGTCCACGACGAGCTCGTGCTCGAGGTGACCGGGGACGAACGCGAACAGGTCGAGGCGCTGGTGTGCGAGAAGATGGATTCGGCGATCGAACTGTCGGTTCCGCTCGAGGTGTCCGTCGGGTACGGCCGCAGCTGGGACGCGGCCGCGCACTAGAGATCCGCGCCGGACGGGCACGACGGGAATCGCCCCGGCACCGCGCGGCGCCGGGGGGATTCTCGTGACCACCGACCCTGCGCCCGTCGGGTTCCGAACGGGCGTGAACGGGGTATGCGCCTGGAATGAAATCCGGTACGAAAACACGAGCCACCGCCCTCGCATCCGGCGTGTGTCTCGCGATGCTCGTCACCGCCGGTTGCGGCAACGACGAGGGGACCACGGTCGAATCGGCTCCCGCGAGCACGGAGCGCACGGACACCACGACGCTGCCGAATCCGGCCCCGGGGATGAGTGGGGACGGCTTCGGGCTGCCCGACGATCCCGAGGCCGATGCCTTCACCTACGACGAGGCGGCGGTGCCCGTGGGGTCGACGGTCGACGTCGAATCCGAGGACGACAACGGACGCACCACCGTCACCCTGTCCGTCACCGGCCTGGCACCCAATCGGGATTTCGGTGTTCACGTGCACACCCGGCCGTGCGGACCACAGCCGTCGGATTCGGGTCCTCACTACCAGAACAATCCCGATCCGGCCGCGACACCCGAGTCCCCGTCGACCGATCCCGCCTACGCCAATCCCCGGAACGAGGTGTGGCTCGACATCACCACCGACGACAACGGGGACGCGCGCGCGTCGAGCACGGTCGACTGGGAGTTCCGCGATGACGGAGCCAACTCGGTCGTGATCCACGCACAGCGGACCCTGACGGGACCGGGCGAAGCCGGCACCGCCGGTGATCGGCTCGCCTGCATCGACGAGGACTTCTGACGAGGACTTCTGAGGACGAGGACTTCCGAGCCCGGACCGACCGGACGTCAGGTGACCTTGACGAGCAGTTCGTACTCGTTCACGGTCGCGTGCCGGCCCGGCCGCAGCCGCAACGACACCGGCCATGAACCGGCCCGCTTGGCGCGGAGCGTCATGATCCGCTCTGCGCCGCCGCCGGGCAGTGGATTGTTCGACGGCAGGTACCGCAGGTTGGTCCACACCAGACCGTCACCGATGCGGTCGGTGAACCAGGTGGATCCCGACGACGACCGTTCCATCAGGTGCAATTCGACGATGTCGCCCGCGGCGACGGTCACGTCGCGAGCGTCCGAGGTGACGACATGTTTCATGAAGTCATTGTAGTTGCGAACGTGACCTGCATCACTGTCTTGGGGCGGTGTGGTTGTGACGGCGCGCCTCACACGGTCGAGGTCTCCGTCGACCGGTCCGTCCCTACCGGATCGGTGCCGCTGCGAGGACCCACGGTGAACGTGGCGGCCACGCACGTGAAGGCGACGACGAAACACGCCAGCGTGTACCAGAGGTTGCCCACCGGATCACCGTTGTCGGTGACGCCGTCGACCGCCCCGAGGAATTCGGGGAGGGCGGTGGCCCACAGCAGGGCCATCACACCCAGGTACACCAAGGCGTACACCTGCACGAACCGGTTGGTGTGGCGTTCCACGGAGGCGTCGGCGCCGCGCAGATCCCGCCACCGCCGGCCGAGGGCGACCACTGCGACCACCGAGACGACCGCCAGTTCCGCCAGATACACCACGCCACGGACGGTGTCGCTGCCGATGCCCAGTACGGTGGCCGGCAGCGGCAGCACGAACGTGCCGACCGACGCGAGGAGGCCGATCACCACCGTCCGCCACGTCAGCTCCACACCGGTGAAGTGCCGGCCGGCGTCGACGTGACGGCCGACGAAGAACTGCACGCACAATGCCAGCGACATCGGCCACAACGCTGCGAACACCACGACGCTCGGAATCGGCACCGCGTCGAAGAACGGCTGGTTGACCGGATTTTCGAGCGACCACTCCCACCACCGCAGCTGCGGGCCGAGATGATCGAAGATCTCGTAGAACGCGTGGTGCACGAAGCCGACGCAGACGGCGCCGACCAGCACCCCATAGCGCGTGAACACGCCGAGCATCCGGACGATCTCGAATGCGAGCGTTGCCATCAGCGGATAGATCGCGACGATGTACAGCGGCAGCCGCCCCCACATGAAGTCCACCGTGAACACGTTGTGCGCGAACATCGTGTCCACGTGTTCCTCGATGCCGAACGTGGCCGGGAAGTACAGCGGCGGTTCGATGACGAACAGGTAGGCGGTCGCGCCGAACCACAGCACGAGGTTCGTCGGATCGCCCTGGCGGCGCAGCCGCACGATCGCGAACACGAGGGCGAGAACTGCCCCGACGATGATGGTGACCTCGAGGACCGGAAGCGTCCAGTTCTCCAGCGCGGCGGGGTTGCGGAACTCGACGAGCCCACCGGCCTCCTCGCACGAGAAGCCGAGCCGGACGGCGAGATCCTCGAAGGTGGGGGAGCACAGATCCGACATCAGCTGTCCCCCTGCGCGTTCGCGCCGGCGGTGTACCAGTGGGTGACGTCGTAGCCGGCCTCGAAGCGGTCGAACCACAGGCCGGCCAACGCAGGCAGCTTCTCGTGCTCGGGATTGTGCCTGGGCATCTGGCTGCGCACCACACCCGCGAGCGCGGTGAGCTGCTCACCGAGCGGCAGGTCGTCGAACGCGCGGGTCATCGGTCCGTTGTATTCGGCCGTCAGCGTCGGGATCACCTTGCGCAGGGCCTGCTTGCGGCGATACCGCGCGAACATCGCCATCGCATCGATCTTCCGGTCCTCGACCGGAACGTGCCTGTTGAAACCCTCGCTCGCGATCTCGATGACCTTCAGTACGTGCCGGAACACCGACGGCGCCATGCGCATCCGGTACAGGTCGCTCCCGACGATCGAATCGAAAATGATCAGCGCGGAGCTGCGGTGCTCGACCTCCTCGACGAAGTGCCAGATGAACAACGACGCGACCCGATCGTCCCCCGGGGCGAACAGGGTCGAATCGTGGTCGAGCATCAGCTTGAAGACCGGGGTGAAGGTCGCTTCGAGGTCGGCGGTGTACGCCAGCCGGTAGTGCAGCGACGTCTCGGCGGTGAGCTTGTCGAAGGCGCCGATCACCTCGTCGAGGGTCTCCTGCAGGCCCGGGTACCGGTCGATCAGTGCCTTGACGTGCTGCCGGTGTGCCGTCGAGTGCTGGCCTTCCTGGCGCATGAACGCGTCGGCCTCGGAGGCGACCTCGGGGTCGGTGATGAGCGGTTTCGCCTGGGTGATCATCTGCACGATCATCTTCTCGAAGCCGACCGCGAGGAACGAGATCGCGTTGGCCATGCTCGAGAACGCCGGGTTGTCCTCGTTCCACAGGAACGGCACGTCGTGGTCCTCGAACCCGAAACGCATCTTGCGGATCTGAAGATCGGTCACTTGCGATACCTCGTCTTTCGAGAAGCGGAGTCGTTCGGAAGTGGGGCTGCGGGTGCGGGCTCGTGCGGACATGCCGAGGCACGCGGTGATCCAGATCATACACAGATCCGAGAGTTTGTATGATCACTTTCGGGGTCTTCCGCGAACCCAGCCGGAACGGTTTCCGTGTTACCGTCGACACCCCGTCCGCATGGTCCGGCGCACGCTCCTCGAAGCACGTCGATCCCCGGACTCGCTCGACCGAGGAAGCAGTCAGTGGCAGGTAGGCGTGGGTGGGGTGGCAGACCCCCGGCCAGCGACGAGGAAGCATCCGACCGGATCGTCGCCGCCGCCGTCGACCTGATCGGACGCACAGGAGCGGCCATCGGCATCGCCGACGTCGCCGAGGCGCTCGGCGTCATCCGCCAGACGGTGTACCGCTACTTTCCCAGCGCCGATGCGCTGATGCAGGCCGCCGCGATCGCGTCCGTCGCCGGATTCCTCGACCGCCTCACCGATCAGGTCCGCGGCATCGAGGACCCGGCCGACGCGATGACCGAAGGCGTGCTCTACACGCTCGCCGAGGTCCGGCGCACACCGCACCTGGGCATCCTGCTGTCCAACTCGTACTCGAACGCCGTCCCCGACCGCATGACCTCCGACGAGGCGCAGCTGTTCGGTATGACGATGATCCGGCGCTTCGATGTCGATTGGGAGAGTTACGGATACGACGACACATCGCTCCACGAACTCGTCGAATACCTACTGCGCACGATGCAGTCGTTCTTCGTCTCACCGGGTCACCCGCCGCGCAGCGACGACGAGATGCGGCGCTACCTGCGCCGCTGGGTCGGGTCGGCCATCCTGGCCCAGCCGCGTCCTGCCGAATCCTGACGGGCGACACGCGTTCCGCCGCCGCGGAAGACAGCCGCGCGGCCGGACGCGCGCACCGCTGTCGCCGGTTCGGGCGATCTGTTCCACCGTGCCGATCCCTCGCCATCCTCGGCGGCACCCGGCAGGCTGGAGCGGGTGTCGAGAACTCGACGCCGGCTCCGTCCCAGGGGTACGAGCGGCCGACAGGGGTCGCGTGACCGAGGAGGACCACCATGAAGTACCTGCTGCTCAAGCACTACCGAGGCGGACCGACCCCCGTCGTCGACTACGAGCCGATGGACCGATGGGCGCCCGAGGAGGTCGACGAGCACATCCGCTACATGAACGAGTTCGCAGCCCGCCTGCAGGAGACCGGAGAGTTCGTCGACGCCCAGGCCCTGGCTCCCGAGGGAACCTTCGTGCGGTCCGACGGGCAGGGCCGCCCACCGGTGACCGACGGTCCGTTCGCCGAGACGAAGGATCTCATCGCCGGGTGGATGGTCATCGACGTCGAAAGCTGGGACCGCGCACTCGAGCTGGCCGGGGAACTGTCGGCCGCACCCGGTCCCGGCGGCACACCGATCCGCGAGTGGCTCGAGCTGCGGCCGTTCCTCACCGAGCCGCCCACGGTGACCGAGTGAACGACGCCGTGCTGCGGGAGCTGGTGCCCGCGGTGATCGGCGTCCTCGTCCGGCGCGGAGCGGATTTCGCGTCGGCCGAGGACGCGGTGCAGGAAGCGCTGGTCCGCGCGCTGGAGACCTGGCCGGAGGACCCGCCGCGCGACCCGAAAGGGTGGCTCGTCACCGCCGCGTGGCGCAAGTATCTCGACACGGTCCGCGCCGACGCGTCTCGGCGGGGAAGGGAAGTCGCCGTCGACGCCGCGCCGGTCGCCGGCGAGGTCCCCGCCATCGACGACACGCTGCACCTGTACTTCCTGTGCGCGCATCCGACCCTGCCGCCGGCGTCGGCGGTCGCGCTGACGTTGCGCGCGGTCGGGGGCCTGACCACCCGGCAGATCGCCGCGGCGTATCTCGTCCCCGAAACGACCATGGCCCAACGGATCAGCCGGGCCAAGCGGAAACTCGCGGGGCTGGCGCTCGATCGGCCCGGGGACGTCGCCACCGTGCTGCGGGTGCTCTACCTGGTCTTCAACGAGGGATACGGCGGCGACGTCGATCTGGCGGCCGAAGCGATCCGGTTGACCCGCCAACTCGTCGCGCTCGCCGACGACCCCGAGGTCGCGGGACTGCTCGCGCTGATGCTGCTGCATCATGCGCGTCGCGCGTCGCGCACCGGTCCGGGCGGCGGACTGATTCCGCTCGCCGAACAGGACCGGTCGCGCTGGGACACCGCGCTGATCGCGGAGGGGGTCGCGGTCCTACAGGCCGCGTTGGCCCGGGACCGGCTCGGTGAATATCAGGCGCAGGCCGCGATCGCCGCTCTCCACGCGGACGCCCGCTGCGCCGCCGAAACGGACTGGGTGCAGATCGTCGAGTGGTACGACGAGCTACTCCGCCTCACCGACAGTCCCGTCGTGCGGCTGAACTGGGCCGTCGCCGTGGGGGAGGCGGACGGACCGCAGGCGGGGTTGGCTGCGTTGGCCGCCGTCGATCCCGGCCTGCCCCGGCACACCGCGGTGGCCGCGTACCTGCACGAACGCGCCGGTGATCTCGTCGCCGCCGCCGAGCTGTACGCGGCCGCCGCCCACGCGGCCACCAGCGTTCCGGAACGCGACCATCTCGTCCGTGAAGCCGCGCGGGTGCGGCAGCAGCTGCGGTCGTAGCACGACGTCCGCCGAAGGGAAAGACAGCCGCGCGCGTGAAGCAGCGCGCGGCTGTTTCGTGCCCGGGTGGGCTCTCGCGGTCAGGCCTCGGGGCTCTGTTCGGCGATCTGCTTGCGCACCTCGTCCATGTCAAGGGCCTTGACCTGGGTCACCAGATCCTCGAGCGCGGCCGGGGGCAGGGCGCCTGCCTGGTTGAACACCAGCACACCCTCGCGGAACGCCATGATCGTCGGGATCGAGCGGATGTTCGCGGCGGCGGCGATCGCCTGCTCGGCCTCGGTGTCGACCTTGCCGTGCACCACGTCGGGATGCTGCTCCGACGATGCCTCGTAGGTCGGCGCGAACTGCCGGCACGGACCGCACCACGAGGCCCAGAAGTCGATGAGGACGACGTCGTTGCCGGTGACGACCTCGTCGAAGTTCTGCTGTGTGAGGGTCTGGGTAGCCACGGTGTTCCTTTCGGTCGGATGCTCCGGCCGCTTCAACGCCCGGCCGCGTCCGATTCTTCCCGACGCCGCCCGGCCCCGTTCAGAAGACCGGCACCGGTGCCGCGCGGAACGTGCGCCGATACGCCTGCGGGGTGGTGTGCCGCACCCGCAGGAAATGTTGCCGCAGCACCGCGGCGGTGCCGAATCCGACGCGGTCGGCGATCACGTCGACGGGCAGGTCGGTGTTCTCGAGCAATTGCTGCGCGGCGTGCACCCGCTGGTCGCGCAGCCACCGCGCCGGGGTGGTGCCGGTCTCGGCGCTGAACCGGCGTGCGAACGTGCGCGCCGACATGTGGGCCTTCTCCGCGAGCGCCGCCACCGGCAACTCCCGGTCCAGATTCTCGGTCATCCAATCGAGAAGCGGGGCGAGGGTGTCGGATTTGCAGGCGGGTAGCGGCATCGCGACGTACTGGGCCTGCCCGCCGTCGCGGTGCGGCGGCACCACCATGCGCCGGGCGATCGTGTTCGCGACGTCGGCGCCCTGTTCCGTCCGCACGATGTGCAGGCACAGGTCGATACCGGCGGCGGTACCGGCGCTGGTGAGCACCGCGCCGTCGTCGACGTAGAGCACGTCGGGGTCGACCCTGGCCGCCGGGTACATCTCGGCCAATCGAGCGGCGTGCTTCCAGTGCGTGGTGCAGGGGCGGCCGTCGAGCAGACCGGCCGCGGCCAGGGTGAACGCGCCCGTGCACATGCTGGCCACGCGCGCGCCGCGCGCGACCGCGGCCCGCAACTTCGCGAACAGCGGCTCCAGGTCGCAGCCGTCGTCGCCGACGTCGCTCGGGTCGCGGGTGGAAGCGACGGTGGTGCCGCCGGCGGGGACGATGATCAGGTCCGCGGAATCGAGGAGATCCAGGTCGTACGGGACGTCGATGGTGTAGCCGAACCGGGTGGTGACCGGTTGTGGTGTTCCCCGGACCAGCGTGAAGTCGTAGGTCGGCAGGCCGTCGTCGGACCGGTCGAATCCGAACACCTCGCACGCGACGCCGAGCTCGAACACCTCCACGCGGGGGAGCAGTGGCACCACCACGGTCTGCAACATGTCTGCCAGTGTGCCACCGTGCTGGCAGAAAAACGAGCAAAACTGTCATGTCTGCCACTGTCGGTGGGAGGTGGTGCGGCGGACGCTGGAGCCATGACCGCCCTGCTCGTTTTCGCCGCCGTCCTCGCCGTCCTCACGGCACTGTCGCTGGCCGACCTCACTCCCGACACCCACAGTGACACAAGTCAATTCGGCCACTACCGGTTCTGAGTGTGAGGGACGGTCACACCACCCGCCACTCCCGCTTCGTCTGGCCGTCCCACCGGCGGATCCCCGCGGACGTCCCGTCCAGGTCGTGTCTCGCCGCGTGCGTCGCGACGATCGCCGCGCCGATCCGGCCCGACGGCACCCGCCGCGCCAACGTGACGTGCGGCGTCCACTCACCGGGCCGGATGTGCGGGGGAATCCCCGGAGACTGCTCGAGCAGCGTGAAAACCTCGCGGTGCAGGGCGAGCAGTTCGGTGGTCGGCACCACCAACCGCGCCAGGGTCGCATGCCGGTCGCCGAAGACCACGATGCCACCGAGCCGTACCGCGATCGGCGACCCGTCGATCCGCTCCCGCATCAGCCCTTCGATCCCGGGCGGGATCGACGCCGCGACCGCGAGCGTGATGTGCGGTCGGTTCGTGTCGCTGCGTACGCGCGCGGCACTGTTGATCCCGGCCCCGAGCAGCCGATCCCACTCGGCGCGCACCGCTTCGTCGAGCCGATCGTCGAGCAGCAGTTCCACGGACTGCACCATGGTGCGCAATCATTACGCGGTGACCGACTCCTCCGCAACGACCGCCCCGTCCACCTCTTCGGGCCACCGCATCGGCCTGCTCGTCGGTGACGGCATCGGTCACGAGATCGTGCCCGCCACCCGCCACGTCGTCGATGCTGCGGTCGCCGCGTCCGGGGGACCGGCGATCGACTGGGTGCCGCTGCCGCTCGGTGCGGACGCGATCGCCACCCACGGCACCCCGATCCCGGAATCCACCCTCGACGCCCTCGCCGACCTCGACGCGTGGATCCTCGGCCCGCACGACAACGCGTCCTATCCC
Source organism: Rhodococcus zopfii NBRC 100606 = JCM 9919 (assembly GCF_001895025.1). Taxonomy (GTDB): domain Bacteria; phylum Actinomycetota; class Actinomycetes; order Mycobacteriales; family Mycobacteriaceae; genus Rhodococcus; species Rhodococcus zopfii. The sequence goes on from NZ_BCXI01000020.1 coordinate 110,690, forward strand.
GAACCGTTCCGCAGCGAACTGACCCCCGGCGGCCGCATCCGCAAACAATTCGACCTGTACGCGAACATCCGGCCCGCGAAGACACTGCCCGGCGTGCGCGCGGTCGTGCCGCACATGGATCTGATCATCGTGCGCGAGAACTCCGAAGGCCTGTACGCGGACCGGAACATGGCGCTCGGCACGGGCGAGTTCATGCCCACCCCCGACGTTGCGCTCGCGGTCGGGGTCGTCACCCGCGCCGCGTGCGAACGCATCGCGCACATCGCGTTCGGGCTCGCCGCCCGCCGCCGCAGACGCGTGACCATCGTGCACAAGGCGAACGTGCTGACCATGACCACCGGTCTGTTCCTGGACGTGTGCCGCGAGGTCGGCGCCCACTACCCCGGCATCGCGGTCGACGACGAACACGTCGATGCCATGGCGGCGCACCTGGTGCGGCGCGGCGGCGACTACGACGTCGTCGTCACCGAGAACATGTTCGGCGACATCCTCTCGGACCTCGCCGGAGAGCTGGCCGGCTCCCTGGGCACCGCCGGATCGATCAACGCGTCGACGGACAAGGCGATGGCGCAGGCCGCGCACGGCGCCGCCCCCGACATCGCGGGCCGCAACCGCGCCAACCCGACGGCACTGTTCCTGTCGGCGGCGATGCTGCTCGACCGGATCGCCACCACCGCCGACCGCCCCTACCTACGGCGCGCCGCCCAGCGCATCGAACACGCCGTCGAGGCGACCATCGCCTCCGGGGTCGCGACCGCCGATCTGGGCGGGCAGGCCTCGACCGCGGAGTTCACCGAGATCGTCATCGCCCGCACCCGCCTGCGGTGACGGCCGTCGGGCGACCGGGTGCATCCCGGGCGGTGCGTGTCGGGACCTCACATTCCGGGACACCGGGACAACGTGCGGTTACTGTTCGACTGTGAATCAACCAGCCGGACCGGAACCGGTCGCCCGCCGTCGTCGGCGGCGCGCGGCCGGGTGGGTTCCCGCGATCGCGCTGGTGCTCGCCACGGCGACCGGATGCGTGACCAACACGGAATCGACGGTGCCGCCCGGTGACCCGATCCGGGCCGGGAAGGTCGACGCGATCGCCGCGCAACTGCCCGCACCGATCGCCGCGTCCGGACAGATGCGGGTCGGGGTGAACGTGCCCTACGCGCCCAACGAATTCAAGGACGACGACGGCACCATCGTCGGGTTCGCCGTGGAACTGGTCGACGCCCTCGGCGACGTGCTCGGCGTGACGATGGTCTACAACGAGGCGGACTTCGACCGGATCATCCCGGCCGTGCAGTCCGGAACGTTCGACATGGGATCGTCGTCGTTCACCGACACCAAGGAACGTGAGCAGTCCGTCGACTTCGTCACCTATTTCAGCGCCGGGGTGCGGTGGGCCCAGCGTGTCGGCGAGGACGTCGACCCGAACAACGCGTGCGGTCTGCGGGTCGCGGTGCAGACCACCACCTACGAGGACATCGACGAGGTGCCCGCCAAGAGCGACGCGTGCGTGGCCGCGGGCCAGCCACCCATCGACAAGGTCAAGTACGACAGCCAGGACGAGGCGACCAACGCGCTCATCCTGGGCCGGGTCGACGCGCTGTCCGCGGACTCGCCCGTCACCGCGTACGCCATCGAACGCAGCGAGGGACGCCTCGAACCCGCCGGCGAGGTGTTCGACGCCGCCCCCTACGGCTGGGTCGTCGCGAAGGGTTCCCCGCTGGGGCCGGTCCTGCGGCAAGCGATGCAGGAGCTGATCGATTCCGGTGTGTACGCGCAGATCGCGCAGCGGTGGGGCATGGAAGACGGAATCATCGACACCGCGCAGATCAACGCTGCGCCGAGCTGACGAAGGGGGTCCGATGAGCGAGCAGTCGAGCTCCGTGAGCGGCCCGGCGGCCGGGACCGAACCGGCCCCGATCGAGGCGGTGCCGCTGCGCCGGCCCGGACGGTGGATCGCGGGTGTCGTCGTCGCCGTGCTGGTGGCGCTGTTCCTGTGGGGGGCAGCCACCAACGACGCATACCGCTGGGACATTTACGCGCAGTACCTGTTCGACCGGCGCATCACTGCTGCGGCATGGAAGACGATCCAGCTCACCGTGCTCGCCATGATCATCGCGGTGCTCCTGGGGGTCGTGCTGGCCGTGATGCGGCTGTCGCCGAACCCGGTGCTGCGGACCGTCTCATGGGTGTACCTGTGGATCTTCCGCGGCACCCCGGTGTATGTGCAGTTGGTGTTCTGGGGTCTGTTCCCGGCCATCTACAAGCAGCTGGATCTGGGCATCCCGTTCGTGCACCAGTTCGTGCACATCGACCTGCAGGGCATCAACGCCGCATTCCTGTTCGCGGTCATCGGCCTGGGCCTGAACGAAGCCGCTTACATGGCCGAGATCATCCGCGCCGGAATCGGTTCCGTCCCGGAAGGCCAGACCGAGGCCTCGACGGCCCTGGGCATGTCGTGGTCGCAGACCATGCGCCGCACGATCCTGCCGCAGGCGATGCGCGTGATCATCCCGCCCACCGGCAACGAGCTCATCAGCATGCTCAAGACCACCTCGCTGGTCGCGGCCGTGCCGTACACACTGGAACTCTACGGCCGGGCCCGCGACATCTCGGGCGCCAACTTCCAGCCCATCCCGCTGCTGCTCGTCGCTGCCACTTGGTATCTGGCGATCACCAGCGTCCTCATGGTCGGCCAGTACTTCCTCGAACGGCACTACTCGAAGGGCCTGAGCCGCCGGCTCACCGCCCGCCAGTTGCAGGCCCTCGCCGACGCGCAGGGCAAACCGCTACCGCCCGGTCGCGGGGGCGGCGACGCACCCGGAGGTGAAGCGCAGTGACGCCCATGGTCCTGGCCGATCGGGTCTGCAAGAGCTTCGGCGCGGTCCACGTGCTCGAGGGCATCTCGCTCGAGGTCGAGCGCGGGCAGGTGGCGTGCCTGATCGGTCCGTCCGGGTCCGGCAAGTCCACGTTCTTGCGGTGCATCAACCACCTCGAGCGGGTCGACGCCGGTCGTCTGTACGTCGACGGCAGTCTCGTAGGCTATGCCGAGCGCGGCGGTAAACTGCATGAGCTGCACCCGCGGGAGGCGGCCAAGCAGCGTCGCGACATCGGCATGGTGTTCCAGCACTTCAACTTGTTTCCGCACCGGACAGCGTTGGCCAACGTCGTCGAAGCTCCGGTCTTGGTGAAGAAGGCGCGCCGCAGCGAGGCCACCGAACGGGCCCGCGACCTGCTCGACCGGGTCGGTCTGGCCGACAAGGCCGACGCGTATCCGGCCCAGCTGTCCGGGGGTCAGCAGCAGCGGGTGGCGATCGCGCGGGCACTGGCGATGGAACCGAAACTGATGCTGTTCGACGAACCGACATCGGCGCTGGACCCCGAACTGGTGGGGGAGGTGCTGTCGGTGATGCAGAACCTCGCCGCGGGCGGCATGACCATGATCGTGGTCACCCACGAGATGGGATTCGCGCGGGAGGTCGCCGATCAACTGGTGTTCATGGACGGCGGGGTCGTCGTTGAAGCCGGTGCTCCGCGTGCGCTGCTGGCCAACCCACAGCATGAACGCACCCAGGCCTTCCTGTCGAAGCTGTTGTGACGGTGGTTCTTTCAGGCCGGGGAAACGGCCTGACAGGCGATCGCTGCGATCGGCCGAATCGGGCCTTGATGTCGGCGGATCGATTGAATCCCGCGGAAGTGGTGGGCACATTGCGTCTGTGCGCGCCGTAGATCCGGAGGTGGCTCACGCCGGCTTGCGGCTGCAGAAGATTGCGGTACCCGGGAAGATCTCGCCGCGCAGCGGACTCCACTGACCCCACTCGCGATCCAGATGCTCGGGCCACTCCGGCTCGACGATGTCGTAGACCTCGAGCCCGGCCGCCACGAGTTCGCGGAGCCGATCGCCGACCGTGCGGTGATGCTCGACATAGGTCGGCACGCCGTCGTCGTCGACCTCCACGTACGGCGTGCGATCGAAATACGGGAACATCGCCACCAGCCCGCGCTCGCCCGGATCGTCCGGGAAGATCCACCGCATCGGATGATTCACCGCGAACACCCACCGGCCGCCCGGCCGTAACACCCGCGCGACCTCGCGCATCACCCGCGCCGAATCCGCCACGAACGGGACCGCGCCGAACGCCGAACACACCACGTCGAAACTGTTGTCCGGGAACGGCAGATCCTCGGCGCCGGCCTGCACGAGGGGGACCCGCGGCCCACCCCGCTCCATCGCCGCCACGCCCCGCGCCAACATCCCGATCGAGACATCCAGCCCGACCGCCCGGGCGCCCTGCCCGGCCAGCCAGCGCGCGCACGGCGCCGAACCGCACCCGATCTCGAGCACATCCTTGCCTACGACCTCCCCGAGCAGGCGCACATCACCCTCGTGCAACCCCTCCGGGCACCACACGAACTCGCCGGCCGCGGAATCCACGCCGAGGAACTCGCCGTGGGTGCGGTGATAGTCCTCGGCATCGGCATCCCACCACGCCCGGCTCGCACGTTCGCTCTCGCGCGAACCCACTCGCGCGCGGCCCGCCTTCGACGTGCCGAGCAGGGCATTCGCGGTCGCGTGGCGGTCGTCGAACGGGGAAACGGTCTCGGGCATGAACTACAGCGTAGGACTGCGGTGAAGCGACCTCGAGTCCAGTGTGGACACCGTGACGCCGGAGGTGTGAGCTGGGCAACGTTGACGTCCTGGAGTGGTGCAGAGCGCACTTTCGTCTCGATCCGGACATTCGTCCCGGGCGGGGGGATTCGATCGTGCCGCCGTCGAGCGGCTCACCGACGGGGCGGTCGCGCAGTTCGCGCAGCACGATGCAGGAGCAGAGCCGGGAGGCTGGACTGATGACACTGATGCTCGAGCAGCGGGCGGCCGCCCCTCGGCTGACGGGGCACGGGAATCCTCCACTGACGGCCCGATGGCCGGCCGGTGGTACAGCACGGTGGCGGCGCCGTGCCGACGGCCGGGTTTGCCGGGGTAGCGCCCGTGCGCGTAGCCTTGACCACGCGAGTGTCCGCTGTTCGATCTTCATGGCCCGATCGGCGGCGCCCGCGGCGGAATCTGCGTGTCGTTCACATCGGTGTGCGATCCGTCTGTCCGACCGAACTTTGACCAACCGACTATCAACCCGTCCGGAGCAACTCAACACATGGCCTCCACCACCGTCACCTCGCCGCAGGTAGCCGTCAACGACATCGGCTCCGCCGAGGATTTCCTCGCCGCCATCGACGCCACGATCAAGTACTTCAACGATGGCGACATCGTCGAAGGCACCATCGTCAAGGTCGACCGCGACGAGGTGCTGCTCGACATCGGCTACAAGACCGAAGGCGTCATCCCGTCCCGCGAGCTCTCCATCAAGCACGATGTCGACCCCAACGAGGTCGTTTCGGTGGGCGATGAGGTCGAGGCCCTGGTCCTCACCAAGGAGGACAAGGAAGGCCGCCTGATCCTGTCCAAGAAGCGTGCGCAGTACGAGCGCGCCTGGGGCACGATCGAGGAGCTCAAGGAGAAGGACGAGGCCGTCAAGGGCACCGTCATCGAGGTCGTCAAGGGCGGCCTGATCCTCGACATCGGCCTGCGTGGCTTCCTGCCCGCGTCGCTCGTCGAGATGCGTCGCGTCCGCGACCTCCAGCCGTATGTCGGCAAGGAGATCGAGGCCAAGATCATCGAGCTCGACAAGAACCGCAACAACGTCGTTCTGTCGCGCCGCGCATGGCTCGAGCAGACCCAGTCCGAGGTCCGCAGCGAGTTCCTGCACCAGCTCCAGAAGGGCCAGGTCCGCAAGGGCTTCGTGTCCTCCATCGTCAACTTCGGCGCGTTCGTCGATCTCGGCGGTGTCGACGGCCTGGTGCACGTCTCCGAGCTGTCCTGGAAGCACATCGACCACCCGTCCGAGGTCGTCGAGGTCGGCAACGAGGTCACCGTCGAGGTTCTCGACGTCGATCTGGACCGCGAGCGTGTCTCCCTGTCGCTCAAGGCCACCCAGGAAGACCCGTGGCGTCAGTTCGCCCGCACTCACGCGATCGGCCAGATCGTGCCGGGCAAGGTCACCAAGCTCGTTCCGTTCGGCGCGTTCGTCCGCGTCGAAGAGGGCATCGAGGGTCTGGTCCACATCTCCGAGCTGGCCGAGCGCCACGTGGAGGTCCCGGACCAGGTCGTGTCCGTCGGCGACGACGCGATGGTCAAGGTCATCGACATCGACCTGGAGCGTCGCCGCATCTCGCTGTCGCTGAAGCAGGCCAACGAGGACTACACCGCCGAGTTCGACCCGTCGAAGTACGGCATGGCCGACAGCTACGACGAGCAGGGCAACTACATCTTCCCCGAGGGCTTCGATCCCGAGACCAACGAATGGCTCGAGGGCTTCGAGAAGCAGCGTGAGGAGTGGGAGTCCCGCTACGCGGAGGCCGAGCGTCGTCACAAGATGCACACCGCGCAGATCGAGAAGATGGCTGCCGACGAGGCCGCCGAGGCCGAGGCCGGCGTCTCCTCGAGCAACTACTCGTCCGAGTCCGGCGCCGAGGCTGCGTCCGAGTCGGCCGGTGGTTCGCTGGCCAGCGATGCGCAGCTCGCTGCGCTGCGCGAGAAGCTGTCGGGCAACGCCTGACATCTGATTGCTTCGAGCGGCCCCGCACCCACTACGGTGCGGGGCCGCTCGCGTTCGTCGGGCCGAGGAGCCCGAGATCCGAAAACGCCGCGGCCCGCAGTCCTTGCGCGAGGACTACGGGCCGCGGCGTCGTGTTTCGGGGATGCCCCGCCGGATCAGCTGACGGCGGGCGTGGCCCACTGGGCGGGGAGCGACGCAGCACGTTTGCGGATCGCGGCCTGACTGTGTCGGGCGCTGGTGAGCAGCATGGTGAACCAGTTGCGACGGTGCGCGGCGAGAGCGGCGGCAACCTCGGGGATGAGGATGCAGTGCACACCGTTCTCCATGCCGAGACGATGCCGACCGGGCAGCGGTTGAGACGATTGCATAGCCTGCCTTCTCGGGGTCGGGGTGATACGGAATCCGTGGTCGGACGGTTCGGTTACGAACGATAGCCGACGAGTCGGTCGATTCCCGTCATTCCCTCGCAGGTCGGAGGGTGTGTTTCGCTCCGGAGTCGAGTTGCGATCTGGCTGTGATCACGCTGTGATCGCAGTGTGACTCGCCGGTTCCGGCGCCGAGGTCACGCGCCGAGGAATACCCGGGACGGGCCGCGGCGTTCAGATAGTTGATAGTTCAATTATATGACGGAGGTACGGCAGTGCAGTTCGGCATCTTCACCATCGGCGACGTGACGCGTGACCCCACGACGGGCCACACACCCAGCGAGCACGAACGCATCACCGCGATGACGAGGATCGCTCTCGCCGCCGAGGAGGCCGGACTCGACGTCTTCGCGACCGGTGAACATCACAACCCGCCGTTCGTGCCGTCCTCGCCGACCACGATGCTCGGCTGGATCGCCGCGAGGACCTCGACGCTGCAGCTGTCGACCGCGACGACGCTCATCACCACGAACGATCCGGCCAAGATCGCCGAGGACTTCGCGATGCTGCAGCATCTGTCCGAGGGCCGCGTCGACCTGATGCTGGGCCGCGGCAACACCGGCCCGGTCTACCCGTGGTTCGGCAAGGACATCCGGCAGGGCATCCCGCTCGCGATCGAGAACTACCATCTGCTTCGTCGTCTCTGGCGCGAACCCGTCGTCGATTGGGAAGGCAAGTTCCGCACGCCGCTGCGCGGGTACACCTCGACGCCGATGCCCCTCGACGACACCCCGCCGTTCGTCTGGCACGGCTCGATCCGCTCCCCGGAGATCGCCGAACAGGCCGCGTTCTACGGCGACGGCTTCTTCCACAACAACATCTTCTGGAACAGAGAACACACTCAGCAGATGATCGCCTTGTACCGCACCCGGTTCGAACAGTACGGCCACGGCGCCGCCGACCAGGCCATCGTCGGACTCGGCGGCCAGGTCTTCATGGATACCACCGAGAAGGAAGCCGTCCGCCGGTTCCGGCCGTACTTCGACAACGCCCCCGTCTACGGTCACGGCCCGTCGCTCGAAGACTTCTCCACGATGACACCGCTGACCGTCGGCACGCCCGAGCAGGTCATCGAGCGCACCCTCGGCTTCGCGGACTACGCCGGCGACTACCAGCGTCAGCTCTTCCTGATGGACCACGCGGGCTTGCCGCTCGATGTCGTCCTCGAACAGATCGAGATCCTCGGCCGCGAGGTCGTGCCGGTGCTGCGCACCGAATTCGAACGCCGGCGTCCCGCGCACGTGCCGTCCGATCCGCCCACGCACCTCTCGCTGGCGGCGCAGGGCCCGGACTCGCCGCACCGTCTCGTGGTGCCGGCACAGGTCGATCTGGCCGCGGCGGCGGCGGGGGATCGATGACCCGCCGTATCGCCGTCGTCACCGCCGGCCTGTCGCAGCCGTCGTCGACGCGTCTGCTCGCCGACCGCATCTCCGATGCGGTCGGTACCGCGGTGACCGCCCGCGGCGAGGCCGCCGACATCGATGCGATCGAGCTGCGGGACCTGGCGACGGACCTCGCCACCGCCATGACCGTCGGCGGCCTGCCCACGCCCGCGCTGGTGCAGGCCCGCGAACGCCTGTCGAGCGCCGACGGGCTCATCGCCGTCACGCCCGTGTTCACGGGAAGCTACAGCGGTCTGTTCAAGATGTTCTTCGATGCCGTGGACACCGACGCGCTGGGCGGCATGCCGACGATCGTCGCCGCGACCGGCGGGTCCTCACGGCACTCCCTCGTGCTCGATCACGCGATGCGGCCCCTGTTCGCATTCCTCCGTGCGGTGGTCGTGCCCACCGGCGTGTACGCCGCGACCGAGGACTTCGGCGGCAGCGCACTCGGCGGCCGGATCCGGCGGGCCGCGGACGAACTCGCGGCGCTCGTCGTCGCGGCGCCGGCCGGGGTCGGGGGATTCGCACCCACAGCAACCGACAGCCCCCGCACATCCGGACTTGCACTGCGCACCACGGTGACGCCGTTCCAGGAGTTGCTACGCGGCCACACGGGATGAGCGGGGGCACCGCCATCGGCCGCTCGGCGTTCGGTCTCCGCTGACCTGATCGAGCGGCTCTCTTCCCGGGAAGCGGCAGGATGGGGCGGTCACGACGTTGCGGATCATCGTGCCCGAAGAGTTGATCATGGACGGGATCGTCGACATTCCGCAGGTCCGTGACCGTGTCGAATACGCGGTTCGGGTTCGACCAGGCCGAGCCGCGGATGCACCCGGAGTACACGAACGATGTCGTGGCTCGGGTCGAACAGCTGAACGGCGGCAGGTTGTCGGAATGGACCGACCCGTACGGACAGATCCACCCCGGGACCTACCCGATGCTGCTGCGCGGTGATGGTTGGCGCGCGTATTCAACGTCGACCTCGCTCTACGAGGGCACAGTGCAGCTCGCCGGCTCGTTCGAGGCCGACGGTCCCGGAACAATTCCATCCGCGGCGCAGGTAGCCGGAACGACAGTCGGACGCCAACTCATCACTCGCACCAGCCGGCTCGAGTCGGAAGCCAGGCACGCCGGAGGACGGATCGATACCCTCGGGTCCCTGCGGGAAGGGCAGACCGGCTTTCGGTCCGGTCCGGTGCCCGTAGTGCCCGTCTCTCCCGACCCGCGAGGGTGGTACAGCGCAATGGTTCCGCCGCGGGAGCGCCCGTGGATCCGAGAGGTCGGCATCCTCGTGTCCCTGGCGGTAGCGACGCCCCCCTGGGCGGTGCTCCGAATCGAGATTCCCTTCGGCCGGTCGAATTTCCGGGACCGCGGCGATGATGCGAGACTGTCGGCGTGCTGAGATTGGGGTTGACCGGAGGAATCGGTGCGGGGAAGTCGACCGTGTCGAAGGAACTCGTCGCGCAGGGGGCGGTGCTCGTCGACGCCGACGCCATCGCCCGTGAGATCGTCGCGCCCGGCACCGAGGGGCTCGCCGAACTCGTCGACGCCTTCGGCGAAGACATCCTGCTGCCGGACGGGTCGCTCGACCGCCCCGCGCTGGCCGCCAAGGCCTTCGCGACCGACGAGGCGCGCGCGGTCCTCAACGCCATCACTCACCCGAGAGTGGGGCAGCGCACCGCCGAACTCGTCGCCTCGGCCCCCGTGGACGGGATTGTGGTGCAAGACATTCCGCTGCTCGTCGAGGGGGATATGGCGGCGATGTTCCATCTCGTCGCCATCGTGCACACCGACGAGAACGAACGAATCCGCCGGCTCGTCGAACTGCGCGGCATGCCGGAGGCGGACGCCCGCGCCCGCATCGCCGCGCAGGCCCGAGACGACGAGCGCCGCGCCGTCGCGGACGTGTGGCTCGACAACAACGGTGACGAGGCAGCGCTGGTGCAAGCCGTCCGGTCGCTGTGGTCCGAGCGATTGGTCCCGTTCGAGCAGAACCTGCGCACCCGCACCCCGGTACGGGTCGGACCGGACCTGACACCGGCCCGCGAGGACTGGCCGCAGCAGGCCCAGCGGCTGATCGCACGTCTGGCCCTCGTCGCGGGGGGTGCCGCGCTGCGCATCGACCACATCGGTTCGACCGCGGTTCCCGGTCTCGACGCGGTCGACGTTCTCGATCTGCAGATCACCGTGCCCGATCTCGCCGCCGCGGACCGCCTGGCCGAACCGCTCGCTGCGGCCGGGTTCCCGCGTATCGCCCACGTCGAGCAGGAGGACCCGAAGCCGATCTACGGTGCCGGTGGCGAAACCGATCCCGCTGTGTGGGAGATGCGCCTGCACGGCGGCGCCGACCCCGGCCGGCCCGTGCACGTCCATGTGCGGGTGGACGGGTGGCCGGGCCAGCAGTTCGCGTTGCTGGTGCGGGACTGGCTTCGCGCCGATGCGGAGGCTGCCGCCGAGTACTCGGGGGTCAAGCGTGCCGCCGAACAGGCTGCGGCCGGGCTGTCCGATCCGGAGGCGGCGGAGGCGGCCTACGACGAGGCCAAGACGCCCTGGTTCGATCACGCCTACCACCGGGCGTGGGAGTGGGCCGAAGCAACCGGCTGGTCCGCCTAGCCCCCAGCGGATGCTGCGAATCGCTCACCGCCAGGAGAGGGGCATTCCGAGCGCGGACAGCCAGGCGTCCAGGTCGTACCCGTGCGCGGCGATGCCGTCGACCGCGGCCAGCGCGATGTGGACGGCCCGCTCGGCATCCTCCGGCTCGAGCAGCCCCGCGGCGACGCCGGCGAACAACTCGTCGACGTCCTCGACCGTGGTGCCCCGCCCCGTCCGCACCACCAGATCCAGGTAGTGATCGCGCGAATGCCAGACCGATCCGTCGACCTGGAAGCTGCCCACGTCGACGTAGCGGTCCTGGTCGCGTTCGAAACCGGGCCGGAAATGGAAGATCGACACGCGCAGTCCCGGCTCCGGCAGCAGCCACGATTCGAGATAGCCGAACTGCGGGTGATCCGCCGGCCTCGCCATGTACAGGCCCCACGGTTCGACCCGGTACTCGTCGACGGGACGCACGAAGCCCTTCGGGTCGGTGTTGGTGCGGGCGGCGACGTCGAACGTCTCGGTCTTCACGTGGTGCAGCTTCGCGGCGGACATGAGAGGAACGCTACTGCCGATGGTCCGGCACCGTCTTGTCGGTGGCACCGCCTACCCTGGTCTGCATGGCCTTCGCAAGTGAGCATCCGGTCGTCGCGCACTCCGAGTTCCGGCCCGTCGGGGACATCGAACGGACCGAGGCCCGGTTCGAGGTGGTCAGCGACCATCAGCCCGCCGGCGACCAGCCGGCGGCCATCGACGAGCTCGAGCGTCGGCTGACGGCGGGGGAGAAGGACGTGGTCCTGCTCGGCGCCACCGGCACCGGCAAGTCGGCGACCACCGCCTGGCTCATCGAACGGGTGCAGCGTCCCACCCTGGTGATGGCGCCGAACAAGACTCTCGCGGCCCAGCTCGCCAACGAGCTGCGGGAAATGTTGCCGCACAACGCCGTCGAATACTTCGTCTCGTATTACGACTATTACCAGCCCGAGGCGTACATCGCGCAGACCGACACCTACATCGAGAAGGACTCGTCGATCAACGACGACGTCGAACGCCTCCGGCACTCCGCGACCTCCGCGCTGCTGTCCCGCCGCGATGTCGTGGTCGTCGCGTCCGTGTCCTGCATCTACGGCCTCGGTACCCCGCAGTCCTACCTGGACCGCTCGATCCAGCTCGAGGTCGGTGTCGAGGTGCCCCGCGACGCGCTGCTCCGGTTGCTCGTGGACGTGCAGTACGACCGCAACGACGTGGCGTTCACCCGCGGCTCGTTCCGCGTCAAGGGCGACACTGTCGACATCATCCCCGCGTACGAGGAACTGGCCGTGCGCATCGAGTTCTTCGGCGACGAGATCGACGCCCTCTACTACCTGCATCCGCTCACCGGAGACGTGATCCGCAAGGTCGATTCGCTGCGGATCTTCCCGGCCACCCACTATGTGGCCGGTCCCGAACGAATGGAACGCGCGGTACGCGACATCGAAGCCGAACTCGAGGAACGCCTCGCTGATCTCGAGAACCGCGGCAAGCTGCTCGAGGCGCAGCGGCTGCGGATGCGCACCCAATACGACATCGAGATGATCCGGCAGGTCGGCTTCTGTTCCGGCATCGAGAACTACTCGCGGCACATCGACGGCCGCGCCGCCGGATCCGCGCCCGCGACCCTCATCGACTACTTCCCTGAGGACTTCCTGCTCGTCATCGACGAATCGCATGTCACCGTCCCGCAGATCGGCGCGATGTACGAGGGCGACATGTCGCGTAAGCGCAACCTCGTCGAGTTCGGCTTCCGGCTGCCCTCGGCCGTCGACAACCGGCCACTGACCTGGGAGGAGTTCACCCAGCGCATCGGACAGACCGTCTACCTGTCCGCCACGCCCGGACCGTACGAGCTGGGGCAGGCCGGCGGGGAGTTCGTCGAACAGGTCATCCGCCCCACGGGCCTGGTCGATCCGAAGGTGGTCGTCAAACCGACCAAGGGGCAGATCGACGACCTGGTCCACGAAATCCGGGAACGCGCCGACCGCGACGAGCGCGTCCTGGTGACCACGCTGACGAAGAAGATGGCCGAGGACCTCACCGACTACCTGCTCGAACTCGGTATCCGGGTCCGATATCTGCACTCGGACATCGACACGCTCCGCCGTGTCGAACTGCTGCGCCAGTTGCGTCTCGGCGAGTACGACGTGCTCATCGGCATCAACCTGCTGCGTGAAGGTCTCGACCTGCCCGAGGTGTCGCTCGTCGCGATCCTCGACGCCGACAAGGAAGGGTTCCTGCGCAGCACCACCAGCCTCATCCAGACCATCGGCCGCGCCGCCCGCAACGTCTCGGGCGAGGTCCACATGTACGCCGACAAGATCACGGATTCGATGGCCCGTGCCATCGAGGAGACCGAGCGGCGCCGCGAGAAGCAGGTCGCCTACAACACCGAACACGGCATCGACCCGCAGCCGCTGCGCAAGAAGATCGCCGACATCCTCGACCAGGTCTACGAGGAAGCCGACGACTCCGTCGAGGTCGCAGGATCCGGTCGCAACGCCTCCCGTGGCCGGCGCGCCCAGGGCGAAGCCGGCCGTGCCGTAAGCTCCGGCGTGTACGAGGGCGAGGATGTGAAGTCCATGCCGCGCGCCGAACTCGCGGACCTGGTGCAGCAGCTGACCGACCAGATGATGCAGGCCGCCCGCGACCTGCAGTTCGAACTCGCCGCACGCCTGCGCGACGAGATCTCGGATCTGAAGAAGGAACTGCGCGGAATGGACGCGGCGGGACTCCAGTAGCGTCTCGGCACATGGATCCCCACACCTCCGGGCGCGCCGCCCGCTCCCTCGACCTGCTGCACTCGCTCGCCTACTTCGCGCCCGAGGTCGACGACGCGCTCGCCGCGGCCGGCCTCGCGCCCGGTCGCGCCCGCTACTTCGCGTCCCGGTCCGCAGCGCTCGGCGCGGTCGGTGCCGGGGTCGTGACTGCTGTCTTCTACAGCTTCAGTCCTCGTCTGGTGGCGTCGGTGATCCCGGCGGCGTGGCGGGATGCGGCTCCGGGGCACGTCGCAGCCGCGCGCGTCGCCGGTGTCGATGCCGCGCTGCGACGGCTCCTCGGCGCCGACACGATTGCCTCGTCGGAGCTGGCGGAGGCCGCGGAACTCGCCGCCGGCGCCGCCCGCGCGATCCCCGGACCGGATGGGCGACCGCTGTACGCCGCGCACGCGGATCTGCCGTGGCCCGAGTCCCCGCACCTGGTGTTGTGGCATGCCCTCACGCTGCTGCGCGAGTACCGCGGCGACGGCCACGTGGCGGCGCTGCAGACGGCGGGCCTGAGCGGACTGGAGGCGCTGATCACCCACACCGCCAGCGGCATCGGGTTCTCCGAGCAGTTCGCACGTAGCCGTCGCGGCTGGACCGACGACGAATGGGCGGACGGCGCGGCCGCGCTGCGGCAGCGGGGACTGCTCGACGCCCGGGGCGAGCTGACAGACGAGGGGTTCGAGGTCCGCGAGCTCGTCGAGGACCTGACCGACGACCTCGCGGCCGCGCCGTGGGATGCGGTCGGGGAATCGGGTGTCGAGCGGCTCCTCGACCTGGCGTTGCCGTGGCGTGACACGGTCATCGACTCGGGCCTCTTCCCCGCGGCGCTGTTCGGTCCACGTTACGGTGACGTGCGGTAACGTCAACTGCTGTGAGTGGTTCCCGGCGGACGCCGCCCCAGCTGTGGTATCTGCCCCAATCGCACCATCCGTACCGGTCGGCCGGTTACTGTCGACGCAGCCGTCGGGGGGCGTCGAATCGAGACCACCTCGACCGGAACCGTGTACCCATATCGATGGAGGATTGAATGAGTGCCTACCGGACCATTGTCGTCGGAACCGACGGATCCGAATCGTCGTACCGGGCCGTGGAGAAGGCAGCCGCTCTCGCCGGGGACTCCGAGGCCACCCTCGTCATCGCGTGCGCGTACTACCCGGCAGATCCGAAGGACACCGCACACGCCGCCGACGTACTCGGCGCCGATGCGTACCAGGTCACGGGATCCGCGCCGAGCAACGAGATCCTGCGCACCGCCCGTGAGAAGGCCGTGGTGGCCGGAGCGAAGAACGTCGTCGAACGCGCCGTCGTCGGAGCCCCTGTCGAGTCGCTGCTCGCCCTCGTCGACGAACTCGATGCCGACCTGATCGTCATCGGCAACCGCGGCTTGAACACCATCACCGGCCGACTCCTCGGCTCGGTTCCCTCGGATGTCGCCCGCAAGTCGACGTCCGATGTCCTGATCGTCCACACCGTCCGCTGATCGGCTGACCGACCCGCCCGTCCCGGCTCGTCCGGGGCGGGCGGTGTCAGCAGCAGCGGGTGTCAGCAGTAGATGCGGACCGCGATGTCCAGAAACCGCCGCGCCGCGTCGTCGTCCGACAATGCCGTTCCGGACACCGACGCCGCATACGCCGCGATCGGCCGGATCGTGGCGAGGATCGTCTCCTCGGGGACTCCCGCGTCCACCTGATCACACAACCCCCGAGCGACCGCCAGCACCGTTCCGTCGGTGAGCCCGGACGCGAGACCCGACTCACCGAGCGCCTCCTTGAACCGCACGCCCCGCTCGTCGAGCAACGGAGGTTCGGCCGTGGTCGACACGATGGACGAGGCGGCGGCCGGCGCCGACGATCCCCCGGCACCGTCCGAGGCGGTCGCCGACGAACATGCCACCGCACTCGCGGCGGCAGCGACCATCAGCAGCATCGGTGCAGGACGACACGTGCCGCGCCTCGGCCCGTACCAGCTCGCATTGCCTACCACCGTGCCTCCTCACGCATCCCGCCGCAGGTTCGCTCGCAACCTACCGTGCCGGAGTCGCGAAACGATCTCGAAACTTCGATGCCGGACCCGCCAAAGCGACGCGGAGAGATCAGCACTCGGCGGGAGCGTGCAGTCCGTCGAGCACCTCCGGGAGCGCCGATGAGTGCAACACACCCAGACGCTGCGTCGCCCGGGTCAACGCCACGTAGAGATCGTTGAGGCCGCGCGGTGACTCGGCGAGGATGTCGCCGGGTTCGACGAGGAGCACCTCGTCGAACTCGAGTCCCTTCACGTCCCGAACCGTCGCCACGCGCACCGACGCCCCTTCGAGATGTGCCCATTCGCCGGCCAGACGATGCGGCACGATCACCGCGATCAATCCGGGGCCGTCGTGCGCGGCGAGCGTCTGCTGCACTGTCTCGGCAAGTTCCCCGGCGTCGACGTGTCGTGCCCACGGCGCGAACCCGGACTCGCGCACCGACCGCGGGGGCACCTGCTCCGGGTCGATCGCGGCGAGAACCGTATGCGCGACCCGCATGATCTCCGCCGGGGTTCGGTAGTTGACGGTCAGCTCCGCCTTCCGCCACCGGTTCGCCACATACGGTTCGAGGATCCGCTGCCACGACGAACTGCCCGCCGGGTCCCCGGTCTGCGCGGTGTCCCCGACCACGGTCATCCACCGATTGGGGATGCGCCGCATCAGCATTCGCCATGCCATCTCCGACAGTTCCTGCGCCTCGTCGACGATGACGTGACCGTAGGTCCAGGTGCGGTCCCCGGCGGCGCGCTCGGCGGTGGTCTCGTGCCGACGCAGATCCTGCCGCTCGGCCAATTGTGTGGCGTCGATCAGGTCGTAGGCCATCAGCAGTTCGGGATCGAGGTCGTCCTCGAGATCCTGAGGTGCCGAACCGGTGAGAATGTCCAGCGCGCCCTGGGCGTCGGCGATCTGCCGACGCCATCGCCGCGCCGCACGTTCCCGGTCCGCGGCATCGTCGACGCCGAGCAACTCGGCCAATTCGTCGAGCAGCGGCGCGTCGGCGGCACTGAACCGGCCGCGCGACCGCGGCCGGTGCAGCAGATCGATCTGTTGTGTGGTCAGCGCCGGCGCTGCCATCGCGAGCCGGTCCCGGGACGCGAGCAGATCCGTGAGGACCTGCTGCGGGGTCAGCTGCGGCCACAGTGCGTCGATCGCCGCGATGATGTCCGGATCGGCCCGCATCTCCGAGCGGATGTCGGCGATGTCGTCGCGACTGAGCAGATTCCCGCCGCCCACCGGATCGGTGCCGATCAGCGCCGCGAGCTGATCGGCGAGCGCCTCGATCACCGCCGACACGAAGATCGGACGGGCGAGGTTGTGCGGTCGCCGCGACGACCGGGCCCGGCCCCGTGCCCGGGTGACGATCTTGCGGTCGAGGGTGATCCGGTACGAGTCGAACATCAGCGGCACCGGCTGGGCCGGCACCTCCTGCCGGTCCCGCACCGCCTTCTTGAGCACGTCGACCATGTCGAGCGAACCCTTGATCTCGCCGGTGACCAGCTCGTCCTCGAGCTCGGCCCGCACACCCGGATACAGGTCGCCGATCGTGGAGAGCAGCACACCGGTCTCGCCGAGTGACGGCAGCACCTGACCGATGTAGTCGAGAAACGTCGAGTTCGGGCCGACGATGAGCACACCGGCCTTCGCCAGCTGCTTGCGGTACGTGTACAGCAGATAGGCCGCCCGGTGCAGGGCGACCGCGGTCTTGCCGGTGCCCGGACCACCCTGGACGACGAGGACGCTCCGGTGTTCGGACCGGATGATGGAGTCCTGCTCGGACTGGATCGTGGCGACGATGTCGTGCATCTGACCGGTGCGCGCCGCGTTCAGGGCGGCGAGCAGCGCCGACTCGCCCGCGACCCCGCCCGTCGGCGTGGTGGTGCCGTGGGACTGCGCGACCTCGAGATCGAGGTACTCGTCGTTCAGGGCGGTCACGGCGCGCCCGCGGCTGCGGATGTGACGGCGGCGGATCACGCCTTCCGGTGCCGCGGGGGTCGCGAGGTAGAACGGGCGCGCCAGCGGCGCCCGCCAGTCCAGCAGCAGTGGCTCGAAGTCGTTGCCCTCGTCGAGGATTCCGAGACGACCGATGTACCGAACCTCGGTGTCGTCGAGCCCGTCCGAATTACCTGCGTCGACATCACCCGGGCCGGAACCGTTCGTGCCGGTGTCGCGGACGTCGATGCGGCCGAAACACAGTCCGTGCTCGGCGGCGTCGTACTTGGCGATGTCCTCGGTGTACATCTGCGTGAACGACTCGCGTTCACTGCGTGCCTGCGGCGTGCCGCCGGTCTCGAGCAGCACGCGACCGAGCCGCGTCTGCGCGTACTCACGCAACGAATCCAGGTGCCCGTACAGCATTGACAGGTAAGCCTGCTCACGCTCGTGATCAGGATGGGGCAGGCCGTCGGACGGCAAAGGGTCTCCTCGGGGTCGTGCTGTGCCGGCGCATGGTGCAGGCGTCGACAGAATTGCCCGAGAAGTCTAGTGCCGTCCGCGGAGCCGCGCAGAACCAGCCGGTCCTCAGCCGGCCATCCGATGCCGCCGCTCGAGCGCCTCCTCGGCCTTCGCTCGCGCTTCCCGGCCCCGCTGGACGGCCTGCTCCTCGGCGACGTGTGCCCATTCGGACCCGTGTTCGCGCGCCGACTCCCACCAACGGACTCCGTGTTCGCGCGCGGAGTCCGCAAGCACGGGTCCGCGTTCGCGGGCGACTTCGGCGAGCTCGGCGCTGCGTTCGCGGGCGATTTCGGCGAGTTCCGCGCCGCGTTCGCGGGCGACTTCGGCGAGCTCGGCGCCGCGTTCGCGGGCGATCTCGGCGAGTACGGCACCGCGCTCCCGCGCGGTTTCGGCGATGTCCGGGGCGCGGTCCTTCGCGACTTCGAGGAGCTGGCTGCCGTGGCCGCGGGCGGATTCGGCGAGTTCGGCGGCATCCCCGGTCAGGGCACGGACACGTTCGCCGACCGCGTGCAGGCCCTCGCCGAGCGCATCCTTGTTGTCGGCGGCGTGACTCGGCAACACTGCAGCGACCTTCTCCTGAGCCTGCCGGGCGGCGCGACGTCCCCGCCATCCCAGCGACGGCTTGCCTTCGGTGTCGGCGGCGGCGATGAGCAGGCCACCGAGCAGGCTGACGTTCTTGAGGAACTGTGTGCGTTGCATTGCTCGGGTGCTGGGATCGTCGACGTTCCAGAAGTCGTGTCCCGCGACCGTTGTGGGAACCAGCGTGCCGGCCAGAACCAGCGACGCAGCCCGGGGTGCCTTGCCGACGGCGAGCAGCGCACCGGCACCGACCTGTACTCCGGCGTTGATCCGCACGAGCATTTCCGGATTGTCGGGGATCCGGTCGGTGACCGAGTTCGGCAGCATTGCCAGGGCCTGGTCGAGGCCGGGTTGGGCCGCGCCGGCCTTCCCCGACGGATTGCGCAGGGCGTCGATGCCCCCGGCGATAAAGATCGATGCGAGCATCGGGCGGGCGATTCGGCGAAGGATCATGCTTCCTCCCGTGGTGGGTTGCGTCTCATCCTGACGTGTACCCCGGGATCGTGGGGCGTATCCCTGGCTATTCGATACCGATCCGCATGCACAAGGCCGGTCGTGGGGGCATCGTTGGACTCATGAACAGCGACGACGCACGCGACGACGAGTACGGCGGTGAGTACAGCGTCGACGAGGACAACCAGCTTCAACCCGCGGACACGCTCGACGACCGCGGTGTCGCCGACATGCTCGACGAGGGCTACTCGCCACCGGAGCGACCGCTGGCGATGAACGCGACCGCGGCGACCGGTGAGGAGGTGCGTTACGGCGGCAGCCTCGCTCACCGGGTCGCGGCCGAGGAACCGGACCCCGCGTTCGACACCGCGGAACCGGACGTCGACGCGGTGGAACCCGGGGAGCGCTACCTGGGCGAGGTCGGCGGTCGGCGCGCCGGCCGCCTGGTGGCATCCGACGAGGGCGTCGGCGTCGACGACGATCCCGAACTGTGGGCCGGGGACGTCGGAATCGACGGGGGAGCGGCGTCGGCAGAGGAAGCCGCGGTCCACGTCATCGAAGAAGAGGAGTGATTCCGCAACCAACCGGACTCCCACCGTTGGTTGCGGGACACTGCTCCGCGAGCCTCTCCCGTCCGGCGTCTTCGATCACCGTGCGCGGACAGGACGCCGCCACACCCTCATGTGGATCCTCGCGGAGCCCCGATATGCCGAATCAACAAACAGCTCACGCTGTTCGATGTCGAACCAGCCCCTACCCCGAACCCACCGACGTGTCCGCCACGCACGCTGCCTCAGCTTCCGGGGAATCGAATCGCGTCGAGACCGACGCAAACGACCACGACTGCGCCGAATCCCGTGTCCCGGTGGATCCAGCCCATGTCGCCATCGGCACGGAAATAGACCCCGATAGCCCGAAACGACCGACCACACGTGGGCCGAGCACAGAAGTCCCTTCGGCACCCGTCTGACCGGACCGGTCGACACCATCGACAGTCGCTGCGGGCGAGGGTTGAGGCGACTGCGGAAGTCATTCTGAAACGGTCGGTAGAACGTCACCATCAAGCACGAGGCGTTCATCTTCCGCCCGTCGTGGACGACGGACATCAGCGTCGAGTACCAGGGACGGACGGTGGCAATCGAATACGACGGTGCCTACTGGCATCGCGCAGACGCGAAGGCCCTTGTCGACCAGTGCAAAAGCCTGGATATACCCGCGGCCGGGTGGTGGTGCGATTGCGGGAAGACGATCTGCCACGCGGACTTGTGTTCGTCGACGGGCTCCGCGCACTCTCACGGGCAAGCGGGTGCGTCGGCTGCTGCCGCCTTGGCCGCAGCAATGGGTGGCGCGGATTCGGTCTCAACCTCGTTCGAGTTGTGCGACAACGAGATGCAGTGCGGCCGTGGTGGTGAGGGTTCGGACCCGTTCGCGGTCGCCGGGGAAGTGGCGGGTGATGGTGTAGGTCGGTCGTCCGTCGATCGCGACGCCGAAGCAGACTTTGCCCACTGGTTTGGTGTCGGTGCCACCGCCGGGACCGGCGATCCCGGTGGTGGAGACCGCGACGTCGGCTTTGAGACGGCGTCGGGCGCCCTCGGCCATAGCTGCGGCGACCTGTTCGCTCACCGCGCCGTGCGCGGCGATCATCTCGGCCGGTACGCCGATCAGGTCGGACTTGGCGTCGTTGGAGTACGAGACGACGCCACCCATGACATAGGCCGTCGACCCGGGGCGTGCGGTCAGACGCGCAGCGATGAGTCCGCCGGTGCACGACTCCGCAGTCGCGATCGACCGGCCGTCGAGGACGTCGACCAGCTGGTCTTCGATGGTGGAGCCGTCGGTCGAGAAGATCCGGCGCCCATGGTGTTCGGTGAGAACACCGAGAAGGCGGCGATAGAGGTCCGCGTCGCCGGAGGCGAATCGGGTCACCATGTCGAGTTCACCGTGTCGAAGACATGTGGTGATCTCGAGTCGGTCGAGGTCGGCGATCTCTGCTTCGGCCCGGCGCAGTGTCTCGGCGAGTTGTGCCTCGTGCAATCCGTAGGCGCGCACGGTTTCCTGCTGCAGGTCGTCGGCTCGGGACAGTACATCGGCGACGGCAGGTGAGGTGACCGCGCGGGGCCACATCGCCTGCAGCTCTCCGGGCGGCCCGGGCAGGATGACGATGGTCGGGATCGGCCGGTCACCGGTTACTGCGGGGATGACCACCCCCGGCGCTGTGCCGGTCGGCGGTAGGGCGGTGGCACCGGTGGGAACCTGTGCCTGCTTGCGGATCCCGATACGCGTCGGCCCTGCGTCGAGGTCCGGGGTGTGCGGGCGGTAGCGCCGGATGACACCCGCGATGTGTTCTTCGAGTTCGGGGTCGAGCAGTAGCTCGCGATTGCAGAACTCGGCAACGGTAGCGACGGTGAGGTCGTCGGCGGTGGGGCCGAGCCCACCGCTGGTCACGATCAGGTCGACGCCCTGATCGGCGAGGAAGCGCAGTTGTGCGATCAGGTCGGCGGGCCGGTCGCCGCAGATCGTGATGTGGGCGACGTCGACGCCGAGTGTCAGGAGCTGATGGGACAACCACGGTCCGTTCTGGTCGGCGATCCTTCCGGTTAGTACCTCGGTCCCGGTTACGACGATTCCTGCACGCACGCTCACGGCGTCGAGCCTAGTCGGCAGCGTCCCTGATCAGCGGTGACGTTGGCGAAACTCCCGGGACACAACGGGCGGGCAGTGCGCTCGCTGAGCGCTGGGACACACCTTGGTGTTCAAGACATGCTCGGCCAGCCAGGGGTTGTGAAATTCTCGTACAGACTGGTGCTTTCGCTTGCCATCTGGTCGACGAGGGCTGCTGCGGCCGCTCGCCGCTGCAAGCTCTGCGAGAACTGGGATTCATCGCTGGCAGGTCGCGGGTCGTCGTCGACTTCGTCGGCGCGCACATCCACCCTCTCGAGCCTCTCGAGGATTGAAGCCCACCGCGCCGGGCTACCCCTTCCCGTGGGGCCGTCCCTTTTGTATCCCGTACGGAAGGAGATGACCGTGGCCGAAGACAGCGCAGCCGACAGTGCGCCTCGGGTTGAAGCAGACCGTGATCGGCAAGGCGAAGGAGGTCGCCCGAGCTCTGACCGGCAACGATTCCCTCACTACCGAAGGCTGCCTCGACCAGGAGCAGGCCCGGCAGAACGGGAAGGCCGACACCCTCTCCCACATGGCAGAAGCCGAGAGCGAGGAGGCGGTCGAACAACTCGACGCCGTGCGCGAAGCCGGACAGCAGGAACGCGAGGCCGTGCAGCAGCGGACCGAGGCCGCCGAGTCGCAGGCCGAGCGAGAGGCGCGGGTCCGCAAGCAGGCCGCCGAACTCGAATTCCAGGAGAACGTGGTCCGGGAACAGTCCACGCGGCCGGTGAGGCCACGGCTGCCGAACGGCAGGCACGCCGCGAGGAGAACGCCCAAGTCACGGATGTCGCTGCGGAGGTCGCAGCCGCCGACGAGGACCACTGTCGCGCCTCCCACGACGCCGAACGCGCACGTCTCGAGGCCGACGAGCAACGCCGCAAGGCCGAAGCCCTCGATCGGACGCTGACCGACACTCCGGATCGCTGACGAACACCACCGACATTCCCCACCGGAGCTGTACCCCCATCGAAGCTGGAGATTTCGCCCATGAACCTCACCACCCTGCCCAAGATCGTCCTGCGACTGCAGTACAAGATCGCCCGGTTCCCCCTCGGGTTGGTCGAACAGCAGTTGAGGTTCCTGCCCACCGACGCCCCGCCGCGCCTGATGTACGAGCGGGGGCTGGGCATGCTGGACGGCATCGTCGGCAGCGTGCTCGACGACCAGGAGATCGCCACGCGCGGGGCGCTCGCCACCGAACGCGCCGACGCGGTGAAGCGCGCGGAGAAACTCGATGCCCAGGCCGCGGCAGAGAAGCGTGCGGCGGACGCCGAACTCCGTCGGGCGCATGAGCGGGCCGCCGCCGAGCAGGAAGCCGCGCAGAAGAAGGCCGCCGAGCCCGCCAAGGTCTCCCTCAAGGATGCGGTCGCCAAGCAGCTCGAGGTGAAGGAGGCGCAGGAGCGCGCACACGATGAGGGCGAGGTGGCCGAGTTCGAGAAGATCGAGCACAAGAATCCCTGAGCGCTTCGGCAGAGCCCTGAACGCGAAGCGCCTCGGTGGACCCAGCGCACAGACGACGAGACCCCGGTGCATCCTGTGCACCGGGGGATCGTCCGTCGGAAGCAGTTGCTACTTCACGGCACTGACTATCTTGCCGGGAACCACGATCACCTGCGCGGCGCGGCCCCGCCGAGCAGTGCGACGTGCATCCGTATCCGGTTGCGGCGGCGATACGCTCTGGTCGAGCATGACTGCCGCGTATGACGCGCTACCGGAGACGATGAAGAACGTCATCGACGGGCTCGAGGCCGGGCACGATTGGGAAAGGGAGCTGACCGGCGTCGTCCGCCGAGGAGAGGACGGCGAAGCACGGTACGAGGAAACACGCCGGAAGTGTCCGCTCGATCCGTCCGAATCCGAGGTGTCGAGAGCCCCGGACAGCAG
The DNA here is from genome assembly GCF_001895025.1 of Rhodococcus zopfii NBRC 100606 = JCM 9919. GTDB lineage: Bacteria > Actinomycetota > Actinomycetes > Mycobacteriales > Mycobacteriaceae > Rhodococcus > Rhodococcus zopfii. The sequence continues at coordinate 134,555 of NZ_BCXI01000020.1, forward strand.
CGTGACGATGCCGTGGCCGCGAAGATCCCCACGACCCAGCCCAGCGCGAATCCGGTGCCGGTGCTGCCGGCGTTCTTCGACAGCAGCATCAAGATGGCGGCGACGATGGGGATCCGCGAGATCGCGAGCAGGAGGCGCTCGAAGTCATGCGCACCGCGGTCGCGGCCCGGTAGCGCGAGGCCGGATTCCCGCCGCTTGTCGGACTCCCTCGACTTCGAGCAGGGGCGTAACACGTCCGTGAAACGCGCGTCGAAACGGTGTTACAGAAGCGCCATACGGTGATCCGGTAGTCGACGTGAGGAGCAGTACGAGTGAAGGCCATCATCATCGGCGCCGGAATGGGCGGACTCACTGCGGGAATCGCCTTGCGGCGCATCGGCTGGGACGTCGAGGTGTATGAGCAGGTGGTCGAGAACAAGCCGGTCGGCGCGGCGATCTCGTTGTGGTCCAACGGTGTCAAGTGCCTGAACTATCTCGGGCTCGAGCGGCAGGTGGCCGCACTCGGCGGGCAGATGGAGACCATGGCCTACCGGGACGGGTTCACCGGTGACACGATGACCGAGTTCAGCCTGCGGCCGGTCGTAGAGCAGGTCGGGCAACGGCCCTACCCGGTGTCACGCGCCGAGCTCCAAGCGATGCTGATGGACGAGTTGGGCTTCGAACACATCCGGTTCGGAATGCGCATGGTGGACCTCGTCGACGACGGCAGCGCCGTGACCGCCCGCTTCGAGGACGGCAGCACCGCCACCGGCGACATCCTCATCGGCGCGGACGGGGCGAGGTCCCGGACCCGGGACTACGTGCTCACAGAACCAGTCGAACGTCGCTACGCGGGTTACGTCAACTTCAACGGTCTCGTCGACATCGACGAGACCATCGCGCCGGCCACGCAGTGGACGACCTATGTCGGGGACGGCAAACGCGTGTCCCTCATGCCGATCGCCGGCGGCCGCTTCTACTTCTTCTTCGACGTCCCGCTGCCCGTCGGGGTCGACTACGAACGGTCCCGGGCGAAAGAGGTACTCGGTGAGCACTTCTCCGACTGGGCGCCGCAGGTGCACAAGCTCATCTCCATGCTCGATCCGTTCGCGGTCAACCGGGTGGAGATCTTCGACATCGACCCGTTCGACACATGGGTGAAAGGCCGGGTGGCATTGCTCGGCGACGCCGGGCACAACACCACCCCCGATATCGGTCAGGGCGGCTGCTCCGCGATGGAGGACGCCGTCGTGCTGGCCATCGCACTGCAGACCAACACGCTCGGCGTCGAGGATGCCCTCGTCCGGTACCAGAACCGCAGGACCGCCCGCGCGGGTGAACTGGTGCTGCGTGCCCGCAAGCGCTCCGATGTCACCCACGCGAAGGACCCCGAGATCACCCGGGCCTGGTACGACGAACTGCGCACCGAGGACGGCACCGGCATCATTCGGGGCATCGTCTCGAACATCGTCGGCAACCCGCTGGGCTGACGGGCGAGGGCCGCACCTGACCGGAGCGCCCGTGGTCACCGGCGTAGCCTACCCGGCACTGCACGTATCCGGGTTGATCCCGCCACGACCGGGTACCGCTGAGAGATGCACTCGGCCGATCGGTGGGTACCGCCGCGTCCGGCCCGCGAACGGGCCCGGGCGTGATCGTTCCGGGCGCACCGAGGGAGGAAGGGCATGATCTGGGTGATCACGCTCGGTCTCGGCGTGGTGATCGGGGTGCTGCTCGGGTTGCTCGGTGGCGGCGGGTCGATCCTCGCCGTGCCCGCTCTGGTGTATGGTGCCGGGCTGGGCATCGAACAGGCGATACCCATCTCGCTGATCGTGGTCGGCGTCGCGTCGGCGGTCGGTGCCCTCCCGAAACTGCGTGCGCGCCAGATCGAATGGCGGCTCGCGGCGGTGTTTACCGCAGCCGGAATTCCGGCCACGTTCGCCGGCAGCTCCGTCGGACGACTGATCCCCGAGTCCGCGCTGCTGATCGGCTTCGCCGTGGTCATGGTGGCAGCCGGCACACGGATGCTCATCGACCGCGGCGACACCGGAACAGCGTGCAGCACCGAAGGATCCGGGATCAACTGGCGACGATGCGCGCCGCGCGCAATACCCGCCGGGCTCGCGGTGGGATTCCTGACCGGCTTGTTCGGGGCCGGCGGTGGATTTCTCATAATCCCGGCTCTGGTGCTGATGCTCGGGATCGAAATGTCCGTCGCGGTGGGCACTTCGCTGGTGATCATCGTCGCGAACTCCGCTGCCGGGCTGCTGTCGCACCTGAGCGGCACGAGTATCGACTGGGCGATCACGGCCGCGTTCGCGGGCACGGCGATCGCCGGTTCGCTGATCGCCGGTCACCTGGGCACCCGAGCGGACACCGACAGGCTCCAGCGGTGGTTTGCGTACCTGGTCTTCGCCGTCGCCGCCTACATCCTCGTCGACACCGTCTTCCTGCGGTGACCGCAATAGCGACCAGCGTGGTTTTACCCCTACCGGCACGGGTATCCGTCCCGACGGGTCCGTCGACGAAGGAGCACACCATGGACGTGTCGATCATCGAAACCTCCAGTTTGGGCGATCGCAGCTATCTGGTCAGCGCCGGTGACGTGGGCGTGGTGATCGACCCGCAGCGCGACATCGACCGCATCCTGAAGCTCGCTGCCGAACACGGCGTGCGGATCACCCACGTGTTCGAGACCCACATCCACAACGACTACGTCACCGGTGGCCTCGAACTCGCCCGCACCGTCGATGCCGAGTACATCGTTCCCGCCGGCGACGATCTCGGATACGAGCGCCGCGCTGTGGTCGACGGCGACCTCATCGAGGCCGGGCCGATCCACATGCAGGTGATGCACACCCCCGGCCACACCCATCACCACGTCAGTTACGTACTGCGCGACCCCGACCGCAGCATCGTCGGAGTCTTCACCGGCGGATCGATGCTCTTCGGTACCACCGGACGCACCGACCTGGTCGGCAAGGGGCACACCGACGAACTCACCCACGCGCAGTACCACTCCGTGCAGCGCCTCGCCGGCGAACTGCCGTCGGAGACGAAGGTGTATCCGACACACGGGTTCGGCAGCTTCTGTGCGGCGACCCCGGCCAGCGGCGACGCGTCGACGATCGGCCGAGAGCGCACGTCCAATCCTGCGCTGACCCAGGACGAACAGAGTTACGTCGACGAGCTGCTCGCCGGGCTCGCCGCGTATCCGGCCTACTACGCGCACATGGGGGTAATCAACCGGGCCGGCCCGCCGCCGGTCGATCTGTCGATGCCCGAACCGGTCGACCCTGTCGAACTGCATCGACGTATCGACGCCGGCGAATGGGTGGTCGATCTGCGCGAGCGCACCGCGTTCGCCGCCGGACATCTCGGAGGCACGCTCGGATTCGAACTGTCCGGATCCTTCGTGACGTATCTCGGCTGGCTCTACAGGTGGGGTGCGCCGCTGACCCTGATCGGGGAGAACGAGGAGCAGGTCCGCGATGCGCGGCGCGAACTGGTCCGGATCGGCATCGATGACCTCCACGGCGCCGCGGTGGGCGAGATCCACACCCTCGTCGCGGGTGCCGAGCTGCGTTCGTACCGGGTCGGTGATTTCCCGGCCTTGGCGGAGGCGCTCGCCGAACGCGACGTCGCCGTGCTTGATGTACGCCAGGTGAACGAGTTCGAGGAGGCGCACCTCGATGGGGCGATCAACATCCCGGTCCACTGCCTGCCGACCAGCATGGACGACGTCCCACAGGGCGAGGTCTGGGTGCACTGCGCATCCGGCTATCGATCGTCGATCGCCGCGTCGATGATCGACAGCCGGAAACGCACCGTCGTGCTGGTCAACGACGAGTTCGACCGCGCGATGGAGCTCGGACTCGCACAGTGACGCGATAAGGGGTCGGTGAGTGCCGGTATGGGACAAACACTGCCGCAGGCTCGGTGTGGGATGCTCTGCGGAACGATTCCATCGAGCCGGGAGACGCAGGTTTGAGTACTCGACCACCGCTGGGAAGGCCCGTCGGGGCGAGTGGCGAGGAGACCCGGCAGCGGATCCTGGCCGCGACGATGCGCAGCGTGGCCGAGGTCGGGTACGCGCGGGCGACGATTCGCGAGATCGCCCGTACCGCGGGGATCACCAGCGGAAGCCTGTACCACTACTTCCCGAACAAATCCGAGCTCATCAAGGCCACGTTCGGCGAACTCGCCGACATCGCGGTACCCCGACTCGCCGACGCGGCCACCGATGCCGACGGCGTCGTGGGCAAGCTGATGGCCCTGTTCGACGAGGGCGGCAAGGTGACCCGCGAATATCCGTACGCGGTCGCCTTCGATCGTGCCATCCGGGTCGAGAGCGCCGAACATCTGCATCTAGGGGAGGACGCCGACACGCTGTTCGCCACGTTGCGTGCCGTGGTGGTCGGCATCGTCGACGGCGCCCGCCAGGACGGGGAACTCGATCCGGACGTCGACGTGGACGGTGCGGCCAACGCGATCTTCGCGATCCTGCGAGGCATGTACGAACTGGCGGCGTCCGCGTCGGCCGCGCAATACGACGCGACCCTCGACGCCGTGAAACGGTTGATCCAGGGCACGCTGTTCGAGCCGTCCCGCCGGGTGTGACGCGGTCGATGTGCCGGGCCGGTGATGACCGGCACGGCACATCGATGCGGCGGTCCCGTACTACCGGAATGTGCGCCAGTGCTTCGTCGTTGACGGCGGGGGTGAAGGCGCACGCGGGAGGCCCGCCAGGGCCGAATGTGTCCTGGACGGGACGGTCCTGGTGCTCGATGTACTGCTGCAAGACCGAGGTCCGGGCACCATCGGCCGAACCCGCGACACAGGAACCCGACCGCAGTCTATGTGCCCGCCGGTGGTGTGCGGCTGCTCGGGATGCCACGGCGGGCCGCTGGACCGGCTCGGGGGACTCCTGCCGTATCCGCCGCGGTGTGACACCCTCGTGGGAGTTCACCGGCTTCGATACGGCACCTGTTGGTGGGAAGTTCACCGGTAGGTGCACGTGATGGCTCTCGCCGTGGAATTCGACCGGCTCGCGAGTGGCGTACAAGGAGAGCGTCCTGCCCGGCGGGGTCGGATCACTGTGTCGGACCCTGTGGTTATGGTCGCGGTGTGCAGCTCCGGTACCGGTACCGCCTCTGTCCGACGCCCGGCCAGCAGAACGCGCTGGCGCAGGCGTTCGGGTGCGCACGGGTGGTGTTCAACGACGCTATCGCGGCACGCGAGCATGCTCGCCGGGCGGGGTTGCCGTACCCGACGGACGCGGAGTTGTCGAAAGCCCTCACCGCGGCGAAGAAGACTCCCGAGCGGTCGTGGCTGGGTGAGGTGTCGTCGGTGGTGTTGCAGCAGGCCCT
>NZ_BCXI01000021.1 GCF_001895025.1 Rhodococcus zopfii NBRC 100606 = JCM 9919
TCGCAGGGTCGGGGCGCCGCGGTTCCGGTCCCGCCGCGACAACCGGCAGGCGATCCGGTTCACCCGCAACGCCCGCTTCGCCGTCACCGACGGCCGCATGTTGCGGCTGCCGAAGATCGGCGATGTGAAACTCGCCTGGTCCCGGGATCTGCCGTCGGAGCCGTCGTCGGTGACGATCGTCAAGGACGCGTCCGGACGGTACTTCGCCTCGTTCGTGGTCGTCACCACCGACGAGCCGTTGCCGGAACTCGACACCGAGGTCGGGATCGATCTGGGGCTCAGCACGTTCGCGGTGCTCTCGGACGGCACGGTCATCGAGTCGCCGAGGTTCTTCCGCCGCGCCGAACGACGGTTACGCAGGGCGCAGCAGAACCTGTCCCGCAAGCAGAAAGGCAGCAGGAACCGGGCCAAGGCCCGCATCGAAGTCGCCAAGGCTCATGCCCGGGTGTCCGATGCCCGCACGGACTGGGCGCACAAACACTCCACGACGCTGATCCGCGAGAACCAAGCGATCCATGTCGAGGCCCTGTGTGTCACGGGGCTGGCGCGGACCCGGTTGGCGAAATCGGTGCACGACGCCGGGTGGGGCATGTTCACCCGGATGCTCGAGGAGAAAGCCGCCCGGTACGGGCGGACGTTCCACAAGGTCGACCGGTGGTTTCCGTCGAGCCGAACGTG
>NZ_BCXI01000022.1 GCF_001895025.1 Rhodococcus zopfii NBRC 100606 = JCM 9919
CCCGCGGATCGACACGTCGTCGGAACCTTCTCCGTTCCGTCGCATACACCCGTCACGGCCCCGGCGCATGGCGTCGGGGCCGTGACGTCTCTCACGACAACGACGGGTTGTCGTAGGACTCGGGCACAATGGCGAGCATGACGAACCTCCTCGACCTGTCCACCCCCGCGAAGCGATTCCGTCTCGTGGCCATCTGGGAAGCAATCACCTGGCTGGCCCTGCTGATCGCGATGTTCTTCAAGTGGGTGCTCGGTTACGAGGAGGCCATCCGGATCCCCGGCATGGTGCACGGCGTCGCCGGATTCATGCTGTTCGTCGTCGTCGCCCTCGCGACCGCCTGGTCGCTCAAGTGGGATCTCAAGACGACCTTCCTCGCGCTGGTCTCGAGCGTCCCGCCGTTCGGCACCATCGTCTTCGAGCGCTGGGCGGTGCGCACCGGCCGCCTCGGTGAGCTCTCCGATTCCGCGGCGCGCGAAACCGAGCCCGCCCTCTCCTGACTGCCCGACACGCTGCGCGCAGAACGTGACAGACTGGACGGCGTGACTCGACCCGGTTCCCGTCCAGCACGTTCCGCCGCGGCAGCAGCGGCGATCTCCGGCGCGGTGGATCTCGCACCGCTCAAGGAAAGGGCCTCCGCGCCCCCGCCCCCACCGCCGTCCGGTGACGGCGCCGCCCCCGGCGGACTCGCACCCGTCATCGACGTCACCGAGGCCACTTTCGAGGCCGAGGTGCTGCAGCGGTCCATGCAGGTCCCGGTCATCGTGGACCTGTGGGCCACCTGGTGCCAGCCGTGCAAGCAGCTGTCCCCGGTCCTCGAGAAGCTCGCACACGAGGACGGCGGCGCCTGGGTGCTTGCGAAGGTGGACGTCGACGCCAATCCGCGGATCGCCCAGGCGTTCGGCGTCCAGTCGGTGCCGACAGTCGTCGCGATCGCCGGGGGGCAGCCGATCGCCGATTTCCAGGGTGTGCAGCCCGAGTCGGCGCTGCGCGAGTGGATCGACGCGATCCGGAACGCCGTCGCCGGGAAGCTCTCGGGCCCGCCCACGGGAGAACCGCAGGAGACCCCGCCCGACCCGAGGTTCGTCGCCGCGGAGCAGGCTCTCGACGCCGGCGACCTGGCCGGAGCCGAAGCCGCGTACAACCTGGTTCTCAACTCCGAGCCCAACAACACCGAAGCGCTCGCCGCATTGCGTCAGGTGCGGTTCCTCGCGCGCGCCCAGGACCTGCCCGCCGACGCGGTCGAACGCGCCGACGCCGCGCCCGCCGACCTGGACGCTCAGCTCGCCGCGGCCGACGCCGAACTGTTCGCCCAGGACCCGGAGAAGGCGTTTGCCCGTCTCATCGGTTTCGTCTCCCGCAGCGTCGGGGACGAGAAGACGGCCGCTCGCACCCGGCTGCTCGAGCTGTTCGAGCTGTTCGATCCCGCGGAACCGTTCGTCGTCACCGCCCGGCGGAAGCTGGCGTCCGCGCTGTACTGAAGACGTCGGCACCCTTCGATGAACGGCCTGGTTGCGGTACGACCGCAACCAGGCCGTTCGCCCGCTGTCAGTGGTAGCGGCCGGTGCAGCCCGCCTCACCGCCGAGCACGCCCGTGCGGAACGCGTCGACGCGCGCGAAGCCGCTGGGGATGGTGTTGCCGTTGACGTCGCTCGCGGCCAGGCCATCGGCGAGCAGACCGGACACGGCCTCGTCGAGGTCGCCGGGGGACAACCACACGAGACTCTCGTCGGGATTGTTCGTCAGGTCGATGTTCGTCGGGCTCAATGCGGCGCTGATCGCCCCGGCCAGACACGCCGTACGCAGCGCGGTCTGCGCGTCGGTCAACGACGCCCCGGCTTCCCGCTGCACCGCGAGCGCGTACCGCGAGGCGAGCAGCACGTAGGCGTTGTAGTCGCCGCGAACGTCCGCGCTGAACGGGCTCGACCCGGTATCGGGCGCGGCCCCGCGCTCGGCGAGCTCCTCGAGATCGACACCGATCGTGTTCGTCGCCGGGCAGTACGACACCGGTGCGGTCGCCTTCGCGTCGGGACAACCGAGATCGGAACCGGACAGATCGAGCGCGGGTGGCGACGACAGGTCGAACACGTAGTCGAACGAGTGCAGGATCTGCTCGACGGAATCGGCGGTCACGGGTAGCTCCCCGTCGTCGCTGCTGTCGAAGAACTGCGGGAGCTCGGCGCGGCGGGACTCGATCTCGGCGGCGTCGATGCGCGTGCAGGCCCGAGCGCCGTCGGAGAAACCGATCTGCATGGCGGTGACCCGTTCGAACGCCGAACCATGCACGGAATCGGGATCGTTGGGGTCGGTGTCGCGGAACAGAACCATCGAGGCGAGCACGGAATTGAGTCCGTCCGAGGTGTTCAGCTGGAAGTGCTCGGAGTTACCTTCGGCGATGTGCCGGACGAACGCGCCGGCGAAACAGTCCGCCTGCTGTTCGAACACGATGCCCGGATCGTCGTCGGAGACGATGCCGGTCTTGTACTGGATGGCGTGCCCGTATTCGTGGGCCAGCACCATCACCACCGACATCGGACCGAACGTGTCCATCAGTTCCGGCAACAGGAACACCCGGTCCCAGCCGATCACGTCACCCCGGCTGCAGTACGCGGCATTGATGAAGTCGAAGGTGGACTCCCCGCAGAAATCGGGTCCACGGCGCTCGGATGGATCCCAGGACAGCAGTGTCGAGACCGGCTCGAACGACCCCTTCGCGATCGACCCGAACGTGCCCTGCCAATACGCCTCGATATCGGTGATCGCATTGCCCACGAGGATGTCGACCTCGCCGCCGTCGCCGTTCTCGATGGTGACCTCGGCGTCCGGCACTCCACCGCGGGGACCGGACGGGCCGGACGACACGGGCAGACCGGCGACGGTGAACGGGTTGTCGTAGATCGAGACGGCGGTGCCCTCGATCCGGCTCGTGCACCCCGCCAGCAGGGCCGCCGCCAGCGCTCCGGCCGCGAACCGCGCCGGCCAACCCGTCCTTCTCACCGTGCTCGCTCCTGTCGTCGACGGACCGCGATCACCGGTGCAGTGCCAGCCAGATCGCACCGTGAGCGGGCAGGGTCACCCGCGCCGAAGCGGGTCGTCCGTGCCAGGAGTGCGCCGTCGCCGTCACGGCGCCGAGATTTCCGGTCCCGTTGCCGCAGTAGGCGGTCGCATCCGTGTTGAGGATTTCCACCCACCGACCCGTCTCGGGTAATCCGACACGATAGTCGTCGTGCGTGCTCCCGGAAAAGTTGAACAGGCACGCGACGACCGAGCCGTCGCTGCCGTAGCGGAGAAAACTGAGAACGTTGTTCACCGCGTCGTTGGCGTCGATCCACGAGTAGCCGCCAGGGGAAGTGTCCAGCGTCCACAAAGCGGGATGGTCGCGGTAGGTCCGGTTGAGGTCACCCACCAGCTGCCGGACCCCGGTGTGCAGGGCGCCGGTGTGTTCGTCGTCGAGCTGCCACCAGTCCAGGCCCCGCTCCTCCGACCACTCGGCCACCTGCCCGAATTCCTGCCCCATGAACAGCAACTGTTTGCCCGGGTGCGCCCACATGTACGCCAGCAGGGTGCGCAGGCCGGCCGCCTTCGTGAAGTCGTCGCCGGGGAGCCGGGTCCACAACGTGCCCTTGCCGTGCACCACCTCGTCGTGGCTGATCGGCAGCATGAAGTTCTCGCTCCACGCGTACATGAGCGAAAAGGTGATCTCGTGGTGGTGGTAGGTGCGGTGCACGGGATCACGCGAGACGAACCCGAGTGTGTCGTGCATCCAGCCCATGTTCCATTTCATGTCGAACCCGAGGCCGCCCACGTTCGTCGGACGCGTCACCCCCGGCCACGCCGTGGATTCCTCGGCGACGGTGACCACACCCGGATGGAGCTTGTGGACGGTGCCGTTGAGTTCCTGCAGGAACGCGACCGCCTCCAGGTTTTCGCGACCCCCGTGGATGTTCGGGGTCCAGCCGCCGTGCGGCCGCGAGTAGTCCAGGTACAGCATCGAGGCGACCGCGTCGACGCGCAGGCCGTCGATGTGGAACTCCTCGATCCAGTAGAGGGCGTTGGCCACCAGGAAGTTGCGGACCTCGTGTCGTCCGTAGTCGAACACGTAGGTGCCCCAGTCGAGTTGTTCGCCGCGGGTGGGGTCGGGATGCTCGTACAGCGGGCTCCCGTCGAACCGGGCGAGCGCCCAGTCGTCCTTCGGGAAGTGCGCGGGAACCCAATCCATGATCACGCCGATCCCGGCCCGGTGCAGCCGGTCGACGAACTCGCGGAACTCGTCCGGGGTGCCGAACCGGGAGGTCGGCGCATAGTACGACGTGACCTGATATCCCCAGGACCCGCCGAACGGATGCTCGGCGACGGGAAGCAGTTCGACGTGGGTGAAACCGGTCTCGGTGACATATTCGGCGAGTCGGTCGGCCAATTCGAGATAGCCCAGTCCCGGCTGCCACGAACCGAGATGCACCTCGTAGACGCTGATCGGTTCCTGCCACGGCTGGGAGCCTGCCCGCGATTCGAGCCACTCGTCGTCCTGCCAGATGTGCTGCGACGTCGTCACCACCGACGCGGTGGCGGGCGGTACCTCGGCCGCATACGCCATCGGATCCGCCTTTTCGCGGACCGAGCCGTCGCGGCCGAACACCCGGAACTTGTACAGGGCGCCGGGTCCGACGCCGGGGACGAACAGTTCCCACACGCCGCTCGACCCGAGCACCCGCATCGGCGCGGACCGTCCGCTCCACATGTCGAAGTCGCCGGTCACGGTCACCCCGCGCGCTCCGGGCGCCCACACGGCGAACGACGTGCCGGTGACCGTGCCGTCGGGAGTGTCGTACGCGCGGGGATGCGCGCCGAGGATCTCCCACAGCCGTTCGTGGCGGCCCTCGGCGAACAGGTGCAGATCCAGTTCGCCGAGCGTCGGGAGGAAGCGGTAGCCGTCGGCGACGACGACGGTGTGGCCGAACGGATAGGTCACCACGAGTCGGTAGTCGGCCGGGTCGTGCACCGGAACGAGCGCGCTGAACACATCGGACCCGACCGGTTCCAGCGGGTGGTCGACGTCGTCGATCCGGACCGCGACCTTCTCCGCGCCGGGGCGCAGCGCGCGGATCAGCGTGCCCTCCGCGTGCGGGTGCGCACCGAGAATCGAATGCGGGTCGTGGTGTTCCCCGGCGGCGAGGCGCGCCAGGTCGCCGGCGGCCGGTGCGTGCCGGCGGGTCGAGACCGCGGGGGAGTCCGGCCGGTTCGGGGTGGGGCCCTTTTGTGGCGTCACGGCTACCTCCTGTAGGCGAGAGTGGTGCGCGCCGGCACCCCGATCGGTGGCAACACGAGAATGTGGGCGACTGCCCGCCACGGTTCGAGCCGAACGAAATTCGCTTGGCCCCAGTGGTATTCCTCCCCGCTGACCTCGTCGTGGACGGTGAAATGCTCGTGCCAGTCCCGTCCGATCGACGGCATGTCCAGCCACAACGTGCCCTGCTCGGCGGTATACGGATCGAGGTTGACGACGGTGAGCACCGTGTCTCCCGTCGTCGGATCGAACTTCGAATAGGCGATGAGCGCGTCGTTGTCGATGTGGTGGAAGTGGATGTTGCGCAGTTGCTGCAGCGCCGGATGTGCGCGGCGGATCCGGTTCAGCGCCGCGAGCCACGGTTCGAGCGATTCGCCGCGGCGGCGCGCCTCGTCGAACCGCCGGGGCCGCAACTGGTACTTCTCCGAATCCAGGTATTCCTCGCTGCCCGGGCGCACCGCGACGTGCTCGTACAGTTCGTACCCGGAGTACACGCCCCACGTCGGGGCGAGGGTCGCGGCCAGGGCCGCGCGCAGCGCGAACATGCCCGGGCCGCCGCGCTGCAGCGTCTCGTGCAGGATATCCGGGGTGTTCACGAACAGGTTCGGACGGGCCTCGTCTGCCTTGGCGGCCAATTCCTGCCCGAACTCGGTGAGTTCCCACTTGGCTTCCCGCCACGTGAAATATGTGTAGGACTGGGTGAATCCACGACGGGCCAGCCCGTACATGCGGGCGGGCCGGGTGAACGCCTCGGAGAGGAACAACACCTCGGGATCGGTGCGCTTGACCTCGCTGATCAGCCATTCCCAGAAGTCGGCAGGCTTGGTGTGCGGATTGTCGACCCGGAAGATCTTCACGCCCTGCGCGACCCAGTGCCGTACCACACGCAGCACCTCGGCGTAGATGCCGTCGCGGTCGTTGTCGAAGTTGACCGGGTAGATGTCCTGATACTTCTTCGGCGGGTTCTCCGCATACGCGATGGTGCCGTCCGGCAGCACCGTGAACCACTCCGGATGCTGCGCCGCCCACGGATGGTCGGGCGCGCACTGCAACGCCAGATCCAGTGCCACTTCGAGGCCGAGTTGTGCTGCGCGGGAGACGAAGTCGCGGAAGTCCTGCTCGGTGCCGAGTTCCCGGTGGATGGCATCGTGACCACCCTCGTCGGATCCGATGGCCCACGGCGAACCGACGTCGTCCGGCCCGGCGACGAGGGTGTTGTTCGGCCCCTTGCGGTTGATCTTTCCGATCGGATGGATCGGCGGCAGATACACCACGTCGAAGCCCATCGCGGCGATCCGCGGCAGATCCGCGGCGGCGGTCGCGAACGTGCCGTGCCGGGGGGTGCCGTCCTCGTCCCAGCCGCCCGTCGAGCGGGGGAAGAACTCGTACCAGGAGCCGAACAGGGCGCGCGGCCGGTCCACCTGTGCGGTGAACGCGCGCCCACGCGTGACCAGTTCGCGCAACGGATGGGCCCGCAGGATCTCGGTGACGTCCGCGGCGAACGCCGGCGCGACCCGTTCCGGCAGCGTGCGCGGCGACCGCAGTGATGCGGCAACGGCGAGCAGCGCCGGGCGGTTGCCGCGCGGCACCGACTTGGCAGCCTTCTCGAACATCGCGGCGCCGATCTCGAGGTCGTTCGCGAGGTCCTCGGCGCCCTGGCCGGCGGAAATCTTCACATCCACCGCGTGCCGCCAGGTCGTCACCGGATCGCTCCACGCCTCCACGCGGTACGTCCACGTCCCCGGACTGGTCGGGGTGAACGTCGCGTGGAAGGTATCGGGGAGTGCCCCGGGCACCATCGGGATGCGGACGAGTCTGCCCTCGGTCTCCGGGTCGGAACCCGGGCCGCGCACCGCGAGGGTCGCGGCGACCGCATCGTGCCCCTCGCGCCACACCACCGCGGACACCGGCACGACTTCGCCGACGACGGCCTTGACCGGATAGCGCCCACCCGCGATCTGGGGCTGGACGTCGTCGATGGCGAGACGACCTGTCACATGAACTCCGTTTCCGTGTGGGGCCGGCGGGCGAACCGAGACGACGCGAACCGCGCGGTGTGTTCGCACACAACCGTAATCGAGGTGCGGATTCGCGGCTGATCATGTGGCCGGTTTGCCTCGTGGACCCGGAATCGGCGGGACCCGCGCCTGCCCCGGGCCGGCGACCGTTCGACAGTCGCACGGACGTCACAGCACTCCGCCCCGCGCCGCTGCCTCGCGCGACGACGGAAACTCGGTAGTCTTCGCGGCGTGAAAGCCTTGCGTCGGTTCACCGTACGAGCCCACCTTCCCGAGCGGCTGGCCGCGCTGGAAAGCCTGTCCGCCAACCTCCGGTGGTCCTGGCATCCCCCCGCCCAGGATCTGTTCGCAACCGTCGATCCGGCCCTGTGGGAGCACGTCGGGCGCGACCCGGTCCGGTTGCTCGGTGAGGTGCCGCCGTCGCGGCTCGACGAACTCGCCGCCGACCCCGACTTCCTGGAACGGCTCGATGCCGCCGCCGCGGACCTCGACGACTACCTGGCCCGGCCGCGCTGGTACCAGCACCAACAGGATCGCGGCCACGACATGCCGGCGGGCATCGCCTACTTCTCGATGGAGTTCGGTGTCAGCGAGGTCCTGCCCAACTACTCGGGCGGTCTCGGCATCCTCGCCGGCGACCACCTCAAGGCGGCCTCCGACCTCGGGCTGCCGCTCGTCGGCATCGGACTGTTGTACCGCTCCGGCTACTTCCGGCAGTCCCTGACGGCGGACGGCTGGCAGAGCGAGCACTACCCCTCCTACGACCCGCAGGGCCTGCCGCTGCGGCTGCTCACCGAGTCCGACGGCAGTCCGGCGCTCGTCACCGTCACGGTGCCCGGTAACCGGGATCTGGCCGCGCGCGTGTGGATCGCGCAGGTCGGACGGGTGCCGCTGTTGCTCCTCGACTCCGACATCCCCGGCAACGACGAGGAACTGCGCGGTGTCACCGACCGCCTCTACGGCGGCGATCAGGATCACCGCATCAAGCAGGAGATCCTCGCCGGTATCGGCGGCGTGCGCGCCGTCCGTGCCTTCACGCGCATCCACGGTCTGCCCGACCCCGAGGTCTTCCACATGAACGAGGGTCACGCCGGCTTCTCGGGTGCCGAACGCATCCGCGAACTGGTCACCACCACCGGCCTCGACTTCGACGAGGCGCTGTCCGCTGTTCGCGCCGGCACGGTCTTCACCACCCACACCCCGGTTCCCGCCGGCATCGACCGCTTCCCCATCGACCTCGTTCGGCACTACTTCTCCGGACCCAACGGCGAGAACGAGTCGTCGCTGCTGCCCGGCCTGACCGTCGACCGGATCCTCGCGCTCGGCCGCGAAACCGACCCGCACGTGTTCAACATGGCGCACCTGGGTCTGCGGCTGGGCCAGCGCAGCAACGGAGTCTCCCGGCTGCACGGCCGCGTCAGCCGCGGCATGTTCGACGGGCTGTGGCCCGGCTTCGACACCGCCGAGGTGCCGATCGGCTCGGTCACCAACGGCGTGCACGCCCCCACGTGGGCCGCCCGCGAATGGATCGCCCTGGCGAACCGGATGGCCGGCCCCGACCGGGTCGAGGAGGCCCGCGGCTGGGAACTGCTGCAGACCGTGCCGTCGCAGGATCTGTGGGACACCCGCAACACCCTGCGCGGGCAACTCGTCACCGAGGTGCGGCGCCGGCTGCGCGCCTCCTGGCTGGAACGCGGCGCCACCTCCGCCGAACTCGGCTGGGTCGACGGAGTGTTCGACCCCGACGTGCTCACCGTCGGCTTCGCCCGGCGCGTGCCCACCTACAAGCGGCTCACCCTCATGCTCCGCGACGAGAACCGGCTGCGGTCGCTGCTGCTCGACGAGAACCGGCCCGTGCAGCTCGTCGTCGCAGGCAAGAGCCATCCGGCCGACGGCGGAGGCAAGGCCCTGATCCAGCAGGTGGTGCGGTTCGCGGACCGGCACGACGTGCGGCACCGCATCGTGTTCCTGCCCGACTACGACATGTCGATGGCGCGATTCCTGTACTGGGGTTGCGACGTGTGGCTCAACAACCCGCTGCGTCCGCTCGAGGCGTGCGGCACCTCCGGCATGAAGTCCGCGCTCAACGGCGGCCTCAACCTGTCCATCCTCGACGGTTGGTGGGACGAGATGTACGACGGGGGGAACGGCTGGGCCATTCCCACCGCGGACGGGGTCGTCGACGAACAACGCCGCGACGACCTCGAGGCCAGTGCCCTGTACGAACTGCTCGAACGGTCGGTGCTGCCGCGGTTCTACGACCGGGACGCAGACGGGGTGCCGACCCGCTGGATCGAGATGGTGCGGCACACCCTCGAGAACCTCGGGCCGAAGGTGCTCGCGTCGCGCATGGTCCGCGACTACGCGGTGCAGTACTACGCCCCGGCCGCCGAGGCGGCACGCGCGGCCGTCGCCGACGAGTACGCCGGCGCGAAGGCGCTGGCCGGCTACCGGCACCGGATCGAGGCGGCGTGGCCGTCGGTGCGGGTCGCGCAGGTCGACAGCGACGGATTGCCCGAGAGCGCCGAGATCGGCGCGCTGCTGGCGCTGACCGCGCACGTGCAGCTCGGCGGGCTGAACCCCGCGGACGTGCTGGTGCAGGTGGTGATCGGCCGGGTCGGGGCGGACGACACCCTCAGCGACATCTCGACCACCCCGATGCGGCACACCGGCACCGACGGTGTCGGCGACGTGTTCGAGGCCGAGGTCCCGTTGCCGCTCGCCGGTGCCGTCGGATACACGGTGCGGGTGCTGCCGCAGCACGATCTCCTCGCCACCCCCGCCGAGCTGGGGCTGGTCGTCCTCCCGTAGGGCGATGCGGGGCGCCGACCCGGGCGGTCAGTCCCGGAGGCGGGAGAGGGCCTTGCGCACGATTTCCGGGTCGGTGGTCTCCCAGAACGCCGGCAGCGACGCCCGCAGGTAGCCGCCGTAGCGGGCCGTCGCGAGCCGCGGATCGAGAACCGCGACGACGCCCCGGTCGCTGGTGCTGCGCAGCAGACGTCCGACGCCCTGCGCGAGCAGCAACGCCGCGTGGTTCGCGGCGACCGCGAGAAAGCCGTTGCCGCCGCGGGATTCGACCGCGCGCTGCCGCGCCACGAGCAGCGGGTCGTCGGGCCGCGGGAACGGGATGCGGTCGATGATCACCAGCGACAGCGACGGCCCCGGTACGTCGACGCCCTGCCACAGCGACAACGTGCCGAACAACGACGTCGCCTCGTCCGCCGCGAACCGTTCGACGAGGGCGCCGGTCGTGTCGTCGCCCTGGCACAGCACCGGGGTGCCGAGGCGTTCCCGCACCGCCTCGGTGGCGGCCTTCGCCGCGCGCATCGACGAGAACAACCCGAGGGTGCGGCCACCGGCGGCGGTGATCAGTTCGGTGATCTCGTCGACGTACGCCGGGGACAGGCCGTCGCGCCCCGGTGTCGGGAGGTGCTTGGCGATGTACATGATTCCGGCCTTGGCGTGGTCGAACGGCGAACCGACGTCCAGGGCGTTCCACTTCAGGTCGCCGTCGTCGGACGGCGGCTCCGCGCCGGAGGCGGCCCCGGTGTCGCTGCGCGTGGCGGCCTGCGGGGGCAGACCCCAGTTCACGGCCAGGCCGTCGAACGAGCCGCCGACCGTCAAGGTCGCCGACGTGAGCACGACCGTCGATTCACCGAACAACCGCGACCGCAGCAGCCCACCGACCGACAGCGGAGCCATCCGCACCGTGCGGCGCACCGCACCGCGGAACTCGTCGGCGGCCAGCCACACCACATCCTGACGTTTCGCCGGATCCGGTTCGTCGAACGCGGTGAGTACCCGCACCGCGCCGTCGTGCACGTCGTCGACCTCGGCGACCGCCTGGGTGCGGGCCGCGGCCGCCTCCGCGTCCATGCCCGGTTTTGCCGGACCGACGGCGGTGCGCAGCGACCACGCGGCGTCGCGGACCGCAGCCAGGGCTGCGCCGGCACCGTCCGGCAACGCGTCCCAGCGGCCCGGCGGCAACTCGTCGAGCAGCATCTCCCAGTTCTCCGCTGCACCCTCGAGCTTGTCGACGTCCTCGTCCTCGGCGAGCTTGGTGCAACGACGCGCGGCCGCGGAGATCGTGCCGCCGGACAGTTCCGCGGTCGCGACCCCGGTGACCCGGTCGACGAGTTCGTGGGCCTCGTCGATGACCACCGCGTCGTGCTCGGGCAGGATCGCGATGCCGGTGATGGCGTCGATCGCGAGCAGTGCGTGGTTGGTGACGACGATGTCGACCTGCGAGGCTTCGGCGCGGGCGATCTCCGCGAAGCAGTCCTCGCCGGCGGGGCAGCGGGCCTTGCCGAGACATTCGCGGGCGGTGACGCTGACCTGCCTCCAGGCCTGATCGGACACGCCCGGAGCCAGGTCGTCGCGGTCGCCGGTGTCGGTGCTCGACGACCACTCGGTGACCCGGCGCACCTCCCGGCCGATCCGCGACAGCGCGAACGCGTCGAACAACTGCTCGCCGACTGGTGGTTCCTCCGCGAGGCCGGTATGAATCTTGTTCAGGCACAGATAGTTTCCGCGACCCTTCAGGATCGCGAAACGTGGGCGCCGCCCGAGCGACTCGTGCAGCGCATCGGCCAGACGCGGCAGATCGCGGTCGACGAGCTGCCGTTGCAGCGCGATCGTCGCGGTCGAGACGATCACGGTGCGCCCCGTGCGGACGGCGTAGCGGATGCTCGGCACCAGATAGGCCAGCGACTTACCGGTACCGGTACCGGCCTGCACGGCCAGGTGCTCGCCGGTGTCCAGGCAGTGCGCGACCGCCGACGCCATCGTCAGCTGATTGCGCCGCTCCGTGCCGCCCAACGCGTGCACCGCGGTCCGGAGGAGGTCGGGGACGTCGGGGAGTTCTGGCACCGAGCCAGGGTATCGGTCCCCACCGTCAGGATCGGGCGCCGACCCGACCGATCAGTTCCACACCCGCCTCACGCAGCCGCGTCAGCGCCGCCTCGACCGTCACATCGGACACGCCCGCGGTGTAGCGCAGCAGGACGCGGGTCGCGAAACCCGCCTCGACGGCATCGAGCGCGGTCGCGCGGACACAGTGATCGGTGGCGATGCCCACCACGTCGACGGCCGTGACGGCGCGCTCGCGTAACCAGTCGGTGAGGGACTCGCCGACCTCACCGGTGCCCTCGAACCCCGAATAGGCGGCCTCGAACGCACCCTTGGAGAACACCGCCTCGACCCGAGAGAGGTCCAGGGCCGGGTGGAACTCGGCGCCCGGCGTCCCGACCCGGCAGTGCGGCGGCCACGAATCGACGAAGTCGGGTTCGTCGGAGAAGTGGTCGCCGGGATCGATGTGATGGTCCCGGGTCGCCACCACGTGTGCGTACAGGCCGGTGGTGTCGGCGAGATAGCGGCTCAGGTCCGCCGCGACCGCGGCACCCCCCGCGACCGCGAGGGCGCCGCCCTCGCAGAAGTCGTTCTGCACGTCGACGACGATCAATGCGCGCGTCATGGTCCTCACCCCTGACCGGCGAAACGGGTGGGAATCGCCGGATCGCCCTCGGACAACATCAGGCCCTCCCACGGCAGACTCACCAAGCCGGCCGCCAGGAACGCCCGGCTCTCCTCCAGGGTAGGAAGCCCCTCGACGCGTTCGCCACCACGCACCAGCGGCACCGTCAGATCGGTCGCGGTGCCCTCCCCGTCCGGTGCCGGCAGGTGCGCCGAGTGGATCACCTCTTCGGTGAGGGTGCCCGTCTCCCGTGCGAACCGCACCGCCCCCTTCGCGCCGCCCCGCGACTGCTTGTGCGCGCTGCGCTTCTCGACCGGGATGCCGTCGACCTCGACCAGCTTGAACACCATGCCCGCGGTCGGCGCACCGGACCCGGTCACCACCGACGTGCCGACGCCGTACACGTCGCACGGTTCGGACCGCAGTCCCGCGATCGCGTACTCGTCGAGATCACCGGACATGACGATCTTCGTGCCGGTCGCCCCGAGCGAATCGAGTTGCTCGCGGACCTGCCGGGCCAGCACACCGAGATCACCGGAGTCGATGCGGACCCCGCCCAGCCGCGGACCGGCGACCTCGACCGCGGTCCGCACCGCCGTCGTGATGTCGTAGGTATCCACCAGCAGGGTGGTGCCGACGCCGAGGGACTCGATCTGGCTGCGGAACGCGGACTCCTCGTTGCGGCCCGCCGCGGTCGTGTGCAGCAGTGTGAACGCGTGGGCCGCGGTGCCTGCGGCCGGGATCCCGTACCGCCGGGCGGCTTCCAGGTTCGACGTCGAATCGAACCCGGCCAGGTAGGCGGCGCGTGCCGCGGCCACGGCCGACTCCTCGTGCGTGCGGCGCGAACCCATCTCGATCACGGTGCGCCCGTCCGCGGCAGTGACCATGCGGGCCGCCGCCGACGCGACCGCGCTGTCGTGGTTGAGGACAGACAGCGCAAGGGTCTCGAGGAGCACGCACTCGGCGAACGAGCCGCGCACCGACAGCACCGGTGACCCGGGGAAGTAGAAGTCGCCCTCGCGGTAGCCGTCGATGTCGCCGGAGAAGCGGTACGCGCGCAACCACGCCACCGTCGACGGCGCCAGAAACCGGGAGACCACGTCCAGTTCGGCCTCGCCGAACCGGAACGAGGCGAGCGCGTCGAGCAGCCGGCCCGTACCGGCGACCACACCGTAGCGGCGCCCGGCCGGCAGACGACGCGCGAAGACCTCGAACGCACACGGCCGATGCGCGGAACCGTCCGCGAGCGCCGCCTCGAGCATCGTCAGCTCGTACATGTCCGTGAACAGTGCGGTGCTCATGAGGCCGGTGATGTTCGAGTCACGGGGGTCAGCAGGCATCCGCTCACTGTAGATCGCGGATCCCGAGGCGGGTTTTTACCCGCGCAGGAACGCCGTACCCTGGACACATGGCGCCGTGTTCCACGACAACCCCGTTCGACGTCCCGGTGATGGCGGCAGGTCAGGCGATGCCCGCGGAAGCCGAGGTCGTCGAGGAGGTCGAGGCGGTAGACCGGCCCTGGGTCACCGTGGTGTGGGACGATCCCGTCAACCTCATGCACTACGTGACGTTCATCTTCCAGAAGCTGTTCGGCTACAGCAAAGCCAAGGCCACCGAGCTCATGCTCAAAGTGCACAATGAGGGCAAAGCGGTCGTCTCCAGTGGGTCGCGTGACAAGATGGAGCACGATGTCCAGCGCCTGCACGCGGCCGGCCTGTGGGCCACCATGCAGCGCGACGAATGAGCAGCAACAGGAGGGGCCGGCCGACGTGCGTCAGTGGAGCAGGAAGAACTCGCTCAGCGGAGTGAAACTGCGGTCCGAGATGGACGCGCACGAAGCGTCGGTCCTGCGATCCCTGGTCGCATCCGTGCTCGGGTTGCTCGAGGAACGCGCGTCGCAGACCCCGCAGGACGATCTTGCGGTCCTCACCGGGCTGCGCACCGGCAACTCCAGCCCGCCCGATGTTCCCGCCCTCGCGCGGCTGCTGCCGGACTTCCACCGTCCCGACGCCGACAACGCGAAACACCCCGACGACGAGACCGCCGACCTCAACGGTGCCCTGCGCAGCCTCCACGAACCCGACATCATCGACGCGAAACTCGCCGCCGGCGCGGTCATCCTGCGGACCGTCCCCGAATCCGGCGGCAAGGTCGTGCTCAATCCCGAACAAGCCGAAGCGTGGCTGTACGGGCTCAACGACGTGCGCCTGGCGCTCGGCACCACGCTCGGCATCGACGACGACACCCCCGACACCCTCGACGACGACGATCCGCGCGCCCCACACCTCGACGTCTACCACTGGCTGACCTGGATGCAGGACTCGCTGGTGCAGGCGTTGTTGCCGTGAGCCCGACGCTGACACCGGGCCCCACCGACTCCCTCGCCGACGTCGCGGGTCTGCACGTCGGACACCACCACCTGCTCGACGACACCGTCAGCGTGGCCGCGCCCGACGCGGCCGGTGCCGGTGCCGCCACCGGCTGCACCGTCGTCCTCACCGACCGGGCCGCGATCGCGGCCGTCGACGTGCGCGGCGGCGGACCCGGCACCCGCGAAACCGATCTCCTCGACCCCAGCCACTCCGTGCAGCGCGTCGACGCGGTGCTGCTCACCGGCGGCAGCGCCTACGGTCTCGCCGCCGCGGACGGGGTGATGCGGTGGCTCGAGGAACACGGACGCGGCATCGTGATGGGCGGATCCGGCAGCCCCGACGAACCAGCCCTCGTCGTGCCGATCGTGCCCGGAGCCGTCATCTTCGACCTGCCGGTGGGGAACTGGTCTACCCGCCCCACCGCCGAGGCCGGATACGCCGCGACGGCCGCCGCGAACGGTGCGACGAGCGTCCCGCGAGGCTGTGTCGGCGCCGGCGTGGGGGCGCGTGCGGGAAGCCTCAAGGGCGGTGTCGGGACCGCAAGCGTACGCGTCGAGGACGGCGCCGCGGCCGGCGCGACCGTCGCCGCACTCGTGGTCGCGAACCCCGTCGGAACCGTCGTCGACCCCGAGACCGGTCTGCCGTGGGGACTGGGCCCCGGCCGGGCTGCGGCGCTCGGATTGACCGCGCCCACCGCCGCCGACATCGAAACCGGTCGCGCACTCGACGCCAAGGGCACCGTCCTGAACACCACCATCGGGGTCGTCGCCACCGACGCGCCGCTGACGAAGGCCGCGTGCCGCCGTGTCGCGGTCGCCGGGCACGACGGCCTGGCCCGCGCGATCCGTCCCGCCCATTCGCCGCTGGACGGGGACACGCTGTTCGCGCTGTCCACCGGCACCGCGACCCTTCCCGAGGCCGGGCCGATGCCCGACGCGTTCCCGGCGGAGCTGCCCGTGCTCGCCGCGGTGTGCGAGGCCGCGGCCGAGGTGGTGCAACGGGCGATCGTCGACGCGGTCCTCGCCGCGACCGGGCTCGCCGGCATCCCGTCCTACCGTGACGTGTACGGCACCGCGTTCACCCCGCGCTGATCTTCGGGGTGAAGCGCGCAGCTGCGGAGCACCGCACAATGGACACATGACCGTACCGAGCGGCACCGACCCCGCAACCCGGCCGATGTGGCAGCGCGCCGCCTTGTGGATCGGCGGCTTCGTCGCCCTGCTCTACGGCATCGAGGGCGTCGACTCGGTGACCTCCGCAGACCTGGATTCGGCGGGGGTCGAACCCCGCACGGCCGACGGACTGTCCGGGGTGCTGTTCGCGCCGCTCCTGCACGACGGCTGGGGTCATCTGTCGGCCAACACCCTTCCCCTGCTGATCCTCGGCTTCCTCGTGCTGCTGTCCGGAATCGGCCGGGGCCTCGCCGCGACCGCGATCATCTGGGTCGTCGGGGGAGTGGGGACCTGGCTGTTCGCCGGTTCCGGCTACGTTCACATCGGTGCATCGGTGCTGGTATTCGGCTGGCTGACCTACCTGATCGTCCGCGGCTGGTTCACCCGCCACACCGGACAGATCGTCATCGGCGTCGTCGTGCTGTTCGTCTACGGCAGCATGCTGTGGGGTGTGCTGCCCGGTGACCCGCGCGTGTCCTGGCAGGGGCACCTGTTCGGGGCGATCGGCGGTATCGTCGCCGCGTGGGTGCTTTCGGCCGACGCCCGCCGGGCCCGCAGTGCGCCGGTCCCGCCCGGCGCACTGCCGCGCTGAGGGCGGGTCGGAGACGCTCGCTCGGAGCTGAGGCGTAGTCGGTCCGTGCGCCGGCCCGCCCGCCACGTCACAGTGTGCGTGCAACTGTGAGTTGCAGGCTCGTAATCGGGCTCTGCTTCATCGAGGTCCCTCGACGTGGCAGCATGACCTCTATGCGCATGACCGTTCTGGGCTGCTCGGGCAGTGTCGCCGGGCCCGATTCTCCCGCGTCGGGTTATCTGCTGACCGCTCCGGACACCCCGCCGCTGGTGATCGACTTCGGTCCCGGCGTTCTCGGCGCACTCCAGCGGCATGCCGATCCAGGCGAGGTTTCCATCCTGCTCTCGCACCTGCACGCCGACCACTGTCTCGACATTCCCGGGCTGCTCGTGTGGCGCCGCTACTCCCCGAACCGCCCGGAAGGCCGCGTGCCGCTGTACGGGCCGAGCGACGCCGCGTCCCGGCTGGGTCGGGCATCCGCCGAGTGCGCCGGTGAGATCGACGACGTGTCGGACACCCTCGACGTGCACGTACTCACCGACGGCGGCGACTTCCGATTCGGGGCATTGTCCGTTCGGCCCCGCCGCGTCAACCATCCGCCCGAGGCGTACGGGTTCCGCGTCACCAGCGATTCCGGCCGCACGTTCGTCTACACCGGGGACACCGGCATGTGCGACGAGGTCGTCGACCTCGCACGCGGCGCCGACGTGCTGCTCGCCGAGGCGTCGTGGACGCACGACCCGGCGGTGCGACCGGAGAACATGCACCTGTCCGGCACCGAAGCGGGACAGGTCGCCGCACGAGCCGGTGTCGGGGAGCTGCTGCTCACCCACATTCCGCCGTGGACCTCGCGCGAGGACGTCATCGCGGAGGCGAAAGCGCAGTACTCGGGTCCGGTGCACGCGGTCTCC
Organism: Rhodococcus zopfii NBRC 100606 = JCM 9919; assembly: GCF_001895025.1. GTDB lineage: Bacteria > Actinomycetota > Actinomycetes > Mycobacteriales > Mycobacteriaceae > Rhodococcus > Rhodococcus zopfii. The sequence continues at coordinate 17,799 of NZ_BCXI01000022.1, forward strand.
GCCGGGGACGTCTACCGCATCTGATCGATCGCCTAGGCTCGTCCGGGTGACCACACGAGAAGACGGCAGGGCGGACGATCAGCTCCGCGACATCCGGATCACCCGAGGATTCACCAATCACCCCGCGGGCTCGGTGCTCGTCGAATTCGGGCAGACCCGCGTCATGTGCACGGCCAGCGTCGAAGAAGGCGTGCCACGCTGGCGCAAGGGCTCGGGCCTGGGCTGGCTCACCGCCGAATATGCGATGCTGCCCGCCGCGACCCACACCCGCAGCGGTCGCGAATCCGTGAAGGGCCGGGTCGGTGGGCGCACCCAGGAGATCAGCCGGCTCGTCGGCCGTTCCCTGCGCGCCTGCATCGACCTGGCGGCGATCGGTGAGAACACCATCGCGCTCGACTGCGACGTCCTGCAGGCCGACGGCGGCACCCGCACCGCTGCGATCACCGGCGCCTACGTCGCACTGTGCGACGCGGTGACCTGGCTGCGTGCCGCGGGACGGCTCGCCGACCCGCAGCCCATCTCGTGCCAGATCGCGGCGATCAGCGTCGGTGTCGTCGACGGCCGAATCCGCCTAGACCTGCCGTACGAGGAGGACTCGCGCGCCGAGGTCGACATGAACGTCATCGCTACCGACACCGGCACCCTCGTCGAGATCCAGGGCACCGGTGAAGGCGCGACCTTCCCGCGTTCGACGCTCGACGGGCTGCTCGACTCGGCGCTCGCCGGCATCGAGGAACTGTGCCGTATCCAGCGAGAGGTGCTCGAACAGCCGTACCCCGGGGTGCTTCCCGAACCGGAGATCGTCGAGCCCGCGAAGAAGAAGTTCGGGGCCTGACATGGCGGTCACGGTGCTCGTCGCGAGCCGGAACGCGAAGAAACTGCGCGAACTGCAGCGGGTCCTGGATCGCGCCGGAATCGCCGGTATCGAGCTGGTCGGCCTCGACGAGGTTCCGCCCTTCCCGGAGGCCCCGGAGACCGGCGCGACCTTCGAGGAGAACGCCGCGGCGAAGGCCCGCGACGGTGCGCTCGCCACCGGCCTGCCCTGTGTCGCAGACGATTCCGGGCTCGAGATCGATTCCCTGAACGGCATGCCGGGAGTGCTGTCGGCCCGCTGGTCCGGCGCGCACGGCAACGACGACGCGAATACCGCGCTCGTGCTCGCCCAGTTGGCGGACGTACCCGACGAGCGCCGCGGCGCCGCATTCGTGTCGGCGTGCGCGCTGGCCGTGCCCGCCGGAAACGACGCGGCGGTCACCGTCGTGCGCGGCGAATGGCGCGGCACGATCGAACGCGCACCGCGCGGCACCAACGGCTTCGGATACGACCCGGTGTTCCGGCCGGAAGGTGAGGAACGCACCTCCGCCGAACTCAGTGCAGAAGAGAAGGACGCGGCATCGCATCGCGGGCGCGCACTCGCGCTGCTGGTGCCTGCGCTCGATGCGCTGGCCCGGCGCTGACCCGGTACCGAACACAGCTGCTCCCTGCCCCCGACGTGCGGGCAGGGAGCGCGTTCGTTTTCGTCAGGCCCGAGCCGCCTACAGCACCGTCTGCACGTAGGTCGTCACCATCGCGGTCAGTTCGTCTGCGACCACCTCCCGGTCGATGTCCGGGTGCTCGAGAACGTAGGCGATTGCGACGTTCTCGACGGTCCGCACCAGCATCCATGCGATCGCGTCGAGCGGCCGGCCGGACCGATGCGCGCGGTTGGAGCGCAGCCACACCGCGAACAGCGTCTCGATGCGCCGCTCGAACTCCGCCAGGCGACTGCCCGAGGAGCGGGGGAGTTGTTCGACCATGACCCGTAGCAGCCGCGGGTTCTCACCGAGCGCGTCGAGCATCTCGAGGACCGTGACCCGCACCGACGACGACCAGCCGGGTCCTTCGAGCGCCGTCGTGAACACGCGCGAAATGCGAGCATGCAGTTCCGTCGTCCATCGATCCGCGACCTCGGCCACGATCGCGTCCTTGTTCGGGAAGTACTGGTACAGCGACCCCGGACTGATCCGCGCGCGGGCGGCGATGCGATTTGTCGACGCGCCTTCGTAGCCGTGTTCCAGCAGGACTGCCCGGGCCCGCATCGACGATGCGCTCGACCATCGCCCGGGAACGGTCCTGTCTCGGGGTACGCCGCATCTGCCGACGGTCGGGCGTCGTCACCGGGCCACCCGAAACGCGAATTGAACGCGAGTAAAAGCTCGTGTGAACATGGCCCGCATGATGACACGGGAGCCTTCGACGGACACCGAGACAGGTCCGTATCCCGCGCGGTTCGCCGGAATCCGCCCGCGCAACGAGCGCATCGGCCGTCCCCTGAAACGCTTCGCGCGGGTCGACACCGTGGACGAGGAACTGCTCGACCGGATCGGCAGGCGCATGAACGCGCGCGACGAACTCGGCGCGTCCCTCGTACGCGCGATGCGCCGCGACCACACCGACCCGCAGCGCGTCACGATGCGGCAGTTCCACCAGGCCCTCGAACACGGCATCGACGCCGTGCCCGTCGCTCCCGAGGCGCTACGCCAGTTCTTCGCCGTCGTCGACACGGTTCCCGCCTGGGTGGACTTCGACCTGCTCGAGAAGGGCGCGCGAGCGTTCCGGCGGATGGGGCGCAGCCGCAACGACGTGCTGCTTCAGCTCTCGCTGATCGGCGGCTACCGCTTCGGCGGGCCGCCGGACCTGCTGGTCGCCACCGGCGGACTGACCGGCTCCACCGCGATGCGGCGCCTCGGCGAAACCCAGAAGTGGGGCACCGCGGTCGGCGAACCGGGTGGCATGCGACGCAGCGGGGAAGGCTTCAAACTGACCGTCCACGTGCGTGCCATGCATGCGCTGGTCAACCACCAGTTCGAGACGAACGGCCGCTGGGATGTCCAGCGCTGGGGGCTGCCGATCAACCAGACCGACCAGGCCGCGACCCTCGGACTGTTCAACGGCACGCTGCTGCTCGGTGTCCGCGCCCTCGGTTACCGGGTCTCGCGCGACGAATCGCGTGCGGTCATGCACCTGTGGAAGTACGTGGGCTGGCTCATGGGCATCGACGACGAGTGGCTGTTCGACAGCGAACGGCAGCAGCATCGTTTCAACTATCACGTGGTGCTCGTGCAGGACGACGTCACGCCCGCAGGCGCCGACCTGTCCCGTGCCCTCGTCGACGGCCAGCGCACTCTGAGCTACCGCCGGTTCCCGAAGGTGCGCGGACGCTACGGGAGGCTGCGCCTGCTGAGCATGCTCCGCTTCTTCCTCGGCACCGACGGCCTGGAGGACCTGGGGCTGCCGTCGATTCCGCCGCTGGCCGTCGCACCCGTGATCGCGGGGAACGTCGTCAAATCAACGGTGATCAACCGCACCGCGGCGGGCCGGCGGTTCCTCGAGCGGGTCGGCGATCGTGCCGCGCGGCGGGAGCTGAGCCTGAAGTTCGGTGCCGTGGAACCGGCCGTCGGCAAACTGAACGTCTAGCGGAACTCGGTGACATACCGGCGCTGCCACGGAGTCTCGACGGCGCGCGGTGAGTAGTGCTCGCGGACGAACGCGACCGCGTCGCCGCGGGGTACTCCGTCGAGGACGGCGAGGCACGCCAGCGCGGTGCCGGTGCGCCCGAGTCCGCCGGAACACGCGATCTCCACCCGTTCGTCGGCGGCGCATTCCCACGCCTCGTGGAGCGCGGACGCAGCGTCGGTGCGGTCGGTCGGGAGCCGGAAATCGGGCCAGCGCACCCACCGCGCCGGCCACGCCGTCGGCGGGGGATCTCGGCGTTGCAGGTACACCGCGAACGTCGGTGGGGGACCGTCCGGCAGCGGGTGGCGCAGGCCGCGACCGCGGACGAGCCGGCCCGACGGCAGTCGCAGGACACCTGCCGCAGCGGGGTCCCACGGTATGGGTGACACAGGTTCGGGTGTCACACCCCGAAGTCGGCCTTCACCTGCTTGGTGCGCTTGTGCTCGACGAAGAACGACAGGAACGGAATGGTGCCGGCGATGAGCGTTCCGATCGTGCGGGACAGCGGCCAGCGGACCTTGATCGACAGGTCGAACGTGAGCACGAGATACACCGCGTACACCCAGCCGTGCACGATCGCGATCCACGACGGGACGTTCTCGATGCCGATGATGTACTTGGCGATCATCTCGCCGACCAGCACCAGCAGCCAGATGCCGGTGGCATAGGCGAGCACGCGGTACCGCAGGAGCGCCGAGGAGATCTTCTTCCGGTCGGCGTCGCTGAGGATCCGCGGCGCTGT
>NZ_BCXI01000023.1 GCF_001895025.1 Rhodococcus zopfii NBRC 100606 = JCM 9919
GCGGGACAGCGGCCAGCGGACCTTGATCGACAGGTCGAACGTGAGCACGAGATACACCGCGTACACCCAGCCGTGCACGATCGCGATCCACGACGGGACGTTCTCGATGCCGATGATGTACTTGGCGATCATCTCGCCGACCAGCACCAGCAGCCAGATGCCGGTGGCATAGGCGAGCACGCGGTACCGCAGGAGCGCCGAGGAGATCTTCTTCCGGTCGGCGTCGCTGAGGATCCGCGGCGCTGTGCCGGTCTTCTCGGGGGTGGTGCTCACTGACCGCTCCTTCCGGACCTGCGCGCGAGCTGCGCGAGGTAGTCGTTGTACTCCAGCATCTGCCGGTTTTCGGGGTCGTCGAGGTCGGTGTCGGTGTCCGGTTCGAGCTTCCGGCCGGGCCGCGGGGGCAGGAGCTCCTCCGGGATCTCGGTGGGCTCGGACGACGCGGACGGCCGCGGTGCCCCGGTTTCCTGGGCCTCGGTCTCCTCGGCTTCGAGCCGCACGAACCGGCGGTAGGCGTACACGCAGAAGAACGCGAACGCGGGCCACTGGAAGGCGTACCCCAGGTTCTGACCGGTACCACCGACCGCCTCGAAGCGGGTCCACTGCCAGTACCCGAGTGCCAGGCATCCGGTCGCCGCGACGACGACCAGGATGATCAGAGCGGCGCGGCGGGGCGGACGACGAATTTCGGACACGACATCGACGGTACCCGAATGCCTCGCCTACCTGCCAAGACCGGTCGAATGCCGTGCGCCAGGTCACGCTGGATCTCCGGGGTGACGATGAGTCGGAAACCCGCGCCGAGCGGTATTCGAAAGAGTCGGGAAGGCCGCGTGGCGGCGGAAGGCGCCTCACCTGAAGATGCCGCGCGGTGTGAAGGCGACGGACTTGGATGTGTGGGAGTACGTCGTCGCGACTCGTCGTGCACCGTTCTCCGGCAGTCGTAAGCGGTGAACGAAACGAGGCCACGAACTGGGTGGGTTCGTGACCCCGTTTCCACAGTGCACCGGGACTGCTACGTGTGCGCGAGGGGGGAGTCGAACCCCCACGCCCGTAAGGACACCAGGACCTAAACCTGGGGCGTCTACCATTCCGCCACTCGCGCGTCACGCACACAATACGTCACGTAGTCGGCGCCTCCGACGCGAAGCCGAATCTGCGGCGGCCTGCCCAGGTCGGTGTCTGGCTGTGGCAGTTGGGGCATAGGAAGCGAACGTTGTGCGGTCGGGAGTCGCAAGGGTTCCCATCGATGTGATCGACGTGGAAGATCAACGGCTCGTCGCACCAGACCGGTCCGATTCCGCATCCCTCGCACTTGTGGGGTCGGCCCGACTCGATAAGAGCCCTGCGCAACCGCTTCGGAGCCTGGCGGTTCGAACCGACGGGTTTGAGCGTCAAAATCTGGTCCCAGCGGAGGCGATTGCTCGGGGGACGACCTTTCTGAGGGTTCTCTCCCGTGAAGTGCGAGGTGTCGATTCCGAGTCGCTTGACCCTTCTGGAGAGGTGCGCGTGCGTGCCGCCGTCGGGTCTCCCGCCCATCAGTCGTATGGCAGCGGAAAGATTGGATGACACCCGGACTGCCTCCTGGAGCATCTCTTTCGTGTACTTGACCGGTCTGGTCATCGATCCCCCTCGTATCGAATGTGTGTTCGACCGAAATGAGAGTATCGCCTGGGTCCGACATGTTTCGACGCTCGAGCACGCCGCCGCCCGCCCGTCAAGATGGTAACGATTAGATAACAATAAACGTGAGGGTTTCCTCGGGTTCATGGACGTCCACGCACCGGCGCAGCCAGGGCGGACGAGATCTACTCGCCGGTTACATTCGGCGTGATTGTGAGACGAATCACTGGTCAGGGCTCCGGGTGCGACGGTGCGCGAAACAAAACATGAGGAAATCCTCATGATTCTGTGTCAATCTTGGCCACGCACGTAAGAGCAGATCAGAGCCCATGCAACACGCCAACGACGGCGAGTGCTTCAGGATTCACGCCTCGACCGCAGGGGTGTTCAGGAGAGGAACAACACGCGTGACGATCGACGAGACCACACCAGCCGACAACGGACGGAACTCGAAGGCATCACGACGCACGAACGAACAGGGGGGCACCACCTCGCGGCCCGGCGCATTGGTCGACAAGATCCTCGCCGGTGAGCCCTACGCTCTCGCGTTCGGCGGCCAGGGCGCTCCCTGGCTCAGCTCACTCGACGAACTCAGCCGCGACAACGGCCTCGAGCCGGTCCTGACGGACCTGGTCAACGCCGCCGCGGCCGCCCTCGCCCCCGTCGCCCACGACCTGGTGGTCGTGCGCCCCGCCGGCTTCGACCCCGTCGCGTGGATCCTCGAGCAGGACGTCGCGGACGAGGACGAGCAGCCGGCCGCGGGCCCGTCCGCCACCACACTGACTTCCGCCGCGGTGTCCCTGCCCGGCGTGTTCCTCACCCAGGTCGCCGCCCTGCGCGCCCTGGCCAACCAGGGTCTCGACGTGTCCGCGCACGCGCCGGCCGCCGCGATCGGCCACTCCCAGGGTGTGCTGTCGGTCGAGGCCGTTGCCGCCGGTGGCCGCAAGGACGCCGAGATCCTCGCGATCGCGCAGCTCATCGGTGCTGCCGCGACCCTCGTCGGTCGCCGCCGCGGTCTGATCTCCGGAGCCGAGCGTTTCCCGATGCTCGCCGTCGCAGGTGTCGACCCCGAACGTCTGCACGCGATCGTCGCCGACGTTTTCGCCGGTCAGGACGCCGAGCGCAGCGCCGTCGTCGCGATCCGCAACGGCCGTCGTCGCGTCGTGCTGTCCGGCCCGCCGGCCGCGCTCGCGCGCGTCCAGCAGCGCTGCGAGGAGATTTCCGCCGCGGAGACCCGCGAGCGTGAGTCCAAGAAGCGCGGCGGTGCCGTGTTCACCCCGACCTTCGAGCCCGTTTCCGCCGAGGTCGGTTTCCACCACCCCGCTCTCGCCGACGCGGTCGAGCAGGTCGCCGACTGGGCGTCGCGCTGCGACCTGGATGTCGAGCTGGCGCGTTCGCTCGCGCAGGCGATCCTCGTCGACCCGGTCGACTGGGTCGACCTCGTCGACGGTGCCGTCGCCTCGGGTGCCTCGTGGATCCTCGATCTCGGTCCCGGTGAGCTGCTCACCCGCATGACCGCCTCCGGCCTGCGCGGCCAGGGCGTGGGCATCATCGCCGCCGCCACCCGCGGCGGCCAGCGCAACCTGCTCACCCCGGGCGCCGAGCCCGAGGTGCCGCGCGCGTGGACCGAGTTCGCGCCCAAGCCCGTCGCCCTGCCCGACGGCCGTCTCGGTGTCGAGACCTCGTTCACGCGCCTGACGGGCCGGTCGCCGATCCTGCTCGCCGGCATGACCCCGACGACCGTGGATCCGAAGATCGTCGCGGCCGCCGCGAACGCCGGCCACTGGGCCGAGCTCGCCGGCGGTGGCCAGGTCACCGAGCAGATCTTCGCCGACCACGTCGCGGAGCTGAAGGACCTGCTCGAACCGGGTCGCGCCGTGCAGTTCAACTCGATGTTCCTGGACCCGTACCTGTGGAAGCTGCACGTGGGCGGCAAGCGTCTCGTGCCGAAGGCCCGCGCGGCGGGCGCACCGTTCGACGGTGTCGTCGTCACCGCGGGCATTCCGGAACTCGAGGAAGCCGTCTCGATCATCGAGGAGCTCACCGAGGCCGGTATCAGCCACATCGCGTTCAAGCCGGGCACCGTCGCGCAGATCCGCTCGGTCATCCGCATCGCGAACGAGGTCCCCGACTACCCGGTCATCGTCCACATCGAGGGCGGCCGCGCCGGCGGTCACCACTCGTGGGAGGACCTCGACGACCTGCTGCTCGACACCTACGCCGAGCTGCGCACCCGCCCGAACCTGGTGCTGTGCGTCGGTGGCGGCATCGGCACCCCGGAGCGGGCCGCCGACTACCTGACCGGCCGCTGGTCCACCGAGTACGGCTTCCCGGCGATGCCGCTCGACGGCATCCTCGTCGGCACCGCCGCGATGGCGACCCTCGAGGCGACCACCGCTCCCGAGGTCAAGCAGCTGCTCGTCGACACCCCCGGCACCCCCGACTGGGTCGGTGCGGGTACCGCGACCGGTGGCATGGCGTCGGGCCGCAGCCAGCTCGGCGCCGACATCCACGAGATCGACAACGCCGCGTCCCGTACCGGCCGCCTGCTCGACGAGGTCGCCGGTGACGCCGACGCCGTCGCCGCCCGCCGCGACGAGATCATCGCCGCGCTGGACATCACTGCGAAGCCGTACTTCGGCGACGTCGCCGAGATGACCTACCTGCAGTGGCTCACCCGCTACCTCGAGCTCGCGATCGGCACCGATTCCGCGTGCGAGTTCGACTGCGGCACCGACCTGGGCGACGCGGTCGCCGAGGCGCACACCAGCCCGTGGCTGGACGTGTCGTGGCGTGAGCGTTTCCGCGAGATGCTGCAGCGTGCCGAGGCCCGTCTGCATCCGGTCGACCGTGGACCCATCCCGACCCTGTTCGACGACGACGCTGTCCTCGAGCGTCCCTACGCGGCGATCAAGGCGCTGACCGGCCAGTACCCGGACGCCGGCGACGTCGCGCTGCACCCGGCGGATGTGCCGTTCTTCGTTTCCCTGTGCCGCACCCCCGGTAAGCCCGTGAACTTCGTGCCGGTCGTCGACCAGGACGTGCGCCGCTGGTGGCGGTCCGATTCACTGTGGCAGGCCCACGACCCGCGCTACACCGCCGACCAGGTGTGCGTCATCCCGGGCACCGTCGCCGTCGCGGGCATCACCCGCGTCGACGAGCCCGTCGGTGATCTGCTCGACCGCTTCGAGAAGGCCGCCGTCGACGAGTTGCTCGCCGCCGGTGCCGAGCCCGTGCAGGTCGTCGCCCGTCGCCATCAGGACCGTGCCGCCGGACTGCTCGACGCCGTGCTGTCCGCGCCCGACGTCGCGTGGGCAGGTCGCCAGACCCTCAACCCGGTCCACCGACTCGGCGACGTCGCCGAGTGGACCGTGGAGGCCGACGGCGCTGCCGTGCACGCCCCGACCGGTGCGACCCTGAGCGTCCTCGACGACGAGCACGTCGGCTTGCGCGTGCCGCTGCTGCGTGACAAGGCCGTCGAGATCCGCATCACCGTCCCGGCCTCCGTCCGCACCGGCGGTGCGCCGGTCGTCACCGAGGCCGACGCGGCCGCGTCGATGTCCGCGCTGCTCGGTGTCGCCGCCGGCCAGGAACTGCCGGCCGTGAAGAGGGGCGCCGCTCGCATCACCCTCGGCTGGCTGCCGGAGAAGGTCGCCGACCACGCCGGTGTCACCGGCGCCGGCCTGCCCGCGCACCTGACGGCGGGCACCGCCGGTGTGCCGGACGTGCTCGTCGGCGCATGCTGGCCCGCGGTGTTCGCGGCACTCGGCGCGTCCAGGACCGACGACGACCTGTCGGTCATCGAGGGCATGCTCGATCTGGTCCACCTCGACCACGCCATCGACGTCAAGGACGGTCTGCCGACCGATCCGGCGATCCTCGGCGTCAAGGCGCAGGTCGCCGGCGTCGCCGACACCGACCTCGGTCGTGTCGTCGAGGTGCGTGTCGACATCGCTGCGGACAACGGTGACGGCTCCGGCGACAACGTCGTCGCGCAGCTGGTCGAGCGGTTCGCGATCCGCGGCCGCACCGGCACCGTCGACCTCGCCGACCCGGTCCGTGCCGGTGGTTCGCTGTCGGACGATGCCGCGGACACCCCGCGTCGCCGCCGCCGCGACGCCGTGATCGTCGCGCCCACCGACATGAGCGCGTTCGCTCGCGTCTCGGGCGACCACAACCCGATCCACACCTCGGACAACGCTGCGCTGCTCGCCGGCCTGGGCACCCCGATCGTGCACGGCATGTGGCTGTCGGCCGCCGCGCAGCAGGTCGTCACCGCGATCGAGGCCGACGCGAAGCTGCCGGTCCGCCGCCTGACCGCGTGGACCGCCCGGTTCCTCGGCATGGTCCGTCCGGGCGCGCAGATCGACGTGCGCGTCGACCGCATCGGCACCGACAGGGGCGCCGAGATCATCGAGGTCGGCTGCCGCGTCGACGGTGACCTGGTGATGGTCGCGACCGGCCGCACCGCCGCCCCGAAGACCGTCTACGCGTTCCCCGGCCAGGGCATCCAGCGTCCCGGCATGGGCCTCGACGCCCGCGCCCGCAGCAAGGCCGCCCGCGAGATCTGGGACCGTGCCGACAAGCACACCCGCAAGGCGCTGGGCTTCTCGATCCTCGCCGTCGTGCGCGACAACCCGACCGTCCTCAAGGCGCGCGGTGTCACCCACAAGCACCCGGACGGCGTCCTGCACCTGACGCAGTTCACCCAGGTCGCCATGGCGACCCTCGGTGTCGCGCAGATCGCCGAACTCCGCGAGGCCGGCGCGTTCGTCGAAGGCTCGTACCTCGCGGGCCATTCGGTCGGTGAGTACAACGCGCTCGCCGCGGTCGCCGGGGTGCTGCCGCTCGAGGCGGTGCTCGAGGTCGTGTTCCAGCGCGGCTCGGCGATGCACGCCCTCGTTCCGCGCGACGAGCACGGACGCTCGAACTACCGCATGGCCGCGATCCGGCCGTCGCAGTTCGGTGTCGCCGACGACGACCTGCAGGACTTCGTCGCAGGCGTCGCCGCCGAGGCCGGTGAATTCCTGGAGATCGTGAACCTGAACCTGCGCGGCTCGCAGTACGCCATCGCCGGCACGGTCGCGGGTCTCGAGGCCCTCGAAACGGTGATCGAGCGCAAGGTCGCCGAGTTCGGCGGCAAGCGCGCGTTCATCCTGGTCCCGGGCATCGACGTGCCGTTCCACTCGACCGTCCTGCGCGGCGGTGTGGACGACTTCCGCGAGCGTCTGCTGCACCTGCTGCCCGAGCAGATCGACCCGAACATCCTCATCGGCCGCTACATCCCGAACCTCGTTCCCAAGCCGTTCAATCTGGGCCGCGAGTTCATCCAGGAGATCGCGGATCTGGTGCCGTCGCAGCCCCTCGCCGAGGTCCTCGCGGACTTCGACACCTGGGCGGCGAAGCCGGTCGCATTGACCCGCGTCGTGCTCGCCGAGCTCCTCGCGTGGCAGTTCGCGTCGCCGGTCCGCTGGATCGAGACGCAGGACCTGCTCTTCGCCGACGAGGCCGACGGCGGTCTCGGTGTCGAGCGCTTCGTCGAGGTCGGCCTCGGTGCCGCCCCGACCGTCGCGAACCTGGCGTCGCAGACCCTGAAGCTGCCGGGCCGTTTCGGTGAGCCCGTCGAGGTCCTCAACATCGAGCGTGAGGCGTCGGTCGTGTACTCCACGGATGTCGATCCCGCTCCGGTCGAGGACGACGAGCCGGCGGCGCCCGCTGCCGAGGCCGCGGCGGCTCCGGCTGCCGCTGCCGCTCCGGCCGCTGCCCCCGCCGGTGGCCCGCGACCCGACGACATCGCGTTCAAGGCCGCGGACGCCACGAAGGTGCTCATCGCCCTGTGGACGAAGCTGCGCCCCGACCAGATCGGACCCGCCGACACGATCGAGGCCCTGTGCGACGGCGTGTCCTCGCGCCGCAATCAGCTGCTCGTCGACCTCGGTTCCGAGCTGTCGCTCGGCGCGATCGACGGTGCCGCGGACGCCGACATGGGCGCACTGGCAGGCACGGTCGACCGTCTGGCCCGCACCTACCGCCCGTTCGGCCCGGTGCTGACCGACTCGATCAACGACCACCTGCGCAAGGTGTTCGGACCGTCCGGCAAGCGCCCGGCGTACGTCGCCGACCGCGTCACCAAGGTGTGGGGCCTGGGCGAAGGCTGGACCCAGCACGTGACCGCCGAGGTCGCGCTCGGCAGCCGTGACGGCGCCTCCATCCGTGGTGGCGACCTGGGCGGCCTGTCGCAGGGCGCTCTGTCCGACGCCGCCGCCGTCGACACCCTGATCGACGCCGCCGTGCAGTCCGTCGCCGGCCGCCGCGGTGTCGCGGTGTCCATGCCGTCCGCCGGTGGCGGCGGGGGAGCGACCGTCGACGCCGCTGCTCTCGGCGAGTTCGCCGAGCAGATCACCGGCCGTGACGGTGTGCTCGCCAACGCCGCGCGCCTCGTGCTCGAGCAGCTCGGCCTGGCCGAGCAGCCCTCGGGCCTGGCGGAGAAGGCGGACAGCGAACTGGTCGACCTGGTCTCGGCGGAGCTCGGCTCCGACTGGCCGCGTCAGGTCGCACCGGCGTTCGACGTCCGCAAGGCCGTGCTGATCGACGACCGCTGGGCCTCGGCCCGCGAGGACCTGGCCCGTGTGTGGCTGGGAGAGGAGATCGAGGTCGACCGGTTCGCCGGTGCCGGCGCGACCGTCGCGGCGCACGCCGCGTTCTGGCAGCGTAAGGCCGCCGAGGCCGGCCGCACCGTGCTCGCCGAGACCTTCGGCCGCATCGCGACCGCCGCCGCGGACGTCGCCGACGCCGAGTACGCGACCGAGGTCGCGGTCGTCACCGGCGCCAGCAAGGGCGGCATCGGCGCAGCCGTGGCCGCGAAGCTGCTCGGAGGTGGCGCTACCGTCGTCGTGACCACGTCGAGCCTGAACGACACCCGCCTCGGCTTCTACAAGAAGCTGTACGCGCAGAACGCACGGGCCGGCGCGTCCCTGTGGGTGATTCCGGCGAACATGGCGTCCTACTCGGACATCGACGCCCTGATCGAGTGGATCGGCACCGAGACCGTGGAGAACGCGGGCGGCGCCAAGAAGCTGATCAAGGACGCGCTGACCCCGACGCTGCTGTTCCCGTTCGCCGCTCCCCGAGTGGCCGGTTCTCTCGCCGACGCGGGTGCCCGCGCGGAGATGGAGATGCGGGTGCTGCTGTGGTCGGTGGAGCGGCTCATCGCCGGTCTCGCCGCGATCGGCAACGACCGCGACGTCGACACCCACCTGCATGTGGTGCTGCCCGGTTCGCCGAACCGCGGCAAGTTCGGTGGCGACGGTGCCTACGGTGAGGCCAAGGCGGCGCTCGACGCGGTCGTCAACCGCTGGAACGCCGAGCGCACGTGGGCCGAGCGCGTCACCCTCGCGCACGCCCTCATCGGCTGGGTGCGCGGCACGGGCCTGATGGGCGGCAACGACCCGCTCGTCGAGGCCGTCGAGGCAGCCGGTGTGCGCACCTGGTCGACGCAGGAGATGGCCACCGAGCTGCTGAAGCTGGTCGGCCCGGAGGCGCAGCGTCTGGCCGCCGACAAGCCGCTGGTCGCGGACCTGACCGGTGGACTGTCGGAGGCGGATGTCGACCTGTCGGCGCTCGCGAAGCAGGCGCAGGACGCGACCGACGCCGCCGAGACCGAGGTCGAGGACGAGTCGGGCACCATCGCGGCGCTGCCGTCCGCACCGCGACTCGACGCCGCCCTGCCCGTCCCGGCATGGCAGAAGCTCGACGTGGACCCGGCCGACCTGGTCGTGATCGTCGGCGCCGGTGAGCTCGGCCCGTACGGTTCCGCCCGCACCCGCTTCGAGATGGAGGTCGACGAGGAACTGTCGGCCGCCGGTGTGCTCGAGCTGGCCTGGGTGACCGGCCTGGTGGAGTGGGAAAACGATCCGAAGCCCGGCTTCTACGACGTCGAGTCCGGTGAGCTGGTGCCGGAGGCGGAGATCGCCGACCGCTACCACGATGCGGTGGTCGAGCGCTGCGGCATCCGCCGCTACGCCGACGACGGCGCCATGATCGACAACACCACGCCGCTGCTGACTTCGGTGTTCCTCGACAAGGACCTGTCCTTCGTTGTCGGTTCCGAGGCCGAGGCGAACGCGTTCGTCGACTCCGACCCGGAGAACACGGTCGCGTCCGTCGACGCCGAGTCCGGCGACTGGACGGTCACCCGCAAGGCCGGCACCGAGATCCGCGTGCCGCGCAAGGCGAAGCTGACCCGCACGGTCGGCGGCCAGATCCCGACCGGGTTCGACGTCACCAAGTGGGGCATCCCCGCGGACATGGCGGATTCGGTGGACCGGGTCGGCCTGTGGAACATCGTGACCACGGTCGACGCGTTCCTCACCGGTGGCTTCACCCCGTCGGAGCTGCTGCGCTGGGTGCACCCGTCGCTGGTGGCGAACACACAGGGCACCGGCATGGGTGGCATGACGTCGATGCGGTCGCTGTACATCGACACGCTGCTCGGCGAGTCCCGCGCGAACGACATCCTGCAGGAAGCCCTGGCGAACGTCATCGCCGCGCACGTCGTGCAGTCCTACGTCGGCGGCTACGGCGCGATGGTGCACCCCGTCGCGGCGTGCGCCACGGCCGCGGTGTCGGTCGAGGAGGGCGTCGACAAGATCAAGCTGGGCAAGGCGGAGCTGGTCGTGGCCGGTGGCTTCGACGACCTGGGCATCGAGGGCATCGTCGGCTTCGGTGACATGTCCGCGACCGCCAAGTCGGAGGACATGACGGCCAAGGGCATCAGCGACAACCGGTTCTCGCGGGCCAACGATCGCCGTCGCGGCGGGTTCGTCGAGTCGGCCGGTGGTGGCACGGTGCTGCTGGCGCGCGGCGACCTGGCGTTGGAGATGGGCCTGCCGGTTCTCGGTGTGGTCGCCTGGGCCGGTTCCTACGCCGACGGCGTGCACACGTCGATCCCGGCTCCGGGCATCGGTGCCCTCGGCGCCGGTCGCGGTGGGCTCGAGTCCGGCCTGGCCCGGGAGCTGCGCAAGCTCGGTGTCACCGCCGACGACATCGCCGTGATCTCCAAGCACGACACGTCGACCGCGGCGAACGACCCGAACGAGGCCGAGCTGCACGAACGCCTGGCCGGTGCGCTGGGCCGCAGCGAGGGCAACCCGCTGTTCGTGGTGTCGCAGAAGTCCCTCACCGGTCACGCCAAGGGTGGCGCGGCAGCGTTCCAGCTGATCGGCCTGTGCCAGGTCCTCAGCCAGGGTGTCGTCCCGCCGAACCGCAGCCTGGACTGCGTCGACGAGAAGATGGCCGAGTTCGAGCACCTGGTGTGGGCACGCACCCCGATCCGGTTCGGCGGGCAGTACGCGCTCAAGGCCGGTCTGCTGACCAGCCTTGGGTTCGGGCACGTGTCCGGTCTGATCGCGGTGGTGCATCCGCAGGCGTTCGTCGAGGCGATCCCCGCCGAGCGGCGTGAGGCGTACCTTGCGCAGTCGCAGCAGCGTACGGTCGCCGGCAAGCGCCGCCTGGCCGACGCGATGACCGGTGGAGCCGCGCTGTACCAGCGGCCGGCGGATCGTCGCCTCGGCGGCGACGGGGTTCCGGCGAAGGCGTCGCGTCAGCTCGAGGCGGACGTGCTGCTCAGTGCGCAGGCGCGTCTCGGCGACGACGACGTGTACCGCTCGGGCCTGCCCGGCTGCAAGTAGGTAACCAGGGTGAGCGAAGCGACAGGATAGGTAGTAGAAGCGGATGGGTGTTGCGGGTGTCGGGTTCGACCTGGTCTCGGTGACGGAGTTCGAGGAGCAGCTGGGTCGCCCCGGCACCACCATGCTCACGAGCTTCACGCCGGGGGAGCGTCGTGACGCGAACACCCGCAGCTTCCGTCCGGGACGCCACTTCGCAGCCCGATGGGCCGCCAAGGAAGCGTTGATCAAGGCATGGTCGGCGTCGATGTTCGGCCGGCCGCCGGTGCTGCCGGAGGGTATTCACCGCGACATCGAGGTGATCTCGGATGCGTGGGGCAGGCCCGGCATCCGCTTGTACGGTGCCGTGGCCGAACACCTGGCGGACATGAGCATCCACGTGTCGCTCACCCACGACGGTGACATGGCCGGTGCGTTCGTCGTTCTCGAGAACACGCCGGACGAGTAGATCGGATCGGACGGCTCAGGCCGGGGAGGTCGCAGCCTCCTCGGCCGCGTCCGTTTCCAGACCCTCGCCTGTTTCGGCGACGGCGGCCCCGCCGTCCTCGGCTGCCGGCGGGGCCGCCGCGGAACGAGCCTGCAGACGCTTGCGCTTCTTGGCCCTCGCCTGCGAGTCCTGCTCGGCGACCTGTAGGTACGCGACCATCAGCCGTTTCAGTTCGACGACCGCGTCGGCGTGGGACTGATCGTCCTGAACGGAGAAGTTCAGCATCGAGTAGACGACGTGGACGAGGACCTCGGCCATCAGTTTGCGGCGGGGTCTCGGGGTGTCGGGCGTCAGCGGCGCGAGCATCCGCTCGACCTGCTCGGCGAACTTGCGCTCGTGGATGGCGCCGGTCGCGCGGGTCGACGGGGTGGACTGCATCGCCAGCCACACCTCGCGCCGGGACGGATCGGTGGTCCACAGCCCGGCCATGTGGTCGACGAAGCTGTTGAGGAAGCGCAGCCAGTCGACCGACGGGATCTTGCCGTTGAACTGGGCCAGTTCGTCCTGCACACCGACCAGATCCTGGCGGTTCAGTTCACAGACGATGACGTACTTGTTCGCGAAGAACTGGTAGAGCGTGCCGATCGGCACGTCCGCGCGGGATGCGACCTCTTCGCAGGTGAACGATTCGAATCCGACCTCGGTGAGCAGTTCCCGGGACGCGGCGAGCAGTGCGTCGAACTTGCGCCGGCTGCGTTCCTGCGTCGGCCGCCGCCGCGGCACGAGTTCCTGTGGCGCTGTTTGTACTTCCAACGCCGGATCGATCCGGCGCGGTGCTTTGCGCACGTTCGTTGCAGACTCCACGCGCCCAGGCTAGCCGCAGTGCGTGGGAATGCCGAGAGATTGCCGTGAGGGCGAGTCGCAGCAAACCCGGCCGGCGTTCACGCGACGAGTGTGAATTGCATGACGTCGATGTGCCCGGTGCGGAAGTGATCGGCCGATCCGCGCAGATACTTCATGAACCGCTCGTAGGTTTCCTCGGAGGACAACGCGACCGCTTCGGCACGCTTCTCCGACAGCGCCGCGGCCCAGTGCTCGAGCGTGCGGACGTAGTGCGGACCGAGCGCATGGACGCGTTCGACGCGGAACCCCGCGCGCTCGGCGCCCTCCATGACCACCTCGGGTTGTGGGAGCTGACCGCCGGGGAAGATCTCGCGCTTGATGAACAGGTGGAACAGCGCATCCTCGCGGGTCACGGGGATACCCCGGGACCTCAACGTCGCGAGGGTGTGCCCGACGATGGTGTGCAGCAGCATCCGGCCGTCCGGAGGCAGCATCCGGTGACACCGCTCGAAGAACTCGTCGTAGCGTTCGCGGCGGAAATGCTCGAACGCCCCGATGCTCACGATGCGGTCGGCGGTGCCGGTGTATTCCTCCCAGCCCTCCATCAGGACCCGCGCGGTGCGGGGCCCGGGCAGCCGGGCCGCCTCCGCGGCGACGTGCTCGTACTGGTTGCGGCTGAGGGTCAGGCCGACGGCGTTCACGTCGTAGTGGGTGACCGCGCGGAACATCGTCGAGCCCCAGCCGCAGCCGATGTCGAGCAGGGTCGCGCCGGGCTGCAGGTCGCACTTGCCGAGGGCCAGGTCGATCTTGGCGGTCTGGGCCTGCTCGAGCGTCATGTCGTCCCGCTCGAAGTACGCGCAGCTGTAGGTCAGCGACGGGTCGAGGAAGAGGGCGAAGAACTCGTCGGACAGGTCGTAATGGGATTGGACCTGCTTGTAGAAGGGCGACAGTTCGGTGGGCATCGGGTGCCTTTCCGTCCACGGGCCGGAACTGGTTCGACGGTGGCCCGCATGTCGAAAGACAACGGTACGCGGTCGGTGTGGGGTGCGCCGCCGGAACGGCGATGCCGGCAGCGGGGGTGCGCGGTCCTACGATGGCGACACCGAATCGAGCAGGACGAGCACCGGTGCCCGGAACGAACCGCCGCGCGGCATGCGGCGCGACCCGGAGCGCTGCGAGATCTCCGTCCGACACAGGAGGACACGAGCGTGGCCGACACCGAAACCCTGCAGCGGATCCGCGACCGGATCCGGGGAGCGATGCCCAGCGCCCGAACCGAACTCGCGGCCCTGGTCGCCTTCCGGTCCGTCGCGGACCCGCGGCAGTTCCCCGCGCAGGAATGCGTCGACGCCGCCCTGTGGGTGCGTGACGCGTTCGCCGCCGCCGGGATCGCGCACATCGAACTCGTCGAGACGTCCGACGGCTCCCCGGCCGTGGTCGGTTCCAGCCCCGCACCGGCCGGAGCGCCCACGGTTCTGCTCTACAGCCACTACGACATCCAGCCCCCCGGCGACGAAAATCTGTGGCACACGCCGCCGTTCACCCTCACCGAACGGGACGGCCGCTGGTACGGCCGGGGCACGGCGGACTGCAAGGGCAACATCATGATGCACCTGCTCGCGCTGCGGGCCGTACTCGCCGACGGGCCCCTGCCGATCGGGGTGCGGATCGTCGTCGAAGGGTCCGAGGAGATGGGCGGCGCCGGGCTCGAACACCTTGTCGCGCAGCGCCCCGACCTGTTCGCCGCGGATCTGATCGTGATCGGCGACTGCGGCAACGCGGAAGCAGGCCGGCCCACCGTCACCACGTCGCTGCGTGGCATCGCGAACGTCGTCGTCCACGTCGAAACCCTCGCCGGGGAAGTGCATTCCGGGACGTACGGCGGGGCGGCGCCGGACGCGATCGCCGCGCTCGTCCGGTTGCTGAACAGCCTGCGCGACGAACACGGCAACACCGTCGTCGACGGACTCGACACCTCCGGACGGTGGGACGGGGTGCCCTATCCCGAGGACCGGTTCCGCGCCGACGCCGGCGTGCTGGACGGGGTGTCGCTGCTGTCGTCCGGCACGGTCGCCGATGCCGTGTGGGCCAGGCCGGCACTGACCGTGCTGGGCATCGACGCCCCGCCCGTCGTCGGCTCGGTGGCCGCGATCGTGCCGCGGGCCTCGGCGCGGCTGAACCTGCGGGTGCCTGCGGGTCTGGACCCGCAAGTCGCGCAGGACGCCCTCGTCGCGCACCTCGAAGCACACGTGCCGTGGGGTGCGCACCTGCGGATCGAACGCGAAGCCGTCGGCGAACCGTTCCGCGCGGCCACCGATGGTCCCGGATACGCCGCCTTGCGCGCCGCGCTCGCGGCCGCGTACGGGCGCGAGGTCGGCACCGCCGGCCAGGGTGGATCCATTCCGCTGTGCACGGCGCTACAGCGCGCCGTGCCCGACGCGGAGATCGCGATGATCGGTGTCGAGGAGCCGCGCTGCGTCATCCACGCCCCGAACGAGAGCGTCGACCCGACGGAGATCGAGAACCTCGCGGTCGCGGAGGCGTTGCTCCTGCGGTCCCTGGCCGACCGGGCCGCGATCTAGACCGAGAGGTCGCGGCGCAGTTTGGCGACGTGCCCGGTGGCACGCACGTTGTACTGCGCGACCTCGATCTTTCCGTCCTCGTCGACGAGGAACGTGGAGCGGATGACGCCGGTCACCGTCTTGCCGTACATCTTCTTCTCGCCGAAGGCGCCCCACGCGGTGAGCGTGGCCTTCTCCGGGTCGGAGAGTAGCGGGAAGGTCAGCTCCTCCTTGTCGCGGAACTTCGCGAGCTTGGCGGGCTTGTCGGGGGAGATCCCCACGACGTCGAGCCCGGCGTCGTTCAGTTCGGCGAGGTTGTCGCGGAAGTCGCACGCCTGCTTCGTGCAGCCGGGCGTGCTCGCGGCGGGATAGAAGTACACGATCACCTTGCGGCCGCGGTAGTCGGACAATGACACTTCGTTGCCGTCGGCGTCGGGGAGAGTGAACTCGGGCGCGGTGTCGCCGGGGGCGAGTCTGCTGTTTTCCGTCACGTCCGCCACGGTAGTGGACCGCGCGTCCACTACCGTGGTCGCAGCACACAGCAGCGACTCCTGGAGGATCACGTGGGTAGGGACACCGAGGCCATCGAGCGGGACATCGAGAACGCCCGCAACCAGCTCGCGAGCACGCTCGACGAACTGAGTGTGCGGACCAATCCGAAAAACCTGATGGCCAGCACCAAGCAGACGCTCGTCGCCAAGGTGAACCAGCCGAACGTCAAGTACGCCGTCATCGCGGTCGGCGTCGTCGTCGGAGCCTTGGTTCTGCGCAGACTGTTGCGCTGACGACCCTGTCGATCCGAGGGGCACCGGCGTCCGTTCGCGGGCGGCGGTGCCCCTCGTTTTTGTACCGACAACTGTGACAGGACACTGTCTTTCGGCTTCGATCTTGGCGTGGTTCACTGAGAGGACGTCGATCGTCTCGTCTTCGAAGGGGTTGGCGGTCATGCGGAACGCGCAGCATCTTGCACGCCTTGTCCTGGTCGCGATACTCGCCGCGACCGTCGCGCTGGGAACCGGGGCCGCCGCATCCGCCGGCAGCATCGGCATCGCCCCGCCGGGAGGGCCGCCCGCGGATGTGCTGACACCCGCCGACGGAGCCGTGGTCGGCATCGCGCAGCCGGTGACCGTCCGCTTCGAGACGCCGGTGACGGATCGGGCCGCCGCCGAGCGGTCCGTGACGATCACCCCGTCCGTGCCCGTCGCGGGGACGTTCCGGTGGCTCGACGACCGCCGCCTCGAGTGGGTTCCCGACGGGTTCTGGCCCGGCCACACCGCCGTCACCGTCCTGGCGGGCGGCACGCGGACGCGGTTCCAGACCGGGGACGAGCTCGTCGCGGTGGCGAACCTGTCCACCCATCAGTTCATCGTGTCCCTCAACGGGCAGGTCGTGCGGACGATGCCGGCATCGATGGGCAAGCCCGGATACGAGACGCCGACCGGGACGTTCCCGGTGCTCGAGAAGTTCCGCGACCTGGTGATGGATTCGTCCACGTACGGGGTTCCGATCGATGACCCCGAGGGTTATCGGATCGACACCGAATACGCGGTCCGGCTGACGTGGAGCGGAATCTTCGTGCACGCGGCGCCGTGGTCGGTGGATTCGCAGGGATACGCGAATGTCAGCCACGGGTGCATCAATCTGAGCACCGACAACGCCCGGTGGTACTTCGAGAACGTGAAGATCGGCGATCCGGTCGTCATCGAGTGGTGAGGCGGCGCGTGGCATTCGAGCCGCGCCCGGCGTGAAGTGGCACGGCGCCGCAGAACGAAGAAGGCCTGCACCGAATGTTCTCGGTGCAGGCCTTCTGCTGTGCGCCATCAGGGACTCGAACCCCGAACCCGCTGATTAAGAGTCAGCTGCTCTGCCAATTGAGCTAATGGCGCTTGGCGGTTTGTCTCCGGGCCGTTGTCCCGGCGACGAAAAGAAGATTACACACTCCGCTGTACCGCGCCAAATCGCCTGGTCATCGATAATTTTCCGGGTGCCGTCCGGTAACACATCGGGGCCGGACGCCGATTGGTATTCGAACGTTATTCATCGTCGCGCTGTCGGGTTTGGTTCCGGTCTTCACCGACTGGCATCATCGTGGAGACGCGCATTGACGTGCAGTTTTGCGGCCTGGGGGAGGTCCGGGAATCGGAGGGTTGAGAGTGATCGAGAAGAGTGTGCGACCGCCGCGTCGTCGCTCACGGCGAACGGCCGTGGCGGTGTTGGGTGCGGTACTGGTCGGAGTCATGACCTTCGTCACTGCATGTGCCGGCGGATCGGCCGGCGGTGCCAACGAGGTTCCCATCGATTCGAATCCCCTGGCCGCCCTCATCAAACCCACGGTCACGTCGAGTGTCGCCGACGGTGGTGTCGGATTCTCGCCGATCGATCCGGTGACCGTGTCTGTGGTCAACGGCAAGCTCGATTCCGTCACGCTCCGCAATCCCGACGGAGTCCCGGTCGACGGTGTGCTCGCGCCGGACGGAACCACATGGGTGAACTCCGAACCGCTCGGCTACAACCGCGAATACACGCTCGAAACGGTCGCATACGGGCTCGGAGGCGCGACCACGTCCGTAGCGACGTTCACCACGAGCGCTCCCGGCAACCTCACCCAGCCCTACGTGCTGCCCGGGGAGGGCTCGGTCGTCGGTATCGGCCAGCCCGTCGCGGTCCAGTTCGACGAGAACATCCCGGACCGACGCGCGGCCGAGGCGGCCATCACCATCGTGACGAATCCGCCCGTCGAGGGAGCGTTCTATTGGCTCAGCAACCGAGAGGTGCGGTGGCGTCCGGAGAGCTACTGGGTGCCGGGCACGACGGTGACCGTCGACGTGAAGGCCTACGGCAAGGACCTCGGTGACGGACTGTTCGGCCAGTCGGATGTGCACTCGTCGTTCACCATCGGCGACGCGGTGATCATCGATGTCGACGACAACACGAAGACCGTCGTCGTCAACCGCAACGGCAGCGCGATCATGTCGATGCCGACGTCGATGGGCAAGGACAGCACACCCACCCCCAACGGCGTGTACACGATCGGTGACCGCTTCGATCACATGATCATGGATTCCTCCACGTACGGGGTCGCGGCCGACTCGCCCCAGGGTTACCGCACCCCGGTCGACTGGGCGACGCGCATGTCCTACAGCGGCATCTTCTTCCATTCCGCGCCGTGGTCGCTGGGTGATCAGGGGGTGCGCAATGTCAGTCACGGTTGCCTGAACCTCAGCCCGGCGAACGCGAAGTGGATCTTCGACAACACCAAGCGCGGCGACATCGTCGTCGTGCGCAACACGGTAGGTGGAATCCTCGAGGGGACCGAGGGTCTCGGCGACTGGAACATTCCCTGGGCGACGTGGAAGGCCGGCAACGCCAATACCTGACCGGGCTCGTGGACCGTGGATTCGAACGACGGAGGGCGACCGGACTTCGGTCACCCTCCGTCGTCGTCGAGGTGGTTCAGGGCCGGGGCCAGGGGCGGCCGATGTATCGCTCGACGTCGGTGTTGAAGCGCTCGAGCCAGCCGGCGAAGGTCGCGACGTCCTCCGGGGTCCATTCGGACAGGATCTCGTCGAGTATCCGGATACTGTGGGCGCGTTCCTCGGTGAGTCGGCGAAGGCCGTCGTCGGTGATCCGGAACTTGCGGGCCATCCCCCCGGCGGGGTCGGGGATCCGCTCGACCAGGCCGTCGCGCAGCATCGCGCCGGTCTGACGGTTGAGGGTCGAGGTGTCCAGGCCGAATGCGTCGCTCAGTTCACCGATCGACATCGGCCCCTGCATCTCGATCCGGCCCAGCAGGGTGTAGGCGCTGCGGTCCAGACGGCCGGCCTTGCGCCGGGGGCGGGCGGTCTGCGCGCTGAGGTGCCGTCCCAGCAGCATCGTCTCGAACTCGATCAGGTGGGTGGGCTTGTCCATCTCGTCCTTCTGCCGCTGGGCGTTCGCCCGGTGAGTGCTGGCGTCAGATATACCACCTGACATGCACACTGCATAGTTTGTGCATAATGCACTCAATATGTAAAGTGCACAGAATTCTGTCGCTCTAGTTGAGGAGATCGGGGTGAAAAACCCGACACCCGCAGTTCGTCCGGGCGCGCTGGTGGGCGTGCTCGCATTCACCGGCATCGTCGCTGCGCTCATGCAGACGCTCGTCGTGCCGTTGATCGCGCAGCTCCCTGTCATCCTCGACACCACCGCGTCGAACGCCTCGTGGGTCATCACCGTCACGCTGCTCGCCGCGGCGGTCGCGATGCCGGTGACCGGGCGCCTCGGAGACCTGTACGGCAAGCGGCCCATGTTGCTTGCGTGCACCGTTCCGGTCATTGCCGGTTCGGCGGTCTGTGCACTTGCATCGTCCTTGTTCCCCATGATTCTCGGCCGGGGTCTCCAGGGTCTCGGCATGGGCCTGATCCCGCTGGGTATCAGCGCGCTGCGCGATCTCCTGCCGCCGGAGAAGCTGCATTCCTCCATTGCGCTGATGAGCTCGTCGATGGGTATCGGCGGCGCGCTCGGTCTGCCGATCGCGGCCGCCGTCGCGGAGAACTTCAGCTGGCGAGCGCTCTTCTGGGCCGCTGCGGTGCTCACCGCCGTCGTCGCCGTCCTGATCTGGATCGTCGTGCCCGCCACGCCGGTCGAGGGTCCCCGCGGAAAGTTCGACCCGGTCGGGGCGATCACTCTTGGTATGGGCCTGGTGTGCCTGCTGCTCGCGGTCTCGAAGGGCGCCGACTGGGCGTGGTCGAGCGGCATCACCATCGCGATGTTCTCGGTCGCGGTCGTCGCGTTCGGTGTCTTTGCGTGGTGGGAACTGCGCGTCGACGACCCGCTCGTCGATCTGCGCGTCACCGCCCGCCGTCCCGTTTTGTTGACCAACCTGGCGTCGGTCGTCGTCGGCTTCTCGATGTACGCGCAGTCGCTGATCGTGCCCCAGCTGCTGCAGTTGCCCGCTGAAACCGGCTTCGGGCTCGGCCAGTCGATGTTCGCGATGGGTCTGTGGATGGCTCCGTCCGGCGTGATGATGATGCTCGTCTCACCGCTCGGCGCGCGCCTGTCGGCAGGTCGCGGACCCAAGGTGACGCTGCTCGTCGGGTCCCTGGTCATCGCCTTCGGCTACGGCTCGTCGGTGTTGCTCATGGGGTCGACGTGGGGCCTGCTGGTCGTCACCAGCATCTGCGGGGCCGGCGTGGGTCTCGCCTACGGCGCGATGCCGGCGCTGATCATGGGCTCGGTGCCGCAAACCGCGACCGCCGCCGCGAACAGCTTCAATTCCCTGATGCGGTCCGTCGGTACCTCGGTGTCCGCCGCCGTCGTCGGGGTCGTACTGGCGCAGATGAGCATGCCCTTCGGTGAGCACACGCTGCCCACCGAAGCCGGCTTCCGGACCGGCTTGCTCATCGGCTGTGGTGTCGCGGTTGTCGCCGCGCTGATCATCCTGGCAATCCCCGGCGCGCCCGCCGGTGCGACCTTGCAGCGCATCGACCAGAAGCGCGATGCCGTGAAGGTCTGAGTCGTCTCTCCCGCTTCCCTTACCCCGGGTGACGGTTCCCATCACCCGGGGTAAGGACGCCGATGCAGAAAGAGATAGGGTCCCGACCTTGCGGTCGGGGCCGTTCTCGGGGGCGAGCGACGGGACTGCTCGACGCCGGTTGCCCCGTCGACGGCTTCGGTGTGGGCACCCGCCTGTCGATCGCCCAGGACGTTCTTCGACTTCGTGGAACTCGTTCGGCGTCTCGTCGGTGGGCAGCTGCGTTCATCCGTCTGCACCGACGAAGGTTGCGCCAGGGGACCGTCCTCGCTGACTCTGAGGAGATGAGGGAGGGCGCTGCGGGGGGTACGGAGGCCGGCACGGACCCGATCGACGCGGCACGGCGAGCGCTCGCTTCCGTGTGTACGTTCCTGATGCCGGCGGCAGACCTGTGGCGATCCATCGGTGCCGACACCGATACCTGGGGTCGGTTCTCCGCGCATTGGGAGGAGCTTGTGCCCGACCCGTACGCGGAAGAACAGGGCGTGCACCGGCTGCGGCGCTACGGCCAGTTCCGGTACCGGGTGGCCGACGGTGCGCTGGAGCCGACGGCGCACCGTGAGTTCGTACAGCCTGACGACTCCAACGTTCTCTACCTCGGACGAGACCGCCATTTCGAACCGATGACGGCCGCGTTCCTCGAAGATCCGCTGTTCGAGCGCACGATGCAGCTGGTGGGCCGGATCGCGCCGGTCCTCGACGAAGCTCCCGAATGGACGGTCTGGGTGCATCCGTTCCGCGTGGTCGCATCGGCAGACAACGAGGGCCGGCCGACGCCCGAGGGCTTGCACCGCGACGGTGTCACGCTGGTCAGTTCCCTGTTGATCAGCGTCGACAATGCCGTCGGGGGCGAAAGCTCGGTGTTCGGCCCGGAGGGCGATCGACTCGTGACGACGACCCTGCGCGAACCCGGCACCTTCCTCCTGGGCGACGACCGTTGCACCTGGCACGGTGTCTCGCCGATCCGACCCGCCGACCGCGGTAAGCCGGCACGGAGGGACGTGCTGGTAGTCACCTTCACACCGTCGGCTCCCTGCGGCGGGACATGAGCACGAAGGCGGCCCCCGCCACAGCGACGGGCAGGACGCTGACGGTCAGCATGGTGAGTCCCACTGCGTCGGCCAGGTCCGCTCCGAGATCGAGACCGCCCACCTGCCGAAGCAGGTTCGGATCGTACCCAGCGCCACCGAGGCTCTGCGCCACCGCGCTACGCGCGGCATCCACGGCCTGCTCGCCCTGGGTCGCCGTCAGCCCGCGTGCCTCGGTGTCGGCCAGCCATTCGCGCTGGAAGAACACGTTGAGAAGCAGCAGGTACACGGTGGGCCCGAACGCATAGCCGGCCATCCCGAAGGCCAACTGCACGGAAGCCACCGTTCCGGATTGCCCGCTCGGCGCCTGGGAGAGCACCGTCTCGGACACCGAGGTGGAGGTCACCATCGAGCCCAGGTTGTACAGCCACACGGCCGAGACGAGCAGCCACAGCGCCATCGTCGGGTCGACCGTGCCCGCCATCAGCAATCCGGCGGCTGCCATGAACAGGAGGCCGACGACCATCACCGGTCTCGGCGAGAACTTCCCTACCAGGCTCCCGGACAAGACCACGAGACCGGCGATCAGCAGCGTGCCGGGGAGGAACAACAGGCCGATGGTCTCCGGCGACATCGCGAGCACCACACTGCCGAACTGCCCCAGGACGATGCCGAGCCCGGCCATGAGGAAATTCAGCGTGAAGGTCGCGGCCAGAGCCACGTCGAAGGGCCGGCTTCCGAACAGAGCCAGATCCAGTGCCGGTTCGGGGGTGCGGCGTTCGTGGCGAACGAAAAGCACGGCGGCGACCACGCTGACAGCCAGCGGCAGCCATGTCTGGGGCCGGAACATGCCGTTCTGCGCGGCTGCCAGTCCGATGACGAGTGCCAGGAGTGCCGTACCGACCAGGGCGACGCCGGCCACGTCCAGCCGACCGCGATGCCGAACGGGCGTCACCGGGACGTACCTCGCCGTCAGCAGAAGCGAGATCACGGCGAGCAGCGGTGCGATCAGGAACACGACTCGCCAGCCGACGGCCGCCACCGCCCAGCCCGTCAACGCCGGGAGCACACCACAGAGAACCATCTCGACGGCCACGAAAATGCCGATGGCCGTCGGCCGCTGCTTGTCCGTCACGGACATCTTGAGCAGGGCCAGCGGCACGCCGAGCAGCGCCGTCATTCCCAATCCGGCCAAGACCCGCATCGCAAGCAGAAAGGCGTAGCTGGGCGAGAGCATGGAGAGCAGGTTGGCGACCGTCACGACGACCAGTCCCGACATCAGCAAGCGTCGAAGCCCGAACGCGTCGCCGAGGTTGCCGGCGGCGAGGACGGCGGCGGCCATCACCAGCGTCGCCATACCGCCCAGCAATCCGACGAACTGCGGTGGCAGATCGAGGGCCCGGCTGACCTGCGGCAGATTCAGGCTCAGCACCAGCGGGTCGACGACCGTGATCGTGAAGGCGAGGGACAGGGCCAGGATGATGGGCAGGGTCCTCAGGTTGGCCTGCAACCGAGACGTAGGCACCGCTCACCTCCCCTGCTCCCAGGTCGGACGTGATCGACTCTAGTGCCCGAGTTCCGCATCCCGTCCGAGGTTGGAGGGCCGAACCGGCTGCCTGACCCAGCGATTCGGCTGAGTCGCAGCTTGAAGGCCGTTGCCCGTTTCGGGGTTGCGGCCCTTCGGGTCCAACGGCGTGCTGCGGAGAGATTCGCGAGCCTGCTCGGGTAGGCCGCTGTTGCATGATCTGTTGCATGGCCCGGGACGAAGAACGCCCCTGACCGATGTTTCCACTGGTCAGGGGCGTTTTCCCTGGGGGTGAGTGACGGGACTCGAACCCGCGACAGCCAGGATCACAACCTGGTGCTCTACCAACTGAACTACACTCACCATCGCATCCGCGATCGGCCGGGGCCGGTTGCGACTGCGATTGAAATAGTAGCCTGCTTTCCCGGAATCGACGAATCGCCTGGTCAGGCCGGTCCTAGATCCTTCACGACGGCGGTGATGTCCGCAGACGACGGTCCGGGGGGCGCGACGAACGCGGTACGCCGGTAGTAGCGCAGCTCCCGGATGGACTCCTTGATGTCGGCGAGTGCGCGGTGGGACAGTCCCTTCGCCGGCTGACCGAAATAGATCCGCGGGTACCAGCGCCGGCACAGTTCCTTGATCGAGCTGACGTCGACCATGCGGTAATGCAGGTAGCTGTCGAGCTCCGGCATGTCCCGGGCGATGAACTGCCGGTCGGTGCCGATGGAGTTGCCGGCCAGCGGGGCGGTGCCCGCCTCCGGTACCTGGGCCCGAACGTAGTCGAGGACCAGCTTCTCGGCTTCGGCCAGCGTGACCGTCGAGCGCCGCACCTCCTCCGTCAGCCCCGACCGCTCGTGCATCTGCTGCACGACCTCGGGCATCGCGGCCAGCGCGTCGTCGTCGGCGTGGATCACGATGTCCACACCCTCGCCGAGCACGTTGAGGTCGCTGTCGGTCACCAGCGCGGCGATTTCGATGAGTTTGTCGTTACCGATCCGCAGACCGGTCATTTCGCAATCGATCCATACAAGTTTGTCCTGCACGAGAGTACAGAGTAGTCAGGCGCGTGAGCGGGTTAAGGTCTGCGGGGGAAACCGACGCCGGAAGTGCTGGTTCGAGGAGAGCTGAACATGACCGTGGATCCGACCCCGTCCGGCGAGGCGCTGTCCGCTGCCGACAAGGCGAAGGCTGCGAAGGCCGCCGCCGAGGAAGCCGCTCGCGTCGCCGCCGAAGCCGCGGCTGCGGCCGAACGCGCCCAACGTGAGGCGGATGCGGCTGCCGCGGTTGCCGAGGCCACGTCGGAGAGCGGACCGGCCGAGCGGGCCGAATCCGAAGGCCCGGCCGCGGAGATCGCCGCGGGTTACGCCTTCTCCGGCGCCGCCCTCGAACTGGGCACCGTCGTGCACGAGGGCGTCGTCGATCCGACCGCCCGGGTCCGGATTCCCCTGGCCATGATGAATCGGCACGGCCTGATCGCCGGCGCGACCGGTACGGGCAAGACCAAGACCCTGCAAGGCATCGCCGAGCAGCTGTCCGCCGCCGGCGTGCCCGTGGTGATGGCCGACGTCAAGGGCGACCTGTCCGGTCTCTCCGCGCGCGGGGAGAGCAGCGACGCGATCGTCGGCCGCGCCGCCGAGACCGGCGATGCAGCCTGGTCGCCTGCCGGTTTCCCGACGCAGTTCTTCTCACTCGGCACCGGGGGCATCGGCATCCCGGTGCGCGCGACCGTGACCGCGTTCGGTCCGATCCTGCTGAGCAAGGTGCTCGGCCTGAACGCCACCCAGGAGTCGACGCTCGGGCTGATCTTCCACTGGGCCGATCAGCGGGGCATGGCGCTGCTCGATCTGAAGGATCTGCGGCAGGTCATCGCGTATCTGACCAGCGACGAGGGCAAACCCGACCTCAAGGTTATCGGTGGTGTCTCGGCTGCGACGGCCGGCGTCATCTTGCGCGCGATCGTCAACCTCGAGGCCGGCGGCGGTGACACGTTCTTCGGTGAGCCGGAGATCGACACCGAGGATCTGCTGCGGGTCGTGGGCGGCAACGGCGTGATCAGTCTGTTCGAGCTGGGTTCGCAGGCCGCACGCCCGGTGTTGTTCTCCACGTTCCTGATGTGGGTGCTCGCCGATCTGTTCCAGACGTTGCCCGAGGAAGGCGATCTGGACCAGCCGAAGCTCGTGTTCATCTTCGACGAGGCGCACCTGCTCTTCGCGGACGCGTCGAAGGCGTTCCTGCAGCAGGTCGAGCAGACCGTCAAGCTCATTCGGTCGAAGGGGGTCGGTGTGTTCTTCTGCACCCAGCTTCCCACCGACATTCCCAATGCGGTGCTGTCCCAGTTGGGTGCACGGGTGCAGCACGCGTTGCGTGCGTTCACACCCGACGATCAGAAGGCGCTCACCAAGACGGTCCGTACCTACCCGAAGACGAAGCTCTACGACCTCGAGAAGTCGCTGACCTCGCTCGGGATCGGTGAAGCGATCGTGACGGTGCTGTCGGAGAAGGGTGCCCCGACACCGGTGGCATGGACCCGGATCCGTCCGCCGCGCTCGCTGATGGACACCATCGGCGACGACGCGATCCGCGTTGCCGCCCAGGGCCATCCGCTGTTCGCGAAGTACGGGCAGACCGTCGACCGCGAATCCGCGTACGAGATGCTCACCGCGAAGGTTGCCGGCGCGCCGAACGTCGATCCGCCGCTGGATGTGCCGCCGCTGCCGGACCTGCCCGAAACGACGCCGGCCCCCCGGGACGAGGGGCCGACGATCGTCGAACAGGTGCTCGGCAGCTCCGCGATGAAGAGCTTCCTGCGGTCGGCGGCGTCCGCTGCGGGCCGGGAGATCTCCCGCAGCATCTTCGGGACCGGCCGCAGGCGGCGTTAGCCGCCGAGCTTCTTGTAGAAGGTGCCGACGATCGGCGCGACGACGGCGCGCGGGGTGTAGTTTCCCGCGACGGACATGGCCTTGCTGATCAGGCCGGGCACGATGCGCATCCGGTTCTCGGCGAGTCCGTCGAGCGACACCTTCGCGGTGTGTTCGCTCGAGATCCACAGGAAGTCCGGGACGAGCTTGTCGACGATCGACGCATCGGCAGGATCGGGGGTCTCGGTGCGGACGGGGCCGGGTGCGAGCAGGGTGACGTTGACGCCGGTGCCCTTGAGTTCGCCGCGCAGCGACTCCGAGAAGGTGTTGACGAACGCCTTCGTCGCGGCGTAGGTCGCGTTGTTCGGGATCGGCATGTTGCCCGCGGCCGAGCCGACGTTGAGGATCGCGCCGGACCGTCGCGCGACCATCTGCGGCAGGACCGCGAGGGTGAGGTCGTGCACGGCCACCGCGTTGAGTTCGACCTGCGCGCGCTCGTACGCGGGGTCCAGCTCGGACACCGGTCCGAACGTGGCGATGCCGGCGTTGTTGCACAAGATGCTGATGTGGCGGTCGGCCAGCTCCTCGACCAGCTTCGTGCGGGCGTCGCGGTCGGACAAGTCGCAGGCACGGACCTCGACGGTGACGCCGTGAGCCTGGCGGAGTGTGGTGGCGAGCTCTTCCATCACCTCGCCGCGCCGTGCGACGAGGATCAGCGAGTGGCCGCGCGCCGCGAGTTCGGTGGCGAGCGCCTCACCGATGCCGGAGGAGGCGCCGGTCACGACCGCGCGGGCGTCTGGGGTGGGGTTCGGCAGAGTCACGGTGGATCAGCCTAGCCGCCGACCGGAACCGTTCGCCGTGTCGTCCGAACCAGTTTCCCTAAACAGGGAGGTTGGTCGGTATTATTTGCAGGGCAGGTTGCGAAGCGGCGCCGACGCCCACAAGGCCCGGTGCGGTAGAACGAAGTGAGGGATCGTGGTCACAGCTGTCACGGACGGTCGAACAGCCCGGGCGGAACGCACCCGCCGGGCGGTGGTCGAGGCACACATCGAGCTGCTGCGGGCGGGCATGCTCAAGCCCACCGGTGCGCAGGTCGCGGAGCAGGCCGGTGTTTCGCTACGAGCGCTGTGGGTCAACTTCAGCGACCTCGACACGCTGATGGCATTCACCGGCGCGGAGATGCTGCGACGTCAGGACGAGCTGTTCGTGCCGGTGCCGCCGCACCTGCCGCTGGCCGAACGGATCGACGGGTTCTGCCGACAGCGCGCGCGGCTGCTCGAGTTCGCCGCCCCGTACGCGCGGGCGGCAATCCTGCGCCAGCAGTTCTCCGAGGAGCTCAGGCGTCACCGGCTGCGCCACATCGCGCGGGTCACCGACGAGGTGAGGATCCTGTTCGCCCGCGAGTTGTCGGCCCTCGACGAGCGTCGGCGCGTGCGCCTGGTCTACGCACTCGGTGCCGCCGCGACGTGGGGATCGTGGGCTGTTCTGCGCGATGAACTGCAGCTCGGGGTCGACGAGGCCACCGCGGTGCTGCGGCAGTCGGTGACCTGCCTGCTGGCCTGCGTCGCTGTCTGAGGAACGTTCAGATCCGATCGGCGAGCCGGGTGCCCTGCTCGATCGCGCGCTTCGCGTCGAGCTCGGCGGCCACATCGGCACCGCCGATCACGTGCGTCGTCACGCCCGCGGCGACCAGTTCGTCGGCCAGGTCCCGCACCGATTCCTGACCCGCGCACACGACGACCGTGTCGACGGCCAGTACCCGGGGGTCGCGCCGGTCGGTCCCGAAGCTGATGTGCAGGCCGTCAGCGTCGATGCGTTCGTAGTTCACCCCCGACAGCTCGTGCACCCCCTTGTGCTTCAGCGACGCCCGGTGCACCCAGCCGCTCGTCTTACCGAGCCTGGCGCCGATCCGGCCGGGCGATCGCTGCAGCAGATACACCTCGCGCGGTGACGGCGACGGCTGCGGAGCGGTCATGCCGCCCGCCGTGTCCTCGTCGTCGCAGACACCCCATTCTCGCTTCCACGCCGCGAGCTCCATTGCGGGGGAGGTGGTGTGGGTGAGGAACTCGGCGACGTCGACGCCGATGCCGCCGGCGCCGATCACCGCGACCCGCGTGCCGATCGACGCTTCGCCGCGCACCGCCTGCGGGTACGACAGCACATTGGGCCGGTCGATCCCCGCAATGTCCGGGACGCGCGGCCGTACGCCGGTCGCGACGACCACGTCGTCGAATCCGGTCAGGTCGGCGACGCTCGCGCGGATCCCGAGTCGCACGTCGACGCCGGTCAGCTCGAGCTGCCGCGTGAAGTATCGGAGGGTCTCGGCGAACTCCTCCTTACCGGGGATGAGCCGAGCGATACCGAACTGGCCGCCGATACGGTCGTCCGCTTCGAACAGGGTGACGCGATGCCCGCGTCGGGCGAGGTTCACCGCCGCGGCCAGCCCGGCCGGTCCGGCCCCGACGACCGCGACGGTCCTGCTCCGGCGGGTGGGGGAGAGCAGCAGTTCGGTCTCGCGGCCGGCGCGCGGGTTGAGCAGGCACGAGACGTGCTTGTTGACGAACGCGTGGTCGAGGCACGCTTGGTTGCAGGCGATGCACGTGTTGATCTCGTCGGCGGCGCCGGCAGCGGCCTTGCGCACCCAGTCGGGATCGGCGAGCATCGGCCGCGCGAGCGAGACGAGGTCGGCGCGGCCGTCGGCCAGGATTGCCTCGGCGGTCTCGGGCATGTTGATGCGGTTCGATGCGGCGACCGGAATGCTCACCTGCTTGGCGAGTTTCGCGGTGACATCCACGAATGCGGCACGGGGAACGGAGGTGACGATGGTCGGCACCCGGGATTCGTGCCAACCGATGTCGGTGTTGAGCATGCTCGCCCCGGCGTCCTCGACTTCCTGTGCGAGCATGACGATCTCGTCCCATCGCTGGCCGCGTTCGACGAGGTCGGCCATCGACAGCCGGAACGAGATCACGAAATCCGGGCCGGTGTTCTCGCGGACGCCGCGGACGATGTCGACGGCGAGGCGGCGGCGCTTGGCCGGGGTGCCGCCCCACTCGTCGGTGCGCCGATTGGTCCGTTCGGCGAGGAATTGGTTGATGAAATACCCTTCGCCACCCATGATTTCGACGCCGTCGTATCCGGCTTCCTGGGCGAGCCGGGCGCACCGCACGAACGCGCGGATCTGTCGGCGGACACCCCACGAGGTGAGCTTGCGCGGCCGGAACGGGTTGATGGGTGCCTTGATCGACGACGCCGACACGCTCAGCGGCCAGTAGCTGTAGCGGCCGGCGTGCAGGATCTGCAGCAGGATCCGTCCGCCCTCGGCATGCACGGCGTCGGTGATCCTGCGGTGCCGGCGGGCCTCGATGCGATTGGTGAGTTTGGCGCCGAAGGGCACCAGCCATCCGGTCCGGGTGGGGGCGTAGCCGCCCGTCACGATGAGTGCGACGCCGCCGCGGGCGCGTTCGGCGAAGTACGCGGCCAGCTTGCCGGTGTTCGCGGCGCGGTCCTCGAGCCCGGTGTGCATCGAGCCCATGATCACCCGATTGGGCAGCGTGATCGGTCCGAGGTCGAGCGGGGACAGCAGGGTGGGGTAGCGGTCGGTCACGGCAGGTCCTGTTCCGAAGGGGGAGTGAGGGTGTCGATCATGTCCTGGCACCAGTCGCGGAAGCCCTCCTCGACGCGGATGCCGCCGCGCAGCACCAGATATTGGTGCAATGCCGGGCCGCCGGGCGGTGGGGACTCCGGGAAGTCGCGTTTTTCGATCAGCCGGTAGACGTCGAGTCGGGCGGCGTGGGCGTCGCGGTGGCGGGTGATCTCGGCGAGCAGATCGGGCAGCGTGTCGGGGCGCGCGGCGCGGACCTTCACGGCGAGTTCGCTGCGCAGGTGGTCGGGTTCGGACGGGGTGGAGATCCAGCGGTCCAGTTCGGCGTGGCCTGCGGCGGCGACGCGGTAGACCTTCTTGTCGGGGCGGCCGTCCTGCGCCACGGTCTCGCAGGTCACCCAGCCGTGCTCCTCCATACGCCGCAGCACCCGGTAGATCTGCTGGTGGCTGGCGCTGTGGAAGAACCCGATGGACTTGTCGAAGCGGCGGGCCAGCTCGTAGCCGGATCCGCTGCGCTCGTCGAGAGCGACGAGCAGCGCGTGTTCGAGTGCCATGAGGACAGTATGCAACTAGGTGCATATGCAATCAAGTGCAGTGCGATCCGTGATCTCGGATTCGAGGTGATCCGCTGGAACTGGGCGGAGCTCGACCACCACGCCGTCGTCGTGCAGCGGTTCGAGCGTGCGTGCGCACGTAGACGACGAGCCCGACGGTCGGCACACCGGAATATCGGTGCGCCAACCGTCATGCGGACAGTTCCGAGAGAGCCGGTTTAGGCTGCGGGCATGAGCGCACACACGGCCGCGCCGGCGGGGATCGGAACGGCGACGACGCGACGGCAGGTCTTCGCGTGGGGCCTGTGGGACTGGGGGTCGGCCGCGTTCAACGCGGTGATCCTCACGTTCGTCTTCTCGGTGTACCTCACCGACGCGGTCGGCGACGACCTGCCCGGAACCGTCTCGGCGAGTACGTGGTTGGGCTGGGCTCTGGGCATCGCGGGGTTCGTCATCGCGGTCACCGCGCCGATCTCAGGGCAACGTTACGACGCCACCGGCCGTCGCAAACGGTCCCTCGCGGTGCTCACCTTCGTCACCGTGGCGGCGATGGCCGGGATGTATTTCGTGCGCGACGACTACCACTACCTGTGGCTCGGGCTGGTGCTGCTCGGTGTCGCCTCGGTGATCGCCGAGCTCGCGCAGGTCCCGTACAACGCGATGCTGCGCCAGATCTCCACCGAGGACAACATCGGGCGTGTCTCCGGATTCGGTTGGTCCATGGGCTATTTCGGCGGCATCGTGCTGCTGCTGTTGTGCTACACCGGTTTCATCGCCGGGGACGGCGACACCCGCGGGTTCCTGGCGCTGAGCACCGACAACGGCACCAACATCCGGTTGGTCGCGCTGCTCGCGGCGGTGTGGTTCGCGGTCTTCGCGATCCCGGTGCTGATCGCGGTGCCCGAACTGCCGCCGACCGGCGCCGATCCGGGCGCCGAGAAGGGCGGCATCGCCGACGCGTACCGGGTGCTGGGGCGCGACCTGCGAGAACTGTGGGTCGCGGACCGTCGCACCATCTGGTACCTGGCCGCGTCGGCGTTGTTCCGTGACGGCCTCGCCGGGGTCTTCACGTTCGGTGCGGTGCTTGCCGTGACGGTCTACGGCATCGGGACGGGCGACGTGTTGCTGTTCGGCGTCGCGGCCAATGTCGTGGCCGCGCTGGGCGCGCTCGTCGCCGGGCGTATCGACGATCGGGTCGGCCCGAAGGCGGTCATCGTCGTCTCGCTCGCCGCGATGATCGCCGTCGGCGGTGTGCTCCTCGTCGTGTCCGGGCCGGTGATGTTCTGGATCTTCGGGTTGCTGTTGTGCCTGTTCGTCGGACCCGCGCAGGCGTCGGCGCGGACGTTTCTGGCGCGGATCACCCCGCCGGGCCGGGAAGGGCAGATGTTCGGGCTCTACGCCACCACCGGCCGGGCCGTGTCGTTCCTGGCGCCGACGTTGTTCGGATTCTTCGCCTGGGGGTTCGGCGCGGACCGCGCAGGTATCGCCGGGCTCCTCGTGGTGCTCGCCGTCGGACTGGCGGCGCTGCTGGCCGTCCGGGCACCGGAACCGCAGGTCAGCCCTTGAAGTAGACGAGCTGATGGGTGGTCGCGAGCAGTTCGCCGTCGCTGCCCCACAGTTCGGCGGTTTGGTCGAAGTAGCCCTTGCCGAAGCGCTGCGAGCGCGCGGTCCCGAGCACGGCGGCGTCGGATTGCCGGCCGAGGGCGTCGGCATCGGCATGGAAGTACACCGTCAGCGACACTGTGCCGGCCGGCATGTACTGCCCGCGGCGCAGGAACACCCGTGGGAAGAACACATCGCACAGCGAGGTCAGCGCGGCAAAGTCCAGCGGCCGCGGCGGTGTGTCCCGCACCCACAGGGTGGTCGTCGAATCCGGGCTCTCGCCGGTCTCCGGGCCGGGCACCGCCCCCTGGACGAACCGCATCTCGTAGTTGCGCTACCAGGTGATGAAGTCCGGCAGCGTATGCGGGGCAACATCTTGCGCCGGGGGTGCGTCCGGCGCGACGGCTTCGGTCGAGGACCAGGTCTCGCGGCGCGTGCCGAAGACCGCGGTCGCGGTGGTCGAGACCGTCCCGTCCTGCGACAGTTCGATCGACCAGTGCTGGGTGGATCGGTTGGTGCGTACCGGGCGCGCGACGATCTCGAACTCGCCGTAGGACACCGGGCCGCAGTAGTTGATCGTGAACGAGAGCGGCTCCCCGAGTACCTCGGGGTGCTGCTGGACCGCGCGCAGCAGGGTCGCCGCCGTGATGCCGCCGAACGGTCCGACCATGTTCGCGTATGCCGGATGCGTGCGGCCCGTGTAGCGGTGCGCGTCGACGGCGAGGAGGGAGACGGCGTCGTCGAAGACGTGGGTACCGTCGTCGAAGACGTGGGTGTCCCCGGAGGTATCGAGTTCGGTCACGGTGCACTCCTGACGTCCTGGCGCTGGGCTTCTAAGTATGACAACATACATAATTCGCGAGGGCAATCCCGCTCGGATCGAGGGAGGGTGCAATGGCACGGCGGCAGGATGCGACGGCGGGGCCGCGCGCGGCGATGACTGCCAGCGCCGTGGCCCTGATCCGGCAGCGCGGGGTGGCCGCGACGTCGTTCGCCGACGTGCTTGCGCACAGCGGGGCACCCCGAGGATCGATCTACCACCATTTTCCCGGCGGCAAGACCCAGTTGATCGACGAAGCCACCCGCTCGGCCGCCGACCAGTTGACCGGCAGGATTCAGCGGATCCTGGACTCCGCCGACACCGTCACCGCGATCCGGTCGTTCGTGGATCTGTGGCGTCACGAGCTCGAGGCCACCGGCTACGTCGCGGGCTGCCCGATCGTCGCGGCGGCGTTGGGCACCGAGGCGTCCGCCCGCGACCTCGCAGGGCAGTCGTTCGCGCGCTGGAGCGAGATGATCGCTGCGCGGCTCGTCCGGGACGGAGTCGCCCCGGTGCGCGCGGCGACCCTCGCGACGATGTTCGTCGGCGCGCTCGAAGGCGGACTGATTCTGGCGCAGGCGCAGCGCAGCGCGGCGCCGCTCGACGCGGTCGTCGACGAACTCGAGTTGCTGTGCCGTACCGCGGGGGCCGTGACACCGGCCGAGTGATGGAGGCGGTCGGTCACCGCCCGACGCGCGCTCGGATCGTCTCCGCCAGCACCGCGGGTTCCTCCTCGGGGACCCAGTGGCTCACATCGTCCAGGACGACGAATTCATAGTCGGCTTCGGCGAAGTCACCGCACCGTTCGGCGCCGGCCCGGCCGACCGCGACGTCGGCGGTACCCCATACGTAGGTGGTGGGCACCTTCACCGACGGAAGGTCGCGGAAGTCCCGGCGCATCGCGCGATACCAGTTCAGCGCCGCGGTCATCGCGCCGGGCTCGGCGAGGACCCGGACGTATTCGTCCACGGCGTCCCGGTCGGGTCCCGGGTGGTACATCGCGCGCAGCCGCCGGGCGTTGTCCCCGAGCAGCGCCGATTCCGCCTTGCCCTCCATCCGGAACAGATTGATGTACGCGGAGCGCGCCTGCTGGTCGGCATCGTGCTGCAGCGCCCAGCTGTAGGCGCCGGGGTGCGGCACCGACACTGCGGTGAGCGTGCGGACGCGGTCGGGATGATGGGCCGCGAGATGCCAGCCGACGACGGCGCCCCAGTCGTGCCCGGCGACGTGTGCCGCCTCGATACCGAACCCGTCGAGCAGGCCGAGGACGTCGCCGACCAGCTCACCGACCGCGTACGCGGACACCTCGGTGGGGCGGGCGCCGGGGGAGTATCCGCGCTGATCGGGGGCAATGACGTGCAGGCCCGCGTCGGCCAGCAACAAGCCCGCCGGTTCCCAGCTGCGCCCCGTCTCGGGAAAGCCGTGCAGCAGGACGAGCGGGGTCCCGTCCTCGGGGCCGGCGACGCGGACGTCGAAGGTGAGGTCGCCGAGCGCGACCCGGCTGATCTCGAACATGGCGCCACCGTACGGTGTGCGGTTCATCCGTGGGCCGATTTCCACACGCCCATGCCGAGAATGATGAGGCGCATCTGCTTCTCGCCGCGGGTGATCACCGCGGCCTCGTCCGGCCCGCCCGGCGTTTCGACGGTGACCAGTTCGACGGCGACCTCGAGCAGTGCGACGACGAGCAGCGAGGCGGCCATTTCCAGATCGTCGTCGGCCCAGTCGCCGAGGCCCGGCATGCCGCTCAGATCGTGCGCGAGTTCCCCGGTGAGCAAACGCAATTCGTCGTTGACGGCGCGGGACACCTCGGACAGTCCACCGTACCGCTCGCGGGCGAGGAAGCGGAAGGAGGACTTGTGGGTGCGGATCTGCTCGACCAGTACGGCCAGGGACGCGCGAGCGTTGTCGCCGGCGCTGCGGGCACGGCGGGCGTCGCGCAATACCTGCCGCAGCACGCCCATCGTGTCGGCGGCCAGGGTGACGCCGAGTTCGTCCATCGACGCGAAGTGGCGGTAGAACGCGGTGGGGACGATCCCGGCCTCGCGGGCGACCTCGCGCAGGCTCACCGCGGAGAAGTTCCGATCGGCCGACAATTCGAGTGCGGCGTCGAGCAGTGCGCGGCGGGTGCGTTCCTTGCGGGCTGCCCGAGTGGTGGGTTCGGGGACGGGGACGGGGGCTACGGACACGGACTCGAGTCTAGGCAGCGCGGCCTCCAGGAATCGAATATCGGTGTAACGGCGATCACATACGTGTTGACAGGCGGCGGGTGGGTGCTGCAACACTAATTGAGTGTACAAGTGTGCACTTAAATTGGATCGGTCGGGAGGTCCCTCCATGGTCGTCTCACCACACACCCGCCCCACCGCGTCGCGTCGCACCGCGAGCGCGCTCACCGGCGCCCTGCGGCTGATGTCCTGGCCGCACCACCCGGATCGCTACCTCGAACTGCTGGATCCGCTGCTCACGACGCAGAGCACGCGGGCCCGGATCGTCGACGTCGACCGCACCGTCCCGGAGATGGTCACGCTCGAGTTGCGTCCGGCGCGCCGCCGTCGTTTCGAATCCGGTCAGCACATCCGACTCGGCGTCGTCGTCGACGGCGTCCGGCACGCCCGCTGCTACTCGCCGTCGAATTCGCAGCACGACGACCGGCTCGTTCTCACCGTGCGGGCCCACCCGGACGGTGTGGTGTCCCGCTACCTGCACGAATCCGCCGCGCCGGGTGACGTCGTCGACATCGGCCCCGCCGCCGGCGACTTCGTCCTCCCGCCGGTCCGCCCGGACCGGCTGTTGCTCGTCAGCGGCGGCAGCGGTATCACTCCGGTGCTGTCGATGCTGCGCACTCTCGTCGACGAACGGCACACGGGCGCAATCACCTTCCTGTACTACGCGCACACCGCCGCCGACGTGCCGCAACGCGCGCGGCTCGACGAACTCGCCTGCCATGCCAACGTCGAGGTCGTCCTCGCCTACACCCGCGGGGACGGCGGCCACCTGCGCGGCCGGTTCGGCCGCGAACACCTCGACGCCGTCGTCCCGTGGTTCGCCGACACCACCACCTACGCCTGCGGACCGGCGGGGCTGACCGCGCACATCCGCGAGGTCTACCGCGATATCGGCGCCGAACACCTTTTGCGTACCGAGGAATTCACCCTTCCGGTCGTTGCCGACGCGGGCGACGCCACCGGCGAGGTCAGCTTCACCGCATCCGGCGTGGTCGCGGACAACAGCGGGGCCACCCTGCTGAATCAGGCCGAGGCCGCCGGCCTGGCGCCCGATCACGGATGCCGCATGGGCATCTGCCGCACCTGCACCGCGATCCGCCGATCCGGGTGCACCCGCGACATCCGCACCGGCGAACTCGACGCCGCACCCGACACCCGCATCCAGATCTGTGTGAATGCGCCGGTCGGTGACGTCGCGGTCGATCTCTAGAACGTTCCGAAACCTTTGGAGGACATCATGTTCGGATTGTCCCTACCGTCGATTCCATTCCTGCCGTTCCTGTCCGGAGGTTGCGAACCCGATCCGGAACCGGTGATCCTGCGCCGCGATCAGGTCGAGGAGATCGGCCGCGAACTCGACGCCCTGCGCGACCGCACCGTCGCCTCGCTCGGCTCCGAGGACCGCGAGTACATCTACCGGGTCATCAAGGCGCAGAGGGGATTCGAGGTGGCCGGGCGCGGCCTGCTGTTCCTCGGATTTCTGCCTCCGGCGTGGATCGCCGGGGTCGCTGCACTGAGCGTGTCGAAGATCCTCGACAACATGGAGATCGGGCACAACGTCATGCACGGCCAGTACGACTGGATGCGCGAACCCGAACTGAATTCGAGTGTCTTCGAATGGGATACGGTGTGCCCGTCGGATCAGTGGCGACACTCGCACAACTACGTGCACCACACCTACACCAACATCCTCGACCTGGATCGCGACATCGGATACGGCATCCTGCGCATGGACCCCGCCCAGCCATGGAAGCCGTACTACCTGGGCAACCCGCTCTACGCCACGGCCCTGATGGTGCTGTTCGAGTGGGGCGTGATGTTGCACGACGCCGAAGCCGACCGTCTGCTGTCCGGCAAACGCGACATCCGCGATCTCGGCCCACTCGCGCGTGGCTGGTGGCACAAGGCCGGCCGGCAGGTGCTCAAGGACTACGGCGTGTTCCCGCTGCTCACGGGCCCGCTGTTCGTCCCTACCCTGCTCGGCAACGCCACCGCGAACCTGGTGCGCAACGTGTGGGCGTTCTCGGTCATCTTCTGCGGGCACTTCCCGTCCGGCGTGCAGTCGTTCACGCAGGAGGAGACCGCCGACGAAACCCGCGGCGAGTGGTACGTGCGCCAGTTGCTCGGCAGCGCGAACATCACCGGATCGCCGCTCATGCATCTGATGACCGGCAACCTGTCCCACCAGATCGAACACCACCTGTTCCCGGATCTGCCGGCCCGCCGTTACCCGGAGATCGCGCCGCAGGTGAAGGCGCTGTGCCGGAAGCACGGCCTGCCCTACAACACCGGGGGACTGCTCCGGCAGGTCGCGTCGGTGTGGCGCAAGATCTTCAAGCTGGCCCTGCCGCCCACCTGGGTGTCCGAGCCGCGCGAGACCGCGGTCGTGATCGAGCGCCTGCCCCGTCCCGAACCTCGGATCCTCGACGCCGAGACCGACGACGAAGAGCACCGCGCCGACACTCCGCGTAGTCTCGCCCACAACACCGTCTGAGGGGGAACGCATGGTAGGACGCTTCGAGCGGAACAAGGACACGGTGCAGGAGATGACCGAATCCGCCGCCACCCACGTCGGGAACATCGCCGGCATCATCACCGGTGCCGTGCGCGACGTCACCCGCGAGATCGGCAACTGGATCTCCGACGGCATCGAGATGCGGGAGGCCGCCCGCAAGGCCCGGCTCGACCACGACGAACCCAACGATTGACCTGCACCGACGCGAAAGGCCCGCTCGAACGAGCGGGCCTTTCGCGTCGACAGCGGTGGATCAGATGACACCCAGGGCGAACATCGCGTCGGCGACCTTCACGAAGCCGGCGATGTTGGCGCCGTGGATGTAGTCACCCGGCTTGCCGTACTCGGCGGCCGTCTCGACACACGTGCTGTGAATGTCGCGCATGATGCGGGCCAGGCGCTCGTCGGTGTAGTCGAAGTGCCACGAGTCGCGCGACGCGTTCTGCTGCATCTCCAGCGCAGAGGTCGCCACACCACCGGCGTTTGCGGCCTTGCCCGGTGCGAACGCGACACCGGCGTCACGGAAGACGGCGATCCCGCCCGGCGTGGTCGGCATGTTCGCGCCCTCGGCGACGACCTTGACACCGTTGTTGACGAGCACCTTCGCGGAATCCTCGTCGAGCTCGTTCTGGGTGGCACACGGCAGCGCGATGTCGCACGGCACGTTCCAGATGTTGCCGCCGGAGTAGAACTCGGCGTCGCCGCGCTCCTCGACGTACTCGGAGATGCGGCCTCGGCGGACCTCCTTGATCTCCTTGAGCAGGTCCAGGTCGATGCCGGCCTTGTCGACGATGTAACCCGACGAGTCCGAGCACGCGACCACCGTGCCGCCGAGCTGGTGGATCTTCTCGATGGCGTAGATCGCGACATTGCCCGATCCGGAGACCACGGCGGTGCGGCCCTCGAGGGTACTGCCGGCGGCCTTGGCCATCTCGGCGACGAAGTACGCCGCGCCGTAGCCGGTGGCTTCCTTACGCACCTGCGAACCACCCCAGGTGAGGCCCTTGCCGGTGAGGACGCCGGACTCGTAGGAGTTGGTGAGGCGCTTGTACTGGCCGAACAGGTAGCCGATCTCGCGGCCGCCGACCCCGATGTCGCCGGCGGGCACGTCGGTGTACTCACCGATGTGGCGGTGCAGCTCGGTCATGAAGGACTGGCAGAAGCGCATGATTTCCTGCTCGGAGCGACCCTTCGGGTCGAAGTCCGAGCCGCCCTTGCCGCCGCCGATGGGCAGACCGGTGAGCGCGTTCTTGAAGATCTGCTCGAAGCCGAGAAACTTCACGATGCCGAGGTTGACACTCGGATGGAAACGCAGGCCGCCCTTGTAAGGGCCGAGCACGCTGTTGTACTGCACGCGGAAGCCGCGGTTGACGTGAACCTGACCCTGATCGTCGATCCACGGGACCCGGAAGATGATCTGCCGCTCGGGCTCGCAGAGCCGCTCGATCAGCCCGGATTCGAAGTACACGGGGTGCCGATCGAGCACCACGTGCAGGGACTCGAACACCTCCGCCGCGGCCTGGTGAAATTCGGGTTCACCTGCGTTGCGAGCCTTGACCTGCTCGTAGATTACTTCGATGCGGTCCGAGGTCGACACGCCCACCTACCTGACTGTGAGAACACTGTTACATGACGT
Source organism: Rhodococcus zopfii NBRC 100606 = JCM 9919 (assembly GCF_001895025.1). Lineage (GTDB taxonomy): Bacteria > Actinomycetota > Actinomycetes > Mycobacteriales > Mycobacteriaceae > Rhodococcus > Rhodococcus zopfii. The sequence continues at coordinate 39,023 of NZ_BCXI01000023.1, forward strand.
TTACCCAGTGCACTATAGGCCGTAATAACGCTCATTCACCCATGAGGTGCCCAGGTGGGAGAAAAGACACAGTGCGAACCGCGCCGAAGAATCACCGCAGGTGACGGCGCCGAATCGGATTTTCCGCGCATTCTCCCGCCCTCGCTTCTCCTCACCGGCGTCGGTGAGGGGCGGTGACGGCCACCCCGGACCGGATACGCCGTGACGTCGCGCTGCCGGGGGCGCCGCTCGCCGGCGACCTCGATCAACTGGGCGAACGCGGTCACGGCTGCCGCCCGGCCAGCCTCGCGGCGAGTTCCGCCCGGCTGCCCGCGCCCGTCTTCGCGTACACCGACTTGAGGTGGTCCTGCACGGTGTTCGAGCTGATGTGCCGGCGACGGGCAATCTCCGCCGTCGACAAACCGGCCAGTACGTCGGTGCACACGTCCCGTTCGCGCGCGGTGAGCGCGTACGCCGCGAACAGAAGATCGGTGAACTCGTCGGCCGGGGCCGGTTCGACGGTGACCACCGTCCGGCTTTCGTCGCCGTCGGTGACCAGCGCGGTGGCGCGCACCAGGACCCAGAATCCGCGCCCGTCGCTGATACGGGCCCGGAAGACACCGGAAGGACTCGATCGTGCCCCGAACGTGGCGGCGCGCAACAGCACCGCCAGGCGCACCGGACCGGCCAGCCGGTCCTGCCAGTAGCGGGCGGCCGCGGTGAGCGCGACAGGTTCGCCCGAGGGATCGGTCAGCACCACCGCCGGCCCCGGATCGTTCCCGGGTCGCTGCCGCAGCGTGTGCACGGCGGCGGCGCGCGTCGCCGCGGCCAGCGCCGGGGCCACCATCGTCAGGAACTCGAGGTCCCGATCGCTGAAGTCGGATCCGGAACGCACGAATCCTGCTGCACCCCAGCAGTAGCCGTCGACGGTGAAGGCCACCCGCAACTCCCGGTCGAGTCCGAGCGGGTGCCACACGGCACCGTGCCGCAGACTGTGCGCGACGTCGGTGGCCGGCAGATCGGACGCCCGGACGACCGTCCGACCGCTGCGGGCGACCTCGGCAAAGGTCGCCGGATCGTGACCGCCGCATTCGGATTCGGCGAGCAGCGGTTCGTACTCGCCGGGGATGCGGTTGCGTCCGCTGGTCATCGAACCGAACGTCAATGTCTGCGGATCGATCAGCGCCCAGCACGTCAGGTCGCTGCGCACGGTGCGATCGACCAGTTCGATGGCCCGTTCGTGCAGTTCGGTGACGCCGGCGCCCGTGCCCGCCAACGCGAGGATGTCCCGGCGCAGCCGCTCTGCCCGCACTTCGAGCATGGGCTCAGTATGCGCTGGTCCCGCGCGGTCCGGACATCCCCGAATCCTGGGATGTCCCGCCGGTCCCGGCCGGGCCTAGCGTCGCGGTATGTCAGGGTTTCATCTCGAACGGTCCGGTGCGGGCGTGCGGCTGTCGCTGCCGGACGCCGTCGTCACGGTCCTGTCGTCCGCCGACCACACCGGCGGAGCCTACGAACTCATGCTGGTGGAGGCGCCCCGAGGAGAACCGCCGCCGATGCACGCGGAATCCTGGGCCAAGACCTACCACCTGCTGCACGGCCGCATCCGGGTCCGGGCCGGCGACGTGAGCCGCGATCTCGCGCCGGGCGATTCCTGCACCTTCGCGCCGGAGACGATGAACACCTTCTCGGTGCTCACCGCCGACGCGGTATTCCTCCTCGTCAGCGCAGGGACGGCGATGGGCGGCTTCTTCGCCGACCTCGACGGTGTGCTGCGCGAACAGCACTCCCCGGCGGAGTTGCCTGCGCTGCTGGCTCCCCTGGCCGACCGGCACAACATCCGCTTCTCGGAAGCCGGTGGATCGTCATGATCGTCCTCGCCCAGGTAGCGGCCCTGGTCGCCGGCGGAGTACACCTGCTGGCCTTCGTGTGGGAATCGGTTCTGTTTCTCCGGCCCGGCATCCACCGGGACCTGTTCCGCGTCCCCACGCAGGACGTCCCGGCGGTCCGGATGTGGGCCTTCAACGTGGGTTTCTACAACCTGTTCCTCGGCTCGGGCGCGATCGCCGGGGTGGTCCTGTGGTGGGCGGGCCGCGACACGCCGGGCCGCACCCTCGTCATCTACACGTGCACGTTCATGTTCCTGGCCGGAATCGTGCTGTTCGTCTCGGACCGGATGGCGATGAGCAGACCGCGCGGGTCGGGTGTGGTCGGCGCGGTGTCCCAGTCCACGCCGCCCCTGGTGGCGCTCGCGGCACTGCTGGTTGCCTAGCAGGAAGGTCGGAGCCGGGCACGAATGGTCTCCACGAGCGCGACGAGCCGATCGTGGTGTGACCCCGCCCAGAAGATCCGGCCACAGCCGGTGCAGCGCCGGAAATCGTCGTAGTACCGGCGGGTCAGGGGCTCGAGCTGATCGAGAACCTCCGTCTTGGGTACTTCCACGAGCGGCTCGTTGCAGCGCAAGCAGCGGGTGAAGGGCGCGAGCCGGCCCGCCAGATCGAGCCGCCGCACGACCTCGACGACCTGTTCGATCGGATCGGCCGCGTGGACGTAGAAACCGTGGCTGATCACCTTGCGGGCGAGCAGTCCGCGATCGCGGGTCAGCAGGATGCGCTGGTCGTCCGCACTGATCCGTGCCAGCGTCGAGTCGTCCGCAGTCGGCGACCAGCTCACGTCGAACCCGAGCAGGCGCAGATAGCGGGCCAGTTTGCCGACGTTCACGTCGGCGACGAACCGCGGGTCGCGCAGCGGCGCCGGCCGCAACCGTTCGATCGGTTCGATGCCCAGTGCCTCGAAGACCGGATACACCGCGATGCGGGCGCCGGTGCGTGGCCGGTACGCGAAGTCGACCGGTTCACCGTCGACGACGATCAGGTCGATCTCCGTGTGCGGGATGCCCATCGCCTCGGCGATGTCCTTGACGGTCTGGTGCGGGCGGAACGGCCGGCGCGAGGCGACGCCCCGGGATTCGGCGTCGACGAACGCATTGAGCTCGGCGTACGCACGGACCTCCACGAAACCGGTCACAGGAGTCATGGTCCGGCCGTGGTGCGTACTCATGCAACCTGCCCCGCACGGCGTCGACCCCGTGGACCCGCTCGGGCGTCGGCCATCCGCTGTGACGATCACCAGGGAAATGACTGACCACGCCGCGGATACCACCGCGACCCGCCCCGAGATGCCGATGCGTCCCGGTCACCGGAATGCGAGATTGACAGTAGGCAGTCCGCGACGTCGAATCCGGCGACCCAGTCCGCGTAGAACCGCAGGAGCCCACATGACCGACGTCGTCAGCCTCTACGTCAACGACGGCCTGCCCGAAGAGGAGATCGCGCGGCAGGCGGCGCTGTACGGGCCGCTGGCCGAGGACATCCGTGCGCTGATCCCGCTCGGCATCTCCAGCCGAGCCGACGACGACGAGATTCGCCGGGCTCGCGAACACCTCGCGGCGGCCACGGAGATCCTCGAGCGACGACGCGATTCGGGGCCGTTCGGGACCCGGTTCAACGATGCGGGTCATTTCCGTACCTGGGGTAACGCTGCGGCGGGGCTCCGCAACGCGGTGGCCCCGCCGCTCGAGGTCCACACCGACCCGGACGGGCGGGTGTGGACGGACTTCCACCTGCACATCGGCTACGAGGGGCCGGCCGGCCACACCCACGGCGGTGTCTCCGCGCTCGTCCTCGATCAGGTTCTCGGCGACGCGGCCCGGGTCGGCGGCTCACCCGGCATGACCGGCACCCTCACCCTGCGCTACCGCAAGCCGACCCCGCTCGGCGACCTGCACGCCGAGGCGAAACTCGACCGCATCGAGGGTCGCAAGGCGTTCGTCACCGGCTACATCGCCGGGCCCGACGGAATCTGTGTGGAAGCGGAGGGCATCTTCATCGCCCCGCAGTGGATCGCGGACGCACGGGCCAAGTTCGAAGCGCAGGACTGAATCCGGAGGGTGCGGCCTGCCGTCGCGCCGATCGGTTCCCTTGTCGGAGTCCATCTGTCGGGGTCAATCGTCGAGCCGCTCGGCTGTCAGGATCGCCGCCTGCAACTGCTCGAGCAGTGCCCGGGCCTGCGAGAGGTCGAGCGCGACACCGATGCCGTCGAGAAGATCGAGCACGACGGTGGGTCCGTTCGCGCGTGCAGTGACGGGGTGGTCGCCGGTCTTGTCGGTCACGTGCGGATCCTCTCGTCAGGCGGAGCGCGGTTTCCGGTTCCAGTGTGCCGTGACGAACTACCGTGGGGAGCCGAGACGAAAGAGTCGCGAGATGAACAAGACCGTGCTGCTCACCGGGGGAGGACGCGGACTCGGGCGCGCCACCGCCGACAGGCTCGCCGCGCGAGGACATCGTGTTCTGCTCACCGCGCGGACGCGGGCCGCCGCCGAAGACGCCGTCGCAACGATACGGCGACAGAATCCGGGCGCTCGACTCGAGCCCCGCTGGGCGGACCTTTCCTCCCTCGACGAGGTGCGCTCCTTGGCCGCGGCGGAAGTTGCCCGCGGCGAACCGATCGACGTGCTGTTCCACATCGCCGGAATCCTGCAGACCAGCAAGGAACGCCGGCTCACCGTCGACGGTTACGAGGAAACGCTGGCAGTCAATGCCCTGGCTCCGTTCCTGCTCACCGCATTGCTCATGCCTGCTCTCGAGTGCTCCGCGTCCGCGCGTGTCGTCACCGTGAGTTCGCGGCTTCACCTGCCCGGATCCCGTGGCGCACCGGTCGACTTCGACTTCGCCGACCCGCAGCTCGAACACGGCTACCACCCCGACAGGGCCTACAAGAACTCCAAGCTGGCGGTCCTGTGGTTCACCTACGAACTGCAGCGCCGCCTGGCGGGTCGTGCGATCACGGCGAATGCCGTGTGCCCCGGCTTCGTGCCCAGCACCGCGGCCGCAAGCACCCGCGGTCTCGAGCGGTTGTTCATGGCGTACGTGCTGCCGCACATGTCTTTCGCCACCTCGGTCGACGCGGCCACCGATTCGCTGGTGTTCATGGCGGTCGACCCGGCGCTCGACGGAGTCGGCGGCAAGTTCTTCGGTGAGCGCCACGAACTCGAGTCGAGCCCGCAGTCCCACGACGTCGCGCAGGCCCGCCGGTTCTGGTCGATGGCCGAGCGTCTCACGGGCCTCGCGTAGCCGGCCTTCCCGGTTTTCCACACGCGGATCTCACCGAACCGGAACTCATCGTTGGCAAGTTGTCGGTTCGACACGACGGAATCCGTCGTCGCCGTGTCAGAAGGTGTCGTTGATGGTAATTCGATCGTAGGCGGTGGGAAAATTGTCGGCACTGATGCAGTTCAGCGTCGTCGTCTGACCGACGGGGATCTGTTCGGTACTGCAGTCCACCAGCGCGACCACCTCGTTCCCGCGCATGAACTTGACTTCGACGAGTGCTCCATCACGCTCGGTCCGATTGTTGGTGACTTTCAAGCCTTCGATCCGAACATCACCGAACGAGTCCTGGGAGACTTGCCATCCCGATGCGTATCGGAACCCCGACACGTCGAAACCTTGGCCCTCGACGATGGTCAGCGGATTGTCGGACCCGCCCGGTGCGGCATCCTCGGCTTCCGCGGTTTCGATTGCCTCGTTCACTTCGTTGGCAGCGAATCCGAGGAACGCCACGCATCCACCGATCACCAACACCACCATCGCGAGTATTGCGAGGAGAATGTTCCGAACTGTGTGGGATTTGTTGGGGGCCGGCACCGGATGCGGTGGGCCGGTTTGAACCCTGTCGGTCCATGACGTTCCGTCCCACCAGCGCACAACACCGGACGGGTCAGGATAAAATCCCGGCGCGGGCTGCCGAGCACCCGGATTCTGGGACATCGCGATACCCTCCCGCACGTGCTGGGCGCGTCAACGCGTGGGCTTTCTTTCCGGCAGAGCGTAGCGCGGTGATCGGCCGGATACGCCGGATTGTATGAGGTTCGGTCTCGGGCGGGACAAGGGACGAAGGGCATCCGACCCTGTCTGAATCACCGTCGTCCGGTCGGCGCGAGAACCGCAGCACCGGGGTGGGTCACTCGGCTGAACTCGGCCGGATCGTCGCTGTCGAAAGACAGGTCGAGACCGATTCGGTGGTGCCCCCGGCAGGATTCGAACCTGCGACCTAGAGATTAGAAGGCTCTTGCTCTATCCACCTGAGCTACGGAGGCGCGAGGAGCATCGTATCCGCTGGGCTCCTCATCGGGAATTTCGGGCAGCCCGGCTGCGGGGACGGGCCCGGGCCGGCGCGGCCGATCGAGCCGGGATCGCCCGATTCTCCTGCGGGATCCGGGCGCGAGGATACACTTCGCAGGTAAGTGGATGTGAGGTGTTTCACATGCAGGTGCCTGGGTCATTCGAGTACGAACGCGCCACGGGAATCGACCACGCGATCGCGCTGCTGGACAAATTGGGCGACGAGGCGCGGGTTGTCGCCGGCGGGCACAGCCTGCTGCCGATGATGAAGTTGCGGCTGGCAAACCCCGAATTCTTGATCGACATCAACGACCTCGCGGGCGAGCTCGGCTATATCGACGTCGATGACGACGCTGTGCGGATCGGCGCGATGGTCCGCCACCGGCAGCTGCTCGAGTCCGATGAACTCGCCGCGGTCTTTCCGATCTTCCGCGACGCGGAGAAGGTGATCGCCGATCCGATCGTCCGCAACCGCGGCACGCTCGGCGGGTCACTGTGCCAGGCCGACCCTGCCGAGGACCTGTCGACGGTGTGCACCGCGCTCGACGCCACGTGCGTGCTGCGCGGACCGTCCGGAACCCGGGAACTGCCGCTGGCCGCCTTCCAGCTCGGCCCCTACGAAACCGCCGCCGCGAGCAACGAGCTTCTCGTCGAGATTCGTCTGCCGCGCCACGGCACCGGATCCAGTGCGTACGCGAAAGTCGAACGGCGCGCGGGGGACTGGGCCATCGCGGCCGTCGGGGCGGCGGTGTGGATGAACGGCGGGACGATCGAGCAGGCGCGGGTCGCGCTCACCGCGGTGCGGCCCGACCCCGACGCGCTCGCCGAACTCGGCGAGTTCCTGCGTGGCGCCGAGCCTTCCGAAGATCTGTTCCGTGAGGCCGGGACGAGAGCCGCCGCCGCATGCAACCCCGACGCCGACCAGCGCGGAACCGCCGAATACAAGCGTCATCTCGCGTCGGAACTGACCGTACGCACGCTGCGCCGTGCCATCGAACGGATCGTCGCTGCCGAAAGGGGCTGAGCTCATGCAGGTTTCGATGACGGTGAACGGACAGCCGGTGACCGCGGAGATCGAACCTCGAATGCTGCTCGTGCACTTCCTACGAGACCAATTGGGGCTCACCGGAACCCACTGGGGATGCGACACCAGTAACTGTGGCACCTGCGTCGTCGCGGTCGACGGTGAACCCGTCAAGTCGTGCACGATGCTCGCCGCGATGGCGGGTGGGCACGACGTCCGCACCGTCGAAGGGCTCGAGAAGGACGGCGTGCTGGACCCGGTCCAAGAGGGGTTCATGCGGTGTCACGGGCTGCAATGCGGTTTCTGCACGCCGGGCATGATGATCACCGCGCGCGCCCTGCTCGACCGCAACCCCGATCCCGACGAGTCCACCATCCGCGAGGCGATCTCCGGCCAGATCTGCCGCTGCACCGGCTACACCACCATCGTGCGCTCGGTGCGCTGGGCCGCCGAGCACGCCGCTGCCGAACAGCTCACCGACTCCGAGGGGGCAGTGTCATGACCGCCGTCGAACCGGACCGGAAGAATCCGGAGACCGTCGACAACGAGACCGTCGACAACGACCGGACGCCGTGCGGGCACGGCCGGATGCTCCGCAAGGAGGACCCCCGCTTCATCCGCGGTCGCGGCAACTACGTCGACGACGTCCAACTGCCCGGCATGTTGCATCTGGCGATCCTGCGGGCCCCCGTCGCGCACGCGACGCTCGTGAGCATCGACACCACCGCCGCGCAGGCGCACCCGAAGGTCAAGGCCGTGATCACCGGCGCCGACCTCGCAGGCAAGGGCCTGGCCTGGATGCCGACGCTGTCCAACGACGTGCAGGCCGTGCTGGTCACCGACAAGGTCCGGTTCTTCGGGCAGGAGGTCGCGTTCGTCGTCGCCGAGGACCGCTACTCGGCCCGGGACGCGCTCGAACTCATCGACGTCGAATACGAGCAGCTCGACCCGGTGATCGATGTCCGCCGTGCACTCGCACAGGACGCGCCGGTGATCCGCACCGACCTCGACGGCAAGACCGACAATCACTGCTTCGACTGGGAGACCGGCGACGCCGCCGCCACCGACGCCGCGTTCGCGAAGGCCGACGTGGTGTCCCGGCAGGAGATCGTCTACCCGCGCGTGCACCCGGCGCCGATGGAGACCTGCGGGGCCGTCGCCGACCTGGACCGCGTCAGCGGCAAGCTGACCCTGTGGTCGACCAGCCAGGCCCCGCACGCGCACCGCACCCTGTATGCGCTGGTCGCCGGGCTGCCCGAACACAAGATCCGGGTGATCTCCCCGGATATCGGCGGCGGTTTCGGCAACAAGGTGCCGATCTACCCGGGATACGTGTGCGCGATCGTCGCGTCGCTGCTGACCGGCAAACCCGTCAAGTGGATGGAGGATCGCAGCGAAAACCTGATCAGCACCGGGTTCGCCCGTGACTACGTGATGGTCGGGGAAATCGCCGCCACGAACGACGGCCGGATCCTGGCGGTCCGCACGCAGGTCCTCGCCGACCACGGCGCCTTCAACGGCACCGCGGCACCGGTGAAGTACCCGGCCGGATTCTTCGGGGTGTTCACCGGCAGCTACGACATCGAGGCCGCCTACTGCCACATGACCGCCGTGTACACCAACAAGGCACCCGGCGGTGTCGCCTACGCGTGCTCGTTCCGCATCACCGAGGCGGTGTACCTCGTCGAGCGGCTCGTCGACTGCCTCGCGTACGACCTCGACATGGACCCGGCGCAGCTGCGGCTGAAGAATCTGCTGCGCCCCGAGCAGTTCCCGTACACCAGCAAGACCGGCTGGAAGTACGACTCCGGGGACTACGCGACGACGATGCACAAGGCCATGGACCTGTTCGGCTACGACGATCTGCGCCGCGAGCAGGCGGAGCGCCGCGAACGCGGCGAGGTGATGGGTATCGGCATGGCGTTCTTCACCGAGGCCGTAGGAGCCGGGCCCCGCAAGGACATGGACATCCTCGGGCTGGGCATGGCCGACGGCTGCGAACTGCGTGTGCATCCCACCGGCAAGGCCGTGGTGCGGCTGTCGGTGCAGTCACAGGGCCAGGGGCACGAGACAACGTTCGCGCAGATCGTCGCCGAGGAACTCGGCATCCCGCCGCAGGACATCGACGTCGTGCACGGCGACACCGACAACACCCCGTTCGGGCTCGGCACCTACGGGAGCCGCTCGACGCCGGTCTCGGGCGCGGCGGCCGCGCTGGTCGCCCGCAAGGTCCGCGACAAGGCGAAGATCATCGCGTCCGGGATGCTCGAGGTGTCCGTCGCCGACCTGGAATGGGAGAAGGGACGCTTCCACGTGGCCGGCGACCCCGACGCCGCCGTCACGATCCAGGACATCGCGATGCGCTCGTACGGCGCCGGCGACCTACCGGAGGGTGTCGAGGGCGGGCTCGAGGCCCAGATCTGTTACAACCCGGAGAATCTCACGTACCCATACGGCGCGTATTTCTGCGTCGTGGACATCGACCCGGGCACCGCACAGGTCACCGTGCGGCGGTTCCTCGCCGTCGACGACTGCGGCACCCGCATCAACCCGATGATCATCGAGGGCCAGGTGCACGGCGGCATCGTCGACGGCATCGGGATGGCGCTGATGGAGATGATCGAATTCGACGAGAACGGAACCTGTCTCAGCGGTTCGTTCATGGACTATCTGATTCCCACCGCGCTGGAGGTGCCGCGCCTGGAGACCGGGTTCACCGTCACCCAGTCGCCGCACCACCCGATCGGCGCCAAGGGCATCGGTGAATCCGCGACCGTCGGGTCCCCGCCCGCCGTCGTCAACGCCGTCGTCGACGCCCTGAAACCGTTCGGTGTCCGCCATGCGGACATGCCGCTGACGCCGTCGCGGGTGTGGGAGGCGATGCAGGGCCGGGCGACACCACCGATCTGACGGGGAGCGTGGAGGAGAACCATGGACCTGACCGCGCGGGCCGCGCAGCTTTCCGCCGAACGCCGGCCGTTCGTCCGCGCCACCGTGGTGCGGGCGCAGAAGCCGACGTCCGCGAGATCGGGGGACTGCGCGCTCGTGCTCGGTGACGGCACCATCGAGGGTTTCGTGGGCGGGCAGTGCACCGAGAATTCGGTGCGGGTCGCGGCCCGGGAGGCACTCGACACCGGCGAGAGTGTGCTGCTGCGGGTGCTGCCCGGTGACGCGCTCGTCTTCCCCGATGCCCCCGGCGCGACCGTCGCCGTCAATCCCTGCCAATCCGGAGGGGCCATGGAGATCTTCCTCGAGCCGCAGTTGCCGGCGCCGATCCTGGTGATCTCCGGGACGTCCCCGATCGCCGACGCCGTCGTGGCGTTCGGGCGGATCCTCGACCTCGACGTCGTCCGCCTGCCCGGCACCGACGTGCCCGACGGGGCGGCCGCCGTGGTCGTCGCGAGCCTCGGTGGGGAGGAGGCCGCGGTCATCCGCGCCGGCCTCGACGCCGGTGCCGGATACATCGGCCTGGTCGCGAGCCGCGCCCGCGGCCCCGCGGTCCTCGAACAGCTCGACGTCACCGCCGCCGAACTCGCCCGTATCCACACCCCGGCCGGACTCGACATCGGGGCACGCACCGCCGCGGAGATCGCCCTGTCCATCGTCGCGGACGTCGTGCGCACGATCCGCAGCGGCAGCCTCGCACCGACCGCACCCGCACCGCAGCCGGTCACCGCCGCAGACCCGGTCTGCGGCATGACCGTGACCGTCACCGACACCACCCCGCACCTGCGCGTCGACGGCCGCGACGTGTGGTTCTGCTGTCCCGGTTGCCGCCGCGCCTACGAAAAGGAGCACGCGGCGTGACGGTGCCCGGCCCGGTCCCCACGTTCACCGGCGTCGACGACGTGATCCGGCGGTTCGACGCGCACGACTACCTTCTCGACGAGGGGACCGCCACGGCGTTGTACCTCGCGGTCGAACTCGGCCGGCCGTTGCTGCTCGAGGGGGAGCCGGGTGTCGGGAAGACCACCGCCGCCAAGGCACTCGCCCTGGCGCTGGACGCCCCGCTGATCCGGCTGCAGTGCTACGAGGGACTGACCGCGAGCGAAGCCCTCTACGACTGGAACCATCAGCGGCAACTCCTCGCCATCCGCCTCGCCGAGTCCCGCGGCGACACCCTGCACGAAGCCGACCTGTATTCCGAGGACTTCCTCCTCGAACGGCCCGTCCTGCAGTGCGTGCGGCACAGCGGCCCCACCGCTCCGGTACTGCTCGTCGACGAAATCGACCGTGCCGACGACGAATTCGAGGCGCTGTTGCTCGAGTTCCTCGGCGAGTTCGCCGTCACCGTGCCGGAGCTGGGCACCCTCACCGCGACCCGGCGGCCGGTGGTGGTGCTCACCTCCAACCGCAGCCGCGACCTGCACGACGCGCTGCGCCGCCGCTGCCTGTACCACTGGATCGACTACCCGGACCGGGAGCGGGCCGTCGCTATCCTGCGCCGCACCGTGCCGGTCGCCAATGCGGCGCTGATCGCGCGCGCCGCGGACTTCGTCGCGACCGTCCGCGCCCTCGACCTGGACAAGGCGCCGGGGATCGCCGAAACCATCGACTGGGTGTCCGCGCTCGCCGCGCTCGGCGTTGCCGATCTCGTGCGGTCCGACGTGACCGGGCTCGCGGCCCTCGCCAAGACCCCCGACGACCTCGACGCGATCCGCGGTGCCTACCGGGAGTTCGTGGAAGCCCCGTGATGCCGCACGAATCCGGAGGCGGAGGTGTGCTGCGTGGCGTCGACCGGGCCGCGTTCGCCGTCGCGCTCGTCGATCGGCTGCGCACCGGCGGTGTCACCGTGCCCGCTGGTGCCGCCGCGACCCTCAGCCGTGCGCTGCACCTGCAGCCCCCACGTACCCGCAGCCGCCTGTACTGGGTGACGCGCCTGACCCTCGTCGACCGCCACGACAACCTCGCCGGGTTCGACGCCGCCTTCAGCGCCGTGTTCGACCACGCGGCGCTGCCGCTGGATCCGCACGCGCGCCGCACCGGACCCGACGACACCGCCCGCCCCGGCACCGATGTGACCGGGAAGCGGAACGTCGCGGACACCCGTGCCGATCCCTCCCGCGTGACAGCCCCCGTGCCGTGGATCACCCGTTCCGCCGGTGCCCACACCCCTGACGACACCAGGCCGGGGGAGACGCGGGCCACCGCGCGCGCCGGTTCCGCCGATCAACGGTTCGCGGACATGGACCCGGCCGCCCTGCGGGAACTCGGCGCTCGGCTGGAACAACTCGCGGTGCGGTGGCCGACCCGCCCGTCCCGCCGCCGCGAACAGCGCAGCAACGGACGCATCGACCTGCGCGCGAGCATCGCGCGGTCCCGTCACACCGGATTCGAACTGGTGCGCCTGGTGCATTCGCGCCCGCGCCGTCGCCGGCGCCGGATCGTCGTGCTGTGCGACGTGAGCCGATCGATGCGCGGCCACGCCGAGATCTACCTGCACCTGATGCGGGCCGCGGTCCGGGCCGGTGACGCGGAGGTGTTCGCGTTCGGGACCACACCGACCCGCCTGACCGCGACCCTCGCGCACCGCTCCGTGGAGCGCGCCGTCGACGAAGCGAACGCGAAGGTCGCCGACCGGTACGGCGGCACCCGCATCGCCCACAGCCTCGCCGAGATCCTCGGTTCGCATCGCGGGCACCTGCTGCGCGGCGCGATCGTCGTGATCGCCTCCGACGGATGGGACAGCGACGACCCGGCCGACCTGGCGCGCACCATGGCGCGGATCCGCCGCCGCGCGCACCGCGTCGTCTGGCTCAACCCCCGCGCCGGCAGCCCGGGGTTCTCCCCGAGCGCCGGAGCGATGGCCGCGGCACTGCCGTACTGCGACGCACTGCTGCCCGCGGACACCTTCGCCGCGCTGCACGACGTGCTCGACAACGTCGTCGCTGCGCGATGACCGGCGTTTCCCCTCCCCGGCTGTCATCGGGCCGTTGTGCCCTACCGGGTCCGCGCCGGGTGTTCTGTACTGAGGGCATGCCGCGGGCGTGGTGCTGGAGGTGAAATCCGTGCCGAAGACGAACGCTGAGACATCGAGTCGGGCCCGGATCGAGCGTGCCGGGCCGGCGGACCTCACCGTGCTCGCGACCGACCGGGGACCGGTACCGATGAACATCGGTGCGATCCTCGGGTTCGACGCATCGCCGGGCCCCGATCTGTCCACGGTGAGTGCTCATCTCGCAGAGCGGATTCCCCACATTCCGCGGCTGCGACAGCGGTTGCAGCGGGTGCCGATCGGCTGCGGGCATCCGGTGTGGGTCGACGACCCGGGCTTCACCCTCGAACACCATCTGACCGAACAGGATTGGCCCGCACCGGCAGGCGAGCGCCAACTCTTCGACCTCGCGGCCGAATTCGTCTGCACCCCCCTGTCTCGCGATCGGCCGTTGTGGCAGGCGCGACTGGTGGCGGACCGATCGAGCGGGCGAACCGCATTGATCGTCGTGCTGCACCACGTGCTCGCCGACGGTCTCGGTGGCCTGGCGGTGCTTGCCGCGCTGACCGACAGCGGACCGCGCCCCGCCGGTCCGGTCTTTCCGCAACCACCGCCGAGCCGAAAGGCGCTGGCCGCCGATGCCGCGCGAAGGCGGGTCACCGCTGTGCGAACGCTCCCGGTCGCGATGCGCCGGGGATTCGCGGGGTTGCGTGAACTCGGCCTCGGCCGAAGCAGGCCCCACCTCGTGGAGCCGACATCGCTGAACCGGCCGACGTCGAGCCGGCGGCGCGTGACACGCATCGTCGTTCCGCTGGCCGAGGTCACCTCCCTGGCGCACAGCCACCACGGCACCGTCAACGACATCGTGGTGGCGGCGGTCACCGGTGCCATGCTGGCCGGCCTCCGGGCCCGCGGGGAGCGTCCCGGCCGGTTGGTGGTCTCGGTGCCGATTTCGGGACGCCGCACTGCGACCGCGGACCGTCTCGGCAACGTCACCGGTGTCCGCCCTGTCTCGGTACCGGCGATCGTGGACGACGAAGACCGTCTCACCCGGATCGTCGCGGCGACGAGTGCTGCCCACGGACAACCGGCACGTGCGTCGTCCGGCGGGCCTCTCGGACTGGCGTTTCGGGCGTTGGGCCGGCTCGGCATGTTCCGGCTGTTCATCGATCATCAGCGGATGGTGCACACCTTCGTGACCAATCTGCGCGGCCCGGCCGAGCCCGTGGAACTGGCCGGGTTCCGGGTGCGGTCGCTGGTGCCGCTGGTGGTCACCCCCGGCAACGTGGGCGTGACGTTCGCGGTGCTGTCGTACGCGGGCGATTTGGGAATCACCCTGGTCGCAGATCCCGCGATCGTCCCCGACCAGGATGAGATGGCCCAGAATGTGGCCGACACAGTGGCTCGGCTGTAGCGCTGCACCCCGTCGACCCGTTAGCCTCGCCGGGTGGGGCGGAGGCCTTCGGGCGGCCGGAGCCGCCCGAAGGGAACACCGGTCACTTCAGATTGCTGCCCGCATCGACGGTGAGGGGAAGCCCTGTGACGTAGCGGGATTCGTCGGAAGCCAGGAACAACACCGCGTTGCTGATGTCCTCCGGCTCCACCCAGCCGATCGGCAGGACGTGCATGAGCTGAGTGACGACCTTCATGTCCTCCGGCCCCGGGTTCTCGAGGTCGGGGCGGAACATCTTCATCGTCTCCTCGTTCATGAACATCGGGGTGTTCACGTTCGTGGGGTGAACTGTGTTGACACGGATGAAGTGCTGGCCCAGCTCGACGGCGAACGTGCGCATCAGCCCGACCACGCCGTGCTTCGCGGCGATGTACGGACCCATGGTCGGGTAGGCCTTCAACCCACCCACCGAACTGGTGAGGATGATCGAGCCGCCATTTCCGGCCGCAATCATGTGCGGTACAGCAGCTTTCGCCGACTTCCACACGCCGGAGAGATTGATGTCGAGCATCTCCTGCCAGTCCGTCTCGTCGGTCTGGTCGAGGGTGAACCCGCCGGTTCCGATCCCGGCGTTGGCGACGACGATGTCGAGCCGGCCCAGTTGCGCCACGCCCTCGTCCACAGCACCCTTCAGCGCGTCGAAATCACGCACGTCCACCTGCGCGGTCACGATGCGACGATCGAGACCCTTGATCAGATCAACGGTTTCGGCCATGTCCTCCGGCGTGGACGGGGCGATCAGGGCGCCCTCCCGGATCGGTCCGCAGATGTCGATCGCGATGATGTCGGCGCCTTCCTGCGCCAGTCGCACCGCATGGCTGCGCCCCTGGCCGCGAGCCGCTCCCGTGACGAACGCGACCTTGCCTTCTACTCTCCCTGCCATGTGCTGCCTTTCGTGTTGCGCGTCGAGTGATCGCTCGATGCGGTGTCCGGGTCGTGAGGTATCCGTGTCGATGCGGTGGCTGTGTCGATGCGGTGGGCGGGATTTGCGCTAGCGAGTCGGGGTGAACTCGATGTGGAGTTCGGTGAGGCCCCGCAGCAGGAACGTCGGCTCGTAGGAGTAGCGGCGGTCGGTCGTCGGCCCGTGTTCGGTCTCGCAGATCCGGATATCGCTCATCCGATCGAGCAGGCGGTTCAGGGTGATGTGGCCTTCGATGCGGGCCAGGGGTGCGCCCGCGCACGTGTGCAGTCCCCGGCCGAACGCGATGTGGTCGTGTGCGTTCCGCCGGTCGAAACGGAACTCGTTCGGATCGTCGAACTTGCGGGGATCGCGATTCGCGGCCGCGAGGCTCAGCATCACCACGGTCCCGGCGGGAACGTCGAGATCCCCGATCGTGGTGGTCTTGCGGGCGAGACGGAAGTCCACCTTCGTGGGGCTGTCGAAGCGGAGGGATTCCTCCGTGAAGGACCGGATGAGAGTCCGATCCTCGCGCAGGATCTGCTGGTACTCCGGCCGTTCGCCGAGCACCCGCAGCGCCGAGCTGAGCAGCTTCGTCACGGTCTCCTGACCGGCGGCGAACAGGAAGGTCGCGGGACGCACGACCTCGAGGAGCGAGGGTGTCGATCCGTCCGGGTAGGTGGCGGAGGCGAGGCCGCTGAGGATGTCGCCTCGGGGCTCGCGTCGTCGCTCGGTGAGGTAGCCGCTGAAGCGTTCGTCGAGGTAGTCCAGCGGATTGATCCCGACCGGCTCGTGGTCGAGGGCTCCGACGCGGGTACCGGGCCGTGCGTCCGCGCCCAGCGCCTGACGGAACTCGTCGCGGTCCTCCTCCGGGACGCCGAGCAGATCTGCGATGGCCAGCGTCGCAAAGGGTTTGGCGTACTCTCCGAGAAACTCGCAGCGACCGTTGCCGATGAATTCGTCGAGTTGCTGGTCCGCGAGGGTCCACAGATACTCCTCGTTCTCCTTCAGGCGTTTGGGAGTGAGGAGCCGGCCGAGCAGGGCGCGGGCCTTCGTGTGGTCGGGCGGATCCATCGTGACGATGTGCTCGAAGATCGGGAACTCGTGACGGTGCGCTTCGATCTGTGCGGTGATGTCGTCACCTTCGGGGACGAACGGCAGGGGAGGGAACGGGCCGCCGATCGAGTTGACCGCAGAGAGCGCGTCGGTGTTCTTGAAGGCCTCCACGACCTCCTGGTAGCCGGTGACGACCACCACGCCGTGGTGCGGTTCGCGGAAGACCGGGTTCCGGTCCCGCAGGTGATCGAAGTACCGGAACGGATTCTGCGCGACCTCTCCGTCGGAGAAGTAGTCGACTGACGCGAGATCGGTCATCGGATTCTGGCCTTTCGGGTTGGCTCGGTTATCCCTCGACGATGCTGATCGCCTGGCGCGGACAGGCGCTGGCTGCGGATTTCACCTTGGGCCACAGTGCTTCTGGTGGCGTCTCCTCGCAGCTCGCGACAGCGTCGTCTCCGAGGTCGAAGACCTCGGGTGCGATCTCGATGCAGAGTGCATGTGCCTCGCAGAGGTCGCGATCGACCCGCACGCGTATCGGTGATCCCGTCATCGGGTGCTCCCCAGGGTGAGTTCGGGCAAGAACGGGCGGCGGGACGTTCTCCGTGCGACCGCCGCCGAGTCGGAGCAGAGTAACTGTGTTACAGGCGATACGATAACTAGGTTATCCCTACACGGCAAGGATATTCGCAAAATGGAGAATGCTGAGGTGGCGGGCGGGTTCGACCGGACCCGGGACCGACTTCTCGACACCGTCGTCGAACTCCTCGAAAGCGGGGGCTACGACGAGGTCCAACTCCGTGAGGTCGCCCGGCGTGCCCGCACCTCGCTGTCGACCATCTACAAGCGGTACCCGACGCGGGACGAGCTGATCCTCGCCGCGATCGAGGGCTGGATGGCGGAGAATCACTCAGGGATCGTGAAGCAGAGCCGCGATCCGGACGAGCCGTTGCACCCGGCGATGATGCGGGTGATGCGAGCGATTTTCGAACCTTGGGTGCAGCACCCGGCGATGCTCCTCGCCTACTTCCGGGTGCGGACCGCGCCCGGCGGCGAGAGCCTGCCCGTGCGGGGTTTCGACGTGGTCGTGCCCGTCGGCATGGCGGTCCTGTCGGACGTGAACCCCGGCTTCGTCGCGGAGCTGGAATCGATCCTGTCGAGCCTCGTCTACGGGTTGGTGGGGCGATACCGCGAGGGTCACATCGCGATCACCGACATCATCCCCACGATCGACCGCACCGTCTTCTGGCTGACGACCGGCTACGAGGCTTCGCGTCGAAGCGCCGGCGCGACGACCGCCGGCAACCACCAGGGCTGCGGCAGCGCCACGCCGTGACCACGGACACTGCACTCCGACGTCGTGTCGTAGCGGACTCGGGGCACGTCCTACCCTGGTAGCCATGGCAGCACCCGAGCTCGCGCAGCCCGAATCCAGACCCGCACCCGCCGCGAGGGCGGGTACGTCCGTCCTGTACCTCGTGTTCGGCATCGTCTCGGCGATCGTCGCGGCGTTCGTCGTCGGACTGTCCGCGTCGCAGGCACTCGTGCTGCTCGGTATCCCCGATCCCGGTCCGCTCACCACCTACGGGCTGCCCGCGGTCCGGGGAGTCGCGGAGATCGCCGCGGTCGTGACCGTCGGCTCGTTGTTCTTCGCGACGTTCCTCGTGCCCCCGCAGCGCAGCGGCGTCCTCGACCTCGACGGCTACCGGGCGGTGCGCACCGCCGGGGCCGCCGCGACCGTGTGGGCCGTGTGCTCGGCGCTGCTGGTACCGCTGACCCTGTCGGACACCTCCGGGCAGCCGTTCGGTGAGGCGGTCAAACCGGCGAATCTGTGGCGTGCCGTCGGCCAGGTCGAGGTCGCGTCGGCGTGGGCGTGGACGCTGTTCCTCGCGCTCGTGCTGGCGATGCTGATCAGGTTCGCGGTGCGATGGTCGTGGGTGCCCTACCTGCTGCTGCTGTCGGTGATCGCGCTCATGCCGATCGCCCTGACCGGGCACTCCTCCTCGGGTGGCTCGCACGACATGGCCACCAACAGTCTCGTGCTGCACCTGGTGGCGGCGTCGGTGTGGGCCGGCGGCCTGTTCGCGTTGTTCGTGCACGCACGCCGCGGCGGTGACCACATCGATCTCGCGGCCCGCCGGTTCTCGTTCGTCGCCGGGATCGCGTTCGTGGTGATGGCGCTGAGCGGCATCATCAACTCCGCGGTGCGGGTGCCGTTCGGCGACCTCGCGACCACCACCTACGGACGGCTCGTCATCGCGAAGGCCGTCGCCCTGATCCTGATCGGCATCCTCGGCTGGGCCCAGCGCCGCCGCGCGCTGCCCGCCCTCGAAGCCGACCCCACCAGCCGGGGCGCCCTCGTCCGATTCGCGGCCGTGGAGGCGGTCCTGCTGGCCGCGACGATCGGCCTGGCCGTCGGGCTGGGCCGCACCCCGCCGCCCGCCCCGGCGTCGGCGCCGAGCGTCCTCGAGGTGGAACTCGGTTACAACCTCGACGGCCCGCCCACCTTCGCGAACCTGTTCTTCGGGGCGTGGCGCTTCGACCTGATCTTCGGCACCGCGGCCGTCGTGCTCGCCGCCGGGTACGCACTCGGCATGTGGACGCTGCGTAAGCGCGGCGACACGTGGCCGGTGGGCCGCGCGATCGCGTGGTTCAGCGGATGCTTCGTGCTGCTGGTCGCGACGTCGTCGGGTGTCGGTATGTATTCGCCGGCGATGTTCAGCGTGCACATGGGCGCGCACATGGCGATGTCGATGCTCGCTCCGGTGCTGCTGGCGCTCGGTGGTGCGATGACGCTGGCGCTGCGGGCGTTCAAACCGGCCGGCCGTGACGGGGCGCCCGGCCCGCGCGAGTGGATTCTCGAACTCCTGCACAGCCCGCCGTCGCGGTTCTTCACGCAGCCGGTGGTGGCGTCGGTGATGTTCGTCGGCGGTTTCTACGCGTTGTACCTGGGCGGCATCTTCGAATCGTCGGCCGACAGTCACGCCGCGCACGTGCTGATGAATCTGCACTTCCTGATGAGCGGCTACCTGTTCTACTGGGTGGTCATCGGTGTCGACCCGTCCCCGCGGGACGTGCAGCCGGTGACGAAGCTGGCGATGGTGTTCGGTTCGCTGCCGTTCCACGCGTTCTTCGGGGTGACCCTCATGAGCATGGGCTCGGTGATGGCCGAGCCGTACTACCGCGGCCTGTTGCTGCCGTGGAACGAAGACCTGTTCTCCGATCAGAAGGTCGGCGGCAGTATCGCCTGGTCCGCCGGGGAGATTCCGCTGGTGCTGGTGATGCTGGCGCTGCTCGTCCAGTGGTCGCGCAGCGACGACCGGACCGCGCGGCGCGTGGACCGGGCTGCGGAGCGGGACCACGACGCCGACCTCGCGGCGCACAACGCGATGTTCGCCGAACTCGCGCGCCGTGACCGGGAAGGTCGCTGAGAACCGCGGGCCGGCTCGGTCCACGTCGGTCACGCTGCCGGCCCGGCCGCTCCGGGCGACCGGTTCCGGGTGACACGGCGTTCGCCTCGCCGCCGGGCGCGATGCCGTTCGGGTGGGCCGTTCCCGGGTGGTTCCGCCGCGCCGTGCGGGTGCTCCCGGACCGGAGAAACTCCGCGATGTGGGTTCCCGCGCTCGGCCCGATAGGCTGGTGGGCATGGCGGAGTTCATTTACACGATGAAGAAGGTGCGCAAGGCGCACGGTGACAAGGTCATCCTCGATGACGTCACCATGAGCTTCTACCCGGGAGCCAAGATCGGTGTCGTCGGGCCGAACGGCGCCGGCAAGTCGTCGATCCTGAAGATCATGGCCGGGCTGGACCAGCCCAGCAACGGCGAGGCGTTCCTCGACCCGGAAGCGACCGTCGGCATCCTGCTGCAGGAACCTCCGCTCAACGAGGAGAAGACGGTCCGCGGCAACGTCGAGGAGGGCCTCGGCGAGATCAAGGTCAAGCTCGACCGGTTCAACGAGATCGCCGAGCTCATGGCGACCGACTACTCGGACGAGCTGATGGAGGAGATGGGCAAGCTCCAGGAGGAGCTCGATCACGCCAACGCGTGGGACATCGACTCGCAGCTCGAGCAGGCGATGGACGCGCTGCGCTGCCCGCCGCCGGACGAGCCGGTCACCCACCTCTCCGGTGGTGAGCGTCGCCGTGTCGCGCTGTGCAAGCTGCTGCTGAGCAAGCCCGACCTGCTGCTCCTCGACGAGCCCACCAACCACCTCGACGCCGAGTCGGTGTTGTGGCTCGAGCAGTTCCTCTCGTCCTACCCGGGCGCGGTGCTCGCCGTCACCCACGACCGGTACTTCCTCGATCACGTCGCGCAGTGGATCTGTGAGGTCGACCGCGGCAAACTGCATCCCTACGAGGGCAACTACTCCACCTACCTGGAGAAGAAGGCCGAGCGCCTCGAGGTGCAGGGCAAGAAGGATCAGAAGCTGCAGAAGCGCCTCAAGGAGGAGCTCGAGTGGGTCCGGTCCGGCGCCAAGGCCCGCCAGACGAAGAACAAGGCGCGTCTGGGCCGCTACGAGGAGATGGCGGCGGAGGCTGAGAAGCACCGCAAGCTGGACTTCGAGGAGATCCAGATCCCGACGCCGCCGCGCCTGGGCAACGTCGTCGTCGAGGTCGACCACCTCGACAAGGGCTTCGACGGTCGCGTGCTCATCAAGGACCTGTCGTTCACCCTGCCGCGCAACGGCATCGTCGGCGTGATCGGCCCGAACGGTGTCGGTAAGACCACGCTGTTCAAGACGATCGTCGGCCTCGAAGCGCCGGATTCGGGCACCGTCAAGGTCGGCGATGCGGTCAAGCTCAGCTACGTCGACCAGAATCGCGCGAACATCGATCCCACCAAGAACGTGTGGGAGGTCGTGTCCGGTGGCATGGACTTCATCGAGGTCGGGCAGAACGAGATGCCGTCGCGCGCGTATGTCAGCGCGTTCGGTTTCAAGGGCCCGGACCAGCAGAAGAAGTCGGGGGTGCTCTCCGGTGGTGAGCGCAACCGCCTGAACCTGGCGCTGACCCTCAAGGAGGGCGGCAACCTGATCCTGCTCGACGAGCCGACCAACGACCTCGACGTCGAGACCCTGAGCTCGCTCGAGAATGCGCTGCAGCAGTTCCCCGGCTGCGCCGTCGTGATCTCCCACGACCGCTGGTTCCTGGACCGCACCTGCACGCACATCCTGGCGTGGGAGGGCAACGTCGAGGAGGGCCGGTGGTTCTGGTTCGAGGGCAACTTCGAGGCGTACGAGGCGAACAAGATCGATCGTCTGGGCGCCGATGCGGCCCGCCCGCACCGCGTCACGCACCGGAAGCTCACCCGTGACTGAGCAGGGCGGTAACGAATTCTCCTGCACCATCGAGGTGCGTTGGGCCGATTCCGATCGGCTCGGGCACGTGAACAACACGAAGTTCATCGAGTACATGCAGGAGGCGCGGATCAAGTTCTTCCGATCGGCGACGTTCGAGCACTTGCCGGTCGTGGTGCGCAAGAGCGACGTGGAATTCCTGCGACCGGTCAAGGACGAGTCGGGTCCGCTCACGGTCACGATCACCGCGGTGCGGCTGGGCACCACCTCGTACACGCTCCGGCACACCGTCGTCGATGTGCACGGCAACGTGTGCGGGACCGGTGACGTGGTGCTGGTCGGGTTCGACCCCGCCACCGACACCGCGCGTGCACTCACTGCCGACGAACGCCGGATGCTCGGGCAGTACCTGGCCGTACCGGTCGGCTGACGCCGGTTTTCCTGTTCCGACGCCACGCCGCGGATAGGCTCGACTTCGGGCCTGTCCGCGGCGTTCGCGTTGGTGCGGACGGATCCGAGTAAGGAGAGTGGTCATGGCCGAGTCGCCTGTATCGCACGGTGTTTCGTCCGATCTCGAGGTGCTGCAACGGGCATATCGGCAGGGCGACGGCGACCTCGCCGAGATGCGCCGCGCGGTCGCGGCGCATCTCGAACTGGGGCGGCACCGCCCCGCGGGTACCGCCGTCACGCACGTTCACCGGAACGGACGCCGTGAGGGGGTCGGGCCGGCCGTGCAGATCGTCACCGACGACATGCCGTTGCTGGTGGAATCGGTGACCGCGCTGCTGGACCGGCTCGGGGTCACCGTCGGCGACGTGGTGCACCCGATATTCGGGGCGCGGCGCGGGCCGTCGGGAGAGCTCGTCGCCCTGACCGCGGACCCGGCGGGTGAGGGCACCACCGCCGAGTCGTGGATGCACGTGCAACTGCATCCCACGACCGCAGACTCGGCGCTCGATGCCCTGGACGCAGAGCTTCCGGTGGTGCTCGCCGACGTCCGCCAGGTGGTGGTGGACACCGAGGCGATGCAGGACCGCGGCCGCGAACTGGGGGCGTACCTGGACGCGCTCGCCACCGACCCGCCGGGTACGCGGACCGTCGAGGAGTTGACCGAGACGGCGGCGCTGCTGCGCTGGCTTGCCCAGGGCAACTACACCCTCCTCGGATACCGGCAGTACGAGCTCGGGGAACCGGACGGACACGGCGCGCGCCGTGCCCATCCGGTGCCGGGCAGCGGCCTCGGGGTGCTCCGCGACGAGGCGGCGCACGATCCCATCGATCTGCCGGCCGTCGACGAACCGGCCGACCGTCCGATGCTGGTGCTCACCCAGGGCTCGTTGCCGGCGACCGTGCATCGGTCGGTGTACCCCTACTTCGTGGACGTGGCGATCCTCGACGACCGCGGCCGCATCGTCGGGGAGCACCGGTTCCTCGGGGTGCTCACGGTCACCGCGCTGCACGAAAACGTCCTCGACATCCCGATGCTCTCGCGCCGGGTACGCGGCGCCATCGCACGGTCCGGGGTGCCGATGTCCTCGTTCACCGGGCAGGCGATGCTCGAGATCATCCAGTCGATGCCGCGGATCGAGCTGTTCTCGATGGACTCCGACACCCTGTACGACACGGTGTCCTCGGTCGTGGGGATGCGTCGCCAGGTGCGGCTGTTCGTGCGCGTCGACCCGTTCGGGCGGTACGTCTCGTGCCTGGTCTACCTGCCGCGCGACCGCTACACCACCCGTGTCCGCACCGCCATGCAGCAGATTTTGCTACGCGAATATGGCGGGGGCACAATCGATTACACGGCCCGCGTCACCGAGGGTGATCTGGCATTGCTGCACGTGACGATCCGTTCGGCGGCCGGCGCACCCGAGGTTCGGGTCGACACGTCGGAGGCCGAACGGCAGCGCATCCAGGCCTTGCTCGCCGAGGCCAGCCGCAGCTGGGACGACCGGCTCGTCGAGATCGCCGCGGCCGACCCGGCGTTCGATCCGGCGCTGGTGAAGCGCTACGCGGACGTGCTGCCCGACGGGTACAAGGAGGACTTCGGCCCGGCGCACGCGCTCGCCGACGTGGCGCGCCTCGAGGCGTTGCGCGCCGACTCGATCGACATGCTGCTGTACCGCCCCGATCACGCCGCACCGCGCCGGTGGCGTTTCGCGCTCTACATCGGCAGCGAAGGCATCACCCTGAGCCGGGTGCTGCCCGCACTGCAGAGCCTCGGCGTCGACGTCGTCGACGAACGGCCGTACCAGATCATCCGCGCCGACCGGATGAGTTGCTGGATCTACGATTTCGGACTCGATCTGCCGGTCGACGTGGACCCGGAAATGTCGGTGCCGCAACGTTTCACCGACGCATTCGAGGCGGTGTGGCACGGGGACGCCGCAAGCGACCGATTCAACGAACTGGTGCTGCGCGCGGGCCTGACCTGGCGCCGGGCCGCGATGCTGCGCGCCTACGCGAAATACCTGAAACAGGCGGGTTTCCCGTACAGCGAGTACCGCATCGCCGGGGTGCTGCTCGCCGTCCCGGAAACCACCGGTCTGTTCGTCGAACTGTTCGAGACGATGTTCGACCCCGAGCTGATCCCGGCGGTCTCCGCGGCGCGTGAACGCGATCTCGTCGCCGCGCTCACCCGCGCGATCGACACCGTCGCGGGGCTCGACGCAGACCGGATCCTGCGCGGCCTGTTCGCCCTGATACAAGCCACCCTGCGTACCAACTACTTCGTTCCGGTCGGCGACCGGGACGCTGCGGGACGCGTCCTGACCTTCAAACTCGACCCCACCGGCATCGACGAATTGCCGCGTCCCCGGCCGAAGTTCGAGATGTTCGTCTATGCGCCCGACGTCGAGGGTGTGCACCTGCGGTTCGGTCCGGTCGCGCGCGGCGGGCTGCGCTGGTCCGACCGCCGCGAGGACTACCGCACCGAGATTCTCGGTCTCGCCAAGGCTCAGGCCGTGAAGAACGCGGTGATCGTGCCGGTCGGTGCGAAGGGCGGGTTCGTCGTGAAGAAGCCCGTCGCGCCGACCGGGGACGCCGCCGCCGACCGCGTCGCAGCCCGCGTGCAGGGCGAACGCTGCTACCGTCGGTTCATCGCGGGCATGCTCGAGGTCACCGACAACCTCGACCGCACCACCAACGCGGCGATCCCTCCCGCGCGGGTGGTGCGCCGCGACGGCGACGACACCTATCTCGTCGTCGCCGCCGACAAGGGCACCGCGTCGTTCTCCGACCTCGCCAACGAGGTTGCGCGCGAACATCGTTTCTGGCTCGACGACGCGTTCGCCTCGGGTGGTTCGGCCGGATACGACCACAAGGAGATGGGCATCACCGCGCGCGGCGCGTGGGAGAGCGTCAAACGCCACTTCGCCGAGTTCGGTGTCGACACCCAGACCCGTGACTTCACCGTCGTCGGCATCGGCGACATGAGTGGCGACGTGTTCGGCAACGGGATGCTGCTCAGCGAACACATCCGGCTCGTCGCCGCGTTCGACCATCGGCACATCTTCCTCGACCCGGACCCCGATGCCGCCCGCTCCTACGCCGAACGGCGCCGGCTGTTCGACCTGCCCCGGTCCTCGTGGGCCGACTACGAGCCGGCACTGATCGGTGCCGGTGGCGGTGTGTGGGAACGCACCCGCAAGTCGATTCCGCTCGCGCCGCAGGCCCGGGCCGTGCTGGGGTTGCCGGAGGAGGTCACCGAGCTCCGTCCGCCCGACCTGATCCGGGCGATCCTGCGCGCCCCCGTCGACCTGCTGTGGAACGGCGGCATCGGCACCTACGTCAAGGCGAGCACCGAGACGCACGCGGACGTCGGCGACAAGGGCAACGACGCGGTCCGCGTCGACGGCGACGAGATCCGGGCGCGGGTGATGGGGGAGGGCGGCAACCTGGGTGTGACCCCCCGCGGCCGCATCGAATACGCCCGCGCCGGCGGCAAGATCAATACCGACGCGATCGACAACTCCGCCGGGGTGGACTGTTCCGACCACGAGGTCAACATCAAGATCCTGCTCGATTCGATGGTCACCGCCGGGGAACTGCCCGCGTCCGAACGCAATCCGCTGCTCGAATCCATGACCGACGACGTCGCCCGGCTCGTCCTCGCCGACAACATCGCCCAGAACGGGGTGCTCGGCGTGTCGCGGGCATCGGCGCCGGCGCTGCTCGCCGTGCACCAGCGGCAGCTCAACGCCCTCGTCGCCGACCGCGGCCTGGACCGGGCCCTCGAGGCGCTGCCGGACAACGAGGAGATCGAACTGCGCCTCGAGGCCGGTGAGGGACTGTCCTCACCGGAGCTGTGCACGCTGCTCGCCCACGTCAAACTCGCGCTCGTCGACGACCTGCTCGACACCGACCTGCCCGACAGCGACACATTCGCCGGCCGGCTGCCCGGATACTTCCCGGAACCGCTGCGGCAGCGGTTCCGGACCGGCATCAAGGCGCATCCGCTGCGCCGGCAGATCGTCGCGACGATCCTCGCCAACGAAACCGTCGACAACGGCGGCATCAGCTACGTGTACCGGCTGAGCGAGGACACGGGGGCGTCGAGCACCGACGCGATCCGCGCCTACGCGGCGGTCACCGAGATCTTCGGGCTGCCGCAGTTGTGGGCGCGCATCCGCGGCGCGAACATCCCCACCGACCTCGCCGACGATCTGCTGCTCGAAACCAACCGGGTGCTCGACCGGGCGTCGCGGTGGCTGCTGTCGAACCGCCCGCAGCCGCTGGCCGTCGGCGCCGAGATCAGCCGCTACCGGTCTGCGTTCGCGCAGCTCGCCCCGCGGGTGGGGGAATGGATGCGGGGCCACCATCGCGAGGATCTGGGCACCCGGATGGAGCCGCTGCTCTCGCGGGGTGCCCCGCGCGCCCTCACCGAGGACGTGTTCCGGCTCCTCGATCAGTTCCCGCTGCTCGACGTCATCGACATCGCCGACATCCTCGAACGCGACGAGGACGTCGTCGCCGAGCTGTACTACGCGATGGACGCCCACCTCGGCGTCGACCGGCTCCTGTCGGCGGTGTCCGACCTCGACCGGGGCGATCGCTGGCATTCGCTCGCGCGGCTCGCGTTGCGCGACGAACTCTACGGATCGCTGCGGGCGCTGATCCGCGACGTGCTCGTCGGCACCGAACCGGGGGAGACCAGCGTCGAGATGATCGAGGACTGGGAGTTGTCGAACGGGTCCCGGCTCGTGCGTGCGAGGGCGGCGCTCGACGAGATATTCGCGTCTGGAAACCTGGATCTGGCCACCCTGCTGGTGGCGGCACGGCAGATCAGGACCATGGTGCGCGCGGGCGCACCCGATCGGAGGTAGCACGTGAAGGATGCGGCCGAGCAGTTCGGGTTCCGGACCGAGGTGGTGGTGCGCTGGTCCGACATGGACGCCTTCCAGCACGTCAACCACGCGCGGATGGTGACCCTGCTCGAGGAAGCCCGCATCCCGTGGCTGTTCGCCGACGGCCGGCCCACCGTCAACCTGCGCGACGGCGCCGTGATCGCCGACCTGCACGTGCGATACCGAGGACAGTTGCGGCACGAGGACAGCCCGCTGGACGTGGTTATGTGGACCGAACAGGTGCGTGCGGTCGACTTCACCATCGGCTACGAGGTGCGGCCCGGCGGAGCACCGGTCGACACGCCACCGGCGATCGTCGCGTCGACGCAGATCGCCGCGTTCGACATCGGCACCCAGAGATTGCGGCGGCTCACCGCCGCCGAACGCGAATTCCTGCAGCGGTGGCGGCGTGACTGACGCGGCCTCCGCGGAACGGCGGGTCCGCATCCCGGCCGCGCACGACCGCGCCGACCTCGCGACCTTCCTGGGCCGGGCGTTGCGGCTCGACGAGTCGACCGTGGTGCGGCTGCACCGTCGACGCGACGGGCTGATCGCGGCCTGGGTGCGCACGGGCTTCGACGCGCTGGCCGTGCGGGTCCTGTCCGGCGCCGTCACCCCGGCCGACACGTGCGTCGCCGCGGACGGGCTGCGCGCGGCGCTCACCGCACCCGGCGCGGGAGAGAGCATCGACCCGGGCTGGGCGGTCGATTCGGCGTGGCGGGGGTCGCTGCCGCCGGAGGAGGGCTACGTCCACGTCGACGACGTGCCCGCCCGAGTGCTCGTCGACCTCGCCCAGCGCGGCGTCGCGGTGACCCGGGAACAGGGCGCGCAGGGACCGCCGGTGTCGTTGCTTGCACAGGAGGTGCTCGAGGTCAGCGGCGGCGGCACGACGGTCGGGGTGCCCATGCGGCTGGTGTTCGCGCTCAACGGCATGGGTTTCGTGCCCACCGGATCGACGGCCGGTGCGACCGCCGAGATCGACCTCGCGCGCATCGATCCCGCCGAGGTGGTGCGGGTGCGGGCCACCGCGACCTGGCTGCGGCTCGACGCACGCTACGGTTCGGTGTACCTGCGCCGCGGCGGGGGAATAGGTCTGAACGTGCTGTGACGCAATATATTTCGTAGCTTCACAGCAACCAGACCGCGCTGTTCGGCGGGAGTTGGGTGTCCACCCCGGGTGTGCTCGCGAGCAGCACCGCGCCCGGGGGCAGCGGCACCGGAACGTCGGTGGTGTTGAGCGCGCACGTCAGTCCGCCGTGCCGCCGGAACGCCAGGCAGCCGGGTGGGCTTCCATACCAATCGATCCCGCCGGACAGCTCCGGGCGGCGACGGCGCAGCTCGAGCGCCGACCGGTACAGCGACAGCATCGACGTCACGTCCTCGAGTTGCCGTTCGGCGGTCAGCGCCGCCCAGCTCTCCGGTTGCGGCAACCAGCCCTGCGTGGCCGCGGTGAACCCGAACGGCGGCCGGTCGCCCTGCCACGGCAGCGGCACCCGGCAGCCGTCCCGGCCCCGGTCGGTGTGGCCGGACCGTGTCCACACCGGATCCTGCAGCGCCTCGTCGGGCAGGTCGACGTCGGCGAGCCCCAGCTCGGCACCGTTGTAGACGAACACCGCCCCCGGCAGTGCCAGTTCGACGAGGATCATCGCGCGAGCCCGCGCGATTCCGATCGGACCGCCCCCGAACCGGGTGACCTCCCGCGAGACATCGTGGTTGGACAGGGTCCACGTCGGGGTCCCCTGCACCGGAGCGACCGCGGCGAGCGAACCGTCGATCGCCGCCCGGATCGCGGTCGCGTCCCACCCCGTCAGCGCGAGGTGGAAATCGAATCCGAGGTGCAGTTCGTCCGGGCGCAGATACTCCGCGAACCGCTGGGGGTCGTGCACCCAGATCTCGCCGATCGCCACCGCGTGCGGGTACTCGTCGAAGATCTTCCGGATCCGCCGGTGGATGTCGTGCACGTTCGGATCGTTGAACCGAGGGTCGGTGTCGAAGTGCGAGAGCAGCTTGTTCGACTGCCACCCGTCGTGGTCGGGCAGGCCGTCCGGTTTGGCCATGCCGTGTGCGACGTCGATGCGGAAGCCGTCGACGCCGCGATCGAGCCAGAACCGCAGCGTCCGTTCCAGGTCGGCGAAGACTTCTTCGTTTCCCCAGTTCAGGTCGGGTTGTTCGGGGGCGAAGAGATGCAGGTACCACTGGCCGGGTCGGCCCTGGTGTTGCTGGCCGGGTCGGCCCTGGTGTTGCTGGCCGTCGGGGTCGGTGATGCGTGTCCAGGCGGGACCACCGAAGATGCTCGGCCAGTTGTTCGGCGGCTCGTCGCCGTCCGGTCCGCGACCGTCCCGGAAGTGGTAGCGGGCGCGTTCGCGGCTGCCCGGCGGGGCGGCGAGGGCGGCGGCGAACCAGGGGTGTGCGCTGCTGGTGTGGTTCGGCACCAGATCCATCACCACGCGGATCCGCCGGGCGTGTGCTTCCCGGACGAGTTCGTCGAAGTCGTCGAGATCGCCGAACAGTGGGTCGATGTCGCGGGGGTCGGACACGTCGTAGCCGTGATCGGCCATCGGGGACCGCATCACCGGGTTCAGCCAGATCGCATCGGCGCCGAGCAGTTCGATGTAGCCGAGGCGGTCACGAATACCGGCGAGGTCGCCGATGCCGTCGCCGTCCGTGTCGGCGAACGAGCGCGGATAGATCTGGTAGAAGACGGCATCGCGCCACCAGGGCACCGGAGCGGGAGGCTCCGGGGACGAAGTGCTGTGCGGCCGGGACACCGGGATATCGTGTCAAATCTCGGAGCCGTGTGCGGATGCGGCCGGAAAACCCGCGTGAAGCCGCATCGGTGGTGGCTGCACGGCCGGGTCGCCCTGTTCCGCGGCGGCCTCAGACGGGTGAGTTCATCAGCGAATCGGCCGCCATGTCGATGTAGTCGACGAGTCGGCGCCGATGCGCGGCGTCGAGCGTGGCGTCGTCGATGGAGGCGATCGCGACGTGCATACAGCGCAGCCACGCGTCCCGCTCGATCGGACCGATCTTGAACGGGTGGTGGCGCATCCGCAGCCGCGGATGTCCCCGTTCCTCGGAGTAGGTGCGGGGACCACCCCAGTACTGTTCGAGGAACATGCGCATGCGGCGCTCCGCCGGGCCCAGATCCTCCTCCGGGTACAGCGGCCGGACGATCTCGTCCTGGGCGACCTCTTCGTAGAAGCGCGCGGTGATCTTCCGGAACGTCTCGGCGCCGCCGATCGCGTCGTAGAAGGTCTGCTCGTCACTCATCGTTTCTCACCATTCCCTCTCGCTCGCCCATTGTGCCCGGTTCCGCCGCGGGGCCGCCGCCGGGGCGGTACCGGATGTTCACCATGGCGACCACATCCGTCGGCGAATTCGGGGTGCGATGTCGGGGCATCCGTGGTGCACTATTCCCAGTCTTCCGGAGGTCGCATGAAGCATCGCAGCAGCGCGCATCGACAACTCCCGCCCACGGAGGCCCTCGACGGGGTTCCGGGGGCCAACACTCTGCGTGTCCTGCGCGACCCGGGTGCCGTACCGGACTGGTTCGGGCTGCGGGTGCTGCTGCTCAACGCCACCTACGAACCTCTGACCGCGCTGCCGGCGCGCCGCGCGGTGGTGCTCATGACCTGCGGCAAAGCCGACACCGTGCACGAGGATCCGCTGGCGCCGGTCGTGCGCTCGGCGGACCGATCGATGCAGCTTCCGTCGGTGATCCGGCTACGCACCTTCGTCCGGGTGCCCCACCACGCGCGGGTGCCGATGACCCGGGCCGCGCTCATGCACCGTGACGGCAACCGGTGCGCCTACTGCGGTGCCCGGGCGGAAACGATCGATCACGTCGTCCCGCGCAGCCGCGGCGGGGAGCATTCGTGGGAGAACTGCGTCGCCTGCTGCGCGCCGTGCAATCACAAGAAAGCCGACCGTCTGCTCGGCGAACTGGGCTGGACACTGCGGGCCGCACTGGTACCACCGAAAGGCCGGCACTGGCGTCTGCTGGCCACTTTGCCGGAGCTGCATCCGACCTGGCTGCCGTATCTGGGAGAGGGCGCCGCCTGAGCGCATCGTGAACATCTCGGGCCAAGTGCGCCGGGATGGTACCGCCTGGGCTACCGTTTGCGGTGTGAGCATTCTCGAGACAACCCTCATATTCGTGGGCATCCCGTTGCTGGTGATCCTGATCCTCGCGGGGCTGGGCTACATCGGGCCGCGATACACGGCCAAGGATCCGGCCGAGTACAAGCTCGGCGACAAGTGGGATCACGAGCCGGTGCTGTGGAGCGCTGTCGACGAGGTGGCCGGGCGCGGGCACCACGGTGGACACGGACACGCCGGTTCGGCGACGGAACTGATCGGAGGTACCGCAAGTGGCAAGTGGTGACGTGATCCATGCCCCGGCGATCGCGCCGGAGAATCTGCCGTACGCCGCCGCGCTGACGGCGAGCGGACGCATCTCGCGGGCCATCCCGCTCGGCGAGTCGTTCGACGAGAACCCGCCGTTCGCGATGTGGGACCTCGTCGCGCTCGACGACGCGCTTACCGACGCCACCCGCGCCACGAAGGTGCGGTTCAACGTGTACATCGCGGATGCGGCGGACCCGGTATCGGCTACCGACGCCGTCTTCCCGCAGACGCCCGATGCGGCGGATTCGGTGCTCATCGCCGTGTACCCGAACCAGCGGTCGATCCAGATCCGCAGCGGCCGCGACGTCGCGGACCGCGTCACCGATCGTGTCGCCCAGCTCGGCGTGACCGCCGCGGTCGCATCGTTCGGCCAGGGCCAGCTTCTCGATGGCCTGGTCAGCGCCATTCGCGTCATGAGCAACGCGATCGTCGCGCCCTGATTTTCGGCGCTTCGGTCTCCAGCGCTTCCCGGTGAGGGGAACCTTCAGCCTGTTCAACAGGCTGAAGGTTCCCCTCACCCGGTTTCAGGAGGCGTCGAACGTGCGGGCCTTCAACGACCGGACGATGCCGGCGCGACCCTCGACGACGAGCCGGCGCAGCGCGGCCGGCAGATCACCGGTGAGGAACTCGTCGGCCGCCGCGACCGACTCCTCCGAGATCGACCACGCCGGGTACAGGCCGACCACGACGGTTTGCGCGACCTCGCTCGACCGCCGCTCCCACACACCCGGGACGTCGGCGAAGTACCGCGCCACGTACGGTTCGAGCAGCTCGCCCTGACCGGCCGGCGCAAAACCGCCGATGATCGCGCGGGCGGTGATGTTCGGGACGGTGTCGTCGCCGATCACCGTCTCCCACACCTTTGCCTTGACCGCGGCCTGCGGGCGCGCCGCACGCGCCGCCGCCGCCTGACGGGCACCCGCAGCCGTGGGATCACGCTCGGCCTCCGCGTCGATCACCGGCGACTCGACACCGTCCGCGTCGATCTCCCCGGCGGCGGCCAGCGCCTGCACGACCCGCCACCGCAGATCCGTGTCGACGACCAGCCCCGGCAACCCCACCGTCGACGGATCGGCGGCGAGCAGTTCGGCGAGCACCTCGGTGTGCCACGCCGACAACTGCGCCGAGGTCAGCGCGTTGACGAACGCGAGCTGATGATCGGACCCCGGCTCGGCGTCGCGGGCCAGCTCGAGCAGGCGGTTCGCGTAGTCGGCCCAGCCCGGGCCGTCCACCCACGCCGGCTCCGCGTAGCTGCCGAGCGCCGTGTGCGCCTGCATGAGCAGCCGCTGCACCACCCCTACCTCGGTTTCGGCGGCCACCCCGCGCTGCACGAGCGCCACGAAGTCGCGGGCCTTGAGCTCGGCCTGCCGCGTCATCTCCCACGCCGCCGACCACACCAGTGTGCGGGGCAGCGACTCGGCGATGTCGCCGACCCGTTCGATCACCGTGCGCAGCGACTGTTCGTCGAGCCGCACCGAGCAGTACGTCAGGTCGTCGTCGTTGACGAGCACGAACTGCCCGCGCGGCACCCCCACCAGTTCCGGCACGTCGGTGCGGGCGGCGGCGTCGACGTCGATCTCGACGCGGTGGGTGCGCAGCAGTTTCCCGGAACCGTCGTCGTCGTAGACACCGATCGCCAGGCGGTGCACCCGGAACTCGCCGGCACCGGGCTGCGCGCCCTCCTGCACGACCGTGAACCGGGAGAACGTCCCGTCGTCGTCGACCTCGAAATCGGGACGCAGGATGTTCAGACCCGTCGTCTTGAGCCACTGCGCGCCCCACCCGGACAGGTCGCGGCCCGACGCCTTCTCGAGCGCCGCGAGCAAGTCGTCGAACGTGGCGTTGCCGTAGGCATGGTCGCGGAAGTAGTCGCGCAGACCCGCGAGGAACGGTTCCTCCCCGACGTAGGCGACGAGCTGCTTGAGCACCGACGCACCCTTCGCGTAGGTGATGCCGTCGAAGTTGACCTCCACGGCCGCCAGATCGGGGATGTCCGCGGCGATCGGGTGCGTCGACGGGAGCTGATCCTGCCGGTACGCCCACGACTTCTCGACGTTCGCGAACGTCGTCCACGCGTTGGTGTACTCGGTGGCGCGGGACTGGCACAGCACCGACGCGAAGGTCGCGAACGACTCGTTGAGCCACAGGTCGTCCCACCAGCGCATGGTCACGAGATCGCCGAACCACATGTGTGCCATCTCGTGCAGCACGGTCTCGGCGCGGCGCTCGTACGACGCGCGGGTCACCTTCGAGCGGAACACGTAGTCCTCGAGGAACGTGACCGCGCCGGCGTTCTCCATCGCGCCCGCATTGAACTCCGGCACGAACAGCTGGTCGTACTTGCCGAACGCGTACGGCACCCCGAAGTTGCGGTGGTAGAAGTCGAAGCCCTGCTTCGTCTCGGTGAACAGCCGGTCGGCATCCATGAATTCGGCGAGCGATGCGCGGCAGTAGATGCCCAGCGGAATCGTGCCGTGCTCGTCGGTGTAGACGTCCGTCCACACCGAATAGGGGCCGGCGATCAGCGCGACCAAATAGGTGCTCATCCGGGGCGTCGTGCGGAAGATGTGCCTGCCGGGGGTGGCCGCGACGGTCTGCACCGTCTCGGCGTTGGAGATCACCGCCCAGTCGGTGGGTGCGGTGACCGCGAGATCGAAGGTGGCCTTCAGGTCCGGCTGGTCGAAGCACGCGAACATGCGTTTGGCGTCGGCCGTCTCGAACTGCGAGTACAGGTAGACGGCGCCGTCGGTCGGGTCGACGAACCGATGCAGGCCCTCACCGGTGTTCGTGTAGATGCAGTCCGCGTCGACGACGAGTTCGTTGCGCTCGGCCAGCCCGGTCAGCGCGAGACCGGTGTCCTCGGTGTAGCCGGACACGTCGACCGGGGTGCCGTTGAGCGTCGCCGAGCGCACCGTCTGCGCGATCAGATCGATGAACGTCGACGCGCCCGCGGTGGCACCGAAAGTCACCGTCGTGATCGAACGGAACGTGCTGGTGCCGGGTGCGCCCGCGCCGTCGGTGAGATCGAGCTCGATGCGGTAGTTGTCGACCGCCAGGATCGCGGCCCGTTCGGCAGCCTGCTCACGGGTCAGATTCGGTGGTGCCACGAAGATCTCCTTCTCACGACGGGTTGCGACGGACCAATCCCATCATGCGCGGCCGCTGCGAACCGGACGGACCCGCGGGCAGACCGCCGACCTCACCCTGCGAGACCGGCCAGCGCGACACCCGGATCGGCGAGCCGCGCCGGATCCACCGCCGCGCCGGAACCCACGAGCGTGCGGATGTCGTCGCCCGCATCCCAGATGTTCACGTTCATCCCGGCCCGCACCCGGTTGCCCGAATCGAGCCAGAACGCCAGGAACTGCAGGCCCGCGACATCGCCGCGGGTCACCACCGTCGCGTCGCGCGGCGCGTGCCCCACGTACTCCATGCCCAGGTCGTACTGGTCGGTGAAGAAGTAGGGGAGACGGTCGTACGACGCCGGGCGACCCAACATCGTCGCCGCCGCGACCGCGGGCTGGTTCAACGCGTTCGCCCAGTGTTCGACGCGGACCCGGCCGCCCAGCATCGGATGCTCCGCCTCGGCGATGTCACCGACCGCGACGATGTCCGGATCGCTGGTGGTCAGCGTGCTGTCCACGAGCACACCGCCGTCGACGGCGAGCCCGGCGTCGCGCGCGACCTCGATGTTCGGCACCGCACCGACGGCGAGCAGCACCGCGTCGGCGGGCACGACACTGCCGTGGCCGAGGCGCACCCCGGTGGCGCGCCCGGATTCGACGACGATCTCCTCGACCGATGTCCGCACCCGCAGGTCGACGCCGTGCGCACGGTGCAGCCCCGCGAACACGGCACCGATCTCCGGGCCCAATGCGGCCTGCAACGGCTGATCGGCCGTTTCGAGGACCGTCACGTCGGCGCCGTGCCCGCGGGCGTTCGCGGCGACCTCGAGTCCGATCCAGCCGGCGCCCACGATCACGAGGCGGGCGCCGTCCGCCCGCACCACCGAGAGCAGCGCGTCGGCGTGGTCGACGGTGCGCAGGACGTGGACACCCGACGCGTCGGCTCCCGGCAGGGGGATGAGCCGGGGCCGCGAGCCCGTCGCGAGCGCCAGCTTGTCGTAGTGCAGCGTCGAGTCGTCCGGCAGCGTCACCGTGTGCGCCGCGGGGTCCAGCGCCGTGACGGTGGTGCCCAGCCGCAGTTCGACGCGGTGGTCGCGGTACCAGTCACCGCGCTGGACGGTGAAGTCCAGCAGCCGTTTGTCGCCGGCGAAGTACTCCTTCGACAGCGGCGGCCGCTCGTACGGCAGGTGCTCCTCGTCGCCGAGCAGCACGATGTGCCCGGCGAAATCGCGGGCGCGCAGTTCCTCGGCGGTCTTGGCTCCGGCCAGTCCCGCGCCGATGATCACGAACGTTTCTTCCGTAGGCATCGCAATCTCCCGTGTCACGAGTCGTGCGGGTTCGAACTCGACCGTACGGTGTGCCGTGCCGGGGCCGGCGTGGTTCGGGAAGAATCCGACAGGCGGCGGCGTTGTCTGTCGAAGGAAGCATCGGGTGTCGCCGACGTGTCGGCGACACGACATCGGAGGAGAGTTCCGTGAGCGAAGCCACGACCAAGGACACCGCAGATTTCTGGTTCGACCCGCTCTGTCCCTGGTGCTGGATCACCTCGCGCTGGATCCTCGAGGTTACCCAAGTGCGCGACATCGAAGCGCGATTCCACGTGATGAGCCTCGCGGTCCTCAACGAGGGCCGGGACCTGCCCGCCGAGTACGCGGAAATGATGAAGACGGCGTGGGGTCCGGTGCGCGTGGCGATCGCCGCCGCCCAGAAGTACGGCGACGAGATCCTGCCCTCGCTCTACACGGCGCTGGGCACGCAGATCCACGAAGAGGGCAACAAGGACTTCCCGACGGTGATCGCGAAGGCCCTCTCCGAACTGGGCCTGGACCCGGCACTCGCGGAGGCCGCCGACACCGATACCTACGACGAGGCGCTGCGCGCGAGCCACGCCGCCGGCATGGACGCGGTGGGCACGGATGTGGGAACCCCGACGATCCACGTCAACGGCATCGCGTTCTTCGGACCGGTTCTCTCGAAGATCCCGCGCGGGGAGGAAGCCGGCAAGGTGTGGGACGGCGTGGTCGCGCTCGCGGGCTACCCGCACTTCTTCGAGCTCAAGCGCACCCGTACCGAGGATCCGAGTTTCGAGTAGGCGGCTCCGCCGCCGGTGAGCACTTCGGGCCCCTGCAGCGGCCCGAAGTGCTCACCGGCGTGCGGTTCGCCGATGTCGGAACCGCCTCGTTAGACTCTGCTGCCATGCGCGTTTACCTGGGTGCCGACCACGCCGGCTTCGAACGTAAGAACCAGATCATCGAACACCTGACCGCCAACGGTCACGAAGCCGTCGACTGCGGCGCACACGAATACGACGCCCAGGACGACTACCCCGCGTTCTGCATCGAGGCGGCGCGCCGCACCGTCGCCGACGAGGGCAGCCTCGGCATCGTCCTCGGCGGCAGCGGCAACGGCGAGCAGATCGCCGCGAACAAGGTGCCCGGCGCGCGCTGTGCGCTCGCGTGGAGCGTCGAGACCGCCAAGCTCGCTCGCGAGCACAACAACGCCCAGCTCATCGGCATCGGCGGCCGCATGCACAGCCTCGAGGAGACGCTCGCGATCGTCGACGCGTTCCTGGCGACCGCGTGGTCGAACGAGGAGCGGCACCAGCGTCGCATCGACATCCTCGCCGAGTACGAGACGACCGGCGTCGCTCCCGCCGTTCCCGGCGCCTAGTCCGACAGCAGACGGAGGTTCGACAGCCCGGTGCCCGAGGGACACATACTCCATCGGCTCGCCCGCCTGCACCAGCAGCACTACGCCGGTGCGGCGGTGCGGGTGTCGAGCCCGCAGGGGCGCTTCTCGGAGGGTGCCGCGCTCGTCGACGGGCGGGTGCTGACCCACGCCGAAGCGTGGGGAAAGCACCTGTTCCATCACTACGAGACCGGGGCGGTGGTGCATGTGCACCTCGGCATCTACGGCGAGTTCACCGAATCCGCGCTGCCGCTCGGGCAGCCGGTCGGCCAGGTGCGCATGCGAATGATCGGCGTTTCGCACGGCAGCGACCTGCGCGGCCCGGCCGCGTGCGACGTGCTCGGGCCTCACGAGGTCGAGGCGATCGAGGCCCGGCTCGGGCCCGACCCGCTGCGCACCGACGCCGATCCCGACCGGGCCTGGTCGCGAATCTCCAAGTCCCGCACCGCAATAGGATCGCTGCTCATGAACCAGGCGGTGATCGCCGGCGTCGGCAACGTGTATCGGGCGGAGGTGCTGTTCCGTCACGGAATCGGTCCGCAACGCCCCGGAAAAGACTTGTCGCGCAGCGAGTTCGATGCCCTCTGGGCGGATCTGGTCGAACTCATGCGGATCGGGATGGAGCGCGGTCGCATGCATGTCGTGCGACCCGAACACGACCACGGCGCCCCGGCCTACGCGAAGGACCGGCCCCGCACCTACGTCTACCGCCGCGCCGGTGACCCCTGCCGTGTGTGCGGTACCCCCGTCCTGCACTCGGTCATGCAGGCGCGCAACCTGTTCTGGTGCCCCGGCTGCCAACCAGGCTGACCGTCACGACACCGACTCGTCCGGCGTCTCGCCGATGACGTCCCGGAACCCGGCGCGCATGCAGTCCTCGAACACGCCCTGGTCCGGCACCGCTCCGACGTCGAGGGTGAAGCCCAGGTAGCAGACGCCGAGGTACGACACCATCGTCACGTTGAACGACGACCCGATCGTCGGCCCGAACGCGTAGTAACCCTCGGCACGCGCACCCGCCACATACAGCGGTACCGGAGATCCCGGCACGTTCGACGCCAGGAAGTCGACGTGTTCGAGCATGCTCCCGATCACCGCCGGCGGGAGAACGTTCAGGGGAGCGGCGAGCATCGGACCCATTTCCACAGCCGGTTCTCCCCGCCATCTCCGGACGATCGAGTCGATCTCCCGCATCAAGTCGTCGACATCACCGCTGCGAACCGGAAGGGCGAAACGTGCCAGATTGATGAGGTTGCCGCCCATCTGGTCCTCCGGCCGGCGCACGCTCAGCGGCATCGTGACGCGCAGCATCTCGACGTCGTCGGCGCCGTGTTCGCGATGGTAGCGATCCAGCCCCACGATCAGTGCCGTGAGAAAGGCACTGTTGACGGTGCACCCGGTACGATGCCCCGCGGCGCGCAACCCCTCGAGCGGGAATTCGGCCGCGAAGAGTGCCCGTCCCAATGCGCGATCGGTCATCACCGGCGATGCGATCGTTGTGATCGGACGCAGATAGCGGGCCACCGACGACACCGTTCCGAGCACTCCGCGCGCCGCGCCGATCGGATGGGTGACCACCGCGCGAGTCGCGGGCCACACCGA
Source organism: Rhodococcus zopfii NBRC 100606 = JCM 9919 (assembly GCF_001895025.1). Taxonomy (GTDB): domain Bacteria; phylum Actinomycetota; class Actinomycetes; order Mycobacteriales; family Mycobacteriaceae; genus Rhodococcus; species Rhodococcus zopfii. The sequence continues at coordinate 78,012 of NZ_BCXI01000023.1, forward strand.
CCGCAGCCCCTGGACGACGGCGCCGCGCGCCTGCGACCTGTACTCGCCGAGTATCTCGGTCACCAGGTCCAACGACCCGGGTCGTTCCGGCTCCGGAGGCGCGGCGGGCTCGGGACGCGGTGTGCCTTCGCGCGTGAAATCGACGATGTGCGCCGTCATCTGCATACCGCCGAGGCCATCGGTCAGCGCGTGATGCACCTTGAGCATCAATGCCGCGCGTCCATCGGCGATCCCGTCGATCACGGTGAACTCCCACAGTGGGCGCGCCCGGTCGAATGCCGTCATCGCCGCGATGCGGGCGAGTTCGAGAACGTCGTCGAACGTGCCGGGTGACGGCAGCGCCACGTGCCGCAGATGCCAGGACAGGTCGAAGTCCGGGTCCGCGACCCAGCGCGGCGCGCCCAGGCCGAGCGGAACGGACACGACACGGTGCCGGAAGTGTGGAATGTCGCGGGTGCCGCGGTCCATCATCTCGACGATGCGGTCCCAGTCGGGAGAAGAATCGAGGGTGATGACGGCGACGATCGTCGAGCGCAGTGCAGGGTCCTGCTCCATGCTCCACGTGAGGAAGTCGGTCTGCGCCATCCGCCGCGCTGCGGTGCTCATCTACGGACGATCCCACATTGTCGGGGCTGCGGCCAGAGTCGACTATCCCGGCCGGTCCGTCGGAAGTCCCCGAACCGTGCTCGGCAGCCGCCGAGAGGAGCGACAGCCGCGCGCGTCGGGACGCGCGGCTGTCGTGTGCCGATGTGGCAGGGTGGACGATCCCGTGGTCGGGCCGGTCAGAAGTCGAACCCGCCCCCGAAATCGCCGCCCCCGAAATCGCCGCCCCCGAAATCGCCGCCGCCGAAGTCGCCGCCACCACCGCCGAAGTCGTCGCCCCCGTCGCCGAAGTCGTCGCCCCCGTCGCCCCCGTCGGCGTCACCGGCGTCTGCGGTGCCGTCGCCGGCGCCGCTCTCGAACGCCTGTGCGTCGTACGGCACCCCGGCCATGCCCGAGAACATCGCCGAGAAGAGCAGCATCGACCCCACACCCCAAGCGCCCGCGACCAGCGCCGGCTTCCACCACGGCTCCGAGTACCAGCCCGCCGGCACCGGACGGCCCGCGACCCGGCCGCCCGGGTAGTAGTTCGGTGTCCGCGCCGACGGGGACGGGGACGCGGCGACCTGCCGGCCCTCGAATTCGATCTGCCGGTCCTCGGTGACCGCACCGGCCGACTTCTGGCCGTCGAGCGACGGGATGTCGGGACCGGGGTCCATACCCATCGCGGTGCGTGCGGCCCGGATGTAATACAGACCTTCGAGTGCGCTCTGCTTGGCCAGTCGTGCCTGCGCGGGGGTTTGTGCCTGATCGATCTGCGAGCCGGCGGCGGTATAGCGCTCGGCCGCGTCCGCGAGCGCCTGCTTCGACGCGTCGTCGGTGCCCGTCAGGTTGTAGATCTGGCCGCCGAGACGCTCGATCGCCTGGCGAGCGTCGGCCTTGGCGTCGTCGAGTCGCACCGCGCCGTGACCGGACGAGTTCTTCTGGCTCCGAGGACGATGAGCAGGAGTTCCACGACGATGTGCCTTCCGACTGGGCGTACGGGTGCAACGTCCAGCGTACCGACGGTTCAGCTCTCGAGGACTGCGCGCAGACCGGCTCGGATGCAATCGTCGAACATCCCGGCGTCGCGCACCGCGTCGGTGTCGACGGTGAACCCGAGGCAGCAGCTGTCCAGGTACGACATCAGCGTCACGTTGAACGCAGAACCGAGCGTCGGTCCGAAACCGTAGTACTTCTCGATCTTCGCGCCCGCCACGTACAGCGGCACGTGCGAGCCCGGCACCGTGCAGGCGAACACGTCGTCGTGGTCGAGTGGGTCGTCGACCACCGCAGGCAGCAGGTTCGGAGGGGGAGCGAGGTGGCGGCCGGGTTCGGTGCTGGGGCCGGAGTATTCGTCCAGCAGTCGCATGAGCAGGGCGGGGTCGTCGGCGGGCACCGGCAGGTCCGCCCGGGCCAGGTTGATCCCGGTACCGCCGTTCTCGGGGTCGGCCAGTGGCATCGCCAGGCTCAGCTCGTCGACGTCGATGCCGCGGCGGAACCGGTAGTCGGCCAGCCCGAGAAGCACTGCCGCGAGGCACGCGCTGTCCAGGGTGCTGCCCGCGCGTTCGGCTGCCGCCCGCAGCTCGGCGAGCGGCACGTCGACCACGTGCAGTCGCCGGTCGTCGGTCTTCGTGGGTTCGCTCGACGAGGTGAGCCACCGCAGCGGTGCGGTCAGGGACTGCATCAGCCCGGCCACCGAGCCGACGAGGGAACCGAACGAGCCTGCTGCGCGGTCGGCGGCCCGGGCGGACGCATCGTCCGCTGTGGTCGTGTCCCGGTCCGATCCCGGTTCTTCCCGCCCGTGCCGTTCGAGATCGACGATGCGGGCAGTGATGTGGGTGCCATCGGCGCCGTCGGCGTACGCGTGGTGGATGCGGATCAGCAGTGCGGACTGGCCCCCGAGCAGCCCCTCGACCAGCGTCAGTTCCCACTGGGGGTGCTCGGGGATCGTGGCCGGAGAGCTCGTGCGCGCGTAGTCGAGAACATCGTCGAAATCCGTGGAGTGGGGCAGCGTCACACGGTCGAGCTGCCACGGCAGGTCCGAGTCGTGTTCCCCGGCCCATCGCGGCGGGGCCAGACCGAAGGGCACGTCCACGACGCGGTGCCGGAACGCCGGCGTTTCGGGGGTGCCGCCCGCGAGCATCTCGCCGACCCGATCCCAGTCGGGGGAGGCGTCCAGCAGGACGGCGGCGACGATCGTCGACCGCATCGCCGCCCGCACAGGAGGCTCCGGGGAAGGGCCGGAAACGTCGTTCATGATCGGAACGTTCTCATACCGACACCGGTTGAACCGTTCGATCTCGGGGCGATGACCGTTTCGAGTCGAAACGGTGACCGGGACGATCGGGTCGAGTGGTCCGGAAACGATTCACGCCCGCCACCGGAAATCGGTGGCGGGCGTGAGATCCCATGGAGGGGATGACGGGAATCGAACCCGCGTAGCCAGTTTGGAAGACTGGGGCTCTACCATTGAGCTACATCCCCACGAGCAAGCGACTTCTGCCGGGATCGCCGTCTCCGTCGCTGCCGGATGAGACTGTACCGAACCTCGCTTTGGAATTCATAATCGGGGGGCCGTAGGATTCCTCAACGGGTCCCCGGGCGGTCGACGGGTGCCGGGTAGGACGACGGGATGTGGCGCAGCTTGGTAGCGCATCCGCTTTGGGAGCGGAGGGTCGCAGGTTCAAATCCTGTCATCCCGACCAGAACGAACGGCGGCGGAGCAATCGGCGCCGTAGTGAGACCGAAACAAGAGCACGACACAGAAGGAGCATGTCCGTGAAGAGCACCGTCGAGCAGCTCAGCCCGACGCGAGTCCGTATCAACGTTGAGGTGCCCTTCGAGGAGCTCCAGCCTGATTTCGACCGCGCATTCAAGGCCCTCGCGGGCCAGATTCGCCTGCCCGGCTTCCGCCCCGGCAAGGCTCCCCGTAAGCTCCTCGAGGCCCGTGTCGGTCGCGGCGCCGTGCTCGAGCAGGTCGTCAACGACGCGATCGGCCCCCGCTACAGCGAGGCCGTGACCGCCAACGACGTCAAGGTCATCGGTCAGCCCGAGATCGAGCTCACCAAGATCGAGGACAACGTCGAGCTCGCGTTCACCGCCGAGGTCGACGTCCGCCCCGAGATCACCCTCCCCGGCTTCTCCGGCATCGCCGTCACCGTCGATCCCGTCGAGATCACCGACGAGGACGTCGCCGAGCAGCTCCTGTCGCTGCGCCAGCGCTTCGGCACCCTCAAGGGCGTCGAGCGGGCCGTGCAGGACGGCGACTTCGTCTCCATCGACCTGTCCGCGACCGTCGACGGCGAGCCCGTTCCGGAGGCCGCGACCGAGGGCCTGTCCCACGAGGTCGGCTCCGGCCAGCTCATCGAGGGTCTCGACGAGGCGATCATCGGCCTCGAGGCCGGTGGCTCGGCGGAGTTCACCTCGACGCTTGTCGCCGGTGAGTTCGCCGACAAGGAAGCCCTCGTCACCGTCAAGGTGAACTCCGTCAAGGAGCGCGAGCTTCCCGACGAGGACGACGACTTCGCGCAGCTCGCGAGCGAGTTCGACACCCTCGACGAGCTGAAGGCCGACCTGCGTGAGCGCGTCGAGCGCGTCAAGAAGGTCGAGCAGGCCGGCCAGATCCGCGACAAGGTCCTCGAGGCCCTGCTCGAGACCGTCGAGGTTCCGCTGCCCGAGGCGGTCGTCCAGGCCGAGGTCGACAGCGCGCTGCACGACGCCATCCACGCGCTCGATCACGACGAGACCAAGCTCAACGAGCTGCTCGAGGAGCAGGGCTCGAGCCGCGAGGAGTTCGACAAGGACGCCCGCGAGTCCGCCGAGCGTTCCGTCAAGACCCAGCTGCTGCTGGATGCGATCGCCGAGGCCGAGAACACCACGGTCGAGCAGCAGGAGCTCACCGAGCGCATCTTCTTCCAGGCGCAGCGCTACGGCATCCCGCCGGAGCAGTTCATCCAGCAGATCAGCCAGGCGAACCAGCTCGGGGCGATCTTCGCCGACGTGCGTCGCGGCAAGGCGCTCGGCAGCGTCGTGAACCAGGCGACCGTGACCGACACCACCGGTGCGACCGTCGACACCGAGACGCTGTTCGGTTCGAAGGCCGACGAGGGCGCCGAGGACGAGGCCGCGGCCGACGAGTCGGCCGAGTAGATCGCGCTGATCGTTCCGCTGTAAGCGAATTGGGGCGGCACCGGGCATCCGGTGCCGCCCCCCTTTCGTTAGTGTCTGTGTCAGCAATCCACGATTGACGAGAAGGCAGGTACCGTGACTCCTCAGAATCCGGCGACATCCATCGGTCCGACGATGACCTCGGCCACCGCTGGGCTGAACCTCAGCGACTCGGTCTACGAGCGCCTGCTCCGCGAGCGGATCATCTTCCTCGGTACCCAGGTCGACGACGACATCGCCAACAAGCTCTGCGCCCAGATCCTGCTGCTCGCGGCCGAGGATCCGTCGCGCGACATCTCCCTGTACATCAACTCCCCGGGTGGGTCGGTGACCGCCGGTATGGCGATCTACGACACCATGAAGTTCGTCGAGTGCGACGTCGCCACGTTCGGTATGGGCCTGGCCGCCTCGATGGGGCAGTTCCTGTTGTCCGCCGGAACCAAGGGCAAGCGGTATGCCTTGCCGCACGCGCGGATCATGATGCACCAGCCGTCGGCGGGTATCGGTGGTACGGCCAGCGACATCGCGATCATGGCCGAGCAGTTCGCGCACACCAAGCGGGAGATGGCCGAGCTCATCGCCGAGCACACGGGTCAGACGGTCGAGCAGATCACCGCCGACTCCGACCGTGACCGCTGGTTCACCGCGTCCGAGGCGCTCGAGTACGGCTTCGTCGACCACGTCGTGTCCCGGGCCACGCAGGCCGGCGGCACCGGCAACTAGCCGAACCCGACGATCCGTCCCCCGCATCACGAACTTCTTGGAGAAGCGATGACCAACCTCTTCGATCCCCGCGCTCTGGGCGGAGCGGCACCTGCCGGCCCCTCCTCGCGCTACATCCTTCCGTCGTTCATCGAGCACTCGAGCTACGGCGTCAAGGAATCCAACCCGTACAACAAGCTGTTCGAGGAACGCATCATCTTCCTCGGCGTGCAGGTCGACGACGCGTCGGCGAACGACGTCATGGCGCAGTTGCTGGTGCTCGAGTCCCTCGATCCCGACCGCGACATCACCATGTACATCAACTCGCCCGGTGGCTCGTTCACGTCGCTGATGGCGATCTACGACACCATGCAGTACGTGCGCGCCGACATCACCACCGTGTGCCTCGGCCAGGCCGCCTCGGCCGCGGCCGTGCTGCTCGCCGCCGGTACCCCCGGCAAGCGCCTGGCACTGCCGAACGCCCGCGTGCTCATCCACCAGCCCGCGACCGGTGGCATCCAGGGCCAGGTCTCCGACCTCGAGATCCAGGCCGCCGAGATCGAGCGCATGCGTCGGCTCATGGAGACCACGCTGGCCAAGCACACCGGCAGGGACGCTGAGCAGATCCGCAAGGACACCGACCGCGACAAGATCCTCACCGCGGCCGAAGCCGTCGAGTACGGCCTGATCGACAACGTGCTCGAGTACCGCAAGCTCTCGGCGCAGAAGTGACCGGCACGGCCCGGTCCGGGACCCGCAACCGTGGGTTTTCGGACCGGGCCGGTCCACACGCAGCGGGACGTACACGGATCGCACCGCACAAATATGACCTTCGAAACGCGAAGAACCGGTCGACCTGTGCAGTGATCTCCGGGTACGGTCGAACCGAGGCGCGCTCGCCGGACCGGCACTGTCGGCGGTCTCGGCGTCTGTTGCACGCACACGAGGAAGTAGGGGACCTGACAGATGGCACGTATCGGTGATGGCGGAGATCTGCTCAAGTGCTCGTTCTGTGGAAAGAGCCAGAAGCAGGTCAAGAAGCTCATTGCAGGCCCCGGTGTCTACATCTGCGACGAGTGCATCGACCTCTGCAACGAGATCATCGAGGAAGAACTCGCCGAATCCACTGAGGTCAAGCTCGACGAGCTGCCCAAGCCCGCCGAGATCCGCGAGTTCCTCGACAACTATGTGATCGGTCAGGATTCGGCGAAGCGGACCCTCGCCGTGGCGGTCTACAACCACTACAAGCGCATCCAGGCGGGCGACAGGTCCCGCGACGCGCGCGGCGAAACCGTCGAACTCGCCAAATCCAACATCCTGTTGCTCGGCCCCACCGGCTGCGGCAAGACCTATCTCGCGCAGACGCTGGCGAAGATGCTGAACGTGCCGTTCGCGATCGCCGACGCTACCGCCCTCACCGAAGCCGGCTACGTCGGCGAGGATGTCGAGAACATTCTCCTCAAGCTGATCCAGGCAGCGGATTACGACGTCAAGCGCGCCGAGACCGGCATCATCTACATCGACGAGGTCGACAAGATCGCCCGCAAGAGCGAGAACCCGTCGATCACCCGGGATGTCTCGGGGGAGGGTGTGCAGCAGGCGTTGCTGAAGATCCTCGAGGGGACGCAGGCGTCGGTGCCGCCGCAGGGTGGACGCAAGCATCCGCACCAGGAATTCATCCAGATCGACACCACCAACGTGCTGTTCATCGTGGCCGGTGCGTTCGCAGGTCTCGAGCGGATCGTCTCCGACCGCGTCGGCAAGCGCGGCATCGGATTCGGTGCCGAGGTGCGCTCGAAGGCGGACATCGACACCACCGACCATTTCGCCGAGGTCATGCCCGAGGATTTGATCAAGTTCGGTCTGATCCCCGAGTTCATCGGCCGTCTGCCCGTCGTGGCGTCGGTGACGAACCTCGACAAGGATTCGCTCGTCCAGATCCTCTCCGAGCCGAAGAACGCCCTCGTGAAGCAGTACGTCCGGCTCTTCGAGATGGACGGTGTGGAACTCGAGTTCACGACCGACGGGCTCGAAGCGGTCGCGGACCAGGCCATCCTGCGCGGCACCGGCGCCCGCGGCCTGCGCGCGATCATGGAGGAAGTGCTCCTGCCGGTGATGTACGACATCCCGAGCCGGGACGATGTCGAGAAGGTGGTGGTCACCGCCGAGACTGTCACCGACAACGTGCTGCCGACGATCGTGCCGCGCAAGCCGGACCGCGAGCGTCGCGACAAGAGCGCGTAAGCACTCTCGAGCCGACGGACTCGGAACTCCGACGACGACCACGGCCCCCGGCTGACGACGGGTTCTGGCGATCCCCGCAACACCCTGGATTTCAGGGAGTTGCGGGGATCGTGGTTTCTGCAGAGTTGAAGGACCGGTTCTTCGAAGCGCTCGACCGTGAAGACGGCAATGTCGGCGCTGCCGCTCGGAGCGTCGGACTCAATCGCAACACCGCCTACGGCTGGATTCGTCGAGCGGGGCTTCGCGGGCGGGGCAAGCCCGTTCCCGCTGCTCTACCTGGCCCCGGTGATCGTCGCGGCGGTTCTCGGGGACGCAGCCCGAGCTGACGATTCCCGATGCGGGCCGACCCTCACCCCGCGGCGCGGATGCCGTCGAACATCAGCCGCTGGATGGCCGTGTTCAACGACTGCACCTGCGCGGCATCGCCGGTGCGCAGGCCCTGGATCGCGCTGGCGAGCATCATCCCGTTGACCGCCTGCGCGGTGCCCGGAACGTCGAGGTCGGCGCGCAGGTACCCGCGTTCGACGCCGTGCTCGAGGTAACCGGCGGTCAGCGCCACCGCGTTGTCGAGCAGGCCGTACAGCCGCTGGGTCAGATCCGCGTCCACACCGGTCGCCTCGAACAGCAGCAGTCGCGGGACACGCGGATCGTCGAAGAAGATGCGCGGCAGCGCCTCCGCGATGCGCGCGACCTGCGCCCGGTACTCGTCGAGGCTGTTCGCCGCGTCGGGGGCGTTCTCCATCGCGAGTGTCCCGATGATCTTGCCGACGAGGTCGTCGATGACGTGCTCGATGATGTCGCGCTTGTTCTCGAAGTAGCGGTAGAAGGTGCCGTGGCCGATCCCGAGCACGGCGGCGATGTCCGCGATGCCCGTCGCGTGGTAGCCGCGCTCAGCGAAGCAGTCGAACGCCGCGTCGATGATCTCGCGGCGCAGCTCGGCCTTCTTGCGTTCCGCTCGAGTGGTGGCCTCCGTCATAGGGCGATGATACGTTATTCCCAAACGGAATGATGTGTCAGTTTCGGAAGAGTGATTCTGGGAGGGGCTTCGGATGGCTGCTGTGCGGGAGCATCATGATGCGGTGATCGTGGGTGCCGGATTCGGCGGGATGGGTGCCGCGATCGAGCTCAAACGCCTCGGCTTCAACGACATTCGCATTCTCGAGCGCGAGGACGACCTCGGCGGCACGTGGCATGTGAACCGCTATCCGGGCCTGGCCGTGGATATCGCCTCGGTCACCTACTCCTACTCCTTCGAGCCGAACCCGTACTGGTCGCGGCTGTTCGCGCCCGGCGCCGAACTCAAGCGCTACGCCGACCACGTCGCCGACAAGTACGACCTGCGCCGGCACATGCGCTTCGGGGCGGTGGTCGAGGGAGCGCGGTGGGACGAGGCCGAGCAGTGCTGGGTGGTCTCGGTCGCCGGCCAGGAGTCGATCACCGCGCGCTACCTGCTCACCGCCACCGGGTTCCTGTCCCAGCCGCGCATGCCGGACATCGAGGGCATCGACACGTTCGCGGGCACCGTCATCCACACCACCGCGTGGGACGACACGCACGACCTGACCGGCGCCAGGGTGGCTGTCATCGGCACCGGCGCGACCGCGGTCCAGCTGATCCCCGAGGTGGCGTGCAAGGCCGCCGACCTGACGGTGTACCAGCGCACGCCGATCTGGGTGCTGCCCAAGGTGGACACGCCGATCCCCGGTGTGGTGCAGCGGCTGTTCGCCCGCCTCCCGGCCTCGCAGCGGGTGGCCCGCTGGGTCAGTTCGGGCATCCTCGAGGCCGTGATGGTCAGCGCGGTGCTGCACTACCGGCAGACCAAGGTGCTGAGCAAGGGCGCCGCAGCGCTCTCGCGGGCGTTCCTCCGCGCGCAGGTCGGCGATGCCGGGCTGCGCCGGAAGTTGACCCCGGACTACGACTTCGGCTGCAAGCGCCCAACGTTCTCCAACAGCTACTACCGCACCTTCACCCGAGACGACGTGCACCTGGAGACGGCGTCGATCGAGCGGATCGAGGCGGACGGCATCGTCACCGCCGACGGCCGCAAGACCACGATCGACACACTGATCCTGGCCACCGGGTTCAACCTGTGGGACGTGAACTTCCCGGCGATCGAGGTGATCGGTCGAGAGGAGCGAAACCTGGGGAAGTGGTGGCGTGACAACAGGTTCCAGGCCTACGAGGGTGTGGCTGTGCCGTACTTCCCGAACTTCCTCACACTCGCGAGCCCATACTCGTACAGCGGGCTGTCCTACTTCACCACCATCGAGTCGCAGATGGCGCACATGCAGCGACTGTTCGGCGAGATGCGACGGCGCGGCACGGACGTCTTCGAGGTCACCGAGGGTGCCAACGCCGCCTTCCTGGACCGGATGACCGCCAAGCTGGACGATTCGGTGTTCTACGGGGGCAGTTGCCAGAGCGCCCGCAGCTACTACTTCAACCAGCACGGCGAGGCGGCGATCCTGCGCCCCACCTCCACGGTCAACACGTTCCGGGAGGCCCGCAGCTTCCCGCTGGACGACTACACCATGCGGGCCTCCGCCGCTCTCGGGTAGCCGCCCGGCTCAACCGGCCGCCGTCAGATGCCGAAGACCGACGACAACGAACCGAAGGAGTTGACACTCTGCGGCAAGTAGGCGTTCACCGGCAACCCCATGCTCGTCAGCCCGCGAGGCGCCTCAGGTCGGGGTAATTCAACAGCTCCCAGCCGCCGTCGACGACGAGGCTCGCAAGAACCGGCCGGTGCGCCGGGTTCCGAGCGCCGGTGCGGGTTGTCCCTCGCCGAAGACGAATTCGCCCCCGACGAACACGGCGGTGACGGCCTCGTCGTTCCGGTTGACCATCCGGGACAAGTTGTCGTACTCGGCGACAAGGGATTCGGCGTAGGCATCGAGGGACTCGTCCAGGTGCGCCGGATCGATCACGACGAGGTCGGCCCGGTCACCCTCGCGCAGGTGCCCGGCGTCGAGGTCGTACCAGTCGGCGAGCTCGCCGGTGAGCCGGTGCACGGCCTGCTCCACCGACATGAACGGATTCCCCGATCGCTCGGCGTCGCGCACGCGACGCAGCAGGCGGAGCCCGAAATTGTAGAAGGCCATGTTGCGCAGGTGTGCACCGGCATCGGAGAAGCCCAGCTGCACACCGGGATCGGACGCGAACTTGTTGAGCACCTCGGGGCGGTGGTTCGAGATCGTGGTGCGCCATCTGACCTTGGTGCCGTACTCGACCACCAGGTCGAGGAAGGCGTCCACGGGATGCACCCCGCCGCGCTCGACCCCGACCTGGCCGAAGGTCTTGCCGATCGCCGACTCGTCCGGGCATTCGACGATCTCGGCGTCGAAGAAGTCACGGTGCCAGACCCGCGGACCGTACTTCTTGTCGTAGTCCTTGCGGAACCGGCGGCGGTAGGACTCGTCGGCCAGCAGCGCGCGCCGCTCCTCGATCTGATTCGACAGGTGCAGCGCGGCCGCACCCGACCCGAACTCCTCGAACACGGGCAGGTCGATGCCGTCCGAGTACACCTCGAACGGCACTGGCAGGTGTTGCCACCGGAAGTTGCCGCGTATCCCGTTGACGGCCCTCGCCATCGCCGGGAACACGTGCGCCACAGCCGGTATCGCCTTGACGTCCGCGGCCGAGAGCAGGCTCACCTTCAACGGGCGGCGGAAGAGCCCCATGCTGCTCAGCGCCAACGCGACCATGGACTGCGGGCGGCCCACGTCCGGGCCGGCCTGCAATGCCCGGCCCCTGCGTCGCAGGATCGCACTGAGCCGTCGACGTTCCCGCCGTGTCGAGTACGTCGACGGCAGAGTCCGGGACCGGCAGACCTCGCCGTCGAGCTTGTCGAACAGCAGCTCCTGCGAGGACATGCCGATGAAGCCCGCGTCGAGCGCCTCCTCGAGCTTCGCCGCCATCGCGTCGAGTTCGGCCGGGGTGGGCTTGACGTCCTTGCGGGTCGCCCGATCCAGGCCCATCTGCGCGACCCGGATGTCCGAATGGCCGATGAAGGAGGCCACGTTCGGGCCCAACGGCAACGCCTCCAGCGCCTCGACGTACCCGTGCGCCGAGGTCCACGTCTGGAACTCGGTGAGCGTGTCGACCACGAATCTGCGCGGGATGGCCTCGACCCGGCCGAACAGGTCGCCCGCGTCGGACGGGCCGGCATGGACCGCCGACAGCGAGCACGACCCCAGGAAGATCGTGGTGACGCCGTGCCGCACCGACTCCTCGAGCCCGGGGTCCAGGAGGACCTCGACGTCGTAGTGGGTGTGGATGTCGACCATGCCCGGGATGACCCACTTCCCGGCGGCGTCGACCACCTCCGGGCAGTCCGTCTCGTCGAGTGCATCGACCGACACGACGGCCACCCGGCCGTCACGGATGCCGAGATGCCTGGTCTCGGACCGTGCGCCGGTGCCGTCGAACCACCGGCCGTTCTTGACGATCACGTCGTAGCTCATCGCAGACCACTCCAATCTCGAACGTCATCGGTTTCCACGCACGGGGCCATCAGACGACCACCTGGGTGCGCATCGTCTTGCCGGTCGCGTTGCGCGGTAGCGGCGACGTGGTGATCCGCCACCGAGCCGGGACCTTGAAATAGGCGAGGCGCTCGCCGGCGAAGGCCCGCAGCTCCTCTTCCGTGACGGCGTCCTCCGACCGCGCGACGACCACCGCGGCCACCTCCTGGCCGAGGTCGGGGTGGTCGACGCCGATCACCGCGCACTCGAGGATCTCGGGGTGCTCGTCCAGGCACTGCTCGATCTCCATCGGGTACACGTTCTCGCCGCCGCGCACGATCAGGTCCGACCGTCGCCCGGTGAGTCGGACCATGCCGTTCTCGATCACACCGAAGTCGCCGGTGCGCAGCCAACGGTCCTCGGTGATCGCCGCGGCGGTGGCCTCCGGGTTGTCCCAGTAGCCGAGCATCACGTACGGGCTGCGCGTGCAGATCTCGCCTTCCACCCCGTCGGGGACCTTCACCCCGAACGGGTCCCTGACCTCGACGGCGACCCCGATGATGGGCCGCCCGAGGGTTCCGGGGAACTGTGCGAGATCGAGCGGGGTGGCGACGGAGATCGCGGTGGCACTCTCGGTTTGGCCGTAGCTGTCGACGAGGGAGCTGCGCGCGAACGGCACCTTCTCGCGCAGGCGGTCCTGGAACGCCGCGGACGACGGCGCCGCCGACAGCGCGAACGCGGTGACCGAGGAGAGGTCGTATCGCGACAGATCCTCGTGCTCGAGTAGACGATTCGCCATGGTGGGGACGGCGGCCCAGTTGGTCACGCGCTCGCGCTCGACCAGCCGGAGCATGCGGTCCACGTCGAACGAGCCCTGGTAGATCACGACCGCACCGCCTGTGGCCAGCCGGGGGACGGCCAGGTTGTGCAGGCCGGCGATGTGGAACAGCGGCGAGGTGAGCAGGTACCGCCGGTCGCTCGGGGCATCCGAGCTCGGGTCGCCGCCGGTGAACGCTGCGGCGAGCGCATCGCTGTACCGGTGGTAGTCGATGGTCGCGAGCACGTTTCGGTGCGAGTGCACTGCGCCCTTGGGTCGGCCGCTGGTCCCGCTGGTGTAGAAGATCAGCGCCGGATCGTCCTCGTCCACATCGGTGTGCGGCAGGTCGGAGCCGGCGAACTCGGCGATCAGGCTCGGGAGGTCCTGCTCCATGGTCAGCACGGGGGCGTCGGCGCCGAGCTCGCCGAGCAGCGCGGCGCGCTTGGCGTCGGCGACCACGACGGTGGGCTTGGTGTGGTCGATGCCGTACTCGACCTCACGCGGCGCCCACCAGGCATTGAAGCCGACCGCGATCGCACCGAGTGACTGCGCCGCCCAGAAGGCGACGAGCCATTCGGGGGTGTTGGCGGCCAGGATGCCGATTCGGTCGCCCTTGCCGACGCCGTACCGCTCGCGCAGCGCGGTCGCGAGCGCGGCGGCGGCGGACCCATGTTCCGTGTAGCTCATCCGGCGATCCTCGGCGACCAGGTAGTCGCGGTCGCCGTAGTCGAGCGAGGCGGCGAGGACATCCCCGAGGGCCCGGTCGCGGTTCTTCATCACCGGCATCTCGGTGCCGAGCACCGTCTCGACGCCGAGTTCGAACCGTCCGCCCGGGCCCGTCAGCCCGGCCATCACGGACGCGATGTACTCCTGCGGGTCAACGGACTTCGTCACTGTGAATCCTTTCGATGCAGTGGTCAGTGGTATTCGGGCAGGGCAGTCCGGTCACGGGAGGAGCACCGCTCGGCCCCGGATCTGCCCGGCTTCGAGGCGGTCCAGGGCGGTGCGGGCGTCCGCGAGGTCGAACGGGTCGACCTCCACGGTGAGCCGCCCGGAGCGCGCGAGCGCGATCGAGTCGATGAGGTCGCTTCTGGTGCCGCCGTAGGACTTCCGGACGGATGCACCCCACGGCCAGCCGGGTCCGCCCGCGGGTTCCGCCGTCACGCCAGGGACGCCGCCGCCGAGCCCGACCATCCGGTAGGTCCCGTTCGGCGCGACAGACTCGACGGACATGCGGGCGGTCGCATCGATCCCCACGAAGTCGAACACCGCGTCAGCGCCGCGGCCCTCGGTGAGATCGAGGATCTGGCGTGAGGTCGCTGGCCCCGATTCGAGGGCGATCTCGGCGCCGCAGCGCTTCGCGAGGTCGAGCTGGGCGGCACCGACGTCGACCGCGACCACGCGTGTGGCGCTGACCGCCCGCAGGATCTGCACGGCGACGTGCCCGAGCCCACCGATCCCTATGACTACCGCGGTGGAGCCGGGTCGCAGGTGCTCCATGGCCCCACGGATCGCGTGGTAGCTGGTCAGCGCGGCATCAGCCATCGGTGCGGCCTGCTGGAAGTCCAGGTCGCCGATCGGCACGAAGGAGCGGGCCGGCACACGCACGTATTCGGCCATGCCGCCGTCGGGCCCGAGCCCGGGGCACGGCGGCATGGCGGTCCGGCCGGCGGCCAGGCAGACGTTCTCGTTGCCGCTGACGCACTCGCGGCAGACACCGCACGACCAGCAGAGGTAGATGATCCCGCGTTCGCCCGCATGGCGGCCGTCCACTTCACTGCCGACCGCCTCGATGGTGCCGGCGATCTCGTGCCCGAGGGTGAGTGGCTCCTCCCGCATCTTCACGGGGAAGTGCAGCAGGTGGAGATCGGAGTGGCAGATGCCTGCCGCACCGACCCGGATCAGCAGGTCGGACGGCCCGATCTCCGGCACCGGGACCTCCCTGATCTCCAGGACGCCGGGATCGGTCAGTTGTAGTGCTCGCATCACGCCACCGCCTCGAAGGTCGCATTCAGGTAGGCGTCGGCACGGTCGGACCCGATGAGTCCAGGCGCCATCTTGTTCATCGCATACGCGAAGGTGATCCCGCGGTCGAGGTCGTTGACGACGAACGACCCGCCAACCCCTGCCCACCAGCAGACCTTGCCGTCGGGAACGGCGGGCGCCGTCTGTGCGTGCGGCAGCCCGTAGCCGATCCCGAACCGCAGCGGGGTCAGGATCCCGAGGTCCACACCGTCGGCCTGCTCCCAGAAGATCGCGTCGATGGTGTCGGCTGACAGCCAGGTCTTGCCGTCGAGGATGCCGCCACCGGAGACGATCGACTGCAGTCGGGCGATGGAGCGGGCGTTGCCGTGGCCGTTGACCGCCCCGATCTCGGCCTGCCGCCACTGTGGGTCCGCGGTGCGCTCGTAGTCGAGCAGCGGGCTGGTCAACGTCTTGACCAGGATGCTGTCCTGGTCGAGCGTGGACATGTCGAACTCGAGGGCAGGCGGCGGCACCAGCGGCGCGATCCGGTCGAAGTGCTCGGGGCCGGTGCCGATGTGGAAGTCGGCGCCCAGCGGCCCGGCCAGCTCCTCCGCGAAGAACCGGCCGAGTGTGCGGCCGTCGACCCGCCTGATCACCTCTCCGATCAGGTGCCCGTAATTGAGGGCGTGATAGCCGGACGCGGTGCCCGGCTCCCACCACGGGGCCTGACCGGCCAGCCGTGCGGCCGCGGACTCGTGGTCGTAGATGTCGGCGAGCTCGATCGGGCGATCCCACCCGGACACCCCGGAGGTGTGCGCGAGCAGGTGCCGGATCTCGATGTCCGCCTTGCCGTTCGCGGCGAACTCCGGCCAGTAGTGCGCGACCTTCTCGTCGAGGTCCAGCACGCCGCGGTCCGTGAGCAGCAGGGCGGACAGGGCGGTCATCGTCTTGGTGATGGAGAAGACGTTGACGATGGTGTCGCGGTCCCAGGTGGTGGTGCGTTCGGTGTCGGTGTGTCCACCCCAGATGTCGACGACGGGTTCGCCGTCGACGGTCACACAGATGGACGCCCCGAGTTCCTCACCGGAGGCGAGCTGCAGCTCGAGTGCCTCGCGAACCGACTCGAAGCCCTCCGCGCAGAATCCCTGTGTCAGTGTCATCGGATCTCCTTCTCAGGCGTTCTGCAGGGCGCGAGCGGGCACGGGCAATGCGTTGCCGGCCAACCGGGCGCGCTTGCCGCCGTCGGCGATCTCCTTCTTCAGGTTGCGCACGTACGGGTCGAACTCGCACTGGATGGTGTGTCGCGGGGATTCGTAGTAGGGGCCGAGGTAGTACTTTTCGTCGGCGGCGAGGACGGACCGCATCTCGCTGGGCGACGGGGGCTGGTACTTGCCGGCGAGGTAGGCGGCGACGAGCTTGCTCTGTTGCTCGGCGAAGTTCACCAGGGTCGGCATCGGCTGTGCGAGCCCCATGAAGAAGAGGTTGTCGATGTCGGGCTTCATCATCCGCTTGAACAGTGGGAATCGGTTTCTGCTGTCGGGCAACAGGTTCGGGTCCGTGAAGAACGGGAAGCTGATGCGGTAGCCGGTGGCGCAGATGATCACGTCGACGTCTTCGGCGCTCCCGTCGGCGAAGCGCACCTGCTTGCCCTCCAGCGCGGTGATGGCGGGCTTGAACGAGATGTCGCCCGAGCCCGCCTTGCCGAGGAACTCGCCGCTCGCGGACGGGTGCGCCTCGAAGGGCTGGTGATCGGGCTTGGGGAGGCCGTAGCCCTCCATGGTTCCGATGTTCTTGCGCAGGAAGCGACGGCTCAGCGCGAGCGAGAGCGAGCGCGGCATCCAGGCCGGCGCCGACATCTTGTCGCCGGCCTTGCCGCCCAGGTACTTCGGCAGGACCCAGACACCGCGGCGAGCGGAGACCGTCAGCTTCTTGGCGAGGAAGCGCTGCGAGAGTTCGGATGCGATGTCGAGGCCCGAGTTGCCCATTCCGACCACCACGACGTTCTTGCCGCGCATGTCGATCGGGTCGAAGGGGTCGTTGTACTCGTGGCTGTGCATCAGTGTGCCGTCGAACTGTCCGGGATAGTCCGGGGTATTCGGGTCCCAGTGGTGCCCGTTACACACGATCAGCGCGTCGTAGGCGCGCGTCTCGCCGGTGGACAACGTCACGGTCCACAAACCGTCGTCTCCGCGTTCGGCGTGGTCGACGGAGGTGTTGAAGGTGATCTTGTCCCGCAGGCCGAAGTGGGCGACGTAGTCCTTGAAGTATTGGAACAGCAGCGAGTGGTGCGGAAAGTCGGGCCACTCGGCGGGGACCGGGAAGTCCTCGAATGCCAACCGCCACTTCGAGGTGTCGATGTGCAGGCTCTGGTAGCAGGCCGACATCCCGTTGGGGTTCTTGTAGTACCAGTTGCCGCCCACCTCGTCGGAGGCCTCGAAGCAGTCGAACGGGATGCCGTGGTCCTGGAGTCGTTTGGCGGTGGTGATCCCGGATGGGCCCGCGCCGATGATGCAGACGGTCGGCAGGTTTGTGGAGCTCATGATGCTCGCTTTCTGTACGTGTGCGGCCATCGGCCGACGACGGTAGCGATGTGGTCGGCGCCATCGACGCTCGCCGGAGTGACTTACGCCATACTCCGAGTTTGGTGACGGACTGTCAAGTGAATGACGGAACGTATTCCCAATGACGGGGAGATTTGCCCGATCGCGCGACGTGGACCAGGGTGGTGAAGGTGAGCACGGCAACCGGCGATGGCAAGGGAAGGCGCAGCACACTGCGTGAGGAGCAGAAGCGCGCGACCCGCGCGAAGCTCGTGGAGTCCGCGCGTGAGCTGTTCGCCACGCAGGGCTACGCGGCGGTCACCGTCGACGACATCGCGGCGGCGGTTGGCTGCAGCCGTGCCACGTTCTACCTGCACTTCCCCAGCAAACTGGAGATCCTGCGGGTGATCAGCGCCGAGAAGATGGCGCCGAGCGCGCTGGCGTTCTATCAGGACCTGGACCGGGTGCTCGACTCCCGGTCCCGGACCGAGTTCACGGCCTGGGTCAATCGCGCCATCGACTGGTTCGACGAGCACAAGCAGATGCTGCCGGCCTGGGACGAGGCGGTGGCGCTCGAACCGGACTTCCGGGAGACCTCGCGTGAGGGGATACTGGCGCTGCCCAATGCGATGACGCAGTACCTGGCGAGCTGGCCGGAGGAGCGACAGGACGAGGCCCGGCTGCGCGTCGGGCTGCTGGTTGCCCAGCTCGAACGGTTCTTCACCCGCTGGGCGCTGCAGGGCACGATCGACGTCACCCGCGAGCAGGCCGCCGAGGTGCTCACCGACATCTGGTTCCCGGCGCTGTCGGCGCCGCTCGACACCTAGACGATATGGAGCGAGCTCACGACAGATCGTGCGTCACTCCATATCGTCCAGGGCGTTTCGCTACGTGCGGCGTGGCTTGCGATGTTTGGTCGTCAGCTCTGGCGGTTGCCGCGCACTTACTGATCGTTTCAGAATGAGTTCGGCGTGGTTGAGGGCGTTCTGGGACGGTTTCGGGCACCGTGTCGAGAGTGCCTGTTGATCTTGTCCCTGACGATCTGTGGGAGCGGGTAGCTCCGCTGCTTCCGCCGAGATCTGCCCGTCGGTACCGGTTCCCGGGGCGCAAGCCGGTCGACGACCGGGTCGCGCTGGCCGGCATCATGTTCGTTCTGCGGACCAATGTCGCCTGGCGTGATGTGCCGGCAGAGAAGATCGGGTGCAGCGGCGTGACCTGTTGGCGCAGGTTGCGGGAGTGGACCGAGGCCGGGGTGTGGCCGCGGCTGCACGAGATGCTGCTCGCGGAGCTGCGCGCCGCCGGGTTGCTCGAGATGGACGACGTCGCCGTGGACGGTTCGCACGTGCGGGCCCTCAAGGGGGGATCACACCGGGCCCTCGCCAGTGGACCGGGGTCGCACCGGCAGTAAGCACCGTGTGATCGTCGACCGGCACGGAACCCCTCTTGCGGTGTCGCTGACCGGCGGAAACCGCCACGATGTCACTCAACTGATGCCGCTCGTCGAGGCGATCCCACGCATTCGAGGCCGTCGGGGGCGGCCACGGAACCGGCCCCGCCGGTTGTTCGCCGACCGAGGATACGACTACGACAAGTACCGGAACCTGCTTCGTGGGAAAGGGATCACACCGATGATCGCCCGCCGGGGTGCCGTGCATGGCTCTGGGCTCGGCAAGGTCCGCTGGGTCGTCGAGAGGACCTTCGCTTGGTTGCATCAATTCAAGCGCCTACGAACACGTTCCGAGGTACGAGCGGACCGGCATCAGGGTCTGCTCGAACTCGCTTGCGGCATCATCTGTTTGAGACGACTGCGGAGATCATTCTGAAACCGTCAGTTACTGCACGGGGCGCGCCGTGCCCACCAGCCGTTGGCGACCCGTCGCAACGAACTGCCAGCGTCACACCGGATTGTACTGCGCAGTCGGTGTTCCGGCGCCCGGCATGCGTGGTGGCGGACTCGGATCGCCCAGGGCGACACTTTGCCAACTCTAGGTCGTTCGACCTAGAGTTGGGTTCCATGGATGACCAACTTGTGAGAGACAACGGCGGTCCGGTACTGATCGTCGGGGGATACGGCACGGTGGGATCGGCACTCACCGAACTCGGTGCAGCACAATGGCCGCTGCTACTGACCGGGCGCACCCCGGAGAACGGCGCGGAACTGGCGGACAGGTACGGCGCCGCGGTGCGGCGCTGGGACCTCTCAGATCCGACGCCGTTCTCCGCTGGCGTTCGTGCGGTAATTGGCGCGGTCAACGACCCGAACGATCGGGTACTCGAAGCAGCAGCGCGGGAGGGCATTCCGTACGTCGACATCACGAGATGGACCAGTCGTATGACGCGTGCGGCAGCGACCGCTGCAGTGGTGGGGCCGAGCGCCCCAACGCTCTTCTCGTCGGCGTGGATGGGGGGTGTCACCAGTCTCGTTGTTGCGGCCTTGATCGCCGAACGCGACGGAGACGCCACGTCGGTCGATATCGCGGTTCGATGGGACATGGCGGATTCGGCAGGAGCCGACTCGGTCGACTTCATGGATCGGCTCGGCGATGACTACGAGGTTCGGCAGTCGGGACGTCCGGTCACGGTGACGCCATTGACGGACCCGCGAACAGTGAATATTGCAGGATTGCCCACCAAGGTGGCTCGCATCGACACTCCGGAACAGTTCACTCTGCCGACGACCCTGGGTATCGACACTGTGTCGACTCGCATCGGCTTCAGTTCGGGCTTGGCCACCACAGCCCTGCTCGCCGTGAAGAAAGTAGGTCTGTTCCGCTGGGGGCGCGGGGATCGGTGGACCTCGGTCCGCAGGGCGTTTCTGTACGCGCCCGGTGAAGGAGGGAGCGCGCGGGTTCGGATCGATGTCGACGGCAAGGGCGGAAGAACGTCGGCGACAATCGTCGACCCCCGCGGCCAGGCCCACCTGACTGCGCTCGGCGGCTACCTCGGATTGCGGAGGGTCCTCGATCCAGCGGCGCCAGCCGGCGTCACCTACCCCGAGCTGCATCCCGATCCGATCTCCGTCCTACGATCGCTGGACGACTACGGAGTGGAAGTGTTGAGGGAGTGACTTCGAGGAAAGGCGCCAAAAGGCAAGCTGAACTGTTGGATTCTGCCGAACGTGTCCTCATGAGCGTCGGCAATGCCAACGCATCCATGCGTGACTTCGCGGCGGCGGCGGATGTGCGTCTCGGCCACCTCCAGCACTACTACCCGACACGAGCAGACCTCATCCGCGCGGTGCTCGAACGGGCACTGCAACGCTCGCTCGAGCGGGTTTCTGCAGCAACGAAGTTCGTTGACGAGGTCGACACAGAGGTGACTCTGACAGAGTCGGAAACGGCGCGGTTGTTCCATACCCTGCTCGCGGAGCACGATGATCCCTCATGCGTGCGGATGTTCATGGAGATCTGGGGGATTGCGGTCAGCGACAAAGCAACAGCTGCGGTCGTTCGCGACTTCTACACCCAGTACGTCGGTCACATCACCGACCTCGTGTCCTGTGTTCGCCCCGAGCTCGACAGGCCACGGTGCTCGGCCGTCGCAGCGGCCGTCGTCAGCCTCCTCGAAGGCGCCGCCGTTGTTCACTCGAGCATCGGCATCGAAGGCTCGGCGGACTCGCGCAGCGAGATCGTCAGGTCCGCAGTCGCATTGGTGCACGGTTCGTGAGACTCCCGGGCGCGCTGTTGTCGCCCGGGAGCAGCACGAAATTCAACCGCTGTGGGACGCCCGAAGGTCCTTTCGGAGGATCTTTCCCGCAGTCGATTTCGGGATCACATCAATGAACTGCACTCGACGCACCTTCTTGTGTGGTGCGACCTGCTCGGCCACGAAGTGCATCACCGCGTCCTCTGTGAGTTCGCTGCCGGGCAGTCTCACGACGAACGCCTTCGGAACCTTCTCGCCCGCCTCGCCCGCCTCGTCCGCTACTCCGATCACGGCGGCGTCGGCGATCACGGGATGGGCCAGCAGGACTGCCTCGAGCTCGGCCGGCGGCACTTGGTAGCCCTTGTACTTGATGAGCTCCTTGAGCCGGTCGACGATGTAGACGAACGGCTCGGAATCGACCACGGCGATATCGCCGGTATGGAGGAACCCGTCGTCATCGATCGTTTCCCGCGTCGCTTCCTCGTTCCCCAGATACCCGGTCATCACATTCGGCCCCTTGACCCACAGTGAGCCGTCGCTGCGGCAGGGAGACCTCAGCCATGCCCGCTGTCCCAAGGAGAGCGATCAAGACCCTACGTCCGGACCCTGATATCGCCCACCGCTACAACGTAAGGAAGGTGACCTGATCGTCGGAACCCGCTCGGCCTCGGCCATTGTGACGTTGGTGGAGCGCTCGACCCGATACGTGTTGCTCGGGCATCTGCCCGGCGGGGCACGCCGCCGAGGAGGTCCGGAATGTCCTCATTCCGCTGATCGGTTCCCCGCCGGAGCATCTGCGGGGATCGTTCACCTGGGATCAGGGGTGCGAGAAGTCTGCTCGCAGACAGTTCACCGTCGCCACCGATGCGCCGGTCTACTTCTGTGATCCGCTCTCGCCCTGGCGACGCGGTTCCAACGAGAACACCAATGGTCTTTTGCAGCAGTACTTCCCGAAAGGAACGGACCTGTCGGTGCACAGCGCCGAGGACCTCGAACTCGTCGCGCAACGCCTCAACAGCCGGCCACGCAGAACGCTCGGCTGGAGAACTCCAGCCGAGCGTTCTGCGTGATCTGGTGACAGTCGTCTAAACCATCGGGACCCCTAGAATCCGCCGACGCCGGGGGCCGTGGTCGTTCCTGAAGTCCGGTGCTCGGCGCTCAGCGCAGTTTGATGCTGCCACCGTCGACCATCAGCGTCTGACCGGTCATGTAGGAGGCATCGTCGCTCGCGAGGAACACCGCGACCCGGCCGATGTCCGACTCCGGGTCGCCGAACCGGCGCAGTGGAGTCTTCGACAGCAGTGCCTGCTCGACACCGGGGTTCGCCTCGATGTACGCCCGCACACCCTCGGTGAGCGCCAGTGGGGAGATGACGTTGACGTTGATATCGTCGGCGGCCCATTCGTTGGCCGCCACCCGGCTGATCGCGCGGATCGCCTCCTTCGCCGCCGCATAGGAGCTTTGCGTCACGTTGCCCTCGATGCCGGCCCCGGACGCGAAGTTGATCACCGAGCCCCGGTTCGCGGCCAGTTGAGCGTGGGCGGCCTTCATCAGCCGGAACGTCGGGTAGAACCCCGTGCCGAACGACAGGTCGAGCATTTCCTGCGTGGTCTCGAGCAGGGGTGCCTGCTTGGACGCGTGCGCGTTGTTGACGAGCACGTCCACCTTCCCGAACGCGTCGACCGCTGCCGCGACGATCCTGTCGGCACTCGCCTCCTCGGAAATGTCCGCGTTCACGAATCGGACTGTGTTGCTGCCGAGTTCGGCTTCGAGCGCCGAGCCGGAGGCGTCGTCGATGTCGACGGACAACACCTTCGCGCCCTCCTTGGTGAACGCGCGGACGATGCCACGGCCGATTCCGCCGGCACCACCGGTGACGATCGCAACTTTACCCGCAAGCCTCATGTCACACTCCTCCTCTGTCGTCTTCCGCCCGGTCAGGTCTGGTGCCTCCCGTCAGTCGATGGCGAGTGCGGGCTTCTCCAGTTCGGCCACGCTGTACGCCGAGTACGTCTCGTACCTGCCGCGCCCGGTGAAGTAGCTCGACAGCTGCTCGTCGAGTTCGTCCACCGTGAACTCGGATCCTGCTGCGTCGAAACGGTTCTCGACCTTCGGGGACGCCATGAGCGCGACCATCTTGCCGTACACGACGAAGACCTGGCCGGTGATCTCGTGGGAAGCGGGGGAGGCCAGGTAGGACACCAGGGTCGCGACGCGCTCGGGGGCCAGGGCGTCGAGTCCGCCGGTCGCGGCCTCGTTCTCGCCGAACGTGGCGGCGGTCATCGCGGTCCGGGCGCGCGGGCAGATCGCGTTCGCGGTCACACCGTAGCGGGCAAGGCCCTGCGCGGTGGACAGGGTCAGTGCGGTGATGCCCGCCTTGGCCGCCGAGTAGTTCGGCTGTCCGGCGGACCCGAACAGGAACGCCTCGGAGGAGGTATTGACGACGCGGCCGTAGACGGGGGCGCCGGCGGCCTTACTCGCGTTGCGCCAGTGCACGGCAGCGGCGTGCGAGGTGGCGGCGTGGCCCTTGAGGTGGACACGGATCACGTCGTCCCAGTCGGACTCGGTCAGGTTGAAGATCATCTTGTCGCGCAGGATGCCCGCGTTGTTGACCAGGATATCGAGGGAGCCGAACCTGCTCACGGCCTCGTCGACGAGGCGGCCGCCGAGTGACCAGTCGGAGACGTCGCCGGTGACGGCGATGGCCTGCCCGCCGGCGGCGGTGATCTCATCAGCGACGTCGTGCGCGGCCTGCCCCATGTCATTGACGACGACCGCGGCGCCGGCGGCGGCGAGTGCGACGGCCTCGGCGCGGCCGAGGCCGGCGCCGGCGCCGGTAACGACGGCGGTGCGGCCGGTCAGGCTGACTGATTCACCCATGAGATCTCTCCTGTGTGGTTGCGTCGGGGCGAGACGACGCCGCGACGGAACTGGTATTGGTTCTAGCTTGTGGGGTGGGTGGGATGGCCGGTCGGCGGCTGTCCCACTGGCCGGGAGTGGCCGAAATCACTCGGGCTGCGGGTGTCACCGTATCGCGACGGTTTACTACCACTGCGTCAGAAGGAATCTCGATGTCGCTGAACTTGGCGGACTTGTACGAAGCCATCGCCGACGCCGTCCCCGATCGCACCGCGATCATCTGCGGGAACGGCCGACTCACCTACCGCGAACTCGATGCCGGTGCCAATCGGCTCGCTCACCATCTGGCCGGTGCGGGGGTCGTCGCGGGTGACCACGTCGGTCTGTACATGCGCAACAGCACCGAGTTCGTCGAATCGCTCCTGGCGATTCTGAAGATCAGGGCTGTCCCTATCAACATCAACTACCGCTATGTCGACGCCGAGCTGGCCTATCTGTTCGCCAATGCCGAACTCGCCGCCCTCATTGCCGACGGCGAGTTCGCGACCACCACTGCCGTCGTACTGCCGCGCACGCCGACGATCCGGCACGTCGTCACCGTGGGAGCGGCCGCCGACGCGGACTGGGGAACAGTCACCACCGCCGACTTCCACGAGGCTGTCGCCGTACAGTCCGACGAACGCGACTTCGCGCCGCGCAGCGGCGACGATCAATTCATCATCTACACCGGTGGCACCACCGGCATGCCCAAGGGCGTGATGTGGCGCGCCGAGGACTTCTTCCACGCGGCCCTGTCAGGCGGCAATCCGATGGGCGATCCTCACTCCGACATCGCGTCGGTCGCGACGCAGGCCGCGAACATGCCGGAGATGACCTGGATGCTGACCGCGCCGCTGATCCACGGCGCCGCGATGTACAGCATGTTCAGTGCCTTCTGCCTCGGCGTCTCGCAGGTCGTGGTGCCGGCATTCGACGCGAAGGAGATGCTCTCGCTCATCGAACGCGAGCGCGTGATGACGATGACCATCGTCGGCGACGCGATGGCCCGCCCGCTCGCCGACGCGATCGCCGAGCACGGCTCGGAATACGACCTGAGCTCCCTGTTCGTCGTCGGTTCCGGCGGCGCGCTGTTCTCCAAGAACGTGCGCGAACAGCTCGTCTCGTTGCTGCCGAACGTCATGGTGCGCGACGGATTCGGATCGTCCGAGTCCGGGATCGACGGCGATCTCTCGATCGGCGAGGACGGCCGGATGCGTATCGCCGCGAAGCCGACCGTCAAGGTCGTCGACGAGCGTATGCGACCGATCGAACCGGGATCCGGCGAGATCGGCTACATCGCCCGTGCCGGGCACGTGCCGCTCGGCTACTGGGGTGACCCGGAGAAGACCGCGGCAACGTTCCCCGTCGTCGACGGCGTGCGGATGTCGATCCTCGGCGACATGGCGAGTGTCGAGGAGGACGGCACGATCGTGCTGCTCGGCCGCGGCTCGATGTGCATCAATACGGGCGGGGAGAAGGTGTACCCGGAAGAAGTGGAGATGGCGATCAAGAGCCATCCGTCCGTGATGGACGTGCTCGTCGCGGGAGTCGAGGATGAACGCTACGGGCAACGCGTCGGAGCCGTGGTGCAGCCGCGCGAGGGCCATGAGGTGCCCGAACTCGACGACCTCATCGCCCACGTCGCCGGCCGGATCGCCCGCTACAAGGCTCCGCGCATGGTTGTCGGCGTCGACACTATCGTGCGCTCGCCCGCAGGCAAGGCCGACTACCGCTGGGCCAGGGCCACTCTCGAAGCCGAGAAGTAGACCGATCGCCGGGCGCGGTCGTGGGTGCGCTATCCGCGACCGCGCCCGGACGGGCCGCCGGGGAGGAGGGTGTCGGCAGCGAATCGTGCTGCCCGGTCGAAGTTCTCGGTGCCGTCGTCGTCAGGGTTCTGCCGCCAGTGCCGCATCGTCGAGACGTACACGGCTCCGACCATCTGCGCGAGGAACGGCAGGGGATAGTCGGTGCGGACCTCGCCGTGTTCGGTGCCGGGCTCGATGAGGCGCAGCATCTGATCGTCGAACCGCTGGGTGCGTTCGCGGCTGGTGTCGGGTGTGGCGAGATCCCGTTCGATTTCGCCGGTGACCGCGCGCATGTATCCGGGGTACCGGCGCGATTCACGCGCGAAGTCGGCGAAGACGCCCGCGATTCGTTCCGCGGTCGTGAGGTCCTTCGCGAGCAGTTCGTCGACCAGGGTTGTCAACGCGTCCATGTGGCTCGCGTGCAGTGCCGTGATCAGATCGTCCTTGCTGGGGAAGTAGTTGAAAACCGTTGCGCGTGAGACACCGGCGAGATCGGCGATGTCCTCGATCGTCGAGCCGGCGACGCCGCGTTCGGCGAACAGTCGTCTGGCTGCGTCCAGCATGCGCCGGCGGGTCTGCAGCTTGTTGCGCTCGCGGCGACCGAGGGCCGGGGGCTCGCTCATCTTTTCCGCAACTTTCAGTGTCGGGCGTCTCGTCGGTTGAATGCGTGGGCGAGGCGCGGAGTCGTTGTCAGCGTAGAAGGTGGGCGGATGGGCGGGAAATCCGTAGAACGGGTTCCAAAAAGTTGGACTGGCGTCTATCTTTATCCCGGGGGCCGGCAATGGGGGTAACGAGATCGGGCAGGGCACTCACGACGTCGTCGGGTCGAACCGCTCGCAGGTCCGGCACCGCGGTGTCGGCCGTGGGCGTCTTTGTGCAGGTCAAGCGGTAGAACGGATTCCAAAAACCTTGGAGATCGTATTGACTTCGAGTGGATCCCGCTGCTGTACTTCGTTCTGGATCCGCAGTGTGACCCACATCGCAGAGTGGATCCACCACGACGCTCACAGCGCGAGATCCGGCACGATCTCGGCTCTCATCCGAACGCCCGGGCACGCGACGCGGAAAGGTCCCTGACACTGCAGCGTGCCGCCACGGGCCCGATTCGTTCAAGAAACTGGAGGTACGGGCATGACCGCCGAGAGTGTGGTGCCTGAAGGCGCGGAGCAGGACATCAAGACCACGGAGACTGATCTGGGCGAGCTGCGCGAACAGCTCGAGGGCTGGCTCGGAGACCGTCTCGAAGCCGACGCGTCGCCGCGCGTGTACAACCTGAATCGCCCGGAACACTCCGGAATGTCCAGCATTTCGGTCCTGTTCGACCTCGACTGGTCGAAGAACGGCCAGGAACAGAGCGCGCAGCTCGTCGCGCGGCTCGCTCCCGAGGCAGACGCGTACCCGGTGTTCCCCAGCTACGACCTGCAGCGTCAGTTCGATGTCATGACCGCCGTCCGCGACAGTAGCGACATCCCGGTGCCGAACGTGCGCTGGGTCGAGACCTCCGCCGATGTGCTGGGCCGGCCGTTCCTCGTCATGGACCGCGCCGAAGGTGTAGTGCCCGTGGACAACCCGCCGTACGTTTTCACCGGCTGGTTGCTCGACGCCGACGACGACACCCGCAGGGCCGTGCAGAGCACGAGCGTGAAGGTTCTCGCGGACATCCACGCGATCACCGAACCCGCGTCCAAGCTGCCCGCGATGGTCGCTCCCGCCGGAGTGTCGAGCCTGCGCCGGCACGTCGAGAACGAGCGTGCATACTACGAGTGGACCCGCCGTGAGGACGGACTGCGTATTCCCGTGCTGGAGCGCGCATTCGAGTGGCTCGAGACCAACTGGCCGGCCGACCCGTCCGAGGACGTGCTGTGCTGGGGCGACGCGCGTATCGGCAACATTCTGTACAGAGGCACCGACGCCGGCGCGGTCCTCGACTGGGAGTCGGCGGCGCTCGCCCCGCGGGAACTGGACCTGGGCTGGTTCATCTTCTTCCACCGCATGTTCCAGGACATCGCCGACCAGTTCTCAATGCCAGGTCTGCCCGGATTCCTCCGGCGCTCGGACGTCGTGGCCGAGTACGAGAAGATCTCCGGAGTCGAAGTCCGTGACCTCGACTTCTACCTCGTGTACGCCGCACTGCGCCACGGCATCGTGATGTCTCAGATCATGCGCCGTCGCGTCCATTTCGGCGAGATGGAGTTCCCCGCCGACCCCGATCACCTGGTGCTCCATCAGGCAATGCTCGCGCAGTTGATCGACGATTCCTACGACTGGGAGAAGTAGCACAGATGAAACCCGTTCAGCTCGACGAGTACCCCGTGCACCAGGCGCCGCTGTCGCTGGGTCGCGTGTCGTCCACGGACCGGAACTTCTACGACCGCAACTATTTCAACGCTCACGACCGTACCGGCGACATCTTCCTGATCTCCGGCTTCGGTGTCTATCCGAACCTGAGTGTCGTCGATGCGTTCGTCACCGTGCGGCACGGCGACTCGCAGGTCGCGGTGCGCTTCTCGGACGCGCTCGGAGAGCGCTCGATGGAGAGCAAGGTCGGCGGCTACCGCCTCGAGGTCATCGAGCCGCTGCAGAAGATCCGCGTGATCTGCGAGCACGAGCAACTCTCGTGCGACATCACCTGGGACGGTTCGTTTCCGGCTGTACTCGAGGAAGCGCACATCCTCATGTCGAGCCCGCGCCCGATTCTCGACGCGTCCCGCTTCGCGCAGGTCGGGAGCTGGTCCGGCACCCTGGCCGTACAGGGCAAGGACGTCACCCTCGACCCCCACACGTGGATGGGCACGCGCGACCGCTCGTGGGGCATCCGTCCGGTCGGCGAGCCGGATCCGCAGGGACGCTGGACCTACGAGAACCGAGGCGGCCACTACTGGACATACGTGCCGCTGCGCTTCGACGACTTCGCGCTGATGGTCATCGTGCAGGAGTCGCAGGACGGTCACCGCACCCTCAACCACGCCACCCGGGTCTTCGCCGACGGCCGCGTCGAGCAACTCGGATGGCCCCGGGTCGAGGTGAACTATCGCAGCGGAACCCGCCACCCCGAGTCGGCGCGCCTGCACCTGACCACGCCGAAGGGCGAGCCGCTCGTCGTGGACATCGAGAACCTGGGATTCATCTCGCTCAGCCACGGCGCCGGCTACAGCGGCGACCCGGAGTGGACGCACGGTGAGTGGAAGGGCGAGAACTGGTCGTCGTTGTCCGTCGTGGACACCGCGAGCCAGGACTTCCTCGCCCGGCTTCCGTTCTCCACCATCGACCACATCGCGAAGGCGACGATCGACGGTCGGGTGGGCTGGGGCATGTTCGAGCACGCGGTTATGGGACGCCATGATCCGTCCGGCTTCACCGGCTGGCTGGATATGGCTCCGTGAGAAGGGGCAGTGCGGCGGCACGCTCGCCGCACCGCCCCTTGTCGTCTCGTCAGTTTTCCGACGTCTGCGCGGCCATCGCGGACAGCGCCGGCGCGATGAACGTGCGATGTACGTACGCGCCGAAGCCGCCGTCGACGGGAAGATCCGCGCCGCTGATCCAGGTGGACTCGGACGACGCGAGGAACAGCAGGGCATCGGCGATCTCCTCGGCGCGACCGTGCCGGCCGGCCCACGCCGCGGCCCCGTCGATGGTTTCCGCGCCCATCGTCGCGGTGAAGTCCTTCAGGAGCGGCGTGCCGATCGTGCCGGGAGAGACGCTGTTCGAGCGCAGCCCGGTCGCCTTGCCTTCAACGGCGAGATTGCCGGACCAGATGATCGCGGCTTCCTTGGAGAGGCTGTAGCACGCGCCTTCGATGCCCGGATGGTCCGCGAAGGAGTCGAGTGCGGCGTCCCAGTCGTCGATCCCGAGGAAGTCGTTGAGCATGTCGTAGTGCTGCTGCCACATGAACCCGGCCTGGGACGCGGTCGTGACGACGGTGGCGTCGGAGGTGAACTTCGGCTGCAGCGCCCGTGTCAGGTCACGGGGGGCGAGGGCGTTGATCGACAGGACGGTGCGCCACGGCAGTGTCGCGGCGACACCCGCGTTGTTGATGAGCGAGTCGATCGGGCCGGCGATCTGCTCGGCGATCGCGAGGACACCGGCGTGCGTCGACAGATCGCCCACCACCATGCGGGAGACCGCGGGGTCGGGTGGTCGCGACCCGGTCGACGCCGATCACGGTGGCGCCCTGGGCTGTGAGCTTGGTGACGGCGGCAGCGCCGACACCGGACGAGCAGCCGGTGACGACGACGGTCTTGCCGGAGAAGTCGGGCATGGAGGTGCTCCTTGTGATAGTTGCGGGCGCCGGTCGACAGTCCCGGCCCAGATCGTCGATCACGGACCGAAGCCGAATCGAGTGTGGATACCGTAGCACTCGAAGGTTGTTGGCTGAAAGGCAATTTATCCAGTGCTACAGGCGATCTCGCGCACCTCTGTGACCCGTTGCGGGTGGTTCTCCCTGACCGGAATCGACTCGATCATCCGTCGTCGACGGTGCGACACCGAGCGTTCGATCTTCGTCCGGGGTGGACGGAACGACGGGGCGGACGATGCCGAGAATTGCGTCGGCACGAGACGCCGCCGAACCCGGTTCGGCGGAGCCGCGCGCGGCACGGCCGCATCCTGAAGGCGGCGGCGTACCTGGGTGCCGAGAACGACCCCGAACGTGTCCGGATGCACGAGGTAGCGAAGCTCGCCGGCGTCGCGATCGGCACCCTGTACCGCTGTTTCCCTTCCGAGGCGCACCTGTTCGTCGCGGTGATGGTCGACCGGATCGAGCGCACGGCTCTCTCGCTCGCGCACCGGTCGTGGTGGCGTTGTGGTTCGGGCTCGTCCGATCAGCCCTCAACGGGCGCCCCTCGATTCCCGGTCCCGTGTCCAGACCGGCGTGGTCCCGCTCGGTGAGATGAGCAGGGGGAGTGGGGTCACCAGAGAAATAGAATCAATTCCAGCATCCGGAATGAGGAGTGGACTTGAGCAATGTCGTTGTCGTCGAGGCCGCGCGGACGCCGATCGGCCGTCGTCGTGGTCAACTGTCCGGAGTTCATCCGGCGGTGTTGCTGGGCGCCGCCCAGAAGGCGGTCGTAGACCGGACGGGCCTGCCCGCCGACCGGATCGGCCAGCTTGTCGGTGGGGCAGTGACCCAGGCGGGGGAGCAGTCCAACAACGTGACCCGCCAGGCATGGCTGCACGCCGGCCTCCCGTACCGGACCGCGGCCACCACCATCGACTGCGCGTGCGGGTCGTCGCAGCAAGCCGTCCATATGGTCGCCGGGCTCATCGCCTCCGGGCAGATCGACGCCGGAATCGGCTGCGGCGTCGAGGTGATGAGCAGGGTGTTCCTCGGTCAGGCCAACACGCCCGGCACCGGTAGCCCCTACCCGGACGACTGGTCCGTCGATATGGGCGACCAGTTCACCTCAGCCGAACGGATCGCCGCCCACCGCGGGATCACGCGCGCCGACGTCGACGCCCTCGGGCTCGAATCCCAGCGGCGCGCCGCGGTCGCCTGGAGCGAAGGCCGCTTCGACCGCGAGATCGTCCCGGTGGTCGCGCCCGTCGTCACCAAGGAAGGCGAACCCACCGGTGAGGTCGCGACCGTCACCCGTGACGGCGGTCTGCGCGAGACCACCCCCGAGGGTCTGGCCGGCCTGAAGCCGGTGATCGAGGGCGGCATTCACACAGCTGGCAACTCGTCGCAGGTCAGCGACGGCGCGGCCGCGGTGCTGCTGATGAGCGAGGAGAAGGCGCGCGAGGCCGGACTGCAGCCGCGGGCCCGGATCCTCGCGTCCACCCTGATCGGCGCCGACCCGTACTACCACCTCGACGGCCCGATCGACTCCACCCGCGCCGTGCTCGACCGCACGGGCATGTCGTTGTCGGACATCGACATCGTCGAGATCAACGAGGCGTTCGCGTCGGTCGTACTGTCGTGGGCTCAGGTGCTCGACGCCGACATGGGCAAGGTCAACGTCAACGGTGGTGCCATCGCGCTGGGGCACCCGGTCGGCTCCACTGGCGCCCGGCTCATCACCAGCGCCCTGCACGAACTCGAGCGCTCGGACCGCTCCACCGCCCTGGTCACCATGTGCGCGGGCGGGGCATTGTCCACCGCCACGATCATCGAGCGCATCTAGACCGTCCTGCCCGTACCTGCGCTGTCCCGCCACCCCCGCACCTGCGTCCGGGGGAACCCCGCCCCGGGTCCGAGCGAATGTATCGCTCGTCTCCTTGGATCGATCGAACGATACATTCGCTCGGAAAGAACGGGGGTGGCGAACCTTTCCTATGCTTCCAACCGAAGGACCCGTTCATGACCATTGGACTGAGTGACGAGGACCGCGAACTCCGCGATTCCGTACGCGGATGGGCCGCGCGCCATTCAACCCCCGCGGTGATCCGCGAGGCCGTCGAGGCGAAGACCGAGACGCGACCGCAGTACTGGGATTCGCTCGCCGAACTCGGCATGCTCGGCCTGCACCTGCCGGAAGAGGTCGGCGGTGCCGGTTTCTCCCTCCTCGAAACCGGGATCGTCGCAGAGGAACTCGGTCGCGCGATGGTGCCGGGTCCGTTCCTGCCGACCGTGATCGTCTCCGCCGTACTGAACGCCGCCGGGCGCACCGACGATCTCGCGGGACTGGCCGACGGCTCGTTGTCCGGCGCGGTGTCCCTGCAGCCCGGTCGTCTGCGCATCACCCGCGACGGTGATACCGCCACCCTGTCCGGCACGTCGAGTCAAGTGCTCGGTGGCCAGATCGGCGACGTGTTCCTGCTCGCCGCCGCCGACGACGGTGAGCTCGCGTTCGTCGCTCTGCACCGCGACCGGCTGGTCGTTCGCGATCTGCCCAGCTACGACGTGGTGCGACGCAACGCCGAGGTCGAGGTCGACGGCCTGCCGCTCGCCACCAGTGACGTGCTCAGCCTCGATTCGCGGCGGGTCCTCGACTTCGCCGCGACGCTCTTCGCGGCGGAAGCGGCCGGCCTGTGCGACTGGGCCACCACGACCGCCGCCGATTATGCGCGCGTGCGTCAGCAGTTCGGGCGGGTCATCGGCCAGTTCCAGGGCGTCAAGCACCAGGCCGCCCGCATGCTGAGCCGGACCGAGCAGGCCCGCGTCACCGCGTGGGATGCCGCGCGTGCCCAGGGCGAGGGCGTCCCGGCCGGCGAGGCGGCGCTGGCTGCCGCGGTCGCCGCAGCCGTGGCGCCCGAGGCTGCGTTCCGGGTGACGACGGACTGTATCCAGGTCCTCGGTGGCATCGGCTACACGTGGGAGCACGACGCCCACCTGTATCTGCGGCGCGCCCAGTCGCTGCGGATCCTGCTGGGCTCCACCGCATCCTGGAAGCGCCGGGTCGCGGCCCTCACCCTCGGCGGCGCCCGCCGCGTCCTCGGGATCGATCTGCCGGCCGAGGCCGAGCAGATTCGCGCCGACGTTCGTGCAGAACTCGCACACGCGTCCGAACTCGTCGGTGCCGATCGTAAGGTATACCTTGCCGAGAAGGGTTACACTGCACCGCATCTGCCCGCACCCTGGGGCAAGAGCGCCGATCCGGTCACCCAGCTCGTGATCGCCGAGGAGCTGCGTGCCGCGGAGCTCGAACCGCACGACATGATCATCGGGAACTGGGTAGTGCCCACGCTCATCGCGCACGGCAGTGACGAGCAGCTCGAACGGTTCGTGCCCGGATCGCTGCGCGGAGACATCGTCTGGTGCCAGCTGTTCTCCGAACCGGGCGCCGGCTCCGACCTCGCGGGCCTGTCCACCAAGGCCACCAAGGTCGACGGCGGCTGGAAGCTGCAGGGCCAGAAGGTGTGGACGTCAATGGCCAGGGTGGCCGACTGGGGTATCTGCCTGGCCCGCACCGACTCCGACGTCGCCAAGCACAAGGGCCTGTCGTACTTCCTGATCGACATCAGGAACACCCCGGGCCTCGACATCCGACCGCTCCGCGAGATCACCGGCGAGGCACTGTTCAACGAGGTGTTCCTCGACGATGTGTTCGTCCCGGACGACTGTCTCGTCGGCGAGCCCGGCGACGGCTGGAAACTCGCTCGGACGACCCTGGCGAACGAGCGGGTGTCGCTGTCCAACGACTCGTCGCTCGGGGCCGGCGGAGAAACGCTGCTCTCGCTCGCGAAAACGACCCCCGGCTTCGACGACGAACAGCTCACCGTCCTCGGGAAGGTGCTGTGCGACGCGCAGTCCGGTGGACTCATGGGGCTGCGGGCGACGCTGCGATCGCTGACCGGTGCGCAACCCGGCGCGGAGTCGTCGATCGCCAAGCTGCTCGGCGTCGAGCACGTCCAGCAGGTGTGGGAGGTCGCGATGGAATGGGCCGGCCCGGCGTCGCTGCTCGGCGAGCAGGACCGCCGGTCCGCGACACAGATGTTCCTCAACGCACAGTGCCTGTCCATCGCGGGCGGAACCACGAACGTCCAGCTCAACATCATCGGCGAGCGGATCCTCGGTCTGCCGCGCGATCCCGAACCCGGCAGGTGAGGGAGCATCCGTGAACCGCGTGGAGCAATACCCGTCCGGAACGTCGGCGAAGGAGTCGTAGCGCCATGCCGATCGATGTGAACGCGGCATTGGCTGCTGCACCGACCGTCCGCGAGGCCACCTGGACCGAGCGTGACGTCATCCTCTACCACCTCGGTCTCGGGGCGGGCGTGAACTCGCTGGATCCGGCCGAGCTGGGCTGGGTGTACGAGAAGAACCTGCGGGTACTGCCCACGTTCGCGATGGTCGCGGGGCAGGGCGTCTCGGCGGGTGAGACGAAACCGGCCGGGATGAACCTGCCGGGTATCGACATCGACCTGCGCCGGATTCTGCACGGTGGACAGTCGCTGGCACTGCACGCCCCCATCCCGGCGGCCGGCACCGCGACGATCTCGTCGCGGGTGGCCGACGTGTGGGACAAGGGCAAGGCCGCGGTCATCGTGCTCGAGCAGTCGGCCGTCGACGACGAGGGAAACCCGTTGTGGACCAACAGTATGCAGATCTGGGCGCGCGGCGAGGGCGGCTTCGGCGGCGTCGCCGGACCCGACGTGTCGAGTGCGGTGCCCGAGCGGGCCGCCGACAAGGTCCTGGTGTCGCCGACCGGCCCGCAGCAGGCACTCGTGTACCGGCTCAGCGGCGACCTGAACCCGCTGCACGCCGACCCGGAGTTCGCGACGACGGCCGGTTTCGACCGGCCGATCCTGCACGGGCTCGCGTCCTACGGAATCGTCTGCAAGGCCGTCGTCGACGGCCTTCTGGACGGGGATCCGGATCGGATGCAGTCTTTCTCGGTGCGGTTCGCCGGGTCGCTGTACCCCGGCGAGACCCTCGAGACCGCCGTCTGGCGCGACGGCAATCGCCTGACCCTGCTGGCCACCTGCCCCGAACGGGACGGGCAACCGGTTCTCACCCACGCAGTAATGGAGGTCCGATGAAGATCGACCCGGATACGCATCCCACCGTCGGGAGGGCCCCGGACGGCACAGTCCTGACGTCGGCACCCCAGGACATCCCGGTGGACAGGGCGACCGCCGCGGCCCGGCGCGTCGTGAACGCTCTGCTGCGGACGGACCGGTCCAACGCGAATCTCGAGCGGGTGGCGGAGGAACTCGACAGCATCGCCGAGCACCTCGAGGAGCACGCCCCCGAGGTCGCGGAACGGCTGATCGACATGTGGCACGGCGAGGGTGTGACCCGGCACGATCCCGTTGCCGGTCCGGAGAACGCCGTCGCCCCGCCGCTGGTGCTCGCCGGCCGCGACGACGGCTCGGTCGAGGGTGTCGTCACGTTGACGTTCCCGTATCAGGGCCCGCCCGGGCACGTACACGGCGGAGTGTCTGCGCTCCTGCTCGATCACACGCTCGGGGTCGCGAACGCGTGGGCCGGCCGCAGTGGCGCGACCGCTCAGCTCAACGTCCGGTACCACCGCCCGACGCCGCTGTTCGAGCCGCTCACGGTGAGCGGCCGACTCGTGGCCCAGGACGGCCGAAAGATCAACACCGTCGGCGACATCAGGACCGCCGACGGCACGGTGTGCGTGTCCGTCGAAGCGTTGTTCGTCGACAAGACCATTCCGCGCCCCCGCTGACGACGCGGGCGGCGCCGACGAAGGAGGTGCCCATCATGGGCAAACTGAACGGGCGGGTGGCGATCGTTACCGGCGCCGGTATGGGAATCGGTCGGGGCATCGCGGGTGCGTTGGCGCGTGAGGGCGCGAACGTGCTGGTCGCGGAGGTCGACGAGCAGGCCGGGGCCGGCACCGCGCGCTGGCTCACCGACGAGTGGGGTGTGCGGGCGACATTCGTGCGCACCGACGTCACCGACCGTGAGCAGGTGCACGCGATGGTCGATACCGCGACGCGGGAATTCGGACGGCTCGATGTCCTCGTCAACAACGCCTGGCGCGGATTGGGATTCGCGCGGCTGGAGAAGACGGCCGAGGAGAGCATGCAGGCCGGGTTCGACATGGCGGTGATGGCAGCGTTCTGGGCGATGCAGCGTGCATATCCGGCGCTGCTCGAGCACGGTACCGGCCGAGTGATCAATCTGTGCAGTCTCAACGGCGTCAACGCCCACATGTATTCGGTGGCCTATAACGCCGCGAAGGAGGCGCTGCGCAGCATGACCCGCACCGCCGCCCGCGAGTGGGCGCCGAAGCAGGTGTGCTGCAACGTGATCTGTCCGGGTGCGCAGAGCGCCGCGTACCAGCGCGTCGCGGAGGCCAACCCGCAGATGGCGGCGGCGCAGGCCGCGGCGAACCCCATGGGCCGGATCGGTGACCCGCTCGACGACATCGGCACCGTCGCAGCGTTTCTCGCGAGCGACGACAGTCGCTATTTGACCGGCAACACACTGTTCGTCGACGGTGGTGCGCACATCAACGGCGTGCAGTGGGCGCCGGAGGTCGACTGACGCGGTCT
The DNA here is from genome assembly GCF_001895025.1 of Rhodococcus zopfii NBRC 100606 = JCM 9919. Lineage (GTDB taxonomy): Bacteria > Actinomycetota > Actinomycetes > Mycobacteriales > Mycobacteriaceae > Rhodococcus > Rhodococcus zopfii. The sequence goes on from NZ_BCXI01000023.1 coordinate 114,742, forward strand.
CTTCCCGACCCGGCTCTCTCGGAGCGAATGTACCGTTCGTCTCCTTGGATCGATCGGGTGTGTCGTTCGCTCGGAGACGGGCGGGCGGTAACGGCCGACGGCCGCGGGCACGTCCGGCGACCCTCGGCGCAGCCCGTCAGCCGCCGCTCTTGATGCGGTCGGCGCCGGTGTAGACGTTCATGGTTCCGCCGCGCAGGAACCCGACGAGCGTCAGACCGGCGTCGGCCGCGAGATCCACCGCCAGCGACGACGGCGCGGACACCGCCCCGAGCATCCGCACCCCGGCCATGACCGCCTTCTGGGCGAGTTCGAACGACGCCCGGCCGCTGACAATGAGCACCGTGTCCCCGAGCGGTACCCGCCTCTCGGTCAGCGCCCAGCCGAGCACCTTGTCGACAGCGTTGTGCCGCCCGACGTCCTCCCGCACCGCGAGCAGCACCCCGTCGGGGGTGAACAACCCGGCAGCGTGCAGCCCACCGGTGGTGTCGAAGATCTTCTGCCGTTCCCGCAGGGCGTCGGGCATCGATGTCAGCGCGTCGACGGTGACCGCGGGCCCGTCCGCCGGGAGCGGGAATCGGGTTCGGGTACGGACCTGGTCCAGCGACTCCTTCCCGCACACCCCGCACGCCGACGAGGTCACGAAGTTCCGGGCGCCGGCGCCGTCCGGGACGACGACACCGTCGGCGAGGGCGACGTCGAGCACGTTGTATGTGTTGGCGCCGCTGTCGTCGACGCCGTTGCAGTACCGCACGGCGAGCACGTCGTCACGGTGGCCGATGATGCCTTCGGCGAGCAGGAAGCCGTGTGCGAGTTCGACGTCGTGCCCGGGCGTGCGCATGGTGACCGTCAGCGGCCGTCCGTCGAGGCGGATCTCGAGAGGTTCCTCGACGGCGAGTGTGTCGGGTCGGCGGATCTGTCCCTCCGGGGGTGATCCGCAGGACCGGCCGCCGTGCGGTGACACGGCCCATCAGTCTCGCCCCGCCTTCTCCAAACGGACGGTGATCGCCTTGGACACCGGGGTGTTCGACTTTGCGGCGACGTGATCGAGCGGCACCAGGGGGTTCGTCTCGGGGTAGTAGGCGGCGGCGTTGCCTCGCGGCGTGCTGTACGGCACGATGCGGAAGCCGTGGACGCGCCGTTCCTCGACGGTCCCGTCCGGCGCTGTCCACTCCGACACGAGGTCGACGAGATCCCCGTCGGCGAATCCGAGTTCGACGACATCCTCCGGGTGCAGGAAGATCACCTTGCGTCCGTTGCTGACGCCGCGATAGCGGTCGTCGAGCCCGTAGATGGTGGTGTTGTACTGGTCGTGGCTGCGCAGCGTCTGCAGGATCACCCGCCCGGGCGGCGTCGGGACCCATTCGAGCGGGTTGACCGCGAAGTTGGCCTTGCCGGTGCGGGTGGTGAATTCCCGCGCGTCGCGCGGCGGATGCGGTAGCTGGAAGCCGTCCGGTCGGCGTATCCGTGTGTTGTAGTCCTCGCAACCCGGCACGACCCGCGCGATCGAATCACGGATCAGGTCGTAGTTCCCTTCGAATGCGTTCCAGCGCACCGGATGTTCCGGGCCGAACAGTTCGCGTGCGAGACCGCAGACGATCGCGACCTCGCTGCGCAGGTGCTCGGAGACCGGGTGCAGGCGGCCGCGCGAGAGGTGCACCATAGACATCGAATCCTCCACTGACACCATCTGTTTGCCGCTTGCCTGCACGTCGAGGTCGGTGCGTCCGAGAGTCGGCAGGATCAGCGCCGTGCGGCCGTGCACGACGTGGCTGCGATTGAGCTTGGTCGACACCTGGACCGTGAACGCGCAGTTGCGCAGCGCGGCTTCGGTGGCGGCGGTGTCCGGGGTCGCGGAGACGAAGTTGCCGCCCATCGCCATGAAGAACGACGCACGACCGTCGCGCATCGCCCGGATCGCGTCGACGGTGTCGTAGCCGTGCCGGCGCGGACTGACGATCCCGAACTCGGTGTCGAGCGCGGCGAGGAACCACTCGGGCATCTTCTCCCAGATGCCCATGGTGCGGTCGCCCTGCACGTTCGAGTGGCCACGCACCGGGCACACCCCGGCGCCGGGCTTGCCGATCATGCCGCGCACGAGCAGCACGTTCACGGCTTCGGCGATCGTCGCGACCGCGTGGGTGTGCTGGGTCAGGCCCATCGCCCAGCAGATCACCGTACCCCGCGATGCGACGAGATCCGCCGCGGTGGCGCGCAACTGCTGCTCGGTGAGGCCGGTGGCTTCCAGGACCTCGTCGAGATCGACTGCGCGGATGTGCCTTTCGTAGTCGTCGAAACCGGCACAGTAGCGGTCGACGAACGCGCGGTCCACAACGGTGCCGGGCGCGGCGTCGTCGGCCTCGAACAGGAGCCGGCCGAGGCCTTGGAACAGGGCCATGTCGCCGCCGAGCCGTATCTGCAGGAATTCGTCGGCGATGTCGACGCCGTGCCCGAGCACGCCGTGGATCTTCTGCGGATCCTTGAACCGGCGCAGCCCGGCCTCGGGCAGCGGGTTGATCGCGATGATCTTTGCGCCGTTGTTCTTCGCCTTCTCGAGCGTCGACAGCATCCGCGGATGGTTGGTGCCCGGATTCTGTCCCGCGACGAGGATCAGGTCGGCCTGTTCGAGGTCGGGTACCGACACCGAGCCCTTGCCGATACCGATCGCGTCGATGAGTGCGCTACCGGACGATTCGTGGCACATGTTGGAACAGTCCGGCATGTTGTTGGTGCCGTAGCTGCGGATGAGCAACTGGTAGAGGAACGCGGCTTCGTTGCTGGTGCGGCCCGAGGTGTAGAAGACGGCGTCGTCGGGCGAGGGGAACGTGCGCAGTTCGTCGGCGATCAGCTCGAACGCCGCGTCCCAGGAGATCGGCTCGTAGTGGCTGCCACCGGGTCGCAGCACCATCGGATGGGTGATCCGGCCCTGCTGGCCGAGCCAGTAGTCGGTCCTGCCGGCCAGGTCGTCGACGGAGTGCTGCGCGAAGAACTCCGGTGTCACCGTGCGCAGGGTCGCTTCTTCGGCGACCGCTTTCGCGCCGTTCTCGCAGAACTCGGCGGGCTTGCGGTGACCGGGGGTCTCCGGCCACGCGCAGCCGGGGCAGTCGAATCCGTGGCGTTGATTGAGGCGGGTCAGGGTCGAGAGGGTGCGCACCGCGCCCATCTGCGCATACGCGCGCTGCAGCGAGACCAGAACCGCCGGCACCCCGGCGGCGTGGTCCTTCGCCGCGGCGACCTCGAGCGTCGATTCGTCGATGTCGTCCACGGGCGCGCGTCTCGTCATGAGTCCATAGTGACCCGCGTCATGTTCGTTCGGCCAGTCGAGCCCTTAAC
>NZ_BCXI01000024.1 GCF_001895025.1 Rhodococcus zopfii NBRC 100606 = JCM 9919
CCGTACTCGACACCGAGGCCGGAGTCGTGCCGTCCGCCGAACGGCGCGGCGTGGTTGGACGCGAAGAAGTTGATCCCGACGGACCCGGTATCCATCCGCTCGGCGACCTCCTGAGCGCGCTCGGTGTCGCGGCCGAAGACGATGCCGCCCAAGCCGAATGACGTCGAGTTCGCGATGGCGATCGCTTCGTCGACGTCGTCGTAGCGCAGGATGGTCACGACGGGCCCGAAGATCTCCTCACGCGCCACCCGCATCTTCGGGGTGACATCGGCCAGCACGGTCGGCTCGACGAAGTAGCCGGAACAGTCCGTGCGCGCGTGGCCGCCCGTGGTGACGCGGGCGCCTTCCTCGCGTGCGGAGTCGAGGAAGCCCGAGACGATTTCCCACTGGCGCTTGTTGGCCACCGGGCCGAAGACGGTGCCCGGGTCGAAGGGGTCGCCCTGGGGAGCGGTCCGGACCGTGCGGGTGACCGCCTCGACGACCTCGTCGTAGCGCGCAGCGGGCGCCAGGATCCGGGTCGAGATGTAGCAGGTCTGGCCGGTGTTGCGCATGCAGGACCTGATCAGGACCTCGGAGAAGGCGTCGAGGTCGGCGTCCTCGAGGACGATCGCGGCCGACTTGCCGCCCAGCTCGAGGGTGACCGGACGGAGCAACTCCCCACAGGCAGCGGCGATCCGGCGTCCCACACCCGTCGACCCGGTGAAGGCCACCTTGTCGATTCCCGGGTGCCGGACCAGCGCATCACCCACTCGTCCGTCGCCGGTGACGAGGTTGACGACACCCGCCGGGATGCCGGCGGCGGC
>NZ_BCXI01000025.1 GCF_001895025.1 Rhodococcus zopfii NBRC 100606 = JCM 9919
AGGATGCCGGCCGCGTTCGCCGCGGCACCGGACGTCTCGGCCACCGGCGAGCCGTTCTCGCGGGTGTTCGTGACCGAGATCAGCTCCGCCCGCTTCTCGACCTCGTCGGCCATGCGGAGCAGCAGATCGGCGCGCTCGGCGGCGGTGAGCCGCGGCCAGGGGCCCGAGTCGAACGCGTCGCGGGCGGAGCCGACAGCGGCATCGAGGTCGGCTGCGGACGCCTGCGGGATGCTGCCCCACTCCTCGCCGGTCGCCGGGTCGACGACCGGTAGTCGTTCCGGCGAACCGGACGGTGTCCAGTTGCCGCCGAGGAACAGGTCGTCGACGTGGGTGAAGGTGACGGCCACGGTCATCGGATCACGTCGGTCTTCAGGAGGGCCTCGGATCGGTCGAGACTGGCCACGGCCATCTCGACGGCGGCCTGCGTGAGCAGCTCGGGGATGATCTCGCTGCGCAGCCTGCTGCAGTAGGTGGCCGAGTCCATGTTGAACCAGCCCGCGGCGAGCGCGATGCCGACGTGGTCGAAGCGCCACAGCCGGTCGGCGTCCCGCACCAGGGCGTCTTCGAGGGAGTACGCCTCCTTGCGGGTGTCGTGGCCGTCGATGATGGCCACGACCTCCTCGACGAATTCCTCGTCGTACCCCAGCGGCGGGAGCACCTCGCGAGCGATCTCGCATCCCTGCTTCTCGTGCTCGAACCGGATCGCGGCCTTGCGCCAGTCGCCGGAGAAGCCTTCGCTGAGGATCCGGCTCTCGTCGACCCGGCCCCACCCGGCGTCGTGCAGCACGATCGCGACCCGCACCAGCAGCGCGTCCGCTTCGGGGTGGGCGGCTACCAGCCGCTCGGCGAAGGCGAGCGACACGGGGAGGTGAATGTCGTTGGAGCGGGCCCGGGTCTCCGGCACGATCGACGCCCAGATCGGGTCGAGTTCGGCGCCGGACGCCGGACTCAGGGCGATCGGTGAAGTGTCGATCGTCCCGGAGGGGGCGATCGGCGTGGGCGGGAGCGGATGGGTCGTCATGCGTGCTTTCCTTCGAGTGCCGCGGTCAGGATCGGTTTGAGGGGGACGGTCGGGTCAGCGACCTGATCGGCAGGGAGATCGACCTGGGCACCGAGGGCCTGCTTGACCATCATGAAGTCGAGCGGCACGTTGACGCAGTCGGCTGCGATCAGCCGTCCCTGGCGGTAGTACAGAACCGAGTGCTTGGTGGGGTCGGCCGGGCTGCGGTCGACGACCTGGTCGTGATCGGTCGACAGGCCCGCGATCTGGAGCTTGAGGTCGCCCTGGTTGGACCAGAACCACGGAACGCCGGCGTACTCGGACTGGCGTCCCATGGCGGCGTAGGCCGCGACCTTGGCCTGCTCGATGGCATGGTTGACGCTCTCGAACCGCACCCGGGCGCCCTCGAGCGCACCCGGGACGGGATTGGGGAGGTTGGCGCAGTCCCCGACGGCCAGGGTGTGCCCGTCGGAGGCGGTGGCGTAGCGATCCACGACGATGCCGTTGTCGACATCGAGCCCGAGTTGCTCGGCAAGGTCGGTGTTGGGGACGACCCCGATGCCGACGAGGACGATGTCCGCCGGGAGCACCTCGGTGCCGATGTCGACCCCGGTGACGCGGCCGTCGGCGCCGACGATGGCCTCCACCCCGGTGCCGAGGCGGATGTCGATGCCGCGGCTGCGGTGGTGGTCGGCGAGGAACGCGGAGGTCTGCTCGCCGACGGCGCGAGCCACGAGCCGGTCGGCGTACTCGACGAGCGTGACCTTCTTGCCGAGGGTGTGCAGGCTGGCCGCGGCCTCGATGCCGATGAAGCCGCCGCCGATCACCACGACCCGCTGCGCGTGCGGTGCTCGTGCCTTCAGCTCGAGGGCGTCGTCGGCGTTGCGCAGATAGAGCACGCCGTCGAGGCCGGCCCCCGGGAGATCGAGCCGGCGCGCCCGGGCCCCGACCGTGAGGGCGAGACGGTCGAAGGCGAAGGTGCGGCCGCCGGCGGTGTGCGCCGTGCCCGAGCCGTCCGGGTCCGTGCGCACCTTCTCGATGAATTCCCCCTTGACGACGTCGATGTCGTGCTCGCGCCAGTAGTCCTCGCTGCGGAAGATCAGCGACTCCTTGGTGATCTTGTCCTGCAGGAACTCCTTGGACAGCGCCGGCCGCTGGTAGGGCCGGTGGTTTTCGTCGCCGAGCAGCGTCACCGGATCGGTGAAGCCCAGCGCGCGCAGCGAGACCGCGAGCTGCACCCCGGCCTGGGAGGAGCCGACGATGAGGAGCCCGTTCCCCGGGCGATCGTCGGTCATCTCAGACCTGCGTCTCGGGAAGTGCGGCGTGCAGGTCCAGTCCGTCGGTCACTCGGATCTGGCAGGAGAGCCGCGAGGTCGGGAGGCGGTCGACGGCGGTGCCCCACAGCATCTCGTCCTCCATCTCCTCCATCGGGGGAAGGGCGGCGAAGTCGGCCTCGTCCACGATCACGTGGCAGGTGGCGCAGGACAGTGAGCCGCCGCATTCCGCCACGATGCCGGTGACTCCGTTGCGTACAGCGGTCTCCATGACGGAGTCGCCGGGATTTGCGTCCAGCACGGTGGTTGCGCCGCCGCTGTCTGTCAGGGTGATCTTGGCCATGGCTTTACTCCTGAGGTCCTTTCAGATGAACTGTCGGCCGCCGTCGACCACGAGGGTTTGGCCGGAGATGTAGGCGGAGTCGGGGCCGGCGAGGAACAGGGCGGCCCCCACGATGTCGCCGGGCTGGCTCGCCCTGCGCAGCGCGCCGCGGTCGACACCGTAGGATGCGGCGTCGTCCATGAGTCCGTAGCTGGCCTCGGTGAGGGTGAAGCCCGGCGCGATCGCGTTGACCGTGATCGAACGGCGGCCGAACTCCTTGGCCATCACCCGGGTGAGCGCGATGACCGCGCCCTTGGATGCCACGTAGTGCGCCCACTGCTCCGAGCCGGAATAGACGGTGGCGGACGACAGGTTGATGACACGGCCACCCTCGGGGAGGAACGGGCTGGCCGCACGCGCCATGAGCCAGGGGCCCTTCGCGTTGACGGCCATGACCCGGTCCCACTCGTCCGGATCGATCTTCTCCAGCGGCGACCGCGTCACCGTGGCGTAGATCGCCGCATTGTTGAGTACGACGTCGATCGTCCCCTCGCCGAACTCGGCGGCCGCCGCGCACAGGGCTTCGGTGGAGGCGGTGGACGTCACGTCCACCGGACCGTGCCAGGCACGGCCCCCGGTCTCCTGGACCAGGCGGGCGGTCTCCTCGACCCCGACCGGGTCGATGTCGGCGACGGCGACGTCGTACCCCCGCTCGGCGAAGCCGAGGGCGAAAGCGCGTCCCAGTCCTCCCGCCGCACCGGTGATGAGCACGGTGCGGCGGGAGGTGGTGGTGTCGGGCACGGTGTCAGTCCTCAAGGATCTCGACCCGGCCCGTGTTGCCGTCGACTCGGATCAGCTGGCCCGTCTGGATGGTGGTCGAGCCGTTGCCGGTGCCGGTGACGGCCGGCAGGCCGTACTCCCGGCAGACGATCGCGGCGTGCGACATCATCCCGCCGATGTCGGTGACGGTGGCTTTGATCTTGCCGAAGATCGGCCCCCAGCTCGGCGCCGTGATCGTGGCGACGAGGATCTCGCCGTCCTGGACCTCGCCGAGCTGATCGGCGTGGAAGACCACGCGAGCGCGGCCCTCGGCGACACCGGGGGAGGCGGCCATGCCGGTCACGCCGGTGTCGTCGCCGTCGTCGTCGGCGAGCCACTGCTGGACCTGCTCGGTCGTGATGCCCCACAGCATCTGGGTGAACGGCTCGGTGATCTGCGGCGGCGGGGTGTTCAGCGCCGGAGCGGGCCGCTGCGAGTCCAGCGCGTCGACGATCTTGCGGCGGCGCTCGATCTCGGCGGGCCAGTACGCCGGCCCGATGGCCGGCACACCGACCGCCCAGCCGGTGATCAGGTCGAAGAGCGCGTCGCGCACCTCGTTGCGGTTCAGGTACAGAAGGTCGCCCTGCTCGCCCCAGAAACCGGCGCCGACGAAGACCCGGCTGAGCTCGCGGACCTTGCGCCAGAACACGCCCATCGTCCAGTGCTCGATGTAGAAGTTGTGGTTCTCGACGTATGGGTAGGCGGTGGCGGCCAGCCCGCGCTTGCCGTCGAAGGTGGCGAGATTGTCGCCGTCGAGCAACGAGCGGTATTCCTCGATGATGCGGTCGCGCTCGGCGATGAGCTGCTCGACCGGGCGGAGGATATCTTGGCCGGCATCCACCCGGCGGATGTAGTCCTTGATGTAGGAGAGCGGGATCTCCTGGTGCTCGATCCAGTACTTGTCGTGGCCGTAGAAGCCGTTGCCGACGGTGAAGTTGAACCACGGGTCCTGGGCCGCCCGGTACGCCGCCACCCACTGGTCGCCACCCGGGAGGGCGCCGACAGCGCCGAGGGTGCCGTCGACGTCGTCGGTGTCGGCGAACGCGGACTGCAGGCCGAGCTCGACGGCCAGCGTTGCCAGCTTCTTGAGCTCGTCGTCGGGACGGAACAACTCCATGTCGACGCCCTGGACCATCTTCGCGATGGCCTGGTCGGGGATGCCCGGGAAGACTTCCTTCGCGAAGTTGAAGAAGTCGAGGTAGGCGAGGTAGCCGAGGTTGAGGAACTCGAAGTGGTACTGCCAGTTCTGGTAGCAGAGCTGGATCAGCCGGTCGTAGTTCTCCAGGAGGACTTCGCTGCCGTCCTTGGCCTTGCCCGAGACGATGTCGTCGAACGGCACCATGTCCGGCAGCGGGGAGAACTCGAGAGTCTCCATCTCCCGGATCGTCGAGAGGACCTTTTCCTTCCACTGGGCGAGCAGGCTGTCCCAGTTCTGGAAGTAGTGGCCTACGCGCCGCTCGAACTCCGGCACGCGGCCGGGGATCTGGTCCTCGGGGACGGGGACCGGGCTCATGTAGAGGTAGCCCAGGTGGATCTTGAACTCGATGCCGTTGGCCGGCGGGATCAGCAGGTGACGCGTGTTGTACTGCCCGAGGCACTTGACCGCGAACTCGCCGCCGATGGTCTCGAACGGCTTGTACGCCGTCGGCCAGTGCTGGCTGTCGCAGAACCAGAACTTCTCGTCGTCGGAGCCCGCGTCGTTGTCGAACGTCAGGTAGTAGGGGTACAGCTTCTCCCATCCCTCGGCGCCTTCCGGCACCGGCAGGGACGACGGGCTGGGGAACGACTTCACCGTCGGAGCGGCTGAAGCAACGGTCATCGCGAGGTTTCCTTGCTCTCGTGGTGGTGATGGGTGGGGATCGAGGGTGCGTACGAGCCGCCGCTACCCAGCAGGGCGGCGGTGATGCCGCCGAGCCCCGAGAATCCGGTGCCTGCTCCGAGCGGGGCGGTGGCCGCAGCAGCGACCGGCTTGGTGACCGAATGGACGGTTTCGGGACGGGCCTGCAAGAGCAGGAGGTCCTGGCCCTCGGGCAGGTCACGGTCGAGCGCCCACTCGATGTCCTGCGGGGTGCCGTAATGGCGCTCAGCGCTCTTCGCGAGCGTTGCGACCGCCTTCAGCTCGTCGTCGGTGAGACAGCGGACGGTGCAGCGCTCGGGCTCGACCTCACGCTCGGTGAGGCGACCGGCGGTCGCGTCCGGGACCAGCTCGATGTGCTTGGCGCCGATGTGTTCCTGCACGACGCTGAGCATCACCTTGTCCATGAGGATGTTGTCCGGGGTGACATGACCGGAGACCACCGATTCACCGACACCGTAGGAGGCGTCGATGGTCACCTTGGAACGGTCGCCGTTGTGCGGGTTCAGCGTCATCGCGACCCCCGCGACCCGGGCGTTGACCATCTTCTGCACGGCCACGGCCATCGACAGTCCTTCTTCGCTGATCCCGTTCTTGAGCCGGTAGATGATCGCGCGGCTGGTGTAGAGCGAGGCCCAGCAGGCCCGGATGTGCGAGAGCACGTCGGCCAGGCTCGTGAGCCACAGGTAGGTGTCCTGCTGGCCGGCGAAGCTCGCGTCCGGCAGGTCCTCCGCCGTCGCCGACGAGCGCACGGCGACGGGCACCGGCTCGGCGAACCGGGCTTGGAGGGCGCCGTACGCCGCGATCGTGGGCTCACGCAGGTGCTCGGGCACCGGACGGGAGCAGATCTCCTCGCGGATCGCCGCGGAGACGCGATCGACCTGGGCGACATCGCTCGGATCGAGGCCGTCGAGCTTCGCTGCGATCACCTCGCCGAGACCGGACTCGGCGATGAAGGCTTCGTACAACGCCGTCGTGACGGCGAATCCGGGCGGGACCGGCATGCCGGCGGCCGTCATCGTCACCAGCGAGGCGCACTTGCCCCCGAGCAACTCGTGCTCGGACGGCAGGCCCTCGTCGAAGAACTGGATGTAGGTGGTCATTCCGCATCTCCCCACGTCACCGGGACGTCTTGTGGAACCCGGAAGGACAAGTTCTCGCGGAACGCGATCGACGTACCGGGGCGCAACCGGAGGTCGGGCACCAGCCGAACCAGCTCTTCCAGGGCGATCCTCGTCTGCAGCTTTGCGAGCATGTTTCCGAGGCAGTAGTGGATGCCGAAGCCGAAGGACAGGTGTTCCCGGGCATTCGGACGGTCGATCTCGAACGTCTCGCCGTCGGCGAACTTGGCCTCGTCGCGGTTCGCGGAACCCATCACCAGCAGGACCTGATCGCCCGCGGCGATCGACACCCCGCCGATCGTCGCGTCGGTCAGCGCCTTGCGGCGCCACGCGGTGATCGAGCCGCTGTAGCGCAGCACCTCGTCCACCGCCGCCGGGATCTTCGACGGGTCGTCCACCAGCTGCTGCCACTGTTCGGGGTGGCCGAGCAGGACTCGTACCGCGTTCGAGATGAGAGTCGTGGTGGTCTCGTGGCCGGCGAACAGGAGGCTGTACGCCACCGACGCGATCTCGTGGTCGCTGATCTCGTCCCCGGAGGCCTGGGCGCGAACCAGGTCGCCGATCAAGCTGTCGGGCTGCTTCTCGTGCGCCTCGGCCACCAGTCGCCGGCACTCGGTCCAGTACTCGACGAGGTTGTGTGCGTGCGGGATCTGCTCCTCGTCGCTCAGGTCGCCCCACGTCATCGCGGCGCGCGAGTCGGACCATCGCTTGAAGGTCGGGACCTGGCCGGTGTCCGCCCCGATCAAGGTCAGGATCGTCACCGTCGGAACCTCGTACGCCAGGTCGGCGACGATGTCGCCCTCGTTCCCCGGGCGCTCCAGCATGTTCTCCAGCAGGCCGACGACCTGTGCGCGGATGCTGGGCTCGAGAACCTTGTACCGCCGCGGGGTGAACGCCTTCGAAGCGATCTTGCGGATCCTGGTGTGGTCGGGCGGCACCCTGGCCGACAGGCCGGAGTACGCCGTGAAGCCGCCCTCGGTCATGATCCGGGTGGCTTCTGCGCCGCGCTCACGCACGGGGGCCTGAGCGTTCTCGCTGCTGAACGTCTGCCAGTCCTCGAAGACCGCCTTGATGTCGTCGTAGCGGGTGACGACCCAGTATCCGATCCGCTCGTCGAAGAACACCGGTGCCTCGGCCCGGAGTTCGGCGTACGCGGGGAACGGGTCGTTCTGGTCGAAGGGCTCGTAGCCGTGATGGGCCTTGTCTCCGTGAGGAACAGGGCATCCGGCCGGCGAGGTCGAGAGGTTTGTAGTCACATGCAACTCCCGTGTGGTTGATGGAGTCAGTTTGGATCGGTGTTGTCCGCGTCACAATGGCGCGTTTCCATTCACCGGAAGTCATTTCCACCTGGACGGCCGGTTGGATTCCGGGCCGGCTGGCCGGTCATCGTGAACGGGTAGCGCGCGATGGCCGCCTCGATCCGGGTGGCCGTGCCCGTCAATACCGGAAGGTGGCGGGTGAGGTTGGTGGACTGCGTCGCGAGGAGGACCAGGCCGATCGCCGCCTCGGTGGCGTCCGGCCGTCCGCGGACGGGGACGGCGATCGAGCAGGCCCCGACCCGGACTTCCTCGTTGGTGATCGCGTATCCCTGGTCGGCGATCTGTGCGAGCTCCCGGGCGAGCGCCCCGGGATTCACATGGGTGCGTTTCGTGGGGGCCTCCAGGTGTTCGTGGAGGTAGGCGTCGCGGAACCACGGTGCCTCGTAGGCGAGCAGGACCTTGCCGACGGCGGTCGCATGCAGCGGCAGCCGACCGCCGATCCGGGACGCCCGAGGGACGCGTTTGGAGCTGTAGATGCGGTCGACATACAGCGCCTCGCTGCCTTCGCGGATGGCGAGGTGCGCGGTCTCCTGCGTGAGGGAGAAGAGGTCCTGCAGGAATGGCCTCGCGCTGTCGCGGAGGCGGAGCCCGCCGCTCTGGGCAAGTCCCCACAGACGCAGGCCTACGTGGTAGCGGCCGTTGTCGTCGCGCGCCAGCGCGCCCCATTCCTCGAGTTCGCCGATCAGACGATGGGCGGTCGACACGGGCATCCGGGTGTGCTCGGCCACCTGCGAGAGCGTCAGTGTCGGGCCGTTGGCCTCGAAGGCCTCGAGGATCGCGAGGACGCGGGAAGTAACGGTGCGTCCCGTCTCGTTGGTGCGCACCGGTCAGCCCAGGGCGCGGCGCTCGGGGGCGCAGTCTATCGACACGATCGCGGCAAGGCCGCGGGCCATCACCCTGGCCGCCTCCGTGAACAGGTGCTCGTGGACCCGGTAGCCGATGAGGCGGTGAGCCTGCTCCCGATCCAGGCCGAACCAGTTCATGACCGTCTCCACGCCGTGAGGCGTCAGTCGCCACAGCTTGTCGGCGTCCTTGACCAGGGCGTCATTGAGCGAGAGGGCCGTGAGCCGGGTGTCGTGTCCGTCGATGATGGTCACGATCTCGTCGATCCGGTGCTGTTCGAAACCGAGGTCGGTCAGGACCTCGGTGGCGATCCTCGCGCCCTCCTTCTCGTGCGTGATCACGACATCATGACGCCCGGCACCCGGCTCGATCGCCTCGAGTACATCGCCGGGAGGGACCTGGGACCAGCCCGTGTCGTGGAGCAGGATCGCAGGCAGCACGATCTCCGGGTCCGCGTCCGGATGCAGGTCCACCAGGGCGCGGGCGAGGCCGTAGGCGTAGACGGTGTGGCTGTCGTTGCTGCGGACGTCGAGGAACCGCGCGGCGCGCTCCCAGATTTCCCGGTCCTCTTCCCGGAGATGAACGAGACCGCTCACCTCGCTCGCAGGTGGAAGCTTGTCGACCGTGGATCGGCCCAGGGCATTCGAAGTCGGCAGAAAGTTAGGGATCACAGCTAATTGAGACATGGATCACACGGCTCTGTCCAGTAGAGGTTTCCGGTGAACGGAAACGGTCGACTGTGCCCGAGGCGGAGAACGGGTCCCCGTCGATGGACTTCACCCACGCCTGACCGGCTTCCCGTGTAACGAGGTGGTGTGGTCCGGCGACAGTCCACGGACCCACCCCCGTGCCCAGGAGTACCTCGAGTGACCGGCCTATCGACGACCTTGAACCGTGGCGGCCGGCTCGTTGCCGTCGTCGCCGCGATTGCGACCGTCACGGGATGCGGCGCGACCGCGGACCCCACGACTGGGACAGTTTCCCGGTCGGCGCCGGCCACCGCCACCGCCACAGCCACGGCCGCCCCCGCACCCACCGAACCCGGCGCGCGGGCGAGCGGTTCGTCGACGTCGGAGGCGTCGGCTGCGCTTGCGGTCTTCGCGGAACTCCCGATCAAGGGCCGTGCCCCGAAGACCGGATACGACCGCGAGTTGTTCGGTCAGGCGTGGAGTGACGACGTCGGCGTCGCCGGCGGCCACAACGGCTGCGACACCCGCAACGACATCCTGCGCCGCGACCTCGTCGATATCGAGTTCAAACCGGGCACCCGCGATTGCGTCGTCCTGTCCGGCACCCTGCACGACGCCTATACCGGCGCGACCATTCCGTTCACCCGCGGTCAGGACACATCCGAGGCCGTGCAGATCGACCACGTCGTCGCGTTGTCGGACGCCTGGCAGAAGGGCGCGCAGCAACTCGACGCGCAGACCCGCGCGGACTTCGCGAACGATCCGCGCAATCTCCAGGCCGTCGACGGCCCGACGAACCAGCGCAAGGGTGACGGCGATGCCGCCACCTGGCTGCCGCCGAACCGCGCCTACCGCTGCACCTATGTGGCGCGGCAGGTCCAGGTGAAGGCGGCGTACGGGTTGTGGGTGACGCAGGCCGAGCACGACGCGATCGTCCGGGTACTGACCGAGTGCGGCGGAGTCGCGACCGAGGCGGTTCCGACGCAGGCCCCGGAGGCCGGCATCCCGGCGACGACGCGCGAGCCCGCGCCGGCCGTCCCGCAGGACGGGGCGCCGGTGTACTTCGAGAACTGCGCGGCGGCCCGTGCGGCCGGCGCCGCACCCCTGTATGCCGGACAGCCCGGTTACCGTCCGGAGATGGACGGCGACCGCGACGGCATTGCCTGCGAATAGCCGAATTGTGTTGTTGCCAAGCAGATTTCGTTTCAGTGCTCAGCCTGGAGCGGCGGCTGTGTCCGGACGTGTCTGCATGCCCAGCAGGGTCAGGATCGCCAGGAACGCCGCGCCGCCGACGATGGCGATGTCGGCGACATTGCCGATGAACCACTTGTTGTAGGCGATGAAATCGACGACCTGCCCGCGAGCGAACCCCGGCGCGCGGAGCAGGCGATCACCCAGGTGGCTCGTGACGCCGCCCAGCAGCACCCCGACGCCGACCGTCCATGCCCCGGTGAGGGGCCGCGTCGCCATCACGGTGAGGGCGACGACGGCGAGGCCCGCGAACACCGTCAGCACCCAGGTGTGTTCGGCGCCGAGCCCGAAGGCCGCGCCGGAGTTGTACACGAGCCGCCATTCGAGGATCTCGCCCACGACGGGCGTCGTCCGACCCGGAACCAGGGCCGACTCCGCCCACCACTTGGAGAGCTGGTCCGCGGCGATCACACCCGCGGCCAACGCGAGAATCCAGGGCAGAAAGCGGGATGTCGACGGCACGGCGTCATCGTTCCCGATCGGCGGCGCGAATGCGAGGGCAGGGTGCTTCGTCATGTCACGAGGTCCTCGTAGGGTTCCGGCGTGGACAGCAGCGAACTGACCGTGGCGCCCTTGGAACACCATGCGGGCGAGCGGGGCCGATGCCCGCGCTGTGCGGGTGCGCCGTCGCCTGCGTGAGGTGGACGCGGACCTGCCGTGACCGAAGGCCAACGAGACCGGCTCCCGGACGGAGGCCATGTGTTCGTGCGCGGCCACCGCGACCACAACAGGGTCTTCCGCCGGTGCGGATGAGACGTGATGTCGTATCCCCAATCCGTACCTGCATCGACCACCTGAGGCGCCGGATCATCAGCAATCATCTGCGGCGTAGTGTTAGCTCGACGCTGCGCCGGACCGTCGCCGGCCTGTTGCTCGCCGAACAGCTCTACCGCACCGAGCGCACCGCCCGCGTGGTGCTCGTCGCCGAGGACGAGGTGAGGCTCACCGCCCGGATGCACACCCCCTGCGGCTGCCTGGTGCGACCACCCGCATCCGGCTGCCGTAGGCCCGCCGTCATCGAGCAGTGGGCCCCGCCACTGAACCTGGACCATGCCGGCGACCGGTGGGTGGCCGAGTGGGCTGTTCGGTCGCCGTGATGCGATGCTGCACTTCTACGACTCCGACCAGGCGTTCCTGACCACCTCCGGAGGCTGGTTCTATTCACAGAAGGCCCCGTCCGGACCGCTCGGGAATAGAGCGATTCGAATCGACTCATATCGATGGGCCGTGGTACGAGTTCACCGCGGTATGGGTGACCTGACCCTGGGCCGACGGATGGCCGCGGTGCGTCGTGTGGGGTGCACGGTTCTGTGTCTGGTCGACACCTGAATGGGACTGGGCGGCAGGTGCGCTCCATGCCGAGCTCGACGACGAAACGATCAATGACCTCCAGCAGGTGCTGCACCCACAGGAGCCGGTCGATCGGCAACGCCTAATCGGCAAGAACGGGCGTCGCCAGGGATATCGGCGATAGCGGCTCCGACGCGCACAACAGAGGTAACAGAACTCGTGTGACTGTCTCGACGCGAGACACGCATCGAACCCATTCTCTCTCGGACTGCCGAGAACAGGACCGGAACCACCGTTTTGTCGGCTGTTAACGAAACGTGGGCGTAGGCGCCAGCCAATCGGGTCGATACGCGCGCTGCGAATATCGGCAGCCAGCCCTCCGCATCCGCGATGGATACTCAATCGGTGATGACGGATTCGAGCCAGCGCGTCGCACGGGTCAGCGCCAGCTCACGATCGTCGGTGTAGACAGCCGGCCATTGGATCCCGGCCGTAGCGATGCGGTCGAGGATGTCGCCGGCTCCGACGAGTTCGTCTCGGATGAGAGCGGAGACGAACTCGTGGTCCTTGGTCCGACCGGCAATACTCTTGGCGACACACAGGTCCACCGGGTCGAGACACAAGCCGGTTCGTCCGTACTTTGCGCCGGATCCATCGTCGGCAGTGAAGTGAACGAGTCGGTTCTCCCATTCGTTCGGCAGCACCACGGTGTCCTTGTGGATGCCTTCGACATAGACCCCGTGCAGGTCGTGGAAGGGTGAGTCCTCCCCGACGAAGACATCCAGGACGCTGAGCTTGTCTTCGAGGTCGATCCCGGTCACGAATGCGCTACCAGGCGTGATGTCCACCTCGCGCGACATGGTTGCTTCCATGGGGAGTGCCGAGTCGTCGTAGCTCCCGAGGATGGACTGCGAGCCGAAGACCACGACGTACGGTTCGTCGAGATAGGCACACGCGGTCCTGATTGCCTGTGCGAACTGTTCGCGGTTCACGCCGCGTGGTGTCGCACGGTGTCGAGAACGTCGAGGCGCTCGGACTCGGTCAACAGAACGGTCAGGGGCGACAGATTCCGCATCTCCTGCCCCACCTCGTCGTCGGAGAGCACCACTCGGCGGATCGTGTCGATATCCCCGGTTCGCAGGAGCTGGTCCCAACGCTCCACATACTCGGTCATGGACTTGCCGCGGACCTGCTCACGGATCCTGTCCAGGTTCCGGTGAATCTGGTCGGTGTCCACCGGCAGATGCTCACGTTCGATCTTGTTCAGGACCGCGGTTTGCATGAGCTTCTGCCGGATGACCTTCCTCGGTACGACGGACATCTCAACTCCCCTCATGCTCGACACCATAGGCGCGTTGACCTGCCGAATTGGCCGCTATCAGTGTAAGGGACGTGGTGACCGACCACATCCGACTACGCCCAGCTCGCGGGGGGTGCGCAGTACCGCAAGCGGCGGCTGGTAGATCGCGTTCCGAATGGCTGAGGGCGAGACCGGGCGGGGCATCGTGATCAAGGACGCCAAGCCGGCGATCGTTCCGGTCGGGCCATCCGCCGGGGAGCTCGAGCCATCGGCACGCCCGACCGGGCCTGGCATGTCGGGCGTTTTCGTTCCTGTCCGTCGCCGCTGGACAGGTGCCGGGCTCTCGAGAGCCCGGCAGTTACAGGGGGCGGAGTCGTTAGGTACCTCGATCCCCCATAGTGCGAGGAGCCCGCATCCGATCCCGTCGACATCGGTGACGCTGCCTTCGCGCCATCCCCCGTTGTCCTCGATCGTTGATTGCAGAGGTCCGAGGGTCACATCGAGCTGATCCCACGGGACCCAGTCGTTGATGTCGCCCGAGCGTATCGGTCGACTTGGTATCGACATCCACTGCCACGCGGCAGAGCCTTCGGTGCGATCACCCGGGTGGTTCGATGCCCTGTTTGTCTATGACGAACAGCACTGTCCCCACGTCGTATCCGGGGTCCTCCTTGTCGAGGATGAGCCAGTCGACGCCGATCGACGGGTCACGGTGTGTCTTGCGGACGTCCCCGTTCGCCTTTCGGTCATCTCGGGTGTGATGGTGTGGGCTCCATTCATTGAGTGCGAATCCGGCGGTGAAGTCCTGGATCAGGCCCTCCGGATACTGGTTCACGCCGGGAACGGCGCGGCGGGGATCGTTCGATTCGCCCTCGTCCCACAGTTTCTGCAACCGTGGTAGGTCGGCTGCGGTGACCTGTTTGCTCTCGTCGGCCAGCCCCTCGACGAACTCGCGAAGCTGATCGATGATGTCCTGGCTGTCGGTGATGATGCTCGCTTCCAGCGCCAGATCCCGGGAGTGGGCGGATGCATTCGCCGAACCGATCAACGCCGCCGTCGGTGTCGCGATCACATTGGCGTGCAGGTCGCGTTCGCTGTAACCCGTACTCCTGCCCGGAGATACGCATCGATCGCTTCCGGGCACGTCGAGCGCGACCGCACCGCCGAATCGGACGCGTTCACCACGAGCATGTCTCCCCTGCGCAACGGCAGCATCTCCGGCGCCGCTGCCCCGAGAAATGCAATGGCCGCGTGGCGCGGCCGGGCCGCCGTGACCACGTCCTTGATCGAGCCTCACGTCGACGGGTCCACGAACTCCAAACGCATCCGGGATTGAAGCGGGCCTGCGCGTTGCCGCTCGTACGCCGTGCCGTCATGTGCGAGAGTCGCACCCGCGGGCGGCATGGCTGTCGCTCGACAGCTGGCACCTGTCGAATCGCGATCGTGAGTTCGTCGCCGTGGTCGAAAGGAGCTGCCGACCACCCGCACCCGACCGGTCCGACCGGACGAATCCGCGGCCACGTACTCGACATCGAGTTCCGGGAAGTTGATGTCGAGTGCTGGGTCGCCCCTCGTCGCTCATGACCGCTGCATCGTCGTGCTGCGGCGTGTCCGATCCTCTCGGCATGGGGAGGAGGCCACGATGGCGTCATGGAGACCGAGCCGCGACTTCACCTGACCGCAAGCGGTCCGGTCGACGACCCCGTCCTTCCCGATGACTGGCAGCCATCCGACGACGCGATGCTCGCTCTGTCGATCGCCCTCGACATCGATGTGAACGCTGCGACGGTGCAGTTCCTCGACCGGTACCGGGGCCGGCGCTTGTCGGAGGCAACCCCGGTCGGTGCGCCGAAGACGTCGTGGCTCGGCCTGTGGTGTATTGCCCTGGTCCTCGAGGACGGCCGCCGCCAGGAGGTGTTCCGCCGGCAGCTACGGGCGACCAAGGAGCAGATCGACGCAGCCCGGGAGATCGGTGAGCAGCTTGCTTCGTCGCCGGCGCAGACCGGTGCACTGTGGCTGGTGCCCCGCCGAGATCGGTGACGTCCCGTTGCACGGCCAGGAACGAAGAAACGCCCGTGACCTGCATTTCTGCTGGTCACGGGCGTTCCGTGTGGCGGAGGATAGGGGATTTGAACCCCTGAGGGCGTTAACCCAACCCGCGTTCCAGGCGAGCGCCATAGGCCACTAGGCGAATCCTCCGTGGGGAAGCATACCGAACACTCCGCGATTCTTGCCAAACGAGCAGGTGGTGACGCATTTTGCCGGGGTTGTGCCGGGGTGATTCCGCGGTCGCGTGGAGTGTCCTCTACACTTGCCGATGGATCCCGCGCGGCGCGCATCCTGTGAACTCCCCCAGGGCCGGAAGGCAGCAAGGGTCAACGGGCTCTGCCGGGTGCGCGGGGTCCCCTTAATCTCCGCCGATGCCCGTGTCGCCGTGCACGGTGAAAGGTTCTTCCGCATGCCTGTCCAAACCCAGATCGGGTTGATGAGCCATGAGGAACTCGTTGCAGAGCACGAGCGCCAGTCCGCCAACTACGACCGGCTGAAGACCGAGAAGCTCACGCTGGACCTGACCCGCGGCAAGCCGTCCCCCGAACAGCTCGATCTCTCCGCGGAGCTGCTGTCGCTGCCGGGCGAGGGCGACTACCGCGACGCTGCCGGCACCGACTGCCGCAACTACGGTGGCCTGGCCGGCCTGCCGGAGCTGCGCGCGATCTTCGCCGAGCTGCTGAACATCCCCGTCGAGAACCTCGTCGCCGGCAACAACGCGAGTCTCGAGATCATGCACGACCTGATCGTCGCGTCGCTGCTGCACGGCACCGTCGGCTCGCCGCGTCCGTGGTCGCAGGAACCGGTCGTCAAGTTCCTCTGCCCGGCCCCCGGGTACGACCGTCACTTCGCGATCACCGAGTCCTACGGCATCGAGATGATCCCGGTGCCGCTGCGCGACGACGGCCCGGACACCCGCCTGATCGCCGAGTTGGTTGCCGCGGATCCGCAGATCAAGGGCATGTGGGCGGTGCCGACGTACTCGAACCCGACCGGCGCCGTCTACTCCGAGGACGTCGCCCGGGCGCTGGTGTCCATGCCCGCCGCGGCCCCCGACTTCCGGATCTTCTGGGACAACGCGTACGCGGTGCATCCCCTCGTCGAGGACTGCGCGCCGGCCATCGACATCCTCGGGCTCGCGACCGCCGCCGGGAACCCGGACCGGGTGTTCACGCTCGCGTCGACGTCGAAGATCACTTTCGCCGGTTCGGGGGTCAGCTTCTTCGGAGCGTCCGCCGACAACCTGGCCTGGTACCAGAAGTTTCTGGGTATCAAGACCATCGGCCCGGACAAGATCAACCAGCTGCGGCACCTGCGGTTCTTCGGCGATGCCGACGGTGTGCGTGCCCACATGGCCAAGCACCGCGAGATCCTCGCGCCGAAGTTCGCGTTGGTGCTGCGGATCCTCGAGGATCGTCTCGGTGCGTCGAAGGTCGCGTCCTGGACGGAACCGAAGGGCGGCTACTTCATCAGCCTCGACGTGGTCGAGGGCACCGCGAAGCGCGTCATCGCGTTGGCGAAGGACGCCGGCATCGCTCTGACGGGTGCCGGGTCGGCCTTCCCCTACAAGAACGACCCCGACGACAAGAACATCCGGCTTGCGCCGAGCTTCCCGTCGCTCGACGAGCTCGCGACCGCGATGGATGGCGTCGCCACGTGCGTGCTGCTTGCCGCGACCGAGAAGGCTCTCGCCGACTGAGCGAGCTACCGGCTTCCATCCGCCGCCGCACCCCGCCGAGGGTGGGGCGGCGGATGCGTTTCGGGGGCATCGGTCGGGTATGCCGTCCGCGCCCCCGGCGTCCTGTGCGCGGGTTTCCTGAGCGAATGTATCGCTGGGTCGATTGAAGGAGACGAACGATACATTCGCTCGCTCCGGGGAAGCGCTCGCTCCGGGGAAGCGCTCGCTCCGGGCAAGTTGTGCCCAGGCTGTGGACTAACCTGTGGAGAACCGGTGGACCGAGCGTGGACAACCCGCGACGTAGTGGGGTTGACCTCGAAAAACGGCCCGAGTGGGTTTTTTTCACAGGAAGTGCCATACTGCCCGATCAGGGTCGCCGCGAGTTCCCGCGGCGGGTTCGGAAGTGGTGAGTGTGATGGAAGACCGCGCTCTCGTGAAGTCCGGGGCCGGCGTCACCGCCGTCGCGTCCGTTACGGGATGTCACGGCGTGCTCGATGTTTTTCTCTTGGCGCTCGATATCGACGCCTCGACGGTCCCGCGTCCGCCGATTCCCCGCGTCGAGGCGGTCGAGCCGTTCCTTCCCGCACGGGTCGGCGCGGACCCCGCCACCGATCACGGTGTTCGCCCCGCGGTTCTGCTCGCATACCGGCACATCGTCGACCGCGCACATCCCGACGTGTCATTCGGTGTCTCGACCGGGGCGCTGCGCTCGGGCTCGACAACGGCGCGTCCGTACGTCGGCGCGCCCGCGACCTGCGTGTCATTGTGGGAGATCCCGGGACACGGTCTCGTGCTCGCGTTGGAGGCGCTGACCGACAAGTCACCGCTGGTGGGCCGGCGCATCGATCCGCTGCAGGACCGTGACGGCCAGGGTTTCCGGCCCACCGTCGACGGCTTCCTCGCCCCGTTCGGGTTGACGTCGTCGGCTTCTCTCGAAGATCTGTTCCCCGGGATCAACCGGATGATGCCCGCGCCCACCACCTACCGGCCGCTGCACGAGATCGTCGTGCACCGGCATCGCGGGGTCGGCGACCGCGAGGTCGTCGAGGCCCTGATGGTGGAGGTCGTGTCGAGTGGGGGCGAGCGGGTGCGCGACCTGGTCGACGGCAGCACGACGGGGCCGACCGCCCGTGCCGCTGCCCGCACGTGGGGTGTCGTGTGGGGATGGGACCGGGTCCGTCTCGTCGACGTGCCCGCGCAACCCGGCGCCGCGATCGCCGTGCGGGAGGACTCGGGCGCTGTGCTGCTCGATCTCGAGGCGACCGCGGTGGACAGCGACTACACGACTCGCGGAACCGGGGAGATGATCTTCGGGCTGCTGTCCTGGGTCGCGATGCGTGCGAGCTGCTCGCGGGACTTCTGGCAGGTGCTCGCGCACCTACGCAATCACGAGGACCTCGATGGCGACCGGCTCCGTGCCGCGCTCGACGACGTCGCAGCGATGCAGGCCCGGAAAATGGAGCGGGTCCTGCTGCGCAAGGAGTCGATACGCGACGATCGATTCCCTTCGTGGACACAGCCGACACAGCTCCGGTCGGTGCTGGTGCGTCGAGTGGCCGACGAGATCGCCGATCTCGACGGCGAACTCGCCGAGGCCGCCGAAGTGATCGAACACGCGGTACGCCGCAGCGTGGAACTGCGCGGTCAGCACCATTCGCGGCTCGCCCGCGCATGGTCCGCGGCGGCCTCCGTCATCGCAGTCGTCGCGTTGTTTGCGGCACTCGCCGCGGTGCCGGCGGAGTCGGAACCGACCCTGTTCCCGCACTGGCTGTACGCGTTCAGCGTGACGCTGGCGCTCACGGTCGTCGCGATCACCGTCGCGGTACTGTGGCGACGGCGATGACGGGCAGGGCATGATCGACCCATGGCATCGACGCTGAATCTGGTCGGGGACCCGGACGCCGACGCGCTGCTCGCCGCCGACCCGCTGGCACTGCTCATCGGCATGCTTCTCGACCAGCAGGTTCCGATGGAGACGGCCTTCGCCGGCCCGAAGAAGCTCGCCGACCGGCTCGGCGGACTCGACGTGCAGGCAATCGCGGAAGCCGATCTCGACGACTTCATCGCCGTCTGTGCACAACCCCCGGCGGTGCACCGGTTCCCGAAATCGATGGCCCAGCGGATCCAGGCACTGTGCGCGGCGATCGTCGACGACTACGACGGCGATGCGGCCGCCATCTGGACGTCGGGAGAGCCGGACGGCAAGCAGGTTCTCGGCCGGCTGAAGGCACTGCCCGGTTACGGCGACCAGAAGGCCCGCATCTTCCTGGCGCTACTCGGCAAGCAGATGGGTGTGCAGCCGGCGGGGTGGCGCGAGGCCGCGGGCGATTACGGCCAGGAAGATTCGCGCCGGTCGATCGCCGACGTCGTCGACGAGAAGTCGCTGCACGAGGTACGCGAGTTCAAGAAGTCGATGAAGGCTGCGGCCAAGAACCGTTAGCGCACCGTTTCCTCACGCCGGGCCGGTCCGGGTGACCCGCCCCCGGGGGGGCGTTCAGGAACCGCATTCGGGCCGGATCGATCAGGAATCGAGAAGTGCACATCGCGTGGCCGTTCTAGCCTTTCGGCATGGACATCACCATTCACACGACCGTCCTTCCCCACACCGACCCCGACGCATCGCTCGCCTTCTACCGCGACGTCCTCGGTTTCGAGGTCCGCAGCGACGTCGGGCAGGGCACGATGCGCTGGATCACGGTCGGTCCGGAAGGTCAATCCGACATTTCCCTCCTGCTGGCACCACCGGCTGTGGATCCGGGAATCACCGACAACGAACGCCGCACCATCAACGAGATGATGGCCAAAGGCACCTACGGCTGGATTCTGCTGGCCACCCGCGACCTCGACGCCACGTTCGAGAAGGTACAGGCCGGCGACGCCGAGGTCGTGCAGGAACCGACCGAGCAGCCGTACGGTATCCGCGACTGCGCCTTCCGGGATCCGGCCGGCAATCTGGTTCGTATCCAGGAGCTTCGCTGAGCGACACGACCCTGACGGTCGAGCCCCCGGGTCCTGCCTCGGCAGGCGCCCCGGGGGCTTTCGTCATCCGACGAGGAGAAAGGGAGAATTCATGTGTCTGCCCGAGTGGGGCCGTGCGCGCATCGAGGCGCAGTACTCGGCCGGCATGCGTCGCCCCGACGACCGGATCGACGGGAAGGACGCGCATGCGCCGAACCTGGCGACGATGCTGTGTGCCGATATGGAAGTCGAACCGATCAGGAATCGAGAAGTCAAGTCCACCATCGCTTCCTAGCATTGAGTTCATGACAACAACCACAGCATCCACCACGTCCATCGCATCCGTCACTCTCGAGGTCGCCGACGTCGAGGCCGCGCGCCGCTTCTACACGGGGTTTGGGGTCGACGCCTACATCCGACTTCGGGAATCCACCGAGAACACCAGTGGTTTCCGGGGTTTCACGCTGGCACTCACGGTGTCCGGTCCCGCAACGGTCGACGCATTCCTCGACGCAGCCGTCGACGCCGGCGCCGAGGTGATCAAACCGGCCGCAAAGTCCCTGTGGGGCTACGGTGGTGTCGTCCAGGCCCCGGACGGCACGATCTGGAAGGTCGCGACGTCGGCGAAGAAGGACACCGGCCCCGTCACCCGCGAGATCGACGAGGTCGTCCTGCTGCTCGGCGTCGACGACGTGAAGGCGACCAAGCGGTTCTACGTCGAGCGCGGCCTGACCGTGGGGCGGAGCTTCGGCGGCAAGTACGCCGAATTCACTTCCGGTGCATCGAGTCCCGTCAAGCTCGCCCTGTACAAGCGGCGGGGTCTGGCCAAGGACCTCGGGGTTCCCGTCGACGGCACGGGTTCGCACCGAGTCGTCATCGGCTGCACCGCAGGAGCATTCGTCGATCCTGACGGTTTCGTCTGGAAGGCGGCAGCGGGCTGAGGGGCCCGTATCCGCGTCGGTCGCGAACACCTGGTGACGACGCGTGGCGGATCCTCGGCGGTGACGACGTGGCCGTCCCCGGCTCGCACACGGTGGTTCATCTCGACGAGGCGGACCGACCGTCTCCGGTGCCGGAACGGTTGCGGGCCACCCTGAACGAAATGGGTACGTCCGCGTCGGGCCCGGTCGTCCGCCGACACGATCCGGGAGTCCGGCCCTGCGGTCGGTAGCGTGCCGGGTACCTGCTGTTCGACAAAGGGAGTTCCGGTGCCTCAGCTGCTGCACATCGATTCGTCTGCTGATCTGACCACGTCGGTCTCGCGTGCTCTCACCGGGCTGTTCGCCGAGACGTGGCGCGGCCTCGGCGACGGATACAGCGTCGTCCGGCGCGATCTGCACCGTGACCCGCTGCCGCACCTGCCCGACGCGGGTCTGCACTACGCGGAGCGGCTGCGCGTGGACGGCGAAACCCCCGATGCCGAGGCGGAGAAGCTGCAGGCCGAGCTGATCGCGGAGGTCGCGGCCGCGGACGTCGTCGTGATCGGTGCCCCGATGTACAACTGGTCGTTGCCCTCGACGCTCAAGGCGTGGATCGACTACATCCATGTTCTCGGAACCACCGTCCCGTTCGACACTTCGGACCGGCCGTTCGCGGGCACGCCTGTCGTGGTCGTGTCGAGCCGGGGAAACACGTACGCGCCCGGCACGCCGGGGGAGGGCACCGACCACACGGTGCCGCCGCTGCAGCAGGTGCTCGGCGTCTCGCTCGGAATGAGCGTCGAGGTGGTCACCGCCGAACTCACCCTCGCCGACCGTCTGGCGCCGCTCGCTCCGCTTGCCGGACAGGCGCAAGGAAGTCGCGTCGCCGCGGAGGAATCCGTGCGCGCCCTCGCGGTCGCACTGGGGTCCCGGTCGTGACCCGAGCGGGCTGACGCCGGCGGATGCCCGGTTCGGGACGTTCGGCGCGGGTGACGTCGCGGCACGCCGCCGGAGATTTGCCGAACCCCGGCGAATCGGGTGTGATCGAAGTGGGCAGCACGCCGGGGCGGGTTCACCGCCCCGACTCCCGAGAAGGAGGGATACCCATGCAGGTCCAGCTCAACAAGGACGGCAACATCCAGGTCGACGAGGACATCGTCCGCCGACTGGAAGGTGAACTGGAGTCCGCTCTCGAGCGTTTCGGCGATCGGATCACCCGCGTCGAGATCCATCTCGGTGACGAGAACGCCGCGAAGGCCGGTGTCGACGACAAGCGCTGCGTGCTCGAGGCCCGCGTCGCGGGGCAGCAGCCGATTGCCGTCACCCACCACGCAGGTTCGGTGAAGGAAGCTTTCGACGGGGCCGTCGACCGCCTGCAGAACCTGCTCGACTCCCGGCTCGGCCGCACCGGCAACCACAAGGGCGGCCCGTCCATCCGTCACATGCAGGTCGACAAGGACGCACCCTGATCCTCGACGACCGCGCGTTCCGCCAGACCGGAGATCGCCCCACCGCACATCGCGGTGGGGCGATCGCCGCTTTCGGAGCCGGATCGCAGCGCAGCTAAGGCTGTTCGTCCTGATTTTCCCGGCGAAGGTCGCGGGACAGGCCGGAGAACGGGGAATGCGCCGCGCCGCCACCGCCGATCGGTCCGTGCCCGACGACGCCGTGCTCGTACGCGGATTCGGCGTGTAGGACCAGGTCGATGCCCGACGACTCGGTTTCCTTGTCCACCCGGAATCCGAAGAACCGGTCGATGATCTTGCCGAGCACATAGGTGACGCCGAACGCGTAGAGGCCCACCACCGCGACCGCGAGGATTTGCTTGCCGAGCTGGGCGAGGCCGCCGCCGTAGAACAGGCCGGCCGGACCGTCCGTCATCACCGCGGTCGCGAGCAGTCCGATGAGGATGGTGCCGACGATGCCGCCCATCAAGTGCACCCCGACGACGTCGAGCGAGTCGTCGTAGCCGAGCCGGAACTTCCAGCCCACCGCGTACGAGCAGACCACACCCGCAAGCGCACCGACGACGACCGCGCCCATCACCCCGACGGTGCCGCAGGCCGGGGTGATCGCGACCAGTCCGGCGACGACACCGGATGCCGCACCGAACGTGGTCGGATGTCCGTCGCGTCGCTGCTCGACGAACAGCCAGCCGAGCATGCCGGTGCACCCCGCAACGAGCGTGTTGAGGAAGATCGCGGCGGCCTTTCCGTCCGCGGCCAGCGCCGAGCCCGCATTGAACCCGAACCATCCGAACCACAGCAGGCCGACACCGAGCAGCACCAGCGGAAGGTTGTGCGGTCGCATCGAATCGAGTTTGAATCCGAGCCGCGGGCCGAGCACCAGGGCCAGCGCCAGACCGGACGCGCCGGAAACGATCTCGACGACGAGCCCGCCCGCGTAGTCCAGTGCGCCGAGCCGCGCGATCCAGCCGTCGGGCCCCCAGACCCAGTGTGCGACCGGCACATACACCAGCAGTGACCAGATCGGCACGAACAGCATCCACGCCGAGAACTTCGCGCGGTCGGCGATCGCACCGCTGACGAGTGCCGCGGTCAGGATCGCGAAGGTGAGCTGGAACGTGGCGAACAGGATCTCGGGGATCTGTCCGTGGACGGTGGACGGGGAGATTCCGCTCAGGCCGAGGTGGGAGAGCCCGCCGAGCAGGCCGCCGCCGAGATCGTCGTCGAAGGTGAGGCTGTAGCCGGCGATCAGCCAGGTCACCGTCACCAGGGGGATCGAGACGAAACTCATCATGATCATGTTGAGGACGCCGGTCGACCGCACCATGCCGCCGTAGAACAGTGCGAGACCGGGGGTCATCAACAGGACGAGGGCGGTGCTCGCCAGCAGCCACGCGGTGGCGCCGGCGTCGATTGTCGGGGGCACGAGCGAATCTCCTCACGGGCACTGGCTCTCAATGCACCGGAATTCGACGATCCGACCGTGGAGTTTCCGCTGAGGGGCGGTGGTGTTGCAAACGCGTTACGGAATGCTCAGAGCGGCGTTGGGGTGTCTGTTATGCGTCGTCCGCCGGTTTCGAATCCGGACCCTCGGCGAGGATCAGGTAGAGCGCGCGGCGCGCGTCGGCCAGGATGTCCCGGGCCGCGGCGATCTGTGCGTCGGTGCCGCTGGTGGCGACCGAGCGGGCGGCGTTGTGGACCTCGGCGAGCGCGGTCCGCAGGTCGGGGGTGCCGGCCGATGCCGTGAAGCCGGCGAAGGGGTCGGTGACCGCAGAGGCCGGGTCTTCGAGGTAGCGGCGTCCGGCGTCGGTGAGCGACGCGAGCTTGCGACCGCCGTCGACCTCGACGCGGACGAGACCTTCGTCCTCGAGTTGGGAGATGGTCGGGTAGATCGCACCCGGGCTGGGACGCCAGGTTCCGCCGGTGCGTTCGGTGATCGCCTGCATGAGCTGGTAGCCGTGCATCGGCTGCTCGGCCAGCAGGATCAGGGTCGCGGCGCGGACGTCGCCGCGCTGGGCCCGGCCGCGGTGGCGTCGGCCGCCTCGCGCGGGACCGCCGCCGCGATGCGGGTGGGGGCCGCCGAAGGGGTGCTCGCCGCGTCGGGGTCCGTCCCCGCGGCGTCGGCCGCGGTGGAATTCGCCCTCGGGGGTGGTGTGCCGGCGCTGTCCGCCGGAGTGTCGTTCGTTGCGCATGGTGTACGCCCTTTCTCTTTGTTCGACACAATCAAGATAGAACGCGATATATCGTTATCGCAAGGGGTGTGTGGGCGTCGTCTCGCTCACGGACCCGCGACCTGCCCGAATCCCCCGGCGGCGACCACTCGGCCCTCGTGTCGGAGCCCGCCGGTAGTCTCGGCGCGTGGCCCTGTACCGGAAGTATCGACCGGCGACCTTCGCCGAGGTGGTGGGGCAGGAGCACGTCACCGAGCCCCTCAGTACCGCCCTCGACACGGGACGCATCAACCATGCGTACCTGTTCTCCGGGCCGCGCGGCTGCGGCAAGACGTCGTCGGCGCGCATCCTCGCGCGGTCCCTCAACTGCGTGGAAGGCCCGACGTCCACGCCGTGCGGTGTGTGCGCGTCGTGTGTCGCGCTCGGCCCCGGCGGAAGCGGCAACCTCGACGTCATCGAACTCGACGCGGCCAGCCACGGCGGCGTCGACGACACCCGCGAACTGCGCGACCGCGCGTTCTACGCACCGGCCGAGTCCCGGTACCGCATCTTCATCGTCGATGAGGCGCACATGGTCACCACGCAGGGCTTCAACGCCCTGCTCAAGATCGTGGAGGAACCGCCGGAACACCTCATCTTCGTGTTCGCGACCACCGAACCGGAGAAGGTGCTGCCGACGATCCGGTCGCGCACCCACCACTATCCGTTCCGGTTGCTCGCGCCCACCGCGATGCGCGGACTGCTCGAGAAGATCTGCACGCAGGAGAACGTGCCGGTCGAGGACGCCGTGTACCCGCTGGTCATCCGCGCGGGCGGAGGATCGCCGCGCGACTCGCTGTCGGTGATGGACCAGTTGCTCGCGGGGTCCGGACCCGATGGCGTGACGTATCCGCGTGCGCTCGCGCTGCTCGGTGTCACCGACGTCGCGCTCATCGACGAGGCCGTCGACGCGCTCGCGGTCGGGGACGGTGCGGTCCTGTTCGGCACCGTCGAGAAGGTGATGGACGCCGGGCACGATCCGCGGCGCTTCGCGGTCGACCTGCTCGAGCGTCTGCGTGATCTGATCCTGCTCCGAGCGGTGCCCGACGCCGCCGATCGCGGCCTCGTCGACGCGCCGGGCGACATCCTGGACCGGATGCGCGACGAAGCCGATCGGATCGGGCCGGCCACTCTCACGCGGTACGCCGAGATCGTGCACGCCGGTCTCGGGGAGATGCGCGGGGCGACCGCGCCCCGCCTGCTGCTCGAGGTGATGTGCGCCCGAATGCTGCTGCCGGCTGCCTCCGACGAGGAAACCGCTGTGCTGCAACGGCTCGAACGACTCGAGCAAGGATTCGTCCCGGCCTCGGCAGGTGCCGCTGCCCCGGACAGTGGTTCGGTCCCGGTGGCCGCGCCGCGCCCGCTGCCGGAGCCCGCGGTCGCGCCGATCGCACCCGACGAACCCGCTGCCCGGTACCAGCGGCCGTCGCAGCGGCGTGCGGTGGAGCAGGCGGAGCCGGCCCCCCAGCCGGAGGCTGCAGGTCCGGTCCCGCAAGCGGAACCGGCCCCTGCGGTACCGCAGGTCGCACCGGAACCTGCAGCACCCGAACCGGCTCCGGCCCCCGAACCGGTCGCACGCCCGGTCGAACCGGAAGTGGCCGAGCTCGAACCGGTTCCGCCGGCGCATGCCGACCGTGTCGTCCCCGAACATGCCGAACCCGCCCCGGCGCCCGTCCCGCCACAGCAGCCCGCGGCGGCGGGTCCGGACGCCGCGAGTGTCCGCGCGGTGTGGTCGGAGGTACGAGCCAAGGTGCGGGCCCGCAGCCGCACGGTCGAGGTCATGTTGTCCGGTGCGTCGGTTCGCGACGTGGAGGGCACCCGCGTGGTGCTCGTCCACGATTCGGTCCCGCTGGTGAAGCGCCTCGCCGAGCCGCGCAATGCCGGGGTCGTCGCCGATGCGCTGCGCGAGGTGTTCGGCGTCGACTTCGAGGTCACGTGCGTGCACGGGTCCGCCGCTCCGGCTCCCGTGAAAGCCGCTCCGGTGCAGCAACAGTCACGACCGAGCGGGCAGCCGAGATTCTCGCGTCCGAGCCAGGCCAATCGCGCCCCGGCCCCGCCGCGTCCCGACGAGCAGAACGATGCCGGTCCGGCCCGCACCGAGGCACCGGCGCCGGGCCCGAACTACGACGACATTCCGCCTCCGGAGGCGCCGGATCTTCCGGACGATCCCGGACCGGAACGGGCATTCGATGCTCCGCCTGCGGATCCGTCGGCGATGACGGAGGCCGATGTCGAGGAGATGTTCGCCGAGGCCGCGACCCCGGGCGATCCGTCGACCCGTCGCGACCCCGAGGATGTGGCCCTCGAATTGCTGAAGGACATCCTCGGGGCCAAGCGCATCGAGGAGAAGTAGGCCCGGCGGCCGGGTCGAGGATCAGTTCTGCCCGAGGCCCATCTCCTCGGCCTTGACGAACTTCACGTACTGGGCTGCGACGCGCTGCGGCATCGTGCGCATCGTGTCCGATTCGGGGTCGGTGTTGCCGATGGGCCGGTAGCCGTTGATCTCGGCGACGTACGGCCCGAAGGTCATGTAGCACACCGACATCCGGCCCTCGGCGATGTCACCGCTCAGGCACGTGGTGCCGGGCACGTTCTGCGGTGCCGACGCATCCTCGGTGAGCTCCCGGGAGTTCTTCGCGGTCTGCGCCAGGAACGCGTCGCGAACGGTCTCGGCGTCGTCCGCGCTCGCCGTCCGGTACACGGTCGTGTTGGCCATGGCGACCCGGTCGGTGCCGGTCTCCTCGAAGAGCTCGGCGGTTTGTGCCGGGTCGCTGTCGAAGTGCAGCCAGCCCAGCGGACCGTACACCGCGAGCTCGGAATTCCGCGCCGTCTCGTCGTCGGTGTAGCCGACGGCTCGGGCGAGGACCTTGTCCATGTCGACCACCAGCTCGGGGATTTGCGGCGTCGGTGTGTACGGGAAGCTGCCGATCAGCGGGATCTGCTTCTGGAGGGCGCGCGTGGTGACGTCCTTCGCCCACTCGGGGTCGCCGGCGCTGGTGGAGGCGTAGGTGTAGATGACGTGAGGGCCGCTGACGGTGTACGAGGACACCGTGTCGGAGCCGGTTTCCCACCGGTAGGTCGAGGCGTGGGTATCGGGCAGTCCGGGCAGCGTGATCGGAGTACCGGCTCCGGATGCGAAGAGGTCCTCCTCGCCGGCGTCGCTGATCTCGGCCGCGTGGAGCTCGCCGGCGATGGCGACCGCGGATGCGTTGTCGGCGAGTCGAACGACGGAGACCCCGAGCTCGTGGGAGTCGTCGGTGTAGCTCTGGAAGTCGGTGAACGTGGTGATGATCTCGTACTTCTCGGCGATGGCGGAGACGGCGTCGCTCAGGAGGCCGAGCTTCGCCAGACCGCCGACTCCGACACCCTGGTTCATGCCCCCGCCCGAGACGAGCTTCGGGTCGACCGTGTACGGGGCGATCACGAACTCGGCGATGCGCTGGCCTTCGACGGCCGGCCCGAAGTCCGCGGCGAGTTGGCCTTCCGCCTCGAAGTCCTTCGGGACGACGTTGTATCCGCCGGTGTCGAGGGCGGCGATGTCGAAGTCCGACTGCGACCCGGCACCGGAATCCCGCGCGTCCGCGGCGGCGGTCTCGCTGTCGACGGCGGTGCCCTCGACGTCGCTGCTGCACCCGGCGAGAGTGAGCGCGGCTGCCGCGGCGGCGGCGGTGAGTATGCGTGACGTACGCATGATTGTGGGACTCCTTGTCATCTGGGTGCTCGGGGGTGTGTTCGGCGAAACTGGTTCAGGACGAAGGGAAACCGAGCTCGCGCATCAACGCCAGTCCCTTGTCGGCGGGTGCGACCGAGAAGCTGATCACAAGGCCTTTCGACTTGTCGATGCCGTTGAAGAACGAGGTGTACGGGTCGGACGGCTGGTATTCGATGACGCGGTTGCCGTCCTCGGACAGGAGCGAGATGTAGCCGCTGATCGGCTGATCGCGCATGCGGATCAGGGTCGAGCGGGCGTACTGATCGTCGCGGTACGCGGACACCGTCAAATAATCGTTCTCGCCCACCCCGACCGCCTTGCCCAGGGACGAGTCGGGGTCGATATCGCAGTTGATCCGGAGCGCCCCCTGCATGGTGAAATCGCCCTTCTCGCACGATGTCGACGACGTGATGAGTTTGGCAGGCAGGATCGACGTGACATCGTCGGTGGATTCGCTGATGTACGTCGAGTCCGACGTGGCGGGCGGCAGGCCACCCTCGACGGCGAGCACCGTCGTCGTTTCGACGGTGCCGGCGGCGGCCGGGGAGGTTCCGCCGTTCTGGGTGAAGGCATACGCACCGCCCGCGGCAACCGCGACGGCCGTGAGGACTCCGGCGCCGACCAGGAGCGGCGTGCGGGTCCGGCGCGGAGCGGCGTCCGGGGCCGGAACGTCGGCGAAGACGGCGTGCACGGGCTGCGGGCGAACGGCCGGGGCCGCGTGGCGCGGGCCGAACCCGTGATCGCGCGCCAGCGCCACGGTCTCCTGATTGGCCGGCGGTTCGGTGTCGCGGCCGCCGGCGACGAATCCGGCCGCGCCCTTGGCCACGACGGTCTTCGGGTCGTCGAGGGTGGCGATCGGGCCGAGTTCGGCCAGGCGGCGGTGCACGTAGGGGATGCGCGACGAACCACCGGTCAGGTACAGCGCCTGCAGTCCGCCGCGGTCGACACCGGCATCGCGCAGGACCGAGGCGGCCAGTTGCACACCCCGGGTGATCTGCGGTTCGATCAGCTGCTCGAACTCGTCGCGGGTGAGTGTGAACGTCATGTCGGCGCCGTTGCCGGTGACCCGGATGGTCGCGGACGGAGCTTGGGAGAGAAGCTCTTTGGCGCGCCGGATCTGATCGTCGAGGTTGCGGCGGGCGTCGAGGCCCTCCGGCCGGCGCAACCATGCCGCGAGATCGGGGTCTTCGTCGGAGAGCTGCCGGTCCACCCAGCGGGAGATCGTCGCGTCGAGGTTCTTCCCGCCGAGGGCGTTGTCGCCGCCCGCACGCAGCACCTCGAACGTCCACTCGTTCGTCGCGGTGAGCACCGCGACGTCGAGAGTGCCGCCGCCGAAGTCGAACACGGCGATCGTGGAGCCCTTGACGATCTTCGCGTCGTGCTGGCGTGAATAGTAGAACGCGGCCGCGCGCGGTTCGGAGATCAGCGACACGTTGCCGCCGAGCCCGGCGATCGACGCCGCCTCGCGCAGGACCGACAGTTCCCGCTCCGACCACGCTTCGGGGTGCGTGAGCACGACCTCGGCGGGCGGGTGATTGTTGTGCCGCTGCAGCGACTGCCCGTAGACGGTACGCAGCACGGCCGCCATCATCGCGGCGACCGGAACCTCCTGTCCGCGCACCAGCACCGACCGGTCGGACACGTGCGCCTTCGGGGCGACGACGAATCCGGCGGGGTCGACGGACGCCTGGTTCACGGCGACGTCGCCGGTCGATATCGCGTTCGCCCGGTCGATGAACACCGACGACGACATCAGGTTGCTGGTGTGGGTCAGCGGCAGCGACTCGACCCGGTCCGGTCCGATGCGGTGAGCAGCCGACGTGTTCGAGGTGCCGAAGTCAACGGCTAGGACCCAGCTCATCGTTCTCCCCTTACGGTGTGGTTGTCACGTCGACCCGGCCGGACAAGACCGGAGAGGTGCCCGCTGCCCATCCGCGCTCGCTTCCGCATCGTTTCCGTGTGTCGGGGGTAGGAGCGGCGACCCCGCCGGAAAGTTCCCGGGTGTGGCGCACATCACCGGCGGTCCCGGGCAGGCGGGACGGCGGTCCCTCGTGCCCGGGACGCCGAGTGCACCACCGTCCTTCCGGTGGGGCGCACGGTGCGTCCGAGGGGAGGCAGCGAGCATGAGCATCGACAGCGTCACGCAGGACGACACCACCGGCAGCCCCCGGGCCTCCGAGGGGTCGCTGTGGGCCTGGGCGGGGGCCGCCGCGGGCCTGGCCGGGGTGGCCGGAATCCAGGCCAGCATGGCGATGGGTGCCGCCTACGACGAGGACACCGCCGGCGACGCCGCCGCCATCACCGCCGAGTTCGCGGGGCAGCGCACGGCGATGCTCGTCATGCACCTGACGCTGATGGTCGCCACCGTGCTGCTCCTCGTGTTCGCGGCGGGTTTGCAGCGGCGTCTGCGTATCGCGCTGCCCGAGTCCAGCATCCTGCCCGCCGTTGCGGCGTTCGGGCTGGTTCTGACGTCGGCGGCCACCTTGCTCGGGACCGGCCTCGACACCGAACTGCTGTTCGGGCTCGGCGAGCCGGGGCAGATGGTTCCCGAGGTCGCGGTGGTCGCCTCGCATTGGATGGGCACCATTCCGTGGCTGTGGGTCGGTGCCGGGGTGAGTGGCCTCGCGGTCGCGGTCGCCTCGCTGCGACACGGCGCCGTGCCGCGCTGGCTGGGTTGGGCGAGCGTGGTGCTCGGTGGTCTCACCCTGCTGACCGGCATCTCGCCGCTGCAGTACATGGCCGGATTCGTCGGCCCTGTGTGGGTTCTCGTCGCCGGGCTCGGTTTCGCGGTGGCCGCACGGACCCGGTGAGGCGCGGGGCGAGCACAGGGGGAATCGGGGATACTCGGCGCACCATGACAGCTGCGCACGAGAACGAGGGGTCGGCGGGCACCGGTGGCGCACCGGTGCCCGCCGCAATCGTCGCCGTCCTCGCGTGGGGACTCGCGGTCGCCGCGGTGGTGGTATTCGCCGGTGCCCGGCCCACGCCGGACGCCGACCAGTTGTTCTTCCTCGTCGATGTCGTCGGCGCTGCCGTCTACGGGACGGTCGCGGGGGTGGTACTCGCACGACGGGTGCATCCGGTGCCGATCCTCACGGCGGTCGCCGCGATCGGCGCGGGCGTCGCGGCACTGTCGTACGCGTGGTCGCGGCTCGCGCTCGTGCAACCCGGGCTGCCCTTCGTCGAAGTTGTTTCGCCCCTGCAGAATTCGGCGTGGATTCCGGGGACGCTCGCGTTGTTCCTGGTGGTGCCGTGGCTGGTCCGGGACGGCACGCTCGGGATACGCGGGCGGATCGGGGTGGCAGCCGGAACCGTGGCGACGGTCTGGTTCTGGTGGGCCCGCACGTACACCGATACCGCCGACCTGTGGCTGGTGCTGCCCGTCGTGGTGATCGGGTTCGTCGCCGCCGCGGACGTGCTGTGGCGGCGGCGCATCGCTCCGGCCGCGGAATCCGCCGGGCTGGGCTGGCTTGCGCTCGGTGCCGCGCTGATGACGGCCTCCTACATTCCGCTCGCCGTTCCCGGGCTGCCGTGGATGCTCACTCCGCTGATCCACCTGGCCTCCCAGGCGTTCTATCCCGTCGCGATCCTCGTCGTGGTGCTGCGGCAGCGACTGTGGGGGCTGGACTTCGCGGTCGGTCGCGCCGCGCTCGCCGGCAGCCTCGTCGCGGTGCTCGCCGCCGGGTATCTCACGATCGCGGTGACCGCGACGCTGATGCTCCCGACGGACGGTTCCGTCGTCGCACAGGCGATCGCCGCGACCGCGGTCGCGCTCGCCGTGCAGCCGGTGCGGAGTCGTCTGACGCATCGCGTGCACCGCCTCGTGTACGGAGACGGCATCGACTCCGCCCGCGCGGTGCGGAACCTGGGCCGGCACTTCGCGGGTGCAGGCACCCCGCGCCGGCTCCTCGGCGACCTCGCCGCGGGGATCGGTACCGCGCTGCGGCTCGAATCGGTCACGGTGTGCCGGGACGGTGAGATCCTCGCCCGCTGGGGAGAACCCACCGGCCGCACCGAGGAACTGACCCTCGACGCCGGAACCCTCACGGTGACCGCGCCGCCCGGTGAAACCCTCGGCCCGCGCAGCCTGCGCGCGCTCGGTGAACTCGCCTCGGTCGTGGAAGCCGGGCTGGTGGTGTTGCGGTCCGCGGAGGAACTCGACGCGGCGCGGCACCAGCTGACCGAGGCGCGCCTCGAGGAGCGGCGCACGATCCGGCGGGAACTGCACGACGGGCTGGGCCCGTCCCTCGCCGGAATCCGGCTCGGGCTGCAGGGTGCACGCAACCTCGCCGGAACGGACACGACGGCCGCCCTGACGCTGATCGATGCGCTCCTGCGGGAACTCGACCACCAGGTCGAAGGTGTGCGGGAACTGTCGCGAGGGCTGCTCCCGCCCGTACTCGACGAACTGGGACTCGTCGCCGCGCTCGACGAACTCGCCGGCATCCACTCGCGCAGCGGATTCGGGATCGAGGTCGACGCCGACGCCCCCGCCGGACTGTCCGGGGCGGTCGCCGCCGCGGCATACGGCATCACCGTCGAAGCGGTCACCAACGCCCGCAGGCATTCCGGTGCCGACGGATGCACGGTCCGTATCCGCGGCACCGGGGACCTGCTCACCGTCGAGGTCAGCGACGCCGGGCGCGGCACGGGACCGGACGCCCGCGTCGGCGTCGGCACCCTCAGCATGCGCGAACGTGCCCGGGACGTCGGCGGGGTCGTGGACATCACGGCGGCGCACCCCCGCGGAACCGTCGTGCGTGCTCGCCTGCCGTGGGTGGTCACGTCACCGGCGGTCCGGGCAGGAGAGTCATGAGCATCCGTGTCGCCGTCGTCGACGACCATCCCGTCTTCCGGCTCGGGATGGTCGCGCTGCTCGGTACCCTCGACGGCATCGACGTGGTCGCCGAGGCCAGCTCGGTGAGCCAGGCCCTCGACGTGGTGACCGCGGACGTCGATGTGGTGCTCATGGACATCGAACTCGGCGACGGTTCCGGTATCGAAGCGACCGGCAGTCTCCTCGCGCGGTATCCGGGCATCCGGGTGCTGATGGTGACCATGCACGAGGACGCGGATCTGCTCGTCGCGGCGATGCGCGCCGGGGCCCGCGGCTACCTCGTCAAAGGGGCCGACCCGGCCGGGGTGGAACGGGCGATCCGGGCGGTCGCGGACGGGGAACTCATCGTCGGTGCGGCGGTCGCGGAGAAGGCCCTGGGCGCGATGACCGCGGTCCGCACGGGTGCGCACGCCGCATTCCCCGAACTGACCGACCGCGAACGCGAGGTGCTCGACCTGGTCGCGCGCGGCTACGACAACGCCACGATCTCGCGGCGGCTCGTCCTGAGCCAGAAGACGGTGCGCAACCACGTGTCGAACGTGCTGAGCAAACTCGGCGCCGCGAACCGGGCGACCGCGATCGTGCGGGCGCGGGAAGCCGGCCTCGGCGTTCGGCCGACCAGCGCGACGCGCACATCCGGACCCGTGCGCTCGGTCACGGACTCCGATCGGTTCGGTCCTTAACCGCCGCCCCCGGTGCTTCTAGGGTGGGGGAGGTTGGGCGTAGCTGCTGTCACAGCGGACAACGCTCCTCACATTCGAAAGCACGGGAAGGAACCCCGCACTGTGACCACCGAGGCATTCATCTATGAAGCCATCCGAACTCCGCGCGGCCGCGGCAAGAAGACCGGGTCGCTGCACTCGGTCAAGCCGATCTCCCTGGTCACCGGCCTGATCGACGAACTGCGCGTTCGTTTCCCCGATCTCGACGAGGACCGCATCTCCGATCTGATCCTCGGCGTCGTGGGGCCGGTCGGCGACCAGGGTGCCGACATCGCACGTGTCGCTGCGACCGCGGCACGCCTGCCCGACACCGTCGGCGGCGTGCAGATCAACCGGTTCTGCGCGTCCGGCCTCGAGGCCGTGAACACGGCGGCCCAGAAGGTCCGCTCCGGCTGGGACGAGCTCGTCCTCGCCGGTGGTGTCGAGTCGATGTCGCGTGTCCCGATGGGCTCGGACGGTGGCCCGTGGGCGCTGGACCCGGCCACCAACTTCGACACCTACTTCGTCCCGCAGGGCGTCGGTGCAGACCTGATCGCCACGATCGAGGGCTTCTCGCGTGAGGACGTCGACGCCTACGCGCTGCGTTCGCAGCAGCTCGCGGCGGCCGCGTGGTCGGGTGGCTACTTCGCCAAGTCCGTCGTTCCGGTCAAGGATCAGAACGGCCTCGTCATCCTCGACCACGACGAGCACATGCGTCCCGAGACCACCCTCGCGGGTCTGGGCGGACTCCAGCCGTCCTTCGCGACGGTCGGCGAGGTCGGTGGCTTCGACGCCGTCGCGCTGCAGAAGTTCCACTTCGTGGAGAAGATCAACCACGTCCACCACGGCGGCAACAGCTCCGGCATCGTCGACGGCGCCGCGCTGGTGCTCGTCGGGTCCGAGCAGGCCGGCAAGGACATGGGCCTGACCCCGCGTGCCCGCATCGTCGCGACCGCCACCTCCGGTGCCGACTCGACGATCATGCTGACCGGCCCGACCCCGGCCACGGAGAAGGTTCTCGCCACGGCCGGTCTGACCGTCGACGACATCGACCTGTTCGAGATCAACGAGGCGTTCGCGTCCGTCGTCCTCAAGTTCCAGAAGGATCTGAAGATCCCGGACGAGAAGCTCAACGTCAACGGCGGAGCGATCGCGATGGGCCACCCGCTCGGCGCGACCGGCGCCATGATCATCGGCACGATGGTCGACGAGCTCGAGCGCCGCGGCGCCCGCCGTGCTCTGCTCACCCTCTGCGTCGGCGGTGGCATGGGCGTGGCCACCATCATCGAGCGCGTCTGACACCGGAAGGAATTCGAAAAACCGTGAGCGACAACATGATTTCCTGGGAGAAGGACGCCGACGGCATCGTCGTGCTGACCCTCGACGACCCGAACCAGGGCGCCAACACCATGAACGCGCTGTACAAGGCGTCCATGAATGCCACCGTCGACCGCCTCGTCGCGGAGAAGGACGACATCACAGGTGTCGTCGTCACCTCCGCGAAGAAGACCTTCTTCGCCGGCGGCGACCTGCGCAACATCATCGAGATCGGACCGGACGACGCGCAGGCCGCGTTCGACGAGGTCGAGTCGATCAAGGCGGACCTGCGTCGCCTGGAGACCCTCGGCAAGCCCGTGGTCGCGGCCATCAACGGCGCCGCGCTCGGTGGCGGCCTCGAGATCGCCCTCGCGACTCACCACCGCATCGCCGCCGACGTCAAGGGCGTGCAGATCGGCCTGCCCGAGGCGAGCCTGGGCCTGCTGCCCGGCGGCGGTGGTATCACCCGCACGGTGCGCCTGCTCGGTCTGCAGACCGCGCTGCTGCAGGTTCTGCTGCAGGGCAACAAGTACAACGCCGTCAAGGCGAAGGAAGTCGGCCTCGTCCACGAGGTCGTCGGCAGCGTCGAGGAACTCGTCCCGGCCGCGAAGGCGTGGATCAAGGCCAACCCCGAGGGCGGCGTGCAGCCGTGGGATGTCAAGGGCTACAAGATCCCCGGTGGCACCCCGTCGTCGCCGGCGTTCGCCGCGAACCTGCCCGCGTTCCCCGCGAACCTGCGCAAGCAGCTCAAGGGTGTTCCGATGCCGGCTCCGCGCGCGATCATGGCCGCCGCGGTCGAGGGCTCGCAGGTCGACTTCGACAACGCGTCGACCATCGAATCCCGCTACTTCACCGAGCTGGCCACCGGTCAGGTCGCGAAGAACATGATCCAGGCGTTCTTCTTCGACATGCAGGCCATCAACTCGGGTGCGTCGCGTCCGAAGGACGTGCCGAAGCGTGAGATCAAGAAGGTCGGCGTGCTCGGCGCGGGCATGATGGGTGCCGGCATCGCGTACGTCTCGGCCAAGGCCGGGTTCGAGGTCGTCCTCAAGGACATCTCCCTCGAGGCCGCCGAGCGCGGCAAGGGCTACTCGGTGAAGATCGAGGAGAAGGCTCTTTCGCGTGGCAAGACCACCGAGGACAAGTCGAAGGCGCTCCTCGATCGCATCCACCCGACGGCCGACGCCGCGGACTTCGAGGGCGTCGACTTCGTCATCGAGGCCGTCTTCGAGAGCACCGAGCTCAAGCACAAGGTGTTCCAGGAGATCGAGGACATCGTCGAGCCGGACGCGCTGCTCGGATCGAACACCTCGACGCTGCCGATCACCGGTCTCGCGACCGGCGTCAAGCGCCCCGAGGACTTCATCGGTATCCACTTCTTCTCGCCGGTCGACAAGATGCCGCTGGTCGAGATCATCAAGGGCGAGAAGACCTCCGACGAGGCGCTGGCCCGTGTGTTCGACTACACGCTCGCGATCCGCAAGACCCCGATCGTTGTCAACGACAGCCGTGGCTTCTTCACCTCGCGCGTGATCGGCACGTTCGTGAACGAGGCCATCGCGATGCTCGGCGAGGGCATCGAGCCCGCGACGATCGAGCAGGCCGGGTCGCAGGCCGGTTACCCGGCGGCGCCGCTGCAGCTGACCGACGAGCTGAACATGAAGCTCATGCAGAAGATCGCGAAGGAGACCGCGGAGGCCGCGGCGCAGGGCGACACCAAGATGGGTGCCGCCCGCCACCCCGCGCTCGACGTCATCGACTGGATGGTCGAGCAGGGTCGTCCGGGTCGTTTGGAGAAGGCCGGCTTCTACGAGTACGACGAGAACGGCAAGCGTCTCGGCATCTGGCAGGGCGTGCGGGATCACTTCAAGACCGTTGCGACGCTGGATGTTCCGCTGCAGGACCTGATCGACCGCATGCTGTTCGCCGAGGCCATCGAGACCCAGAAGTGCTTCGACGAGGGTGTTCTCGAGACCACCGCCGACGCCAACATCGGCTCGATCCTCGGGATCGGCTTCCCGGCCTGGACCGGTGGTGTCGCGCAGTACATCGTCGGCTACCCGGGTGGCAAGGAAGGCTTCGTTGCCCGCGCCGAGGAACTCGCCGCCAAGTACGGCGAGCGCTTCACGCCGCCGGCAAGCCTGCGCTAACGCGCCCGTGCGTGGTTTTGGTAGCAGCAGCTACCAAAACCACGCACGAGTTATCCACAGGTGAGGGCTCCCGACCCCGGTCGGGAGCCCTTTCCCGTCTGCGCACCGGTCATCATCGAGCGCATGGGGGACGATTTCGGGAAAAGCGATATCCAGAAGCTGTTCGACGACCGGACCGGTCTGGTCACGCAGGCCGAGCTGACCGATGCGGGCATCGGCAGGGGAGCGGTCCGGCACCTGCTCGACACCGGACGATGGCAACGGGTGTTGCAGGGCGTCTACGCGGTCAGCAGCGGACCGCTCACCCGGACGATGGTGCTCGAAGCGGCACTGCTGTACGGAGGGGGCGCGGCGATGCTCAGTCACCGCACAGCCGCCGAGATCTGGGGCATGCTGCCCGTGGACGACACCGCACCCGTCCACATCACCGTCCCGGTCGGCAAATCCGCACTGCCGCAGCGCGCGACCGTCCGGGTCGCCGGGCCGAAGGCGAAACTCCCGGTGTCGAAACCGTCCGCCTCGCTGCATCCGGGCGTCGCGGTACACCGGTCCCGAGCCCATGCGCACATCGGCGTCGACGCGCGGCTGCCGCGCACGACGAAGGTGGATACGGCACTGGATCTGGCGACCGCGCAGCCGTCGCCGCGGGAGGCCTACCTGTCGCTGATCTCCACGGTGACGAACGCCGGGCTCCGGCTGCACGACGTGCGCCGTCGGCTCGAGGAACGTCCCCCGTTCCGCTACCGCGGCCCGCTCGCCGAGGCGGTGATGCTGCTCGCGGACGGTGTGCAGTCCGTCCTCGAATACCACTACGCGATCGACGTCGAGTGTGCGCACGCTCTGCCCGTCGCGACCCGGCAGGCTCCGACGGTCGTCGACGGCCGGACGTTGTACGAGGACTGCACCTACGACGGCGCCGGGTGCCCGCTCACGGTTCGGCTGGACGGCCGGTGGGCGCATTCGATGGCCGAGGTCGTGTTCCGGGACCGGCGTCGCGACAACGCCGCCGAACTCGCCGGACGGGCGCGGCTCGTGTTCGGCTATCAGGAGGTCGCGTCCTCGCCGTGCCAGGTTGCGCGGGAAGTCGAGACGGTGCTGACCCGGCTGGGGTGGGTGCGCGACGCCCCCAATCCCTGCGAGTGTCGTGCGCGGTTTCGGTAGCGGAGGCTACCGAAACCGCGCACGGGCGGCGAAGCCGCCTAGGCTTTC
Source organism: Rhodococcus zopfii NBRC 100606 = JCM 9919 (assembly GCF_001895025.1). Classification (GTDB taxonomy): domain Bacteria; phylum Actinomycetota; class Actinomycetes; order Mycobacteriales; family Mycobacteriaceae; genus Rhodococcus; species Rhodococcus zopfii. The sequence continues at coordinate 38,291 of NZ_BCXI01000025.1, forward strand.
CACCAGGGGCGCAGCGGGGTCAGGGGACGCTGGTCGGCGCCGAGTTTGACCGCCAGAACATGATGCAGCTGAACGATGTTGCGCTCGAATCCGAGCCGGGACCCAGCCATGTACAGGCCCCACACGCGGGCCGTGCCCTCGCCGACCTCGGCGACGCACGCATCCCAATTGGCCTCGAGGTACTCGCACCAGCCCTTGAGGGTCAGGGCGTAGTGCTGACGGAGGTTCTCCTCGTGGAGCACCTCGAAGCCGACGTCCTGCACCTCGGTGATGATCCGGCCGGAACCGGTCAGCTCCCCGTCGGGGAAGACATAGCGGTCGATGAACCCGCCCGCCTTCGCCTTCCCGTTGTTGCGGGGACGGGTGATGCAGTGGTTGAGCAGCAGCCCGCCCTCGCGGAGCTTGTTGTGCAGCAACCCGAAGTAGGCCGGGTAGTTGCCGACGCCGATGTGCTCGGTCAGCCCGATCGAGGAGATCGCGTCGAAACCGGTCTCGGGGACATCCCGGTAGTCGGAGAACCGTACCTCCGCCGAATCGCCCAGCCCTTCCGCGACGATCGCCCTCTGCGCCCACTCGGCCTGTTCGCGCGACAACGTCACACCGATCGCCTTGACGCCGCGCCGGGCCGCATACCGCACCATTCCGCCCCAGCCGCAACCGATGTCGAGCAGGCGGTCGCCGGGCTTCAGGTTCAGCTTCTCGAACACGAGCCGGTACTTGTTCTCCTGCGCGTCCTCGAGCGACTGGTCCTCGGACTCGAACAGCGCGCACGTATACGTCATCGACGGGCCGAGCACCATCTCGTAGAACTCGTTCGACACGTCGTAGTGGTGGTGGATGACCTCGGCGTCGCGGGCGCGGGAATGCCTAAGTCCCTCCGCGATCCGGCGCCAGCGCGGCAGATGTTCCTGCGGCGGCGGGGCGATCGGCCGCAGCAGATCGCGACCGAGCGACCGCGCGATCTGCGCGAGAACCAGCGCCGGAGGACGTTCGAAGTGCAGGTCACCCAGCGACTTCAGCAGGCCGTATGGGTTTCCGGGATGCACACCTTTGGGTTCGAGGTCGCCGGCGACGTAGGCGCGGGCCATCCCGAGGTCTCCGGGGGCGGTCGCGATGTAGGTGGCACCGCGGGGGGTGGTCAGATTCAGGCCGAACGGGGAATCCTCCGGCCCGGCGGCGGAACCGTCGTACGCGGTGAACCGCAACGGCATCTCGCCGCCGGTCACGATCTCGACGATCTCGGCCAGATTCAGCTTGTCCTCGAGCCCGCCGATACCGCGGGATGCTGGCGCCGATTTGAATGTGGTCACTTTCGATGCACCGCCTTCGCGAAGAGGTCCAGCAGACGGGACCTGGGATCGTACTTCTGTTTCAGCGCCGGGTACTCGCCCCCGCCGTAGTAGAGCTGTTCGAAATCGTCCCGCGAATAGTAGGAATCCGAGTACAACGACTTGTGGCCGTCGAGCTCGGCGACCTTGCTCTCGATGGTCCGGTTCGCGGCTCCCTCGATGTCACCCGGCACGGTCGGAACCGACGACCAGAACCCGATATTGACGTAGGTGCGTTTGGGCTCGAGCGGGTACAGCGGCCACGGCCGCTGGGCGTCGAACGACAGCACGTCGGAGGGCGCACTGCGATCACGCAGCCGCAGCGGGCACAGCCACACCGGTTCGATCGGGATCTCGGCGAGGAACCACCGCATGAATTCCGCGGTGCGTTCGATGGGCACCTCGATGTCCTGCACGACGCGTTCGCGCGGCGGGTTCCCCTTGCGGGCCTCGATCCGGTCGGCGATGTTGTGCTTGTGGTCCATCGCGATGAGTTTCCAATAGAAGCTGCTGCGCAGCAGCTTCTTCGGCCACAGCCGCCGGATCCGGGGATTCTGGGCGCCGAACGCGCGTGAGCACCAGAACCAGTCGGTGTCCCACCGCCACAGGTAGTCGCGGATCGTGAGGCGATCGGTCTTGGGGTGGTTGACCGAGGTGTGCTGGATCGAGCGGTAGTAGATGTGCTCGCCGGTGTAGTCGCTGACCGGGCCGGGCTCGTCGGTCTGCGTGCCGAGGGTCAGGTAGCTCTCCGTCGCCGAGAAGACCGTGCCGTCGAGATAGTCGACGGGCACACCCGCATGGTTCCGGTCGGTGGCGATACGGTCCAGGGCGGCCTGCAGCGCGCCGAGCGAATCGAACCGCAGATGCCGCAGCGCCACATAGGGTTTCACCGGCTCGAGCTCGATACGCAGACGCGTCGCGTAGCCGAGCGAGCCGTAGGAGTTCGGAAAACCCCGGAACAGGTCGGCATGTTCGCCGTCCGGGGTGGCGGTGACGATCTCGCCGGCGCCGGTGAGGATGTCCATCTCCAGCACCGACTCGTGCGGCAGACCGTTGCGGAACGACGTGGATTCGATCCCGAGTCCGGTCACGGCACCGCCGAGCGTGATCGTCTTGAGTTGCGGCACCACGAACGGGGCCAGGCCGTAGGGGAGTGTGGCGTCGACGAGATCCTCGTAGGTGCACATTCCGGCCACATCGGCGGTGCGGGCCTTCGGATCCACGGAGATCACCCCGCCGAGACCGGAGACGTCCAGTCCGGGCGCGGAAATCGCGGCCCGGGCCCGAAACAGATTGGAGGTCTTCTTGGCCAGCCGCACCGGTGCGTCCACCGGGATGCTGTGGTAGGAGCGAAGCAGGCGGTCCACGCCTTCACGGTGTGCCGACACCCCGGTCGGAACGATCTGACGTGGCGTACTCGGCATTCGGCTCCCCCTGCGGCTGGGCGACTGCGGGCGCAATCCACAATAGACCGGAGAGTCGTGTCCGTCCGGTTACCGGGCAGACTCGACGGGTTACCGGTCGACACGACCGGAATCGGCCCGAAAAACGACACCAGGAGGACCTATGGCGCAGGTCAGCGCAAGCAGTTCGATTCAGCTCGCGGCGGCTCCCGAGCGGGTGCTCGCGGCCCTCGCGGACTACGAGACGGTCCGCCCGCGCATTCTGTCCGATCACTACACCGACTACCGCGTCGTCTCGGGCGGCCACGGCGAGGGCACGATCGCGCAGTGGAAGCTGCACGCCACCGAGAATCGGGTCCGCGACATCGAGGCGAGGGTGTCGGTGTCGGGCAGCACCATCACCGAGCAGGACGCGAATTCGACGCTGGTCACCACGTGGAGCGTGGTGCCGAACGGCTCCGGGTCCACGGTCGTGACGCTGACCCGGTGGAACGGTGCAGGCGGCGTCGGCGGCTTCTTCGAGCGCACCTTCGCGCCGATCGGGCTGCGCAAGATCCAGCAGCAGGTCCTCGAGAACCTGCGCCGCGAAGTCGACTGACGGCATCCGTCGTCACCCGAGGAACGCCGTGATCCCTGCGACGACCGCGCCGGCGAGCTGTGCGCGGCCGCCGGGGTCCGTCATGCGCGCGGCGTCGCCGGCGTTGCGCATGTTCCCGGTCTCGACGAGTACGGACGGGCGCTGCGACAGGTTGAGTCCGGTGAGGTCGTCGCGGCCGAGGAGCCCGTTCGCGCCCAGATAGGTCGACGGGGTGATCCCGGCGGCGAGCAGTGCGTCGCGGATCGAGGTTGCCAGGGCGACGGACGGTCCGGCCTGCACTTCGTTGAGCGGTGGCGCCGAGTAGTTCACGTGGAAGCCGTGGGCGTCGGCGGCGGCGCCGTCGGCGTGCAGGCTGACCACGGCGTCGGCGGCGGACTCGTTCGCTTCGATCGCACGCCGGTCGACGCAGCTGCCGACCGAGCTGTCGTCGGGCCGGCTGAGCAGCACGTGGGCTCCGAGAGCGACGAGTTCGTCGCGAACCACTTCCGCGAGCTGCCAGTTGAAGGTGTGTTCGGCGTAGCCGCCGTCCGTCGAGGTCCCGGTGGTCTGGCAGTTCTTGGTGCCGCCGCGGCCGGTGGGGACCTGTGTGGTGAGGCTGCCGTCGTTCGCGCCGTTGTGGCCGGGGTCGAGGTAGACGGTGCGGCCGGTGAGCGGGCCTGTGCCCGGCTGCGCCGGTGCCGAGCCGGTCCCGGCGACCAGCGCCGCCGCAACCGCAACGGGGACAATCCATCCGGACGACCGGCGCATACGCATTCCGTTACGGTACCGGCGAGCGACTACGCTGGCGGTGGAAAACTTGCAGAAAGGACGTGCCCGTGCAGCCCGGTGGAATGCCCGATATGCAACAACTCCTCGCCCAGGCCCAGCAGATGCAGCAGCAGTTGATGTCCGCGCAGGCCGAGATGGCCGAGGCGGAGGTCACCGGTCAGGCCGGTGGCGGACTGGTGACCGCGACCGTCAAGGGCACCGGTGAGGTCGTCGCGGTGCACATCGATCCGAAGGTCGTCGACCCGGAAGACGTGGAGACGCTGCAGGATCTCGTGGTGGGTGCGATCGCCGACGCGTCCGCGAAGGCGCAGGAGATCGCCGCGGAGAAGCTGGGCCCGCTGGCGGGTGGTCTCGGGGGCGGTATCCCGGGCCTGCCCGGGTTCTAGAGGCCCGGCGTGTACGAGGGACCGGTCCAGGATCTGATCGACGAGCTCGGGAAACTACCGGGTGTCGGACCGAAGAGCGCCCAGCGCATCGCGTTCCACCTGTTGTCGGTGGAGCCCCCGGAGATCGATCGGTTGCAGGCGGCGTTGCAGAAGGTGCGCGACGGCGTCCGTTTCTGTGAGGTGTGCGGAACGGTGTCGGATCACGAGCGGTGCCGGATCTGCGCGGATCCGCGACGCGACCGCACCCAGATCTGTGTGGTCGAGGAACCCAAGGACGTGCAGGCCATCGAGCGCACCCGGGAGTTCCGGGGCCGCTACCACGTGCTGGGCGGCGCGCTCGATCCGCTGAACGGAATCGGTCCGGATCAGCTGCGGATCCGGGAATTGCTGACCCGCATCGGCAACCAGGAGGACGGCGTCGACGTCACCGAGGTCATCATCGCGACGGACCCGAACACCGAGGGGGAGGCGACCGCGACGTACCTGGTGCGGATGCTGCGCGATTTCCCCGGGCTGACCGTCACCCGGCTCGCGTCGGGTCTGCCGATGGGCGGCGACCTCGAGTTCGCCGACGAACTGACATTGGGCCGGGCACTGTCCGGCCGCCGGACGCTGTAGCGGTGCCGGTGCACAGGGAGCCGGCGCATGCGGAAACGGGGGCGCCGGAGCGGCGTCGCCGGACCGCCGAGGAGACCCGGAAGCTGATCGTCGACGCGGCCGGTGTCGCGTTCGCGACCCGGCCGTATCGCGAGATCACGCTCAAGGACATCGCCGAGGAGGCCGGGGTCAGCGCCTCGCTGATCATCAAGTACTTCGGGTCGAAGGAGCAGTTGTTCGAGGAGCTGATCGACTTCCACGCCGGCGCCGAAACGCTGCTCGACGGGCCCGTCGAACAGCTCGGCGAACACATGGTGTCGCTGCTCGCGCGACCGAGTGAGCCGTACCGGCCCCTGTCGATGAACATTCTGTTCATGAGCGGCACCAGTGAGGAAAGCAACCGCACACTGCGGGAGAACTACTCGACGCAGATGATCGACGCGCTTGCCGCGCGGCTGCCCGGCCCCGACGCGAGGCTGCGGGCAGAACTGGCGCTGTCGATGGTGATGGGGCTGGCGATCATGCGGCGCCGGATGATGCGTGAGCTCGCAACCGGCACGGTCGAGGACGTGTTGCCGTTGTATGCGCCGCTGGTGCAGAAGCTCCTCGACGGCTGAGTGACCCGGCTCTCACACCTTGTGAGGTAAATGGTCGTTCACCTACAGTGGTGAACAATTATTTACTACAGGCAAGGAGTTTGCTGATGGCGCACGCATCGGTTCTCCCCTTGCGCATCCGCTTCCCGCGCACGAACCGGTTGTCGTCACCAGCGGTTACGCGTTCCGAGAGGCTCGCCCGCCACGGCGGCTCGTCCCGATTCGTCTTCCCGATCCTCGCCGTCGGCGCCGTGTTCCAGGCCATCATGCAGACGGTCATGGTTCCGCTGTTGCCGAGCATGCCGGCGCTGACCGGTGCCAGTGTGACCGCCGTGTCCTGGTTGCTGACCACCACGCTGCTGGTCGGCGCCATCATGACTCCCATCTTCGGGCGTCTCGCCGACATGATCGGCAAGAAGCGGATGCTCGTCACCGCGTTCGCTCTCATGACGCTGGGCTCACTGATCTGTGCGCTGACCTCGAACATCGGGCTGCTGATCGTGGCCCGCGGACTGCAGGGAGCCGGCGCGGCGGTGCTGCCCATCGGCATGTCGATCCTGCGCGACGAACTACCCCGAGAACGCGTCGACCGGGCCGTCGCCGTACTCAGTGCCACCCTGGGCATCGGCACCGCCGTGGGCATCCCGTTCGCCGCGACGATCGTCGAGTTCGCCGACTGGCACGTGCTGTTCTGGGTCACCACCGCCATCGGCGCCGGTGTGCTCGCCGCGGCCGTGGTCTTCATCCGGGAATCCCGGACCCGCACCGGCGGCCGCTTCGACGCGGTCGGTGCCGTCGGCCTCACCGGCGCCCTCGTGTGCCTGCTGGTGCCGATCACCCAGGGCGGCACGTGGGGCTGGACCAGCCCCGCAGTCCTGACGATGTTCACCACTGCTGTCGTGCTGTTCCTGCTGTGGGGCCTGCAGCAGTTGCGCAACGGCAACCCCCTCGTCGACCTGCGGGTCTCCGCGAAGCGCACGGTCCTGGCCCCGCACCTGGTGGCGCTCGTCGTCGGCTTCGCGTTCTACGGCAACACGCTCATCACCACCCAGTTGCTGCAGGCCTCGCCCGAGAACGGCGCGGGGTACGGGCTGACGATCCTGCAGGCCGCGTTGTGCCAGCTGCCCGCCAGTTTCGCGATGATGATCTTCGCGCTCGTCGCCGCCCGGGTGTCGGACCGGTTCGGCGCCCGCGCGGCGATGTTCGCCGGTGCGCTGTTCCTCATCGCGGGTTACGCCGTCCACGCCGTGCCGGACAAGCCGGTCTGGACGGTCGTCACCGCGGTGTTCATCGCCGCGATCGGCACCACGTTCGTCTACTGCACGCTGCCGCTGCTCATCCTCGGCGCCGTCCCGGCCTCGCAGAACGCCGCCGCCAACGGCGTGAACGTGCTGCTGCGCACCGTCGGCAGCACCGTGTGCAGCGCGGCGGTCGCCTCGATCCTGGCCGCGTACACCCTGTCCGGGGGAGTTTCGGCAGCCGGGTTCACGCTCGCCTACCTCGTGTGCGGCGGGTGCGCGGTGATCGTGTTCGCCGCAGCCTTCGCGCTGCCGGCACGCGGGCGCCGCAGCAGCCTGACCTGATCACCGCTCGCACTTCCGGGTGCAACGAACAACCGCTCGACCCCCGGTCACCCGCCGACTCGATCGAGCCGGCGGACGACGTGGGGCCGAGCGGATACGAGATCCGGGCGGATCAGGTGTGTTCGACGCCGAGATCGCGCGGTCGGTAACCGACCGGGTAGCCCGGATACGTGCGATTCTGCGGGTTCTTCGCCGACACCGACGCCCGGCGCTTGGGCAGCAGACGCACCAGTGCCGACCGCGCGCGCACTGCCGACTCGGCGATCGCCCGCGACCGCGGCGACCCCTGCCGGAATCCGAACGCCGTCGCCATCTGCTCGTCGATCAGTGCGAACACCGCCGCGGCCACGACCGGCCGGAGCACGGACGGGTACCACGACTCGAACAGGCGCAGCGTGTACGTACCGATCTTGTTGTTGAAGTCGCTGTAGACGAACTTCGTCCGCTCGTACTCCGTCTTGAAGCGATGGAACTCCTGGAAGGACTCCGGAATGTCCTTGATGCCCATCCGGATACCGACCTGGCGATAGAAGTGGAACGACGCCAGGCGCTCGTTCGGATGCAGCCTGCGCCAGCCGTACCGGTTGATCCAGTCCAGCGGGTCGTAGATGAACGTCGACAGGACATACAGCATGTCGTCGTTGTCGATCGTGTACATGCCGTGCATCCGGTTGATGTTGCGCAGCGACTCGCGGCCCCGCTCGGCGTCGTAGCCGTGTTCGATGAGCTCGGCCATCAGCAGCGACGTGTCGTCGTACCGCTTCTGCGGACGCTTCTCGAATTCCCCGGTGCGGGCCAGCAATTCGGAGATCGTCGGCACACAGTAGGTGCGGAACAGTGCGAACTCGAGCGACCGCTGGTAGTCCCACGGGAACTCGTAGCCCGCGGTGATGCGCATGATGTCCTGATGGTGGGTGACCGGGTCGAGTCCCTCGATCACCTTCAGCCATCCGTTGCGCCCGCGCTGCGGGTGCGGATCGCGGTTCGGCCCCGGGAACGACCCCGCCTTCTCGATACGGGCCTCCGGGGCCGCCGCGACCGCGGGTTTGCGGGTGCGCCGTGTGGACGGACGTGTGGTGGTCACGCGATCACCGGCCGTGCATGAACTTGAGCATGGCGGCGGAGATCCTCATGTCCCGCTCGGACCGCTCGAGCGACATGAGGTTCAGTGGCGCCTTGAACTTCTCGACCGTGACGGCCTTGGGGCGGCTGAACTCGCGCAGGCCGTCGGCGCCGTGGATGCGGCCGAAACCGGACTCGCCGAGACCGCCGAACGGCAGCGACGGAATGCCCGCGAAACCGAGCACCGAATTCACCGAGACCATGCCGTTGTTCAGACGCTCGGCCAGCGCGCGGCCCCGGGACTTGCTCTTGGTGAAGATCGACGCGCCGAGCCCGTAGCTGGTGCCGTTGGCGCGCTCGACGGCCTCGTCGAGATCGCGCACCTTGTTGACGACAACGGTCGGGCCGAACGTCTCCTCGCACACGGCGCTGGAGGTCTCCGGCACGTTGGTGAGGATCACCGGATCGACGATCCGCTCGTGCACCGACTCGGTGCCGCCGACGACGGCGGTGCCGCCCTTGGCGAGAGCGTCCTCGATATGGCTGCGCACGACGTCGATCTGGCGCGGCAGGGTCATGGGACCGTAGGTGGAATCGTCGCTGCCGCCCGGGACGGCCCGCTTGACGGTCTCGACCAGCTTGTCCAGGAACTGCTGGTAGACCGACTCGACGACGTAGATGCGCTCGACACCGGCGCAGGTCTGCCCGGCGTTGCCGAAGGCACCGAACGCGGCGAACTGCACGGCCTTGTCCAGGTCGGCGTCCGCGGCGACGATCATCGCGTCCTTGCCGCCGCATTCGGCGACGAGCGGGGTCAGGGATTCGGCGCACACCGCCATGACCTTGCGGGCGGTCGGGCCGGAACCGGTGAACGCGATCTTGTCGACGCCGGACCGGGCGAGTGCCGCGCCGGTTTCGCCGAGTCCGGTGATGACCTGGAAGACGGGCTGGGTCGGGGCGATCGAGTTCCACTTGGCCTCGAGCCACTTGCCGACGCCCGCCGTGAGCTCGCTCGGCTTGAACACGATGGCGTTGCCGGCGGCGAGGGCGTAGGAGATCGAGCCCATCGGCGTGTACACCGGGTAGTTCCACGGTCCGATGACGCCGACGACGCCGAGCCCTTTGTACTCGAGGGTCGCGGACTGGTTCATGCTCGCCAGGCCGGAGGGCACCTTGCGGGCCTTGAGGACCTTCTTCGCGTTCTTCGCGGCCCAGTCGAGGTGCTCGATCGCGAGCATGACTTCGAGGAAGGCGTCGCCGTGCGGCTTTCCGGTCTCGGCGGAGACGACGGAGGCGAGCGAGTCGGCGTCGGCCGCGATCGCCTTCTTGAATTCGAGCAGCCAGTCGCGGCGTCCGCGGAAGCCCTGAGCATCCCACCAACGGGCGGCAGTGCGAGCGCGCTCGACCGCGGCGGCGACGTCGGCGGTGGTGGCGATCGGATATTCGGCTAGCACGTTGCCGTTGCGCGGGTCGAGGCTGGCGAACGTCGTCGCCGTGTCGCCTACCGTTTCGGTGGGGGTGAGTTCCTGGGTCATCGGAGCCGCTTCCTTGGCCGATCGCATCACATATATTTGATGCGATTCCTGGTAATGGGTTTCACACTAGGCTGCGCGTCCCGCGTCGACAACCCCTCCTGGGCACGCGCGCCCGTATTCGCCCGATCCGGGCGGGCGAGAGGGCGAAATGCTCACCGGCCATGCCGTATTCGCCTGTTCGCGAGATCGGGTCGTTGCGTGAGAGAAGGATTAGGAGAAGCAATGACTGCACCCACGCGCGCACCCCACAACCCGGGGTCGGCGCGACGGCCGCAACTGTCCGACGAGGTCGCCGCGCATCTACGCGGCGCGATCATGTCCGGGGAACTTCGTCCCGGCGACTACATCCGGCTCGATGAAACTGCTGCGGACCTGGGCGTCAGCGTCACCCCGGTGCGCGAGGCGCTGCTGACGCTGCGCGGCGAGGGGATGGTGCACTCGGTCCCCAATCGCGGCTACGTCGTCGCGCCGTTCGGGCCCGGCGATGTCGCCGACGTCTTCTGGCTGCAGGGGCGAATCGCGGTGGAGTTGGCCCTGCGCGCCGCCGAGCTGGCCGAGAAGACGGATCTGGATCGCCTGACCGAGCTCAATCACGTGCTGGCCGCTGCGGTTTCGTCGTCCGCGGGCGGGTTGCCGGACATCGAGCGAATCGCGGATGCGGAGTTCACCTTCCACCGGGAGCTCAACCGCATTGCGGGCAGTCCGAAGCTGGCCTGGTTTCTCGGCAGTGCTGCCCGAAACACCCCGTACCGCCTCTACGCGGGCGATGTCGGTTGGGGTGAGCGGGCCGTCGAATCGCATCGGCGGCTCATCGCCGCGTTGCGGGCCCGCGACCTCGACGCGGTGCGGAGCGAGACCGAGTATTTGTTCAACGACGCGACGAAGCGCCTCGTCGCCCATCTCGAACGTGCCGGTTTCTGGTCTGGCGGGTAGAGCCCTTCGACCTCTTGTGAAATCTGCACACACCCGTGCACACTATTGGGTGACCGTGTTGCACTCGGAATTTCGCTGCGAAGGGGACGAACCGATGGGGACCCGTACGGAAGAGCGTGTCGAAACGTCCGCGCCGAAGACGGCGGTGCTTCCGCCGATCCCGCCCGGCTCGGTGAACTTGGAGGACTTCGTCGGCGAGTCCATGCTGCTCCTCGGCGCGGGCGCCACCGTGCTGCTGCAACTCGCGGAGCCCGGGGTCGGGTACGGGGTCGCCGACCACAGCACCACCTTGCAGCGTCCGCTCGACCGGTTGCGCACCACGATGACCTACGTCTATGCCGTCACCCTCGGTACCGAGGAGGAGAAGAAGGCGATCGTGCGGCTGGTCAACAAGGCTCACGTGCCGGTGCGTGCGGAGTCCTACAACGCATTCGATCCCGAACTGCAGTTGTGGGTCGCAGCGACGCTGTACCGCAACGGTCTCGACATGTACGAGCGGTTCTTCGGGAAACTGCCCGATGCCGAGGCCGAACGCATCTACCGGCAGTCCGCCGTGTACGGCACAGCGCTGCAGGTCAAGGACGACATGTGGCCGGCGACCCGCGCCGAGTTCGACGCCTACTGGGACGAAAAGATCGCGACGCTTCGCGTCGACGACAAGGTCCGGGCATACACCCGCGGGCTGCTCAGCGGCGGCGACTCACCGCTGCCGGTGCGAATCGCCATGCCGCTGCAGCGTTTCCTCACGATCGGCCTCCTGCCGCAACGTATCCGGGACGAATTCGCGCTTCCGTGGAGTCCCCGCGACCAGCGTCGCTTCGATCGCCTCATGGCCACGTTCGGGGCCGTCTACGTCAAGGTCCCGCGTCCGGTCCGGCAGTTGTCCGCGACCTACTATCTGCGGGACATGCGCCGCCGCTTCGCCGCTCACAAGCACGTCATCTGACGACGACTCGAGGCGCACGAGTCGGACAGCCGCGCGGTGCAGGCAGCACGCGGCTGTCTTTCTCATTTGCGGCTGTTGCCGGGCTCGATTGCGATGTCGCGCTCGAGGCCGAACCAGTAGTGTTCGCCGCCGTCGAACACCAACCTGCCCTTGCCGTTCATCACGCCGATCAGCGTGTCGGCGTCGACCTTCTTGAAGTGGTCGAAGATCGGCATCCCGTCGTACACCATGGTCGCGGTGATCTCACCGCGGAACCGCACCTCCCACAGCGACGCACCACCGCGGCCGGTCGCCTTGTCGGAGAAGAGGTTCCCGTCCTCGTCGTAGCACAGCAGCGGCTGGGCGTCCTCGGCGGCGGCGAACGACTTGCCGTACCAGCGGGCCGCGCCCAGCATGTGGTGCGTGTGGTGACCGGTGTCGAAACTGAATCCGCGCCAACGGTATCCGATCAGGTCGTCGATCGTGGCCGGTTCTAGCCGGTCCCACAGCGCGTCGAGTTCCCGCGGATCGATGCGATCCGTGCGGGCACGCAGCGCCGCGACATCCTCCTGCACCGTCATTCCATGCTCCTTCATTGTTCGAATGTCAGTACCGCTTTGACGACCTCGCCTGCCTCGACCGCGGCGAGCGCATCGCCGAACTTCTCGAACGGGAAGGTCTGTACGAGCGCGTCCACGGGGAAGCTGCCCTCGCGCCACCACCGGGCGAGCTGCGGCAGGAACCGGTGTGGATCGGCGTCGCCCTCGATGACCCCGGTCAGGGTGCGACCGCTGAGCAGATGCGTCTGGTCGACGGTGATCGGGTTGCGTCCGGCGCGCAGGCCCAGCGTCGCGCACGTTCCGGGGCTGGCCAGCGACGACAGGGCCTGCCGGATCACCGCCTCCGACCCGACCGATTCGACCGCGAAATCGACGCCGCCGCCGGTCAGGTCGCGGATCTGTCGGGCGGTGCGGTCGTCGGGGGACAGGACGGCGGTCGCGCCGAGCCGGCCCGCGAGGTCGTGGCGCCGCGGATTCGGGTCGATCCCGACGATCGTGTTGCACCCGGCGATCTTCGCTGCCGTGATCGCGGCCATCCCGACCGCGCCGAGACCGAACACGGCGATCGACGAACCCGGCTCGGGTCGCAGCGTGTGCAGCACCGTGCCGGCGCCGGTCTGCAGGCCGCAGCCGAGCGGCCCGGCGAGCGCCACCGGCACACCGTCGGGCAGGCGGACCGTGTTGCGCGCGGTCGCGACTACCAGCGACGAGAACGACGACTGCCCGAACCAGTTGCCGTGGACGGGTTCGCCCGCGGCGTCGAGCAGCGTGGTACTGCCGTCGACGCGGCGGCCGCCGTAGTTCAAGGGTGCGAATCGGGTGCAGTAGGCGGGCCGTCCACGACTGCAGTTGCGGCACGTGCGGCACGAGTCGAACCCGAGGACCACCGCGTCACCGACTGCGAGTTCGGTGACGCCCGAGCCGATCTCGGCGACGATGCCGGAGCCTTCGTGCCCGAGCACCGCGGGCAGCGGCAGGGGGACGCCACCTGCGGCGGCGGTGAGGTCGGTGTGGCAGACGCCGACGCCGGCGATGCGCACGAGCACTTCGTCGGGGCGCAGCTCCGGGACGGTGACGGTCTCGAGGACCGGTGCGGTGCCGTGGGCGCGCAGCACCGCCGCGGTCGCGGTGCGGGTCACGCGTCGGCCCGCTGCGTGTCGTGGCCCAGCAGGACGGCACGCATCAGCTGCTGGACGCGCGTCAGATTCGACGGTGCCGGATCGAATCGCATGAGCCGCCCGGTGTCGAGGACCAGGTTCAGTGCCGCGTGGACGAGGAAACGGCATTCGACCGCCGACAGTTCGGGCCGCAGGTCGCCGACCAGGCGTGCCCACTCGTCGACATGCAGTCGCTGCACGTTGCGCAGGTCCGTCCGATGGGAGTCGGGCAGGTTCCCGATCTCGGCGAAGTACACCGACATCAGTTCGCTGCGTTCGAACGCCAGCCGCACGTACACCCCGGTGAGAGCGTCGATCCCTTCGGACGGTGTCGTGGACTCCGCGAGCGCCGAACCGACCGCGACGGCGAGCCGGTCGGCGGCCCGGTGGAAGGCCGCGGCGAGCAGATCCGCCTTGCCGGCGAAGTGCCGGTACACGCCGGAGGCGTTGATACCCGCGGCCGCGCCGATCTCCTCGATGCTCACCTCGTGGTAGCCGTGCGCGTCGAACAGGAGAACCGCTTCGCGCAGGAGGACCTCCCGGCGGTTGGCGACCGCGAGTCCGGGGGCCCGCGCGGGCTCGTCGGCCGGCGGCTCGTCGGGCGCCAGTTCGGTGCCGATCACGGCATGGCAGGCGCCGAGCAGCAGCTGCTCGAGCCGTCGGCTCGCGAGGGGTGCGCGGTGCGCGGTGATGGAGCCGATGACGCTGAGCGCCGCGCTGCTGAGCAGGACGTAGTCGGACCTGGTGAGGCCGGGCCGGACCCGCGCAATGGCCTCGCCGAGGCGGACGTTGATGCCCGTCATCATGTGACCGATGGTGGCGCGGTCCTCGTTCGTGAGGTAACGCCGATCCCAGCGGTACAGACCGCCGGTGCGGCGGTTGTCGATCGAGGTGCGGATCGTCGCGAGCAGTTTCCGGTCGAGTTCGTCCTGCGGATCGAGGCCGGCGGCGCCGGAGTCCGGTTCGGGCTCCGCCACCGCGGCCTGCAGGGCTTCGGTCAGCGCGTACACCGCGTGCAGGAACAACGCGTACTTGTTGGGAAAGTGCCGATAGAGCGCGGGGCCGGATATGCCGACGGCCGCGGCGATCTCGTCGACGCTCACCCCGTGGTATCCGCGCTCGCTGAACGCCTCCGCTGCGACCGCTGCGATCTGCGCCTTCCGGTTCTTCGGTCGGCGCCGGGGTGCGGGCCGGTTCGGATCGTCGGTTCCGCCGGTGCGGCTCGGGCGACTTTCGACCTGCGCCTGTTCGGCCACAAGGCCTCCTCGCGTTCGGGGTCTGTGTCTCTAAGGTAACAATCCTACTGCACGCTCGACGGCATCGGGAAGCGCCCGAACCTCGAGAAAACTGCAGTACACAACGTATTGACAAAGCGCGAGGCGGGCCGCAAAGTTAACTCCGATTCTCAGACTTTGTGACGGGCGGACTGTGTGTCACCGCCCTTCCGACGACACTGCGCGGATCCGGGAGGACCTGTGAGAACCCGATTTACCGAGGCGTTCGGCGTCGAGCATCCGATCGTTCAGGGCGGCATGATGTGGGTCGGCCGCGCCGAACTCGTCGCGGCCGTCGCGAACGCGGGTGCGCTCGGCTTCATCACCGCCCTCACGCAGCCCACACCCGAGGATCTGGTGCGCGAGATCGCCCGGACCCGCGAACTCACCGACAAGCCGTTCGGCGTGAACCTGACGATCCTGCCGTCGATCACGCCGCCGCCCTATGCCGAGTACCGGCAGGCGATCATCGAGTCCGGCATCAAGATCGTCGAGACCGCCGGTTCCAATCCGGTGGATCACCTGCCGTTCTTCAAGGACGCCGGCATCAAGGTGATCCACAAGTGCACGAGCGTGCGCCACGCCGTCAAGGCCGAGCGGGTCGGCGTCGACGCGGTGAGCATCGACGGCTTCGAGTGCGCCGGCCACCCCGGTGAGGACGACGTGCCGGGCCTGGTGCTGATCCCCGCCGCCACGCGTCGTCTGCAGATCCCGGTCATCGCGTCCGGCGGCATCGCGGACGCGCGCGGCCTTGTCGCGGCGCTCGCACTCGGCGCCGACGGAGTCAACATGGGCACCCGGTTCATGTGCACCGTCGAGTCGCCCGTCGCGCACGCGGTCAAGGAGCAGATCGTGGCGAACAGCGAACTCGACACGAAGCTGATCTTCCGCACCCTGCACAACACTGCGCGGGTGGCGGCGAACGCGGTCAGCGCCGAGGTCGTGGAGATCGAGTCCCGCGGCGCCGAATTCAAGGACATTCAGCATCTGGTCGCGGGCGCCCGCGGCCGCAAGGTCTTCGAGGACGGCGACCTCGACGCCGGCATCTGGACCGCCGGACAGTGCCAGGGCCTGATCGACGACATCCCGACGGTGGCCGACCTCGTCGAGCGGATGGTCACGGAGGCGGAGTCGATCATCGCCGGCCGTCTCACGAGCTTCCTCGACGACGCGGCGGTGAGGGCATGACCGGCGGAGGGGAGGCGACGGTGCAGGGACTGCGGTCCGAACTGTCCGACGGTGTTCTGTGGCTGACGATCGACCGGCCCAAGCGGATGAACGCGGTCGATCTCGCGACGACGAAGGCCCTGCGCGAGGCCGTCGATGCAGCGGGCGAGAATCCGGATGTCCGCACCGTGGTCATCACGGGTGCGGGCGCGGCATTCTGCACCGGTGCGGATCTGGCTGCGGGAGCTGAGAATCCGGTCGATCCGGCGGTCACGATGGACACCGCGAACGCGCTGATCCGCTCGATCGCGACCGTGCCGGTTCCGGTCATCGCGGCGGTCAACGGACCGGCCGCGGGGTTCGGGGTGTCGATCGCCATCGCCGCGGACTTCACCTACGCAGCCGAAAGTGCCTACTTCTTCCTGTCTTTCGTGAACGTCGGCCTGATGGTGGACGGTGGCTCGAGTCTGCTCGTCCCGGCGGCGATCGGGCGGGCCCGCGCAGCCGAGATGGCGCTGCTCGGCAACCGGGTGTCGGCAGCGGACGCCGACCGGTTCGGGCTCGTGGCGAAGACGCTGCCCGACGATCAGCTCCTCGAGCACGTGCGGACGGTCGCGGCACGGACCGCGACGGGCCCGCGCCGCGCCCTCGCCCTGACCAAGCAGGCACTGAACGCGTCGACGCTGGGTGCCCTGGACGAGGCCCTCGAACGTGAGAAGGCCGGCCAGGCCGAGCTGCTGACGTCGGCCGACTTCTTCGAGGGCGCGACCGCGATGCTGCAGAAGCGCCCCCCGCGGTTCGCCTGACGACCTGCGGTGTACTTGGCACCGCGTTCGCGGTGTGCTGCCGCGGCCCGAGCCGGGGTTGCACACCGCTCTGGACCAGCGGACTATCGGATCGTCCGGCTCATGAGCGTCGCGCACCGCGGTGCGTCAGATCATTCGAAATATCGAGAATCCATGTTAACAAGAGGCCTGGCGCTGACCCCTCGGCATCTGTAATGTGCGTCACAACACAACGGTGCCGAGCCCGCCGGTTCGCTCCCCGTCCCCTCGAGAGGAACAGTCGATGACCGCTACCTCCGCACTCTCGGAGTCTCTGCGCTTCCGCGGCAACAACTGGAACAACCAGGTTGCCCGCCACGCCCTGATGATTCCGGAGCGCACCGCGCTGAGGTTCCAGGGTGAGTCGATCACCTGGTCGCAGCTCGACCAGCGCGTGAACAAGCTTGCCGACGCGCTGTCGCGGCGCGGCGTCGGCTTCGGCGACCGCGTCATCGTCCTGATGCTCAACCGCCCCGAATACCTCGAAACCGTGCTCGCCGCAAACGCGCTCGGCGCGATCGCCGTTCCGGTCAACTTCCGGCTCACGCCACCCGAGGTCGCCTTCCTCATCGCGGACTCGGGTTCCAAGGCCATCGTCGTGGAGGGTCCGCTCGTGCCCCTCGCGGACGCCGCGCGTGCGCAGTCCGAGGGCCTGGACCTGGTTGTCACCGTGGGTGCGGATCCGCAGGGCGACGCGGTGGCCTACGAGGACCTCGTGGCGGAAGAAGGGGAAGCGCATGCGCCCCTGAGCATCCCGAACGACACGCCCGCCCTGATCATGTACACCTCGGGAACGACGGGCCGGCCCAAGGGGGCGGTGCTGACGCACTCGAACATGGAAGCACAGTCCCTCACCTGCATCCGCGCGTTCCACATGTACGGGGAGGACAACATCGGCTTCTGCGCGTCGCCGATGTTCCACATCGCCGCACTCGGCTCGATGGCCCCCAGCCTCATGCTCGGCCAGACGACCGTCATCTACCCGGTCGGCGCGTTCGACCCGAACACCCTGCTCGACGTGCTCGAAGCCGAGCGCGTGACGAGCCTGTTCCTCGTGCCCGTGCAGTGGCAGGCGATGTGCGCCGCGCAGCAGGCGAACCCGCGGAAACTTGCGCTGCGCAACATTTCCTGGGGCGCGGCACCGAGCTCGGACACGATCCTGCGGGCCATGGCCGAGACCTTCCCGGACGCCTTCAATGTCGCGGTGTTCGGGCAGACCGAGATGTCGCCGATCACGTGTGTTCTCGACGGCGAGGACGCGATCCGCAAGCTCGGTTCGGTCGGCCGGGTCATCCCGACGATCCAGGCTCGTGTCGTCGACGACGAGATGAACGACGTCGTGCCCGGCGAGATCGGCGAGATCGTCTACCGCGGACCGACCATGATGCGCGAGTACTGGAACAACGAGGCCTCGACCGCGGATGCGTTCGCGGGCGGCTGGTTCCATTCCGGCGACCTCGTGCGCGTCGACGACGAAGGCTTCGTCTACGTCGTCGACCGCAAGAAGGACATGATCATCTCCGGCGGCGAGAACATCTACTGCGCCGAGGTCGAGAACGTCCTGTACGGCCACGAAAAGGTTCTCGAGGCCGCGGTCATCGGCCGCCCGGACGCCAAGTGGGGCGAGGTTCCGGTCGCGGTCCTCGCGCTGGCCGCCGGGACCGACGATCTCACGATCGAGGAACTGCAGCCCTACCTCGACGATCACCTGGCGCGCTACAAGCACCCGAAGGAAGTGGTGATCGTGGAGGCGTTGCCGCGCAACGCGAGCGGCAAGGTCGTCAAGCACGAATTGCGTGGGGGGA
>NZ_BCXI01000026.1 GCF_001895025.1 Rhodococcus zopfii NBRC 100606 = JCM 9919
TGGCGGAACACGACGCCTCGGGCACGGCGTCCGGATCGGGCACGACACGCTGACCGCACCGCTGTCGAGGTTCGACGAACGGCGGGAAACCGCTGGAAGGATTGCGCAACTGATGGCAACGACGGACACGTCGGACGACAAGGCCGGCAAGGCTCCCGTGGAGGCCGCACCCTCCGAAGCGATCGCGCGTCCCGGGGAGACGTCGAGCAGGCCCGGAGGGGCCCGGCAGTGGATCGGGAAGGGCCTGATCCTCGTGCTCGCGGTCGCCGCCGCGGTTTTCGGAGTCCTGTGGTTGCAGGCCGAGTCCACGAACCGGTTGCGCACCGATGCGCTCGACAGCGCCCGCGAGTACGCGATCACGCTCGGCACCTACGACTTCCAGAGTTTCGACGCGTCGCTCGCCGCGGTCACCGAGATCTCCACGGACGAGTTCGCGGCGAAGTACAACTCGGTTGCGGGCGAGCTGCGGTCGCTGGTCGAGAACGGGCAGGGCAGCTCGGTCGCGCGGGCCGATCACGCCGCGGTCGAGACCGTCGACGGTGACCGCGCGACGGTCCTGGTGTTCCTTGATCAGGATGTGAAGAATGTTGCCGTGCCGGACGGCCGTACCGACGCGACACGGTTCCTGATCACGCTGGTCCGTGACGGCGACCGGTGGCTGCTGGACGGCGCCGACGCGAAGTGAAGCGCACGGCCGTGACAGCGCACACTGAGGGCCGTGGACGGGGAGGGGGATCGACGTGGTGGATCAGACCAGGCCGAACGATCCGAGCAGGCTGCGGCGGCTCACCACCGCGGCGCTGAACGCCGATGCGACGATCGCCCGCATCGACGACGTCTCCGGTGGGATCGCGACGTCACTGGACGAGTTCAATCGCGTACTGGCCTCCTTCGACTCGCATCTCGGGGACTTCGAGACCGTCGTCGGCCGGCTCGGCAGCTCGATCGACCGGGTCGACGCGACGCTGCTCGGCGTCGAAAAGATCGTCGGCACCGTCGAGTGGCTCTTCGCCCCGGTCACGGCCGTGCGTGAACTGGTGCAGCGGCCGGAGGTGGCGGCTCTGACCGATCAGGCGATCTCGGCGGGAAATATACTTGCGCACTCGATTGTGACGCGCGTAACATCGTTGGTGCGAATCGAGCAGACGTCCGAGGACGACAGAGGCTCGTGAAGCAGAGATCCGGCCCGAAGATCGCCTAGAGCGAATATTCGGGCCGAACCCCTGTTCGGGGCCGGATCGCAAGGGGGATGGGTGCCGGAACGCATCGAATCGGTCAGCCGGGCGGGACTGACCTTCGACATCCGCGACGAGGGGCCGCGCGACGGCGAACCGGTCGTGCTGCTGCACGGATTCCCTCAGGATTCCCGGTCGTGGGGTCTGGGGGCGCCACTGCTGCACGCGCGCGGCTATCGCACCTTCGCCCCGGATCAGCGCGGCTACTCGCCGGGACTACCGCACCAGCGAGCTTGTCGCCGGACCCGCTGCGATGACCTGGTCGACGGTGCTCTTCATCGGCGCGATGTCTTTGGGATTCTGGCGCATGGCCTTCCAGCCGAAAATCTCCCGGACAACCGGGATGTCGTTCGCCGTTTGGGAGACGCACGACATCGTTCGGGTCATCAACGCGGCTGTCCCATGCGTCGGCGTATGCGAGCCAGTTGCCTCGTCCCAGGATCAGCGCGAACACCTGCGGGAATGCGGGCGCAAGCTCGTTCCAGCGAAGACGTAGCGGCTTCGCTGGGACACCGGCTGCGTCGGAGTTGGCGGAGAACTGCTTCAACATCTCAGCACTTCCGTCCGAGCACACGATGCTGTGCCCGAGCTGAAGAAGTTCGATAGTGCCGAAGCCTGTTCCAACCGCGCAATCGAGCACTGGTCCGCGAATCTCGAGCTGGTCCGCCAGGCCCACGAACTGATCGACAAACGCGGAGGAACGCGGAGGAATCGGTGCACGGGTGGAGGCAGGCGTCCAGCACCTCTGCGGGATGGAGTTCTGTGTTCATCCGCGCGCCCCCTCGTTCGTCTCATGCTGGGACTCGACGATCCGCAAGACCGAGGGGCGGTCAACCTTGCTGTTGTGGCGAACATCGGCAGGCAGCGAGCCGCTCAGCGTCACGACGGTAGGACGGGGGACGTCAGCGCGGTCGGCTTGCAGGTTCAGCACGAACTCATCAATCTCGGCGACCGAATCACCTGGAAGCACGTAGAACAGCTCGTCGCTCGGCTCCGAGTACACCACGGCGCTGATCGACGCCCCCGTCGCCATGTTCCACATCTGCTCCAAGGCGTCCGGGTAAAGGTCACCACCCCCCGCACGACGGATCACGTCCTTCTTGCGGCAGACAAACCACAGCCGTCCCTTGTCGTCGATGTATCCGAGGTCGGCAGTTCGGTGCCACACTCGTTCGGTCACAACGTCGCGCAGTTTCGCGTGGCACTCTACGTCGGGGCGGCGGAAGTACGTCCGCGTCACCCGACTGCCCGTCACGACGATCTCCCCGACCTCCATCGACGGGAGACTGGACCGCCCGATGGAGAAGTCGCTCTCGTCGGACTCAATCGGGACAACCCCGACCGACATCTCGTCCGCGACCGCGCCGAGGGGTACGCCGGCACCCGCGTACGTCCTCGTTTTTGACAAGTACACGAACTCAGGCGCGTCGATCACCGTGATGGGCATAACCGCCTCGGTGCTGGCGAATGGGATGCGGACGGTGGTCTGAGGAAGCGTCGCTGAGATGCGCTCGATGAGCCGTCCACTGAGTGCGGACCCAGCCGTCGCCGCGATCTTGATCGGCGGAGCCTCTTCGCCCGACTCTTTGAGGAAGCGGACCAGCCTGTCCCACACGAGCGGAGAGGCGAACACATAGTCGCAGCCGTGCTTCATCATCTGCCTGTGCACAGATTCAATGGGGATTCTCAGCGGCTGTAGCGTGGTCACGTCAGGCAGTACCGCAGTACGCCCGATGGCAATGGCGACCAGTGCCAGGTGGGGGAACAAGCAGAACTCGGTCTGAATCTCGGTCGCCGCCGAGTAGTACCGAATCTGGGAGGAAAGCTCGCGAGAGGCCCACGGGACGCCCTTGGGGATACCAGTCGTCCCGCTCGTATAGAGCATGAGAATCGGATCGAGCACGTCGCACGTCGGAGACCACTGCGGTTCCGCTTCATCAGCGGTTGTGGACACCGCGATGCCCGTCGGGTCGAAGTGGGTCAGTCCGAGAGTGTCATCCAGCTTGCTCGTCGTCGCCCACACCGTCGCTTCAAGTTCGTTGATGCACTGCCTCAACGTGGCCTCGGATGAGTTCGGGTCGAGCAGAGCAGGCGTGATGTCCTCGGTGAACGCTCCGAAGCACGCGACAACGAAATCCAGATCGAGCGAGCCTGTCATAACGACGTTGCTCCCAGGGCGAGCCCCAGCGGCGACCATGCTCCGACCTGCGGCAGCGGCCCGTGCGAGAAGCTCCTCGAAAGACAGAGACCTCCCCGTCTTCGCCTCGACCACCGCTGTGACATGTGGGCGTGCCTGCGCCGACGCGATTAGCTCATCCAAGAGAACGTTGCCCGTGAAGTGGTTCATTGTGTCCTTCGGTCGGCTGCGTGCGGGAAGTGTCCACCCCAACGAGTGCTCAGAATAGACCAGGCGGTACGATTCGAAATCGAATGCGGAAGGCACCAGTGCAACCAACTGCGGAGCGTCGACAGCTCGCCACCGCGCCCGTGCCGCTGCGATCAGCTTGTAGGCCATCGTCGTTCCCACTGCCCGACACCCCGGACCTTTGATGGCCTTGGTACGTAAAGGCACTGTGGCAAAAGTGCTTTCGATTGGATTCGTCGTACGCAGAGCTCGACGCTCGGCCGGCTACCGGACGTACTCGAGCAGCACATCGGCGTCATCGACGATTTCCTTCATCGCCGCCAACGCACCAGGATGCGCCGGCTTCGGGAGATCCGTCCAGCAGGTGCGCGACGTCGCGCGCCTGACCGATCGGGCCTTGGCGCGCGGCGGCCTCAACTGGTACCGGGCGATTCCGCTGTCGGATCCCCGCTCGCGGCCCGGCGCGGTTTCGGCGCCGACCCTCATGGTGTGGAGCGACGGGGACGGCGCGATCGATCGGGCCGGACCCGAGGCATCGGGTCGCTACGTCACGGGGCTGTTCCGGTTCGTGGCGCTGACGGGGGTGAGTCATTGGATCCCGGACGAGGCCCCCGAGGCACTCGCCGAACTCGTCGTCGAGCACATCGGCGGCCGGGGCTGACCGGTCCGGTCAGTTCGCCTTCAGGCGCTCCCGGCGCAGGCGGTCGATCTCCGGCAGATCCAGCGGTGCCAGCGCGTCGACGCCGAGTGCCCGCGCCAGCAGCAGATCGGCCAGTTCCGGATTGCGGGCCAGCACCGGACCGTGCAGATAGGTCCCGAACACCGAGCCCTGCACCGCGCCCTCGAGGCCGTCGCCCACACCGTTTCCGACACCGCGCGTCACCCGGCCCAGGCCCCGCGCAGACGACCCGAGAGTCGTTCCGCCGCGGTGGTTCTCGAATCCGGTGAGCGGCTGGGTGAGACCGGCGACGGCGGGGGAGATCACGATCTCTCCGATCGCGCGGGTGCGTTGCGGCGAGGTGGTCACGTCGAGCAGTCCGACACCGTCGACGCGTTCGCCGGCCGACGTCTCGTACCAGTGGCCGAGCACCTGGATGGCCGCGCAGATCGCCAGCACCGGTGCGCCGCGTTCGGCGGCGCGCTGCAGGCCCGGATAACGCAGCAGGTGCCGGGTCGCGAGTCGCTGCGCCGAGTCCTCGGCGCCGCCGAGCGTGTACAGGTCCATCGAATCGGGAACCGGGTCCTCCAGTCCGATGGGGACGATCTCGGCGTCGTACCCGCGCATCCGCAGACGCTGACGCAGCACGAGGGCGTTGCCGCCGTCCCCGTATGTGCCCATGACGTCGGGCAGGACCAGTCCGATGCGCACGGTCGACTCAGGCATGTGCGGACCCCTTCGCGAGCGCAGTGTTCAGATCCCGGAACGCGGTGTAGTTGGCGAGGACCTCGACCCGGCCCGGCGGGCAGGAAGCGATGGCGCGCAACGGATCCGGTACCAGGGTGTGTTCGACACCCGCGTAGGTGAGGCGGACCGCGAGGTCGGTTCCGCGTTCGCCGGACGCGACCACCTGCACACCGTCGAAGTGCTCGAACCGCACATCCCACAGCCACGACAGGTCCTCCCCGTCCGGCACCTGACCGTTGACGGCGATGACCAGACCGTCGACGGTCGGGTCGATCATCGACAGCGCTTCCTGCCAGCCCGCGGGGTTCTTCGCCAGCAGCATGCGGACCGAGTGCGGGCCCACCTGCACCGTCGAATACCGGCCGGCGACCTCACCGACCGTGGATGCCGCGGCGACCGCCGCCGCCGGATCGGCGCCGAGCGCGACCGCGGCGGCGACCGCCTGCGCGGCGTTGCCGCGATTGGCGCGACCGGGCAGGGTCAGTTTCATCGGCAGCACCAGCCCGTCCGGGCCGTACAGGTTCTCGTCGTCGACCCACCAATCAGGTTGGGGCCGAGCGAAATCGGATCCGCTGCTGTACCAGTGGTCGCCGTCGCGGACGATGGGCTCGCCGGTGCGGGGGCAGCTGACGGAATCGCTCGCCCAGCCGGCCCCGGCGGCCACCCACACCACGTTCGGGTTGTCGTAGGCCGCCGAGGTGACGAGGACGTCGTCGCAATTGGCGACGATCACGGCATCGGGGTGACGCTGCAGGCCCGCGCGCAGCTTGCGTTCGATCATGTTGATCTCGCCGACGCGGTCGAGCTGGTCGCGGCTCAGGTTGAGCAGCACGATCGCCTGCGGGTCGAGGGCGTCGGAGACGTGCGGGGTGTGCAGTTCGTCGACCTCGATCGCGGCGAGCGGCGCGGTGAGATTCGAGGCGAGCGTGGCGACGATCCCGGCGTCCATGTTCGCGCCGTCCGGCTGCGTCGCGACGTCGTCGAGGGTCGCGAGCGCTGCCGCCGTCATCCGGGTCGTCGTGGACTTGCCGTTGGTGCCGGTGACGAGCACCGTCCTGCGACCCCGGCCGAGTTGCTTCATCAGCGTCGGATCGATCTTCAGGGCGATGAGCCCGCCGATCATCGAGCCTTTGCCGCGTCCGGCCTTCTGCGACGCCCACGCGGCGGCTTTCGCCGCGCGCAGTGCCAACCGGCCGCGCGTGGTGATTCCAGTGCTAGTACCCACCCGGGCGAGTTTTCCACAGCCGCGTTACGGCCGCGGAGCCGCAGTCGTGTCCGCGCGGTCACAACGCGGCGGGTGCGGGGCGCGGGACCCCGTCAGCATGGGGAGCGACTGCCACCGAGGCGCGTCCACGCGAAACGCCGCTGCGCACCCGCGGAAGTGTCCACGGATGCGCAGCGGCGTCGAGATATAGCCTAGGAGAGGGCCTTTGCCTTCAGTGACTGGAACTCGGCCTCCGAGATTGTCCCGGCGTCGAGGAGTGCCTTGGCGTCGGCGATGTGCTCGGCGGGGGACTTGCCCGCGACCTCGCGGATGTAGTTGTCCTGTGCGGTCTTGAACTCGGCCGCCTCACGCGCGCTCCGCTTGGCCATGCCGTCGCCGTGGACGATCAGGTACACCAGAGCGGTGAGCAGCGGGAAGATGAACAGGAAGATGATCCAGATCGCCTTCACCCAACCGGACTGCTCGCGGTTGCGGAACAGGTCACCGATGATCATCCACAGCATGATCAGGTAGGCGATGAACGCGAAGCTGACGATGATGAACCAGATGATGTCCCAGAAATCCATGAAGCTTCCCTCTCGACCCGTGTGAACTGCCCAGTCCCGATTCGGAGGGAGCTGTCACGCCGGGAGAACAGCAACGCGGCGGCACCCTCGGGAGACTTCCCGAAGAGTACCGCCGCGTCCGTTTTGCTGCAGTCCGAATCGACCGCTTTTCCTAGTGGGCCCGGTTGACCGCGGAGACGACCGCGCGCAGCGATGCCGTGGTGATCGACGGGGCGATACCCGCACCCCACACCAGCTTGGTGGTGCCGTCGGGGCGGGTCACGTCCGCCTCCACGTAGGCCGCGGCGTTGGCGTCGTCACCCGCGGACATCGCGTGCTCGGAGTAGCCGCGCACGGTGATGTGGTAGCCCAGCGTCTCGAGTCCGTCGACGAACGCGGCCAGCGGACCGTTGCCGGTGCCACTGATCTCCTTCTCGACGCCGTCGACCTTCAGAACCGCGGTGACCTGGTCCTCACCGTCGTCGGTCTCGGCGGCAGTGACCTTCTGCCGGATCCGCTCCAGCGGGCGGACCGGAGCCAGGTACTCCTCGTGGAAGATGTCCCACATCTCCTTGGGGCTGACCTCGCCGCCCTCGCCGTCGGTGACCTTCTGGACGGCCGCCGAGAACTCGATCTGCAGCCGGCGCGGCAGGTTCAGGCCGTGGTCGTGCTTCATGATGTACGCGACGCCGCCCTTGCCGGACTGCGAATTCACGCGGATCACGGCCTCGTAGCTGCGGCCCACGTCCTTCGGGTCGATCGGCAGGTAAGGCACCGCCCACAGGATGTCGGCGACGTCGGAACCGGCCGCTTCGGCGTCGGCCTTCATGACGTCCATACCCTTGTTGATCGCGTCCTGGTGGCTGCCGGAGAACGCGGTGTAGACCAGGTCGCCTCCGTACGGGTGGCGCTCGTGCACGGGCAGCTGGTTGCAGTACTCGACGGTGCGGCGGATCTCGTCGATGTTCGAGAAATCGATCTGCGGATCGACGCCGCGGCTGAACATGTTCAGACCCAGGGTCACCAGGCATACGTTGCCGGTGCGCTCACCGTTGCCGAACAGGCAGCCCTCGATGCGGTCGGCGCCGGCCTGGAAGCCCAGCTCGGCGGCGGCGACACCGGTGCCGCGGTCGTTGTGCGGGTGCAGCGACAGGATGATCGAGTCGCGCTGCGCCAGATTGCGGTGCATCCACTCGATCGAGTCGGCGTACACGTTCGGCGTCGCCATCTCCACCGTCGCCGGCAGGTTGATGATCACCGGGTTCTGGGGGGTCGCGCCCAGCGTCGCGACGACTGCGTCGCACACCTCCTTGGCGTACGACAGCTCGGTGCCGGTGTACGACTCGGGGGAGTACTCCCAGCGCCAGTTCGTGTCGGGGTGGTTCTGCGCCTCGGCCAGCACGAGTTCGGCGGCGTCCGTCGCGATCTTCTTGACGGTTTCCTTGTCGGCCTTGAACACGACACGGCGCTGCAGGATCGACGTCGAGTTGTAGAAGTGGACGATCACGCTGCCCGCGCCGGCGCACGCCTCGAAGGTCCGCTTGATCAGTTCGGGCCGCGCCTGGGTCAGCACCTGGATCGTCACATCGTCCGGGATCGCGCCGTCCTCGATGATCTCGCGGACGAAATCGAAGTCGGTTTGGCTCGCGGACGGGAAGCCGACCTCGATCTCCTTGTACCCCATCCGCACCAGCAGATCGAACATGCGGCGCTTGCGGGCAGGGCTCATGGGGTCGATCAGCGCCTGATTGCCGTCGCGCAGGTCGACGGCACACCACTGCGGCGCCCGGTCGATGATCTTGTCGGGCCACGTCCGGTCCGTCAGCGTGATCGGCTCGACCTCCTCCGCAAAGGGCAGGTAGCGGTAGGTCGGCATGGACGAGTTCTTCTGCGTGTTCCACGCCGGCTGGTCGGCGGGGGCGGGTTTGCTCGGCGGCGTGATGGTGCGCGAACCGGAAGTGAATGCGTCGGCGGGTGACATGACGTGCTCCAAGGAAAAAGTGGACCTGTGGGTCCGGATCAGAATATCGACCGGCGCGTCGAAACCCCGCGACGGGAAGCCGGTCTGGTCAGATCCCGCCGCGGCGGCCGAGGAGAAGGGCGCGCTGCATGCCTGGCAGTGTACTCGTCTCGGCCTGGTCGGGCCCAGGGGGGACGATCGATGTCACAGCGCGGGGGTGGTCGTAGCGGCGGGTTGCCGGGAGCCTTGTTCGAGGTGGACGGCCCGACCGGGCCGGTCCGGGGCCTCATCGGTAGACTCGCTTCCTGGACTTGCACCCGATACCCGGAGGTTCGCCAGCGTGGCACTCGTCGTCCAGAAGTACGGAGGATCCTCGGTCGCGACGGCCGAGCGGATCCGGCGCGTCGCTGAACGGATCGTCGAGACCAAGAAGGCGGGCAACGACGTCGTCGTGGTCGTCTCTGCGATGGGCGACACCACCGACGAGCTGCTCGACCTCGCTCAGCAGGTGTGCCCGGTGCCGCCGGCCCGCGAGATGGACATGCTGCTCACCTCCGGTGAGCGCATCTCCAACGCGCTCGTCGCGATGGCCATCCACTCGCTGGGCGCCGAGGCTCGGTCGTTCACCGGCTCGCAGGCCGGCGTGATCACCACCGGCAGCCACGGCAACGCCAAGATCATCGACGTCACCCCGGGTCGTGTCCGGGCCGCGCTCGACGAGGGCAGCATCGTCCTGGTCGCGGGCTTCCAGGGCGTCAGCCAGGACAGCAAGGACATCACCACCCTCGGCCGCGGCGGATCGGACACCACCGCCGTCGCGCTCGCCGCGGCGCTGGACGCCGACGTCTGCGAGATCTACACCGATGTCGACGGTGTGTTCACCGCCGACCCGCGCATCGTCAAGGACGCGCAGCGGCTCGACAAGGTCTCCTTCGAGGAGATGCTCGAGCTCGCCGCGTGCGGTGCGAAGGTGCTGATGCTGCGTTGCGTCGAGTACGCCCGCCGCTACAACGTGCCCGTGCACGTTCGTTCGTCGTACACCACCAAGCCCGGCACGATCGTGTCCGGATCGATGGAGGACATCCCCGTGGAAGAGGCCCTGATCACCGGCGTCGCGCACGATCGCGGCGAAGCCAAGGTCACCGTCGTCGGCCTGCCCGACACCCCCGGTTACGCGGCGAAGGTCTTCCGGGCCGTGGCCGACGCCGAGATCAACATCGACATGGTGTTGCAGAACATCTCCAAGGTCGAGACCGGCAAGACCGACATCACCTTCACGCTGCCGATGTCGGACGGCCCGCGTGCCGTCGAGCTGCTGACCAAGCAGCAGGACGAGATCGGTTTCACCCAGGTGCTGTTCGACGACCACATCGGCAAGGTGTCGCTCGTCGGTGCCGGTATGAAGAGCCACCCGGGCGTGACCGCGAAGTTCTGCGAGGCCCTCGCCGCGGCCGGCATCAACATCGATCTCATCTCCACGTCGGAGATCCGCATCTCGGTGCTGGTCGACGACACCGAACTCGACGACGCGGTCCGTGCCCTGCACGCCGCGTTCGAACTCGGCGGCGAGGAAGAAGCCGTCGTCCACGCCGGAACGGGACGGTAATCATGACCACGAATCAGGCGAGCGCAGCGACGGGGAAGACCATTGCTGTCGTAGGTGCGACCGGTCAGGTCGGCATCGTCATGCGCACCCTCCTCGAGGAGCGCAACTTCCCCGCCGACAAGGTGCGGTTCTTTGCCTCTGCCCGCTCGGCGGGCAGGAAGCTGCCGTTCCGCGGTGAGGAGATCGTGGTCGAGGACGCCGCGGCGACCTCGGACGAGGACCTGAAGGGCATCGACATCGCGCTGTTCTCGGCGGGTGCGACCCTCTCGCGTGCGCAGGCCCCGCGCTTCGCGGCGGCCGGCGCGATCGTCGTCGACAACTCGTCGGCGTGGCGCAAGGACCCCGAGGTTCCGCTCGTCGTCAGTGAGGTCAACCCCGAGCAGGCGAAGAACCCGCCGAAGGGCATCATCGCCAACCCGAACTGCACCACCATGGCAGCGATGCCGGTACTGAAGGCCCTGCACGACGAGGCGGGCCTGCGTCGCCTGATCGTCTCGAGCTACCAGGCCGTGTCGGGCAGCGGCATCGCCGGTGTCGAGGAACTCCTCGGCCAGGCGCGCGCCGTCATCGGCGACGCCGAGAAGCTCGTCCACGACGGCAGCGCCGTCGATTTCCCGGCACCGGACAAGTACGTGGCGCCGATCGCGTTCAACGTGCTGCCGCTCGCCGGGTCGCTCGTCGACGACGGTTCCGGTGAGACCGACGAGGATCAGAAGCTGCGCAACGAGTCGCGCAAGATCCTGGGGCTGCCGGATCTGCTCGTGTCGGGCACGTGCGTGCGTGTCCCGGTGGTGACCGGCCACTCGCTGTCGATCAACGCCGAGTTCGAGCGGCCGCTGTCGGTCGAGCGCGCGCAGGAAATTCTCTCGACCGCACCGGGTGTCCGGCTGGTCGACGTGCCGAACCCGCTGGCCGCGGCGGGCGACGATGTGTCGCTGGTCGGCCGCATCCGCCAGGATCCGGGCGTGCCGGACGGTCGGGGTCTCGCGCTGTTCGTCTCGGGCGACAACCTGCGCAAGGGCGCCGCCCTCAACACGATCCAGATCGCGGAACTGCTGGTGTAGAAGCACTTCTGCTGGTCCGAGCGAATGGATCGTTCAGTCGGGTAGTCCGACTGAACGATCCATTCGCTCGTGAAGGGGGGGTTCGGCTACCGCAATGTACGCCAGTGCTCCGCCGTTCACGGCGGAGGTGAAGGCGCACGCGGGAGGCCCACCAGGGCCGAGCGTGCCCTGCACGGGCAGGTCCTGTTGCTCGATGTACTGCCGCAGGATCGAGATCGGGGCCCCGCCGACCGAACCGGCGAAATAGGAGCCGGACCACAGACGCTGCGCGCGCCAGTAATGCCGGACCAGCTCGGGGAACTCCTGCCGCATCCTGCGGGACGAGACTCCTTTGAGCGAGTTCACCAGTCGAGACACGGCGACCTTCGGCGGGAAGTTCACGAGCAGGTGGACATGGTTCGATTCGCCGTTGAACTCGACCAGTTCGACCTCGAAGTCCTCGCATACCGCCCGCATGATCTCCTCCATCCGCTCCAGATGCGGGGCGGAGAACACTCGATGTCGATACTTGGTCACAAAGACCAAGTAAGCGTGGAGGGCGAAAAAACAGTGCCTGCCAGTGCGAATATCACCGTATTCGGTCATAGACCAATGGCATGGTGTGGGGGTGCACCTCCGGTACCAGTACCGCTTGTACCCGACAGTGGGGCAACAGTGGGCACTGGCGCGCGCGTTCGGGTGTGCACGGGTGGTGTTCAACGATGCCCTCGCCACGCGGGAGCGTGCACGCCGCGACGAACTGCCCTATGTCACGGACGCGGAACTGTCCAAGGCCCTGACCGCGGTGAAGAAAACTCCGGAACGCGCCTGGTTGGGCGAGGTGTCGTCCGTCGTGTTGCAGCAGGCGCTGGCGGATCTGAACACCGCGTACCGCAACTTCTTCGCCTCGGTCACCGGGAAACGGAAGGGTCCGAGACTCGGGCCGCCGAGGTTCCGGTCCCGCCGCGACCACCGGCAGACGATCCGATTCACGAAGAACGCACAGTTCCGGATCACGGCCGCTGGGAAGTTGCGGCTGCCGAAGATCGGGGACGTTCCGGTCCGCTGGTCGCGGGACCTGCCGTCGGATCCGTCGTCGGTGACGATCATCAAGGACACGGCCGGCCGGTACTTCGCGTCGTTCGTGGTCGAGACGACCGACGATCCGCTCCCCGAGTGCGAGTCGGAGATCGGCATCGACCTCGGACTCACCACCTTCGCGGTGCTCTCGAACGGCAAGACCATCACGTCCCCGAGGTTCTTCCGGCAGGCCGAACGTCGGCTCCGGAAAGCGCAGCAGAATCTGTCCCGAAAGGAGAAGGGCTCGAAGAACCGGGCCAAGGCTCGGATGCAGGTCGCCCGGGCGCATGCCCGGGTGCGGGACGCGCGGCTGGATTTCGCGCACAAACAGGCCGCGACACTGATCCGCGAGAACCAAGCGGTCTACGTCGAGGACCTGTGCGTGAGCGGGCTGGCGCGGACCCGGCTGGCGAAGTCGGTCCACGACGCCGGGTGGGGCATTTTCACCCGGATGCTGGAGGACAAGGCCGCCCGGTACGGGCGCACCTTCGTCAAGGTGGACCGCTGGTTCCCGTCGTCCCGGACCTGCTCGACGTGCGGGCGGGTCGACGGGCCGAAGCCGTTGTCGGTGCGGGAGTGGATCTGCCCGTGCGGTGCGGTCCACGACCGGGACCTGAATGCAGCACGCAACATCCTCGCCGCCGGACGGGCGGAGAGGTTAAACGCCTGTGGAGCGCAGGTAAGACCGGAACGTGTTCCGGCGCAGCGCGGCGAAGCAGGTACCCCCGAGAGCGTCACGCGGCGCTGGTAGGAATCTCCGGCTTTTAGGCCGGAGAGGACGTCAATCGTAGAGGCGATAGATCGCCTCGACGACCACTGCGGGGCGAGCACTGTTCTCGAGCTCGATGTTCCCCGCGACGACGATCTGCACGCCTCCCCGGGGAAGTTCCTCGAGGGATTCGAGGGTCGCGTCGAGGCGGACTCTCGCGCCGGCCGGCACGGGCGTGGTGAACCGAACCTTGTTGAGACCGTAGTTGACGGCCAGGGTGACGGAATCGACCTTCAACACCTCGTACCACATCGGAATGATGAGGGACAGCGTGAGATAGCCGTGCGCGATGGGCCCGCCGAACGGACTGTTCTTCGCGGCGCGGTCGGGGTCGACATGGATCCACTGGTGATCATCGGTGGCGTCCGCGAATGTGTCGATGCGATCCTGCGTGGCCGTGATCCACGAGCTGACGCCCAGCGGCCGGCCGACGAATTCGGTGAGTTCGGCGAGGGATGCGACGTGTGTTCCGGTGGCGGCGGAGGTCATGATGCTCCTTCGTGCTCGGGGTCCTGAGCGCGTAAGGGATTCTGCTCCCGAAATTCTCGGTGTGTAGCAGGTTGGGTCTCGATGTCGTCTCGGTGCCCTGAGGCTCAACTTAAAATCAGTCTGGACTGTTTGTGCTTTTGCCGTTACTCTCGGTTTCGTGACGGACACCACAGCCGGCGTACCTCGCACGCAGGCCCAGCGAACCGCCGCGACGAGAGCCAAGCTGCTCGACGCTGCGGTCGACTCGCTGGTCGAACTGGGCTACGCGGGCACCAGTACGCAGGGAATCGCCAAGCGCGCCGGGGTCTCCCGCGGCGCCCAGCTGCACCATTTCCCGACCAAGGAGTCGCTCGTCGTCGCGGCCGTCGCGCACCTCGTCGACAAGCGGCTCGCAGAGATCCTCGAGGCGCGGCCCGAACCGGACCGTGCGCTCGAGACGCTGTTCGACGCGTTCGTCGGTCCGCTGTTCGACGCGGCCCTCGAGCTGTGGGTCGCCGCCCGGACCGACCCCGCCCTGCACGAGGCCATGATCCCGCTCGAGCAGAAGGTCTCCGACGCCCTGCACGTCGGCTGCCTCGAGATCATGGGTGACCAGATCAGTCCGGACGCCATCGACCTGAGTATCGAACTGGCCCGCGGCTTCGCGGTGTCCTCGCTGATGCGTACCCCCGAATCGGACCAAGAGTTCCGGGAGCGCCTGCTCCCGGTCTGGAAAGCGCTGGTGATGAAATGAGTTCGGCAACGCTCCCCACGCATGTGCACACCCTCGTCGTCGGCGCCGGGTTCGGCGGAATCGGAATGGCCGCAACGCTGTTGCGTGAGGACCCGAAGGCCGATGTCGTCGTGATCGAACGCGGCGACGACGTCGGCGGTACGTGGCGGGTGAACAACTACCCCGGTGCCGCGTGCGACGTTCCCAGTGCCCTGTACTCGTTCTCGTTCGCGCCCGAACCGGATTGGTCCAAAGCCCATGGTACCCAGGCCGAGATCTACGCCTACCTGCGTCGCGTGGCGTGCGAGACGGGTGTGACCGACCGGACCGTGTTCGACTGCGAACTGCGCGACGCGCAGTGGGACGACACGCGCGGACGCTGGTTCGTGTCGACCTCCCGCGGCGACCTGACCGCCGAGGTTCTCGTTGCCGCCACGGGCGCCCTGTCCACCCCGACCCTGCCGAAGGTGCCCGGCCTGGAACTGTTCCGTGGCACCATGTTCCACTCGGCGGAGTGGAACCACGACTACGACGTGACCGGCAAGCGAGTCGCCGTGATCGGCACCGGCGCATCGGCGATCCAGTTCGTCCCCGCCATCGTCGACAGCGTCGCGCACCTCACGCTCTTCCAGCGCACCGCCTCGTGGGTCATGCCCAAGCACGATCACACGATCGCGGCCCCGGTCAAAGCGCTCTACCGTCGATTCCCGTTGGCGCAGAAAGCGGTCCGCGCGGCCGTCTACGGTCAGAAGGAAACCTACGTGGTCGGGATGACCAAGCCGTTCGCGCGCAAGTGGCTCGTGCCGCTCTTCGAGCGCCGGGCCCGGTCGATCCTCGCGAAGCAGGTCGCAGATCCGGATCTGCGCGCGAAGCTGACCCCCGACTTCCGGATCATGTGCAAGCGAATCCTGCTGTCCAACGACTGGTTCCCCGCGATCACCCGTCCCGACGTCACCGTGGTCGCCTCCGGCCTGACCGAGGTGACGGAGAATGCGGTCGTCGACGACAAGGGCAACGAGTACGAGGTCGACGCGATCATCTTCGGCACCGGCTTCACGCCCACCGAACCTCCTGTGGCCCAGCATCTTCGAGGATCTAACGGACGCACCCTCGCCGAGACGTGGAACGGCAGCCCGTCCGCGCACCTCGGCACGGCGGTGCACGGTTTCCCCAATCTGTTCCTCATGTACGGCCCGAACACCAACCTCGGCCACAGTTCGATCGTGTACATGCTCGAATCGCAGGCCACCTACATCGCCGACGCGATCCGCACGATGCGCACCCGCGGGCTCGGCTCCGTCGAGGTGACCGACGGCGCGCAGCAGCGATACAACGACGGACTGGATCCGATTCTCGCCGGGACGATCTGGAACGCCGGTGGTTGCCAGAGCTGGTACCTGGACCGCAAGGGCCGCAACTCCGTGATGTGGCCCACCTTCACGTGGAAGTTCCGGCAGGCGACCCGACGCTTCGACTCCGAGAACTACCTCGCGCGACCGGCTGCCGAGCAGGTGAACGCATGACCCACTACGACGTGCTCGTGATCGGCTCCGGCTTCGGGGGCAGCGTCGCCGCGCTGCGCCTGACGGAGAAGGGCTACCGCGTCGGCGTTCTCGAAGCCGGGCGACGGTTCGGCGACGACGAGCTGCCGAAGACCAGCTGGCGGCTGCGCAAGTATCTGTGGGCACCGGCCCTGGGCTGCTACGGCGTCCAGCGCATCCACCTGCTGCCCGACGTGCTGGTGATGGCCGGCGCGGGCGTCGGCGGCGGGTCGCTCAACTACGCCAACACGCTCTACCGGCCGCCGTCGGCGTTCTTCCAGGATCCGCAATGGGGGCACATCACCGACTGGGAGGCCGAACTCGGTCCGTACTACGACCAGGCCGCGAAGATGCTCGGCGTCCGCCCGAACCCGTCGACCACTCCCGCCGACGAGGTGATGCGTGCGGTCGCCGAGGACATGGGGGTCGGCGAGACCTTCACGACCACACCGGTCGGGGTGTTCTTCGGGGTGCCCGGTGAGACCGTGCCGGACCCGTTCTTCGGCGGTGCCGGACCCGACCGCACCGGCTGCACCGAATGCGGCGGGTGCATGACCGGCTGCCGGGTCGGAGCGAAGAACACCCTGGTCAAGAACTACCTGTACCTCGCCGAACAGGCCGGTGCGACCGTTCATCCGCTCACGACCGCCACCGAGGTGCGGCCGCGCGAGGGCGGCGGCTACGAGATCCACACCAAGAGCACGAACCGGATCCGCAAGCGTCGCAAGGTCTTCACCGCCGACCAGGTGGTCGTCGCGGCGGGCACCTACGGCACCGCACGGCTGCTGTTGGCGATGCGGGAGACCGGCGCGCTGCCGAACCTGTCGCCGCGTCTGGGCACGGTCGTGCGCACCAACTCGGAGGCGGTGCTCGCGGCGTCGGCGCAGGACACCACGATCGACTACACGCGCGGCGTGGCGATCACCTCGTCGTTCCACCCGGACGACCACACGCACATCGAGCCGGTCCGATACGGCAAGGGCAGCAACGCCATCGGTCTGCTGCAGGCGCTGCTCACCGACGGCGGCGGTCGCGCACCACGCCTGGTGAAGTTCTTCGGCGTCGCCGCCCGCAACCCGGGGGCGTTCGTGCGCAGCCTGTCGGTGCGGCGCTGGTCCGAACGCACCGTGATCGCGCTCGTGATGCAGACCGACGACAACTCGCTCGAGTTGCGCAGCCGTCGAAGCCCGTTCGGTCGCGGTGTGACGAGCAAGCCCGGGCCGGGGGAACCGCCGCCGGAATGGATCCCGGTGGGGCACGAGGCGATCCGCCGGGTCGCCGACAAGCTCGACGGCGACGCGGGAGGGTCGATCGCCGACCTGGTGAACATTCCGATGACCGCGCACTTCCTCGGCGGCTGCGCCATCGGCGACTCGCAGGACACCGGCGTCGTCGACCCGTACCTGCGCGCGTACGGGCACCCGGGTCTGCACGTCGTCGACGGCTCGGTGGTCAGCGCGAACCTGGGTGTGAACCCGTCGCTCACCATCACCGCCCAGGCCGAACGCGCGATGGCTCTGTGGCCCAACAAGGGTGAAGCCGATGCCCGTCCCGAACTCGGCGACCGTTACGTTCCCGTGGCGCCGGTCGCGCCGACCCGGCCGGCAGTGCCCGCGGATGCACCGGCCGCGTTGCTGCTGCCCATACCCACCGTCCGGCGAGAGGAGCGTGCACATGCTGTGGAGCGTGCCTGAGAGCAGCACCGACCGCGACGACTGGCCGGTCTCCCCTCCGCCGCCGTGGCCGGCGGATGTGCGCGCGACCCTGTGGTGGCATCGCAGTACCCCCGACGCGGCGCAGTTCGGGCCGGGCGGGAAGACCCTGCCGTTCACCCTCGCCATGATGGTCGACTACCTCGAGTCGCCGGTCGGGCCGTACCGCGAGATCCTGGCCAGCCCGGTGCTGCGACCGGGTGTGATTCCGGCGATGGCGGTGCCGTTCATCGCCGTCGACTCGGAACCGTCGGTGCACGGCGGCCGGACCCACTGGCACCTGCCGAAGGTGCTCGCCGAGTTCACCGGTGATGTCACCGGCACGTTCTCGGCGACCGGTGATTCGTGGAAGGTGACGACCGCGGCGTCGCCCAAGGGACCCGAGTTGCCCATCGCCGGCGGGCTGACGTTCGCGCAGCCCCTCGAGGACGGGGGACTGTTGCGGGCGACGGCGAAGCTGCGGGGCCGGTTCCGCTACGCCCGGGTGGACGTGCAGGCCACCGGTCCGACGCTCGGCCGGTGGCTGCGGCCCGGAACCCATCACGGCATCGTCATCACGCGGGGACGGATGAGCACCGGTCCCGGCCGGTAGCGAGGTTTGCCCAGGCAGGAGACAGCCGCGCGCGGCCCGACGCGCGCGGCTGTCCTTCGGGTCGGCTACGTCGCCTCGCGCATGGTCAGGCCGCCGAGTTCGACGATGTACTCTCCGGAACCCTCGTCGAACGAGACCGAGTACGTCGTGGGGTAGTACCCGGACTGTTGGTAGGCCTGCGGCAGATCGAGGTCCTCCTGTACGGGTGTCTTCGTGCGCATCCAGTCGATCGCCATCATCGGCTCGATGAAGGTCCAGCGGCCGTCCCACGTGCCGTTGATGAGGATCTGCGTGAAGTCGTACTCACCGGGAACCAGCGACTGCGTGCTGTCGACCCAGTGCATACCCATCTTCGGGACGATTGCCAGCTCAGGCGGACCGGCGGGGACGTAGCCCTGTGGGATGTACTGCGGCGCAGGATAGTTGGTTCCGAGCGCCAGATAGTCCGGCATGCCCGGATCGATCGCCTTCACCGCCGCGGCGTCGGCCATGTAGAAATGCATGTCGAAGTGCGGTTCGTCGAAGAGCATCGCGGGCTCGTGCCCGTGTGGATTCCAGTCGACGGTGACGTGGTCGATCGCGGTGTCGGGGCCGTCGGCGGGGAGCTCGAGGTCGAAGACCTCCAGGGAGTCGGACAGGCCGTCGAGGGCATCCGCGGTCAGTCTGAGCCCGACCGCGGTCGGGTTGCCGTCGGCGTCCTGCAGCACGTACGCGCGGCCGGAACCATCGCCGATCGGGACTGCGGTGCCGTAGATGTCCGGATCGGTCTCGGTCGCGGTGTCGGCCCCGCAGCCGACTACAACGGTCAGAGCGGTACACGCTGCCGCGGCCGTTCCGGAGAGGCGAAGGAGCGTGGGGAGACGCATGGTGGACCTCTTCTCGGGACTGTGGAAAGCATAGGTCGACGCAGGTCGACGCGGTACGGAAGGGCGAAAGCGGGTCGCGGGTCCGTTTCACGATGCGTGACGCATCGCCAGTCCGCCGAGTTCGATCGTGTACATCTGCGCCGCCTCGTCCCACCACACCGAGTACGTGGTGGGGTGGAGCGCGCTGCGCTGATACGCCTCGGGCTGGGGCAGCGGCTCGTGCAGTTGCGGGCGCGACGCGAGCCATTCGCGGCTCATCATCGGTTCGACGAACGCCTGACGTCCGTCCCACGTGCCGTACAACACCGTCTCCGTGAGGTGGTGTCCCGAGTCGGCGGTGTCGAGCCAGTGCAGTCCCATGCCCGGGACCGTCGCCATCAGTGGATCCCCGCCCGGTGCGTAGCCCGCCGGCACGTATCTCGGGTCGGGAAGGGTGGTGGCTGCCTGGACGTAGCCGGGGACGAGCGGATCGATCGCGTCTACGGTGGCCCTGTCGAGCAGATAGAAATGCACGTCGAAGTGCGGCACGTCGAAACCGTGCTCGGGGTTGTGGCCGTGCGAATTCCAGTCGAGGGTGACGTGGTCGAATGCCGTGGCGTCCGCCTGCTCGGGCAGTTCGAGGACGTAGTCCTCGGTGGACGGCAGCAGACCGCCGGGCAGTTCGTCGAGCGCGGCCGCGTCGAGCCGGACCCCGATCGTCGTCGGCGAGCCGTCGGCGTCGACGGTGACGTACGTGCGGGCGTTGCCCGCGCCGACGGGATGCGCGGGCCCCTCGACCAGGCCGGGGATGCCGCCACCGACCGCTGTCGCGGGGGCGACGAACAAGCCGAGGCAGCCCGCGGTGGCGATCGCGGCGAAGTGACGGGCACCCGATCGAATGTCCATGTGCGGTCCTCGATTTCCGACGACGGATCCATCGTTTCGGATGCTAACTTCGTGTAGTGCGGGTGCGGGCACGATAGACCGATTCGTGATCGGCGGGTGTTCGGACCGTGTTCTGCCGGGCTATTTTCTTGACTTATTCCAGAAAAGGCGCATACTCGTTGGCATGCAACGAACGGACGGGAACTTCGACCCCCGGGAGCGGTTGCGCTCCGTGGGGCTCAGGGTGACCGCTCCGCGCGTAGCGGTGCTCGGAACTGTTGCTGCACAGCCGCATTCCGATGCCGATGAGGTGGCGGCGGCGGTGCGCAGCAAACTCGGCTCCGTGTCCACCCAGGCGATCTACGACGTTCTCAAGGCCTGCGTGAACGCGGGACTGCTCCGCCGGATCGAACCGGCGGGATCCCCGGCGCGGTTCGAGACCCGGACCGGCGACAACCATCACCACCTCGTGTGCCGCAACTGCGGCACGGTCGTCGACGTCGACTGTGTGGTCGGCTCGGCGCCCTGCCTCACCCCTTCGGACGCCCGCGGATTCGTCGTCGACGAGGCCGAGGTCACGTTCTGGGGGCTGTGCCCCGACTGTCTGTAGCCCCGACCCGGTTCTCGACCCGAGACCCGTGACGATCCCGCGTACCCCGCACCAGGAGGTCACCATGACGAACGCACCCTTCACCACCAACAACGTGGGCAATCCGGTCGGCAGCGACGACGAATCGCTGACCGCCGGCACCCAGGGCCCGATCCTGCTGCACGATCACTACCTCATCGAGAAGCTCGCACACTTCAACCGTGAGCGGGTCCCCGAGCGGGTCGTGCACGCCAAGGGCGGCGGTGCGTTCGGTGAGCTCGTCGTCACCGGCGACGTCAGCGCCTACACCAAGGCTAAGCTCTTCCAGCCGGGTGCGAAAACCGAATCCCTGGTGCGTTTCTCGACCGTGGCCGGTGAACAGGGCAGCCCCGACACCTGGCGCGACCCGCGTGGGTTCGCCGTCAAGTTCTACACCGAGGACGGAAACTACGACCTGGTCGGCAACAACACGCCCGTCTTCTTCATCAAGGACCCGATCAAGTTCCCGGACTTCATCCACT
This sequence comes from Rhodococcus zopfii NBRC 100606 = JCM 9919, assembly GCF_001895025.1. Classification (GTDB taxonomy): domain Bacteria; phylum Actinomycetota; class Actinomycetes; order Mycobacteriales; family Mycobacteriaceae; genus Rhodococcus; species Rhodococcus zopfii. The sequence goes on from NZ_BCXI01000026.1 coordinate 21,120, forward strand.
CGCAGAAGCGGCTGCCCGCGTCGGGTCTGCGCGACCACACCATGCAGTGGGACTTCTGGACCCTGCGGCCCGAGACCGCGCACCAGGTGACCTGGCTGATGGGCGATCGTGGTATTCCCAGGACGTGGCGTCACATGGACGGGTTCGGCTCGCACACCTACCAGTGGATCAACGCCGAGGGTGAGCGCTTCTGGGTCAAATACCACTTCAAGACGAACCAGGGCATCGAGTTCCTCACCCAGGCCGAGGCCGATGCGCTGGCCGGGTCGGACCCCGACTACCACCGCGCCGACCTGTTCGATGCGATCGAGCGCGGTGAGTTCCCGAGCTGGACGCTGAAGGTTCAGGTCATGCCGGTCGCCGAGGCGGAGAACTACCGCTTCAATCCGTTCGACCTGACGAAGGTGTGGTCGCAGAAGGACTATCCGCTGATCGAGGTCGGGACCTGGACGCTGAACCGTAACCCGCGCAACTTCTTCGCGGAGATCGAGCAGGCCGCGCTCGCACCGTCGAACATCGTGCCGGGCATCGGTTTCTCACCCGACAAGATGCTCCTCGGCCGCGTGTTCTCCTACGCGGACGCGCACCGCTACCGCATCGGCGCCAACCACGCGCAACTGCCGGTGAACGCGGCGCGCAACGAGGTGCGTTCGTACTCGAAGGACGGGAACATGACGTACTCGTTCAACGATCCGGCGACCCCGGTGTACGCGCCGAACAGCTTCGGCGGCCCGCACGCCGACCGGCAGCAGGCCGGGGACGACGGCCGGTGGGAGTTCGGCACCGAGGCGGTCCGCGCCGGATACGTGCGGCACGCGGAGGACGACGACTTTGCGCAGGCGGGGACGCTGGTGCGCGAGGTGCTCGACGACGCCGAGCGTGCGCGGCTCGTCGACAACATCGTCGGGCACGTCCTGGGCGGAACCGCGGAGTCCTTGTACGAGCGGATCTTCGACTATTGGCGGAGCGTCGACGCCGATCTCGGCAAGAAGGTCGAGGAGAGAGTCCGGGCCGGCCGCGGCTGACCGGGCGTCAGAGCAAACCCCACCAGTAGAGCAGAGCGGCGAGAACGAAGACGATCAGGGATTCCATCGTCGGCCTCCTTCGCGGGTGGGGCGCTGCCTCCATCATCCGCCCCGTCGGCACCGATATCCACATCGATCACGTTCGTTCACCGCGAAGCACTCGAAAGGAGTGACAAGATGAAAAGCCCCATCACCAGCACACTCGATCCCGCACGACGCGACGTCGCGGCGGCCGCCCTGCAGGCGGCACTGGTCGACCTCGTCGACCTGAGCCTGATCGGTAAGCAGGCGCACTGGACCGTCGTCGGACCCCAGTTCCGCAGTATCCATCTCGCCCTCGACGAGCTCGTCACGGCAGCACGGGATTTCGCTGACCAGGCGGCCGAGCGCCTCACCGCCGTCGGTGTGGCCCCGGACGGCCGCGCCGCCACGGTGGCACGCGAGTCCGCCGCCAAGGGATTCGGCGACGGATGGACGAAGGGCGAGGAGGTCGTCGCCGCGATCGTCGACAACATCGCTGCCGTCGTCTCGCGGCTGCGCGCGCATATCGATGCCACCGCGGACGCGGATCCGGTGACGCAGGACCTGCTCATCGGGCAGACGGCGCGGCTCGAGCAGCTGCACTGGATGTGGCAGGCGCAGCTCGCCTGACTCACCACCCGTCCGTTCGAACAACTGTGTGACGGATGTGTCGGGAGTGATTGCTAGGTTGGAACCCGGACCGATGCCTCGGCGTCGGCCCGGGTTTCTGCCTGTGCTCTCGAAAGGTGTTCTCTGTCATGGTGATGGGTCCCACCCATGCGGTTTCCGGGGCGCTCGTCGGATTGCTCGTCGCCGACGTGCTGCCGCGGGAGTGGGGTGGGCCGACGTCCACCGCCGAGACGTTCGCATTCGCGGCGGTGTGTGCCGGCGCGGCGCTGCTGCCCGACCTCGACACCGCCCAGTCGACGGTCGCCCGGTCGTTCGGTCCGGTGAGCCAGGCTGTCGCCGGCGGCATCGACCGGGTGTCGGTCGGCTACTACAACCTGACCAAGGGGCGCCGCGACCGGAAGCGACGCGGCGGCCACCGCACCCTGACCCACACCGCGCTGTTCGCCGGGCTGCTCGGCGTCGGGGTGTCCGCGCTCGTCGCGCGATTCGGGCGCGAAGCAATCATCGCGGTCCTGTTCATCACGCTCGGGCTGGCGCTGCGCGGGCTGTTCGGCGGCTGGGCCAAGCGCAACGGCTGGCTCGCGGTCACCGCGACGGCCGCGGTGCTGTCGGTGCTCACGTGGACGTGGTTCCCCGGCGAGGTCGGGTCCGTCGGGCTCGGGGTCGCGGTGACGCTGGGCTGTGTGACGCACTGCCTCGGCGATGCCATCACGAAGGAGGGTATCCCGTTCCTGGCCCCGTTCCTGCCGTGGCGGGGTGAGCGGTGGTGGGAGTTCAGGATGCCGGGGTTCGTTGCGATCCGGGCCGGCGGGCCGTTCGAGGTCGGGATACTCGGTCCGGGTCTGACGCTGGCGGCGGTGGGGTTCGCGATCTGGTCGATCGACGGTGCGCCCGAATACATCCAGGGTGCGCTCGAAGCTTCCGGCCTGGGGTTCTGACGAAGATTTCCGAAGCCACTGGTATCGGAAGTGAACATGTTCTATTTTTGCACCTGACCTCCCCGGCCCCCACCCCCAGATCGGAGCTCGACGACGTGAGCGAGAGTGCACCGGCCCCCAGCCTCAGCCGACGTGGATTCCTCGGCGCCGCCGCGGGAGCGGCGGCACTGACCGGCCTCGGCTGGAGCCCCGCCGGTGCCGTCCCTCTCGGTGACCCGCGGGCGACCATCCCGGCGCCGCCGGAGTTCCCCGCCGACATCCCGCTCGCTCAGCAGCGCTTCGAGAACTGGGCCAAGACGATCCGGTTCGACGCCGTCTGGACCGCGACGGCCCGCGATCCACAGGACGTCGTGCGCATCGCGAACTGGGCGCACGGCCACGGCTACCGCATTCGCCCGCGCGGCACCATGCACAGTTGGAGTCCGCTCACCGTCGTGCCCGGCAGCAATGTCGACAAGATCGTGCTCATCGACACGATGGCGCACCTGAACTCCGTGAGTGTCGACCCCTCCGGTGCACCCGCGACCGTCGCCGCCGGTGCCGGGGCGAGCATCGAGTCGATCCTCGCCGCCCTCGAGCACGAGGGACTCGGATGGGCGAATTCGCCCGCCATCGGCGACATCACGATCGCCGGTGCCCTGTCCATCGGTGCGCACGGCGCGACCTGCCCCGCGGCGGGGGAGAAGGTGACACCGGGCCAGTCGTTCGGCTCGCTGTCGAATCTCGTCGTCGCGCTCGACGCCGTCGTGTGGAATGCGGCATCCGGCGCCTACGAACTGCGCACCTTCCGGCGGTCCGACTCCGACATCACCGCACTGCTCGCCCACGTCGGCCGCGGCTTCGTGACGTCGGTGACCCTGCAGGCCGGCGCGAACTACCGGCTGCGCTGCCAGAGCTTCACCGACGTGCCGTGGCAGGAACTGTTCGCCCCCGCCGGATCGCCCGGCCGCACGTTCGAGCGCTTCGTCGAGGAAAGCGGACGCGTCGAGGCGATCTGGTTCCCCTTCACCGAAACTCCGTGGCTGAAGATCTGGTCGGTCAGCCCCGAGAAGCCCGCCGCGTCCCGCGAGGTATCGGGCCCCTACAACTACTACTTCTCCGACTCCATCCCGGAGTCCGTGACGACCCCGCTCGGGCAGGTCGCGAGTGGTCTGCAGGCCGCCACACCGGCGTTCGGGGCGGGTCAGTTCGGCGCGGTCGCCGCCGGGCTCGCCGCGACCGGTACCACCGATCTGTGGGGCTGGTCGAAGGACCTGTTGTTCTACCTGCGGCACACGACGCTGCGTGTCGTCGCCGGTGGTGGTGTCGTGGTGACGCGCCGCGAGAACATCGCGCGCGTCATCAACGAGTTCACCACGTGGCTGAACGAACGCATGAACCATTACGCCGCACTCGGGCAGTACCCGGTCAACGGGCCGTTCGAGGTGCGGCTGTGCACCGTCGACGACCAGTCCGAGGTCCTCGTCGACTCGGCGGGCGCCCCGAATCTGTCACCGGTGCGACCCCGTCCCGACCGGCCGGATTGGGACACCGCGATCTGGATGAACGTGGTCTCGCTTCCCGGCACCGCCGGACTGTCCGCGTTCTTCCGGGAGATGGAACAGTGGATGGCCGACCATTATTCGGGCGACTACGCGACCTTCCGCTCCGAATGGTCCAAGGGCTGGGCGTTCGACGACGAGGGCGGCTACCGCAATCCGCAGTTCCTCGGCGAGACCATTCCGGCCATGTACCGCACCGGCCTTTCGTCGAAGGCGGGCTGGGACGGTGCTCTCGAGGTGTTCGACCGGCACGACCCGCACCGCGTGTTCGGCAACGAATTCCTCGACGAGCTGTTTCCCTGAGGCATGATCGGGCCATGACTCGTCCCGATTACCCGGCGTTGCTGCGCGCCGACACCGACCGGCTGCTCGACGTCATCGACGGGCGCTTCGACCGACCCGTTCCGACCTGTCCTGGCTGGAGCGTCGAGCGGCTCGTGGGGCACGTCGGACGGGTGCATCGGCGGGCGGCGACGTGGCTGGCCACCGGCGGAGGCTCATCCGAGATCGAAACACCGCCTGCGCCGGAGCATCTCGCGGATTGGGTGCGGCGCGGGCTCGACGATCTGCTCGCGGCCCAGCGCGCCGTCGACCCGGAACGGACGGTCGAGACCTGGGACGGACCGCGGCATTCCGCGTTCTGGATGCGGCGCATGGCGATCGAAACCGCACTGCACCGCGTCGACGCGGAACTGGCGGTCGGCCACGCCACGCCGATCGACACCGCCCTGGCGCTCGACGGTGTCGACGAGTTGTTCGAGGTGATCGTCCCGCACCGCGGCACCGGTGACCTGCACCGTGGTGGGCAGACGATCCATCTGCACGCGACCGACCCGGGCGTCGGGGCCGGTGCCGGCGAGTGGTTGCTGGCGTTGGGTGCCGATGCCGTGACCGTCGAACACGCCCACGCGAAAGGCGATGTCGCGGTGCGGGGTTCTGCGTCGGATCTGCTGCTGTTGCTGTGGAACCGGGTGGATTCCGCCGGGTTCGAGGTTTTCGGGGATCGCGCGATCCTCGAGCGCTGGCGCAGCGCCGTGACCGTCTGAACGCCCGTGCGGGCCCCGCCGCCCGTGTGCCTTGTCGGGCCCTCGTGACCGCCACGAAAGGCACACGGGACGGGTTGTCTACGAGTTGGCGAGCTCGTAGCGGCGGCGGTATTCGTGCTTGGACGTCTCGCTGGTGTCGACGTCGGTCGCCTTGGCGCGCAGCGCGCCCACGGTGGCCTGCTCCCGCGGGATGTGCTTGAACGGATCCCAGTCGAAGAACCGGGCGACGTTCTCGTGCGTGATCTTGTCGATCTCCGCGTCGGTGCAGTTCGACGCCGTCAGCTCCGTCATCAGCATCTCCGGAGAGTTCGGCCAGGTCGAATCCGAGTGCGGGTAGTCGCATTCCCACGCGATCGTGTCGATGCCGAGGCGGTCGCGGTTGCTCAGCGCGCTCGGCTCGGTGATGTAGCAGGCCAGGAAGTTCTTGCGCCATGCGTCGGTCGGGGTCATGCCCTTGGGCAGGAAGGTCCGTCCGGTCCACTCCTGATTGGTGACGTGGCGTTCGAGCCGATCGAGCCACGGCGGAACCCAGCCGACCCCGCCTTCGCTCATCGCGAACTTCAGGTCGGGGAACTTCTTGATCGCGCCGCTGAGCATCACGTCGGTCGCTGCGATCGTCGAGATCAGCGGGGTCAGGATCATCATGTCGTCGAGGTCGAAGCCCTCGGCGCGCTTGACGAGGCTGATGCCGCCCCCGATGTGCAGGCTCAGCACGATGTTGCGGTCGGCGCACGCCTTGAAGATCGGATCCCAGTAGCCCGACTTGAAGGGCGGGTAGCCCTCGCCGACGCCGTACGGGGTCTCCGGGATGCTGATGGAACGGACCCCCATCGCGTCGAGGCGCTCGATCTCCTTGACCGACTCGTCCACGTCGAAGAACGGGACGATGCCCAGCGGGATGAACCGGCCGGGGTAGGTGCTCGGGACCTCACCGACCACCCAGTCGTTGAACGCCTTGCAGGCGGCGAGCGAGAGCTTCTTGTCCGGCAGGCTCGCCAGGTGTGTGCCGGCGAACCCGGGGAACGTGGCGAAGAGGGTCGCTGCGAGGGTGCCGTTGGCGTCCATGTCGCGCACGCGCAGGTCCATGTCGTAGATGCCGGGCCGCATCTCGGCGTAACCGGTGGGGTCCATGCCCCATTCCTCCTTCGGCCACGACGCGACCGCGTTCAGGCCCGAGCTCCCGACCACGACGCCCTGGAACATCCACGCCTGCACGTCGGGATTTCGCGGATTTGCGGTCAGCTTCGGCGCCTGGTCCCTGAGGCTCTTCGGGAAGTACTTCTCGAACAGGTCGGGTGGCTCGACCACGTGGTCGTCGATGCTGATCATCACCATGTCGTCAATGTTCATCGGAATCCTCTCGTGCGGAACAGAGCTGTCCCGGCGGCACTCGCTTCATGTGAGAATATTACTTTCAGATCTGAGAATCCAGATTTCGAAGTACGTCGACAAGGCTCCTACGCGGCGGGTGGTACCTCTGACATGATGCCGTTATGAAAGAGAACGCCATTTCCGTCGACTTCTCGGAGGATCTGTCCGAGCTCGTCCTGTCGGGGGCGCGCACGTTCACCGCGGACTTCGGGCTCAACACCCTCCTGCTCGACGAGCGACGATCGGTGATCCGCGCGAACCTCACCGACAAGCTGCGCTCACCGGCCGGCGGAGCGGCGCTGGGATTCCTGGTGACCGCCGTCGACATCGTGACCTCGGACCCCGCACTCGTCGCCGGGGGCGGCGACTGGACGGCGACGCAGGACCTGTCCCTGCACGCGGTGACCGCGCCGAAGGACGGCCCGCTCTTCGTCGACGCCAACCTCGTCCGGGTCGGCAAGAAGACGGTCGTCGTGTCGGCGGACGTCTACGACGGTCACGGTCGCGAGGACCTCGCCGGCTTCGCACGCGAGATCGACGGCGGCGCGGCCGGGAAGCCCTGCGGACCGACACTCGCCGCGCGCGGGCTCGTCACCTTCGCGCGGCTGCCCCGGCATGCGGCGTCCCACGCGGACCTCTACACACCCGGACAATGGGTGGGCAAGGTTCGGGGCCACCCGGAGCGGGAAATCGACGGCGACATCTACGAGCGTCTCGACCTGCGTGTCGTCGACGCGGCAGCCGGTGTCCTCGAACTCGACCGCAGCCTGTTCGTCCTCAACCAGATCGGCACCATCCAGGGCGGCGCGCAGGCCCTGCTCGCCGAGGCCGCCGCACATGCCATGCGGCCGGGTCTCGTCGCCACCGACATGCTCGTCCGCTACCTGTCCCAGGTGCGGTCCGGCCCGGCGCGCTCGTACGGCACGGTCGTGCGGGACGCCCCCGACCACAGCGTGATCGACATCCGGCTGGTCGACGCCGGGGACGACGAGCGGGTACTCGCGCTGATGACGGTGACACTGCAGCGACCGTAGATGCGGTTCGAGGGTGCACAAATGGTCGTTTCAGGCGGGCGGATTCAGGAACCCGAGCGGCGTGTCGCAACCGTTTGTGCACACTCGACGGCTACTCGTCGACGGATTCCGCGGCGATCGGTGCGACCTGCTCCGGCTGTTGTGGTGCCGCCCGCACCCATCCACGAAGCGGTTGCACCACGGACCCGTAGAACGAGTCGGACGACGCCGTCACGCTCGTGATGAATCCCGCTGCAGTTCCCGATCGGCGGTTGCCCATCGGGAACGTCTGTACCAGGGAGAACGACACGATTTCGCCGCTGCGTCCCTCCGTCAGCGCCTTCGGATTTGCCCGGACGGTGTCGAGATGTTCACAGGCTTCGTTTCCGCGCTCCGAGAAGACCGCTTCGACCTGAAGGTTACCGGGTGCATTTTCGAGTTGCTTGAGGAGCCACGTCAAACGCCGTCCCGACGTTCCTTCGTCGGGGGCATCGAGCGTTGTCCGGCAGCGAACACGATTGGTACGTACGTCGGCGGTCACGACAAGATCGCCGACCGTGTCCGGGATGCGGAGGACAGCCTCGAAGGTGCCTTCTGCAGCCAGCTTCTCCGCGATGTGAGCATTTCGTGCATCCGGGTCGTTGTTGAACCGGCGCGGCAGAACGTGCTTGACGGTCACGCCGAGTTCAGCGGTGAGGCGGAGTGCGAGATGACGGGCCAATGCCACCCAGGTTCCGGCGACGATCTGGGCCTTCGGATCACTCGGCCGCAGGGTTCCGGCAGTCACGGCTTCGCGTACCGGAACCCAATGACGGCCCATGTCGACGAACTCGGAAGCCCCGGAACGGGGATGGTCGAGGTACCGGAGAAACTCACGCAGGATCCAGTTCTGAAGGTTCTCCTCGATATGACCGTGGGACAACAACATCCGTGCCTCATGAGCGACTTCGGCCCACGACAGATGGCGCAGTGCGACCTTCGCGAGTTTTCGGCGATCCACTTCGACCGGTAGCTCACCCGCACTCGCGGGGATGTCGTTCGACAGGCTGATCACTGCGTCGTACTTTTTCCGACGAGCCACATCGAGGTAGTTCTCGAGTTGCTCGCGCTTGAGCTTGCCGTTACCGGTCTTGACTTCGAGCAGACCGGTCCACAGTCGACTGCCGCGTGAAACCTTGAGGACGGCATCGGGAATGACACGAGATTCGCCTCGTTCGTAGGGAACTTCGAGATAGCCTTCGAAACCCCCGGCGGGGGCTCCGACACGCGAGCAGACGGCGCGTGCGAATGCCGGCACCGCCTGCATTGTTGCGACGAGTGCCGAAGTTGCCCTGCGCTCCTGTTCTTCACCGGCCCCGATGCCCGCCACGGAGAACAACCGCGCCGGCTGCCAGGTGTCCTGCTCGGCGAGCTTGAACTCGATAGGTGTGGTCGTCCGGGCAGCTCGCTTGGCTGTGCGGACTCCGGTTCGGACGCGCTTCACTACTGGAGGATTGTCGGCCGCGGGCGCCGAGTCCGTCGCGGTGGTTTCCGCTGGCGCGACGCCGACCGGTGCGGGCTCCTCTACCGGGTCAACCGGTTCCGCGTGTTCGGTCTCGTTGTCGATCTCGACTCCATAGTCCTGTGCGAGACCTCCGAGGCCCGAGTCCCAGCCCTGCCCGATTGCTCTGACCTTCCACTCTCCGTTTCGCCGGTAGACCTCGCCGAAAACGAACGCGGATTCGGTTGTCGCATCGGCGGTTGCGTATTCCGCCAGCGAATGTCCGGCACCGTCGACGACGCGAAGCGTGAGTTTGCCGAGTTCGCCGAAGGTGCCCGAGTGCACGCTTCCCGACAGGGCGACCGAGTGGACGTCCTCGGGAACTGCCGACAGGTCGATCGTGAGTCTGGCTTGAGCACCTTCCTCTGTCGATCCGGTGCCGAGAAAACGGACGGAGCCGTCCTCGGATTCGGGCTGGTTGTAGAAGACGAAATCCGCGTCGGACCGCACCTTTCCCTCCGCGTTCAGCAAAAGTGCCGACGCGTCGATCTCTACCTCCGATTCTGTCCAACCCAGCACGACGTCGATCTGGTGCAAGTCGTTGGGGAGCGGGATATTCTGCCCTTTGCTCAAAATCGGAGAGATCACTGGTCGCGCCTTTCCTCTCGCGGAGTATCGAACGACACGATGCTGCCGCTCGCGAGTGGATCATCGAGCGCGACGACGCGAATGTTTCAAAGCAGACGAGCGGCACGGATGGTTCGCCGGAACGTCAGAAGGACCGGCCTCCCCCAAGCCGTTCGATCGCGCATCCAAGAATTCGACCCGGTCCGGTCCAAGCGTCGGGGAGCAGCGTGTACGAGGTGACCTCGATCTCGACAAGCTCGGACGGACCGATGATCCCTCCGGCTACCCCGAAAAGTTCCGCGACGCGACGAGCGACACTGGCGGTGGTGTGCGTGACCACCGCGATGCTCATGCTCGACATCGCGGTCGTCAACACCGCACTGCCGTCGATCGCCGTCGAGTTGGAGACCGGCGTGAGTTCCCTCCAGTGGGTGATCGACGCGTACACGCTGGCGCTGGCCACCGTGGTTCTCAGCGCCGGTGCCTGGGCGGACCGCCGGGGCCGGCGCCACGTGTTCCTCATCGGCATCGTGTGGTTCACCGTGGCGTCGCTGCTGTGCGCGCTGGCGCCGACCATCTGGGTCCTCGACATCGCCCGCGCCGCACAGGGAATCGGCGGTGCCATCCTGTTCGCCTGCTCATTGGCGCTGTTGGCGGACGTGTTCGAGAAGGGTCCGCAGCGCGCGGCGGCGCTGGCTGCCTACGGTGCCACCATCGGCGGGGCCTTCGCCGTCGGACCCCTCGTCGGGGGTGTGCTCACCGAACTGCTGAACTGGCGTGCGATCTTCCTCGTCAACATCCCGATCGGCCTCGCCACCCTGCTCCTGACGCTGCGCTGGGTGCCGGAGTCGCGCGACCCGCATCCCCGCGGCGCCGACATACCCGGTCAACTCCTCGTCTCCACCGGCTTGGGGGCCCTGGTCTTCGGGCTGCTGCGCGGTAACGAAGACGGATGGCTCGACCCGCTGACCGTCGCCGCCGCGATCGTCGCCGCGGTCGCACTGGTCGGGTTCGTTCTGCACGAACTGCGCACGCGTGAGCCGATGCTGCCCCCGCACCTGCTCGCGAACCGAGCCTTCGCCGGCGCTCAGATCGCGGCATTCGCGATCTCCGCGTCGCTGTTCGCGGTCTTCGTCTACACCACGATCTACCTGCAGAACGTCCTGCACCTGTCGCCCATCGACACCGGCCTGCTCTACATTCCCGCGACCGCGGCGATGTTCGTCGTGGCAGGCGCCACCGCGAAACTCGACCGGCGGGTCCCGGTGTTCGTCTCGCTGAGCGTCTCCCTGCTCCTGGTGGCTGTCGGCCTGATCATGATGACCGCCGTCGACGTCGACAGTTCCAGGTATGCGATCCTGCCGGGCCTGATCGTGGCCCTCGTCGGGGCCGGCGTGTTCAATCCCGTGATGAGCGGCCTCGTCCTCGCTGAAAGTACCTCGGACCATTCCGGACTGGCGGCGGGGATCAACGATGCGTTCCGTCAGACCGGGATCGCCGTCGGGGTCGCGGGGCTCGGCACCCTGCTGCCCGCACAGTCGCTGCTGCCCGGTGGATCGCCGCACGAATTCGTCACCGGTCTGCATCAGGCGCTGCTGCTGTCCGCCGTGATCGCGGCGCTCGGTGCGCTGGTGTGTGTGGCTACACTGCGCACGACCCGCGCATCCGCCGACGACCCGCGCGAGACCGCACGCGTGATCGCCTGACGGTCCCCGCGCGGCGCCCGGATCAGGTCCCTACACTTCAACGCGTTCCATGCCTGCGGTGCGAGGAGCCACGCATGATCTATCGACTGCTCGGCCCACTCGAGGTCGCGCGGACGCCGGGCCGTTCGCTGGACCCGAGTGCTGGGGAGGGCCTGGTCGATCTGGGTCCGCGCAAGCAACGTGCGGTGCTCGCGGTCCTGCTGCTCAGCCGTGGAAAGGTCGTGTCCACCGATCGGCTGATCGACGCGTTGTGGTCGGGTGACGCGCCTGCGAGCGCCGTCTCGAGCATCCAGGCGTACATTTCCAACCTGCGTCGGGCGCTGCGCGGCGAATCGGGCGCGGCATCGCCGATCGTGCGCCAGCCACCCGGATACGTCCTCGACATCACCCGCGACGATGTGGACCTGTCCATGTTCCTCGACGACGCGGAGGCGGCGCAGCGGCACGCGGACAACGGCGAGTGGGAACTCGCGCTGGAGGTCGCCGGCCGTGCTCTCGCGTCCGTCCGGGGCCCTCTCCTCGAGGACCTGCGCGACGAACGGTGGGTGGAGGTGGCTGCCGCCGGATTCGAGGAGGTCCGGACCGGGTGCCGTGAAACGCTGGTCACGGCGTTGCTCGCGATGGGACGGCTGGCACCGGCTCTCGCCGAGGCTACCCGGCTGTACGACGAGTTCCCGTTCCGGGACCGGACGTGCTGGCTGCGAATGCTCGCCCTGCATCGGGCCGGTCGCTCTCCGGAAGCGTTGGAACAGTTCGGCGTTCATGTCGCGCGGCTGGATGCCGAGCTCGGTCTGCTGCCGGGTGCCGAACTGACCGCACTGCAGGGCGCGATCCTGCGGCACGAGCCCGGACTCGCGGCATGGCCGAGAACACCGGGATGGTCGGGGGCCGAGGAGGTTCCGGCGCCGGCGCCGCCGTCCGTCGCGGTGCCGGTCGGGCAGGTCGAATCCGGGCGTGTGTTCGTGGGACGCACAATGGAGAGCGGCGTCATCGACGGCATGTTCGACGAGGTGCGTACCGGTGCGCCTCGCTGGCTGGTGCTGACCGGTCCGGCGGGCATCGGTAAAACCCGGCTGGCCGAGGAGTGCGATGCCCGTACGGTCGCGGCGGGCGGCACCGCGGTGTGGGCCCGATGCCTCGAGGACGAGGGCGCCCCGGCATGGTGGCCGATCCGCCGAATGCTGCGGGAACTCGGTGTCGATGCAGATGCCGCGCTGGTCCCGCCGACCGGGGTGGAACCGGACGAAGCTCGCTTCGCCGTGTACGAACGGGTACTGCATGCGATCGAGACGGTGGCGGCGCAGAACGCGGCGCTGACCGTCGTCGTCGACGACATTCAATGGGCCGACCCGACCTCCCTGCGATGTCTGAAATACCTGGTCGGCGCGCTGCACCGGGACCGGGCCTGGTTCGTCCTCACTCTGCGGGATTCCGAAATGCGTTCCGGTGTACGTGAATTCATCGATGTAATTCTGCACCGGGACGGAAACCGGCACATCGTGGTGCCGGCGCTCGCCGAGACCGAGGTGGCGGTACTGGCCCGCCAGGTGTGCGGTGAGGAACTCGGCCCGACCGAGGCGCGGATGCTCGCCGAACGTACCGGCGGCAATCCACTGTTCGTCTCCGAATACGCCCGGCTGCCGCGCGACGAACGTCTGGGCGGGGGAATCCCGATGGCCGTCCGCTCGGTCCTCGGCCGACGCCTGGCCGCGGTGGAACCGGCCGTGCTGCAGGTACTACGGGTCGCGGCGGTCATCGGCGACACCATCGAGACCGATATCCTCGCCGCCGCGACCCGGCTCGATCTCGACACCCTTGCCGACTATCTCGACGACGCGGCCGACGAGCGCATCATCGTCGCCGACCCGGGCGTCCGCGGTTACGTGTTCGCCCACGGCCTGCTCCGTGACGAAGTGCTCGCGGAGATCCCCGAACTGCGCCGTCAGCGCATCCACGCCCAGGTCGCCGAGGCCCTGGCGGACTCCTCCGACGCCGATCGGTCGAGCAGGCGCGCGCAGCATCTGATGGCCGCGCTTCCCGTGGCCGATCCGCGCACGGTGTTCGACGCCTGCTCGGACGCCGCGCGGGAAGCGACCGAGCGATGGAACTCGGAGACCGCTGCGCAGTGGTGGGAAGCGGCGGTTCAGGCATTCGATCTGCTGCCGGCCTCCGAGCAATCGGCCGGCGCCCGTGACGATCTGCTCGTGGCCCGGGTGGAGGCACTCGCCCGGGCCGGTCGCGGCCAGACGGTGCTCGACGTTGTCGACGCCGGTCTGCTCGCCGCGGTCCGCGAAGGCCGCACGTCGGCCGCCGGACGTCTGGCCGCGGCGCTGTTGCGCTCCGCCGGTGCGTGGCCGTGGGTGTCCTACGGCAAAGATCCCGGACCGTTGCTCGAAAGGCTCTCGGGCCTGGAACCGTTCGTCGCCGACGACCCGCCGGCCCACGCCCGGGTGCTGGCGGCACTGGCGGTCGGGAGCTGTTACCACCCGGACTCGTCCGTTCCCGACAACATCAGCAGCAGGGCGCTCGGGATCGCCCGCGAGACAGGTGATCCGGATGTCGTCGCCGACGCGCTGCTGGGGCGGATCCTGCTCTACTCCGGGGTGGCGACGCACAGTCACGAATCCGTCGGGTTGATAGACGAGTTGTTCGCCCTGCAGCACCGGCAATCCCGATTCGACGACGTCATCGCCCACGCGGCCGCGAGCATGGCCCATACGAACCTGACCGATGTCGACGCTGCCGCCGCACATGTGCGGCAGGGGATCGTCGGGTGCGACCTGCTGCGCCTACCTGTTATTCGCGTCCAGTTACGTTGGATGGAAGCGACATTGGCGGCATGGCGCGGAGACTTCGACGAGACCCGCAGGCAGTCCGAGGCTGCGCGACAGTTCCATCTGCAAACCGAGCTGTACGTAGCGGGCAGCGCCGACCTCGCCGCGAACACCCTCGAGTGGGAGCACGGAATGCTCGCCGATGCGCAGCCGGGTTTCGTGGAACCGGATTCGTGGCGTATTGCGATCGCCGCGGCGCGCGGCGACAGGGAGACCGTCACCCGTGAGGTTGCCCGATGGTCCGCCGAGCAGGGGCCGTTCACCTGGACCACGCTCGGGCATCGCACGTTGATCGCCCGCGTTATCGCCGATCTCGAACTCACCGAGCACGCGGAGACGTTCGTCGACCTGCTGGCTCCGTTCGTCGACCGCATCGCGACGGTGGGGCAGGTGGGAGTCATCGGTGCCGTCGCGGAGGCATCGGCGCGCCTGCACGCGCTGCTCGGCCGCGTCGAGGACGCCGTGGTACTGCTCGATCGCGCCGAGGAGATCGCGACACGGACGTCGAGCCCCCCGACCCTGTTGCGCTGCCGGCTGCTGCGCACCCAGCTCCGTGCGGTGTCGCCGGCTCGGGATCGGGCGATCGAGCAGGTGGCCGCCGACGCGACCCGTCTGGGGATGTTCGGCCTGGCCGCCTACGCGCGCTCGATTCCGGACTGATCCGTCCGCCGCGCTTGGCCGACGCTTGGACCCGCCGCACCGGTCGAGCCAAGAACCGGCCAAGGCAGCTCGGACATCCTTCCTTCACACCCGCAAGACGGACGGAAGGAAGATCCGATGATCCCCACGACACCCGCGATCGCCGCCTCGATCGAATCGCTCCGGGCGGCGGTCTCCGGCGCGGTGGCGTTGCCCGGCGAGCCCGGATACGAGCTGGCGACACCGTGGAACGTCGCGGTCCCGGTCCGGCCGTACGCGGTCGTCGCCGTCGACAACGCCGCCGACATCGCCGCGACCGTGCGGTTCGCGGTGAAGCACGGACTGAAGGTCGCCGTTCAGCGCACCGGCCACGGCGCGGTCCCGCTGGGGGACGACGTTCTCCTCGTCCATACCGGTCGGCTGACCGAGTGCGTGATCGATCCGGAGGCCCGCACCGCGCGGATCGGTGCCGGGCTCGTGTGGCAGGACGTCATCGACGCCGCGACACCGCACGGATTGGCGCCGCTGGCCGGATCCTCCACGACCGTCGGTGTCGCCGGGTTCCTCACCGGCGGAGGCATCGGACCGATGGTGCGCACCTACGGATTGTCCTCCGATTTCGTGCGCGCCTTCGACATCGTGACGGGAAACGGCTGTCTGCTGCACGTGACCCCCGACGAACACGCCGAGCTGTTCTGGGGCCTGCGCGGCGGCAAGGCGACGCTGGGGATCGTCACGGCCGTCGAGATCGACCTGCTTCCGGTGACTCATTTCTACGGCGGCGCAGTCTATTTCGACGGAGCGGATGCCGACGTTGTGGCTCGCGCGTGGCTGGACTGGTGCGCCGATCTCCCCGAGCACAGCTCGACCTCGCTCGCGTTCCTGCAGCTCCCCCCGCTACCGCAGGTGCCCGCGCCGCTCGCGGGACGCTCGACCGTAGCCGTCCGCTTCGCCAGTCTCGCGGATCAAGCGGAGGCCGAAGCCCTCATCGGTCGCCTCCGTTCGGTGGCGACGCCGATCCTCGACGGCGTCGCGGTGTTGCCGTGGGCGGCGGTGGGGGCGGTGCATGCCGATCCGGTCGACCCCATGCCCACCCATGAATACACCGCGCTGACCGGGGAACTGACCCGCGAGGCGATCGACGTCCTCCTGTCCGTCGCCGGCCCGGGTTCGCGCTCGCCGCAGACCGTCGTCGAAGTTCGTCTCCTCGGGGGTGCACTGGCCCGGGAACCGAGGCATCGCAGCGCCTTCTGTCATCGCGACGCGGATTTCGCGCTGATGGTCGCGGGTGTGCTGGCGCCGGCCACGGCGGACGATGTGATCGGGCACGCCCGCACCCTCGATCGGGCGATGTCGCCCTGGACCACCGGACGCCGGCTGCCGAACTTCGCGGCCGATTCCGATCCGGACACCATCGCCCGCGCATACGACGACGACACCTGGCATTGGCTCGGCGCGCTCGCCGACGAACACGACAGCGAGGGCGTCCTGCGCGTCGGCCACGTAGTGCGTCGCGACCGCTGAACCCTCGACACCGTCACCTCGAAAGGCACACCCATGCATTCGGTTCGGACCGCTTCCGGACTCGCTCTCTCGGCTCTCACCGTCCTCGCCGTCGCCGGCTGCGGCGACCCGGCGACCCCGGTCGCCCGAGGGGCCGACGTACCCGCGCACGGCACCGAGACCCACTACAGCGCGGAGCAACCACTGGGGGAAGGGAACTCCCGAACGTATGTCACCGTCGACGATGCCGGGAATCCCCAGGAGATCGGCATCCGGATGTCCGCGTCCGCACTCGACGGGCTGCCGGAGGGTCCGGATGCCACGACGACGATGGTGATGCTGGATCTGCCGGCGGGTGCCCCCGAGACCGGCTTCGAGCACGTCATGCTCGACTGGAACCCGCACGGCCACGACCCGGAAGTGCTGTTCGGTGAACCGCACTTCGACATGCACTTCTACATGACGGACACCGAGAGCGACATCGACCCGGCCGCACCCGACTTCGCGGTACGAGCCGCCAACCTTCCGGAACCGCAGTATGTTCCGGAAGGTTACGGCCCGCCGCCGGGACCCGCGGCCGAGAACACGGTGCCGTTCATGGGGATGCACTGGACCGATGCCGCCGACGGGGCGATACCCGGGTCGTTCGACTTCACCGAAGTACTGCTCTACGGATCGTGGGATGGCGAATTCACGTTCATCGAACCGATGATGACCCGCGAGTGGCTTGCGACGAAACCGCAGATCCGGGAAGACGTCCGGCAACCCGCCGCCTACCAGCGGACCGGGTACTACCCGACCGTCTACACCGTCGACTTCGACGAGCAGGCCGGCGAGTACGTCATCGCACTGTCCGGTCTGACGCTGCGCGAGGCGTCCTAGAGATGTGCCGTGTCACCCGGGCGAGAGGGGTCGCCCGGGTGACACGGTGCTGCGCTGGTTTCCCGCGATCGCCCCGACCTGTCGCGACCGTCCACGCGCACTCGGGCCGCGCGCACTCGGGCCGCGCGCACTCGGGCCGCGCGCACTCGGGACACGGGTCCACAGTGCGGCGGCCACGAGCGCCGCGGTGCCGAGAGCGATCACCGCAAACGGCCACCATCGCGGATCGGCCGTCGTCGTGGTCGTGGCCGGAGGTTCCGCCTGGGCACCGCTGACGCGCGGCAGGGCCTCCGTCGCCGATCTCACGTTGTCCGCGATCCCCGCGACGACACCCGCTACCGGTCCGACACCGTCGACGAGTTGTCCCGTCCCCTCGGTCAGCGCCAGTCCACCGTCGTCGAGCATCACGAGGCCGTCGCGAAGCTGGGGGGAACCCGCAGCGGCCTGGGTCATCCCCGTCACGAACTGGGCGTTCGGATCGGTGAGTTCGCCGGAGAGCTGCCGTGCACCGTCGCGTAGCTGGGAGAGCCGGTCGAGCGTGTCCGGGCCGAGTCCCTGGGTATCGAGCGTGTCGACGAGCATGCGCAGCTGTCCGGCCGCATTCTGTGCCACCGGATCCGGGGAGATTCCGAGTGTGTCGGCGACGGACGTGAGCTGCTCGGTCACCGTTCCCTGCATCGCGCCGAGCCCGGCGAGTCGGCCGACGACCTCGTCGACTCCTCCGCTGATCTGCGTCGCACCAGCGCCGAGCTGGGCCACCCCGCCGTCGAGCTGAGCAAGTCCGGCCGCGAGCTCTTCCCCGCCCTCTCGCGCCTGCCGGAGACCGTCCGAGAGCTGCCGCGCGCCGTCGTCGAGCTGACGGCTGCCGCCGGCGAGTTGCCCGACGCCGCCGTCGAGCATCGACAGCGGAAGCCCGGCGCGCTGCAGCCGGTCGTGGGCCTCGTCGACGCCACCGGAATCGGCTGCCGTGCCCGATGGCTCGGTTACGGTCACCGTCGTGTCCGGTGCATCGAGATAGGCGAATACGGAGCCTGTCGCGAGGAGGATCAAGCCGAGCGTGATGAGTATGGAGACCGCACGTGGATGCACGGTCGGCGACGGTACAGATCGGCTATGAGAATTCTCTGGCAACCCGATGCGTCCGTCTTGCACACCGCGCAGACGGCCGCGCGCCGCCCGCCCCGCGCGTGGGTCCGATGGCCGGGTGGCTGTCGCACCGTGGGCGGAAATGCCGAAGGGCCCCTCCGCGTTGCGGAAGGGCCCTTCGATGGTGCTTCACGAGTCGGGGTGGCGGGATTCGAACCCACGACCTCTTCGTCCCGAACGAAGCGCGCTACCAAGCTGCGCCACACCCCGTGATGAACCTCGGTTAGCTTACAGCACCATTCGCCGGAAGATTAAATCGCCTGGTCAGCGGGGAGAAATCGCACTTTCGGCCGCGCGGTCGGCGGCGGCGAGAGCCTCGTTGCGCGGGGCCGGAACCAGGGTCAGCAGCGTCGCCTCGGGGCGGCAGCAGAACCGGGCCGGAGCGAACGGCGACGTGCCGACGCCCGCCGACACGTGCAGGCGCATGTGGGCACCCCAACGCGAGGGTCCCTTCACCCGCGACCGATCGATCCGGCAGTTGGTCACGAGAGCGCCGACGAACGGCAGGCACAGCTGGCCGCCGTGGGTGTGCCCGGCGAGCACCAGGTCGTAGCCGTCGTCGGCGAAACGGTCGAGGACCCGCGGCTCCGGCGAATGCGTCAGGCCCAGCTTCAGGTCCGCGAGCGGATTGGGCTGACCGGCGATCGTGTCGTACCGGTCCCGCTCGAGGTGCGGATCGTCGACGCCGGCCGCTGCGATGCGCACACCCGCGACCTCGAATTCGCGCCGCACGTGTGTCATGTCGTGCCATCCGCGTTCACTGAACGCCGCGCGCAGGTCGCCCCACGGCAGTGGTGCGCCGTAGACACGCTCGTGGTCCCTGTCGAAGTACCGGAGCGGGTTCTTCAACACGGGCGCGAAGTAGTCGTTGCTGCCGAACACGAACAGGCCGGGGCGCGCGAGCAGCCCACCCATCGCCTGCACGACGGCCGGCACGGCCTTCGGATGCGACAGGTTGTCACCGGTGTTGACCACGAGATCCGGCTCCAGCCGGTCGAGTTCGCGCAGCCAGTTCTGCTTGAGCCGCTGGTTCGGCATCATGTGCAGATCGCTGAGATGCAGTACGCGCAGCGTCGACGCGCCCGGATCGAGGACCGGCATGGTCACCTCGCGCAGTGCGAACGCGTTGCGTTCGATCAGCGTGGCGTAGCCGAGTCCGAGGGCAGCCGCGCCGGCGGCACCGGCGGCTGCGCGGAAGAGAGCGGAGTGGTCAGGCACGGGTCCAGCGTACCGCCGGGGCTGCACTGCGCACGGCCTTCGTCGGGGCCGCGTAGCGTTCGGTTCATGTCCGAGACCCCGCAGTCCCTCAAGTCCACACTCCGAACCGACCTCACCGCGGCCATGAAGGACAAGGATGCGCTGCGCACCGCGACCTTGCGGATGCTGCTCGCCGCCGTCCAGACGGAGGAGGTCGCCGGGAAGGAAGCCCGCGAGCTCACCGACGAGGAGGTCGTGAAGGTTCTTGCCCGCGAGTCCAAGAAGCGCGGCGAGGCCGCCGAGGTCTACACCGAGAACGGTCGGGGGGAACTCGCGGCGAAGGAGCACGCGGAGGCCCGGATCATCGACGACTATCTGCCGACGCCGCTCACCGACGCCGAACTCGTCGACGTCGTCGACACCGCGATCGGCCGCGTCGCCGACGAACTGGGCGAGCGGCCGGGTCCGAAGAACATGGGTCAGGTCATGAAGGTCGCGACCGCGATCGCCGCCGGGAAAGCCGACGGCAAGCGGCTTTCCGCGGCGGTCCGATCGCGGCTGTAGATCCTCAGTTGGCGCCGGGGCCGTCGCCCTCGGAGGCCGGCGGCGCCTCGGATTCCGGTTCGGACGTCGGCGACTGGGGAGGCCGGTTCGGGATCGGGGCCGGCGCGTTCGGCGAGGTCGTGTCCGGCACCTGGCTTCCGCTGGGCCGGGCGGGCGTCGCCGTGGTCGTCGGTGCCGCCCGGACGGTCCCGTCGCTGATGTAGATCGTGATCGTCGAACCGGGCACCGCGGAACCGGAGGGTGCGCTGTTCTTGACGGTGCCGGCGCGTTCCTCGCCCTTGACGGTGAGTTCGGTGACGGTGAATCCGGCGTCCTGCAGCCGCGAGATGGCCTGCCGGCTGTTCAGACCGGTCACGTCGGGGACCTGGGCGTTGCCCGCGCCGCGCACGTACTTCTGGTCGACCGGCGGCAGTTCGATCGGCCCGAACTTGGCGGCGACGGGCAGCATCGCGCTGAACCAGGTGCGGGCCGGCTCGGTGCCGCCGAACAGGTTGCCGTTGTAGCAGGGACGCACGGGGCCACTGCAGATCTCACCGGGGGTGGGGGAGTCGCCGTAGGTGTACACGGCGCCCGCGTACTGGTTGGTGAATCCGAGGAACGCCGAGGACATGTGCGATTCGGTGGTTCCGGTCTTCGCGGACACCGGCAGGCTCCAGCCGACCGAGCCGGCCGCGCCGGACGCGGTGCCGCCACCGGCGGTGTCCTTGCTCATCGCATTGGCGAGGGTATCGGCGAGACCGGGTTCGACGACCTGCTCGCAGGCCTGCTGAGTGATCGGCACCGGCTTGCCCTCGCGGTCGAACACCCCGTCGATCGGCGACGGCGGGCACCACGTGCCGTGCGAGGCCAGTGTTGCGGCCACGTTCGACAGTTCGAGCGGGTTGATCCAGGTCGGGCCCAGCGTGTAGGAGCCGAGGTGCTGGTCCTTCTGCATGTCGGCCATGCTCTGCTCACCGAAACCCGAGGTGTTCGCCTGTGAGTACGACCGCAAGCCCAGCCGCACCGACATGTCGACGACCGGGTCGACACCCGTCGCCTCGATCAGCTTGACGAAGGCGGTGTTCGGCGATTGCGCGAGCGCGTCGGTCACCGACAGCTGCGGCGGGTAAGGTCCGGCGTTCTCGACGCAGTACGTCAGGGGAGGACAGCCCTTGGCGCCACCGTCGCCGAGGCCTCGGGCGTTGTAGCGGGCGGGCACGTCGAGGACGGCGCTGGTGCCGAGGCCCTTCTCCATCGCCGCAGCGACCGTGAAGATCTTGAAGATCGATCCGGCACCGTGGCCGGCGAGGGAGTAGGGCTGCGGCTGCACGGTTTCGTTCGCGTCCCCGTTGAGGCCGTAGACGCGGCTCGATCCCATCGCGAGAACGCGATGCGAATCCTGGCCGGGTCGGACCACGTTCATCACTGTGGCGACGTCGTCGACCGTGGGGCTGGTGAAGGCGTCGAGAGAGGTCTTGACCGACGCCTGCACCTCGGGGTCGAGCGTGGTGCGGATCAGGTAGCCGCCCTTGTCGATCTGCTCGCGGGACAACCCGGAGCTCTCGAGATAGCGCAGCGCGTAGTCGCAGAAGAAGCCGCGGTCGCCGGCGGCGATGCAGCCGCGCGGGAGGGTGTTCGGCTCGGGCAGGACACCGAGCGGCTCGCTCTTCGCGGCGCGGATCTCGTCGGCCCGCTCGGGAATGTTCTGGATCATCGTGTCGAGCACGACGTTGCGGCGTTCGAGCACGCCGTCCTCGTTCGTGTACGGGTTCAGTGCGGAGCTGGACTGCACCATGCCCGCGAGCATCGCGGACTGGGGGATGTTCAGGTCCTTCGCGTCGATCCCGAAGTAGGTCTGGGCCGCGTCCTGGATCCCGAACGATCCGTTGCCGAAGGGCACCAGGTTCAGATAGCGGGTGAGGATCTCGTCCTTCGTCAGTTCCTCGTCGAGGGTGAGAGCCATCCGGATCTCGCGGATCTTGCGGGCCGGGGTCGTCTCGATCGCCGCGCGGCGCTCGGCGTCGGTCTTGGCGACGACGTGGAGCAGATAGTTCTTCACGTACTGCTGGTCGATGGTGGATGCGCCCTGTTCGACCTGCCCGCTGGTGGTGTTGGTGAGGAACGCGCGGATCGTGCCCTGCCAGTCGACACCCTTGTGCTCGGGGAACCGCTTGTCCTCGATCGAGACGATCGCGAGTTTCATCTCGTTGGAGATGCGGTCACTGGGCACTTCGAAGCGACGCTGGTCGTACAGCCAGGCGATGGGGTTACCGGCGGCGTCGACCATCGTGGTCACCGCAGGTACGACACCTTCGACGAGTTCGGCGGAGCTGTTGTCCACGGTGTCCGCGGCCCGGTTCGAGACGTAGCCGAAACCGCCTGCGGCCGGAAACAGCATTCCCGCCAGTAGGACGCCGCCGAGGGCCGTGCAACCGGCGAGCTTCGCCACCGTATTTCGGATCGACACGGCTACACCCTACGTGCCACCGCGCCGATTCGACGCTTCGGTAGCGCCGAAAAGCCTCCGACGTGCAGGTATGGACGGGCGTACCAGAAAAGTGTTTGTTCGCCTTGCGCGCTGGGGACTCTTTACCTAGATTGAGACATCAGTGTGATGCAGGTAACACCTCAATAGGAACGCGGCGCCGACTACTGCTGCTACGCAGGCGGTCTGCGCGGACTTCCGGAACTCCGCAACACGGTGTTCGGAGAGTGAAGGGGCAACTGAATGCACATGGCGACTCCGATGGCCCGGCTCGACGTAGACCAAGCAGAGGCCCGTATCGCCTGGGTGACCCAGGCGCGGTGCCGAGAAGTGGATCCCGACCAATTGTTCGTGCGAGGCGCAGCACAGCGCAAGGCCGCGGTCATCTGCAGGCACTGCCCGGTGATGCTGCAGTGCGGTGCGGATGCACTGGACAATCGCGTGGAGTTCGGTGTGTGGGGAGGCATGACCGAGCGCCAGCGTCGCGCACTGCTCAAGCAGCATCCCGAGGTCGAGTCCTGGGCCGACTTCTTCGAAGCGCAGCGTCAGCACCAAAACGCCGTCTAGGTACAGGTCCCACGCCTCCCGGCACCGTCGACCGTTCGACGACCGGCAGACCCGCGGGTCATCCCTCGCGGGTCAGCTGGTCTCCGACGGCTCGCAGCGCCTCGAGATCGGACACCTCGAACGGCAACGACGGCACCCCGACCAGCGGTACCCGGGGGTGCGCAGCGGTGAACCTGCCCAGTAGGTGCAGTTCCCGTTTCGCGGTCACCGCTCGATGCGCGTGAATCCGCAACACCGCCTCGGCAGGCTGGTTGTCGTCGCGTTTCTGCTCCGCGAGCGCATCGGCTGCGGTCGAGGCGTGATCGGCCGACAACGTCGCCAACGTCGGATGGGTCCGATTGAGAACGAGGCCGGCCAGGGGCATGCCGTCCGTGCTCAGTCGCTCGACGAAGAACGACGCCTCGCGCAGCGCGTCCGGTTCGGGCGCCGCGACGACGACGAAGTGCGTCCCCGGCTGTTGCAGCAGGCGATACGTGCGGTTCGCGCGTTCGCGGAATCCGCCGAACATCGAATCGAGGGACTGCACGAACGCGGACGCGTCGGACAGCATCTGACTGCCCACGATCGTCGACACCGCCTTCAGAGCGAGTCCCATGGCACCGGTCACCAGGCGGCCGAGCCCACGGCCCGGTGCGGTGAACATGCGGATCATGCGGCCGTCGAGGAACGAACCCAGCCGCTGGGGCGCGTCCAGGAAATCCAGCGCGTTCCGGGACGGCGGAGTGTCCACCACGATCAGATCCCACGAGTCGCTCGCCGCGAGCTGCCCCAGCTTCTCCATCGCCATGTACTCCTGCGTGCCGGAGAACGACGACGCCACCGTCTGATAGAACGGGTTGTCGAGAATCTGCTGGGCCTTGTCCGGCGCCGAATGCTCGATCACCATGTCGTCGAAGGTGCGACGCATGTTCAGCATCATCGCGTGCAGTTCACCCGGCGTGTCCGGCGCGAGCTTCACCGGCTGCGGACTGTTGTCCAGGGCCGCCACCCCGAGCGCCTGTGCGAGACGCCGGGCCGGGTCGATCGTCAGCACCACGACCTTGCGGCCGCGCTCCGCCGCGCGCAGCGCGAGTGCCGCCGCGGTCGTCGTCTTGCCGACACCCCCGGATCCGCAGCACACGATGACCCGGGACGCCGGGTCGGTGAGGATCTGCCCGAAGTCCAGGACCGCACCGCCACCGCGCGCGTGCGGGCCGGTCATCGGACACCCTGTTCGCCGAGGATCTCCGCGAGCTCGTAGAGCCCCCCGAGATCGATGCCGTCGGCCAGCGCCGGGAGCGTCATCCGTGCCACCTTCACGTCGTCGAGTTGGGCGGCGCTGTCCTGCTGCGCCTTCAGTGTCGAGGCATGCTCGATGGTCTCGGTGAGCAGTCCCGCGAAGTCGGAATCGGACACCTTCAGGCCGGCACGATCGAACGCGGTCCGCACCGATCCGCTGTCGATGCGCCCGGCTGCGACGTCGTCGACGAGTTCACCGGGCAGGTACTCGGGCACGGTGCGGTTGACGATCACCGTGCCGAGCCGCAGATCCGCGGCCTGCAGTTCCTCGACGGCATCGGTGGTTTCCTGCACCGGCAGCGCCTCGAGCAGCGTCACCAGATGCACGACCGTGTCGTCCGAATGCAGCAGCCGCACCACGCCTTCGCTCTGCGAGCGGATCGGACCGGACTTCGCCAGATCCGCCATCGCCTGCGTCACGTCGAGGAAGCTGGCGATGCGGCCGGTCGGTGGCGAATCCACCACCACCGCGTCGTACATCCGGCCCCCGCGCGCGTCGGAGCGCACCACGCACTCCTTGATCTTGCCGGTGAGGATGACATCCCGCAGACCCGGCGCGAGGGTCGTCGCGAATTCGACGGCACCGATGCGGCGCATCGCCCGGCCTGCGAAACCGAGGTTGTAGAACATGTCGAGGTATTCGAGGAACGCCGCTTCGATGTCGACGGCCAGGGCCATCACGACCCCGCCGCCGTCCGCGGTGGCGACCTTCGTCTCCACCGGCGGCAGCGGCGGCACGTCGAACAGCTGCGCGATGCCCTGCCTGCCCTCCACCTCCACCAGCAGAACCTTGCGGCCCTCGGCCGCCAGAGCGAGCGCCAGGGCGGCCGCGACCGTCGACTTTCCGGTGCCGCCCTTGCCGGACACGAAGTGCAGCCGCGCCTCCGCGGCCTTCGCCGGCCAGATGCCGGGCTGTGCTGTCGGTGTTGCCACGAGGGTGAGCCTATAAGTGACCGACCGCGGAATGCGCCCGATAGTGTCAGACAGCATCTCGACAGAGGAGAAACACATGAGCGAATTGACCACCTGGGAGTACGCGACCGTACCGCTGCTCACCCACGCGACGAAGCAGATCCTCGACACCTGGGGTTCCGACGGCTGGGAACTGGTGACGGTGCTGCAGGGCCCGACCGGTGAGCAGCACGTCGCGTACCTGAAGCGACCGAAGGGCTGATCAGGTGACGGAACAGAACTGGACGTCCCGGCTCGCCGAACTCGGCATCGAACTGCCCCCGGTCGCCGCGCCGGTGGCCGCCTACGTGCCGGCGGTGCGCACCGGCGACCACGTCTACACCTCGGGGCAGCTCCCGTTCGTCGACGGCAAGCTGCAGCTGACCGGCAAGGTCGGTGACGCCGTCACCGCCGAGGACGCGAAGGCCGCCGCGCGCATCGCCGCGCTCAACGCACTGGCCGCCATCGACGGTCTCGTCGGGCTCGACAACGTGGTGCGCATCGTGAAGGTCGTCGGATTCGTCGCTTCCGCAGACGGGTTCACCGGGCAGCCCGGTGTCGTCAACGGTGCGTCGGAGTTCCTCGGGGAGGTCTTCGGGGACGCGGGCGTGCACGCCCGTTCGGCGGTCGGTGTCGCCGAGCTTCCGCTGGCCGCGCCCGTCGAGGTCGAACTCATCGCCGAGGTGCGCTGACCTCGAACGCTGTCCGTAGAGTGGGGTGAATCGCACCGTCGTCACGAAAGAGGTCGAGCATGGCGCTGGTTCACCCCGCCTACGCGCAGTTGCGCCAGGTCACCGCGAATGCGGCGGTGGTACTGGCCGAGAACCCGTCGGTGATGTCCCTCGAGGGCACCAACACCTGGATCCTGCGGGCACCGGGCAGCGACGAATGCGTCGTGGTGGACCCGGGTCCGCTCGACGAAGCGCATCTCGCCCGCATCGCCCAGGTCCCGGTCGCGTTGACCCTGATCAGTCACCGGCACTACGACCACACCGAAGGTGCCGGCCGGTTCGCGGAACTGACCGGCAATCCGGTCTGCGCCGTCGACTCGGCGCACCGGCACGGCGGCGGTCGCGGACTCGAGGACGGCGAGGTCATCGAGGCCGCCGGGTTGCGGATCCGGGTTCTCGCGACCCCCGGTCACACCGCGGACTCGTTGTCCTTCGTGCTCGAGGACGACCGCAGCGTCCTCACCGCCGACACCATCCTCGGTCGCGGCACCACGGTCCTCGACGACGCCGACGGCGACCTCGGCGACTACCTCGGTTCGCTGCGGCGCCTGCTCGATCTGGGATCCGGCTACACGATGCTGCCCGGTCACGGCCCCGACCATCCGGACCTCGAGCCGATCGCCCGCGCCTATCTCGCACATCGTGAGGAACGACTCCAACAGGTCCGCACCGCGCTGCGCGTACTGGGCGACGGCGCGACCCCGCGCAGCGTCGTCGAACACGTCTACGCCGACGTCGACCGGTCGCTGTGGGATGCCGCCGAGAAATCGGTCAACGTGCAACTGGAATACCTGCGTAGTTTCGCCTGAGCAGGCCGGGGTCCGGTGGAGTTCCGGGCCCGGAGAACGACGAAGGCCGGGCCGTCGGCGACGACCCGGCCTTTGCGGTAGGTTCTAGCGAGCGCGGCGAGCGAGACGCTCGGAGTCCGAGATCAGCACGGACTTGCCCTCGAGACGCAGCCATCCGCGGTGCGCGAAGTCGGCGAGCGCCTTGTTCACGGTCTCGCGAGATGCACCGACGAGCTGTGCGATCTCTTCCTGCGTGAGGTCGTGGGTGACGCGCAGGGCACCGGCCTCCTGGGTGCCGAACCGCTGCGCGAGCTGCAGCAGCGCCTTGGCTACACGACCCGGAACGTCCGTGAAGATCAGGTCGGCGAGGTTGTTGTTGGTGCGGCGCAGCCGGCGGGCGAGCACGCGCAGCAGCTGCTCGGCGATCTCGGGACGCTGATCGATCCACGCCTTGAGTGCGTCGCGGTCCATGCTCACCGCGCGCACCTCGGTGACGGTGGTCGCGGTGGAGGTGCGGGGACCCGGGTCGAAGATCGACAGCTCACCGAACATGTCCGACGGGCCCATGATCGTGAGGAGGTTCTCGCGGCCGTCCGGCGAGCGCCGGCCGATCTTCACCTTGCCGGAGACGATGATGTACAGGCGGTCGCCGGGTTCACCTTCGTTGAAGATGACATGTCCGCGGGGAAAGTCGACAGGCTGAAGTTCCTTGATCAGCGCCGCTACCGCGGATGGCTCGACTCCTTGGAAGATGCCTGCCCTGGTCAGGACGTCGTCCACGTGCACTCCTTTTGGGAAATCTCATCGTCGTGTGCAGGTTCTGCACGTCTACGGGCATCCCGGACAGGTCACCTGCGAGGCGTACGGTTCCAAAGTCTACTGTGCTCGCGGTGCGCGCGAGTGACTGACACCACGAACTGGTCGTCGGGTGTCTGGCGTGCGGTACTGGATGCTACCGGCCGGTCACGTCGTCAGCTCGCCTGCCGGGCGTCCTCGTCCAGCGGAGAATCCTCCACCACGTGCGCGGCTTCGCTGTTCCGACGCCGGCGGTGCAGCCGGGCGAGAGCGTGAGGGAAACCCTCCCTGGCCAGGGTCGCGACGTCGTCGTGGCCGGCCCGGTTGAGGAAGTCCTCGACCTCCTGCTCACGGACCGACAGACGACTCAAGCGCGACTCGACCCGCTCCATGGCCAGTGCAAACAGCATCAAGAGCACCGGGAAGAGCACGACGGCAAGAGCTTGCATACCGGGAAGTAAACACGGGAAAGGTCTCAGAAGCGACACGGTCCGGGAGTGGTGTCCGTCCGTTTACGTACAGTGGTCCAGGTGCAAGCGACCCCGTCCGAGAGCCCCGAGGCGAGGCGTTCTCGCGCGTCCGGAAGTGCCCGCAAGCCGGAATCGCGCCTCGCGCTGGTGCGGCGGGCCCGCCGCATGAATCGGCAGCTCGCGGAGGCGTTCCCGCACGTGTACTGCGAACTGGACTTCACCACCCCCCTCGAACTGGCGGTCGCGACGATCCTGTCGGCGCAGTGCACCGATGTGCGGGTCAACCAGGTCACCCCGGCGCTGTTCGCCCGGTATCCGGACGCCCGCGCCTACGCCGAAGCCGAACGCACCGAACTCGAGGAGTACATCCGGTCGACCGGGTTCTACCGCAACAAGGCGAACTCCCTGATCGGGCTCGGCCAGGCCCTGCTCGAGCGGTTCGACGGCGAGATACCCGGCCGCATGCAAGACCTGGTGACCCTGCCGGGTATCGGCCGCAAGACCGCCAACGTGATCCTCGGCAACGCCTTCGCGGTGCCGGGCATCACCGTCGACACCCACTTCGCTCGCCTGGTGAACCGCTGGAAGTGGACCGACGAAACCGACCCGGTGAAGGTCGAGCACGCCGTCGGTGCCCTCATCGAACGCAAGGAGTGGACCCTGCTGTCGCACCGGGTGATCTTCCACGGCCGACGGGTCTGCCACGCGCGCAAGCCCGCCTGCGGCGTATGCGTGCTCGCGAAGGACTGCCCGTCCTACGGGATCGGCCCCACCGACCCGGCGACCGCCGCCGCGCTCGTGAAGGGCCCCGAGACGGAACATCTGCTCGAACTGGCCGGGCGGTGACCCTGGAATGAGATCGTCCAGTGCGGGGCGGTGGAGCCTCGCTGTCCTCGTCGTCGTCGTCGCCCTCATCGTGGCGATCTGGCCCCGCGACGCCGAAGCCCCGGATTCGGGCGGTTCCGGACGACCCACCGGCACCGCCGCACCCGTCGACCGGCGGGCACAGGACGATGCGCAGGCGCTGGCACCGTTGCGCGCCGAGGCGAACCTGCAGCCGTGCCCGGCGCCGACCGGCACCGAACCGGCGGGACCGCTCACGGGAATGACGTTCGAATGCGTGGGTGACGGCAGTTCGGTGGATTTGGCGGCCGCCCTGGCCGGCCGTCCCGCAATCCTCAATCTCTGGGCGTGGTGGTGCGGGCCGTGCGCCGAAGAACTGCCCGTGCTGCAGGAGTACGCGCGCCGCGCCGGCGACCGCGTCGCACTCGTCACCGTCCACACCGACCCGAACGAATCCAACGCGCTGTCCCGCCTCGTCGAATACGGGGTGCAGATCCCCGGGGTGCAGGACGGCTCGGCCCGCGTGCAGGCCGCGGTGGAGGCGCCGCCGGTGCTGCCGGTGACGGTGCTGGTCCGGCCGGACGGGTCGATCGCGAAGGTGCTTCCGCAGCCGTTCCGCAGCGTCGAGGAGATCGCTGCCGCCGTCGAGACCCACCTGGGGGTGAGCATATGACCCCGTACTGGCTCCGGCGTGTGGCCAGCCTCGTCCCGGGCGACCCGCACGGTGTCAATCCGATCCTGGACCGGCGGCCCCCGCGGGGCAGCAGCGTGCGCCCCGCCTCGGTCCTCGTGCTGTTCGGTGGCTCCGCCGTCCCGGACCCGCTCGCGCGCGGCGGACTGCCCGCCGACGCCGACGTGTTGCTCACCCAGCGCGCACCGACGCTGCGGCAGCACAGCGGTCAGGTCGCGTTCCCGGGCGGCGCCGCCGATCCCGAGGACGACGGGCCGGTCCGCACCGCCCTGCGCGAGGCACAGGAGGAAACAGGGCTCGAACCGGCCGGCGTGCAACCGCTGACCGTGCTGCCGGAGATCTTCATCCCCCCGTCCGGGTTCGATGTCACCCCGGTGGTCGCGTACTGGGAACGACCCAGCCCGATCGGCGTCGTCGATCCGGGTGAGGCGGCGCGCGTCGTGCGGGTCCCGCTGCGCGACCTGCTGAACCCGGACAATCGCTTCCAGGTCCGTCACTCGCGCGGCTACCAGGGCCCGGCCTTCCAGGTCGACGGCATGCTGGTGTGGGGTTTCACCGCCGGTGTGCTCGCCGGTCTGTTCGCGGTGTCGGGCTGGGAAATCGAGTGGGATCACCGGGACGTGCGCGACTTCGACGTCGCGCTCGCCGAGCTGGAGACAGGAGTCGTCGAACCGTGACCGGATCCGGGTGGATCGACCTGATCATCGTGCTGGTGGTCGTCGTCGCGGTGTCGTCGGGATTGCGCCAGGGCGCGGTCGCGTCGGCACTGGCGTTCTTCGGGGTGGTGCTCGGCGCGGTCGCCGGCATCCTCATCGCCCCGCACGTGCTGGTGCACGTCGACGAGGGCAACACGCGGCTGCTCGCCGGGGTCGCGCTCATCGTGGTGCTGGTCATCGTCGGTGAGGTCGCCGGGATGGTGCTCGGCCGGGCCGCCCGCAGCAGCATGCACAGTCCCGTTGCCCGCAGCGTGGACAGTGTGGTCGGGGCGGTCCTGCAGGCCGGTGCGGTGCTCGTCGCCGCGTGGCTGCTGGCGATTCCGCTGACCGCGTCCACCCAGACCCAGTTGTCCGCCGCGGTCCGCGGTTCCCACGTTCTCGGCGCGGTCGACGAGATCGCACCGGACTGGATGCGCACCATCCCACGCGAGTTCTCGGCGTTGCTGGACACCTCGGGTCTGCCCGAGGTGATCGGGCCGTTCGGCCGCACCCCCATCACCGAGGTCGAGCCGCCCGACGGGACGCTGCTCGCCAGCCCGGTTCCGGTCGCCCTGCAGTCGAGTGTACTGCGGATCAACGGCATCGCCCCGAGCTGCCAGAAGGCGCTCGAGGGTTCCGGATTCGTGGTCGCTCCCGAACGTGTCATGACCAACGCACACGTCGTCGCGGGAACGACGGCGGTGACGGTGGAGACCGCGGAGGGACCGCTCGACGCGGAGGTCGTGCTGTTCGATCCCGCGGTCGACGTCGCGATCCTCGCGGTCCCCGGCCTGTCCTCCGAGCCGCTGCTCTTCGCGGACGGCACCGCCGAGTCCGGCACCAGCGCGATCGTCCTCGGGTATCCCGGGGGCGGGCCGTACACGGCGAGCGCGGCGCGGGTGCGCGAGTCGCTGCAATTGCAGGGACCCGACATCTACCGCGCCGGCACCGTCGAGCGTGAGGTGTACACGGTCCGCGGTTCGATCCGGCAGGGAAACTCCGGTGGACCGCTCGTGGACGAGGAGGGTCGGGTCCTCGGCGTCGTGTTCGGTGCCGCCGTCGACGACACGGACACCGGATTCGCGCTCACGGCCGACGAGGTGAGCCGTCAGCTCGCGATGGCCGGATCGTCGGTCATCGCGGTCGAGACCGGCGCCTGCATCGTCTGATTCTCGGAGCGCGGCCGGCTCAGAGCGCGGCGGCGAAGTCGAGCAGCATGCCGGTGACGGCCTCGGGCCGCTCCTGGTGCGGGTAGTGGCCGGCGCCGTCGACGAACTTCAGGACGCGGTCGGGCGCGTAGCGAGAGCATCGGCGCACCGTGGAGGCCATCACGTACGGGTCCAGCATGCCGTGCAGCTGCAGAACCGGCAGGGTCAGCGGAACATCCATCGCCTTGATGAACCGGCGGCCGTCCGGGCGCCACTGGCTGCGGAACGCCCAGCGCTGGTATTCGAGGGTCGAGTGGGCGACGCCGGGGATGCGGATCGCCGAGCGGAGTTTCTGCGCGACCTCCGCGAACTCGGGGGAGTTCGGCCAGTCGGGTCCCGAACGGGCCCGAAGGAGGTGTTCGATCTCGGCTCCGCCGTCGCGGACGAGCAGCTTCTCGGGCCGCCACGGAATCTGGTAGTCCAGGAACGTCGGCAGTAGCGCCTTCCGCTGGGCCCGATCGTGCAGGGTGGCGTCGCGCAGGGAGATCGGATGCGGCGAATCGACGACGGCGATCGCCCGGACCGAGCCCGGATGCAGGATCGCGGTGGCCCAGCACACCAGGCCGCCGTCGGCATGACCGACGAGCACCGCGTCGGTGTAACCGAGTGCGCGGACGAGACCTGCGATGTCCGCGGACAGGGTCCAGCCGTCGTAGCCCCGGGGCGGTTTGTCGGTGTCGCCGTAGCCGCGCAGGTCCACCGCGACGGCCCGGAAACCGACCTCGGCGAACGCGGTCAGCTGGTGCCGCCACGTCCACCACAGGTCGGCGAAGCCGTGCAGGAACACGACCAGCGGGGCGTCGGGATCGGTGGGACCGATTTCGGCGGCATGCAGACGGATACCGTTCGCATGGATGTCACGATGCGTCCACGGTCCGGGATACCGGACCGTGGACGGATCGGGGAGAGACACGGTGTCGAGCACGGTCGCGGGTCAGCGCGCGTGCCGGGGGCTGACGCCGGGGACGGGCTCCTCGTGCAGCGGCAGGACGGACTTCGCCTGCTTGAGCGAGTCGATCGTCTTGTTCGGCGCGCGCAGCTTGCGTACCCGCAGATAACCGATCAGGGCGAAGATCGCCGTGACCACCACCATGATCAGGAAGACGATGAGGAACGCCAGCCACCGGGCGACCCACACGTCGAGCAGTTCGGCCAGGAAGAAAAAGAAGAAGAACGAGCTGAAGATCAGCACCGCGAGCGCGAGGATGAAGAACAGGCTGCCCTGCAGGCCCTTCTTGACCTCGCCGGTGACCTCGGCCTTGGCGAGCTCGACCTCGGCGCGGAACAGCGTCGACACCTGCGCGGTCGCGTCACGGACCAGGTCGCCGATGCTCGCGTCCTTGGGGGTCGGGGCGTGCACTTCGGTCAGCGGGATGGACGAGATACTGGTCGGTGCGCCGTCGCCTGGCTTCCGATTCCCGTTCGTGACGCTCACTTGTCGACCCCTCCAATTGTCTCGTCCGGTTGACGGTGGGCTCGCCCACGCCGTAACAGTAGCGTCGAACCCAGCAGCGACGCGATCAATGAGGTGACGAGAACCGCGGCCTTCGCGATGTCCGCCTGATCCCCGTCCCCGAGCGCAAGGTCCGCGACGAGCAGGCTCACGGTGAATCCGATCGCGCCGAGCACCGCGAGGGCGAGCAGATCCCCCCATTGCAGTCCGGTCGGTCGCGTCGCGATCCCGAGTCGGATCGCGACCCACGACGTGCCGAAGATGCCGACGATCTTGCCGACGATCAGACCCAGCACGATCGACAGGCCCACCGGCGTCGTGAACACCGCCCCGAGTGCCTCCGTGCCCAGCGGCACCCCGGACGCGAACAGCGCGAACAGCGGCACACACAGGCCGGCCGACCACGGCTGGATGCGATGTGACAGCCGCTCGGCGGGTGCCGCCGACTCACCCGGATCGGTGTGTACCCGAGTGAGCACCCCGAGGAGCACCCCGGCGATCGTCGCGTGGATCCCGGACTGGTGCACGGCGAACCAGGTCAGCGCGGCCAGCGGCACATACAGGAGCGGGGTGGTCACGCGCCGGTGCTGGGCGAACCAGTACAGGACGGCACAGGCTGTGGTCGCGGCGAGCCACAGCAGCGAGATCGTCGATGTGAACAGGATCGCGATCAGTCCGATTCCGATGAGGTCGTCGACGACGGCGAGGCTGAGCAGGAACACCCGGGCGGTGGTGGGGATGCGGGATCCGGTCAGCGCGAGCACCCCCAGCGCGAACGCGATGTCGGTGGCCACAGGGATCGCCCAGGCCCGTTCGAGGCCGGGGGTTCCCCACCCGATCGTCGCGGCGATGGCGGCCGGGAACAGGACGCCGCCGACCGCGGCGAGGACCGGCAGCAGCGCCTTCTTCCGGTCGGCCAGTTCTCCGACGACGAGTTCGCGTTTGAGTTCGAGGCCGGCGATGAAGAAGAACACCGCGAGCAGGCCGTCCTGGGCCCAGGTGCCGACGGTGAGGTTCAGGTGAAGGGAGGCGGGGCCGACGGTGAAGTCCCGCAACGCCTCGTAGGCCGGTGAGAAGGGCGAGTTCGCCCAGACGACCGCGATCGCGGCGGCAACCAGGAGGATCGAACCACCGACGGTTTCGGTGCGGAGGTATCTGGTGAGCTCGGTGCTCCACGGCGCGGAGCCGGGCGTCTGGGACACGGGTGACCTTTCGTTCGGAAATCGGTACGGCTGCAGAATCGCCGACCAGACTTCCCGGCACACCTGCCGCCGATCCTAGCGGTGCCGGGTGGCTCGGGCATTGCGGCTCGATCGCCATTCATGCACTCGGCCCCCGATCCGACAGGACCGGGGGCCGAGTGCGTGGACGGGAGTTACCCGATCCGTTGCCCGCAGTTGGAGCAGAAGTTCTCGCTGTCGCGGCGTTCGGTTCCACAGGAGGGGCAGAACCGGCCGCCCTGCGTCGCCGGCGCGGGAGTCGCGGGCGGGACGTCGTATCCCGGGGCGCCTTGCTGAGGCTGAGGTGCGTAGCCGCCGGGCCCGGCAGGCGGAGCGAATCCCGCGGGCGGCGCCCCGAAACCTCCGGGCCCGCCCTGCTGCGGTCCCATCCCGGCCGGGCCGGGCGGAACCGGACCGCCGGGGACGCCATGGAACCCGGCCGCGACCGGGACCGGAGTACGGCGGCGACTGCGCAGGATCAGGAACCCACCGAGGGCGGCGATCACCAGGACCGCGACCGCGACGCCGCCGAGGATCAACGGCAGCGACGACGACGAGGCCGGGGATGCCGACACGTCGCCGTGCTGGTCGCGCAGGCGGACGGCGTCGGACTTGAGCCCGGAGATGCCGGGGTACTCCGGGGACATGGCCAGCACCGACTCGAAGCCCTCGATGGCCTCGGAGTAGCGCCCGTCGTAGTAGGCGGCGAGGGCGTCGCGATAGCGCTCGTCGGCGGCGCCCAGCTGAGCGGTGATGCCGCGGGCGGCGAGCAGTTCCTCGAGTCCGCTCGACGGTGCGATGAAGTTGAACGCCTGGCTTTCACCGGACGGGCCGAAGCTGTTCACGCCGATGACACGACCTTCGAGGTCGACGGTGGGTCCGCCGCTCATGCCGCCGGACAGGGCGGCGTCGGTTTCGTAGAACGGGACCGTGCCGGAGGTCTTCTTCGCGCTGACCTTGCCGCTCTTGTTCGTCGGTTCGAGACTCGGGTCGGTGACCTGTTCGGTGCTGCCCGGGAAGCCGACGGACAGGACGGGTGTTCCGATCGCGACATCGTCGTCGGTGGCGAGCAGCGCGGAGGGCAGGTCGTCGCGCTGCACCTTGAGTAGCGCCACGTCGCCCTGCTCGAGCGGGCGATATTCGATGACGCTGGCGGGCAAGCGTGTTCCCGAGGTGCCTTCGCCGAACAGTACCGCCATTTCGAGTGCCGGGTCGGATCCGCCCTTCTCGCCCTCGACGGTGAAGCTGCCGTCGACGAACGCGGCGAGCTCCTCGGGAGTCCAGTCCGTGTTCGCGGCGTAGATATCGCCGAAGGCGGCGTCGAGGATCATGGTGCGGAGGTCGTCCACGCAGTGCCCGGCCGTCGCGACCCACCCGTCGGGGTTCACGACGAAGCCCGTGCAGGTCCAGCTGGCCTCGTAGGGCGCGGTGTCGAACAGTTCGCCGTCGGGCATGCGCACCCATCCGGTCGCCGTGCCCTCGAGGTACACGGTGGCGGGCCGGATCAGGGCCGCTGCGCGTTGCTCCGGGTTGGCCGCGGGGCGAGTGTCCGGGGTGTCCTGTGCGAGTGCGGCGCCCGGGAATGCACTGAACAGGCCGAGCGCGAGTACTGAGCACGCGGCGAGCCGGCGTGAGAAGCGGTGTCCTGATCCGGACATGGGTCCTCCGAAGAGACAGTGATGGTGCGACATAGTTTGCAACTGCCCCACAACATTGTGAGCATTGGTAACTATTGCGGGACAACGGCGTTCGATTGCCGGCACAGCGTATGCCCACCGAGGGAATGGGCGAAACCGGCAAATCGAAGAGTGGTTCAGATTCTAAACCGGAATTGAAGAAGTCTGTGACAAGTCATCGGTAACGCTGGGAAAAATGAGTACAAATACGTAGACGCGGCCCGCCCCCGGAAGGGGCGGGCCGCGTCGTGGACAGGTGCTGCCGCGGCTACCGCAGACCGCGGATGGCGTCGAAGACGGCCGGGTCGACGAGGGTCGAGGTGTCGCCGAGTTCGCGACCTTCCGCGACGTCGCGCAGCAGGC
This sequence comes from Rhodococcus zopfii NBRC 100606 = JCM 9919, assembly GCF_001895025.1. Classification (GTDB taxonomy): domain Bacteria; phylum Actinomycetota; class Actinomycetes; order Mycobacteriales; family Mycobacteriaceae; genus Rhodococcus; species Rhodococcus zopfii. Next base: position 57,476 of record NZ_BCXI01000026.1, read on the forward strand.
GGCGCATGATCTTGCCGGACCGGGTCTTCGGCAGTTCCGGCACGACGGAGATCTGCCGCGGCTTGGCGATCGGGGAGATCTCCACCGCGACGTGATCGCGCAGGTCCTTCACGAGCTGATCGCCGGTGTTCTCCACGTTCTCGCGCAGGATGACGAACGCGACGATGCCCTGGCCGGTGGTGTCGTCGGCGGCGCCGACGACCGCGGCCTCGGCGACCGCCGGGTGGGAGACGAGAGCGGACTCGACTTCCGAGGTGGAGATGCGGTGGCCCGAGACGTTCATGACGTCGTCGACGCGGCCGAGCACCCACAGCGCGCCGTCCTCGTCGTACTTGGCGCCGTCACCGGCGAAGTACCAGCCCTGCTCGGCGTAGCGGGACCAGTAGGTCTCGCGGTAGCGGTCCATGTCGCCCCAGATGCCGCGCAGCATCGCCGGCCACGGCTGATCGAGCACCAGATAACCGTTGCCGCCGTGACCGAGCTCGTGGGCCTCGTCGTCGACGATCTTCGCCGAGATACCCGGCAGCGGTGCCATCGCCGAACCCGGCTTGGTGGCGGTCACCCCGGGCAGCGGGGAGATCATGATCGCGCCGGTCTCGGTCTGCCACCAGGTGTCGACGATCGGGGCGGAGTTCGCGCCGATGACCTCGCGGTACCAGCGCCACGCCTCCGGGTTGATCGGCTCACCCACGCTGCCGAGCAGCCGGATCGAGGACAGGTCGTGGGCGTCGGGGATCGCGCGACCCCACTTCATGAACGTGCGGATCAGCGTCGGGGCGGTGTAGTAGATCGACACCCCGTACTTCTCGATGATCTCGAAGTGCCGGTGCTCGTTCGGCGAATTGGGGGTGCCCTCGTAGACGACCTGCGTAACGCCGTTGGACAGCGGCCCGTACACGATGTAGGTGTGGCCGGTGACCCAGCCGATGTCGGCGGTGCACCAGTACACGTCCCGGCCGGGCTTGTGGTCGAAGACGTTGTGATGGGTGTAGGAGGCCTGGGTGAGGTAGCCACCGGAGGTGTGGATGATGCCCTTCGGCTTTCCGGTGGTGCCGGAGGTGTAGAGGATGAACAGCGGGTGCTCGGCGTCGAACGGGACCGGGGTGTGCTGATCGGAGGCCTTCTCGACGGTCTCGTGCCACCACAGGTCCCGGCCTTCGGTCCACTCGACGTCGATGCCGGTGCGTTTGACGACGAGCACGTGCTCGACCGACTCCGCACCGGTGACCGCTTCGTCGGCAGCGGCCTTGAGCGGGGCGGGAGCACCGCGACGCCACTGGCCGTCGACGGTGACCAGCAGCTTGGCCTGCGCGTCGTCGATGCGCGAGCGCAGCGCGTGCGAGGAGAAGCCGCCGAAGACCACCGAATGCGTCAGACCGAGGCGGGCGCAGGCGAGCATCGCGACGATCGCCTCGGGGATCATCGGCATGTAGATCGCCACGCGGTCGCCGGCGACCAGGCCGAGTTCGGTGAAGGTGTTGGCGGCCTTGGACACCTCGGCGAGCAGATCGTGGTAGGTCAGCGAGCGGGTATCGCCCGGTTCGCCTTCGAAGTGGATGGCGACGCGGTCGCCGTTGCCGGCCAGCACATGGCGGTCGACGCAGTTGTAGGCGACGTTGAGCTCTCCACCGACGAACCACTTCGCGACCGGGGCGTCGGACCAGTCCAGCACCTCGCTCCACGGGCTCGCCCAGTCGAGGCGTCGGGCCTGGGTGTCCCAGAACGCGAGGCGGTCGGCGTCGGCGGCGGCCTGCAGTTCGGGACCGGCGTTGGCGGTCGCGGTGAATGCCGCGCTCGGCGGGTACACCTGCTGTTCGTGGTCCTGGGCTGCACTGGTCATGATGCCGGGGCCTCTTTCCGGGGGTGTGCGAAACGAATCGGGCTCAAGTGAGCGTAGTCACCTGTGACGGGGATCGCACCGTTGCATGGACTTGCAACCTGGTCACTTGCGCCGATCGGTCGGTGTCGCGCGACGGATGGTCGGCTGTGTCGACGAACGGACCGCCGGCCGGGATTCGGTGCCGGAGCGGTAGCGTCGTCAGACGTGACCGACCCGCTGCAGCCCCTGCTCGACCTGCCCGGCGTGCGCGACGCCGCCGACCGGGCGCGTGACGCGCTCGCCGAGGTCCACCGGCACAAGACCAACCGGCGGGGATGGCCGAACACCGCTGCGGAGGCTTCGGTGCGTGCAGCGCGGGCGTCGGCGGCGATCGACGGCGGCTCGATGGACCTGCCGGCGCCGGGGGAGGCCGGCGACCCGATCCTTGCCGGCGCGCTGCGGGTCGCGCAGGCACTCGACGGCGACAGTCTCGGCATCCTGGTCGCGACGTGGAGGAGGGCGCCCCTGCAGGCGCTCGCGCGGCTGCATCTGCTCGCTGCCGCCGACCTGGTCGACGATCCGGAATCGCTGGGCCGTCCTCGCACCGATCCCGGTATCGGGGAACGCCTCGACGCCCTCGCCCAGTTGGTGACCGGGGGAACCCGCGTGCCCGCGCCCGTCCTCGCTGCCGTCGTGCACGGTGAGCTGTGCGCGCTGCGCCCGTTCGGTGTCGCCGACGGTGTGATCGCGCGCGCCGCCTCCCGGCTCGTCTGTGTCTCCACCGGTCTCGACGCCCACAACCTCGGGGTCCCCGAGGTGACCTGGATGCGCCGCGTCCCGGCCTACCGCGACGGCGTCACCGCTTTCGGCAGCGGCACCGTGGAGGGCGTGGGCGACTGGCTGCTGTTCTGCTGCGCTGCACTCGAGTCCGGGGCCCGCGAAGCGACCTCCATCGCCGACGCTTTCGCCGGCTGAACCTCACACCCGGGGCTCGGGGAGGCTCCGGACGGCAGCAGGATCCCGACCGCGTGGTCGCGACCCGTTCAGGGCCGGGGCGGCGCGGCGTCGGCAGCGTAGACGGTGATCCAGTGCGGATTGAGCCGGTAGTAGACCACGTCCTTGTCCCAGTCGAAGAAGTCCTCGCCGTAGAACGACTTGAAGTAGGCGAGCAGTTCGGGCCAGTCGGCAGCCGGTTCGGCATCCAGGGGGTTGAGAATCTCCACCGTGCCGTGGGTGAAGACGCCCAGCTCCTCGCCACGGAGATGCGCGACGCTGGCGGCCGGTCGCGCAGCGAGGTGGCGGGCCTTGGCGGCGCCCCGCGCGGTGCCGAAGTGCCATTTGCCGTGAAGGAAGTGCCCGTCGACGCCGCTGATCCGGGGCTCGCCGCCGGCTGTCACACTCGACAGGGCGAGTGTGCACATGCCGGTGAGGACCTCGGTGAGTTGTTCGGCGGACAGGGTGCTCTCGTCGGTGATGATCGACCGCAGGTGCGCGGTGGACCGGGCCAGTGAGGAGTCGAGGAGAGTCTGGAGTTCTGCGAGTTCTTCCGGTGTTTCCTGCATGGGGCCCCTTGTTCGTGATCGGTCGCTGTCGTGCTGCGGGACCGATGCTCGCATCGGGACCCTGACACCCTGTGTCAGGGATATTCGGTCGTGCTGTCCGCCTGGGCGGACGTCACTCGCAGGGTTCGGAAGTTGCTGCCGCAGTGACACGTTGCTTCCGCCGTGAGGCTCATCGCGTGGGGCTCTGCACACGAAGCGGGTGGCGTCACCGACTTGCATCGGTGTCGCCACCCGCTAGCACGGACGGTCCGTGTTACACATGCGTGCTGGAATGGGTTGTGTGTCAACGACCTCGGCGATGACTCGGGCTTCGTGAGTTCGCCCTCGCAACGGGTGCGAGGATGTTCGCTCGCGATGGCCCGGATCTCGCAGGCCCACAACGCTTTCGCCCTTATAGTGGCATCGGCTCCGCGTGGGTACTCGGTGTCCGTGCTGGGAAGTCGGTACGGGAGATCGAACCTTCTCTTCTGATTCGCTCTTGGCCTTCCGGCTTCCGTAACACCATTTCTACCCCCTGTTGCCGGGGTCGGCAAGCCCCATTTTCGGTCGATTCTCGCCGTCGCCCGACCGTGCTCTCAGCGGCGCCGACGCAGCACGGAGTACGTGGCGGCGCCGGCGACCAGGGCGGTGGCGGACGCGATCACGCCGATCGCGAGCAGCCCGCGACCGCGGCCGGTCAGCCGCCGCAGCAGCGGCACGGGCTTGACGAAAGTTAATATGGGCCAACCATTTTCGACGGCAGCGCGCCGCAACGCCCGGTCGGGGTTGACGGCGCGTGCGTATCCGACGGCCTGCAGCATCGGGATGTCCGTCGATGAATCCGAGTATGCATAGCTGCGCGCCAGGTCGTAGCCGTATCGCTCGGCGAGTTCCTTCATCGCCAGCACCTTCTCCTCGCCGAAGCAGTAGAACTCGAGCTCCCCGGCGTAACGACCGTCGACGATGCGCATCCGGCTCGCAGTGCTGTGTGATGCCCCCAGTGCGGCGGCGATCGGCGCCACGACCTCCTCCCCGGACGCGGAGATCACCACCACGTCGTGGCCGCGCAGTTTGTGGTCGGCGATGAGGTCCGCGGCCTCCTGGAACACCAGAGGGTCGACGATCTCGTGCAGCGTTTCGGCGACGATCGACTTGATCTGCTCGACATCCCAGCCCTCGCACATCGCCGCGATGTACGCGCGCATCCGTTGCGCCTGATCGTGGTCGGCGCCGGACAACAGGTACAGGAACTGGGCGTAGGTGTTCTCGATCACCGTGCGGCGGTTCAGCAACCCCTGATCGAAGAACGGACGGCTGAAGGCGAGGACGCTGGACTTCGCGATGACGGTCTTGTCCAGGTCGAAGAACGCGGCGATGCGACCCGCCTCGGTGGGCCGTGGTGTCTCGTCGGTCACCGCACCACAATAGGCCTCCGGCCCGTGTTTCGGCCGGTCCGCCGCACGGCCGATGTGACTAATGCTTCAACTTGCAAACAGTCGACGGGGCCGGTGTAGTATCGGGACCACCTGGGCGCAAACCAGGCTGTGTTCAGCCCGACCCCCCGGGGCTGAACACGACGGCCCTCGCCTCCTCCCCCCTGGCGAGGGTCGTCCCGTATCCGAACGCGGTCCGCGGAGGCGTTCACGGCCGCGGAAGTTGTCCACAGGCGCCTGGTTCATCCACAGATTCGCCGCCCTGGCAGAAATCGACTTCCCCGTTTCGGTGTCCCTGCGCACGCTGTGCGTATGAACGACGAGCGCATCCCGCGAATCCTCGCGCTGATCTCCGACAGCACGCTGCTGGCCAGTCTTCGCCGTGTCGCCGCAGCATCCGACCGCGACCTCGACGACGCGCCCGTACCCCCGACGCGGCGCAGCTGGGACGACGCCGGGCTCGTCGTCGTCGACCACGCCACCGCAACGGCCCTGGAGGCGTTTCCCCGCCGTCGCGGCGTCGTTCTCGTCTGCTCGGGTGCCGCGGGATTGCCGGACTGGCAGGCCGCCGCGTCGGTCGGGGCGGAACACGTGATCGCGCTTCCGGACGACGAGGTCGAACTGCTCGCGATCCTGGGTGCCGCCGCCGAACCCGACACCGGCGAGGGCCGTGTCGTCACCGTCGTCGGTGGGTGCGGAGGTGCCGGCGCCTCGACGTTCGCGGCAGCGCTCGCCTGGACCGCCGCGGACCGCGACGACCCGAACGTCCTGCTTGTCGACGGCGACCCCTACGGCGCCGGCCTCGACGTGCTCACGGGGCTCGAAGATCGGCCCGGGGTGCGATGGCCGGGACTCGCCGTCGAGGGCGGCCGGGTGTCCGCGCGTGCCCTGCGCGACGCCGTCCCGGACTGGGCGCCCGGACTCGGCCTGCTGTCCACCGACCGCGCGGCGCCCGGTGAACCACCGCCGGTCGCGGTCACCGCCGTGCTCGACGCGGCGCGCCGATCGGGGACCGTGGTCGTGTGCGACGTCTCGCGCAGCGTCGGCCCGGCCGCCGAGACGATGATCGCCACCGCCGACCTTGCAGTCGTGGTCACCCAGGCACGGGTGGGTGGCGCGCTCGCGGCGGCGCGGACCGCCGAATGGGTGAGTGCACGAAACCCGAATGTGGGTCTCGTGGTCCGCGGACCCGCGCCCGGCGGGTTGCGGGGCGCGGACGTCGCCGCCGTCGTCGGGATCCCCTTGCTCGCCGCGATGCGGGCCCAGCCCGGTCTCGCCGAGGCCCTCGAACACGGCGGGCTGCGGGTCCGGCGCCGTTCGCCGCTCACCGCCGCGGCCGATGCGGTCCTCGCCGTCGTAGGTCTCGACCGGGCGTCCCCGAGGTGGGCGGCATGAGCACCGTGCTGACCACCGATCTGCTCGACCGCGTGCGCGAACGGCTCGCCGGTGACCGCGCGGAACCGACCCCCGCGCGGGTCGCGGCCGCGTTGCGCGCCGAATCGGGCGGCGTGCTCGGCGACTCCGACCTGCTCACAGCCCTGCGGCACCTGCAGACCGAGCTCACCGGCGCCGGACCGCTCGAAGCGCTGCTCGCCGAACCGGCCGTGACGGATGTGCTCGTGACCGCCCCTGATCGCGTCTGGGTCGATCGAGGTGCGGGGCTGCAACTCGCATCCGTCACGTTCCCGGACGAGGCGTCGGTGCGGCGGCTCGCCCAGCGCCTGGCCCTGTTCGCGGGGCGGCGGCTCGACGACGCCCAGCCGTGGGTGGACGGCCGGTTGCCCGGGCACGGCGAGTTCGGAGTGCGTCTGCACGCGGTGCTCGCGCCCGTCGCGCAGGGCGGGACGTGTCTGTCTCTACGCATCCTGCGGCCCGCCACACAAGGGCTCGACGCCCTGCTCGCCGGCGGGGGCGTGCACCCGGACGCGTACCGGCTGCTGCGCCGTATCGTCACGGCGCGGCTGGCGTTCCTCGTCGTCGGCGGCACCGGCGCTGGCAAGACAACGCTGCTCGCGGCGATGCTCGGCGCCGTCGACCCCGCCGAACGGATCGTGTGTGTCGAGGACGCCGCGGAACTCGCACCGACGCACCCGCATGTGGTTCGGCTCGTCGCCCGGCCCCCGAACGTCGAGGGTGTCGGTGAAGTCACCGTCCGAGACCTCGTCCGGCAGGCCCTGCGTATGCGGCCCGACCGGATCGTCGTCGGGGAGGTGCGGGGCGGCGAGGTCGTCGACCTGCTGACCGCTCTCAACACCGGGCACGACGGCGGCGCCGGCACGGTTCACGCGAACTCGCCGGACGAGGTTCCGGCCCGGCTCGAGGCCCTCGCCGCGCTCGGCGGACTCGACCGTGCCGCGCTGCACAGCCAGCTGGCGGCAGCGGTGCAGGTGATTCTGCATGTGGATCGCGCGCCGGACGGCACCCGCCGTCTCGTCGAGATCGGGGTCGTCGAACGCGACCCGGTGGCGGGAGTCGTCGTCGTACCGGCGTGGACGGTCGCGCACGGACCGGATGCGGGGACCTCGCAGCTCGACCGCATCTTCCGGCGGCGGGACAGCAGATGACCGTCACCGCGTTGTGCCTGGCCGTCGCAGCGCTGGTCGCGCCCGGCCCGGTCGCTCGACACCGGATCCGGTTTGCCACCGACACCGAACCCGCACCCGCACGGACGGTCCGATCACCCCTGGTGATCGGCGCAGGTGTCGCGGTCGCGGCAGCACTGGTCGTCGGCGTCGCGGTCGCGTTGGCCACCTCGATCGTCGTCGCGACCGCGATGTGGCGGATGCGCAGCCGTCGTCGCACACGGGCGTCGGACACCGACCAGCGGATGCTGCTCGGCGCCCTCGAAACCATCATCGCCGAACTGCGGGTAGGTAACCACCCGGCCGAGGCGTGCGCCGTCGCCGCGCAGGAAACCGGGGGTCCGGCCGCCGACGCGTTCCGGGTCGCCGCCGCCCGCGCCCGCCTCGGCGGATCGGCGGCGGACGGACTGCGCGGGGCTGCAGCCGATCCGCTCGGCACACATCTGGAGCGCGTTGCCGCGGCCTGGGCGGTCTCCGACCGGCACGGACTAGCACTAGCCGAACTGCTCTCGGCGACGCGCACCGACCTGCTCGGGCGGATCCGGTTGCGGGCACGCACCGAGGCGGGGCTGGCCGGCGCCCGCGCGACCGCGACCGTCCTCGCCGGACTGCCCGCGCTGGGTGTCGCGCTCGGGCAGGCGATGGGGGCCGCACCGATCGCGGTGCTGTCCGGCGGTGGATTCGGTGGCGCACTGCTCGTGCTGGGGACCGGTCTGGCCTGTGCGGGGCTCCTGTGGACCGACCGCATCTCGGCGCGGGTCGCGTCGTGATCACCGTCGGGGCGCTGTTCCTGACCGCGGCGGTCCTGGTCCTGCCGGACGTCGGTCGCAGCCGCCTGCGCCGGGTCGCGCCGGGGACCGGCGTCGATGCCGCGACTACCGTTGCCGCGGAACAGGATCCACATGCCGTACCGGCGTCCTTCGACCTGCTCGCAGCGTGCCTGCGCGCAGGTCTGCCCACCGCCACTGCGGCCCGCGCGGTCGCGGAGTCGGCGCCGCCGGTCCTGGCCGATGCGCTGCGACGTGGTGCCGACCGGCTGCAGCTCGGCGCCGACCCCGCCGAGGCGTGGCGGGCGCTCGGCGACGACGACCTACTCGAAGCGTTTTCGCGGGCCGCGCGGCGGTCCGCGAAATCCGGCGCTCCGCTGTCGGGCATCGTCGCCGAATTGGCCGAGCGCCGCCGTGCCGAGGTGGAGGACCAGGCGGCCGCCGCGATCGAGCGTGCCGGAGTTCTCGTCAGCGGTCCGCTCGGCCTGTGTTTCCTACCTGCATTCGTCTGCCTGGGCATCGTCCCGGTGGTGATCGGGCTGGCTGGGGAGGTCCTCTCCGGGGGGCTGTTGTAAGACGTCGGTGCGGACGGTCCGCGCCGTGAAGAGGGGAGAAGTCATGTTCACCAATGGAATTCGGATCGCCCGGAATCGGCTGACGGGGGCAGTGGCCGGTGAGGACGGCATGTCGACCGCCGAGTATGCGATCGGCACGATCGCGGCCGCGGCGTTCGGCGCCGTCCTCTACACGGTCGTCACCGGCGACAACATCGTCTCCGCGCTCACCGGCATCGTCGAGCGCGCTCTGAACACCGCGGTGTGACCGGGTCGGGGGAACAGGGCGGGGTCACCGTCGAAGCCGCGATCACCCTCGCGGCCCTGGTGTCGGTACTGGTGCTGTGTCTCGGTGCGGTGCTGTGTGTTTCGCACCAGTTCCGCTGCCAGGACGCGGCGCGGGAGGCGGCCCGGCTGGCAGCGCGCGGTGACGAGGCCCGGGCGGTCGAGACGGCCGCCCGGGTCGCGCCGCCGGACGCGCACATCACGCTGCGCGACGACGAGGACCTCGTCGTGGCGGTCGTCTCGGCCCCGGGTCCGCTGCTGCCGCTGGTGACGTTGACCGCCGAGGCGGTCGCGGTCCGGGAACCGGAACCGCGGCCGTGAGCGCACTGCGTGAGGAACGGGGGAGCGCGACGATCGTCGGGTGTTTCCTCATGGCGGCGCTCGTCGTTGTGACCGCGACGCTGGTGCACGTCGGATCGGCTGTGGCGTCGCGGCATCGTGCGCAGGCGGCCGCCGATCTCGCGGCACTCGCCGTCGCGGTCGCGCTCGACCGGGGCAGCGAACAGGCCTGCGGGCAGGCCGAGCGGATCGCCACGCGCATGCGTGTCCGGGTGCGGGCGTGCACGGTCGACGGGTGGGACGCGATCGTCGAGGTCGCCGCGGAGGTGACGACGGCGCTGCCGGGTGCCGGGGAGGCGGTGGCGATCGCGCGGGCGGGGCCGGCCGGTTAGGCCTTGGCGAGAGCGGTGAGCACAGCCCCGAGCAGCGCGATCGCCCCGGCCTTGTCGAGCGGATCGTTGCCGTTGCCGCACTTGGGGGAGTAGACGCATGACGGACACCCGGTGGCGCACTCGCAGGCGAGAACCGCGTCGCGAGTGGCGGTGAGCCATTCGACGATCCGTGTGTGCCCGCGTTCGGCGAATCCGGCGCCGCCGGGGTGCCCGTCGTACACGAACACGGTCGGCAGCCCGGTGTCGGCGTGCAGTGCGGTGGACACCCCGCCGATGTCCCCGCGGTCGCACGTTGCGACGAGCGGCAGCAGCCCGATGGCCGCATGCTCGGCGGCGTGCAGCGCGCCGGGGATGCGTTCGGCTCCGATCCCGGCGTGCGCGAGCAGTTCGGGCGGGACGGTGTACATCACCGCGCGGGTCGGGAGGGTTTGCGCCGGCATGTCCAGGGGGATCTGGTCGAGGACTTCACCGGAGGGCAGGCGCCGCAGATAGCCGATCACCTGGTGTGTCACCTCGACTCGCGCGAACGCGACGGTGACCGCACCCGCGGTGCGCTGTTCGTCGACGGAGGTGATGGTGATGTCGGTCAGTTCCCGTGCGGACGTTGTCCATTCGGGGTCCTCGGCGTGCACGAGTGCGATGCCGTCGTCGAGGTACAGCTCGTCGACGACGAACGACTCGCCCTGGTGCAGGTGCACCGCGCCCGGATACACGGTCGCGGGTGCGCGGCCCGCGTCGACGGTGCCGAGCATCCGGCCGGTGTCGGCCTCGACGATCGCGATCTGGCTGCCGATGCCGCCGCGGATGTCGATGCCGGCGTGCGGGGCGGTGCCGGGCGTGACGAACCATCCGTGCGGGCGTCGGCGGATCAGACCCTGCGCGGCGAGGTCGGCGAGCACGTCGGCCGCGCCGAACTCGGCGACCTCGGCGTCGGTGAGTGGCGCCTCCAGCGCCGCGCACAGCAGTTGCGGACCCAATACGTACGGGTTCGACGGGTCGGTGACGGTCGCTTCGACCGGTGTGCCGAGCAGCGCCTGCGGGTGATGCACGAGATAGGTGTCGAGCGGATCGTCGCGGGCGACGAGCACCACCAGCGACCCGGCGCCGCGCCGTCCGGCGCGACCACCCTGCTGCCGGAACGACGCGACCGTCCCGGGGAAACCGGCAACGACGACCGCATCGAGCCCGGCGATGTCGACCCCGAGCTCGAGCGCGTTGGTGGTCGCGACGCCGAGCAGGCGACCGTCGGCGAGGGCCGCCTCGAGGTCACGTCGGTCCTCGGCCAGGTATCCGGCGCGGTACGCGGCGACCCGGTCGACCAGGTCCGGCGCGGATGCAGCGAGCAGTCGGCGCGCGGTGATCGCGGTCGTTTCGGCGCCGTGCCGCGACCGCACGAACGCGAGCGTGCGGGCTCCTTCGACGACGAGATCGGCGAGGAGACGAGCGGCTTCGCTGCCGGCGGCCCGGCGCACGGGGGTCCCGTTCTCCCCGGTGATCTCGGTGAGCAGTGGCGGTTCCCACAGGGCAACGGTGCGTGGACCGGACGGTGAACAGTCCTCGGTGACCTCCCGGCACGGCGCGCCGATCAGGCGGGATGCGGCCGCGCCCGGCTCCGCTGTGGTGGCCGACGCCAGCACGAACACGGGATCGGCGCCGTAGTGCGCCGCGATCCGCCGCAGCCGGCGCAGAATCAGTGCGACGTGGGAACCGAACACGCCGCGATAGGCGTGGCACTCGTCGACGACGACGTACCGCAGCCGTGCGAAGAACCGGCTCCACCGGTTGTGGCCGGGCAGCAGACCGAGATGCAGCATGTCCGGGTTGGTGAAGATCCAGCGTGCATGGGCGCGGGCCCACTGCCGCAGTTCGGGGGAGGTGTCGCCGTCGTAGGCGCACGGGTGCACGCTCGAGAGGGCCGGATCGGCGCAGGTCAACTCGGTGACCGCGCGTAACTGGTCGGCGCCGAGCGCTTTCGTCGGCGACAGGTACAGAGCCGTCGCCTGGGGGTCTTCGCTCAGGGTGGTCAACACCGGCAATTGGTAGGTGAGGGACTTGCCCGACGCGGTTCCGGTGGACAACACGACGTGGCTGCCCTCGGCGGCGAGGGTGGCTGCGCGGATCTGGTGTCTCCAGGGCCGGTCGATTCCGCATTCGCGCATCACGCGGACCACGGGTTCGGCGACCCAGTCCGGCCATTCGGTGTGGACCGCCGTGCGGGCGGGAAGCTGCGCGGTGTGGGTGAGCGGGTGCTCGGCCGCGGGGGTGCCCTCGAGGATCCGGTCCAGCAGCTCGTCACCGAAACTTGCGGTCGCGGCGCCGGACGAACGGCGGTGCGGCGGGGTGGTCACGGTGTGCTCCGAGGGTCGGGTGGGGCGATATTCCAGCGTAGGCCACCGGGGGCCGGGCCGGATCGGGGTGGTGGCGTCGTGCCCGGCGGTAGTATCGACCTCACAAGTAGCCGCCGGTATTTCGCGTGTGGGCTGTAACAAGATCGGAAATTGGGGCGATTTGTACGCCCTCCCACTGTTGTGCGCGCCGGGTTCGTGGTTGACTGACACCGGTCGCAGCTTCTGTGTTCGTTGACTTGAGAAAGTGCACGCTCGCAGGATCGAGGTTGCGAGCGCGGTGCTTTGCTCTTCCACTGGGGGGATCAAGAAGTACAGCGGTCGGAACCGGCCCGGTGGCCCGCGCACCCGGCGGCCCACCGAATCCGGTGTTAGAAAGAGAAGGAAAAGCATGGCACAGGGCACTGTGAAGTGGTTCAACGCGGAAAAGGGCTTCGGCTTCATCGCTCCCGAGGACGGCTCCGCCGACGTGTTCGTCCACTACTCCGAGATCCAGGGCTCCGGCTTCCGCACCCTGGAGGAGAACCAGCGCGTCGAGTTCGAGGTGGGTCAGGGCACCAAGGGCCCGCAGGCCACCGGCGTGCGCGCTCTCTGATAGTTCGCATCGCGAACGATCGGGTGGATCTCGGTCCCTCGCGGATCGAAGCCTGAATTCGTCCCCTGTCACCGTCGGTGATGGGGGACGATCCATTTCTGTGCACGGCCCGACTTCCGTGCACGAGGGCCGGCCGCGCGGCGCGCGGCGCGCTGGACGGGGAGGCGTGTGTGGGACAACTGTCGATCTTCGGCGCCGAAACCATACCCCCGGCGCTCACCGACCTCAGCGGACTTCTCGCCGCGCAGGGGCAGGTCGTCGTGTCCGCCGGCAAGGCGCGCATCTCCGTGGTGGTCGACGAACGCTGGCGTGCCGACGCCATCGCCGACCTGATGACGCAGGCCGGTCTCACGCCCGAGGTCACCCTCACCGACGAGGGGCGCCCCCTGGTCCGGACCGCCGCCGTCGAGGACCTGGTTCCGCTGGCGTCGCAGTGGACGCGCGGCGCCGTGAAGTCCGTGCCGGCCGGGTGGGTACCAGGGTCGCGGGCACTGCGCGCGTGGGTGCTGGCCGCCGGCCGGATGGAGGTGGACGGCGAGCGGTACGTGCTGGGGCTGGATCCGCACGCACCCGACACTCATCCGGTGCTCGCGCAGTCGTTGATGAGGGTGGGGATCGCTCCGACCCTCATCGGTACGCGCGGCACCGGTCCGGGACTCCGAGTGGCCGGGCGCAGACGCCTGACCAGGCTGGGAGAGAACATCGGCGAACCCCCGCGCGACCCGGCCGCGCGGTCGATGTGGCCACACGTGGCGGGGGACGATTTCGACAGGTGACGAGTCGATCGCCGGTCATGTGCGACCCTGTGTGTGGCCGCGTCGGGGGGACGGGTCGGTATACATGTCCTTGAAGAACCAGGCATGTCGACAACAAGGGAAGGTGCGGGCGGCACGGTGGCAGCACGGGACAAGAGCACGTCGGACGGCTCGTCGGGCACTCGTCGGCTCGTGATCGTCGAGTCTCCGACCAAGGCGAAGAAGATCGCGCCGTACCTCGGCCGGGGCTACGTCGTCGAGGCGTCGGTCGGCCACATTCGGGACCTCCCGCGCGGTGCGGCCGATGTCCCGGCCAAATACAAGGGCGAGGCGTGGGCCCGGCTCGGCGTGAACGTCGACCAGGACTTCGAGGCGCTGTACGTGGTCAGCCCGGAGAAGAAATCCAAGGTCGCCGAGCTCAAGAGCCTCCTCAAGGACGCCGACGAGCTGTATCTCGCGACCGACCCCGACCGCGAGGGCGAGGCCATCGCCTGGCACCTGCTCGAGACGCTCAAGCCGAAGGTCCCGGTCCGCCGGATGGTCTTCCACGAGATCACCGAGCCGGCCATCCGGGCGGCGGCGGAGAACACCCGCGACCTGGACATCGACCTGGTCGACGCGCAGGAGACCCGCCGCATCCTCGACCGTTTGTACGGCTACGAGGTCAGTCCCGTGCTGTGGAAGAAGGTCATGCCGCGACTTTCGGCGGGCCGGGTGCAGTCCGTCGCGACCCGCGTCATCGTGCAGCGCGAACGCGAGCGCATGGCGTTCACGTCCGCCGAGTACTGGGACATCGCCGCGACCCTCGACGCCGGCGCCGACGCGAGCCCCCGATCGTTCGGGGCGCGGCTGGTCGGTGTCGACGGCAGCCGCGTCGCGGTGGGCCGCGACTTCGGTCCGGACGGAGCGCTCAAGTCCACGGGTGTCGCGGTGCTCGACGAGGCCCGTGCCCGGGCACTGGCCACCGCGCTCGAGGGCGCGGCCCTGGCCGTCACCTCGGCCGAGTCCAAGCCGTACACCCGCAAGCCCTACGCGCCGTTCATGACGTCGACCCTGCAGCAGGAAGCGGGCCGCAAGCTGCGGTTCTCGTCGGAGCGGACGATGCGCATCGCGCAGCGCCTGTACGAGAACGGCTACATCACCTACATGCGTACCGACTCCACGACGTTGTCGGAGTCGGCCATCACAGCGGCCCGGGCCCAGGCCACCCAGTTGTACGGTGCCGAGTACGTCAGTCCGAGCCCGCGGCAGTACACCCGCAAGGTCAAGAACGCGCAGGAAGCGCACGAGGCGATCCGTCCCGCCGGCGACGTGTTCGCGACGCCCGGCGAACTGCACTCGCGGCTGGACACCGACGAGTTCAAGCTCTACGAGCTGATCTGGCAGCGCACCGTCGCCTCGCAGATGGCAGACGCCCGCGGCACCACCCTGACACTGCGGATCACCGGCACCGCCGCGACCGGCGAGGAATGCGTGTTCTCGGCGTCGGGCCGGACGATCACGTTCGCGGGCTTCCTCAAGGCCTACGTCGAAAGCGTCGACGAGGAGGCCGGTGGCCAGTCCGACGACGCCGAGTCCCGGCTGCCGAACCTGAGCGAGGGACAGTCCGTCACCGCGACGAAGCTGGACCCGGACGGGCACTCGACGAACCCGCCCGCCCGCTACACCGAGGCCAGCCTGATCAAGGCCCTCGAGGATCTCGGGATCGGCCGTCCGTCCACGTATGCGTCGATCATCAAGACGATCCTGGACCGCGGCTACGTCTACAAGCGCGGCAGCGCCCTCGTGCCGTCGTGGGTGGCGTTCGCGGTGATCGGTCTCCTCGAGGCGCACTTCGGGCAGCTCGTCGACTACGACTTCACCGCCGGGATGGAGGATGATCTCGACGAGATCGCGTCCGGTCACGAGCAGCGCAACGACTGGCTGTCGAGCTTCTACTTCGGCGGCGAACGCGGCACCGAAGGATCCGTCGCCCGCGAGGGCGGCCTCAAGAAGATGGTCGGGGAGAATCTCGAAGAGATCGATGCCCGCGAGATCAACTCGATCCGCCTGTTCGACGACGCGGACGGTCGCGAGATCCACGTGCGTGTCGGCCGCTTCGGCCCGTACCTCGAACGCATGGTCCTCGACCCGGACAACCCGGACGGTGAACCGATCTCGCAGCGCGCCAACCTGCCCGACGACCTGCCGCCGGACGAGCTGACCCTCGAGTACGCCGAGAAGCTGTTCTCGACGCCGCAGGAGGGTCGCAGCCTCGGCACCGACCCGGTCACCGGCAACGAGATCGTCGCCCGTGAAGGCCGCTTCGGTCCCTACGTGACCGAGCTGCTGCCGGAACCGCCGGCCGAACCCGAGGAGCCGGAGCCCGCGGTCACTCCGATTCCCGTCGAGGAGGTCGGCACCGGCGGCACCGCGACGAAGACCGCAGCGAAGAAGGCCGCCGCGAGGAAGGCTCCGGCGAAGAAGGCGGCGAAGAAGGCGACCGGCCCGAAGCCGCGCACGGCGTCGCTGCTCAAGACGATGGACCTGTCGACGGTCACGCTCGAGGACGCCCTCCGGTTGCTGTCGCTGCCGCGCGTCGTCGGCACCGATCCCGAGTCGGGTGAGGAGATCACCGCACAGAACGGTCGCTACGGCCCGTATCTGAAGAAGGGCACGGACTCGCGGTCGCTCGCGACGGAGGAACAGATGTTCACCGTCACCCTCGAGGAAGCCCTGAAGATCTACGCCGAACCCAAGCGGCGTGGACGGCAGGCCGCGGCGACCCCACCGCTGCGTGAGCTCGGCGTAGACCCGGTCAGCGAGAAGCCGATGGTCATCAAGGACGGCCGGTTCGGTCCCTACGTCACCGACGGCGAAACCAACGCGAGTCTGCGCAAGGGCGACGAGGTCGGGACGATCACCGACGAGCGGGCTTCCGAGTTGCTCGCCGACCGTCGTGCCCGCGGACCGGCCAAGAAGACGACGAAGAAGACCGCGGCGAAGAAGTCGCCGGCCAAGAAGACGGCGGCGAAGAAGACCGCCGCGAAGAAGGCGCCCGCCAAGAAGGCGGCGGCGAAGAAGACCGCCGAATAGGGATCGGGCGAGTCGGTCGCGGACAACCCCGCGGTCGGGCAGATCCCGGACAGCAGCAGGAGCGGGATCGTCGGTGCCTGCCGCTACGCTGCCCTGCATGGGTGTCTTCGATCGTCTCGTCGGTCAACACGACGTCGAGACGGATCTGATCGCCGCCGCGATCGCGGCCCGCAACGGCGACACGGGATCGGCAATGACGCATTCGTGGCTGTTCACCGGCCCTCCCGGCTCGGGGCGGTCGGTCGCGGCATTGTGCTTCGCCGCGGCACTGCAGTGCACCGACCCCGGCGAACCGGGGTGCGGACGCTGCCACGCCTGCACGACGACGATGGCCGGCACCCACGGCGACGTGCGCCGGGTCGTACCCGAAGGTCTGACGATCAGCGTCAAGTCGATGCGCGAGATCGTCCAGACGGCGTCGCGCCGGCCGAGCACCGGTCGTTGGCAGATCGTCGTCGTCGAAGACGCAGACCGGCTCACGGAGGGGGCGGCGAACGCCCTGCTCAAGGTCGTCGAGGAACCGCCGCAACGCACCGTGTTCCTGCTGTGCGCGCCGTCGGTCGATCCGCAGGACATCTCGGTGACGCTGCGGTCGCGCTGTCGGCACGTCGGCCTCATCACCCCGGGTGTCGACTCCATCGCTCGGGTGCTCCGCGACGTCGACGGGATCGACGAGCGCGCGGCGCAGTGGGCTGCATCCGTCAGCGGCGGTCATGTCGGCCGGGCCCGTCGCCTGGCCACCGACGATTCCGCGCGCAACAACCGCGCCCGCGCACTCGACGTCGCGGGAGCGGTACTGCGTCCCGCCACCACCTACGCCGCCGCCGACGAGCTGGTCCAGCGAGCGCAGGCCGAGGCGAAGCAGATCAGTGCGGCTCTCGACGAGAAGGAAACCGAGGAACTGAAGACGGCGCTCGGTGCCGGCGGCACCGGTAAGGGGGCCGCAGGGGCGCTGCGCGGTTCGGCGGGGGTGCTCAAGGACCTCGAACGCAGCCAGAAGTCACGCCTCACCCGGACCGAGCGCGACATCATGGACCGCGCCCTGATCGACCTCGCCGGGCTGTACCGGGACGCGCTCGCTGCCGCATTCGGCGCCACGACCACACCGAACCACCCGGACATGACCGACCGCGCCCGCGACCTGGCCTCCCGCGCCTCCCCGGAATCCCTGCTCAGCTGTATCGAATCGATCCTCGAGTGTCGTGAGGCGCTCGCTCAGAACGTCAAACCGCGCTTCGCGGTCGCGGCGATGGCAGCTCGTTTGAGCTCCGCGTTCCGCTGATCTACGTGCGGGTTTGCATTGTCCCGGGGGTGTTCGGCTAAACTTCGGACGCCGAATGGCACGCTGCCTTAGCTCAGTCGGTAGAGCATTTCACTCGTAATGAAAAGGTCGTCGGTTCGATTCCGACAGGCAGCTCCGAGAAGGCCTCTCACCAGGAATCACCGGTGAGGGGCCTTCTTCGTGTGCGGGTGCAGGTCACAGGTCCGGGGCGTAGCCCGGCACTTCTTCGAGTGTGTGCAGAGTCCGTGTCCGGCCCCATTCGACGTGTGCGAACGCGACCGCCGACGCGAGATCCGGGCGGCCCCCCGCGATCGCGTCGACCAGAGCTTCATGTTCATTGTGGCGTTGCGCCGGGTCGGTGTGGATGTTCGCGACGTTGAGGCGGTCGCTGCGCTCGTGCAGGGGGGCCATGACTTCGACGAAGAGGGCACTCCCCGAGAGCCGTTCGATCTCCGTGTGCACCTCGCCGCTGTGACAGTGGAATCCGTCCAGGTCGTTGCCCTGCACCGCGGCCGCTGCGAGAGCGAGCGTGTTCCGGAGCGGGCTGGCATCCGCACCCGCAGCGACTCGTGCCGCAGCTTGCCGCGCGACGAAGGGCTCGAGGACAGCACGGATGTCGTAGAGCTCGTCGACCCCGGACCTGGTGACCGGTGTGACCACTGCCGGGCGCCGCGGCGAGAGCGTCACGAGCCCGGCGGCGGCGAGCAGGGGCAGTGCTTCCCGGATCGGCACGCGGGAAACGTCGAGTTCGGAACCGACCTCGCGTTCGCTGATCGACTCTCCCGCGGGCAGGCGGCCGTCGAGGATGCGTTGACGGAGCTCGTCGTAGACGAAGCGCGAAAGATTCTCGGCCATACCTTCGATATACCACTGGCGGTCGGTCGGTATACCAATCTGTGACCGGCCCGATCCGTCGTTCGAGCGGCTGGGTCGGTCGAGTTCCGCAGAAAATCCAGGTGGTCGGCAGGGGCTGCCAATCCTACGGACCGGCTATCTGGGGACAGTGAAGGTTCCCTAACGCAACGTTCACGTTGGTTCCCTTGATGGAAATACGAGCGGCCTATTTTTCCTGGTGATTGGTATACCGACAGGAAGGGAAGGGTGTCGATGGACAACGTTCGTGCAGTGCCTGACGCGGTGTCGAACGCGCCGGGAGATCGGGAGAGCGGCGACGCCGCTGGGCCCCTCGCAGAGCAGATCGAGACCGCGTATCGGCGGATCGGGATCACATCCGCGCACGTCGGGATCGTTGCGATGGTGCTGTTCGGGGTCTTCTTCGACGCCATCGAACAGAACACGGTCGGGATCGCCGGACCGATGTTGCGCGAGCAGTGGGGGCTCGGTGGCACCGAGATCGGCCTGCTGAACACGGCCACCTTCACCGCTGTCGCGCTCGGTCGCGTCCTGGCCGGCGCGCTGATGGACCGCTTCGGTCGCCGCATGCTCCTCGGGCTGAACCTGCTGGTCTTCGCGTTCGGCTCGGTGCTGTGCGCGATCGCGCCGAATTACGAGGTGCTGGTAGGAGCACGTTTCCTCGTGGGCCTCGGGCTCGGTGGAGAGATCGCCACCGCGGTGATCATGCTTGCGGAGTTCTTCTCGGCGAAGCACCGCGGCACCGCGGTCGGCCTCATCAACGTGGCGGCAGCCGGTCTCGGCAACATGCTCGCCCCGCTCTTCGGTGTGATCGTATTCGCCGTGTTCAGCGGCGACGACGGATGGCGCTGGCTGTTCGGCACTTTGGTGTTGCCGGCGCTGGCAGTCGTCGTGTACCGGCGCGCGCTCCCGGAAACTCCCCGCTACCTGGCGGCGCAGGGCCGGATCACGGAGGCGAACACGGTGCTCAACCGGCTCGCGGCAGGGAAGCTTCGCGGTGACGTCGCACACACGGAGCAGTATCTGGTCGTTCCGGACGAGCGGGAACACACATCGGCGCCCACGGCTCGCTGGACCGAACTGCTCGGCCCGGCCTATCGACGCTCGACTCTCGCGCTCGCGATTGCGGTCACGATGTCGTACGCGGCGCAGATCTCGATGCTCACACTGATCCCGGTCATCCTCACCGAGCGCGGAATGTCGATCACGAGCGCTCTCTGGTACACGCTCGTCATGCAGAGCGGATCACTCGTCGGGGCATTGACCGCGGCGGGGCTGGCGCGTCGTCTCCCGCGCAGGCTGACGTTGACAGCTGCCGCGATGCTCGGTGTCGTGGCGGGCCTCGGCTTCGGGTTCTTCGCGACGAACATCGCGTTGGTGCTCGCGTTCGGTTTCCTGTTCAACTTCTCGGTGATCATCCTGAACACGACCATCTGGCTGTTCGCGCCGGAGCAGTACCCGACTCGCATTCGCGGTCTCGCGACATCCGTCATCCTCGCGATCGGTTCACTGTCCGGTGGACTCTTCCCGCTGATCGCAGGTGCAGTCCTCGACGGTTACGGCGTCGGCGCGATGTTCGCGGTTCTCGCCGGTCTGTTCGCGGTGTGCGCCCTGGCCGTCCGGTTCCCCCGGGAGACGTTCGGACAGCCGATGCCGGAGGATCGATGACGAACACAGCTACGTGCGGTACCCGAGTGTGGCAGTGAAGGAGCAGAATCGATGAGGATTCTGGTTGTCAATCCGAACACCAACCCCGCGACCACCCGAATGATGGTCGAGGCGGCCCGCTCGGCCCTATCGACCCTGGCCGAGGAGGCCGCGGTGACCGGTGTCACCGCGGCCTCCGGTCCCGGGATGATCGTCGATCCGGAGGCTCTCGTCGCCGCTGCACGGCCAACCGTGCTGGCCGCGCTGGCCGGCGTCGAGGAACATCGGCCCGACGCAGTGCTCGTCGCCGCGTTCGGGGATCCCGGCGCACGGGCCCTCGGTGACCTGCTGCCGGTCCCGGTCGTCGGCATCGGTGAGGCCGCCGTACTGGCCGCCGCAGCGAGTGGTCGCCGGTTCGCCGTCGTCACCACAACCGGGCTCCTTGCCGAATCGCTGGACGAACTCGTCCGCCGGCACTGCCCGGAGGAAGCGGACTATGCGGGGTTGTTTCTGACCAACGGTGACCCGGAGGCCCTCGCGGCGGACCCGCACCGCAACGTCGCCGCGCTCGGTGGAGCGGTCGACGACGCTGTCGCGGCCGGATGTGAGGTGGTCGTGATCGGCGGAGGCCCGCTCTCCGACGCCGCCCGGGTGCTCGCCGAACGCACCGATGTCCAGGTGATCGAGCCGGTGCCCAGCGCGGTCGCGCTCGCCGTCCGCCGTGTGTCCGCAGCGGTGACCGCAACGACCTGGTAGCCGAGCCCGCCGGATTCCATGGCCGCCATCATTTCGGGACAGGATCGGGGAGCATGGAGTCATGGTCATGGAAATTTTCTCCCTCGTCCTCATCATCGGCGCCCTCGCTGTAGTGCTGCCGATGGCGATCCGTGTGTTCCGCAGACACGACGACGAATAGCCGACATCCGCCCACGACAACCAGCCGAGACATCCTCGACAACGCGACGCGAGGCGACCATGCTCGTTATATGAGCGAGTCGTTGAAGGAACGAGTGCGCGAGAAGATCCTGCGGCAGCGCATCGAAGACGGCGGTCGTCCGCTCGGGGATGCCGAAGGCGACAACCCCCGGCTCGTCGATCTCGGTAACGACCTGGCGTTGCTGGACCTGGCATCGGAGGACGACGACGTCGTGCAACGGCTCGCAGCCAAGTACTGGGTGCCCTGAACCGTCTCGAAACAGCCGTTGACCTGGCGATTTGGTGTTCTGTTGGGGTGTCGCGTAACTTATTCCAGGTCAGAGCGACACGGACACCGACCCGGACCTGATGGACCGGGACAACGAGGTTGGACGAAGGCGCCTGCGAATTTCACTGGTTCGGAACCTTCTGGTAAGGTTTCGCACCGCCCCTGGTTCAGGAAGCGGCACGGATTTGCGTCTGTGTGCGGATGGGATTAGGCTGGAACAGTTGCCCCGGAACGGACGGACTGCGGTCTGCGAGTGATGGTGTGTGCGTGTTCTTTGAGAACTCAACAGTGTGCCGATGAATGTCAGTGCCAATAATTA
>NZ_BCXI01000027.1 GCF_001895025.1 Rhodococcus zopfii NBRC 100606 = JCM 9919
GATCAGGCGGGGACGTGCGCCTCGGCCCACGCGTTGTAACCACCGAGCAGATCCGAAACATTCTCGAAACCCTGCGCCCGCAGCAACGACGCCGCCACACTCGACCGCCACCCCCCGGCACAATGCACCACGATCGGCTTGCCGGCCGGCACCTGATCCAGCCGCACCCGCAGCTGCGCCAGCGGGATCGGCACCGCACCGGGGATGACCCCGTCGGCGCGTTCCCCCGGATTACGGATGTCGACCAGGGTGACCGCATCGGCGGCGAGCAGCTCGTCGAGTTCCTCGACACCGGTACGCGGTGCGGTCTGCACCAGCCCGGCCAGCTCGGCCGGGAACACCCCGTCCGGGCCGACGGTCAGATACCCGGCCGCACCGTCGGACCCGATCCGCGCCAACCGCAGCGCCGCCTCCTGCTCCTCACCGGGATAGGTGATCAGCACGATCCTCTCGCCGACCTCGGCGACCATGCCACCGGTCTCGGCGAACCGGCCGTCGAACCCGACATTGACCGAGCCGCGCAGATGCCCCGCGGCGAAATCGTCGACGCTGCGCGCATCGAGCACCCGGGTCCCGGCGGCCAGCTCGGCCTTGACCTGCGCGGCGGTCAGTCCCGGGATGGTGTGGTCCCGGGCGAGCAGCGGATGGGTGCGCTTGTTCATCGCCGCATCGACCGAGAAGTACGACGGAGCCGCGGGCTGGCCGTCGGTGATCAACGCCACGAACGCGTCCTCGCTCATCGGCTGCACCGACGGGTTGGTGGCGCGTTGCTCCCCGATCGTCGAGGTCAACTCCGCCGACAGGTTCTTCCCGCACGACGAGCCGGCGCCGTGCGCGGGCATGACGGTGACCTCGTCGGGCAGGGTCAGCAGCTTCTCGTGCACCGTGCGGTACATCGCCCGCGCCAGATCGGTGGTCGAACCCTCCCCCAGATTGACCAGATCCGGGCGGCCGACATCACCGATGAACAACGAATCACCGGTGAGCACCGCGGCCGGGGTCGCGCCCGGGCGCTCGCGCACCAGCACCGAGATCGACTCCCAGGTGTGACCGGGGGTGGCCACGATCTCGAGCTCCACCTCGCCGAGGGAGATCTTCTCCCCGTCGCGCAGCCGGCGGATCGGGTAGTCGGTCTCGGCGGCCTCACCGAACCCGACCCACGCACCGGTGGCCTCGACCAGTTCGAGGTGCCCGGAGACGAAGTCGGCGTGGAAATGGGTGTTGATGACCCCCTCGATGCTCACCCCGTGCTTCTTCGCGTCGTCGAGGTATTCGCCGATGTCGCGGCGCGGATCGACCACGACCGCCCGGCCGGTGCTCTCGTCACCGATCAGGTACGACGCGTGCGACAGGCACTCGATGTAGTACTGCTCGAGAATCATGGATTCCTCCGTGGGGGGTCGATTCGTCCTCGCTGCAGACCAGGCTGCCATATACCCCCCACGGTATGTCAAGTACCCCTGGGGGTATCCTCCGGGATGTCCGGCAGAAAGATCGGCACCGTGTTTCGCCGGGCACGAATGTCATGATCCGTGTGTCCCTCGGGCCACTCCAACCCCTGAAGGACACACAGGTCCACCGAAGCGAAGGAGAACCATGCGTTTGCGCGACACCCCGACCGTCGAGGTCACCCGGCGTCTGTCCTGCGGCCCCGAGCGGGCATGGGAACTGGTCACCGACATCGAACTACCCACCCGCACCGACGGCGAGCTGCAGCGGGTCGAGTGGCTCGACAGCCCGAGCGGCGTTGCAGTAGGCGCCCGGTTCCGCGGATACAACGCCAACGAACAGATGGGCGAGTGGCACACGGAATCGGAGATCGTGGAGGTCGAGGACGGCCGACGCTGGGTATGGAGGGTCGGACCGGTGGATGCCCCGATCGCCTCCTGGGGCTTCGAGGTCGACTCCGATCGTGACGGCACCGTCGTCCGGCAGTGGGCAAAGATGCACCCCGGACAGTCGCCTCTGGCCGCGTTCATTGCTCAGCATCCGGATAAGGAGGGCGCGATCATCGCACACCGGCTTTCTGTGTGGGAGAAGGGAATGACAGCGAACCTGGCCGCTCTCGACGAGCTCGCCGATCGTCCCGCCTGACATTCACCGCCGAACCGTCGAACTCCGGAAAACGGTCCGATTGCGGTAAGGTCGGCGACGGTCCGGTGAAATGGGGGGCGGGTGAACATCTTCTACATTGCGTGTCTCGCAATGGGTCTGGTGGGGATCACGGGGACTCTCATCGTCGGCGAAACGGGGCCGGAACTCGGAGCCGCCGCCGGCGATGACAGTCTTCCGTTCCTCAACCTCACAACCGTCGCCACGGCGTTCCTCGGATTCGGCGCGGGCGGCGGTACCGCAACACTTCTCGGATTCGGTACTGCCGCCACCGCGATCACCGCGGTATGCACGGCACTCGTCCTGGTCGTCTTGACCCGAGGCGTCCTTCTGCCGTATCTGATGCGGCAGCAAGGCAACTCACACACCGGACGCCTCTCGTACATCGGATTGACCGGTGTCGTCACCCTGTCGATCGAACCCGGCGGCTGGGGTGAGATCGCGTTCACCGACACGGAGGGCAACCGGGTCCGGTCGCGTGCAGTGACCGCAGAAACGACTGCGCTGCCCGCGAATTCCCATGTCTACATCGGCGACGTCGACGACAACGTCCTGCACGTCGTGTCGATCCCGGACGATCCCCGCACCGAACCCTCTCTGCCCGAATCGAACTGAGGATGACTATATGATCGTTGTCGCGGTCGCCGTCGTGGTGGCTCTGGTGGTGTTCGTCGGAGTGCCACTCGTCTACGTCCGGAACTACATCAAGGTCCCACCGAACGAAGTTGCGGTTTTCACGGGTCGAGGAAAACCGAAGGTGGTGCGAGGTGGGGCCCGCTTCAAGATTCCCGGTATCGAGCGAGTGGACATCATGTCGCTCGAACCGTTCAACGTGAGCATCAACCTTCAGAATGCCCTGTCGAACGACGGTGTGCCGGTGAACGTCGAGGCCGTGGGTCTGGTGCGCATCGGATCTGCCGACGAGGCCGTCCAGACCGCGGTCCAACGATTCCTCACCTCCGACCTCGACGAACTGCGCCGGCAGATCAACGAGATCCTCGCCGGCTCACTGCGCGGAATCACCGCGACGATGACCGTGGAGGACCTGAACTCGAACCGGGAGACCCTCGCGCGCAGTGTCGTCGACGAGGCCGGCAGCGACCTCGCCCGCATCGGCATGGAAGTCGACGTCCTCAAGATC
Source organism: Rhodococcus zopfii NBRC 100606 = JCM 9919 (assembly GCF_001895025.1). Classification (GTDB taxonomy): domain Bacteria; phylum Actinomycetota; class Actinomycetes; order Mycobacteriales; family Mycobacteriaceae; genus Rhodococcus; species Rhodococcus zopfii. The sequence goes on from NZ_BCXI01000027.1 coordinate 3,254, forward strand.
GCCGGGATCAGCGACAACAACGGCTATCTCGAATCTCTCGGGCAGCGACGAATCGCCGAGGTCAAGCGTGATGCCGCGGTCGGTACCGCGAACGCCGAACGCGATGCCCAGATCCAGTCCGCGAGGGCCCGACAGGAAGGCGCGGTCGCCCAGGCCGAGGCCGACACCGCGATCGCCGCCGCGAACCAGGCCCGCGACGTCGAGCTGGCGAAGCTCCGCGCCCGGACCGAGGCGGAGAACGCCGAAGCCGACCAGGCCGGCCCACTGGCGCGGGCCACCGCCGAGAAGGCCGTCCGGATCGCACAGGAGCAGGCCGAGGCCGCGCAGGTGGAGGCACGCATCGAGGTCGAACAGCGTCGCGCCGAACAGGCGAAGGCGGCACTCGAAGCCGATGTGATCGCACCCGCGGAAGCGGAACGTCAGGCGGCGGTCGCACGTGCCGAGGGCGAGAAGCAGGCGACGATCCTGCGCGCCGACGCGGCGGCCGAGGCCGCTCGACGATCGGGCGCTGCCGACGCCGATGCCCGCAAACTCGCCGCCGACGCAGTCCGCACCGAGCAGCTGGCCGAAGCCGAGGGCATCAGGGCCCGCCTCGAAGCCGAGGCCGAGGGCCGCAAGGCCGCCGCCGACGCGTTGCGTGCCGAGCAGCAAGCCGAGGCCGACGGTCTGCGTGCCAGGCTCGAGGCCGAGGCGAGCGGCAAGCAGGAGATCGCGGCGGCACTCAACGCGTACAGCCCCGCCGCTGCGCAACTGCTCATGCTGCCGGACGTTCTCACGGCCCTGGTCGAGGCGACGGCCGCCGCCGCGAAGCCGGTCGGCGAGATCGACCGCATCTCCATCGTCGGCGGCGCCGACGGGGTGTCCGGATCGGTGGGTTCGATCCTCGGAATCAGCCCGTCGACCATCGCCGGAGTGATCGAGACACTCGAAGCCTCCGGTGTCGACATCAGCGGCATGCTCAACTCCGTCGGGCACCGGCCCGGCAAGGCCGAGGCCACCTCGCCCATCTCCGCCGCATCGATCGCCAAGGTCGACGCCGCACACAACGGCAACGGTTAGGTCTGGTACGCCTTCCGGGCGGCTCCAACCGCCCGGAAGGCGCACGGTCCACGCACCCCCTGGGTTACGGCTCACACCCCGGGCCGAGCCCGGTCAGCGACGGCGAGCCACCAGATGCACCTCCGGGAACCGGTGGGACGGGTCCGGACGGCTGACCGTCCGCCACATCTCGTCGAAGCCGGCAGTGGCGAGCGCCTCTGCGAGCCGGTCCGGGTGCCACCGCCATGCCGGAGCGACGGCGTGATCGAACTCGGCGACCTCCCCCGCGGCGTCGCTGGATTGGGTCGCGACCGCGAGCACCGCGCCGGAGCCGGTCCGGGACGCCCACTCGGCGAGGACGTCCGGAATATCGCTGGGCGGCACGTGGATCAGGCTGTACCTGGCGATGATTGCCCCGACGCTGCGCCCTGCGAGGTCGGTGGCGGCGAGACGCGCGTCGTCCTGCTCGAAGCGGAGCGCGGGATACAGGTTCTGCGCGACCCGGAGCATCTCCCGGCTCGGATCGACACCGACGACGTCCAGTCCCCTGTTCGAGAGCTCGGCGGTGACGTGGCCGACACCGCAGCCCACGTCGACCACGAGACCGTCGACCGGACCTTCGCGCACCGACTCCGCGAACGCTGCGACCACCGCGCGCTCGAGGGGAGTCATGCACGTGGGCGGAAAGGTGTCGGCGTAGAGGTCTGCAACCGTGTCGTATCCGGGCTGATGCACCATCGGATCGTTTCAGAGAAGCTGCCCCGGGCCTACCGGACACGAAAACGGATGGTCGACGGCTCGCGGCGCGGCGGCACACGTTGCCGTCCGTTCGCCGAACTCACCACCACATAGGCTGAACGGACACGACCCCTTGGGAGCGCCATGTCCGCCGTCGTCTGGATCACCACCGCAGTCCTCATAGTGGTGCTCGCCGACCGCGCCGCCTTGTACGCCGAGCGGCGCGGCTGGATCTACTGGCGCATGCGCAAGCCGCCGGTGAACGGCGGCGCGGCCATGGGCGCATTCGGCGAGATGCAGACGCTACTGTCGCCGTCGTACCGGCACGTCGCCGAGGAACAGCAACGGCAGCGCACGAGCCGTCACGAGCAGGACACAGGCGCAGACCCGCTCGGCGTCGACCTCGACGCCGGAACAGTGCGGCTACGCAACCCGCTCAGCTGATCCGAAGATGTCGGTGGGCCTCGCTAGAGTTCGAACATGCTTTCGAACCGGGTGGGCGGGGACACGATCGAGGCGCGGCTGACCGCCCTCGACACCGCGGTCGACGGCCTGCTCGGCGACAACCTCTCGGGCCTGTCGAACGACGACATCGTCGAGGTCCTGCAACGGATGGAAACCTCCCTGCGCAAGGCCGCGGCGGTCGGGCACCGACTGGTCGTCGAAACCACCGAGCGCATGATCCCGGCCCACCTCGGCTGCCGATCGACGGGCGACGTCCTCATCGGCACCCTGCGGATCTCCGCCGCCGACGCCGCCCGACGGGTCAAGGGCGCGAAGAAGACCGGCACCTGGCACTCCGCCGACGGCGAGCAGGTCGAACCGGAACTGCCCGCCACCGCCGCCGCCCAACACGCCGGGGCGATCGGACCCGATCACGTCGCCGCCGTCGCCCGCGTGATGCGCAAGGTTCCGTACGGGCTCGGGTTCGACGAGATCACCACCGCCGAGAAAATCCTCGCCGACGCCGCCCGCTCGGTCCCGCCCGAAGATCTCGTGAAACTCGGCGCGCATCTGCTCGCCTATCTGAACCCGGACGGGGACGTCCCCGACGAGAAGGAACGCAAGCGCCGCCGCGGGGTGCGGATCGGCAAACAAGGCACCGATCTCATGACCCCGATCTCCGGACTGCTCGACCCCGAAACGAGGGCGCTGCTCGAACCCGTCCTGGCGAAACTCGCCCGGCCCGGCATGAACAACCCCGACGACCCCGAATCCCCGACCGGGGACGTCGAATCCGAGTCGCTCGACCGCGACGCCCTCGCGAAGGCCGCCGCCCGCGACACCCGCACCGCGGTGCAGCGCAACCACGACGCCCTGAAAGTCGCCCTGCGCCAGATGTTGTCGTCCGGGGTGCTCGGCAGCCACCGCGGGCTCCCGGTCACCGCGATCCTCACCATGACCGTGCAGCAACTCGAACAGTCCACCGGCATCGTCACCACCTCCTCCGGTGGGCTGGTGCCGATCCGCGACGCCCTGCGCATGGCCGAAACCGCGCATCCGGTGCTGGCGGTTTTCGACCATCACGGCCGGCCGCTGCACCTCGGCCGCGCCAAACGCCTCGCCTCCGCCGATCAACGCCTGGCGTTGATCGCCGCCTCCGGCGGCTGCACCCGGCCCGGCTGCGACGCGCCCGCCACACTCACCGCGGTGCACCACATCACCGAATGGCGGGACGGCGGCCCCACCGACATCACCAACGAGGACCTCGCCGGCGACGCCTGCCACGCGCTGGTGCACGACGGGCCCGGCGGCTGGAAAACCCGCGTCGCGCCACCAGGTGCCGAGCATCCGGGCCGCACCGAATGGATCCCACCACCACACATCGACCCGGAACGGACACCGCGAGTCAACCACCGGCACCACCTCGGGGACCTGCTGGCGGCGGCGCTGGCGCACTACCGTGCCCGACGCGAAACCGAGCTGCGGGAACACCGGCGACGGTGGCTGCGGGACTCCACCGGAGATGCGAACGACGACCGTCCGTGAACGACCGGCGTCAGTATCCCCGCGCGGGGAAGCGCCGGGAATACCGGCGAGCGCGGACGTGTTGACCCGTTCGGATCGGCACGTCACGTATCCCCCGGGCTCAAAACAATTCGCCCTCGTGGAATTCCGTTCGGCTGGAGCCGCGTTGCGCCTTTCGCCGAGAGGCGATCGGGCGTGCCGGTCCCCCTCTTCTCATCGCGTTGCGGTCGTTTCGCCGCGTTCCACCGCCCCGACGGCGGATCTGTGCGGCCTACTACAGTCGCGGAGGCGCGACACCCGCCCGGGTGTCGGCACCTCTATCGAACGGAGCGCGCATGAACCGCTGGGCCACGACCGTGGTCACCCGGCGATGGTGGGTCCTCGGGCTCGCCATCCTGATCGTGGCTGTGGCCGGAGCTTGGGGCACCGGCGTGTTCGGAAACTTGTCATCGGCCGGGTTCTACGACCCGAACAGCGAGTCCTACAGGGTCGCGGAGATCGTCGAGGAGAACTTCGGTCCGCAGACCGCCGACATCGTCGCGATGTACACGGCCCCGGAGGGCCGGACCGTCGCGGACATCGAAGCCGACGTCACCGCGGTGCTGGACCGGTTCGCCGCGGAGGTGCCCACCCACGCGATCAACACCTACTGGTCGACGGCGCCCCCTGCGAATCAACTGCTCCTGTCCAAGGACGGACGCAGCGTCGCCGCATCGATCACCCTGTCCCCCGACTCGGGTGTCTCCGTCGGCACGTTCGATTCACTGCTGCCGAAGCTCGAGGTTCCCGGCATCGAGTCGCAGTTCGCGGGGAACTCGGTGGTGGCCGTTGCCTTCACGTCGACGCTCGAGCACGACCTGCTGCGCGCCGAGGCCATCGCGATCCCCATTACGCTCGTGCTGCTGGTGATCATCTTCGGGGGCCTCACCGCGGCCGCTGTTCCCGTGTTCGTCGGTGTCCTCGCCGTACTCAGCGCGCTCGCGACACTGCGCCTGCTCACGATGGTCACCGATGTGAGCTCGTTCGCCCTGAACGTCACGTCCCTGATCGGCCTCGGCCTTGCCATCGACTACGGCCTCTTCATCGTCAGCCGATTCCGCGAGGAACTCGAGAGCGGCGCCGACACGGCGACGGCCACCCGCCGCACCGTTCTCACCGCGGGCCGGACCGTCATGTTCTCCGGGCTGCTGCTGATCTGCGCATTCGCGGGCATGCTCGTGTTCCCGCAGGCGGTGCTGCGGTCCCTCGGTCTCGGTGCGATCGCCGCCGTCCTCAGTGCGGCGCTGCTCGCACTGACCGCGATCCCGGCGCTGCTCGCCATCCTCGGACCACGAATCAACTCGCTGACCTGGAACAAGACTGCGGCCCACCGTGGTGAAGCACGGGCCCGGCGCTTCTGGGGTTCGGTGGTGGTCGCGGTGATGCGGAGGCCCGCGCTGGTCGCCGTCGCGATCGTTGCGGGTCTGCTCGTCCTCGCGTTCCCGGTGTTGCGTGCCTCGTTCGGGGAGGTCGAGTACACGGCGCTTCCGGAGAACGCCCCGGCGCGGGTGGCGACGCAGACGCTGCTCGACGACTTCCCGTCCACCGGCAACGGAGCGACGCTCGTGGTGCGCGGCCCCGACGGTGCCCCGCCGTCCACGGCAGCGGTCGGCGAGGTATCCCGCGCGGCGGCTCGGGTCGACGGCATTGCTCAGGCGTTGACGGTCGCGTCGAACGAGGACGTGACAGTGGTGCAGGCCCTGTACGCGCAGGGTGTCGACGGCACCGTCCGGGCCGGGGAGATCGTCCACGAGTTGCGGGCCGTCGATGCACCGGCCGGCACCGAACTGCTCGTCGGCGGTGGCCGCGCGATGGTCGACGACGGCAATGCCGCCATCTCGCGGTGGTTGCCTGCGATGCTCGCGATCATGGTGGTCTCGACGCTGGTGCTGTTGTTCCTGGCATTCGGGTCGGTGGTGCTGCCACTCAAGGCCGTCGCGATGGCAGCGTTGAGCTTGGCCGCGACGTTCGGTGTGCTGACCTGGGTGTTCCAGCTCGGCCACGGCGCGGAACTGCTGGGGGTGACCGCGAGTCCCCTCGAACCGTCGTTCGTGGTGCTGATCCTGGCGGTGGTGTTCGGTCTGTCCACCGACTACGAGGTGTTCCTCATGTCCCGGATGGTCGAGGCCCGCGCCGCCGGGGCAACCACCGAGGAAGCGGTGAAGTTCGGGACCGAACGCACCGGCCGGGTCGTGACGGCCGCGGCGCTGCTGCTGATCGTGGTCACCGGCGCCTTCACCATCTCCGGGCTGTCGATCATGCGGTTCCTCGGGGTCGGCATGATCCTCGCGTTGATCATCGACGCGACGGTGGTGCGGATGTTGCTGGTGCCGTCGCTGGTGAAGCTGATGGGCGATGCCAACTGGTGGGCGCCGGCATGGATGAAGCGGGTGCACGAAAAGGTCGGCATCGGGCACTGACCGCGGCGCCGCGCGAGGAGAGCGTCGTCGGTGCTTATCATCGGCACGCCCCCTTCCCCCTCACAAGGGAGATCTTCTTGGACACGCCCCCCAGTCCCCGACCCCCGCACCGCATCCGGCGGATGAGCGGTCGCGATCCCGGCGAGTCGTTCCGCGTCGCCAGCCCGCTCGAGCTGCTGCTCGACCTCACGTTCGTCATCGCGTTCGGTGTCGCCGGCAATCAGGCGGCCCACCTGATCGCCGAGGGGCATCTGACATCCGGGATCGCCGCGTTCGGTTTCGCGATGTGGGCGGTGTGCTGGGCGTGGGTGAACTTCGCGTGGTTCGCCTCCGCGTTCGACACTGACGACTGGCTGTACCGCATCGCGACGATGCTGCAGATGCTCGGCGTGCTCATCCTCGCGCTGGGCCTGCCGACGATGTTCGCTTCGATCGACGGCGGCGACTACCTGGACAACCGGGTCGTGGTGCTCGGGTACGTCGTGATGCGTGTGGCGCTGGTGGGTCAGTGGCTGCGCGTGGCGAAGCAGAACGAAACGCTGCGCCGCACGGCGCTGACCTATGCGGGGTTCGTGTCGCTCGCGCAACTCGGCTGGATCGTGCTGATCTTCGTCGACGTCGCGGTGTGGGAGACGTTCCTGCTGACGATCCCGCTGATCCTGCTCGAGCTGCTCGGCCCGGTTCTCGGCGAACGCACCGCGCGGACACCGTGGCATCCGCATCACATCGCCGAGCGGTACAGCCTGCTCACGATCATCGCGCTCGGCGAGGTGATCGTCGGTACCGTCGCATCGCTCGGCGCGGTCGTCGACCTGCAGGGGTGGGACGCGACGGCCGCGGCGACGGGACTGGCCGGAGTGAGCCTGACATTCGGATTGTGGTGGGTGTACTTCCAGTACCCCTTCGGCGATGCGTTACACCACCACAAGTCGCGCTCGTTCGGCTGGGGATACGGGCACATCCTGGTGTTCGCGGCGCTGGCCGCGATCGGCGCGGGACTGCACGTGGCCGCCTATCACCTCGAGCAGGAGTCGCACGTGTCGACGATGACGGTGCTCGCGACCGTCGCGATCCCCGTCGCGGTGTATCTGGTGACGCTCGCCGCCCTGTACGGCCGGCTTGTCGGCATCGACCGCGGAATCCTCGGGACAACCGTCGCGGCGCTGTTGGTACTCGGCATGGGTGTCGGGGCAGGCGCGATGGGGGTTCCGGTTCCGATCAGCCTGCTGATCGTGGCGGCGGCGCCGGTGGTGATCGTCGTTGCGGACGAGACGGTGCTGTGGAAGCGGCGTGAGGCGGCGCTGGCCCGTCTGCGTGCGACCTGACCCTGCCGTCAGCGACCGGTCAGGATCCGGTAGCCGAGCTCGTGCAAGCGGCGGTGTTCCGGCCACCTTCGCGCGGTCCAGACCGGTTCCGTGTGAGCTGCGATGATTTCCCGCTGAGAGAGTCCTACAGCGCGCGGTGTGTCTACTGACCGCCCTGCGCAACCGACTCCGGTGGTCAGCTGACCACGGACGGGGTACGCGAGCGCGTGCGCGCCTATCGGAACGCGCTCCACCCTGGCCAGTCACGGCGCCGGCGCCGGCAACTGCCCGCTCGAGGCGTTCGTCGCAGTCCCGACCTGCAGGGCTGGCCCCACGTCGGCGGCGCGCGCTCGTCGGCGGGTAAGAGGACATGATCGTCGACATCGCCCTCGAGCTGCAGGGAGGAACATGCCGCCACAACCGCGTGCCCCGGGAGCCGCATACACGCGGGGGCGGGTCTGTCCGAACGACAGACCCGCCCGGTCGCTGCGCCGGCGCCGTCAGACTGCGCCGGTCCTCTTGGGTGTTCCCCAACTGCTGACGTCCACGACCGTTCCCGTCACGGTCGCGGAGTCGTCACGGCAGGCGAGATAGAGGTAGGCGCCGACGTAGTCGTCGGGTTCCACCTCGATCTGCAGCGCGCCGTTGTCGCGCACCATCTGCCGGATCGGAATGGCATCGGCCACGGATCGGTCGGCGAGCCCCATCGCGCCGGGCCCGCGCAGGTCGGTGGCCATGCCGCCGGGGGCGACCGCGTTGACCCGGACCTCCGGGGCGAGCTCGTACGCGAGCTGTCGCACGAGTCCCACACCGGCGTGCTTGGACGAGACGTACAGCGGCCCACCGCCGCCCGGGAAGAACGCCGCGTTGGACAGGGTGAAGATCATGCTGCCACGGGAGGACTTCAGGTGCGGCACCACGGCCTTCGCACCGAGCAGATAGCCCTTCACGTTGACGGAGAACAATTCGTCGAACCCCGTACCGAGTTCTTCCGGCGACGCGTCGAGCAGCGAACGACCGAAGTCCCAGACCCCGGCGTTGCCGACGAAGGTGTCGAGAGCACCAAACTCGCGCACGGCAAGATCGGCCGCCTCCTTGTTGTCGGCGAACGAGGTGACATCGCCCGTCAGGGTGCGCACGCTGGTACCGAACGCCTCGCGCAGTGCGGTGAGCTTCGGCTCCGACCGGTCGAGCACGGTCACGCGAGCGCCGTTCTCGACGAACCGCCTGACCAGGGCGTGGCCGAGCCCGGATCCGCCGCCGGTCACGAAAACCGACCTTCCGTCAAGCCGTCCCACTGCGGGCTCCTTCCTTCAGTTCGTACGCGTCGGGAAGTCCGACGTGGATCTCGCCGCTCTCGATCCGGACCGGGTGCGTGCGGACCGCGGTCGTCGCGGGCGGACTCAGGGGCCGGCCGGTTCGGAGACAGAACTTCGCCATGTGAAGCGGGCATTCCACGACACAGTCCTCGATCCACCCGTCGGCGAGGGAGTAGGTCTCGTGCGTACATGTGTCGTCGACGCCGAAGTACTCCCCGTTCGACTTGAACACCGATACCGGCGGACGCGAGTCGAGCCGCACCGCGTCGTCGTCGCCGAGGTCGCCGACTGCGCAGACACGAACCCACCGCGTGTTCTCACTGGATATTTCAGCTGTCATCGTCGGATACCTCACAGGAAGATGCTGATGCTGGGGGCGAGGATCGTGGTCTGCTCGAGGACGATCCGGCGCTCGCGGATCTTGAAGGGCAGGGCGCCGCTGTGGTGGCGCAGCACGTCGAAGCGCTCACCGACGAACCAGTCTTCGTGCCGCTCGAGGCGGCTGCGGTAGACACTGAAGTTGCACACCACGTCGAGATCGCCGTCCTCGCGGTGCGCGACACGGACGTTGGTCAGCAACCGCCGAGTGCGCGACGGGGGCTCCTCCGACCAGGACAGGCCCGAGGTCAGCCGCCGGACCCTGCCCCGCAGGAAGTGGAAGTCGTCGTCGATGAACGCGCCCTCGTCGGGTCCGGAGATCTCGGCGTCGCGTTCGCGGAACGTGCGGGTCATGCGGGTGGGCGCCCAGTAGTGCACATCCTCCCCGAAGAAATCGAGCCACTCGTAGTAACGGTGGTTGTCGAGGTGTTCCGCCTCGGCGTACAGGAACTGCTCGACCGCGTGCTGCAGATGCACGTCGGCGCACTGGACGGACGCGGGCAGCTCGTCGGCGCTGCGGGTATCGCTGGTCATCGGCTCTCCCCTGCATGTTCGGAGCGCTTCGCCTCGTCGGCTCGGCGGAGGATCTCGTTCCACGGCATGCCGTCGACGAGATCCAGCCACCGCTGGTAGAACCCCCGGGCGGCGGTTTCGCTGTAGACATCGTTGGACAGACCCGGAAGGCCGTGACTGTCTCGTTCCTCGAATCCCATCCCCATCTGGACGTTCAACTCGGTGCTGCGCGACTTCCACCCTCGCAATACCTGCTGGACCTCGGTCCAGTTCTCACCGTCGTCGGTCTCGAAGACCCCGGCCGGGCTGAAGGACCGCTGGGTGCCGCGCCGCATTCCCGCCTTCGCCTCCGGCGAGGCGTCCTTCGGTACGAATGTCCAAGCCCACACCTCGATCTGGCCGGGACCGCGCGGATGCCACACCCGTATCGTGTTCACGGGTCCGAGCCAGGAGAAGTTCGGGAAGATCAGATTGTGCCCTGAGACCTTCACGGCGCGATCGGCGCCGATCCGGCGGAAGACTTCGTCGCGGTTGGCTGTCTGCCAGGCGCTGTACTCGGGACCTGCGTGTAGGTCGGGGCCGAACTCGGGGAGCCAGAAGCTGCCCGATCCGTGACCGTTGCCGGCGAACTGCCGGCCCGGCGCGTCGGGTGGTGGGTTGAGCAGGCCGTGGAAGGCCGGATCCTCGTGCAGGGCCAGCATCGCCGACGAATGCGAGATCGCCGCGTGATACATGTCGCTGGCGAACTGCTCCGCCGGCAGCTTCCAGTTGCAGTCGATAACCCACTTTGCGGCGCCCTTGACGAACTCGACTCCGTTGTCCCATCGATCGATGGTCGCGTCGAAGTAGTAGGCCATCTCGCCCAGATACTCGACGAAGTCGGGCACGTCCTCCGACCAGGTGCCGAAGTGGAAGCCCCGGTAGCTCGCGATGCGAGGGACCTTCGTGGCACCCCAAGAGGACTTGTCGATCCGGTCACGGTATCCACGTTGCTGCTGCGGCACATTGACGAGGTTGCCCTCGAGATCGTAGGACCAGCCATGGTAGGTGCAGGTGAACGCACGACTGGTGCCCTCGTCCGATCGACAGATTCGCATTCCCCGATGCCGACACTGATTGAGGAACGCCTTCACCGAGCCGTCTCGCTGGCGCACGACCAGAACCGGATCCTCGCCCATGTAGGTCTGGACGAACGACCCGGGTTTCGGCAACTGGCTGTCATGCGCGAGGAACAGCCAGGTGCGGCCGAACACCCGCTCGAGTTCCAGTTCGTAGATGCCCGGGTCTGTGTAGATGGTGGGGTTGAGCCGACCGCCGGCGGGGTCGACCAGTGCATGGATGTCATTCATCGTCGGCTCCCACTGCCACGGCGCTGGGGACGTCGACAAGGACCTGATGGCCCCAGGTGCTGGCCGAACGGTGATGACCGACGGTCCACGAGTCGTCGTCCACGAGTCTGCCGTTCCACCCGTACTCGATGGCGAATCCGGACGGTGTGGCCAGGTAGAACGAGGTCATCGCGTCGTTGGTGTGTTCCCCCAGGGCACGCACGACCTGTCCGGGCGTCTCCATCGCCAGATCGAGCGCGCGCCCGACGGAGTCGAGGCGGCTGAGCTCGAGCATCAGATGGCCGATCCCCGGCTCGGGGCCCGGAATGGTGGCGAGTGCCAAGGTGTGATGACGCGGATTACAGTGCAGGAAGACCGCGTTCGTGGGCCCGAATGCAATGGTGTCGCTGGGGCGGAAGCCCAGCATCGACTGGTAGAACTCGGCGGATCGCTGTGCGTCGGACGCGAAGAGGAACACGTGCCCGAGACCGAGATCACCGGTGACGAAGTCGATTCCTCGCGGTGACACGAACGGCGTGTGGTCGTGCGGATGACCGTACACGACCTCGATCGGGTTGCCGTCGGGATCCGCGAAGGCGATGAGCCGCTGCACGTTCCGTGCGCGTGCCAGATCCACATCTTCCGAGACTGGGACCGAGTTCTCGTCCAGTCGGCGCACGAGCGCGTCGAGGTCCGCGCTGGTCCGCGTCTCGAACCCGAGGGCGAGCAGAGCGTCCTCCCCGGCGGGACCGTCCTCGACCGTCAGCCGGTACTCACGCTCGTCGAACCGGAAGCGGGCTTCGGCCGGGTCATCGGACGAGGCGAGTTGGGCTCCAACGATGCGGGTGCCGAAATCCCGCCACTCGTCGACTGGGCCACGCACCCGCAGGTACGCAAGAGCATTCACAGTACTCACGAGACTTCCTTTCGTTGACATCTCAGATTCGACCGCGCAGGAACAGCGTGCTCAGCTCGACGAATCGGTCGGCCTGTTCGATCTGCGCCCAATGACCGCAGTGCGGCACAACGTGCAGACGCGCGTTGGGGATCCGCCGGGCCAGCCATTCGCTGCTCTCGGCGGGAACCACGGAGTCCTCGCGGCCGTGGACCAGTAGGACGTCGTTGCCGATCCGCCGCAGCGACGTCTCCGGGACCCGCAGGCCCGGAAGACCGGGTCCGGGTCCGGGCGCGGGAAGCCCGAAGGTGAGGAGGTGGGATCGGCGCACGTCCGGACGCAGCGCCGTCTCGAGCCGGTCCCGTGCGATCGCGTCGATCTCGGCGCCGAACAGGTCCGGATCGTGGAGCATGTACGAAATCAGCTGCTTCATGCTCTCGAGCGAAGGGTCGTTGTAGAACTCGATGAGCTTGAGCAGTTCCCCTGTCGGAGCGGTGTTCCCGCCGCCACCGGCGCCCATGCCGACGACCTTCCCGATCCGCTCCGGCGCGGCGGTCAGCATGTTCAGGGCGACGACCCCACCCAGGGAGTTCCCCACGAGGTGCACCCTGTCCAGACCGAGGGCGTCGAGTAGCGCCAGGTTGCTCAGTACGAGTTGCCGGACACGTCCGCTCGGGGGGAGCTCGGCGGGGTGGCTCGAGTCGCCCCAGCCAACCTGGTCGATCACGAGACAGTCGTAGTCGTCCGCGAATGCCGGGACGGTCGCGGCGTAGTTCGACAAGCCGGTTGCGCCGGGTCCCGATCCGTGCAGGAACAGGATCGCCTCCCCGGTGCGCGGGCCGGCCCTGTTGAGACGGATGCGGAAGCCGCCGGCCTCCACGTCCGAGGTCTCCATCGTCGTCGTCATCGTCGTCCTCTCTGAGTGCGTTTGTGCACGGGCTTAGATACGGTCCGGGGTGCGCGGCAGCCGCGCCCCGGCTCGACCGGATCTGGATGGGAAGAATGTTCGCGTCTGCCCCGGATCACCCGGCGACATCGGCATCGCGCGGGGCGTCCATGTGACCCAGTTGCCGGGCCACCCGGCGCAGGTCGGTACCTGCGGACCGCAGAACGTCATCCGAGACCGCACTTCTGTTTTCCGCCAGTACTTTTGCCGATCGCACGTCGCGTGGCTCGTCCAGGGCGGCTGCGGCGGCGACACGTCCGTCGCGCATCCAGAAGGCTACAAATCCCGGTCCGGTGGTGGAGTCACGGACAACCACCCGGTCGCCGGGCCGTCCGCGCCCGTACATCTGCAGCGTGTGCGCGTACTGGTGCGACCAGAAGTAGGGGATTTCACGATTGACGGTAGCCGTGCCGGCCATGGAGGCTCCGACGGCCGCGCCGTGCCGACGGGCCACGTCCCAGTGTTCGATCCGCCCCCGGCGGCCCATGTGGGGATTGACGTGCGCCGCGATGTCGCCGGCCGCCCAGATCCACGGGTCACTGGTGCGGCCCAGTTCGTCGACCGGGATGCCGTCGGCACAGGCTATGCCCGCCTGTCTCGCGAGCCCGTCGTTGGGGACGACACCGCATCCGACGACGACGGTTGCGGCGTCGAGACGTTCCCCGGTCGACAGCCGAACCGCCTCTACCACGTGCGAACCGACGAATGCGTCGACCGTCCTGCGCGTCGAGATACGCACCCCGCGATCAGTGTGGAGCCGGCAGATGCGCCGGGCAATGTCCGGTCCGACGGCCGCCAGAAGGGGGAGATCGCCGAGTTCGACGACGGTGACATCGATTCCGCGTTCCGATGCGGATGCGGCGATCTCGAGGCCGACGAAACCGCCGCCCACGACGACGAGCGGTCCCCCGGCGCTCAGCCGGGTCGTCAGGGCCGCGGCGTCATCCGCATCCCGCAGGGTGAGGATGTTCCCGAGATCGGCCCCGGGGACGTCCAGCCGTCGTGCCGACACACCTGTGGCAAGCAGCACCCGGTCCGCGGCCAGCTCGTCCCCGTCAGCTGTGTCGATGCGTCGGTCCGCCGGTCGCAGCCTGCGCACCCCGACACCGAGGCGCAACTCGACGCCCAGGCGCCGATACTCCGTCTCGGCCAAGATTTCTCGCAGTCTCCGGTCGGAGAGGTACTCCTTCGACAACGGCGGGCGTTCGTAAGGAGTGTGGGGGTCGGCGTCGACGACGGTGATTCGACCGGCGAATCCGTTGTCTCTCATCGCCGATGCCGCGGCCAGGCCGGCCGCGCCGGCTCCGACGACGACGTGATGCTTGTTACGGGTCAAAGTGCCATCTCCTTCACGGAGCGGTTGGGATGTGCCCCACTCCGCAGGCATGTTGTACGAGTCACAGTATGTCCGCACGGATATCGCCGTCTATCGACTGTTCCGCGCGCCGGAACTCGATCCGCAATGAGGCCGTGAAGTGTTATGTAGCTTCGCATTTCCTGACAATCCAATTGCGAATCGGCACGCGAATCCGCCTGGGCGAGGCCGTGGCCGGGCGTATGCTCGCCCTCATGCCTGTCGAACGATCCGGGCGCACTCAGTACACCGATATCCTGACTGCCCTTCGCGACATCGTCGCGGCCGACAGCGCCGACGACGTGGTGCGCGCGACACTCGCCTCGGTGCGCGCAACTGCGCGTGCCGACGCGGCATTCTGGATGGACGCCAGCGTGGACGGCCTCCACATGGTGGCCGGGTCGGGTCTGAGCCAACCCGAAGCCCATGCGCTGAGCCACATACCGCCCGAACGGGGGCTCGGGGGCGAGGTGCTGCGCAGCGGCGGGCCGGTATCGACACCCGACTACGGCGCGGATCCCCGGGCGATCCCCCGGATGCGGAAGCTACTGGAACGGGAGGGTCTGGTGTCGGCGGCGGCGGTGCCCGTCAGCGGCGCCGGACACATCGGCTCCGTGCTGTATGTGGTCTCGCGCGCACGCCGGCCGTTCGAGTCGACGGAGCTGCGCGCGCTGGCCGGACTCGCCTCGATGGCCGGGGAACTGCGCGAGCGGGCCGCAGAACGAGCACGGCTCGCGCAATGCCTGCGGAGGCTCGAGGACGACCGCGAGCGGTCCCGCGCCGAGCGGGAGCTGTTCCTGTCCACGGCCGAATCGATGCTCACCGGCGCCGGCGTTGATCGCTGCCTCGAACTCGCCGGCGCCGCGCTGGGCGGGGCGCTGCATCTCGAGGGGCCGGACGCCGGCCGGGCGCAGCCGAGCACCCCGACCGTCGACGGGCGCCACCCGACGGTGCGCGTGCGGCAGTTCCGCATCCCCGGAACGGACGACGCCACGCTGACCTTGCGGGGAGCCGCGGCCACCGAGGACGACTCGGCGCGCGTGCTGGCTGCTCTTGTCGGGATGGACCTAGCGCGGCACCGTACCGCCCTCGAAACCGAGATCCGCCTCACCGATCACCTGGTGCGCAGTCTGCTGGACGGGTCGAAGGACGAGCTGCGCCGGCTGTGGCATCGGGCGCTGCTGGTGGGGCTCGACCTCGGCGTCCCTCGAGCGGTCGTCGCCGTGGGAGGTGACCGGTACGTGGATCGGCCGCTGCTCGACACCCTGAGCCGGCGGGTGCGCTCTCGGGTCCCCGACGCGCAGCTGACCATGTTCGAGGGCGACGCGTTCGTGCTGTGGCCGCTGCGCGGCGACGGGGAATCATCCACCCTCGCAACGCACCTCGCGGCGATTGTCGAGGAGTGCCGCCCCCAAGCGCTCGGTGTCGGCATCGGGCCGGTCTGCCGCCGGGCCGAGGACTATCCGGCGGCCGTGCGGGAAGCGCGTTTCGCGCTGCGTGTCGGCGTCCACGGACTGCGTGAACGCACCGTGGTCACCGTCGAGTCGCTCGGAATGTACCGCCTCTTCGCGCACGTCGGCGGTGTCGACGCTCTGGCGGCCGCGGCGGAGGAAGCGTTGGCCCCCGTGCTCCGTGCGGACAGTCGCGACGGCTCCGACCTGCTGCACACACTGCAGACGTATCTGGAGAAGGACCGGCGAGTGGCGGAATCAGCTCGTGCACTGCACGTGCACGTCAACACGTTGCGCTACCGCATCGAGCGCGTCGGCAAGCTGCTCCGCGTCGATCTCGACGACCCGGACGCTCGGTTCTTCCTGCTGCTCGCGCTGCGGTTGAGCACCGTCGTCGGGCGCCGGGACGGCCACTGAGGCGGGCCGCGCGACCGTGCCCCACGCTCTCACGAGCCGGCGTCGCCCTGAGCAATGATGTCGGCGCGCAACATCCGATAGAGTGCGCCGATCTTGCGTTCGAGGTACGCGGTGTCCCCCCCGGATTCGATGACGGCACCGCGCACGAAGGTCACACTGGTCAGGGCGAGTTCGACTGCGAGCGCGCGCGGGTCCCCCACACCACACTCCCGCGCGAACGGTTCGACGACCTCCACCAGCTGGTCGCGCGCGTAGTCGGTGGCCTTGGCCACGACGGCGGCGAGTTCCGGGTCGGCCGCGCCGTGCCATACAATGTCCGCCTCGAGCTGGAAGTACGAGATGTGCTCTGCGATGGTTGCCGCCGCGGCCGACCAGTACGCGCGCATCGCCTCCTCGGAGGAACCTGAAATATCCACCGCCCGAGGAAGGTTGGCGAAGAACCTCCGACTTCCCCGCTCGATCACCGCGGCGAGCAGGCCGGATTTGCTCTTGAAATGGTGGTAGATCGATCCGACGGGAAGCCCCGATGCACGCCGGATGTCCGCGATGGAGGTCCGATGATAGCCCCGAGCCGCCATCAGCTCCTCCGCGACGTTCATCAGGTACTCGCGACTGCTCTGTGAAGTTGCGCCCGCGCTGGACATGGATCCGGCCCCGCCTCTCGACTCGTCTATGCGGATGCGTAACGCACCCCGAGCGACCGGCCGATCGCGGCCGACGCTTCCCGCAGTGGCGAGACGAGTTGCTCGCCGCTGCCGTACCCGCTCGGAAACGCCACCGAGATCGCCGCAATCGCCTTCCCGCCTACGAGGACAGGAACCCCTATGCATGCCAAGCCTTTCGCAGCTTCCTCGCGATCGATCGCGTGCCCGCGGAGACGGACGCCCTCGAGGCACGCGTGCAGGTCGTCCGGACGCACGATCGTCGCGGGTGTCCGTGGGACGAGCGGGTGCGATCGCGACCGGGCGGGGTCCACGGATGCGTGAGCGAGCAGCGCTTTGCCGACCGCCGTGGCGTGAGCCGGCAACCTGCCGCCGACCGAGGCGGGGGTCGGAGTTGCACCGCCGCTCATCTTCGCCAGATAGACCACGTCGTGTCCGCGCAGAACGGCAAGATTCACGGTCTGCCTGGTGGCCCGGTGGATTCGTTCGAGGAACGGGAGCGCCGCATCGCGCAGTTCGACCTCGGCGGAGCAGATCCCCACCGAGAACAACCGCAGTCCCACCTGATAGCGGTCGTCGATGCGCTCGACGGCGCCCACCTCCTGCAGCATGGCCAGGAGGCGGTGGGTCGTGGACTTGGGCAACCCACTTCCGCGCGCAAGTTCGCTCAACGTCATCGACCGCCGGGACTGGGTGAACACGCCCAGGATCTCGAAGGCCCGGCCGAGCAACGATGCGGAAGTCGCACGATCGTCCGGCGCCGAGACAGTGCGGCACCTCAGTCCGGGGCGGGGATCTTCTGCCATAAAAACGCCTCCAAGCTGGCTAGAACGATCGTTCCAACGAACGCTATCCACCAACCGGCACCCTGTCAACGGGTCACGACCGCGCAACTCCTCTGCCGCCTCACCGTGCCCCCGCCTCGGGTCGATACACACAACACCTGACCCGATCACTGGGCGAATCATCCATTGAGCACCGATCCGGGTCCGGCAACAGTCGAAGCCATGACATCCGAATCCCCCGCTCCCCCGGACCCGACGTCGGCGCCACGAACTCACGTTGTGGTCGTCGGCGCCGGCCCCGTCGGACTCGTGGCCGCCCTCGCCGCACACTCCCACGGCCTCCGGACGACCATCCTCGAGGCCGAGGGCAGCAACCGGCTCCGCCCCGGAAGCCGCGCGACCTACCTCTACCGCGAGACGCTGGACCAACTCGACACCTTCTCCCCCGGCCTGGGCGCGCGGCTCGCCCGCGAGGGCGTGACCTGGCCGCGCATCCGTTCGACGTACCACGGCCGCACCGTGTACGAACGGACCTTTCCGCGCGCGCCCCACGGCGCGTTCGGCTCGAGTATCTCGCAGCGACTGCAGGAGCAGGCGATGCTCCAGCACGTCGAGAAGGCCGGGATTCCGATCCGGTGGAACAGCCGGGTCGGCAGCGTGTCGTCCACCGCGGACGAGGTCTCGGTCCACCTCGTCGACGGCAGCACGATCGATGCGGATTACGTCGTCGCCGCCGATGGTGCACACTCCGCCGTACGCACGTCACTGGGAATAGAGATGGAAGGCCCACGCTCCGACGCGTCCTTCGTCATCGTGGACGTCGACGAGGTTGCCGACGACCCGCTGCCCCTCGTGCGGGAGTTCCACTACCGGCACCCGGCGGTCGAAGGACGCAACGTTCTCGTCCTGCCCTTCCAGGGCGGGTGGCGCCTCGACCTCCAGGCACGCCGAGACGACGACGTCGAGGCCCTCCAGTCGGCCGACGGCACCGCCGCCTGGGTCGCGGCCGTTCTCGGCGAACGCTACCGCGAGCGCGTCGCGTGGGTCTCGCGCTATCGATTCCATCGCGCGGTCGCCGCGCGATTCACGGACCCACACAACCGTGTGTTCCTCGCGGGTGAAGCGGCGCACCTGTTCGCACCGTTCGGCGGCGGACGCGGATTGAACTCCGGAGTGCGCGACGCGCAAGCCGCGATCGAGGCGTTCGCCGGCGCGGCTCGCGACGGCGGGGACGCCGCCGCCCGGGAACAAGTCGGTGCGGCGGGCGAGACACGCCGCCGTGCAGGACATTTCAACGCCGATGCTGCCGGTGGCGCGCTCGCCCAAATGGAGGCGAACACCGTGCTCGACCGGGCCGTGCAACGGGGTGCGGCGTTCGCCGCGCGCTGGTGGG
This sequence comes from Rhodococcus zopfii NBRC 100606 = JCM 9919, assembly GCF_001895025.1. Lineage (GTDB taxonomy): Bacteria > Actinomycetota > Actinomycetes > Mycobacteriales > Mycobacteriaceae > Rhodococcus > Rhodococcus zopfii. The sequence goes on from NZ_BCXI01000027.1 coordinate 22,202, forward strand.
CCCGGCCGGGAATGTGGCTGGACAGCCGGGTGACATCCGGTTCTGCCGAACGCTTCTCACCGTCCACTCGCTTCTGACCATCGCCGCACGCCGAGGACCATCATGATCGATCAACCGTATCCCGCCTCCGGCACGCCGAGCACCAGCCTCTGGGACGTGTTCACCGGTCGCGCCACCGCCCATCCCGATCGCGAGGCTGTCGTGCACGGTCCGTTCCGCTGCACCTACGGCGGACTGCGCGAACAGGCCGAACGCACTGCCGCCGGTCTCGAGGCACTGGGTGTGCGCGCCGGCGACCGAGTCGGCATGCTCTCGTACCCGCGCCCCGAAGTCGTCGCCGTCTATCTTGCGTGCGCCCGGCTGGGCGCAATCTTCCTCGGGATCGGAACGCGGGTGAACGAGAAGGAACTGGACTACATCCTCACGGACGCCACGCCCTCCGTCCTTGTCACCGTGGAACGATTCGAAGGCACGCAGTTCGGCGCCCTCGTCGATCGGGCCGCGGAACGCCACGACATTCAAGCCGTCGTTCATCTCGGTGACGAGCCGGGCGGGCCATTGCCCTTCGAAGGGGTTCCCGCACTATCCGTCGCGCGGCCCGTCGATCCCGACGCCCCGCTGTCGATCGTCTACACGTCCGGGACAACGGGGGACGCGAAGGGCGCCGTCGTGACCCATCGCGGCATCCTCACGTTCTCCGCGCTCCTGCGCCACACCCCCGTCGAGGCGCCACGAATCCTGTCGCTCATGCCGATCGACCACATCGGTGGTCAGGGCAACGAGGTCGTGTCCGCGATTCTGTCCGGCGGCACCCTCGTCCAGCTGCCGCGCTTCGACGCCGGCGGCGCGCTCACCGCGATCGAGCAGGAGAAAGTCACGCTCTGGCAGGGAGTCATCCAAACCATGCTCAACAGGCTCATGGCACACGATCGGTTCGAGACCGCGGACCTCGGCTCGCTCGAGCGGTTGTGGTGGGTCGGACCGTTGCCGGTGAGCCTGGCGGAACGCCTCGCCGCCCGTATCCCCGTCGTCGGCGCCTCCTACGGAATGACGGAGGTCGGGTGCATCACCATGACCGATCGGGACATCACCCCTGCGGACGCAACCCGCACCGTCGGCAAGCCGCTCGACGACATCGACATCCGGATCGAACCGATCCCGGGACACCGCCCCGGCGAACCCGGCGAGATCCTCGTACGACGAAACCCGTTGATGCAAGGGTACTGGCGGAAACCCGAGAAGACAGCCGAGGCGATCACGCCGACGGGCTGGCTCCGCACCGGCGATCTCGGGTACTTCGACGACTCGGGAAACCTTGTCCTGGCCGGTCGTTCGAAGCTGCTCATCCGCTCCGGCGGCTACAACATCTCGCCGATGGAGATCGAGCAGATCGTCGAGAATCACCCCGGCATCCAGCTCGCTGCCGTGGCCGCCGTGCCGGATCCCGACCTCGGCGAAGCCGCCCACATGCTTGCGATCCCAGCGCCCGGGCACGCCCCGACCGAGGACGACGTGAAGACGTTCCTTCGCGAGCGTCTCAGCTCCTACAAGATCCCCAAGAGCGTGCAGTTCTGCGACCGGATCCCGCTGCTCGCCAACTCCAAGCTCGACCGCCGGGGCGTGCAACAGATGCTCGGCCCGAAAGCCGCTACGACCGCCCCAGTCCCGTCCCAGGAGGAACGATGATCGTCTTCGACAGCACTGCCGATCTCACCGACCACGTCGGCACGCACCTGGGCTCCAGTCCGTGGGTGACGATGGACCACCAGCACATCCGCGGATTCGGTGAAGCCACACACGACTTCAACTGGATCCACTTCGACGCCGAGCGCGCCGCGGCCTCCCCGTTCGGATCGATCATCGCGCACGGGTACCACACGTTGGCGCTGATCGGCGGGCTCATCCAGCAGACCATCGATACATCCTTCTGCTCCGTCGGACTCAACTACGGCCTCAACAGAGTTCGCTTCCCCGCCGCGGTTCCGGTCGACTCGCGAGTGCGTCTGGACCTGCACCTGACCGACACCTTGCCCTTCGACGGTGGTGTCGACGCCGTCTACCGGTGCGTCATCGAGATCGAGAACGACGACAAGCCCGCCTGCGTCGCCGAGGTGATCTTCCGCTACTACGACTGACACCCACCTTCTGCCCACCCTGCCTTCGGAGTACCCATGCCTGTCTTCCACGACGGTCTCGACGAGACCGCCCCTCCCCCCGGCCCGGTCGTCGAAACCGACGTCGTCGTCATCGGATCCGGCCCCGCCGGGGCGTCGGCCGCACTGTTCCTGTCCACCCTCGGCATCGACAACATCATGATCACCAAGTACCGGTGGACCGCCAACACGCCACGCGCCCACATCACCAATCAGCGGACGATGGAGATCTTCCGTGACGTGGGCATCGAACAGCAGGTCCTTGCGGAGGCGTCCCCCCACGACATCATCGGCGACACCGTGTTCTGCACCGCCCTGGCCGGTGAGGAACTCGGGCGGATCCTGTCGTGGGGTACCCACCCCGCCCGCGAGGCCGACTACGTGCTCGCCTCGCCGTCCCTCAACTGCGACATCCCGCAGACGCACCTCGAGCCGATCCTCGTGAAGAACGCCACGGTCCGTGGTACGCAGACGCGGTTCTCGACCGAGTACCTCTCGCATTCCGAGGACGCCGACGGGGTCACCGTCCGGGTTCTCGATCGGCTCGACGGCCGCGAGTTCGATATCCGGGCCAAGTACATGATCGGGGCGGACGGCGCCCGCTCCACGATCGCAGCCGCCCTCCAGCTGCCGTTCGAGGGCCGGATGGACATTGCCGGTTCGATGAACATCACGTTCCGCGCCGACCTCACCGACCTCGTCGCGCACCGCCCCTCGGTGCTGTACTGGGTGGTGCAGCCCGGCTCGGATGTCGGCGGCATCGGCGCCGGACTCGTCCGCATGGTGCGCCCCTGGAACGAATGGCTCGCCGTGTGGGGTTACGACATCGAGCTGCCGGCACCGGAGATGAACGACGACCGCGCCCGGGAGATCGTCCGCACCATGATCGGTCGCGACGACATCGACGTGGAGATCACGGGCTACTCGCTGTGGGGCAACAACGAGATGTACGCCACGCACATGCAGACCCGCCGGGTCTTCATCGCCGGTGACGCCGCCCACCGTCACCCGCCGAGCAACGGTCTCGGCTCCAACACCTCCATCCAGGACTCCTACAACCTCGCCTGGAAGATCGCTGCCGTGCTGGAAGGTCGCGCCGGTCCGGGACTGCTCGAGACCTACTCCGTCGAACGTGTCCCTGTCGCCGAGCAGATCGTCAGGCGGGCCAACAAGTCCAGTCGTGAATTCGTGGGAATCTTCGAAGCCCTCGGCACGACCCGGGCAACGACGATCGAACACATGCAAGCCGAGCTCGCCGAACTCCGGGCCGACACACCCGCAGGCGCCGCCAAGCGGCAGGCGCTCGCGGCGGCGATGGAACTCAAGAACTACGAGTTCAACGCCCTCGGCGTGGAACTGGGGCAGAACTACGCCGGTTCCCCCGCGGTGGCCGGGGACGGGAGCGCCCTGCCCATCCCCGCTCGGGATCCGGAACTCTACTACGAGCCGCACACGTATCCCGGTGTGCGCCTGCCACATTGCTGGGTGGGTGATTCGACGAGCAGGATGTCGACACACGATCTGGCGCAGTACACGCAGTTCACTCTCCTCACCGGCAAGACCGGCCGGGCGTGGGCCGGCGCGGCGGCGAAGGTCTCGGAGGAACTCGGCGTCGACGTGGTCCCGATCGTGATCGGAGCCGGCGAGCCGGTACAGGACCTGTACTTCGACTGGGGCAGGCTGCGGGAGGTGGCGGAGGACGGGGCGGTCCTGGTCCGGCCGGACACTCACATCGGCTGGCGAGCACACCGTTTGGCGGACGACCCGGTGACCGCACTGCGCGACGCCATGCTCCACATCCTGCACCGGCAGGCGTGACCGATGGGACTGTCGTTCACCCACGAAACCCGTCCGCAGCGCGTGGTGTTCGAAGCCGGAGGCGCACGCCGTCACCTCGCCGCCGAGATCGACCGGCTCGGCGCCGCGCGGATCATGCTCGTGGCATCGGCGGCGGAAGGCACCCTCGCCGACCGCATCGTCGGGGACCTGCCGGTGGTTCGCCGCTGGTCGGAGGTCCATCCGCACGTCCCCGTCGAGGTTGCGCGACGAGCACGCCGGGCCGCAATCGACGCCGACGCCGACGCCCTCGTCAGTGTCGGCGGGGGATCGGCCGTCGGCCTGGCCAAGGCCGTCGCGATGACCACCGCCCTACCGATCGTGGCCGTGCCGACCACCTACGCCGGCTCGGAAGCGACCGACGTGTGGGGGCTGACCGACAACGGCGTGAAGACCACCGGCGCCGACAACGCGGTCCTGCCGACCTCGGTCGTCTACGACTCCGAACTGACCGTCGGCCTGCCGGTCGATCTGAGCGTCGCCAGCGGCCTGAACGCGCTCGCCCACTGCGTCGACTCGCTGTGGGCACCGCGCGCCGATCCGATCAATACCGCGCTCTGCCTCGAGGGCGCCCGTGCTCTCGCCACCGGCCTGCCGGAGGTTGTCGCGGACCCCGGCAGTCTCGACGGCCGCGACCGCTGCCTGTACGGCGCGTACCTCGCTGCCGTGGGGTTCGCGTCGGCCGGCGCGGGCATGCATCACAAGATCTGCCACGTCCTCGGTGGCGCTTACGGTCTGCCGCATGCGCAGACCCACGCCGTCGTGCTGCCCCACGTGCTGGCCTTCAACGCCGCGTCGCTCCGCCCGCTCGGCCGGCACCTCGCCGGCGCGCTGGGGTCCCCGACCCCGACGGATCCCGATGCGGCCTCCGATGCGCTCGACGAACTACGGCGGCTCCTGAACGCTCCGACGTCCCTCGCCGAGCTCGGGATGCGCGAGGCGGACCTGCCCGACGCGGTGCAGCGCTGCCTTGCCGCCGTTCCTGACACCAATCCCACACCCGTCACGCCGCAGAACCTGACCGAGCTGCTGTACGCGGCGTGGTCGGGTCGGCAGACCCGGAGGACTCCGTGAACACCCCATCCGATCACCAGCCGCTCCACCCACCCGCCGTTTCGGTCGACCCGACGCCCACCGTGTCGCCAGAACAGGCACGACGCGAGCAGGACCTCGTCGACCGGGTGGTCGCGTCGTTCGACGACACCGAGTCGCCGCGCCTGCGTCAGCTCATGCAGGCACTCGTCCGGCATCTGCACGCGTACGTTCGCGAGATTCGGCTCACCGAACAGGAATGGAGTACCGCGATCGCCTTCCTCACCGAGTGCGGACACGTCACTGACGACAAACGCCAGGAGTTTGTCCTCCTGTCGGACGTCCTCGGGGTGTCGATGCAGACCGTCGCCGTCGGCAACGAGGCCGTCGGCGACGCCACCGCGTCGACCGTGTTCGGGCCGTTCTTCGTCGACGGGTCACCGCGCATCGAGTCGGGCGGCGACCTGACGTTCGGCGCGAAGGGCCAACCGTGCCGAGTGCAGGGCACCGTCCGCGACCTCACCGGCCGGCCTGTGCCGGGGGCGCGCATCGAGGTGTGGGAGGCCGATGAGGATGGACTGTACGACGTGCAGTACCGCGACGACCGCGTCGCGGCTCGCGCTCACTTGTTCACCGGCGACAACGGCCGGTACAGCTTCTGGGGACTGACCCCCACCCCCTATCCGATTCCGCACGACGGTCCGGTCGGGCGGCTGCTCGAAGCTGCCGGGCGGTCACCGATACGCGCGTCCCACCTGCACTTCATGGTGTCCGCGCCGGGACTTCGAACACTCGTCACCCACATCTTCGTCGATGGCTGCGACTACCTCGACCGAGACAGCGTGTTCGGAGTCGCGGACTCGCTCGTCAAGGACTTCGTCCAGCACTCGGCCCAGGAGCCGCCGCCGGACGGGCACGACCTCGCGGGGCGTAGCTGGGCGAGCGTCGATTTCGACATCGTGCTGGCGCCCGCCGAGTAGGCCGGCGACGCCGGTACCGACGACCGAGCTCGTGCGGCGAGGGCCTGGACGCGGACGGTGACGTCCGAGTTCGCTCGGGAATGCGGATTCCGGCCTCGGCGAGAGGCTGCGCCGCATCCTCCGCGGTGGACGGCCGGCCGGTGGCGATGTAGCTGCCGGTCGGCATCACGGAGTGGACGATGTCCGGGTAGACGTGCACGAGGTTGAAGCCCTGGGCACCGTCGTGGCCACGCTGGCACCCGACCGGAACGTTGAGGTCCTGGGTGGAGCAGGTCGGCGATGCCACCAAGACAGGGATGCCCGCGAAGGTCGCGGGCGCGGTGTACCGCCCCGGTGGTCGGCAAGGATGGTCCGCAGTCTGTTGAACTATCAGGCTGTTGAACTATTGGGCCGGGTGGACGGCAGCTGGGTCGAGCAGGAGTTTCCTGATGGTGGCGCGGTCGTCATGGTTGCCCCTTGCCCACACGATTTGCGCGGTCCACACGATCTGCGCGCTGAGCGCCACCGAGGCAAACCCGCCAAGACCGCGCGGCTTCGAATCCACGTCGGGAAATCGGGGAACTCACTCACTACAGCGCGGTGACCTTCTCTGCGACGATCGGGCGCACCGGCTTCGGTGCCGCACCGCAGCTCGCCGGTCGCGGCGGCAGTTCGCGCACCCCGACGTCGACGCGCCAGGCGCGGCCGTCGCGGTGACGCACGATCGGCCCGGCTGCTTCGTCGACGGTGACGGCATCGACGTCAGTGCTGGTGGCGGTGGCGGTGGCGGCACCGAGTTCGCGCACCGCGATCTCCGCGACCTGACCGGCCGCGGCCCACGTGCTGCGTCCGCGCAGTCCCGGCAGGTACACCTGGTCCTCGGCCGCGGCACGCACGGCGTCGGCGCTGCGCGCGGCGTCGAGGCGTCCGTAGGTGTAGCCGGTGGGCAGCAGGATCATCGACGGCGCGAAGCGGTGCCCGCCGGTGTGCGAGCACTCCCACACCGCGTCGCCGAACTGCTTCCCGAGGGCGGCCGCGATCGGCCGGCCCTGTACCGCGCAGCACTGGTCGCGCTTGCCGTGCGCGCACACCAGCACGACCGGGTCGGTCACCGCGGCGCCCAGCCCGGGCGCCGGGCCGGCGACGACCCGCGGCACCACGTCGAGCAGCTCGGCAGGTTCGGCGACCTCGAGGCGTTCGCACCATGTGTTTCCGGGTTCGGTGCGGGCGATCAGCACGGTGTGGGCCGGGCGCGCCACGTCGCGTCCGGGGCGGCGGATGAACAGGATCCGCACCCCCGCCGCGTCGGCGCGGGCGGACAGTTCGGTGGCGAGCTCGGTTCCGAGGGCGGTGCCGTCGAGCACGTCCCGACCCCACCCGGAGGGGACCTCGAGGCACACGTACCCCGGTGCCGTGGCGGCGGTGCCGGGCAGCGGCTCCTCGGGGACGGACAGCGCAGAGCAGATGGGGGCGGCGATCGTCACCCGGTCATTGTCGCCGGTTCGGTTACTCGTGGAAGCGTCGGCCCTCGGCGAGCTGCCGGACGAACTTCTCGATCCGGCGCGCACGGGTCTCTGGCCGCTTCGCGTCCTGCAGTCGATAGACGATCGCGAATCGGTTGCGGCCGTCGAGAGTCGCGTAGAACGCCTCCGCGTCCGGGTTCTGCGCGAGCGCGTCGAGGAAGTCCTGCGGCACCTGTGCCGTGCTCTGCCCGGCGTAGGCACGGTCCCAGCGGCCGTCGGCGCGGGCCCGCTCGATCTCGGCCAGCCCGGCCGGCTCGAGCCGGCCTTCGGCCTCGAGCCGTTCGGCGCGTTCCCGGTTGCGCTGCGACCACGGGCTGCGAGCCCGCCGCGGGGTGATGCGCTGCAGTGAGAAGTCGGCGTCGAAACTGCGGGCCTGGCTGTCGATCCAGCCGTATCGCAACAGCTCACCGACGAGTTCGTCGTACGTCACCGAGGTCTGCGGCGACGCCTTCTTGGCGAGCTTGACCCAGATTCCGTCCGAGTTGCCATGGTGGATGCGCAACCAGGCATCCAGGGCGTCGCGGTCCGGGAAGTACTCGACAGGCAGTTCCGGCGTGGGCACGCGATCAATCCTCGGCGCCGCGCAGCCGCCGGACGCCGGCGCGCGTCCATACGCGCACGAACCCTTGGAACAGATAGGCGGAGCAGCCGAGCGCCAGTACCCATTTGGTGATGCTGATCGTGGATGCGGCGCGGACGGTGGTGTGGTCGATGCGGTCGCGGTGGTCGAGCAGATACAGACCGGCGATGTTCTCCACGTAGTCGCCCGCGGCGGCGATCGCCGGTGCCGCGGCGAGGATGCGGCGGGTAGTGGGCGACAGCGGATGATGCTCGGCCAGCGAGCGCGCACCGGCACGCAAGGCAATCGCAAAGGTCAAGGGGTGCACCATGTCCCAGTAGTAGTGCTGCCGATAGCGCCGCAGATCGTCGGGGCCGAGATTGTCGAGGATCTTCCGGTACTTGTCAGCCGAGAACGTGGTCTGGATCGTGCCCACGGTCGGAGCCGTGGACCCGAGGACGCGGGCGATGTTGGCCTGGGAAACCACGAACACCGCAGCTGAGCCGAGGAGGCGACGATCCGATCCGGTGAGAGCCATGCGGACGATGCTACCGACTGCGCAGCGCCTCCGGGTGGATCATTCGACGTCGGCGGCCTCGAAGATCAGGCACTGCGCGGGAGTCGCTCGGGGCGCGGCCGTTGCTCGATGCTGCCGTCGACATCCGCGCGACCCGACGACAGCCGCGGATGTCCGGCTGCGCGCGCATGACCGCCACGCCGCGGCTGCCGACCGTTACCCGCTTTAGCCGAAATCAACTCCGGCGTTACCGAATTCGCGGCAGCTGCCGAATCCCGCCTCTTCGCGGCATACAGGTTCGAGCGGTCGTCGCGACACCCTCGGGTCGGGTGGTGGATCGTCAGCGAAGCTCGAGGGAGGTGCTCAATTTCCGGGCGCGGTTGCTGCGTCGAGGAGAATCTCTGCGACGCGGCGCGCCTGCTGCGCTACGTCGCCACCGCAGATGGGGGCCGAGGCCATCGCCCCGTTGGCCAGGATCGCGAGCTGATCTCCCAGCTCCGCTGGGGCCCCTGCAGCCTGCGCGAGTTCTCGGAGATAGTCGCGGAAGGCCCTTTTGTGGTGTCGTGCGATCTCGGCGACCGCCTCGGACTCGCCACCGAGTTCTCCGAAGGTGTTGATAAAAGTGCATCCGCGAAAGCTGCTGTCTCCGAACCAGACTTCGAGATAGTCGAACACGGCGAGAACCCTGCGGCGTGGGTCGGTGCGGGCTTCGACGTGGCGACGGACGTCGGCGAGAACATTCCGATCACGCCTGGTGAGTACGGCGTGAACGAGGCTGTCCTTGGATGGATACAACTGGTAGAGGCGTTTGAGGGAAATCCCCGCCTGGGTGCGGATCGCGTCGATGCCGACGGCTTGAATGCCGTGGTCGTTGAACAACTGCTCGGCCACGTCCAGCAGTCGCGTCTCGGCGAGATCGGCGTTCATTTCAACCTTCCACTTGCGGAGAGAACCATCGTTCTCTACAGTACCTCACACGGGCGGAGAACGATCGTTCTCCACTCGGGGGAACGATCGTTCTCCATGTCGATGGAGGTGTACAAATGTTCGCTCCGATCTTTACTCATCACACCGTCTCGATCGACGGACTCGACGTCTTCTATCGAGAGGCCGGCGACCGGTCGAATCCGACACTGGTCCTGCTGCACGGGTTTCCGACCAGTTCTCACATGTTCAGAGGTCTCATGGCCGATCTTGCGGACGACTTCCACCTGATCGCCCCCGATCACATCGGTTTCGGTAGCTCTGCGATGCCGTCCGTCGACGACTTCGACTACAGCTTCGACCGACTGGCCGAGATCACGTGGACACTGCTGGAAGAGTTGTCGCTCGAGCGGTACGCGCTCTATATCCACGACTACGGCGCACCGATCGGGCTTCGGATCGCGACCCGGAAGCCGGAACGCGTGACCGCGCTGATCACTCAGAGTGGTAACGCGTACACGGAGGGGTTTACACCGTTCTGGGAGGTCTTGTTTGCCCACGCCGCAGATCGAAAGACGCACGAGTCGGCTGTGCGCGAGCTGCTCGAGCCGGCAGCGACGCACTGGCAATACACCCACGGCGTGCCCGACGACCGCGTAGGCCGACTCGCCCCCGAGACCTGGCTGCTGGATCAGGCCGGTCTGGACCGGCCGGGCAACAAGGAGATCCAACTCCAACTGTTCTGGGACTACCAGTTCAATCTCGAGGCCTACCCGGCCTTTCAGGAGTACTTCCGGCAGTGGCAGCCTCCGACCCTGGTCGCCTGGGGGCGGAACGACGAGATCTTCGGGCCTGCCGGAGCGCAGGCATTCCGACGCGATCTGCCTGACGCCGAGATCCATCTCCTCGACGCCGGCCACTTCGCGCTCGAGACCCACCGGCATGAGATCGCGGCTCTTGCCCGCGATTTCCTTCAGCGCACGCTGTGACGGGTCTCAGACACGTTGACAACTACCGCCGGCGGCGCGCGGATGTCCGCCTCGCAGGCGACTGCGGGTAGCGTCAGACGTCGTAGTCGACGACCACCGGCGCGTGATCGCTCATCCTGCGATCCGCCGACGGTTCCCGGTCCGTGCCTGCGACGGTCGCGGTGCGCGCCAGGCCCGGAGTGGCGAGGTGGTAGTCGATCCGCCATCCGACATCGTTGGTGAACGACTCCCCCATCCACGACCACCACGAATACGGGCCGTCGACGCCCGGGTACCGGCTGCGGACGACTTCGACGAGGGTGCGCGGCGAGAGCAGCGAATCGAACCACGCGCGTTCCTCCGGCAGGAATCCCTCGGCCTGGTTGCTGCGCCGCCAGTTCCGCACGTCGTAGCGGGTGTGCGCGATGTTGAGGTCGCCCATCAACAGCAGTTCCCGGCCCTGCGCACGCGCCGCACGCCGCGACCGCGTCAACTGCCGCGCGAACGCGGCGAGGAACCGCATCTTGCGGTCGTACCGGGCGCCGCCGTCCGGTGCCTCCCGCATGCGGCCCGGCTTCTGCAGGTGCGCCGGGAGGCCGCCTTTCGGCAGATACAGCGACGCGACGGTGAGCGGCGCCTCGGCCAGATCGACCTCGATGTACCGGCCCTGGCCGGCGAACTCCCCCAGGCCACGCGCCAGCGTCACCGGATCCAGGTCGAGCCGATCGGCGTGTTCCTCACCGGGTGCGCGCAGCAACGCGGTCCCGCTCCAGGTGCGCACCGCGGCGGGCGGTTGCGCGGTCAGGACGCCGACACCGTTGCGGCCGGCGAGGGTGCCCTCGTCGTAGGTGAAGTGGTACTTGCCGAACACGCCGGACGGAATCGCGGCGGCCGGGGCGCGGACCTCCTGCAACGCGACCACGTCGGGGTCACGTTCGCGCAGCCAGTCCTCGAATCCGCGCCGCTGCGCCGCGCGGATGCCGTTGATGTTGAAGGTCGCGATCCGCACGGTCAGCCCATGAGGAACGGCAGCACAGCCGCCTCGAAATCGCGAAAGCGGTCCCGGTGGATGCTGTGCCCGCACGCGATGTCGCGGACAGCGCAGCTCGGTAGCGCCGCAGCGGCCTCGGCGAGCAGCCGCGGATCGACCAGGCTGCCGGGCCGCACACCGCGCAGGAACAGGGTCGGCGCGGCGGTGTCCGGCAGTCGCTGCCACCACCGCTGATCCGGGGTGTGGAACTGTTCGATGGCCGAGGCGGTCATGGTCCGGTCGAACGCGATCGCCGCGCGCGGGTTCCGCACCAGACTGCTGGTGGCGTGCCACAGCTCCGCGACGGTGGGCCGGCGGGACGCGAGCACGGGGATCGGATCGCCGGTGCGCAGCGGCAGCGGCGACTCCTCGAGCACGAGACGGCGCACCAGGTCCGGGCGGTCCTGCGCGATGAGCGAACCGGTCCGGCCGCCGAGCGAGTGACCGACCAGGTCGACGGTGTCGAAGTTCAGGTGGTCGCACAAACCCGTGATGTCGGCGGCGAACTCGCCGAACCGGTACGACCCGGCCCGGGCGCTGCGTCCGTGTCCGCGCAGGTCGACCGCGACGACCCGTCGTCCGGCGGCGACGAGACTGCGTGCGAATCGGTCCCAGGTGCGGCTGTCGCCGCCCATGCCGTGCACCAGCACTACCGGCACGGGGTGGGTGCGGGCGCGCCCCGCCGAGTCGCGGTAGGCGATCGCCACACCGTTCGGCTCGGCTGTCAACACGGTTTCCACGGATACCGAGCCTACTCAGTCGTAGACCCCCTCCACCTTCCAGCCGTCCGACGTGTGGATCACCAGCAGCGCCCGCGACCCGTCGAGCAGCACCTGCAGTCGCGCCACCGTCCGGGCCGCGGCCGGATCCCACCAGTATTCGTCGACCGGCCACGGACCGGCCCAGCCCACCACCGGCCATCCCCGGCTTCCCCACCGTAGATGCGCCGGCGCCTCGTTCAGCAGCCCTCGCTCGGTCACCGTGACCGCGTCTCCCGCGTCGTCGAGCAGCGAGATCGACGGAGGGGCGGTCAGCACCATCGCCGGGGCGGGGGGCGGGAGCCGGCCCGGCCACGGCGCCTCCGGGTCCGACGCGGGAACCTGTTCGTCTCCGACCGGAACCAGGGTGATCCGTTCGGCCGGGCCGCGACCGCCGCTGAGCACCCCCATCAGCACGGCTTCACCGCCGAGCAGGCCCTGCACCCGCACCAGCGCGCGGCGGGCCCGTTCGTCCTCGTCGCCGACGCCGCCCCACAACCCCGGTTGCAGCGCACCGGCCGACACCACCTCCACCGGGTCCAGTCGCAGCAGCTCGATGCCGGTATCGAGGTCCACCGCGGGCCGGTCCCTGCTCCGCCCGGTGAGCCAGCCGTCGAGTTGCCAGCGCACCCGGTCGGCGGTGCCGTCGGGGGTCAGCGGCTCGGCGCAACGCCAGGTCCGGGCCAGCTCCTCGCCGTTGCCGGTGCGCGCCGCCACCAGCAGCCGGGTACACGCGACCCCGGCCGCCGCGAGGCGCACGTGCAGCAGTTCGGCGAGGGCGCGGCCGGCGAACGCGGCCGCGTCGACCCGGTCCAGCGGCGGATCGCAGCGCTGTTCGACGGTCAGGTCCGGGGGCAACTCCCGACCGGACGGGGGCCGCTCCGGATGTCCCCGCGCGGTGCGGTGTGCCGCGACCGCGTCGGTCCCGAAACGGGAAGCGACGTCCCCGGCCGGCAGTGCGGCGAAGGCTCCGATCGTGCGCAACCCGAGACGACGCAGCAGATCGACCAGTTCCTCGCGTTCCGGTGCCGCCAGGGACGGTTCGACAGACAACTCGGAAATCGGCAGCGGAGCAAGGAATTCTGCTCCCTTCCCCGGGGGTACCAATGTCCCGTGGCGCGCCGCGAGCACCGCGGTGGACAGTTCGTCGGCGACCCCCACCTGACATTCGACCCCGAGAGCGGCGACCTCGTCGACCAATCGTTCCCCGGCGGCCTCCTCCGAACCGAACCAGCGGACGACGCCGCGGGCGGCGAGCACCACCAGGCCCGGGCGGAGCACCTCGACACCGGGCGCGGTCGCGTCGACCGCCTCCACCACCGGTTCGAACAGTCGCGCATCGCGACTCGGATCCGACTGCAGCACACATAGCTCCGGGCATCTCCCCTGAGCTTCGCGGCGCCGCAGACCGCGGCGCACGCCGGCCGCGCGGGCGGTCGCCGAGCACGCGAGCACCCGGTTCGCCGACATCACCGCGACCGGTTCCGTCGCGGGCAGGTCCGCCGCCGCGGCCGCGGCGACCGCGGGCCAGTCCGGACACCACAGGGCCAGCACCCGCGCCGGTTCGCGGGTGCTCACAATGCCACCGGGCGGTCCGGCCGGCGCGACGAGTCGCCGCGATCCGCGTGCATCCATTCGATCCGGGTGCGAGTGGCACACACATCCATCCGGGTGGTCCGCGCCGGGAACGCCCGCCCCTGGGCCCGCACCGACAGCCGGGTGCCGCACAACCGGCCACGGCCCACCTCGAGCCCCTCGTAGCCGCTGACCTGCGCGTCGAGTCGAACCTGCGCCCCGTCCCACCGGCCGTCGACGACGACCAGCACCGCCCCCTTGCTGCGGGCGCGGGCGGCCACGGCCCGGGTCCGCGACGGCGGCACCGCGATCCCGCCGAGACCGAGGATCACCAGGTCCATGCCGTCGAGCAGGACCGCCGCGATCTCCACCGGATCGGGGCCGGGATCGGGAATCACGGCGACCCGCTGCAGCTGCGCTCCCATTTCCGCGGCGGCGAGCAGACTCAGCCGACGGTGGCCGATCACGGCGGCGTGCCCTCCCGCAGCGGTCGCCGAGGCGAGAATCCCGATCAGCAACGACGTTGCCCCCGAGACGGATACGACGGAACCGCGGACGAGGCCACCCTGGGGCAGCACCTCGGCGAGCGGTTCCGGGACCGGCAGCAATCGGTCGGCGGGTACGGCGACGGGAGCAACGACGCGTTCCGCCTCCCCGCGCGCGGGTATCGCGGCCATCCGTCGGCGCAGCGACTCGAGCCGCTCCTGCCGGGACAGTCTTTCCGCACCGTCGAGCGGGAACTCGGCGAGCTCACCCACATGCACCCCTTCGTCATCTGCCGGTCGTGCGCACACGACCCACCGACACCACGGGGAAGACGCGGTTCAGTCACAACTGTCGAACATATTTTCGAACCTTTTCAGTAGACCCGATCTTGGGGTGGGTCGTCAAGCGAGGAAGTCCCCGCGCATCCACTACTCTCGTGAAGGTGGCGAAACAGGAGCGAGTGGGGAGGGTCGTAGGCCCGGATCACCTGGTGGCCGGACGCTACCGGCTCGATTCCAAGCTCGGCGGCGGCGGGATGGGTGCTGTGTGGCTCGCCCACGACACCCGGCTCGGCCGCGACGTCGCCGTCAAACAGGTCGTCTCCACAGCGGACCTGCACCCCGAGGCCGCCGACGAGGTCCGGCGCCGCACACTGCGCGAAGGACGGATCGCCGCGCAGCTCACGCACGAGCACGCCATCGGAATGTACGACGTGGCCCTCGACGCGGGCGAGCCGTGGCTGGTCATGGAGTATCTGCCGTCCCGCAGCATCGCCCAGGTGTTGAACGCCGTCGAGACACTGCCTCCGTACGAGGTCGCGCAGATCGGGGCGGACGTCGCCGACGCTCTGGCCGCCGCGCACGCCGTGGGCATCGTGCACCGGGACATCAAGCCCGGCAACATCCTCGTCGCCGAACGCGGCCACGAACTCGGCATCGTGAAGATCAGCGACTTCGGCATCGCCCTGGCGAAGGGCGACTCCGATCACTCCGGTGTGATCGCCGGTACCCCCGCGTACTTCGCGCCCGAAGTGGCGCGCGGCAACGACCCCACCGAGGCCAGCGACGTGTTCTCCCTCGGCGCGACCCTCTACACGACCATCGAGGGCCAGCCCCCGTTCGGTTACGAGGCCGACTCGATCGCACTGCTGCACCGCGTCGCACGCGCCGAGATCATCCCTCCGACCCGAACCGGCCCCCTCACCGACGTCCTGCTCGCCATGCTCGAACCCGACCCGGCCCGCCGCCCGACGATGGCGCAGGCCCGCGACCGGCTCGCCGCCGTCGCCCTCGGTCCGGGCATGGATCCCGCACTGCTGCGCGGGCGTCCGATCCTGTCCGAGGACGGTTCGATTCCCCGGTGGGCGCAGCGGTCCACACCCATCGCCGGGCCCCGGCCGCGCGGCTCGATCGTCGACCGGCCCGCACCTTCGCGGGCGACGGCGTCGCGTGGGCTTCCCCGGCCGGCGGACCTCATGGACAAGCTGCTCCCGCGTGGCCCCGTGCCGCAGGATCCCACGGAACGGCTCGTCGCATACGCGCCGCTGGCGATGGCGGCGATGGTCGCGCTGGTTGTGCTCGCACTCGTGGTGGCACTGATCATCGCCGTGATCGTCTGAACAACCGGGCGCTCAGTCGATCCGGCGACGGTGCGCCCAGCGGGTCAGCGCGTTCCGGTTCGACTGCTGCGTCTTGCGCAGCACGTTCGAGGCGTGGCTCTCCACGGTCTTGACCGAGATCACCAGTTCCTCGGCGATCTCCCGATAGGTGTACCCGCGCGCGAGCAGCCGCAGCACCTCGAGTTCGCGCGGGGTCAGCGAATCGAGTTCGGGATCCAGCGGCGGCTCCGGCACGCTGGACCGTCCGGTGAACGAATCCAGCACGAATCCCGCCAGTCGGGGGCTGAACACCGCGTCACCACCGGCCACCCGCCGGACCGCGTCCGCCAGCTCGGTACCCGAGATCGTCTTGGTGACGTATCCGCGCGCGCCGGCACGGATCACCGCGATCACGTCCTCCGCCGCGTCGGACACGCTCAACGCCAGGCACACGGGCCCGGGCGCGATGCGGCCGAGCACGGCGACTCCCCCACCGTCGGGCATGTGCACGTCGAGCAACACCACGTCGGGACGGGAGGCGTCGATCCCCGCGACCGCTTCGGCGACCCCGCCGGCCTCCCCCACGATCTCCATGTCCGCCTCGTGCCCCAGTTCGGTGCGCACACCGGACCGGAACACGGCGTGGTCGTCGACCAGAAAGACACGGAAGGACTGTGCAGCGGGGGCGACGGGCGAC
The DNA here is from genome assembly GCF_001895025.1 of Rhodococcus zopfii NBRC 100606 = JCM 9919. Taxonomy (GTDB): domain Bacteria; phylum Actinomycetota; class Actinomycetes; order Mycobacteriales; family Mycobacteriaceae; genus Rhodococcus; species Rhodococcus zopfii. Next base: position 38,816 of record NZ_BCXI01000027.1, read on the forward strand.
GTCACTGGGTGTGCTCCTCGGGTTGGGATTCGGTCGCCTGCCACTCTAGGTGCGGGTCCGTCGCCGGCGCCGAACCACCGCGAGGCATATGTATCCGGATTTCGGTGCCCTTCCCGAGCTCCGACTTCACCACCACCCGGCCGCCACGCCGCTCGATCCGCGCCCGGATCGACTTGGCCAACCCCTGCCGGTCCTCCGGAACCAGGTCCGGATCGAAGCCCACTCCACGGTCGCGGACGAACACGCTCACCTCGTCCGGCTCGGCCTCGGCGAACAGGTCGACGCTGTCCACCCCGGCGTGCTTGGCGGAGTTGACGAGCGCTTCGCGGGTCGCCCCCAGCACCGCGGTGAACGATTCCGCGGGCAGGTCGTCGTCGTCACCGGGCGCGACGTCACCGACGATGACCGGCGTGACGGACACTCCGTGCTGGTCCTCGACCTCACCGGCGATGGTGCGCAACGCCTCGGCGAGGCTGGTGCGAGGGCTCTCCCCACCGCCGAACAGCCAGCGCCGCAGCTCCCGTTCCTGGCTGCGGGCCAGCCGCACCACCTCCTGCGAATCGCCGGCCTGCTTCTGGATCAGCGCCAGCGTCTGCAGCACCGAATCGTGCAGATGCGACGCGATCTCCTCACGTTCCTCGTTGCGGACGCGGGCTGCGCGTTCCTGCTCGAGCGCCCGCCACATGCGAACCCACAGCGGCACCGACAGCAGCCCGGCCCCGAGGAGGGTCACCACCACCGCGAGCAACGACGACCGCAACGCAGCGACATCGACCTGGGCGAGGATCACCACACCGAGACCGGTGACGATGAGGGTCAGGCCGCCGAGGACCCGCGCCCACGTCAGGACGGTGGGTCTGGCCGGCAACCCCAGGACCGACCGCGGCCCGTCGACGTCGAACTCACGCCACACCAGGGCAGCGCCCACCGCGACCACGACGACCGGCGCGATCACCGATGCCGCGCCCCCGTTCAGCAGCCACGACAACCCGGCGGCCAGTCCCAGCCCGATGACCGCCAGGCCCAGCGCCCGGCGGCGCTCGGTCGGCGATGGTCGCTCGGTGTCGGAGCCCTGCGCCACGAACGCCCACAGCAGGCCGTATGCGACGATGCCGACCCCGAGCGCGGCGAGCACCGTGAACGCAACCCGCACCTTCATCACGTCCACGTCGAGGTGGTCGGCGAGACCGCCGGCCACACCGCCCACGACACGGCCCCCGACGCGGCGTTCGAGTCGGGGGACGGGCACGGGAAGGTTTGCTACCGGCTGCACATATCCGATACTGGCACGCGATCGGCACCCCGGCATCGGGGATCGACCCTGATCCGCGGGGCTGCCGCGGGTTCGGAAGATCAGGGTTCGCCCCTGATGTGTCGACGGCGCGCGGGCGACAGGATGAGTCCATGAACTCGCGCAGCTTTCACGAGCAGCTTTCGGACATGTGGCGCACCCGTCCGGTGCGCTTGCCAGATCAGGGCCACGTCGCCGGCGTGTGTGCCGGCATCGGAGTTCGGTACGGCGTCGATCCGGTGCTGATCCGGGTGGCGTTCGTGGTGTCCACCATCTTCGGTGGCGCGGGCATCGTCCTGTATCTGGCGTGCTGGGTCCTGCTCGCCCGCTACGGCGATCCGGTCTCCCCCGTCGAGTCCCTCGTCGGGCGCGGCCACAGCGCCGACTCGAACACCAAGGTGATTGTCCTGCTGGTGGCGCTCGCCGTGGCCGCGAGTGCGCTCGGCCCGATGGGCTCCGGCCTCGGTGGTTCCGGATTCCTGAGCATGCTGCTGATGCTCGGGGGTCTGTGGCTGCTGTACCTGCGCAAACCGGAGCCGCCGGTGCTGCCGGCCGCGCCGGGGTCGGTTTCCTTCCAGCAGAATCCGTTCCCCGACTTCTCGTTCCCGCAGGCGCCGTACGCTCCGACACAGTTCACGCAGTCCCCGTTCGTGCAGGAACCGTACGCTGCCGGGGCAACCGCGCCCGCCGGACCGGCGGCGACCGACCCGAACTTCTGGGTCAAGAACGACGCCACCGGCACGGCCCCCGGCGAGCCGGCGGCACCCGCCGACGCCGTGCCGGCGGACGGGTCGCCCCCACTCGCGTCGTCGCCCACCGACGCGGCACGACCCGCGTCCGATCCGTTCGGCGCGACGGCGACGCCTCCGTCCTGGGACCCGCTGGGTGTTGCGCCGTTCGCATGGGATCTTCCCGAACCGGCTCCGGCCCGGACCCCCGCGCTGGAGCAGAAGCAGCCGCGCTCACGGCTGACGACGACGATCCTGGGCCTGGCGGTGCTCGCCGCCGCCGCGGCCGCGGCGGTCGCCGCCGCTACCGGTGTGGAATGGCTGACGCCGGCCCGGATCGGGGCGATCGCTCTCGCGGTCATCGGGCTGGGACTGTTGCTCGGTGCGTTCCTGCACCGCGGTCACGGCCTGCTGGTGGTGACCGGTCCGCTCATCGGGTTCGTGGTGCTGGCCTCGCTGGTCGGCCCCATCGACACCTCACGGTGGGGCCAGCAACAGCATGCCCCACGCACGACCGGCGAACTGCAGTCCGAGTACGCGGTCCAGATGGGCGAGCTCCAACTCGATCTGCGCGGTCTCACCCTCACCGAGAATCGCACCGTCGCAGTCGAGAACCGCTTCGGCAATGCCCAGATCCTCCTGCCGCAGAATCTGGACGTCGAGATCACCTGCACCGAACGTGCGTCCTCGCCGTGTGCCGCCCAGGGCTTCGACGGTGGCGCCGACGGCCGCGGCGGTCCCGTCCTGACCCTCGACATCGACACTGCTTTCGGAAACTCGGAGGTGCACCGTGGCTGACTTCGACACCGACTACACCGGATCCGGACCCGACGAAACCGACGCGGCCCGGTCGCGCCGGCGGGGCCCGTCGATCCTGCTGCTGCTGGCCGCGATCGCTGCGCTGGCGGTCAGCGGATGGGCGCTCATCGGCCCGTTCTCCCTGGACCCGCTCGCGAACGTCGAGTTCCGGTGGGTGTTCGTGGCCGTCGCCGTGGCGGTCGGCGCGGCACTCCTGTTCGCACCCGGTAAACGGTCCTGCCGGAAGGACTGAAAAGCACTGTGCCCCTCGGATTTCGAAGGAGAGATCCTTCGATCCGAGGGGCACAGTCGCGACTACGGGAGGATCACTCCCACTCGATCGTTCCCGGCGGCTTGCTGGTCACGTCGAGAACGACGCGGTTGACGTCCGCAACCTCGTTGGTGATGCGGGTGGAGATACGCTCGAGCGTCTCGTACGGCAGGCGTGTCCAATCCGCGGTCATCGCATCCTCGCTCGAGACCGGGCGCAGCACGATCGGGTGACCGTAGGTACGGCCGTCACCCTGCACACCGACGCTGCGGACGTCGGCGAGCAGCACGACCGGACACTGCCAGATCTGACCGTCGAGGCCGGCGGCCGTGAGTTCCTCGCGCGCAATCGAATCCGCGTGACGCAGGATCTCGAGGCGCTCCTGGGTGACCTCGCCGATGATCCGGATGCCCAGGCCCGGGCCGGGGAACGGTTGGCGTCCGACGATCTCCTCGGGCAGACCCAGTTCGCGACCGACCGCACGGACCTCGTCCTTGAACAGCAGGCGCAGCGGTTCGACCAGCTTGAACTGCAGGTCCTCGGGCAGGCCACCGACGTTGTGGTGGCTCTTGATGTTCGCGGTGCCGGTGCCACCGCCGGATTCGACGACGTCCGGGTACAGCGTGCCCTGGACGAGGAAGTCGACGGTCTCGCCGTGGGCGGCGCTCTCGCCGAGCACCTCGGAGACCGCGCCCTCGAAGGAGCGGATGAACTCGCGACCGATGATCTTGCGCTTGGTCTCCGGGTCGGACACCCCCGCCAGTTCGCGCAGGAACGTCTCGGCGGCGTCGACCGTGACCAGCCGGGCACCGGTCGCAGCGACGAAGTCCTTCTCGACCTGCTCGCGCTCACCGGCACGCATCAGGCCGTGATCGACGAACACACAGGTGAGGCGGTCGCCGATCGCGCGCTGGACGAGCGCGGCCGCGACGGCGGAGTCGACACCGCCGGACAGGCCGCAGATGGCCTTGCCGTCGCCGACCTGTTCGCGAACCTGCGCAATGAGGGAATCGGCGATGTTCGCGGCCGTCCACGCACCGGGGATGCCGGCGATCTCGTGCAGGAAGCGGCTGAGTACCTGCTGGCCGTGCGGCGAGTGCAGGACCTCCGGGTGGTACTGGACGCCGGCGAGGCGGCGAGCCCGGTCCTCGAACGCCGCGACCGGCGCGCCGGCGCTGGACGCCGTGACCTCGAAGCCGTCCGGCGCGGCGGTCACGCCGTCACCGTGACTCATCCACACGGGCTGCGTCGCGGGCAGCCCCTCGTGCAGGACACCACCGTTCACCGACATCTCGGTGCGGCCGTACTCACGGCTGCCGGTGTGCGCGACCGTGCCGCCGAGCGCCTGGGCCATCGCCTGGAAGCCGTAGCAGATGCCGAATACCGGCACCCCCAGGTCGAACAACTTCGGGTCGAGCCGGGGAGCTCCGTCCTCGTACACGCTGGACGGGCCGCCGGACAGCACCACCGCGAGCGGTTCCTTGGCGGCGATCTCCTCGACGGTCGCCGTGTGCGGCACGACCTCCGAGTAGACCTTCGCTTCCCGGACGCGGCGAGCGATCAGCTGCGCGTACTGGGCTCCGAAGTCGATGACGAGGACCGGCCTGGACTGCTGGGTTTGCGACACCCGAACAGTCTAAGCGGCGGCCCACGTCACACGAACGCCGGTCAGGCCACGCCCGAATCGGAACCGGCGCGGATCTCGACGATCGGCAGCGACAGCGCGCCGGGCGCGCCCGCCGGCACCACGGGGTTCTTCGGGGCGACCGGGTCCAGCCGACGGTACGGCTCGCCCTGCACCGGGCGCACGTCGTCCTCCCCCTTGTTCGGCCACAGCGACGCGGACCGCTCGGCCTGCGCGGCGATCGTCAGTGACGGGTTCACACCGAGGTTCGCGGAGACGGCCGCGCCGTCCACGACGCTGAGCGTCGGGTAGCCGTACACCCGGTGATACGGGTCGATGACCCCGTGGTCGCGGTCGACGCCGATGACCGCGCCCCCGAGGAAGTGCGCGGTGAGCGGGATGTTGAAAATTTCCCCCCACGTGCCACCGGCGATGCCGTCGATCTTCTGGGCGATGCGACGGGTGGCGTCGTTGCCTGCGGGAATCCAGGTGGGGTTCGGTTCACCGTGTCCCTGCTTGCTGGTGACCCGGCGACCGAAGAACCCCTTCTTCGTGTAGGTGGTGATGGAATTGTCGAGGTTCTGCATGACCAGCGCGATGATGGTCCGCTCGCTCCAGTCCTTCACCGACAGCATCCGGGCCATCTGCACCGGATTCTTCGCGACCTGGACGAGGAACTTCGCCCACCGCGGGGTGCGTCCACCGCCGTCGGTCATGAGGGTTTGCAGCAGACCCATCGCGTTCGAGCCCTTGCCGTAGCGGACCGGCTCGATGTGCGTGTCGGCGGTCGGGTGGAACGACGAGGTGATCGCCACACCGCGGGTCAGATCCATGTTCGGATCGACGCTCATCTTGCCGGCGCCGACGATCGATTCGGAGTTGGTGCGGGTCAGCTCACCGAGCCGGTCCGACAGTTTCGGCAGGGCGCCCGTGTCCTTGAGGTGGTGCAGCAGGTGCTGGGTGCCCCAGGTACCGGCGGCGAGCACCACGTGGCCGGCGGTGTAGGTGTGTCGGTTCTTCCGCCGCCACGCTCCGGTGCGTTCGGTCGCGACCTCCCATGTGCCGTCCGCGCGTTCCCGCAGACCGGTGACCGTGGTCATCGGGACGATCTCGGCGCCGGCCTTCTCGGCGAGGCCGAGGTAGTTCTTCACCAGGGTGTTCTTCGCGCCGTGCCGGCACCCGGTCATGCACTCGCCGCATTCGATGCAGCCGGTGCGGTCGGGTCCCACGCCACCGAAGTAGGGGTCGGCGACGGTGCGTCCGGGCTCACCGAAGTACACGCCGACGGGCGTCTGGATGAACGTGTCGCCGACGCCCATGTCCTCGGCGACGGACTTGATCACATCGTCGGCCGGTGTCATGTGCGGGTTCGTCACGACACCGAGGATTCGGCGGGCCTGGTCGTAGAACGGCGAAAGCTCGTCGTGCCAGTCGGTGATGTGCGCCCACTGCTTGTCCTCGAAGAACGATGCGGGCGGCTTGTAGAGCGTGTTCGCGTAGTTGAGCGATCCGCCGCCGACGCCGGCACCGGCGAGGATGAGGCAGTCGCGCAGCAGGTGCACGCGCTGGATGCCGAAGCAGCCGAACCTGGGCGCCCACAGGAAGCGCTTCAGATCCCAGCTGGTCTTCGCGAAGTCCGCGTCCGCGTAACGCCGGCCTGCCTCGAGAACGCCGACACGGTAGCCCTTCTCCACGAGCCGCAACGCCGTGACACTGCCACCGAAACCCGATCCGACGATGAGGACGTCATAGTCCGTCGCGCGCTGCTTACCCATCGGAGTACCTCCACCGTGAAAACTGGTTGTTACTCGCCAGTATGCACCCAGTGCCTGTGACAGCTGCCACAAGGATTACCTAACTGTTACCGCACGTATCGGAAATCGCAGGTGGGGCCCCGGAACCACGACGGCCGGACATCGGGTCGGTCCGCTGCACACGAACCGATCCGACATCCGGCCACCGGAAGCGGACACGCACCTGTCAGGCGCGCACCGACAGGCCCACCTTCTGGAACTCCTTGAGGTCCGAGTACCCGGACTTCGCCATCGCCCGGCGCAGTCCGCCGACCAGGTTCAGCGAACCGTACGGATCGTCGGACGGCCCGCCCAGCACCCGATCCAGGCCGGGACGCTCATCGTCGACCTCGACCTGCAGCACCGAACCACGCGGCATCGACGGATGCGCGGCGACGGACGGCCAGTACCAGCCACGGCCGGGGGCCTCGGCGGACACCGCCAGCGGCGCACCGAGGACGGCCGCGTCGGCACCGCACGCGATGGCCTTCGCCAGGTCGCCGGCGGTCTCGATGTCGCCGTCCGCGATGACGTGCACGTAGCGGCCGCCGGTTTCGTCCAGGTAGTCGCGGCGCGCCGCGGCGGCATCCGCGATCGCGGTGGCCATCGGAATGCCGATTCCGAGGGCGCTGCTGGTCGTTGTGGCACCGGCCGTGGAGCCGTAGCCGACGATGACACCGGCCGCGCCGGTACGCATCAGGTGCAGGGCCGTACGGTGGTCGCTCACACCGCCTGCCACAACCGGCACGTCGAGCTCGGAGATGAACGTCTTGAGGTTGAGCGGCTCACCCTCGCTGTGCGCGACGTGCTCGGCCGAGATGATCGTGCCCTGGACGACGAGCAGGTCGATACCCGCCTTGACCAGGTCCGGGGTCAGCGCACGCGCGTTCTGCGGGCTGACCCGCACCGCCGTCGTCACGCCCGCGTCCCGCACCTCGCCGACCGCGGCGGCAAGCAACTCGGGGCGCAGCGGTGCAGCGTGCAGCTTCTGCAGGTGGGCCACCGCGGCACTCGGATCCGGATTCGTCTCGGCGAGCTCGACGAGCTTGGCGATCTCGGCCTCGACATCCTCGTGCCGGCCCCACAGGCCTTCACCGTTGATGACGCCCAGACCGCCGGCCTTGCCGAGCGCGACGGCGAACGCCGGCGATACCAGCGCGTCGGTGGGGTGCGCGAGCAGCGGAATATCGAATCGGTAGGCATCGAGCTGCCAGGCCGTCGACACCTCCTTGGAGGACCGTGTGCGGCGGGACGGCACGATGTCGATGTCGTCCAGCTCGTAGGTGCGCCGGGCGGTGCGGCCCATGCCGATTTCAACGAGGTCGCGCACGCGCGCCCCTTTCTCGTGTGAGGTCGGTTCGCCCGTCACGGACAAGGACGAGCAGGGAATCGACCGGCGGTGATTCGAACGGTCGGCCTACCGGGCCGCGTAGTTCGGCGCCTCCGCGGTGATCGTGATGTCGTGCGGGTGGCTCTCCTTGAGCCCCGCAGCAGTGATCTGCACGAACTGTGCCTTCTGCAGCTGCTCGATCGTCGACGCCCCGGCATATCCCATGGCCGCGCGCAGGCCGCCGATGAGCTGATGGGTGACCTGTTGCAGCGGGCCCCGGAACGGGACCCGGCCCTCGATGCCCTCGGGGACCAGCTTGTCCTCGGAGAGGACATCGTCCTGGAAGTACCGATCCTTCGAATACGACTTCGCCTCGCCGCGCGACTGCATCGCGCCGAGCGAACCCATTCCGCGGTAGCTCTTGAACTGCTTGCCGTTGACGAGGATCAATTCGCCCGGGGATTCGGCCGTGCCGGCGAGCAGCGAACCGAGCATCGCCGTGGACGCACCGGCCGCGAGGGCCTTGGCGACGTCGCCGGAGAACTGCAGACCGCCGTCCGCGATCACGGGGATCCCGTGCGGTGCGGCCGCGGCGGTGGCCTCGAGGATCGCGGTGATCTGGGGTGCGCCGACACCGGCGATGACGCGGGTGGTGCAGATCGAGCCGGGTCCCACGCCGACCTTGACGGCGTCGACGCCCGCCTCGATGAGGGCGACAGCCCCGGCGCGGGTCGCGACGTTGCCGCCGATGATCTGGACACGGTCGCCGATTTCCGCCTTGAGCTTGGAGATCATCGACAGCACGCCCGCCGAGTGACCGTGGGCACTGTCGACGACGAGGACGTCGACACCGGCGTCGGTCAGCGACATCGCGCGCGTCCAGGAGTCGTCACCGACACCGACCGCTGCCCCGACCAGGAGGCGGCCGTCGCGATCCTTGGTGGCGTTCGGGTGCTGCTCGGTCTTGACGAAGTCCTTGACGGTGATCAGGCCGGTGAGCTTGCCCTGTCCGTCGACGATCGGCAGCTTCTCGATCTTGTGACGGCGCAGCAGCCCCAGCGCGGCCTCGGCACTGACACCTTCCCGCGCGGTGACGAGCGGCGCCTTGGTCATGACCTCGGCGACCGGGCGGTTCTGATCCACCTCGAACCGCATGTCGCGGTTGGTGATGATGCCGACGAGCAGGCCGTCGGCGTCGGTGACGGGCAGACCCGAAATCCGGAAGCGAGCGCATTTGGCGTCCACCTCGGCCAGGGTGTCGGTCGGCTTGCACGTGACCGGGTCGGTGACCATACCGGCCTCGGAACGCTTGACGGTCTCGACCTGGGCCGCCTGGATCTCCGCGGACATGTTGCGGTGCAGGACGCCCATGCCGCCGGCGCGGGCCATGGCGATCGCCATGCGCGACTCGGTGACGGTGTCCATCGCGGAACTGACCAGCGGGATTCGCAGCCGGATCTCGCGCGTCAACTGGCTCGACGTGTCGACCTGACTCGGGACGACATCGGACGCCGCGGGGAGCAGCAGCACGTCGTCGAAGGTCAGGCCCAGCATTGCGACCTTGTTCGGATCGTCGCCGCCGGTGTGCACGTGCCCTCCGGTACTACTCATGCGGTTCGGACCCTCCATGCCAGTCGATACGTTGCGGGCGCGGACGATTTCCGGCCCGACAGGTTCTGAGCGTGAAACGACGCTGCCGCGAACGACGGAACGGCGACGGTGCGACGACGTCGTGAGCAGCATTGTCGTGACCAACAATGTTGTGAGCGGTGCGAATATTCCCCGAACAGTCCGAGGCAGCCGGTACGCTCACCTCTCCATCGTATCGGTTGCCGCAATTCGCACTGCCGCAACCCGCACCCCTCCCCCGCGGTCGCCGGCCCGGTACGTGAGCGCGCGCGGCCCGTTCGTCGGCGTGTCCACGGGCTACGGCTGGCGCAGACCCCACCGCACTGCGTACCGTGGGTGTCGTGCGTGATCAGTTACCTCCGGGTCTTCCACCGGACCCCTTCGCCGGAGATCCCGACGACCCGTCGGCCGCGCTCGACGCGCTCGAGCCGGGTCAGCCGCTGGACCCCTCGGAGCGGCTGGCAGTCGAAGAGGATCTTGCGGACCTCGCCGTCTACGAGGCACTACTGGCCCCACGTGGGGTCCGCGGTCTCGTCGTGTGCTGCGAGGACTGCCACCAGGACCACTACCACGACTGGGACATGCTGCGCGCGAATCTGCTGCAGCTCCTGGTCGACGGGACGGTCCGTCCGCACGAACCCGCCTACGATCCCGCACCCGAGGCCTACGTCACGTGGGACTACTGCCGCGGCTACGCGGACGCCTCGATGAACGAGGCGCTTCCCGCGGATCCGTACGGCTTCGATTCCTGACCGGGGCGAACACGCCGACCACCGCTGATCACGCGCGGTGACACAGAACACCGACGACGCCCGACCGGACGATTTCGGTCGGGCGTTCTCGTGTGTGCACCCACGCTCCCGGCGGACGGGCCGCTACAACCGATCCCACGACGAAACGCGGCGCCGGCACACCCGGTGTGCCGGCGCCGCGTTTCACGTACGGTGACCCGTCAGCGCACTTCCGTGGTATCGCGCGTCCCCGGTGTGCCCACCGGCGCGCTGATCGACTGCTGCTCGAGCGAGGTCGTCGACCCCGACGCGGACGCCGTCGTGGTGGGCGGCGCCTGAGTGGCGGGCGGCGAGCTGGGTTCGCTGCTCGGTGCCGGTGGCGTGGTCGTCGGGAGGGTGGTCGGTTCGGCGGGCAGCGTCGACGGTTCCGTCGTCGGCTCGTTCAGGATCGTCGGATCCGGAGACGAGGACGGCGACGGCTGCGTCACGACGTCCGGCGATGTGGTCACAGCGGTTCCCGGAAGCATCGTGTCCGCGGTCTGCGGCGGGATCGCCGCGGCATCGGAGGACGGCGGCACAAACGGCGGCAGCGGTGCCGGAAGAGGTGGAACCGGCGGAACCGGCACGAGCTTGCTCAGTTCGGCGGACAGGCGCTGCAGCCAGTCACCCAGTTCGTCCCGTTGACCGGCATTCGCCACGTCGCTGGAGCGAACCTGCGCAGACTCGAGCAATTCCTTGGCGACGGCCGTGTCGCCGACGGCGATCGCACGTTCGGCCTGTTCGAGGCTCGACGTCGTATCGATGCGCGCGACGGTGCTCTGTGCCTGCTCGCTGAACACGACCTCTTTGACACCCCAGAGGGGGTCGCCCGGTTCGGCGCCGTAGGACACGGCCGCCGCACCACCGACAGCCACCGCGACGAGTGCCGCGGCTCCGGCTATGGGTCGCAGCAGGCGCAGTTGTGTGCGGGAGCGCGTTCGACTGTTCGCCATCGCGTCGCGGGCACCGATTTCACGGTTGACCGCGGCGACGATCTCGTCGAGTTCGGGGCCTGCGGGTAACGGCTCTGCGAGGATCTCGGCGCGCCATCCCGCCAGCAGCGTGGCAAGCTCGTATTCCTCGTCCGATTCCGTCGTTACCGGACCGTCACCGGAGATCGCGTCGATGAGGGCATCGTCACGACGCACCGCCGCGATGTCCACAGGGGTGCCGTCGTCGGCGAGATCAGTGTCGAAGTCGTCGTCACCGCGCTTCCTACCCATTCCTCTCACCTGCTCTCGTCACTTCCTTCTTGAGTCTGGCGATGGCTCGATGCTGAGCCACTCGAACGGCCCCCGCCGTGCTTCCCACTGCGGCTGCCGTCTCCTCCGCCGACAACCCCACAACCAATCGCATGATCAGGATCTCGCGTTGCTTCTCCGGAAGCGTGCCGAGCAGCGCTTTCATCTGCCGGCTCGTCTCCGCGTTGAGCGCGTGCTCTTCCGGGCTGTCCTCCAGCGACATCACTTCGGGAACGTCTGCGACCGGGTCCGACCGATTCCGGGCGGTACTCCGATGCGCGTCCGCAACCTTGTGTGCTGCGATGCCGTAGACGAACGCCATGAATGGACGTCCCTGGTCCTGGTATCGCGGCAGCGCCGTCATCACAGCCAGGCATACCTCCTGCGCTACGTCGTCCGCGGAGTGCTGACCGCGCTCCGCAGACCCGACCCTTGCCCGGCAGTACCGCACGACCAGGGGTCGAATGCTTGCGAGAACCTGGGCGAGAGCAGCCCGATCGCCTTGCGAAGCCGCAGCGACTGCCGAGTCCAACTCTTCACCCATAACAGTCATCGATTGCGTATGTCCTGGTGTTACAAGTGGCACGTCCCCGCCCGGGAGTGCTTCCACCAACGTGGAACGCCCCCAGCCTAACTACTTGCATGGACAACTCCGATTCACCCTGGCCGAACTACTTCGGGGTCGTCGCGAAGCGGCCGCCGCGGGAGATCACGATGCGGGCACATTCGTCGCGCACCCGATCGGCACCGGTCTCAGCACCGATACCGTTCGCCAACATCGCGGCCGCCCAGCGCAACGGGACCAGGCCGTGTTCGGCGCAACGCTGCGACACGTCGACTGCGAGCGCGCGTGCCTGCCCGAGGTCGGCGTCACCGGTCGACGACGCCGCGCGCAACAGATCGGACTTGACGCGGTGCCGCACGGACGGGCCGCGATCCGCCCGAACCGACGCCTGCGCGGCGTGGTCCTTCGCGGTCGCGAAGTCTCCGGATGCCAGCGCGGTTTCCGCCGTCACCCAGTGCAGTCTGATCCGCTGCCGCCAGAAGGCTGTGTCGTCGGTGCCGGCGACCAGCAACCGCTCGGCGCACTGGGCGAGCAACCGTCGCGACAGGCCGAGACGGCCGCAACCGAGTGCGTCCGCGGCCAGGCCGGTGAGCGCATCGCATTGCGCTTCGACGAGGCGCGCCGCGTCTTCCGCGGACCGGGAAGCGGCGGACCGTGCGAGCGCGAACGCGCGACCGTCGTGCACCGCAGCCAGCCGATGCCACCCGAGCTGACGTAGCAGCGACGCCTCGGTACTCGCCGCGAAGGACGCCAGTGGCCCTTCCGTGACCTCACGCTGCAGTCGCGTCAGTTCCGCCCGGGCACCACTGTAGAAGCCCTGCCCTCCGAGAGCGACCGCGCGGAGCCATCGCTGCTCCGGGTCACTCGCGGCGGGCAGCGGGTGCATTCCCGGCCGATCGCCGAACGCCGCTGCCCCCAGGACATCGGGGGACAAATCGGGCAAACGCACAGACTCGAAGGTCGCTGACACCCCGAAATCATCGCATCGGCGTCGCAGCCGGCCTCGACGCGGTGTCCGAATGGCGAGAAACATTCACCGCGAGCGCATATATTTCCGGCCGAGAATTCCGAGCGCGGCATCAACGATTCGCTTGCCGTTTACAGCCCGTTAATTTCAAACATACTGCATGTACGCTATTTCGGTCCGCGATTGGACGATCAGAGATGATCGGCGATGCGGTCCAGCACGCCCGGGAACGGGGCGAGAATACAAAACACCAGGTCAAGTGCGCATCAGAGAAGTCGCCTACATCGACCAGGACACCGCGAACGGCCATGATCGAACGTCAGCCAATCATGATTTGAGCGCGAAGTAAATATTTTCCAGGTTAATTCTCACGATGAGCGATATGGAATTTCACACGCCACAAAAGTGTTGACGGGATTTGCATCGCGCTTTTACGGTGACGGTGCTCGAAAGAATGCTCGGTCGGGGCACCGCTCCCGTCCACGGTCCACTCGCACCCACGCGAGCATGCTGCAAAGGAGTGCCACAATGCCTGCACCACACCACCTGCCCGGCCCCAACGCCGACATCTGGGATTGGCAGATGCACGGACTGTGTCGCGGTGTGGACTCCTCGATGTTCTTCCACCCGGACGGCGAGCGCGGCCGCGCTCGCGCCCAGCGGGAGAGTCGCGCCAAGGAGATGTGCCGAAGCTGCCCCGTGATCGCCCAGTGCCGCGAGCACGCCCTCAATGTCGCCGAACCGTATGGCATCTGGGGAGGCCTGTCGGAGGCGGAGCGCGAGATGTACGCGCGGCACCGACGCCGCCGGATCGCTGTTTGACCCTGCCCTCGAACGACGCGAACAACACCACGAAGCCCCGCCCGGGGACCTCTCCCGGGCGGGGCTTCGTGTGGAACGGGGCTTCGTGTAGCGCGATCCCTAGTGGGCGTGACCGTGACCGTGACCGGCCTCGGCAGCCTCCTCGGGCTTGTCGACCACCGCGCTCTCGGTGGTGAGCACCATGCGGGCGACGGACGAGGCGTTGACGACCGCCGAACGAGTCACCTTGACCGGGTCGACGACACCGTCGGCGATCAGGTCGCCGTAGGTGAGCGTCGCAGCGTTGAATCCGTGACCCTTCGGGCCCTCGGCGACCTTGGAGACCACCACGGCACCGTCCAGACCCGCGTTCGCCGCGATCCAGAACAGCGGCGCCGACAGCGCCGTCCGCAGAACCGCGACGCCGGTGGCCTCGTCACCCGACAGGGACGCCTGGAGCTCGGCGAGCTCGAGCGACGCCTGCACCAGTGCGGAACCACCACCGGGGACGATGCCCTCCTCGACGGCGGCCTTGGCCGCGTTCACCGCGTCCTCGACGCGGAACTTGCGCTCCTTGAGGTCGGTCTCGGTGGCCGCGCCGACCTTGATGACGGCAACACCGCCGGCGAGCTTGGCCAGGCGCTCCTCGAGCTTCTCCCGATCCCAGTCCGAGTCGGTGGCCTCGATCTCGCGGCGCAGCTGTGCGGCGCGCTCCTCGATGGCCTCGGCGGTACCGGCACCGTCGACGATCGTGGTGTTGTCCTTGCTGACCACGACGCGGCGGGCGGAACCGAGCAGCTCGAGCCCGGCTTCCTTGAGGGACAGGCCGAGATCGGAGTTGATGACGGTGCCCGCGGTGACGACGGCGAGGTCGTCCAGGAACGCCTTGCGACGATCACCGAAGTACGGCGCCTTGACTGCGACCGCCTTGAGAGTCTTGCGGATCGCGTTGACGACCAGCGTCGACAGCGCCTCACCCTCGACGTCCTCGGCAATGATCAGGACCGGCTTGCCGGACTCCGCGATCTTCTCGAGCAGCGGCAGGAAGTCCGGCAGCGAGCCGATCTTCTCGCGATACAGCAGCACCAGCGCGTCCTCGAGGACCGCCTGCTGCGCGTCGACGTCGGTGACGAAGTACGGCGACAGATAACCCTTGTCGAACTGCACACCCTCGGTGACGACCAGTTCGGTGCTCAGCGTCGACGATTCCTCGACCGTGACGACGCCGTTCTCTCCGACGGTGCTGAGAGCCTCGCCGACCAGCGCACCGATCTCCTCGTCGCGGGACGAGACGGTCGCGACCTGCGCGATGGCCTCCTTGCCCTGGACGGGGGTAGCGAGCGCGAGCAGCGCCTCGGCGACCTTGTCGGCACCCTTGGCGATACCCACACCGAGCGCGATCGGGTTGGCGCCTGCGGCGACGTTCTTCAGGCCGGCCTTGACCAGGGCCTGGGCCAGAACGGTCGCGGTGGTGGTGCCGTCACCGGCGACGTCGTTGGTCTTCGTCGCGACGCTCTTGACGAGCTGGGCGCCGAGGTTCTCGAACGGATCCTCCAGTTCGATCTCACGGGCGATGCTCACACCGTCGTTGGTGACGGTCGGTCCGCCGAATGCCTTGGCGAGCACGACGTGCCGCCCGCGCGGGCCGAGCGTGACCTTGACGGCGTCGGCGAGGCGGTCGACACCGCGCTCGAGCGCGCGCCGCGCGGTCTCGTTGAACTCGATTTGCTTGGACATGTTCTCCGACTACTCCTGTCGAATTTCTCCGGAACGGACTCCGCCCCGGGTCCGTTGAGGAACTCCGGGGCGGAATGCACGCGGCTTACTTGGCGACGACGGCCAGCACGTCGCGAGCCGACAGGATCAGGTACTCCTGGCCTGCGTACTTGATCTCGGTTCCGCCGTACTTGCTGTAGATGACGACGTCGCCTTCCTTGACATCCAGGGGGATGCGCTTGTCGCCATCCTCGTCCCAGCGGCCCGGGCCGACGGCGACGACGGTGCCCTCCTGGGGCTTCTCCTTCGCCGTGTCCGGGATGACGAGGCCGGAGGCAGTCGTCGTCTCGGCCTCGTTGGCCTGGACGAGGATCTTGTCCTCGAGCGGCTTGATGTTCACGCTCGCCACGATGAGCCCTCCACTTTCAGGGGTACTTGGGTCCGGGAACCGGTGTTCTCGGACTCGGATTCGTTCAGTCACCACGGTGACTCCGTGCGAGGTCCCGTCGTCGCGGGTGCCGGGCCGACGCTCGGTGTCACTAGCACTCTATACATGCGAGTGCCAGCACTCAAGGCTTGCGGGCGCTTACTCGCATTCAGCGAACATCACAGGCCTTCTGTTACGTTCGGATAACAGAGATACGTAGCGTGACCATACGGTGACCTATCGAGGTGCACACGAGCCTCTTGGCCCCCGATCACGCACGGGAGGTGGACTATGCGCACGTCGCTGGGGATCTCCACCGGAGCATCCGGAGTGGGATCCGCACTGGTGATCGACGCGCCGGACGGCCCGATCACCGAATACCGGGAACTCGCAGCCGAGACTCACGATCCTCGCGACCTCGGTGACCTCGTCTTCGACGCGATCACCCTGATGACGACCCAGGTTGCCGACGTCCCGGCCCCCGAAGTCGTCACGGTCGCCTACCGGACGACCGAACAGGCCGACTCCGTCCGCGCCGCCGCGATCCGCGAGGGCCGCCTCGTACGGCTGATCCCGGAAACGACCGCGGTCGTCACCTACCTGCACAACACCGGGCTCGCGAACACGGACGGAGCGATCGCGGTCGCCGACGTCGGCGCATCCGGGATGAGCGTGTCGGTCCTCGACCACGCCGACGGCACGGTCCTGCACGCCGACCGCACCGACGCGCTGGGTGGCGAGAAGATCAACAGCCGGCTCCTCGAACACGTCCGCAGATCGACGGACGGCATCCGTACCCGCATCCCGGTCGACCCCGCCCTGCTTTCCGCGCGCTGTCTGGGAGCCCTCGAGACCCTCACCGTCGACGACACCGCACACATCGAGATCGGTGAGGCCGGACCGGGCGTGTCCGTCACGGTCACCCGCCCCGAGTTCGACGGGCTCGTCGTGGATCTGGTCGAGGCGGCCGCGGACTTCACCGCACGGACCTGCGCCGCCGCCCCGACCTCGCCACAGGTGCTCGTGCTCGTCGGCGGCGCCTCGTCGTTCCCCGCGCTGGCCGCAGCGGTCACGGCTGCATTCGGCGGCCCTGCCGTCACCGTCGACGATCCCGCGGCGGTCGCCGCGCACGGCGCCGCGTACCTGGACGACGATCCTCACCTCGACCGCTACCCGCTCGCGGGGGGCACCGAGTCCGGCACGTCACGCCCTTCCGGCCGCACCGCCGGGGCACTCGTCGGGGCACTGGTGGCCGGGGCACTCGTCGCCGGTTATGCCACCGAACAGATCCGGGAGCCTGCGTCCACCGACCGGCCCGTCTCGCCCGCCGGGTCCAGCGACTCGGTGCTGCCGACCCCACCCGACACGGTCGCGCCCGACGCGACCGTCCCGACCGGGACACGCATCCCGTCGTTCGATCCGGTTCCCACCCGCGTTCCCTCCGGCAGAGTCACCGCAACCACCGAGCACGAAGCATCCCGGACGACGGTGCCGCCCACGACGGTGCCGCCCACCACGATGCCGGAGACCACGCAGTCGCTGGTACCGCCGACGTGGACGCCGAACACGGAGAACCGCGACCGGGACCGCCCACGGCCGGGATCGACCACGACGCGAACTCCGACGCCGGAGACCACCTCGCCACCGGCCACGACCACACCGGCCACGACACCACCGGCCCCCACACCACCGGTCACGACCACACCGGAAGCCCCCGATCCCGGTACGACGACGACCGAACCACCCCAGGCGGAGTCCGTCACGCCGGAAACCGTGGCGCCGGAACACGTGGCGCCGGGGACACCGACCGCGACACCCACCGACGGATGAGCCGACGTAGCGGGCGACGCGACGGGAAATTCCGGCTCACACCTGGTTCACGGACACCGGGAGGCCGGGATCGGTGGCGGCGGTCAGCAACGACGGCTGCGCGCCGCCGGCAATGAGGTGCGCGCCGAGCGCCGCGATCATCACACCGTTGTCGGTGCACAATCGCGGGCGCGGCACCCTCAGGGTGATCCCCGCAGCGGCGCACCGCTCCCTGGCGAGCGAACGCAGCCGCGAATTCGCGGTCGCACCGCCGCCGAGCACCAGCGTGTCGACACCGACGTCCTGAGCCGCGCGCACTGCCTTCATCGTGAGCACGTCGGCGACCGCCTCCTGGAATCCGGCCGCGACATCGGCGACCGGAACCGGCTGCCCGGCGCGTTCCAGCGCTTCGACATGGCGGGCGACCGCGGTCTTGAGGCCGGAAAACGAGAAGTCGTGGCGGGCGTCGCGCGGTCCGGTCATCCCGCGCGGGAACACCACTGCGGTCGGATCCCCCTGCTGGGCCAGCTTGTCCAGCAGCGGACCACCCGGGTATCCGAGATCCAGCAGCCGAGCCACCTTGTCGAAGGCCTCCCCCGCCGCGTCGTCGACGGTGGTCCCCAGCTCGACGATCGGCTTGCCGATGTCCTCGACATGCAGCAGGTGGGTGTGTCCACCCGAGACCAGCAGCGCGACACACGGCGGCATCGGACCGTTCTCGATCGTGTCGACCGCGACGTGCCCGGCCAGATGGTTGATCGCATAGAACGGCACGTTCCAGGCTGCGGCATATGCCTTCGCGGCGGCGACACCCACGAGCAGCGCGCCGGCGAGACCCGGGCCGATGGTGACACACACGGCGTCGGGCTTGGCGACGCCGGCAGCTGCCAGCGCACGGCGCATAGTCGGGACGATCGCCTCGAGATGCGCGCGGGACGCGATCTCCGGCACCACACCACCGAAGCGGGCGTGTTCGTCGACACTCGAAGCCACCTCGTCGGCGAGCAGTTCGAGCGTGCCGTCGCCGACCCACCGGACGATGCCGACACCCGTCTCGTCGCACGAGCTCTCGATGCCCATCACGATCACGGCCTTGGCTCCTCTCGCCGGTCCGGCCGGCACATGGTGTACGCGTCGGCGCCACTCGGCTGGTAGTAACGCTTCCTGGTGCCCACGATCTCGAAACCTTCACGTCGGTACAACGCGATCGCGGCATCGTTGTCGGTCCGAACCTCGAGGAACACCGGCCCACCCCACGCGTCGGCGACACGCAGCAACTCGCCGAGCAGCGCACCGCCGATACCCCGTTGCCGCAGGCCCGGGTCGACGCCGATCGTGTGCACCTCCGATTCGGGATGCACGCCGGTACCGAGTCGAGCCAGACCGGCGTACCCGATCAGGCGACCGTCATCGTCGCGGGCGGCGACGTAATGGTTGTGCGGAGACGCCAGTTCGGACCGGAACGCGTCCGCACTCCACGGGTCGTCCCCGGGAAACAGGACCTGTTCGAGTTCCGCGCAACGCTCGACATCGTCCGGGCGCAGCGCATCGACGAGCACACTCATTTCTTGCGGGCCGCCGTCTCCACCGCATCCGGCCGTCGCAAATACAACGGCACCAGCGGCTGCGGGGCGGCCCGGGCGGTCAGTTCGGACGCGGCCACCGTGACCAGACCGGCCGGCGACGGTGAATGCACCGGAACCACCGGCAGGTCGAACAGTTCGGCGTGGGCCGGCGAGCCCGCAACCCGCCGCGACGGCGCGGCCGTCACCTCTGCGGGTTTCCGCACCTCCGGGCCCTCCACCCGGCTACCACCGGAGTACCGCGCCCAGTACACCTCACGGCGACGGGCATCGGTGACGACGAGCAGATCGGAACCGGGGGGCACATCGGCCGCGAACACGTCCGCGGCGGTCACATCGGCCGCGAACACGTCCGCGGCAAGTGCATCGAGGGTGCACACTCCGTGCACGGGAATGCCCAGTGCATCACCGAACGCGGCGGCGGTCGCCATCCCGACCCGCAATCCCGTGAACGGCCCGGGACCGACACCGACGACGACCGCATCGAGGTCTGCCGGCTCGCATCCTGCTTCGGCGAGGCATTCGAGGATCAGGGGCGTGAGGACCTCGGCATGCGCCCGTGGATTTTCGGTGACCCGAACCGCAAGCGTCTCGAGATCCTGCGCGGCTCCGTCGCCGAGGCGGACCAGCCCCGAGGTCACGGCAGGGGTGGCGGTATCGACGGCGAGCACAAGCACGATTACCCAGGATACCGCCCTCATGGACGAGGGCAGCGACGGGGAACGGCTACCCGGGCGAGCGCAGCGACGGGGAACGGCTACCCGGGCGACTAGCCCACCCAACGCCAGGTGGCCCGGCGTACATCGGATTCCGGGTCGCGCCGCAACCGCACCCGCAGATGCCGGTCGGTGAGCTTTTCCACCAGACCCTCACCCCATTCGACGACGACAACGGCGGCGGTCAGGTCGGTGTCGAGATCGAGTGCGTCGAGCTCGTCCAGTGCACCGGGCCCATCGCCGAGCCGGTAGGCGTCCACGTGCACGAGTCCCACCGGTGTCCCGCCGGGGCGATTCCCCGGCCGGTGCTCGCGGGCGATCACGAACGTCGGCGATGTCACCCGCCCCTGCACGCCGAGTCCTGCGGCGATTCCCCTGGTCAACGCGGTCTTACCGGCGCCGAGCGGACCGTCGAGCACGACCAGGTCTCCCGCCTGAAGGCTCGCCGCGAGCCTGCGGCCGAGCGCTTCGGTGTCCTCGACCGTCGACAGTTCGGCGTGCTGCTCGGGCTCGGCGTACTGCTCGGGCACTGGGTCGTCCTTCACGTGTTCAGACACCCACAGCCCGCCGGTTGGACGCATCGTGTGCGAAGGCCCGCTGCACGAGCCGGTCCACTGCCTTGGACACGACCTCCGGGAACTCCAGTTGCACGAGGTGTCCGGCGCCTCGCACGCGCTTGAGTTCGCAGTGCGGCAACTCCGCGGCGAGCTCCTCGGAGCCCGAGAACGGGATCACCATGTCCGCGTCACCGCACAGCACCAGAACCGGCACCCTGCTGAGGGTGGGCAGCGCGGCTGATTCGTCGTGCAGTTCCAGAGTGCGAAGGAAGTTGACGATGGTGAGCACCGACGTCTCGCTGAGCATGCGGTCGGAGAACTCCACCAATCGGGGGCTCACGACGGTGCCGTACGACGCGGCCCGCAGGATCGGCGAGACGATTGCCTTCGCGGTACCGCGGGCGTACTGCACGAATCCAGGCGCGGTGCGAGCGGCGTAACGGAACCCGTCGATCACCGGGTTCTCCAGGTTGCGGCCGAGGCCGGTCTTGCTGAGGCCGGCCGCGGTCGTCGACAGCAGGCCGACACCCACGATCCGGGAATCGAACAGGTCGGGGCGTTGCGCGGCGAGCGCGATCGTGGTCATGCCGCCCATCGAATGCCCGACGACCACGACGGGCCCGCCCGGCGTGGTCTCGTCGATGACGCGGCCGAGGTCGCGTCCGAGCTGGGCGATGGTGCAGGACTTCGCTCCGGCAGCACCGGATTCGCCGTGCCCGCGCTGGTCGTAGAACACCGTGCGCACGTCACCGCCCCACCGCTCGGCGATATACCGCTGCTGCAGGTGCCAGGACTGCATGCGCAGGCAGTACCCGTGGACGAACACGATGGTCAGAGGCGCGCGAGGTGATCCGAACTCGCGCACCGCGAGCTCGACGCCGTCCTCGGTGACGACGATGCGCTTGGGTGCGGCGAGCATCGCGTCGAAGTCCTCGTCCGCGTAGATCTCCGGGGCGGGCATGCCCGCCGACCGCACCGCATACAGGCCGGCCGCGGAAGCGAGCGTGGCCAGACTCGCGGCGAAAAGCCCCATTCTGCCCATCACACTCATCGCGTCCTGCCTCCTTCGCCACCGATGTAGGTCCGCACGGTGCGCCCGCCCACCCCGGTCACGACCTCGTAGTTGATCGTGTCGAGGAGTTCCGCCCAGTCTTGAGCGGACGGTTCACCGTGACCGCCGTTACCGAAGAACAACGCATGGTCGCCTTCGTTTACTCCGCCGCCGTCCGGCCCGAGATCCACCACGATCTGGTCCATGCACACGCGGCCGAGCTGAGGACGGCGCCGGCCACCGAGAAACACCTCGAATCGGCCACTCAGATTCCGCCGGATCCCGTCCGCATATCCCATGGGCAGCACCGCCACCGTGGTGTCCGCGGGTGCCACCCAACGGTGCCCATAGGACACCCCGGATCCCGCCGTCAATCTCTTCACGAGTGCCACCCTCGTCCGCAACGTCATCACGGGCCGGAAACCGTAGTCGCCGATCTCCGGAATCGGAGACAACCCGTACATCGCGATTCCGGGCCGAATCATGTCGAACCGCAGGTCGGGGCGGGTGACGGCGGCCGCGGAGTTCGCCAGGTGCACCACCTCGGGGGCCATGCCGTGTCGGCGCAGATCGGCGACGGCCTCGATCAGCCGGTCTCGTTGCGAATCGATCTCCGGGTGGTGGAGTTCGTCCGCGTGCGCGAGATGGGAGAACGCCCCTCGGAACCGCACCGCGCCCTCGGCCTGGACGCGACCGAGGTCGTGGAGGAAGTCCGGCCATTCGTCGCGGGCGACGCCACCGCGGTTGAGTCCGGTGTCGATCTTGACGGTGACCACCGCAGTGATCCCGGTCTCGCGGGCGGCAGCGGCGACCGACGCGAGATGCCGGGGCGAGGACACACCGATTTCGACGCCGGCGGCGATCGCGGGCGCGAAATCGGCGTCGACGGTGTGCAGCCACGCCAGGATCGGCGCGTCGATACCGGCCGCACGCAGAGTCAGAGCTTCGGCAAGTGTGGTGACCCCGAGTTCCCGGGCGCCGGCGGCGAGCGCGGCCTTCCCGACCTGCACCGCGCCGTGGTTGTAGCCGTCGGCCTTGACCACGGCCATCACCGCGGCGTCCCCGGCGTACTCGCGCAGCAGGCGAACGTTGTCCGCGACCGCATCCAGGTCGATCACCGCCTCGGCCTGGGGCTGGGCGTGACGGTGCTGTTCCTGGGTGCGTTCTGCGGCGGTCATGACTTTCGATCCTGCCACTCCCGGATTCTCGCGCCGCGCGCCGGTGGCGGAGTTCGGATCACAATTCGGACATATATGCCCGCAGCGTGCGCACCGCAGCCCTGACCTGCGTCAGGATCGCGCTTGCGGACACCGGGGCGGCCCCCACACCGTCGCGGGCGGCCAGGTTCGCGGCGAGCGCATGTGCCCGCGCGCCGGCCGCCGCGGCGAGATCGGGTGCCATCCCCGCCGACATCAGCGCCCCGATCAGGCCGGACAGCACGTCGCCTGCGCCCGCGGTGGACGCCCACGACCCCCCCGCGTCGTTGACGAATGCGTGCCCGTCGGGGCGGGCGATGAGGGTGGCTCGGCCCTTGAGGAGCACGTGGACCTGCCAGTCCGCGGCCAGGGCCCGCACAGCGGCCACCCGGTCGGGTTCGGGGCGCGACCCGGTGAGCCGGGCGAATTCCCCGGCGTGAGGGGTGAGCAACGTCGGTGCCGGACGGTTGCGTACCGGGGACGGGTTCTGCGCGAGCAGCGTCAATCCGTCCGCGTCGACGAGCACCGGCAGATCCGTGGCCAGCACCTCCCGCAGGGTCCGCGCGGCCGCCTCGTCGGTGCCGCCACCCGGACCGACGACCCAGGCCTGTGCACGACCGGCTGCGGCGAACGACGGTGCCGCGACCACTTCCGGGTACCGGGCGAGAACCGCATCCGCTGCGGTTCCGGCGTACCGGACCATCCCGGACGTCGCGGCTACCGCGGCACCGGTGCACAGCACACCGGCCCCCGGGTAGGTGGCGCTGCCCGCGATGATGCCCACGACACCTTGGCTGTACTTGTCGTCGTCGGCACCCGGGACCGGCCAGATCGCACCGATCTCGGCGGGTTCGGCGGCAACCAGCTCGGCCGTCGGCAGGTCCAGGCCGATATCGACGAGTTCGACGCGGCCGCAGCGCGCCCCGGCGAGCGCGTGGACCGGTTTGAGAGCACCGAACGCGACCGTGACCGCGGCGCTGACGGCCGGGCCGTCGACGGCCCCGGTGTCCGGGTCGACGCCGCTGGGGGTGTCGACCGCGACGATCGGGGCGGTGATCGCGTCGACCAGGGCCGCGGCCGCTGGCCGCAGCGGGCCTCGGCCGGAAATGCCGACGATCCCGTCGAGCACGAGATCGGGGTCGCCGAGAGCATCCGGGACTGCCGGGGCCACCCGCCCCCCGGCCGCCCGCAACGCGGACAGTCCCGCGGGATGGGCACGGTCGGGCGCGAGCAGCAGCGCGGTCACCGCGACACCCCGGCGACGCAGGTACGCCCCGGCCCACAGCGCGTCGCCGCCGTTGTCGCCGGATCCGATGAGCAGGACCACGCGCCGCCCGGCGATCCCGCCGGTCCGGGATCGCAGTTCCGCGGCGGCGACCCGGGCGAGGCCGTGCGCGGCCCGTCGCATGAGTGTGCCGTCGGGTAGCGACGCGAGCAGCGGAGCCTCCGCCGCCCGGACCCGGTCGCACGGGTGGTAACTGCGCATCACCCCTCCGATCGGAGCGCGGGTCTATTCGACCGTGACGGACTTGGCCAGGTTGCGGGGCTTGTCCACGTCGTAACCGCGCGACTGCGCAACCTCGGCGGCGAACACCTGCAGAGGAACCGTCGACAGCAGCGGCTGCAGCAGCGACGGGGACGACGGGATCTCGATGAGATGGTCGGCGAACGGGCGCACGGTTTCGTCGCCCTCCTCCGCGATGACGACGGTGCGGGCGCCGCGCGCCTGGATCTCCCGGATGTTGCTGAGCAGCTTGCTGTGCAACACGGCACGGCCCTTCGGGGACGGCATCACCACGATGACGGGCAGACCGTCCTCGATGAGCGCGATGGGTCCGTGCTTGAGCTCGCCGGCTGCAAAGCCCTCCGCGTGCATGTACGCGAGTTCCTTGAGCTTGAGGGCACCTTCGAGCGCGACGGGATAGCCGACGTGCCGGCCCAGGAACAGCACCGCCGGGGACGCCGACAGTTCCCGGGCGAGCTCGCGCACCGGTTCCATCGTGGTGAGCAACTGCGCGATGCGTTCGGGCATGGCGGCGAGATCCTCGTACTCGCGGGCCACCTCGTCCGGGTACTTGGTGCCGCGGGCCTGCGCCAACGCCAGACCGACAAGCAGGTTCGCCGCCATCTGCGCGAGGAACGCCTTCGTCGACGCGACACCGATCTCGGGGCCGGTGCGGGTGTAGAGCACCGCGTCGGCCTCGCGCGGGATCTGCGCGCCGTTGGTGTTGCACACCGCCAGCACCCGAGCCTTCTGTTCCTTCGCGTGCCGGACGGCCTCGAGGGTGTCGGCGGTCTCACCGGACTGGGAGATCGCCACGACCAGTGTCGATCGGTCGAGCACCGGGTCGCGGTAGCGGAACTCGGAGGCCAGCTCCACCTCGACGGGCAGGCGCGTCCAGTGCTCGATGGCGTATTTGGCGACGAGACCGGAATGGTAGGAGCTGCCGCACGCGACGACGAACACCTTGTCGATGTCTCGCAGTTCCTGATCGGACAGGCGCTGTTCGTCGAGGACGATACGACCGTCGACGAAATGCCCGCGCAGCGTGTCGGCGACCGCTCCGGGCTGCTCCTCGATCTCCTTGAGCATGAAGTAGTCGTGGCCGCCCTTCTCGGCGGCGGCGAGATCCCAGTCGATCGTGAACGGCTGCGTCGGCACGTCCGGATTGCCGTCGAAATCGGTCACCACGTAGGAGTCCTTCGTGATGACGACGACCTGGTCCTGACCCAGCTCGACGGCGTCACGGGTGAACTCGATGAACGCCGCGACATCGGACGCGATGAACATCTCGCCGTCGCCGACACCGACGACCAGCGGCGTGGAGCGGCGGGCCGCGACGATCGTGCCGGGATGGTCGGCGTGCGCGAAGACGAGCGTGAACGCGCCCTCGAGCCTGCGCAGCACGGTCCGGGCGCTCTCCACGAAGTCCCCGGCCGTGGGGCCCTCGGCGTAGGCGCGGGCCACCAGGTGCACGGCGACCTCGGTGTCGGTGTCGGACGCCAGCTCGACACCCGCGTGCTCGAGTTCGGCGCGCAGCGGAGCGAAATTCTCGATGATGCCGTTGTGGACGACCGCGACGCGGCCGCTCGCGTCCCGGTGCGGGTGCGCATTGCGGTCGGTGGGCCGTCCGTGGGTCGCCCAGCGGGTGTGTCCCATGCCGGCGGTGCCCGCGAAGCGGTCCCGGCCGACCTCGTCGAGCTCGGCCTCGAGATTCGCCAGCCGACCCGCCTTCCGCTCGACGGCCAACCCCCCGCGACCGTCCAGGATCGCGATGCCAGCCGAGTCGTAACCTCGGTATTCCATTCGCCGCAGTGCCTCCACCACGACGTCGAGAGCATTGCGGTGCCCGACATAACCCACGATTCCGCACATGGTTAGCAGGGTACTGGGCGACGAGCGGGCGGTAACAACTCGTCGGAACCCCGCGGGCCCGGCTCGCGGCCGGTGGCGTACCGGGCCGCCGGGCGATCCGCTAACGTTCACTCCGTGGCGGCGAACCCGAAATCCCTGGCTCAGCAGCTCTCCCGGCGCGGACCGCATTCGGTTCTGCGCGGCGACCTGGCGCTGGCCGGTCAACCCGGCGTCGTCTACACCCCCGCCGAAGGATTCGGACTGCCTGCGGTGGCGTTCGGTCACGGCTGGCTGACCGGAACCTCGAACTACTCGGCGCTGCTCGAGCATCTCGCGTCGTGGGGCATCGTCGCCACGGCACCGAACACCGAGCGCGGACCGGTGCCGTCGGCGCTGGGTCTGTCCACCGATCTGATCACCGTCCTCGACATCTGCACGAGCGTCCGGCTGGGAACGGGCCGGATCAGCGTTCACCCCGACCGTGTCGCAGTGGCCGGTCACGGACTGGGCGCGGGAGCGGCAGTGCTGGCCGCGTCCCGGCGCGACGTGGCGGCGGTGGCGTCGCTGTTCCCAGCCCCGACCGCGCCGTCCGCCGCGGCCGTCGCGCCCCGCGTCGATGCGCCCGGGCTGGTCCTCGTCGGCGCGAAGAGCCTCGGCTCGATGAACAGCGACGCGGTCGCGGTCGCGCAGGGGTGGGGCGGCGACGTGCTGTTGCGGTCGGTCGACAAGGCCTCCGACGACGGTCTCGTCGAGGGCCGCAAACTGTTGTCGTACATCGGGCTCGGCGGCGGTGAGCGCCGCACGCAGCAGCGCACCCGCGCGCTGCTCACCGGGTTCCTGCTGCATCGCCTGACCGGCGACAAGAGCTACGCATGCTTCTCCGATCCGGAAGCCGAGATCCCCGGCTCCGAGGCGATCGCGGATCCGGCGGTGATCGAATCCGATCCGGCCGCTCAGATCAGCCAGCTCTTCGGCCGGTAGTACGGCTCGTCGCCCTCCGGTTCCTGCTCGCGCTCCGGCAGCGGCGGAAGCTGCCGGGGTAGGCGCACCGCCTCCAGCTCGCCGAGCCTGCGGCCGATCGCGGCTCGATACTCGGCGACGATCCGCTCGATACGCGCGTTCACAGCGGACCCGCTTCGGGGAGGATCACGCCGCCGTCGGGCATCGGTTCGGCCGCGTCCGCGGGACCGCGATCGCCCGCGGGCACGGTGCCGGTCCGTTCCGGCGCACCGCGACCGCCGCGACCTCGATCCGTACCGGACACACCGGAACCGGGTACGGGGGTCGCCGCCGGTGGTCCCTCAGCGGTCGGGCCCACCTGCGGGGTGTCCGCGGGCGGTGTCGGCGACGTGGGCGGTGTCGGCGACGTGGGCGGTGTGGTGTCCGTCGGCGTGGGGCCCGTGGACGGTGCCGGATCGGGCGGGCACTCGATGGGTGGCTCCACGGCCGGCGGGATCGTCCCGGAGCGGAGTTCGGACGCCGGTTCGGCGGCGGTCCCGTCGACCCCCGTGGTAGCCCCGTCGACCACCGCGGTCACCCCGTCGACCACCGCGGTCGCCAGTTCCACGACGGCACCGCTCAGCTCCCCGACCGCCGCGGCCAGTCCGAGTCCCGATTCGACCAGCGACACCCCGGCCTGCACCGCATCGGCGCGCCCTGCTTCGGCCTGCCCTGCTTCGGCCTGCGATGTGCCGGGCGAGCCCCACGCCGGCACGACCTCGCCACGGGACTCGGCGACGCGACCACCGGTCGACGGCATCTCCGTCCCGACTCCGGGAAACCGGTGCTCGTCGAGATTCTCGAACGCGCGTGTCAGTTCGTCGAATACCTCCCCGATCGCCCGGTCGGCGTCGTCGCACAGTCCGGCGAACGCGGCGGCGGCGGTCTCGACCCCCGGAACGAACACCTCGGTCAGCCATCGGGTACACCACTGGGCCACCGCCGGCGCGTCCGCGTCGGCGGCGAGGCCGGTGGACCAGCGGGAGAGCTGCTCGACGGTCGGGCCGGTGCCCGCACCGGACGCGCCGGCAAGAACCGCGTCGACGTCGGCCGGACCCAAGCCCCCGATCACGGGGTCAGCGAAAGTTGCTGCAGCACGGGACTTCTCGTCGACGATTGCACCGATCGCCGCGACGGCACCGGCCGTCGTCGCCGCGAGGACACCGACCGAGTCGTGCAGGCTCCGCGCCCGTTCGGCGTGGGCCGCGAGCGACTCGGTGGCGGAGCACGATGCGCCGCCCTGCCATGCCGGCGGGACCGCCGCGAGCCAATCGCGCTGCTCGTCGGCA
The DNA here is from genome assembly GCF_001895025.1 of Rhodococcus zopfii NBRC 100606 = JCM 9919. GTDB lineage: Bacteria > Actinomycetota > Actinomycetes > Mycobacteriales > Mycobacteriaceae > Rhodococcus > Rhodococcus zopfii. Next base: position 67,322 of record NZ_BCXI01000027.1, read on the forward strand.
CCCGAGCCGACCACTGTCGAAAGCACCCTCAGGGCGTCCGCGTCGGATGCGAACCGCGCGATGTCGAAGCCGCGTTGCGCGTCGTACCGGTCCGTCAGGTGTGGCACCGTCACCGTCTGCGCCGCTCCCACCCGGTGTGCCCGCGGCAGGAACTCGACGAAGAATCGGAGACCGACGGCGCCGGCGTCGAGCAGGCCGTCGATACCCGCCGGGCCGGTCACCGGGGACCCCCCGCGGCGGGGTCGACGCGGGTCAGCGCGGCCACCTGCCGATCGACCTCGTACCCGTAGCTGTCGGCCGTGCGACCCAGGAGTTCCGCGACGCCGGCCGCCTCGTCGGACCACGCCTCGAGCACCCGCCGCAGCCGACGGTATCCCGCGTCCACCGCATCCCCGCGACCGCGGTGACCCGGACCGGCGGCGCCGGCATCGAATCCGAGTCCACCCACCGCGTGCTGCCACTGCCGCTCGGTGCCGGCGACCGCGCGACCGAGTCCGGCCGCAATCGCGCGGACCTCCGGCACGTCCACGCTCATGCCGTCGGCGTTCGTTCCCCCGTGCCCCACGCGCACCTCCCCCCGCGGCACCGCCACCGTGGCAGCACCGTCGTAGGGATTGGACGCAGCCGCGGGAGCATCGGTTCCCGCACCCCGAGTTTCCGCACCCCGAGTTGCCGGGGCCGGGATCAGACCGCGGCGACCGCGTCGGCGAGACGATCGGCGAGGACCCGCGCGACAGTGTCGTCGGCCGCTTCCACCATGACGCGCACGAGCTGTTCGGTCCCCGACGGACGCAGCAGCACCCGGCCGGAGTCCCCGAGCTCGTGTTCGGCGGCGGCGACCGCCTCGACCACCGCGGGATGGCCCGCGACCGCTGTCTTGTCGGAGACGGGCACGTTCACCAGCACCTGAGGCAGGGTCCGCATCACCGACGCGAGGTCGGCGAGCGACGAGCCCGTCACCGCCATGCGCTCCATCAACCGCAGACCGGTCAGCACGCCGTCACCGGTGGTGCCGTGGGACGGGAACACGATGTGGCCGGATTGCTCGCCGCCGAGGCTGAAGGAACCTCGCCGCAACTCTTCGAGGACGTAACGGTCGCCGACCCCGGCGGTCACGACCTCGATGCCGGCCTCCCGCATCGCCAGGTGCAGACCGAGATTGCTCATCACGGTGGCGACCAGCGTGTTCTCGTGCAGCTCTCCGCTGTCGCGCATCGCCAGCGCCAGCACTGCCATGATCGCGTCGCCGTCGACGATCGCCCCGGCGGCGTCGACGGCCAGGCAGCGGTCGGCGTCCCCGTCGTGCGCCAGCCCGAGGTCGGCGCCGTGCTCCACGACCGCCTTCTGCAGTCCGTCGAGATGCGTGGATCCGCAGTTGTCGTTGATGTTGAGACCGTCCGGATCCGCCCCGATCGCGATGACGGTCGCCCCGGCGGCCGCGTACGCGGCGGGCGCGACGCCCGAGGCCGCGCCGTGTGCGCAGTCGACGACGACCGTCAGACCGGTGAGCGGTGTCGTGGTCGCGCCGGCCAGGTGCTCGAGATAGCGGGCCGCGGCGTCGGTGGGAACGCGGACACGTCCGATGCCGGCGCCGGTCGGCCGGTCGAGTGTCCGCTCACCGTGCAGCAGTGCCTCGATGCTGTCCTCGACGGCGTCGTCGAGTTTGTGACCACCTGCCGCGAAGATCTTGATGCCGTTGTCCGGCATGGGGTTGTGCGACGCGGAGATCATCACACCGAGGTCCGCGGCGTAGGCGCCGGTCAGGAAGGCCACCGCCGGTGTCGGCAGTACCCCGACCGACAGCACGTCCACACCGGCGGACGTCAGGCCCGCGGTCACCGCCGCGTCGAGCATTTCCCCGCTCGCGCGGGGGTCCCGGCCCACCACCGCGACCGGCCGGCGGCCGTCGGTACCGGCTGCCAGCACCGCGGCCGCGGCACCTGCGATCCGGACGGCGAGTTCCACCGTCAACTTCGCGTTCGCCAGGCCGCGAACACCGTCGGTACCGAACAACCGCCCCATGGACAACCTCTCGTGTCGTAGATCCGGCGAGCCCCCCGCCGGAGAACCTCCCGGGATGAACCGGGCGGAAATGCACGAGAGCAGGCGTCCGGTAGGAGATTTCTACCGGCGCCTGCCCTCGTGGTCGAACAGGTGCCGAGGCCGACCACGAGGTCAGCGTCGGCAACACATCAGCGCTTGGAGTACTGAGGTGCCTTGCGGGCCTTCTTCAGGCCGTACTTCTTGCGCTCGGTGGCGCGGGCGTCACGCGTGAGGAAGCCGGCGCGCTTGAGAGCCGGACGATCCTCGGGCGAGACCTCGATCAGCGCACGCGCGATGGCGAGACGCAGCGCGCCGGCCTGGCCGGACGGGCCGCCGCCGTGCAGGCGCGCATGGATGTCGAACGACTCGACACGCTCGACGGTCACCAGCGGGGACTTCACGAGCTGCTGGTGCACCTTGTTCGGGAAGTAGTCCTCGATGGTGCGGCCGTTGAGCACGAAGTTGCCGGAGCCGGGAACGAGGCGGACGCGGACGACGGCCTCCTTGCGGCGGCCGACGGTCTGGACCGGGCGGTCGAGCACGATCGGTGCGGGTGCCGCGGCGACCTCGTCGACCGCGTACTCCTCGACCACGGTCTCGACCACGGTCTCGGCCGAATCGTCGTTGTACTCGTCGTTCACGTTCTGCTCAGTCACTGGGCCACCTGCTTGATCTCGAACGGAACCGGCTGCTGCGCGGCGTGCGGGTGGTTCGGGCCCGCGTAGACCTTCAGCTTCTTCGCGATGGCGCGACCGAGCTTGTTCTTGGGGAGCATGCCGGTGACGGCCTTCTCCACGAGGCGGTCGGGGTTCTTCTCGAGAACCTCGCCCACCGAACGCGCGCGGAGACCACCCGGGTGGCCCGAGTGGTGGTAGAGGAACTTGTCGGTCCGCTTGTTGCCGGAGATGGCAACCTTGTCGGCGTTGATGATGACGACGAAGTCACCGCCGTCGACATGCGGAGCAAAAGTGGGCTTGTGCTTGCCGCGGAGCAGGTTCGCCGCCTGCACCGCGAGGCGGCCGAGCACCACATCAGTGGCGTCGATGACGTGCCACTGGTGGGTCACGTCGCCGGCCTTCGGTGTGTACGTAGACACAGATCTTCCTCGTCTATCGTTTCGCTGCTGGCCCGCGCGCCGCCGATGATCACCCTCGGCGGCCAGTTGAGACCCGAGAAGCGACGTCCGCCGGGCAGGAAACCACGGCAGCGTACGACACGCCAAGCGGACACGATACCGGTCCTGTCACGCAGCGGTCAAAAGGCCGGCTCACCGGGACCGGAGACCGCGACGTCCCGGCGGCCTCTCCACCACCGGGACGTCGCGGTATCCGACCTGTTCGGAACGGGCTACACCGCCGTGCGCGTCACCTCGGAATCCACTGGCGGGTGAGCCCGTCTTCGAGATCGATCATGTTCCGGTTGCCCGACGCGACCGATGCACCGATCCGCCCGAGAATGAAGTTCAACTCGGACGCAGCGGTGTTCCACTTGGTCTGCGACTTGTAGTACTCGTCCTGCGCGGTGCCGTCCCACGTCTGCACGAATCGCTCGGCCGTCGTCCCGACGGAGTCGAGTTCGTCGTTCATCGCACCCTGCAACGCGGTGAGGTCCTTGAATACCTGATGGACACCCTCGAAGTCCTGCCTCATCGGTCGACTCACGGTCCTGTTCTCCTTGCCTCGTTGTCCCCGAAGGATGATGTTGTGCGCGCGGTGGCATCCAGGCGCCACGCCGTGACATTCAGGCGCCGCACGCCGTGACATTCAGGCGCCGCGCGCCGGGACGATCAGGTGTAGCTGCCCTTGAGGGTGCTGCCCACATCGGCGATCGCGCGCGCCTGGTCCTCGACCGCCTGGTCGTACGAGTTCCCGCTGGTCCGGATGCCGGCGGCAATCTCCTCCAGCGCGTCGTTCATGTTCCGGGAGGCCTTGTCCCAGTCCGCCATCACGATCCCGAACATGTCGTTGGAATCGCTGCTCCACACGTCGCTCGATCGCCCGACGATCGTCCTGAGCTGACCGAGAATGTCGCCGAGCACTTCACGTGAATTGTCGATCTGTTGCGCCGCGACCAGCATCTCCCCGACGTCGGCGACGACCCTCTGGCCGCCCGCCCCGCCGCCCTGCACTTCGGACATTTCGTCTTCCCCTCGTCGTTCTTCGCGCCCGGCCGGGCCCCTGCATCCCTGGCCGGATTGCGCCCTACATCTGGTTGGACGCCACCCGTCGCCGATCGGTTCCCTTCGGATCCCTTCGGACCGAAACTCGTTCGGGGCGGGTTTCGACCGGGCCCGGCGGCGTTACCGGACAACCAGGGTGTGGACCGCCTGTTCGCATTCCTTCCCGATGCCGGACCACTCCCCCACCAGGAACTGGCAGCCCACCGCAACCTGCCATCCGCGGTCCACGACGACGAACCAGCGCACCGTCGAGAACTCTTCGGGCACTTCGGTGTAGGCGATCACCGAGCGGTCCCCGAATGTGGTGTCGGCGTCGACGTCGCGGACGACTCCGCCGCGCTCGGCGGCCCGGCGTTCGAGCACGGCAGCGACCCCCGCCTCGTCCACGCCGTCGCCGAGTCTGCTGTGCACCACCACGATCCGCCGGTCCGCGCCCCCGACCGGAACGAGCTCGCTGCGTTGCCCGACCGTGCCCCGGAGCCGCCATTGCTCGGGCAGCTCGATGTGCACCGGTCCCAGTGCGAATCGAGTCGACGGTGACCGCGGCGACGTCGACGCCGCCGCGGGAACCGGACCGTCGGCTCCCTCCGCGACCGGATCGGCGCCCGGCGGAGCGACTGTTCCCGCGCCGCGACCGAGAAGTACCCCAGCGGCCACCGCGACCGCCACTGCGACGGCGGCGAGAACCCACCAGCGCCGCGTGGCCGGAGGCGGCGGCGCTGCCGTGCGCATGTCCGAGAGCCACTGAGCGGTCGCCGGAACGGTGGATACCGACACCGCAGCGGCGGGCGGAGCCGTGACCGCGGTGAGCATTTCCGACGCGGCGACGGGCACCACCCGGATGCCGCGGCCGAGCCGCTCCCCGATCAGCTCGCAGAGTGCGCCACCGGACGGCTCGCCCGGCGCACCCGTCACCGCGAGAACATCCGGATCGACCGGACCGGCGACGGAGCCGATGAGATCCTCGAAACGCGCGAATCCGTCCGTCGATTCCAGGTCCGCCGCGCCGAGTTCGCCGTCCACCGCCGTGCGGGTGACAACCGGTGCTGTGCCCGAGGCCGGGGCCGGTCCGAGCAGCGACGCGGTGATCCCGTCGTCCGCCACCTCCACGGCCACGCAGCGTTCCACCGCCGACGCGGTCACCACCTGCCGCGCCGCGACCGCCGCCGCGACCAGCGTCGCGTTGCGCGCGACGTTCCGCGCTGCGGTGTGGGCGATCTCGCGGCGCCGCTCGCTCCACCGCGTCGGATACACCATCGTGGCCGTACCCGCGTCCGGGGGAGCGGAGACCGCCGCCGCCGCGTACTGCACCAGTCCGGTCAGAGCGGCGGACAGCTCGGGGCCGCCGGTACCGGCCCGGGATCGGTCCCCGATCCGAGCGACGACGTCGATCCGGGTTTCGGCGGGGCGGCGGGCGGCCGCTTCCGCGAACACGAATCCGTCTCCGATGTCGGCGGCGACCGCGGGACAGTCGAGGGTGATCTCCCCCCAACGCGCGAAGACCCGGTCGGGGGCCAGGAGCAGGCCGAGCGTGTCGGACGTGCTCACTGTTCCGGGACCCACGCGACCTGCACGAGCGATTCCCCGTTGCGCTGCACCATGATGCCCCGCCCCGGAGGCATCCGGCTCGGCCGGATCGCGCCGACCAGTGCTCCTTCGTCGCGGTTTCCACTCATGACCAGACCCGCCGACGACAACTCTCGCAACCGCCCGATCACCGGTTCGAACAATGCGCGTCCCGCACCACCGGAGCGTCGGGCCACCACCAGGTGCAGGCCGATGTCCTTTCCCTGCGGCAGGTACTCGACCAGCGGCGCCAGCGGATTCTGTCCCGAGGTGGACACCATGTCGTAGTCGTCGACGACGACGAAGACCTCCGGTCCCGTCCACCAGGACCGGTCCCGTAGCTGCTGCTGGGTGGTGTCCGGTCCGGGCAGCCGCTTCTCGAACACCGTGGCGAGGTCGCGGGCCATCGCGGAGAGGACCGCCGCGGACGGCGCATATCCCCCGAGATGGTCGCCTTCGACGATACCGAGGAGGGTGCGCCGGTAGTCGCCGACGACGATGCGGGCCTGCGCACCGGTGTTCGACTTCATCAGGCTCCGGCAGATCCCGCGCAGCAGCGCGGTCTTGCCGCAGCCGGAATCCCCGAACACCAGGAGGTGCGGGTTCTCCGCGAAGTCGAGCCATACCGGCGCCAGCTCCGCTTCGTCGATGCCGATCGGGACCCGCAGCCGCTGTGCCGCCGGCGCGTGTGCCGGCACGGGCGTGCCCGGCGGCAGCGCTGTGGGCAGCTCCCGGTGCTCGACGAGTTCCGGCAGCATCCGCACCGGCGGGGCCGGCCGGCCCGGCGTGGCAGCGGTGAGCGCCTCCACTGCCGCGGCGATCCCGGCCCCGAGGTCGTCCGCCTCGGAACTGCCGTCGACTCGGGGCAGCGCCGAGAGAACGTGCAGCCCGTCGCGGTCGATGCCGCGACCGGGCCGGTTCGCGGGGACGGTCTCGGCCTTCTTCCGGCCGAACTCCGAATCCGACGGGTCGCCGAGGCGCAGCTCGAGCCGGGTGCCGAGGTGGTCGCGCATCGCGGGCCGCACATCACCCCAGCGCGGCGCGGAGATCACGACGTGGATCCCGTAGGACAGGCCCTGCGCCGCGAGAATGCCGATCGCCTGCTCGAGAGCTTCGAAGTCGTTCCGGATGCTGGGCCAGCCGTCGATGACGAGGAAAACGTCACCGAACGGGTCGGTGGACGTGTCGACGAGCCGGTCGCCGCGGAGCCGGCGCAGCTGCGCCATCGACTCGATCCCCCATTCGGCGAAGATCCGTTCGCGCCGCCGCAGTAATCCGGTCATCTCCGCGACGGTCCGGCGCACCCGGTCGGCGTCGAGCCGACTGGCCACCGAACCGACGTGGGGCAGGCCCGACAGTCCGGCGAGTGTGCCCCCACCGAAATCCAGGCAATAGAACTGGACCTGTTCGGCGGTGTGGCTCAACGCCATCGACATCATCAGGCTGCGCAGCAGCGTCGACTTGCCGGATCGGGGGCCGCCGACGACCACGACATTGCCCGCCGCGCCCGCCAGATCGACGATGAGCGGATCCCGGCGCTGATCGAAGGGCCGGTCCACGATGCCGATCGGGGTGCGCAAGGTGGCCTGGCGCAGCACGTCGCCCGTGAGCAGCGACCGCGGCACGATCCGGTCGAGACTCGGCGACTCGTCGAGCGGCGGCAGCCACACCTCGTGCGCGGGCGGGCCGTGGCCGTGGATCCGGTCGACGAGAACGTCGAGGACGGTCCGGCCGTCCGGCTCCGGTTCGGGGGCGGTCGTCGCGGGGACCGGCATCGGCGCCGGCACTTCGGCGGGCACCTCCCGCGCCGTGAACGGCCGGGACCGGGTCGCACCCGGCCCGTGGTTGTGCGGGGCCAGGCGGGTGGTGCGGCCCGGCTCGTAGGGTCCGGACACGTAGGCAGCGGCGAACCGCACGATCTCCGCCGAATCGCACTTGAGGTAGCCGGCACCCGGCGACGACGGCAGATGGTAGGCGTCGGGGACACCGAGCACACTGCGGGATTCGTTCGCCGAGAACGTTTTCAGGCCTATTCGATAGGACAGGTGACTGTCGAGCCCACGCAGCCGCCCCTCGTCGAGGCGCTGGCTGGCGAGCAGCAGGTGCATGTGCAGTGAGCGGCCGAGCCGGCCGATGGCCGCGAACAGATCGGCGAATTCCGGTTGCTGGGTGAGCAATTCGGAGAACTCGTCGACGACGATGAACAGTGCGGGAAGCGGCGCCAACGGCGCGCCCGCCACCCGCGCCCGCTCGTAGTCACCCACATTCGCGAAATTTCCTGCCGCGCGCAGCAACTCCTGCCTGCGGTTCATCTCGCCCGCGAGGGCGTCCTTCATCCGGTCCACCATCGCCAGTTCGTCGGCGAGGTTGGTGATGACGGCGGCGACGTGCGGCGCCCGGTCCAGACCGAGGAACGTGGCTCCGCCTTTGAAGTCGACGAGCACGAGGTTCAGCGCATCCGGTGCATGCGTCGCGATCAGGCCGAGGACCAAGGTGCGCAAGAACTCCGATTTTCCGGAACCGGTGGCGCCGATGCACAGGCCGTGCGGCCCCATGCCGTTCTCCGCGGCTTCCTTCAGATCCAGTTCGACGGGGGCACCGTCGACCCCGACACCGATGGGCACCCTCAGCCGGTCCCGGCCCCGCCGCGGCGCCCAGGCCCGCCCGGGGTCGAATCGCGCGAGGTCGCCGAGGCCCAGCAGATCCGGCCACGTCGACGGCCGTGCCTCGCCACCGGTGTCCCCGGCCGCCGTCCCGGTGGTCCGATACGGTGCCAGACGCCGCGCCACGGTCTGCGCCTGCGCGACGCTGATGCCGTCGACCCGCGCGAAGGTCTCGACGGTGTTGCCCGCACGGGCGCCGAGTTCTCCACCGTCGGCGATCAACTGCAATCCCCGGGTCGCGGCGAGCCGCGGCACGAACCGGCACAGATCGAGCACCACCACCGAATCGACTCCGCCGTCGTCGAGGACACCGGAACCGGAACCGTGGACGCCGCCGTCGACGACGACGACGATCTGCGGCACGCCCTCGACCGCCGGGGCGTTGCGCGCGAAACGTCCGCGCATCGCCAGCTGCGGCCCGAGGACCGTCTCGAGTTCGAGCATCGAACCGAACACGGTGCGGGCGCTTCCCGCACCGTCCCGCGCCTCCGGATGCTGGGCATGGGGAAGCCATTTCACCCATTCCCACTCCGGGGCCGTGTCGGGTCCGCACACCACGGCGATCTGCAGCACGTCCGGCCCGTGGAAGGTGCACAGTTGCACCAGCATCGCCCGGGTGAGCCGGCGCGCGGCGTCGCGGTCACCGTCGATCGCGACCGCCGGGAATCCGCGCAAGGACACCGCGGTGGGCAACGCGGCCACCACCGAGTGCGTGCGGACGAACCTGCGCAAGGAGACCGCCGCAACCGGTTCCAGGTCCTCGACCGGCCCGGTCTCGGGCGGGATCAGGCGCGTCGCGAGTCGCTGACCGCCGAGACCGACCCGCACGTGACAGTAGTCCGCATCCGTCACCCGGCGCTCCCACATGCGCACCGATCCGGCGAGCGTCCACGCCAGCGCCGGGTCGGGGTGCACCCACTCGAGTGCATGGCGCTGCTGGTCACCCGTTTCGGTCACGTCGCGGCGCAGCTGGTCGAGGTATCGCAGGTAGTCCTTGCGGTCCTCGTTCGCCTCGGCGGTGCGCGCACCGCCCCCACGGCCGCTGCCGGCGAGCATCCCGATCACCGACACCATCATCATGACGGGGAAGATCAGCGACATCGGGTTGCGCGCCATCCCGGAGGTGAACATCAACGCGACCATGCCGATCATCGCGGCCACCATCACCAGCGGCAGCAGTTTCATCAACAGGTTCCCCGGGGTGGAACGCGGAATCTCCGGGGGCGCTTGCAGACTCACCTCACCACCCGGTATGCGCGGAGCCTCCCGACGGGCTCTGCGCACGAACCGCACCGTACTCACGGCAAACTCCCCCCGACCGCTCTCGTCACCTCGGCCGCCCCCGCGCCGGCCGTCCCCACGGTCGACGAAGGGTAACGCATCGCACCGCCGCGTGCCCGCCCTGCGCCCCGGCGCCCGCCGCACGGATGTCGTATCGTCTGCGGCGGGTTCGGTCCGTCCGGAGGGGAATTTCGACGGACCGGACCGGGACACACTCGATGCGACTGGGGGACACATCGTTGACGGCTACACACAGCGACACGACGCGCACGGGCGCCGAACCGAGCCGGGGCGTCGGCGCTCCGGACCTGTGCCGGATCACCGTGCTGACCCGGCACAGCCAGGTCGATCTGGCCCTGCCACTGGGGGTGCCGGTGGCGCTGCTCGTTCCCGGGATCGTCGATCTCGTTGCGGCACACCGCACCGACAACGCCTTCGATTCCACCCCCGATCAGGTGGAGCCCGACCGGTGGACCCTCGCTCGGCTCGGCCGGGCACCGCTGTCCGGTGCGCTCGCACTCGAGGAACACGGTGTCCGGGACGGTGAACTGCTCGTCCTCGAGAACGCTGCCGCGCCCGCGCCGCCACCGCTGTTCGACGACGTCATGTATCACGTCGCGGTCGCCGACCGCGATCGCCTGCGCCGCTGGTCGTCGTCGGCCGCGCAGTCGGTAGCCACGATCGTCGCGGTCCTCGCCGTGGTGGTGGGTTCGGCTGCGCTGCTGCAGATCCCGGCAGGGAACGGCCGCGCGATCGCCGGCGCCGCGACAGCAACCCTGACGATACTGCTCGTCGTCGCGGCCGCCGTCCTGCACCGCGTCTACCAGGACCGCGCCACGGCCTGGCTCCTGTCGGTGTGCGCGACACCGGCCGCGTTCGCGACCGGACTGCTCGTCGTCCCGGGGGGATACGACCTGCCGCATCTGCTGCTCGGTTCGATCCTCACCGCGGCGGTCGCGGTCGTGGTCCTGCGCGTCGCCGTCGTCGGGACCGCCACGTTCACCGCTGTCGCGACGGTCGCGACGGTGGCGGCGGTCGCGTCCACGGTGGCGGTGGGCATCGCCGTTCCGGTGACCGCGGTCGGTGCCGGTCTCGTCCTGGTCGGGTTGCTCACTGCGACGCTCGCCCCCCGGGTCGCGATGATGCTGGCGCGGCTGCCGCTGCCACCGGTGCCGGCGCCCGGAACGTCCCTCGATCCGGTGGTCGCGGACCCCGACGACGCGAATCCGGCACCTACGTTCGAGGAACTCGAAGCGGGCGCAGCCCTGGCCAGGCGCTACCTCACCGGCCTCCTGTATGCCGTCGTCGTCCTGACCACCGCGGGTGCCTGGTGCGCGACGATTTCCCGGGCCGGCGACGGAATTCCGTGGCCCGGTGTCGCGCTCGCGATCGCCGCGGCGGTCGCCTTGATGTTCCGCGGCCGCACCTACGCCGGCGCGGACCAGGCCGCGCCGCTCGTTCTCGGCGGCGGTCTCATCCTGCTCGGTGTGCTCGCCGGTGCCGCGGTCGGCGGCGCCGCGCCGCCCGTCGCGCTGTTCTCGGCGGCGACCGTGCTGCTGGTCGGCGCCCTGGTCTTCGGGGTGGTCGCACCGCGGCGCACGTTCACTCCCGTTCAGCGCCGTATCGCCGAAATCACCGAGTACGCGGTGGTCGCGACGATCGTTCCGCTGGCCTGCTGGGTTCTCGGGCTCTACTCCGCCGTGCGCGGAATCTGACGTGCCGGGCTACCCCCGGGCCGTGGCCGCCGCGTTCGTCGCCGGATTGCTCGCCACCGCCGCACCCGCGAGCGCGTCCCCTCCGACGGTCGACCCGGGCGCGCTGCCCCCGGCGGGTGCGCCCGCGCCGCCGGACGAGACCGAGCAGCGCAACCTGTGCACGCAGGCACGGGACGCCGTGGACGGTCCGCAACCACCTGCGGCCCAGCGCATTCTGGACTTCGAGGCCGTGTGGCCGCTGACCCGCGGCGCCGGACAGAAGGTCGCGGTGATCGACACCGGTGTGGCGCGGCATCCCCGGCTGCCGAACCTGATCCCGGGCGGAGATTATGTCGCTACCGGCGACGGCACCGACGACTGCGATGCGCACGGCACCCTCGTCGCGGGGCTCATCGCGGCAAGCCCGATGGCGGGAGCGGGATTCGCCGGGGGCGCACCCGATGTCGAGGTGATCGCGATCCGGCAATCCAGCCGCAATTTCTCCGACCGCAACCACCGCCCCGACGACGCGACCGCGCGCAACTCCCCCGGGTACGGAGACGTCCGCACCCTGGGGGCGGCGGTCCGGACCGCCGCGGACCTGGGTGCGACCGTCATCAACATCTCGGAGGTCGCGTGCGTGGCGGCGGCGGACGGCCTCGACGATCGCACGCTCGGCGCCGCCGTCCAGTACGCGACCGACGTCCGCAACGCGGTGGTGGTCGTGGCGGCAGGCAACACCGGAGACCTGTGCCGATCGCCGAATCCCGGTGGTGTCGATCCGCTGACACCGGGCGGTGATCCTTGGTCCGCGGTCACCACGATCGCGTCACCGGCCTGGTACGACGAGTACGTGCTCACCGTCGGATCGGTCGAGGAGGACGGCTCCCCGTCGTCGTACAGCCTGCCCGGACCGTGGGTGGACGTGGCTGCACCCGGCAGCGGCATCGTCTCGTTGCATCCCACCTCCGGCGGGCTCGCCGACGCGTACCGGGGACAGGACGGACCGCAGCCGATCGCGGGAACCAGTTTCGCGGCGCCGCTGGTCGCGGCGACCGTCGCCCTGGTCCGTGCCCGGCATCCCGAACTCGACGCGCGCGCCGTGATGGCACGCATCGAGGCGACCGCGCACGCCCCGGCCGAGGGCTGGAATCCCCGGGTCGGGCACGGGGTGGTCGACCCGCTCGCCGCGGTCGCCGGTCCCGATCCCGTCGTCCGGTCCCAGGTCGCGGCATCCGTGCCGATCGAGCCGCCACGTCCGGCGCCGTCCCCGGACCACCGGCCGCGCACGGTCGCGCTGGCAGCCGGCGGCGGCGTGTGCGGGGTACTCGCGGTCGCGGTGGTCGCGTCCATTCCGCTCCGACGCCGCGCCCACCGCTCGCCCTGTCCGGGTGAGGGAAACCGTCACCCGGCCTGACCGAACAGTGCGTCCGATCAACGGAAGTCAGCCTCCGAAACGGACCTCAGCGGGCCGGGCATCGGGTGCGACACCGTCGTGGGCGACGAGCGCCTCGGCGCGCCCCAAGGCCGGCCCCGGGGCGAACAGCGACACGATCTGCCACGGTGCGCGGGCGGGATTCTCCGGGAAGCCGAGGGCGGCAGCGGACTCGGTGTCGACGATGCCGTACCGCACCCCGGTGTCCGCGACGTAGAACACCGCGCCGCGCCGCTCGCCGTCCGGAACGATGGACGTGCTCTGCACGTAGGCTCCCCGTCCGGGCGGAACATACGCGGCGTCCGCGTTCGGGCCTGCGCCGTCGGCCTGGGCCAGCCCCACCGGGGCAGCGCCCTCGGGGATCGGCAGCGCGCGGCCCGCGGAGAGCGTGAGCACCGAGCGTCGCTGTTCACCGGCACCGTCGGTCGGGGACCACGTCAGGCAGCCGACGGGCCGATCGGCCGCAGCGACGACAGTCGGGACGGTCTGCGGGAACGTGTCGACCGCCAGCTCGTGCACCGTCGGCGCCTGGTTCGTCGCATCCGGGGGGACGATCGGGATCTCTGCGGCGCCTTGCGAATCCGAGTAGTGGATGATCTGTGCGGTGGCCTTGGACACCTCCTGCACGCCGTCGCGCAGCACGACGTAGAACCGCTGGCCGTCCGGTTCGGCCATCGCGACCACCGAGCCCACCGTCAATCCGCCGATGGGGAAACCCGGTTCGGTGCCGGCACCGGCGATGACGGGTGCGGACAGTCGCGGCACCTCCGGGATCGCCTCGATCAACCCGGCCCCGATCGGACGGACCAGGGTCCCGTCGATGCCGAGCACGCGGGTCAATGCGCGGTCGTTCAGGTCGATCTCCGCGCGTGTCCCGTCGTAGATCAGATAATGCGTTCCCCCTGCGGCGACGAGCAGCGCCTCGCCGTCGAGGACGTCGATCCGCTCGTCGTTCTCGGGCGCACCGACCACGAGAGTCGTTGTCACTGACTGTGTTCCGTTGCCGACGGTGTCGCAGACGGTCCATGGTTCCTCGTCCGGTCCGTACGCCAGCGCGGACGGGGCGCCGGGGATCCCGACGAGCGGGCCGCGCGGGCGCGTCGCGAACTCCTCGTCCGCGACCACCACGGGTTCGGCCGCGCTTCCCAGCACGAGGCGCGCCGACGCGAGGTTGAGCGCCGGATGAAACGCTCCGTCGACGGCGACGAACATCGCCCCGGAGTCCCGGCCCAGCACGATCGCGGCGTCGCCGATCTTGTCCTGCGGCCGGAACAGTGCCAGCGCCGCGCACCCGGCGAGGCCGAGACACGCAACGACGGCACCGACCGCGAGCGCCCGCGTCTGCGAGCGCATCGGGTCCCCGATCATCCGCACATCCCGGCGGACCAGCGCATGTTCCATGCGCCGCACCAGGAATCGGTATCCGCTGACCTGCCACCGCGTGGTGGGTTGTGCTGCCATGCTTCCTCCCCCGTACCGCACGCCCCCTGCCGCAACACAGTACAGTTCGCTCGGGGAATGTCGGGTGGGCCCTGCGGCCCGCCTCGACCGGATTCGGGGGAAGAGCGATGGATCGAGTGGAATCCGCACGGGCACAACGGACGGGCCTCGTGCGGTTCGTCGCCGCCCAGTGCGTGGCCGTGGCGACTTGGGTGGTCGCGATGGCGTGCGGTGCACCCGGCGCGGTCGCCACCGCCGGCGCGATGTGCCCGGCCGCGGTGATGGTGGTCCGTATCCGCGGTCGCGGTGTTCCCGACCTCGCCGTGGTGCTGTGGCGGTACGTCACCGGGAGATACCGGCGACCGGGCCGGCCGGTCGACCATTCGCACGGATCCGGCTCCATCGGATTGATCCGGGACGGAACGTGCCTGAGCGCGGTCATCGAGATCCTGCCGCCGCCCGCGGACCTCACCCGGCTCGACCGCGACCGCGCCGACCCCGACCGGGTCCTGCCGCTCGCGGCGATCGCACGGTGCCTGTCGCACCACGACGTCACCCTCGACGCGATCGATGTGATCGCGCACGGTCGGCGCATTCTCGATACGACGCGGGCCGGTCAGGTCTACGCACAACTCGTCGGACCGCTTCCGGCCGCCTCGGTGCGCACGGTACGACTCGCGTTGCGGCTCGACGCGTCCCGATGCCCGGAGGCCGTGACGAGCCGCGGCGGCGGCGCCGAGGGCGCGGCACGGACCATGACGGTCGCCGCACAACGAGTCGAGCGCATTCTCGGTGAATATCGTCTCCGCGCAAGGATTCTCACCGCCGCCGAGGTCGAGACCGCCATCGCACGCATCACCCGGGGCGCCGACCCCGCCGAGTTCGAACGGCAATGGCGGAACGTCCCGGTGCCCGGCGGATTCAACAGCGGCGGCGTCGTCGAACCACGCCGGCTCGATCGCGCGACGCTCAACGGGATCTGGTCCCACCCGTCACTCGCATCGACGATCACGCTGCGACTGCGGACGGGATCGACACCCGAGCGTGTCCGGGCCGGTGCGCTCGTGCGGACCACGACCCGCTCCGCCGAGCCACCGGCCGTTACGGGAGTGCGCCCGGTGCGGGGTCGCGACCGTGACGCGCTCGTGGCCGCGTTGCCGCTCGCGGTGCCCGGCCTCGAGGATCTGACGACGCTGCGTTCCCTGACGCCCGCCGACCTCGACGCGCTGGCGCTGCCGGTGGCCGGGTGCGGTCAGCTCATCGGATCCGACGAGTCGGGTAGGGCCGTCGCCGCGCGGCTGACCGGCTCGGGCGTGCGCTCGGTGTACGTGGCCGGGGAACTGCATCTTGCGCTGCAGATCGTGTTCCGGGCGGTCGCGGTGGGCACCCGCGTCGTCGTCCACACCGACCGTCCGCAGGCGTGGCAGCCGCTGCTCGACGGCGCGGCCGGACCGGATCGGTTGCGCCTCGCGGGCCGCTACCCCAGCGACGTCGAATTCGACACAGTCGTCTACGACGGCGTGCGACCGGCGACCGTGCCGCCGCACGTCACCGCACTGCACATCCACACCCATCCGGAGCAGTGGCCCCGCGAACGACCCGACCTGACGCTCGTGCAGCCGGGGGCCACGGGCAACCGGGTGGTTCTCACCGCCGGATCGCGGCGCCTCGCGTTGACGCTGGTGACGATCGCCGCCGAGACGACGCACATCGGCCGGCCTCGCACGGCCGAACCGGCGATCGCACGCTGACGTCACCGCACGTCGCGTCAGCCCGGATAGGGTTCCGTGTCCCGCCCGGCCCGCACGGTGCGCGCCCACCACGCGAGCTGGTCGAGCATGCGCTCGGCCGAATCGATCGCCGCACCGTCGGATGTGCTGCCGTCGGCGGCGAAGGCGTGCTTGACGCGGTGGAAACTCACGGATTCGCGGACCGGCACCATGTGCACCTCGACGAGCACCTGGCGCAGCTGCTCGACGGCACGCAACCCCCCGGACAGTCCACCGTAGGAGACGAATCCGACCGGCTTGGTTCGCCATTCGTGTTTCACGGTGTCGATGGCGGTCTTGAGCGCCGCCGGGTAGCCGTGGTTGTACTCGGAGGTGACGATCACGAACGCGTCGGCCGCACCGATCTGCCGGGTGAACGCCTCGGCGCCGGCTCCCCCGGACAAGTCCTGCGGCAGCGGGATTTCGGCGAGGTCGACGATCCCGACCTCGAATTCGGACCGCCGGCGCGCGGTGCGCGCGAACCAGTCCGCGACGACGGGAGCGATGCGGCCCGCGCGCACGCTCGCCACGATGATGTCCAGCTTGATCGGCTCGGTCCCGTCCATGGTTGTCATCGAACCATCCCGGTCAGACGGTGAGGCCGTGGGTGAGCAGTGTCGCGAGTTCGCGATAGGCCTGGGCGTCGGCGAGCCCGGTCGCGGCGGCGACCTCCCGCTGCTGGATGCGGACCATGACGGAGGCGACGACGTCGGCGACGAACGCGGCGTGCACGTCGCGCAACTCTCCCGAGGCGACGCCCTCGCTGATGAGGGACCGGACCCGCTCGGCGGCGAGCCGGGTGTTGCGTTCGTAGACCTCGCGCGCCACGGAGGTCGCGGCCATGTCCTCCATGAAGCGGGGTGAGGCCGGTTCGAGTTGCCGGCCCACCGATTCCAGGTAGGTGCGGATGCGGGCCTCGGCCCCGGCGCTGCCGGCCAGTTCGGCTTCGACCCGTTCGGTGGCGCCGCGGAAGAAGTGCACGGTGACGGCGTGGACGAGACGGTCCTTGTTCTCCGCAAGCGCGTACAGCGTGGATTTCGAGCAACGGAGGCGGGAGGCGATGTCGTCGAGGGTGAAGTGGGCAAATCCCTCGGCCAGGAACAACGCCACGAGCTCGTCGAACAACTGCGCCCGCCGGGCCGTGGTGCGCCGGGCTCCCGCTCTTGTCATACGGAAAATAGTACTGGAGTATCGTCTTGAGTACTGATTCCCCCGATCGAGGAGCCCTCCGTGCCTGTCGAGCGCCTGCTGCCCACCCCCGAAGCCCGCGACCTGATCGAACTGACCCGGGACGTCGCCGACAAGGTCCTGGCCCCGCGCGTCGTCGAGCACGAACGCAACGAGACGTTCCCCGAAGGGGTGTTCCCCGCGCTCGGCGCGGCCGGACTGCTGAGCCTGCCGTATCCGGAGGAGTTCGGCGGCGGAAACCAGCCGTACGAGGTGTACCTGCAGGTGCTCGAGGAACTCGGCGCGCGGTGGGCCGCGGTCGCGGTCGCGGTGAGCGTGCACGGCCTGTCCTGCTTCGCGCTCGCGACGCACGGCACCGAGGAGCAGAAGAACAAGTGGCTCCCGGACATGCTCGGCGGCAACACCATCGGCGCCTACAGCCTGTCCGAGCCGCAGGCCGGATCGGACGCCGCCGCACTGGCGTGCCGCGCGACCGCCGTCGACGGCGGCTACCGCATCAACGGCGCGAAGGCGTGGATCACCAACGGCGGCAAGGCCGACTTCTACACGCTGTTCGCCCGCACCTCCGATGCCGGTTCCAAGGGCATCTCGTGCTTCCTGGTTCCCGACGGCACCGACGGACTGACCTTCGGCAAGCCCGAGGAGAAGATGGGCCTGCACGCGATCCCGACCACGACGGCGCACTACGACAACGCCTTCGTTCCCGAGGAGCGGCGCATCGGCGCAGAAGGCCAGGGCCTGCCGATCGCGTTCAGCGCGCTCGATTCCGGCCGCCTGGGCATCGCCGCGGTCGCGGTGGGCTTGGCACAGGCCGCACTCGACGAGGCCACCGCCTACGCGAAGGAACGCACCGCGTTCGGCAAGGCGATCATCGACCACCAGGGCCTGGGTTTCGTGCTCGCCGACATGGCCGCCGCGGTCGATTCGGCCCGTGCCACGTACATCGACGCCGCCCGCCGCAAGGACGCCGGACTGTCGTACTCGCGGCAGGCGTCGGTCGCGAAGCTCGTCGCGACCGACGCGGCGATGAAGGTCACCACCGACGCCGTGCAGGTTCTCGGCGGCTACGGCTACACCCGCGACTTCCCCGTCGAACGATTCATGCGCGACGCCAAGATCACCCAGATCTTCGAGGGCACCAACCAGATCCAGCGCCTTGTGATCGCCCGTAGCCTCGCGAACTGAGAGCTTTGTCACCGAACAAGATCAACAACACGCCGTTGGGATAGATATCAACCGTTCGGACCGTATCTAGGATTCGACACAGACAGGACATACCGCCCTGTCACCGACAAAACGGAGGAATTTCATGATTCTCGGATCTCTCGCTGCCACGCTGGCCACCCTGCTCGCCGGCCTCGGCATCCTGCTCTGACCCGAGCCTGGAAAAATCCGTGAGGGGTGAGGTCGTACGACCTCACCCCTCACGCATTCTTCCCCGGGTGCCGACCGACTCGGCGAACCGTCAACCGCCGATGGCCGCCGCTATCATCGGCCACGAGTCGTGCAGTGCATCCTGCCAGTAGCCCCACGAATGCGTTCCGTCCGGCCGCAGGTCGTAGGTGGCCTCGATACCGAGCCCGTCCAGCGTGTTCCGGAGCCTCTCGTTGCACTGCGACACCGCCGCCTCGATCGTGCCGAGCACGGCGTAGTCGACCGGATTCGGTGCCGACGAGAACTCGTGCGGGCCGGGCAGTCCCCCACCGGACGAGATGTACAGGGCCTTGCCGCGCAGCTTTTCCGCGTTGAGCGTGACATCCCGCGCGATCCACTCGGGCCCACCGACCGGCCCCCACATGTTCTCGACGTCACCGCCACCGAGGTGCACCACCAACTCGACGTAGTTCTGCCCGGGTTCCGAACTCGTCTGCGCGCAGCCGCTGTACGCCGCGACTGCCTGGTACAGATCCGGCGCGTCGGCTGCCAACGCCAGCGCCGATCCACCGGACATGGACATACCCGCGATCGCGTTGCGGCCGCTGGTGCCGAGCGCCTGGTCGAGGACCGGCGGCAGCTCCTCGGTGAGGAACGTCGTCCACCGCTGCCGGCCGAGCACCTGGTCGTCCTGCTGCCAGTCGGTGTAGTAGCTGTAGGCACCCCCGACGGGGATGACGACGTTGACGTCCTTGTCGTCGAAGAACTCTCGTACGTCGGTCTGCTGCTGCCAGGTCGCAGCGTCCTCGCCGCCGCCGGCTCCGTTGAGCAGATACAGCACCGGCCGGGGACCGCTCGCGTCCGCCGGGCGGATGACGTCCAGGCGCACGACCCGGTCCATCGCCGCCGAGTACACGTACATCGTGAGCTCCCGATCGCTCACTTCGTCGATACGGTCCACGTGCGCTGCAGTACTTCTCACGATGTCGCCCGACGCCGGCTCGGCGAGCGCAACACCTGCGACCGGCATCGCCACGACGATTCCCACCGCCGCGATACGCTGCCGCCAACGCGCGTCGGATACCATTGGTCCTCCCGAAATCCATTGACCGGCAACCAGATTCAAACTTCAAGACGCGACCGGGACGCCGTGGCCGGTCGGAGACGACAACGTCTCCGACGGGCAGGCTACCGGAGGCCGGCATCCCGACGCACCAGGCGCGCCGGGACCGCAGTCTCGTCAGCAGCATCCGGGAACGATCGGGCCCCGCACCTCGCGGGTCGCCACGTTCCGGGCGGCGAGGTCCTCATCGGCGGGGTAGTCCACACCGACGAGCGACAGTCCGTGTGCCGGCGCGACCGCGACCGACGCCGCGCGTTCACGCTCGTCGAGCAGCGCGGTCATCCACTCGACGGTCCGCCGGCCCTCGCCCACCGCGAGTGCCGCGCCGACGAGGCTGCGCACCATCGACCAGCAGAACGCATCGGCACTGACGTGCGCGGTGAGGATGTCCCCGTCTCGCGTCCACTTGTAGCGCTGCAGTTCCCGGACGGTGGTCGCGCCCTCGCGGCGTTTGCAGAACGCCGCGAAGTCGTGCAGGCCGAGCAGCGACTCCGACGCGCGCTGCATCGCGTCGAGGTCGACGATCTTCGGCCACGACACGGTGTCGCGGGCGCGCAGCGGTTGCGCGCCGTATGCGGAGGTGGTGACGCGGTACTCGTAGTGCCGCCGGATCGCCGAGAACCGGGCGTCGAAGTGTTCGGGGGCCACCGAGATTCCGGTCACCCGCACGTCGCGGGGCAGAAACCGGGCGAGGCGCCGCACCCAGCGGGACGGGTCGTCGGGCAACGCCGCGGTGGGCACGTCGACGTGGGCGACCTGCCCGGAGGCGTGCACCCCGGCGTCGGTGCGACCGGCGACGGTCAGCAGTACCGGGGTACGCACGATCGCGGAGAGCTTCTCCTCGATCTCCCCGCACACGGTGCGCAGGCCGGGTTGCCGCGCCCAGCCGGAGAAGTCGGTGCCGTCGTAGGCGATGTCGAGTCGCAGCCGGGTGATGTCCCCGGGCTCGGATGCGGCGAACCCGCCGTCCCCCGAGGGGACGACGGGTTCGGTCGCATCAGCGGATGCCGAAACCAAGTGGACTAGTCCTTCTTGGCCTCGTCGGCATCGGCGGCCGTTGCGGTGCTGTCCTCGATACCCTCGACGACGGCGTCCGCGTTCTCGACCTCGGCGTCGGTCGCGTCGGCTTCGACAGCCTCGACGACGTTCTCCTCGGCAGCCTGCGAGGCGGCGACGCGGCGGGCGCGATCGGCCTCGGAGGTGACCGTCTTCTCCTTGACGAGCTCGATGATCGCCATCGGAGCGTTGTCGCCCTTGCGGGGGACGGTCTTGATGATGCGGGTGTAGCCGCCGTTGCGGTCCTCGTAGAACGGACCGATCTCCGCGAACAGGGCGTGCACGACGTCCTTGTTGCGGATGACCTTCAGCACCTCACGACGGGAAGCCAGCGTGCCGGTCTTCGCGTGCGTGACGAGCTTCTCCGCGTAGGGACGCAGAGCCTTGGCCTTGGCCTCGGTGGTGGTGATGCGGCCGTGCTCGAAGAGCGCGGTGGCCAGGTTGGCGAAGATCGCCTTCTGGTGCGAGGCCGACCCGCCGAAGCGGGCACCCTTCTTGGGCTTGGGCATGATTTTCTCCTAGTAACGGACCGTGAGCTGCTACAGCTGTTCGGTCTCGGCGTAGTCCTCGTTGCCGTCGGCGTCGCCGAAGGAACCTGCATCGGTGTCGCTCCAGGTACCGGTGGCGGCGTCGTAGCCGGCCACGGTGCTCGGGTCGAACGATGCGGGGCTGTCCTTGAGCGACAGGCCGAGCGAGTGCAGCTTGACCTTGACCTCGTCGATGGACTTCTGACCGAAGTTGCGGATGTCGAGCAGATCGGACTCCGTGCGTGCCACGAGCTCGCCGACGGTGTGAACACCTTCGCGCTTGAGGCAGTTGTAGGACCGGACCGTCAGGTCCAGATCCTCGATGGGAAGTCCGAAGGAGGCGATATGGTCGGCCTCGGCGGGCGAGGGACCGATCTCGATGCCTTCTGCTTCGACGTTCAGCTCACGAGCCAGACCGAAGAGCTCCACCAGGGTCTTGCCCGCCGAAGCGAGCGCGTCCCGCGCGGTGATCGAGTTCTTGGTCTCCACGTCGAGAATCAACCGATCGAAGTCGGTGCGCTGCTCGACGCGGGTCGCCTCCACCTTGTACGTCACCTTGAGCACCGGCGAGTAGATCGAGTCGACCGGGATACGGCCGATCTCGGCGCCGGACGCCTTGTTCTGCACGGCCGGGACGTAGCCGCGACCGCGCTCGACGACGAGCTCGATCTCCAGCTTGCCCTTGTCGTTCAAGGTGGCGATGTGCAGGTCCGGGTTGTGGACGGTGACACCGGCCGGGGGCACGATGTCTGCCGCGGTCACGGTGCCGGGGCCCTGCTTACGGACGTACATGGTGACCGGCTCGTCCTCGTCCGAGGACACCACGAGGCCCTTGAGGTTCAGGATGATGTCGGTGACATCCTCCTTCACACCGGGGACGGTGGTGAACTCGTGGAGCACGCCGTCGATGCGGATGCTGGTGACGGCCGCGCCCGGGATCGAGGACAGCAGGGTGCGACGAAGCGAGTTGCCGAGGGTGTACCCGAAGCCAGGCTCGAGCGGCTCGATGATGAACTTCGAGCGGTTGTCGGCGATGACATCTTCGGTCAGCGTGGGTCGCTGCGAAATGAGCATGAGTTGCCTCCTTGTGGGCGTCCGCTATATGACGCCCTCGTGGGATGCGGTGTTCTCCCGGCTCGACATTCCGAAGAACGGGGGCCGGAAGAACACCGCAGCGCGTGTGCGCCTTACTTCGAGTAGTACTCGACGATCAGCTGTTCCTGCAGCGGGATGTCGATCTGCGCGCGCTCGGGGAGCTGGTGGACCAGCACCCGGAGACGCTGGCCGACGACCTGCAGCCAACCCGGGATCGGGCGATCGCCCTGGGTCTCGCGGGCAACCTGGAACGGCAGCGTGCTCAGCGACTTCTCGCGGACATCGATGATGTCGTACTGGGAGACGCGGTAGCTGGGGATGTCGACCTTCTTGCCGTTGACAAGGAAGTGGCCGTGGCTCACCAGCTGGCGGGCCTGCCGGCGCGTGCGGGCGAGGCCCGCACGGTAGACGACGTTGTCCAGACGCGACTCGAGGATGGTCAGCAGAACCTCACCGGTCTTACCGGGACGGGAGGCGGCTTCCTCGTAGTAGCGGCGGAACTGCTTCTCCATGATGCCGTAGGAGAAGCGAGCCTTCTGCTTCTCCTGCAGCTGGAGCAGGTATTCGCTCTCCTTGATCCGCGCGCGGCCGTGCTGGCCCGGCGGGTAGGGGCGACGCTCGAACGCCTGGTCGCCTCCGACGAGGTCGACGCGGAGACGACGCGACTTGCGGGTGACGGGACCGGTATAACGTGCCATTTTCTAGTACCTATTCCTTTCCCGTTAGACCCGACGCCGCTTGGGCGGACGGCAGCCGTTGTGCGGCTGGGGGGTGACGTCGGAGATGGTGCCCACCTCGAGGCCCGCGGCCTGGAGGGAACGGATCGCCGTCTCGCGGCCCGAGCCCGGGCCCTTCACGAAGACGTCGACCTTCTTGACACCGTGCTCCTGCGCCTTGCGGGCGGCGTTCTCGGCGGCGAGCTGCGCGGCGAACGGGGTCGACTTGCGCGAGCCCTTGAAGCCGACGTGGCCCGACGACGCCCAGGAGATGACATTGCCGTTCGGGTCCGTGATGGACACGATCGTGTTGTTGAAGGTGCTCTTGATGTGAGCAGCGCCGTGCGGAACGTTCTTCTTGTCCCTGCGCCGTGCCTTCTGGGTCTTCTTCGGACCGGTGCTGCGTGACTTGGGAGGCATTACTTCTTCTTTCCTGCGACGGTGCGCTTCGGACCCTTACGGGTGCGGGCGTTGGTCTTGGTGCGCTGTCCACGCACGGGCAGACCACGACGGTGTCGCAGGCCCTGGTAGCAGCCGATCTCGATCTTGCGGCGGATGTCCGCCTGGACCTCGCGGCGGAGGTCACCCTCGACCTTGTAGGACTCCTCGATGAACTCGCGGAGCTTCGCCAGGTCCTCGTCCGAGAGGTCCTTGCTGCGCAGGTCCGGGTTCACGCCGGTTGCCGCCAGGATCTCCTTGGAGCGGGTACGGCCGATGCCGTAGATGTAGGTAAGTGCGATCTCCATCCGCTTTTCGCGGGGAAGATCGACACCTGAGAGACGTGCCATGAGTGGCATTCCTTTTCGGTGTGCGGAGGTCTGCTCCCAGCCCGTCCCCTGCGTCTAGAAACTGTGTAGTCGACAAACACAGTGGGGCCCCGGCCTCCGAACCGGGGGTTGATCGCACAGCTCCCCGACGAATCGGGAATCGTAACCGTGCGACTGGTGCTGGAAGGTCTTCGTGCTCGTTTCCGAGCTGCTTGTTGCCAAGCCGATCTTCGCGAAGAAGAGTCGATCTAGCCCTGACGCTGCTTGTGACGCAGGTTCTCGCAGATCACCATGACCCGGCCGTTGCGGCGGATCACCTTGCACTTCTCGCAGATCTTCTTGACGCTAGGCTGAACCTTCACGTGCGTCCGATCTCCTGTATGTCCGCCCCCGAACACGGCAAAAGACCGTGTCGAAGACATGGTTCTCCCCGACCGTGTAGCCGGGGAAGCTCTTACTTGTAGCGGTAGACGATGCGTCCGCGCGACAGGTCGTAGGGGGAGAGCTCCACGACAACCCGGTCCTCGGGCAGGATGCGAATGTAGTGCTGGCGCATCTTGCCGCTGATGTGAGCCAGGACCTTGTGGCCGTTCTCGAGCTCAATGCGGAACATCGCATTGGGCAGCGGTTCGACAACACGGCCTTCGACCTCGATTGCCCCGTCTTTCTTAGCCATATCCTCCGCGATCCGTCGTTCGGTGTGTGGTTGCATCGACATCCGATACCGTGACGCTCGGCAGGAACCGGTTCACGAGCAAGCCGATCACCGGAGCGCAGAGCGCACCACCGATCAATGGTACGGGAAGTTTCCCACCAGGCCAAATGAGACAACACGAGGAGGACCACGGGTGCGGGCACTGGTTCAGCGGGTCACGACGGCGGCGGTGTCGGTCGACGGCACCGAGGTCGCGCGCATCTCCCCCGCCGACGGCGCACACGGACTGCTCGTTCTCGTCGGCGTCACGCACGACGACGACGCCGCGAAGGCCGCGACCCTGGCCCGGAAGGTCTGGACGATGCGCATCCTCGACGAGGAACGGTCGGCGTCGGATCTGAATGCCCCGCTGCTCGTCGTCAGCCAGTTCACGCTGATGGCCGACACCCGCAGGAGCCGGCGCCCGTCGTGGTCGGCGGCCGCACCGCGTCCGGTCGCCGAACCTCTCGTCGACGAGTTCGTCGCGGCTCTGCGCGCCCTCGGCGCGGACGTCGCTACCGGAGTGTTCGGCGCACACATGGAGGTGAGCCTCGTCAACGACGGCCCGGTCACCCTCCTCCTGGAGGTGTGAGTCCGCCCTCCTGGAGGTGTGAGTCCGCCTCCCCCATCCGAGCGAATGTACCGTTCGTCTCCTTCAATCGAGCGGGCGATACATTCGCTCCGCCACGGAGGGGTGGGACGGGGCGCCGGCCGGGTGGACCGGACTACTCGGGACGGAGCGTGAGGATGCGCGGTCCGTCCTCCGTGACCGCGACGGTGTGCTCCCAATGCGCGGCGCGGCTGCCGTCGGTGGTCACGACGGTCCACTTGTCCTCGAGCACCTCGGTGTCATACGTGCCGAGGGTGAGCATCGGCTCGATCGCGAGCACCGATCCGACGACCAGACGCGGTCCCTTGCCGGGTGCGCCCTCGTTGGGCAGGAACGGGTCCATGTGCATTTCGCGGCCGATGCCGTGGCCGCCGTACCCGTCGACGATTCCGTAGCTGCGACCGTGCAGTTTCTCCGCGGCGTGGGTGCCCAGTTCGATGGCGTGCGAGACGTCGGTGAGCCGGTTGTCGGGAAGCATCGCGGCGATGCCGGCCTCCATCGACAGCCGTGTGGCTTCGCTCAGTTCGGCGTCGGCCTGCGACAGCTCGCCGACGCCGAACGTCCACGCCGAATCGCCGTGCCATCCGTCGAGGATCGCGCCGCAATCGATGGAGACGAGGTCGCCTTCGGCAAGGACGTCGCCGGCGGACGGGATGCCGTGCACGACGCGGTCGTTGACCGACGAGCAGATCGAACCGGAGAACCCGTGGTATCCCAGGAACGACGGGACGGCCCCCGCATCGCGAATGACCGCCTCCGCCACCCGGTCGAGTTCGAGGGTGCTGACACCCGGCTTCGCGGCGTCGCGCACCGCGACCAGCGCGGCCCCGACGATCGCGCCCGCTGCCGCCATCGCGTCCAGTTCACCGGACGTGCGGAACGGGACGACCTTGCGCTTACGCCCGAAACCCATGTCGAATTCCTCGATCCTGCTTGTTACTTGCCGAGCGCGGCGAGTGCGCGGGCGTTGATCTCCTCGACCTCACCGACCGCGTCGACCGTGACGAGCGAATCGGCGTAGTAGTCGAGCAGCGGCGCGGTCTCCTCCCGGTACACCCGGAGGCGGTTGCGGATCACGTCTTCCCTGTCGTCGGCGCGACCGCGGGCGAGCATCCGCTCGACGACGATCTCCTCGTCGATCTCGAAGGACAGCACCCCGTCGAGGGCGGTGTCGAGGTCCTTCAGCATCGACTCGAGTTCGCGGGCCTGCTCCACACTCCGGGGGAACCCGTCGAGCAGGAAGCCGTTGACAGCGTCGGGCTCGGCGAGGCGAGCGCGCACCATGTTGTTGGTGATCTCGGCGGGCACGAGCTCGCCGGCGTCGATGTACTTCTTGGCCTCGACACCGAGCGGGGTGCCCTGCCCGATGTTGGCGCGGAAGAGATCGCCGGTCGAAATGGCAGGGACGCCGAGCTTCTCCGACAGGATTGCGGCCTGCGTGCCCTTGCCGGCACCGGGAGGACCGAGGAGTACAAGTCTCACTTGAGGAACCCTTCGTAGTTGCGCTGCATCAGTTGACTTTCGATCTGCTTGACAGTGTCCAGCGCGACACTGACGAGAATAAGCACCGCTGCGCCGCCGAAGATGCTCGACGCGGTCTGGCTGCCGGACAGGAAGAAGTGCGGCAGCGTTGCGATGAGACCCAGGTAGAGCGCGCCCGGCACGGTGATCCTGTTGAGCACGTACGTGAGGTAGTCCGCGGTGGGCCGGCCGGGACGGATGCCGGGAATGAACCCGCCGTACTTCTTCATCTCGTCGGCGCGCTCCTCCGGATTGAAGGTGATCGCCACGTAGAAGAACACGAAGAACACGATCAGCGCGAAGTAGATCGCGATGTAGACCGGGTTGTTCGGGTTGACGAGGTACTCGTTGATGAATCGCTGCCACCAGCTCGGATCGGTCGCAGTGCTCGAGCCGGTGAGCTGAGCGATGAGATTCGGCAGGTACAGCAGGGACGACGCGAAGATCACCGGGATGATGCCGGCCTGGTTCACCTTCAGCGGCAGGTAGGTCGACGAGCCGCCGTACATGCGGCGCCCGACCATGCGCTTGGCGTACTGCACCGGAATCCGGCGCTGGCCCTGCTCGACGAACACCACACCGGTGATGATCGCCAGAGCGACGACACAGACGATCGCGAAGACCAGGCCACCGCGCGACTCGAGGATCATGTTGCCCTCGGACGGCAGGCGCGAGGCGATTCCCGAGAAGATCAGCAGCGACATGCCGTTGCCGACACCGCGCTCGGTGATGAGCTCACCGAACCACATGACCAGCGCCGCGCCCGCGGTCATCACGAGCACGATCACGACCATCCCGAAGACACTGTCGTCGGCGAGGATCGGTTCGGAGCATCCCTGGAGCAGCTGGCCGCGCGCGGCGAGCGCCACGATGCCGGTCGACTGCAACACCGCCAACGCGATCGCGAGGTATCGCGTGTACTGCGTCATCTTCGCCTGACCGGCCTGGCCCTCCTTGCGGAGCTCCTCGAACCGGGGAATCACGACGGTGAGCAGCTGCACGATGATGCTCGCGGTGATGTACGGCATGATGCCGATCGCGAACACCGACAGCTGCAACAGCGCGCCACCGGAGAACAGGTTGATGAGCGAGTAGATTCCCGCCTGCTCACCGCCGGCGATCTGGTCGATACAGGCGCGCACGTTCCCGTAGTCGACACCCGGGGACGGCAGCGTCGCGCCGAGCCGGTACAGCGCGACCAGACCGATCGCGATGAGGATCTTCCGCCTCAGGTCCGGGGTCCTGAGGGCCGAAACGAAGGCGGAAAGCAAAGATCCTCCTGGCAGGCCGGGCGGGGACGACGGGTCGATGGGTACCACCCGTCGGACGGTGGACAACTCTTGAACTCTAACAGTGCAGCCCCGGGCGACGCCCACGCGAGGGGGCTCGCACACCTCTGGGCGCGGGGCCCGACGGGCCGCGCGGACGGGGGGACGTTCCCGTAGGGTACGTCAACACCCCGCAACGACGAACGGCCGCACCGCAGCAGAAGCTGCAGCGCGGCCGTTCGGCAGCCGTGCACGAGCACGAGCGAACAGGTCAGGCCTGAACGGTCGCCGTGCCGCCGGCTGCGGTGATCTTCTCCTTGGCGGAGCCGGAGAACTTGTCCGCGGTCACCTGAGCGGCCACGGAGATCTCGCCCTCGCCGAGCACCTTCACGAGCTGGTTCTTGCGAACCAGGCCCTTCGCGACGAGCTCGTCGACGCCGATGGTGCCACCCTCGGGGAACACGCGAGCGATGTCGCCGACGTTGACGACCTGGTACTCGGTGCGGAAGGCGTTCTTGAAGCCCTTGAGCTTCGGAAGCCGCATGTGCAGCGGCATCTGGCCACCCTCGAAGGCCGCCGAGACGTTCTTACGCGCCTTGGTGCCCTTCGTACCGCGGCCTGCGGTCTTGCCCTTCGAACCTTCACCGCGGCCGACGCGGGTCTTGTCCGTCTTCGCGCCCGGAGCGGGACGCAGGTGGTGCAGCTTGATGGTCATTTTCAGACCTCCTCAACGGTCACGAGGTGACGCACCACGTTGATCAAGCCACGGTTCTGCGCGTTGTCCTCGCGAACGACGGACTGACGGATCTTCCGCAGGCCGAGGGTGCGCAGGCTGTCACGCTGATTCGACTTGGCGCCGATGGTGCTCTTGATCTGGGTGATCTTCAGCTCTGCCATTAGTTCACGCTCCCAGCAGCCTGAGCGCGTGCACGCAGCATGCCGGCCGGAGCCACGTCCTCGAGGGGCAGACCGCGGCGGGCCGCGACTTCCTCCGGACGCTGCAGGCCCTTGAGAGCAGCAACGGTCGCGTGCACGACGTTGATGGCGTTGTCGGAGCCGAGAGACTTCGACAGGATGTCCTGGATGCCCGCGCACTCGAGCACGGCACGCACCGCGCCACCGGCGATCACACCGGTACCGGGGCTGGCGGGACGCAGCAGGACGACACCTGCGGCGGCCTCACCCTGCACCGGGTGGGTGATGGTCTTGCCGATGAGCGGGACGCGGAAGAAGCCCTTGCGAGCCTCCTCGACACCCTTCTGAATGGCCGCGGGAACTTCCTTGGCCTTGCCGTAGCCGACGCCGACCAGGCCGTTGCCGTCGCCCACGATCACCAGAGCGGTGAAGCTGAAGCGACGGCCGCCCTTGACGACCTTCGACACACGGTTGATCGAGACGACACGCTCGATGTAGTTCGACTTCTCCGCAGCGTTGCCGCCGCGCGAGTCGCGATCGCGGCGGTCGCGACCACCACGGTTGTCCCCGGTGTTGGGGCCATTCTGTCCGGCGGGGCCGTTGCCGCCGTCACGCCGCTGACGTCCCGGCATCAGGCGTTCCTTCCGTTCGAAAAAATGGTCATCAGAACTTCAACCCGCCTTCGCGAGCCGCGTCCGCGAGGGCCGCGATGCGGCCGCTGTAGGTGTGGCCGCCGCGGTCGAAGACCACAGCCTCCACGCCGGCAGCCTTCGCGCGCTCGGCGATCAGCTGACCGACCTTGGCGCCACGGGCCTTCTTGTCGCCCTCGAGGGCGCGGACGTCGGCTTCGATCGTCGAGGCAGCCGCGACGGTCGTACCCGTCAGGTCGTTGACCAGCTGCGCGTGCAGGTGACGCGACGACCGGTTGACAACGAGACGCGGACGCTCGGCGGTGCCCGAGATCTTCTTGCGGAGACGGAAGTGACGACGCGTCTTCGACAGCCGGCGCGTGGTGGACACGTCCTTGCCGCGCGGGATGCGCTTGGCCTTCTGGTTCTCTGTCTGCTCGCTCATGATCACTTACCCGTCTTTCCGACCTTGCGACGGACCTGCTCACCCTCGTAGCGGATGCCCTTGCCCTTGTACGGGTCGGACTTGCGCAGACGACGGATGTTGGCCGCGATCTGGCCGACCTTCTGCTTGTCGATACCCGAGATCGAGAACTTCGTCGGGGTCTCGACCGCGAAGGTGATGCCTTCGGGGGCCTCGATGAGCACCGGGTGGCTGTAGCCGAGGGCGAACTCGAGGTCCTGGCCCTTGAGCGCCACGCGGTAACCGACGCCGAAGATCTCCATCTTGGTGGTGTAGCCCTGGGTCACACCGACGATGAGGTTCTGCACCAGGGTGCGCGACAGACCGTGCAGCGCACGGCTGCGACGCTCGTCGTTGGGGCGCGTGACCTGCAGCGCGCCGTCCTCGTCCTTCGCAACGGCGATGGGCTCGGCGATCGTCAGCGACAGGTTGCCCTTGGGGCCCTTGACCGCGACGTCCTGGCCATCGATGGTCACCTCGACGCCGGCGGGGACGGTAACGGGAATCTTTCCAATACGCGACATGTGTTGGCCTCCCTTACCAGACGTAGGCGAGGACTTCCCCACCCACTCCCTGCTTGGCCGCCTGGCGATCGGTGAGCAGACCGGAAGACGTGGAGATGATCGCCACGCCGAGGCCGCCCAGGACCTTGGGCAGGTTGGTGGACTTCGCGTACACGCGCAGGCCGGGCTTCGACACGCGGCGCACACCGGCGAGGCTGCGCTCGCGGGACTGGCCGTACTTGAGGTCGACGATGAGGGTCTTGCCCACCTCGGCATCCTCGGTGCGGAAGTCGGCGATGTAGCCCTCACGCTTGAGGATCTCGGCGATGTTCGCCTTGATCTTCGAGTGAGGCAGCTTCACCTGATCGTGGTACGCCGTGTTGGCGTTGCGCAGACGAGTCAAGAAGTCTGCGATGGGGTCGGTCATGGTCATAGCTGACCTGTTCACCTTTCTCGCTGCGGTTCCCATGCAACACCGGCGCACCACCGCGACGAGAGGTCGCGGTCCGTGCCGGCCGTGGGCCTACAACGAACTTGGTTTCATGCGGGTCCGATCTGCGGGTGCGGATCGGACCCCTGACGGGTGTGAGGGCGGGCGGGTCACACAGCGGCGACCCGCCCGTTCACGTCACCAGGAGCTCTTGTGAACCCCGGGAAGTTCACCGCGGTGTGCCATCTCGCGAAGGCAGATGCGGCAGAGTCCGAACTTGCGGAAGACCGCGTGGGGGCGCCCGCAGCGCTGGCAGCGGGTGTAGGCGCGCACCGCGAACTTCGGCTTGCTGTTGGCCTTGTTGACCAGTGCCTTCTTAGCCATGGGCTCAGTTCTCCTTGAACGGGAAGCCGAGGTGCTTGAGCAGGGCACGGCCTTCTTCGTTGTTGGTAGCGGTGGTCACGACGGTGATGTCCATGCCGCGGGGGCGATCGATCCTGTCCACGTCGATCTCGTGGAACATCGACTGCTCGTTCAGGCCGAACGTGTAGTTGCCGTTACCGTCGAACTGATTGCCGTTGAGGCCACGGAAGTCCCGGATACGGGGAAGGGCGATGGACACGAGACGGTCCAGGAACTCCCACATGCGGTCGCCACGCAGCGTGACGCGCGCACCGATCGGCATGCCCTCACGCAGCTTGAACTGCGCGATGGACTTGCGGGCCTTGCGGATCTCGGGCTTCTGACCGGTGATGAGGGTCAGGTCCGCGACCGCACCGTTGATCAGCTTGGCGTCGCGAGCGGCGTCGCCGACGCCCATGTTCACGACGACCTTGACGACGCCCGGGATCTGCATGACGTTCGCGTAGTCGAACTCCGCGTTCAGCGCGTCCTTGATCTCGGCGCGGTAGCGGGCCTTGAGGCGCGGCTGGGTCTTGTTCTCGGTGGTGGTCATGTCAGATGTCCTTCCCGTTCTTCCGGGAAATCCGAACGCGCTTGCCGGATTCCTCGTCGGTCCGGTAGCCCACGCGGGTGGGGTTGCCGTCCGAGTCGATGACCGCGACGTTGGAAACGTGGATCGGGGCCTCCTGCGTCACGATGCCCCCGGAGGAGGCGCCGCGCTCGCTGGCCGAGACCGCCGTGTGCTTCTTGATCCGGTTCACGCCCTCGACGAGGACACGGTTCTCCTTCGGGAAGGCCGCGATGACCTTGCCCTTGGCACCCTTGTCCTTGCCCGAGATGACGAGCACGGTGTCGCCCTTGTGCACCTTCATCACAGCACCTCCGGAGCGAGCGAGACGA
Source organism: Rhodococcus zopfii NBRC 100606 = JCM 9919 (assembly GCF_001895025.1). GTDB lineage: Bacteria > Actinomycetota > Actinomycetes > Mycobacteriales > Mycobacteriaceae > Rhodococcus > Rhodococcus zopfii. The sequence continues at coordinate 99,573 of NZ_BCXI01000027.1, forward strand.
TCTTCATGAACCGCTTGTCGCGCAGCTCGCGGCCGACGGGGCCGAAGATGCGGGTGCCACGCGGGTCGTTGTCACCCTTGATGATGACCGCGGCGTTCTCGTCGAACTTGATGTACGAGCCGTCCGGCCGGCGGCGCTCCTTGACGGTGCGCACGACCACGGCCTTGACGACATCGCCACGCTTGACGTTGCCACCGGGGATCGCGTCCTTGACGGTGGCGACGATGATGTCGCCGATTCCGGCGTAGCGACGGGACGAGCCACCGAGAACGCGGATGCAGAGAATCTCCTTGGCACCCGTGTTGTCGGCGACGCGCAGTCGCGACTCCTGCTGGATCACTAACTTCTCCTTGACCTGGATTGGTATATACGTCAGATTTCCGACCTGGACGTACGCGGTCGTCGGCTACTCGCGGCGCACGTGCGAAAGACACACGGGTCCCGCGAAGCAACCCGTCCAGGGTAGGCGATATACCGCATGCAGGGCAAATTCGCGAACTGTGAGGTCGCTCCCCTGTCCGGCACCCGGCCGACGCCGTCCCGAACGCCAACGCGCCCCGAACACCGACGGCACCCCGCCGCCCGTGGAAACGGGCGGCGGGGTGCCGCAGTCGAAAATCTCGCCGCCGATGCGGGAGAGGCCTACTTGGCCTTCTCGAGCACCTCGACCAGACGCCACCGCTTGCTGGCGGACAGCGGACGGGTCTCCATCAGCTGGACGCGGTCGCCGACGCCGGCCAGACCGTTCTCGTCGTGCGCCTTCACCTTGGTGGTACGGCGGATGATCTTGCCGTACAGCGGGTGCTTCACGCGGTCCTCGAGCTCGACCACGATGGTCTTTTCCATCTTGTCCGAGACGACGTAGCCGATGCGGACCTTGCGGCTCGCGCGCTCTTCGTTGTTGCTCACTGCCTTTTCCTCACTCATGCCACGTCACCCGCATTCGGGCCGGTGGACAGGCCGAGCTCACGCTCGCGCAGCACCGTGTAGATCCGGGCAATTTCGTTCCGCACGACGCGGAGGCGACGGTTGTTGTCCAACTGTCCGGTGGCCATCTGGAAGCGCAGGTTGAACAGCTCTTCCTTGAACTCACGGACCTTGTCGGCCAGCTCTGCGTCGCTCAGTTCGCGAAGTTCCGCGGCGGGGGTACCGGTAGCCATCAGAACTGCTCCTCCCTCGTCACGATGCGGCACTTGCAGGGGAGCTTGTGCATCGCGCGGCGCAGGGCCTCGCGGGCAATCTCCTCGTTCGGGTAGCTCATCTCGAACAGCACGCGACCGGGCTTGACGTTCGCGACCCACCACTCGGGCGAACCCTTACCGGAGCCCATTCGGGTTTCGGCCGGCTTCTTGGTCAGCGGGCGATCCGGGAAGATGTTGATCCAGATCTTGCCGCCACGCTTGATGTGCCGGGTCATGGCGATACGAGCGGACTCGATCTGCCGGTTGGTGATGTAGGCCGGCTCGAGAGCCTGGATCCCGTACTCACCGAAGGTCACCTGGGTACCGCCCTTGGCGGCACCCGAACGGCTCGGGTGGTGCTGCTTGCGGTGCTTGACCCGCCGTGGGATCAACATGCGTCAGCCCTCCTGATTCTCAGTCGAAGCGGGTGCATCGGCAGAGGCGGCGCGGCCGGCGTCCGTGCTGGTCGCCGTGGTGCCCGATGCACCGGAGCGACGCGGACGGCTGGGGCGTTCGCGACGCGGGCGATCCGCGGGAGCGGCCGCAGCGGCCAGCTCACGACGGCCACCGACGATGTCGCCCTTGTAGATCCAGACCTTCACGCCGATGCGGCCGAAGGTGGTCTTCGCCTCGTACAGGCCGTAGTCGATGTCCGCGCGCAGCGTGTGCAGCGGAACTCGACCCTCACGGTAGAACTCCGAGCGGGACATCTCGGCGCCGCCGAGACGACCGGAGCACTGCACCCGGATGCCCTTGACGTTCGGCTGACGCATGGCCGACTGGATGGCCTTGCGCATCGCACGACGGAACGCGACACGGTTGCTGAGCTGCTCTGCGACGCCCTGGGCAACGAGCTGTGCCTCGGACTCCGCGTTCTTCACCTCGAGGATGTTCAGCTGGACCTGCTTGCCGGTCAGCTTCTCGAGCTCGGCGCGGATGCGATCGGCCTCGGCGCCGCGGCGGCCGATGACGATGCCCGGACGCGCGGTGTGGATGTCCACCCGCACGCGGTCCCGGGTCCGCTCGATCTCGACCTTCGCGATGCCCGCGCGCTCCAGGCCGGAGGCCAGGAACTTACGGATCGCGACGTCTTCCTTCACGTACTCCGCGTACTGCTTGTCCGCGTACCACCGCGACTTCCAGTCGGTGGTGATGCCCAGGCGGAAGCCGTGCGGGTTGATTTTCTGGCCCACTACTGAGCTCCCTTCCGGCGGTTACGGTTGGACGCGGTCGACCGGGAGGCGACGCTCTCGACGATCACGGTGATGTGGCTCGTCCGCTTGCGGATCCGGAACGCGCGGCCCTGGGCACGCGGCTGGAACCGCTTCAGGGTCGCACCCTCGTCCACGTACGCCGTCGCGACGACGAGCGTGCTGGGGTCGAGGTCCAGGTTGTTCTGCGCGTTGGCAGCGGCGGAGGCGATCACCTTGGCGACCGGCTCGGCAGCGGCCTGCGGAGCGAACTTGAGGATCGCGAGGGCATCCTCGACCGACTTACCGCGAACGATGTCGACGACGCGACGCGCCTTCATCGGGGTCACACGCACGTGGCGCGCAACAGCCCGAGCGCTGGGGTTGGTGGTTTCAGTGCTCATCGACGCTTGCTCTTCCGGTCGTCCTTGATGTGGCCCTTGAACGTACGGGTCGGCGCGAACTCGCCGAGCTTGTGTCCGACCATCGAGTCCGAAACGAACACCGGCACGTGCTTGCGACCGTCGTGGACGGCAAACGTGTGACCGATGAAATCGGGCAGGATAGTGGAACGGCGCGACCAGGTCTTGATGACCTGCTTGGTGCCCTTCTCGTTTTGCAGATCCACCTTCGCCAGGAGGTGGTCATCGACGAACGGGCCCTTCTTGAGGCTGCGTGGCATTCTCTAACTCCCTCCTTGACTAGCGCTTCTTGCCGGTACGGCGACGACGGACGATGAGCTTGTCGGACGCCTTGTTCTTGCGGGTGCGGCCCTCGGGCTTGCCCCACGGGCTGACCGGGTGGCGACCACCCGAGGTCTTGCCCTCACCACCGCCGTGCGGGTGGTCGACCGGGTTCATCACGACACCGCGGACGGTCGGGCGCTTGCCCTTCCAGCGCATACGGCCGGCCTTGCCCCAGTTGATATTCGACTGCTCGGCGTTGCCGACCTCGCCGACGGTGGCGCGGCAGCGCACGTCGACGCGACGGATCTCACCGGACGGCATACGCAGCGTGGCGTAGGTGCCTTCCTTGCCGAGGAGCTGGATGCTCGCGCCGGCGGAACGGGCCATCTTGGCGCCGCCACCCGGACGCAGCTCCACCGCGTGGATGGTGGTACCGGTCGGGATGTTGCGCAGCGGCAGGTTGTTGCCGGGCTTGATGTCCGCGGTCGGGCCGGACTCGATCGGAGCGCCCTGCACCAGGCCCTTGGGGGCGATGATGTAGCGCTTCTCGCCGTCCACGTAGTGGAGCAGCGCGATCCGGGCGGTGCGGTTGGGGTCGTACTCGATGTGAGCGACCTTGGCCGGGATGCCGTCCTTGTCGTTGCGGCGGAAATCGATCAGGCGGTAGGCGCGCTTGTGTCCGCCACCCTTGTGACGGGTGGTGATGCGACCGTGCGCGTTACGACCACCGCGACCGTGCAGCGGGCGAACCAGCGACTTCTCGGGCGTCGACCGAGTGATCTCGGCGAAGTCCGAGACACTCGCGCCGCGCCGACCCGGGGTAGTCGGCTTGTACTTACGAATTGCCATGAGTCTTCTCGTCCTCTATCTCTCGAGTTCCGATCGCTTACGCGACCGGGCCTCCGAAGATCTCGATGGGCTTGCTGTCGGCGGCGAGGGTCACGAGCGCGCGCTTGGTGTCCTTGCGCTTGCCGTAACCGGAGCGGGTCCGCTTGCGCTTGCCCTGACGGTTGGCGGTGTTGACGCTGGTCACCTTGACGCCGAAGACCTTCTCGACGGCAATCTTGATCTGCGTCTTGTTCGAGTCCGGGTGCACCAGGAAGGTGTAGGTGCCGTCCTCCATCAGCCCGTAGGACTTCTCGGAGATGACCGGAGCCAGCAGGATGTCGCGCGGATCGGCGATCGTGCTCACTTGCTCTCCTCCTTCGCGAGCTGCACGGACTCGGCCGGCCCGTGGATGAACGTGTTGAGCGCCTCGACGCTGAAAACGACGTCGTCGCTGTAGAGCACGTCGTACGTGTTCAGCTGATCCGGCGCGATCGGGTGCACGTTCTGCAGGTTCTGCACGCTCTTCCACGCCGCGAGATCCTCACGGCCGACGACGAGGAGCAGGTTCTTGCGATCGGTCAGCTCCGCGAGGAAGCTGCGTGCGCCCTTGGTCGACGGGGTCTGCCCGGCGACGAGCTCGGTGATCACGTGGATGCGCTCGTTGCGCGCCCGGTCGGAGAGGGCACCGCGCAGGGCGGCGGCCTTCATCTTCTTCGGGGTGCGCTGGCTGTAGTCGCGCGGCTGCGGGCCGTGGACGACGCCACCGCCGGCGAACTGAGGCGCGCGGGTCGAGCCCTGACGGGCGCGGCCGGTGCCCTTCTGCCGGTACGGCTTCTTGCCACCACCGCGGACCTCGCCGCGGGTCTTGGTGGAGTGCGTGCCCTGGCGAGCCGCGGCGAGCTGCGCCACGACGACCTGGTGCAGCAGCGCGATGTTCGCGGGAGCGTCGAAGATCTCCGCGGGGAGATCCACGGTGCCGTTGGCCTTGCCACCCGGCGCCTTGACGTCCAGCGTCAGCTTGGTTGCGGTCTCGGTGCTGGTCATGCCCGTGCACCACCCTTCACTGCGGTCTTGACGATCACGACGCCGCCCTTGCGGCCCGGGATCGCACCCTTGATCAGCAGCAGACCGTTCTCGGCGTCCACCTTGTGGACCGAGAGGTTCTGCGTCGTGACGCGGTCGCTACCCATCCGGCCGGACATGCGCGTGCCCTTGAACACGCGGCCCGGGGTGGCGCAGCCACCGATGGAACCAGGACGACGGTGCACGGCCTGCGCACCGTGCGATGCACCCTGGCCGGCGAAGCCGTGGCGCTTCATGGTGCCCGCGAAGCCCTTGCCCTTGGAGGTGCCGGTGACGTCGACGTAGGCGCCGTCCTCGAAGACCTCTGCGGTGAGCTCCTGGCCGATCTCGTAGGCCGAGGTGTCCTCGACACGAAGCTCGACGAGATGGCGGCGGGGGGTCACGCCGGCCTTGGCGAATTGGCCGGAGACCGGCTTGTTCACCTTGCGCGGGTCGATGGCGCCGAAGGCGAGCTGCACGGCGTTGTAGCCGTCGCGCTCCTCGGTGCGGATCTGCGTGACCACGTTCGGTCCGGCCTTGACGACGGTGACCGGGACGACCCGGTTGTTCTCGTCGAAGACCTGGGTCATGCCGAGCTTGGTGCCCAGGATTCCCTTGATCTGGTTAGTCATGTGTTATCTCCGCTGCGTCTTCTACGAGCTCACTGAATGTTGACGTCGACGCTGGCCGGGAGGTCGATACGCATGAGCGCGTCGACCGTCTTCGGCGTCGGGTCGAGGATGTCGATCAGCCGCTTGTGAGTACGCATCTCGAAGTGCTCGCGCGAGTCCTTGTACTTGTGCGGCGAGCGGATGACGCAGTACACGTTCTTTTCGGTGGGCAACGGCACCGGGCCGACCACGCGGGCACCCGTACGGGTCACCGTCTCGACGATCTTGCGCGCAGACGCGTCGATCGCCTCGTGGTCATAGGCCTTGAGCCTGATGCGGATCTTCTGTCCCGCCACGCTTAGTGTCCTTTTCTTGCCGCGTTTCGTGGCACCCGAACGAGTCGGGAGCCACCTCGTCTGCACAGCCCCACCGGAACGGCGACCGAGAACAGCACTGACACGATGCGATACCGGGCGCACCCGATCCGCTGCCGCTGTTCATCTGTCAATAGTTCTCCGGTCCACGCGGTCGGGCGTGTCGCCTCTCCGCTCATTCCCCGGCCTTGGAGCTCGATGCCGGAGGAACCAACCGGATGCACCCATACGGGCGCACAGGGGTACTGCTTCCGTCTTGCATGTGGCCGCGACCAGGCCGTCAGGCTCGATCCGCGACTGTCACTTCAACCCGTTCCGAGCCGCAAAAAAACCATGACCCGGTCAAGGCAACCCGACCAGTATGCAGGACCGCCCCCGCAAACTCAACTCGGGACACCCGACGCACCTCCGGGCCGTCAACTCGGGCCGGTGGCGGTCGTGATCGCGGGAAGGATCGCCGCGCGCGCGTCGCGCGTGTTCGTCGGATCCGGTCCGGGTCCGGGCGCGACGACCGAGACCGCGGGGATCTCTCGTGGGGCCGCCGCCAGCGGCGGCACGTCCCGCCAAGCCGGCAACGCGTCCTGCAGCTCGACCGCGAGGGCGACGACCTCCCGGTCCTGCCAGGCCCGGGCACCGATCTGCACACCGAACGGGATCCCGGTCGCGGACGAGCGGCCGACCGGAAGCGAAACCACCGGCGCGCCTGCGTAGTTCGCCCACATCACATCGCCCTGCACACCTGCGGACACGGTGTACTCGAGGAATTCGTCCCGGCGCGCGCCGTCGACGAACGTTCCCGGATAGACCACCGCGTCGAGGTCGTGGTCCACGAACATCCGGTTGTAGTCGTACTGGAATCGGAGGCGGTCGCGTTCGAGGCCGAAGTACTCGGCCGCCGGGACTGCCAGCCCCGCCGCGGCCGCCGCCAGCGCGGGCAGCCGCTCGGGGCGGTAGAGGTGAAGCCGGTCCGAGAACTGCCGATGGTAGGTCCCGATCTCGACCATGTCGCCGGTGGCCATCGACGCCGGTTCGGCCGGAGCGACCACGGACACGATCTCGGCTCCGAGAGTGCGGGCCGTGTCGAGCAGCCCGTCGAAGAGCGAACGCAGCGGCGCGGGGAGCTTCGCGACGGCCGCGTCCGGCACACCGAGCCGCACCCCACCCAGCGGGTCCGCACCGCCGCGCACCGCCGTGGCGAACCCCTCCCCGGCGAGCGGCGGGCCGAGCAGGGTCGCGGGATCCGACGCGTCCTCCCCCGCCACCACCTCCAGCAGCAGCGCAGCATCGGCGACACTGCGACCGAGCACGCCGACGTGGTCACGGGTCGGGGTCAGCGGGATCATCCCGGACGTGGTGACCCGGCCGAACGACGGTTTGATCGAACTGATGCCGCACGCGCTCGCGGGCAGTCGCACCGAGCCACCGGTATCACTGCCGACCGACAGCGGAACGAACCGCGCAGCGAGCGCGGCGGCACTGCCGCCCGACGAGCCGCCGGGCGAGAAATCGGTGTTCCACGGGTTGCCGACCTGCGGGGTCGCGACTCCGATCGCGAACTCGTCGGTGTGCACGTGACCGAGGAGAACGGCCCCGGCATCGCGCAGTCTGCTCCAGACACCGGAATCCCCCGCCGCGATATTGCCCTCGAGCACCCGGCTCGACGCGGTCAGCGGCAGCCCCGACACCGCGAAGATGTCCTTCAGTGCGATCGGCAATCCGCACAGCGGCGATTCCGGGACACCGTCGCGGCCCGCGCGTCGGAGCCGGTCGGCGGCCGCATCCGCCGCCGCATACGCGACCTCCGGATACATCCGGATCCATGCGCCGATCTCGCCGTCGAACGCTCGGCTGCGCGCGATGCACGCGTCGAGCAGCTCGCGCGGATGCAGGTTCCCCGCGTGCAGCAACGCCGCGGCCGAGATCGCGCTCATCAGCGCCGGGTCGGTCTCCGAGACAGAGGCCGGGTCGGGCAGTCGACGGGCGGGGGTCGCGGCGCCGCCAGGCACCCGGGACATACCCCACACTGCGACGCCCGCCGCAGCTCCCCCCAGAAACCGCCGACGGTTGATGGTCGCAGTCACGGGACGAGAATAGACGGAACAACCCCGTCGTGCAGGCCCCGGAAGAACGCCGGAGTGGGATACTGCACCGACCGGATCCGGTCCCCCGCCGAGCCCCCGGACCCGAGGAGTGCCCATGACATCGTCCGCCCAGCCGCGTCCCGTCGGGTCCCGCGCGCTGCGCCGACGTCCTCAGCTGTCCGACGACGTCGCTGTTCACGTGCGCAATCGCATCATGTCCGGCGGCGTGCGGCCCGGCGAGTTCATCCGGCTCGACGAGACCGCCGCGGAACTCGGTGTGAGCGTCACCCCCGTGCGTGAGGCGTTGCTGACTCTGAGGGGGGAGGGGCTGGTCGAGCTGGTCCCGCACCGCGGGTACGTCGTCGCGCCGCTGAGTCGCGGCGACATCGACGACCTGTTCTGGCTGCAGGGGCAGATCGCCGAGGAACTCGCCCGGCGTGCCGCGCAGTCGATCACACCCGAGACGGTCGCCGAACTCACCGAACTCAACGAGCAGTTGCGTGAGGCCGTGCGCGCGAGCGAGGGCGCACGTATCGAGGACATCGAGTTCGTGTTCCACCGCACGCTGAACCGGGCGGCCGACGCGCGCAAACTCTCGTGGTTCCTGCTCAACGCCACCCGTTACACACCGGCGAGCTTCTATTCCTCCGATCCCGACTGGGGCGGGGCCGCGGTGCAGAGTCATTCCGATCTGATCGAGGCACTGGCCCGCGGGGATTCCGACACCGCCGGTGAGGTGACCCGCCGGCACTTCACGGACGGAGCCCGGAGACTGGTCCGCCACCTCGACGAAGTGGGCGTTTGGAACTGATCGGACACGTCGGGGACACCCCGTCCGGGTAGCATGTCAGCACACCTCGGCGGTCGTCGATCGGCGGCCCCCGCAAAGAACGACAAGGGAGTACAGACCTTCCCGACAATCGATTCGAGCGGAGCGTGATGCTGGGATATCAGGACTACGCGGTACTGGTGGAAGACGTCCACAAGTCGTTCGGCGAGGTGCACGCGCTCAGCGGGATCACCTTTTCCGCGACCCCGGGTAGTGTCCTGGGAATCCTCGGACCGAACGGGGCCGGGAAAACGACGACCGTCAAGATCCTGGCGACGCTGCTCCGGCCCACGAGCGGCCGCGCGCATATCGCCGGCTACGACGTGGTGACCAATGCGCCCGATGTCCGGCGCTCGATCATGATGACGGGTCAGTACGCCGCGCTCGACGAGGCGCTGACCGGCCGCGAGAACCTGATCCTGTTCGGGCGTCTGATGGGGCTCGACCGGTCGACGGCGAAGACCCGGGCCGATGCACTCCTGGAGGAGTTCGATCTCGTCGAGGCCGGTAGCCGCGCGGTCCGCCACTATTCGGGCGGCATGCGACGGCGTGTGGACATCGCGTGCGGACTCGTCGTGCGCCCCGAGGTGGTGTTTCTCGACGAACCGACGACCGGCCTGGATCCACGGAGCCGTCAGGGCGTGTGGTCGCTCGTCGCGGCACTGAAGAACCAGGGCATCACGGTGCTGCTGACCACGCAGTATCTCGAAGAGGCCGATCTCCTCAGCGACAACATCATCGTCATCGACAAGGGAACCGTCGTCGCGGAGGGCACCGCCGACGAACTCAAGGCCCGCACCGGGGGCAGCTTCTGCGAGATCGTGCCCGCCGACCCGGCGGCCGTTCGGTGGGTGGTGCACGCGCTCGGCGACCTGGTGCCCGACGAGGTACGCGCCGAGATCGCCCAGCACCCGAGCGTCGACCGCGTCTCGATTCCCGCGCCGGGCGGCGCAGCGACGTTGGCCGAGGCACTGCGCCGGCTCGACTCCGAGGAGATTCCGCTCGCGGACATCGGACTGCGCCGGCCGTCGCTCGACGACGTGTTCCTCACCCTGACCGGCCACTCCACGTCTCCGGCTGCGGACGCCTCCGCGGAGGAGGTGGCCACGTGACGGCGACCGCGAAGAGCGTGACCGCACAGGGCAGCCTCCGACGCGATGCCACGCTGTCGCTTCCCGAGAAGAACGTCGGTGTGCACCGCCGGCCCGAACCGTCGGGGTTCCACCAGTGGCGCGCCCTGTCGGGCCGGTCGATCCGGTCGATGGTCCGCGAGGGTGATCTGCTCATCGCGGTGATCGCGCCCCTGGTCTTCACGATCGGCTTCTATCTGCCGTTGAAGTTCGTCATGCAGATCCGGGGCGTCGACTACGCGCAGTTCCTCATGCCGATCATCGTGTTGCAGGCGATGGCATTCACCGCGATCTCCGCGTCGCAAACCGCCGCCTCCGAGACCGCGAACGGTTTCACCACCCGGCTCAAGACGATGCCGGTGTCGGCTCCGGTCCCGCTCGTCTCCCGCATGACCAGCAGTTTCGTCCGGTCGGCGGTGGCGCTGGCCGCCGCGGTGGTCTTCGGGTACGCCATCGGGTTCCGATTCAGCGCCGGTTTCTGGCAGGCTGCGGCGTTCTGCGGGTTCGGTCTGCTCATCGGCATCACCCTCTCCCTGGGAGCCGACGCGATCGGATCGTTGTCGAAGAGTCCCGAGGCGACCGCGCAGGCGCTGGCCCTGCCCCAACTGATCCTGGGCATGCTGTCCTGCGGGTTCGTTCCGGAGGAAGGCTTCCCCGAGTGGATCCGTCCGTTCGTCCGCAACCAGCCGATCTCCCAGTTCTCCTTCGCGATGCGTGACATGGCGGAAGGCGGCATCACCGCGTCCGTGCTGCTGCCGGCGGCACTGTGGTGCGCCGGCCTGCTCGTTGTGTGCGCACCGCTCGCGATCTGGGCGAGTGTGAGGCGCGGATGAGCACGAACACCGACCGGGATCTCCCACAGGGCGCCTTCGACGCCGACCGGATGTTCGATTTCCCGGAGCCCGACGCGGCGCATCCGGAAGGATCGGCGCGCGCGCTCGTCGACCACAGCCTGATGCAGTTCACCCGACTGCTGCGACGCTGGTCCCGCGACCCGGCCACCATGATCCAGGCGCTGCTGTATCCGGCACTGACCCTCGTGATGTTCCGACTCGTGCTGGGCGATTCGATCGCCTCGGCGACCGGGCAACCCGCGATCTACGGCAACGTCCCGTTGATCGCGCTGATCGGTGCGATGTTCGGATCGGTCGTCAGCGCCGTGGGGTTGCGGGAAGAACGTAAGAAGGGCCTGCTCAGCAGGTTCTGGGCGATGCCCGTCCACCGTGCGTCGGGTCTGCTCGGCCGCATGATGGCCGAGGCGGTGCGGATCTTCGCCACGACCGTGCTCATCGTGGTGGTCGGAACAGCCCTGGGCTTCCGGTTCCTCCAGGGACCGCTCGCCGGTGTCGTCATGCTGCTGATCCCGATTCTGTTCGGGATGGGCTTCGCGGTGATGGTCACCGCGCTGGCCGTGATGTCCGGCGATTCCCCGCTCGTGGAGACCGTGTCGATCGTCGCCACGCTGCTCATGTTCTTCAATTCGGGGTTCGTTCCGGTGATGGCCTATCCGACGTGGCTGCAGCCGGTCGTGCAGTACCAGCCGCTCTCCTGCGCGATCGACACGATGAAAGGTCTGTCGCTCGGCGGTCCCGTCCTCCAGCCGCTGCTGCTCACGTGCGCGTGGTCGCTCGGGATGATCGTGGTGTTCCTGTATCCGGCTGTCCGCGGTTACCGCCACGCCGCCGCCCACAGCTGACCGAGGTCCACTACCGTGACCTCATGACTGATTCCGCAGCCACGCCACTCCCATCGACACGCCCGGTCGCGCTGGTCACCGGCCCGACCTCCGGCCTCGGCACCGCATTCGCCCGATTGCTCGCCGAGCGGGGGCACGATCTGGTCCTGGTGGCCCGCGACGAGGCACGGCTGCACGCGCTGGCGGACGAACTCGCGGGCACATACGGTATTCGCGCCGAGATCATCGCCGCGGATCTCGCGTCGGAGGCCGGGCGGGACGCGGTCTCCGAACGGCTCGCGAAAGGTGTCGACGTCCTCGTCAACAATGCCGGTTTCCTCACCAACGGTGAGTTCTGGGACGCGGACCTCGATCTGTTGCGCGGGCAGCTCGGTGTCAACGTCACGGCGGTGCTCGAGTTGACGCACGCCGCGCTGCCGCCGATGCGGGCAGCGGGCCGCGGCACGATCGTCAACGTGGCGAGTGTTTCGGGTTTGTTCACGGGCCCGGCGTCGACGTACAGCGCGAGCAAGGCATGGGTCGTCAAGTTCTCGGAGGGTCTCGCCCACAAGGTCGCCACCGACGGCGTGCGCATGGTCGCGCTGTGCCCCGGCTTCATGGACACCGAGTTCCATCCCCGAGGCGGGCAGGACGTGTCCGGCGTTCCGAAGCAGCTGTGGCTCGACACCGCGGAGGTCGCGCGGACGGCGCTCGAGGACGCGGAGAAGGGCCGGGTCGTGAGCATCCCCGGCAGGCGCTACCGGCTGTGGACCACGCTCGACCGGCTCAAGCCGCGCCGGCTCGTGTGGCGGGCCTGAAACCCCCGGCAGAAACGACCGCGGGGCCGGTGACGAATCGTTCGTCACCGGCCCCGAGGTCTTCCGTCGCAGCCGCCGCGGTTCGCTGGCGGATCAGCTCTCGTCGATGTCGAGCGCGCGGGCCAGCACCGGCCACGACTCCTTGAGCTCGTCCTCCCAGTAGCCCCACGAGTGGGTGCCGTCCTCGCGGAACTTGAAGGTCGCCGGGATGCCGAGCTCGTCCAGCCGATTCTGCAGGTTGTGCGTGCAGTAGTTGGTGGCGGCTTCGATCACGCCACCGACGATGACCTGGTTCGCCACGTTGCCGGCATCGCCGTTCATACCCGGCCCGTCACCGTTGTCGTACCGGCCGGGCAGGCCGGTGCCGTTCGAGACGTACAACTCCAGGCCGCGCAGCTTCTCCGCGTGCAGGTAGGGGTCGTTCGCCTCCCACGCCGGGTCGTCGTCCGACCCCCACATGTTCTGGATGTCGCCGCCACCCCACGTCTCGACCGTCACCTTGACGAACTGCTTGCCGATGGGGTCCGACGTCTGCGCGCAGCCGCTGTACGCGGCGACACCGCCGAACAGGCCCGGCTTCGCGGTCGCGAGGGAGAACACCGAAGTGCCGGACGACGACAGGCCGGCGATGGCATTGACGCCGTTGGTGCCGAGCGCGGCGTCGACGATGGGCGGCAGTTCCTCGGTGATGAACGTCGTCCACTTGTTGTTGCCGAGCGCCGGATCCGGTGAGTACCAGTCGGTGTAGTAGCTGAACCGGCCGGCCAGCGGCGATACGACGTTGATGTTCTTGTCGGTCAGGAAGTCGATCGCATCGGTCTGCAGGCGCCACGTGCCCGCGTCCTCGCCGCCGCCGGCGCCGTTGAGCAGGTACAGGGTGGGACGCGGTTCGCTCGTGTCGGCCGGACGCCACACGTCGACCGGGATCTCACGTCCCATCGACGCCGAGTAGACCCAGATGATGATCGAGTGTTCGTCGTACACCTCGGTCTTGGTGATCTTCGAACCGTTGGGCGACTCGACCGAGGACAGAACGTTCCCGGTGTCGAGGACCGGATCGGCGCCCGCGGTGGTCGCGCCCGCGGCCACCGGCAGTGCGGCCGCGGCCAGCACCACGGCAAGGGACCTCGCGACGGCTACCACCGTACGGTTCGTGTTTCGGCGCATGCGCTCGCTTCCCACCTTCTCCATTACTGTTCCTGGGTGTCGGGTCACCGCGGAGCAGCGCCCTCGTAGATGCGACGATGGGACCCCCGAAGGGATCCCATCGTCGACTGGTGCGATCTGTTGTCGCGTATCAGCCGATCGCGAAGCACTGACCGCCGACCACTGCGAACACGTTGCCCGGGGGGCAGTTCGGCGGGGTGACGGCGTCCGCGAGCTGGTCCGGGGTCAGGCCGATGAACGGGATCGGCGCCTGCGGCACGATCGGCTCCGCCTGAGCGGCACCGGCGGCGCCGAAAGCGATCCCGGCAGCGGCGGCGCTGCCGAGCAGAACAGTCAGTGCACGACGCATCTGAGAACTCCTCCTGTAAGCGGCCACCACAGCGGCCGGTTCAACGATGGCGGCGACAGCACGAACCCCCCATCGGTGCGGATCACACCGTACGCCAACGGTGACGATACCGTAAAGAAGTTCAATTCTCCGGTTACCTATCTCCCCGCGAGGAACGACGATCGGGGTGAAACGGAAACACGGTTCACGGCGATGATCAACCGAACAGCCCCGGCGGTCGGCACGTCGATCGCCACGACAGGCAGGTCCGCGACGCATGACCCGAACGGCAGCGCGTACAGCGCTCTTGGTGGTATCCGCCCTGCTCGCTGCGGTGTTTCCGGCCCTGGGGACCGCGGCCGCCGACCCGGTTCTCGATCGCGCCGAACCGCTTGCGTCACCGGTGTCGGCGAACGGATCGCACATCACCCGGATCGAGGTACGCGATGAGCAGTCGCTCGTTCTGTACGCGTATTCCGGGGCGATGGACCGGGAGATCCCGCTGGAAATACTCCGACCGGAGGACACCGGTGTCCCCCGCCCCACGCTGTATCTGCTCAACGGCGCCGGCGGTGGTGAGGACGGCGCCACGTGGAGCGCCCGCACCGACGCCGCGTCCTTCCTGGCCGACAAGAACGTCAATGTCGTCACCCCGATGGCCGGGAAATGGAGCTATTACACCGACTGGCAGCGGCCCGATCCGGTGCTCGGCGTCAACAAGTGGACGACTTTCCTGACCGAGGAACTGCCTCCGCTGATCGACGCCGGCCTCGGCACCAACGGCGTCAACGCGATTGCCGGCCTGTCGTCCTCGGGTACCTCGGTCCTGCAGCTTCCGATCGCGAAGCCGGGACTGTACCGCGGGGTCGCCGCGTACAGCGGGTGCGCGCAGACGTCGGACCCGGTCGGGCAGGCGTACGTGAATCTCGCGGTCGAAACGTGGGGTGGCGGAAACACCGAGAACATGTGGGGCCCGCCGACCGATCCGGCCTGGGTGGAGAACGACCCCTACGTCAATGCCGAGAAACTGCGCGGTCTCGCCCTGTACCTGTCGAACGGCAGCGGCCTGCCCGGCCGGTACGACACGCTCGACGGACCCGACATCGACGGGGACGTCGGAACACTCGCGAACCAGGTCGTCGTCGGCGGGATCATCGAGGCCGCGACGAACGGCTGCACCCACAACATGGCGCGGCGGCTCGGCGAACTGAACATCCCCGCGACCGTCGTCTTCCGGGACACCGGCACGCATTCGTGGGGTTACTGGCGTGACGACCTCGAGAATTCCTGGCCGGTGCTGGCCGGTGCGCTCGGCGTCTGATCCACCGCCCGGAACCACAACGGCCGGACCGGAACACCCGTTCCGGTCCGGCCGTTGCCGGTACTACCCGTCGAGCCGGCGGAAGAACCCGGTCCGGGTGTAGTAGTCCACGTAGCGGCGGAGCACTTCCGCGTCCACGACCGGGCAGTCCACACCGGTTCCGTCCAGGTGTGCGCGCGTCTTCTCGTCCGAGAACGTCTCGATCTCGGCGAGACCGGTCGCGAACTGGCCGGACACGAGCATCGCCCGCATCAGACTGTCGTCACCGGCCGCGGACAGTTTCTCCGCCGTGGTGAACAACGCCTCGCCGAACTCGGGCACCGTCACCGTCTGCAGGTCGAATCCGTGTGCGCGCAGCTGTGTTTCGAGCTCGGCCATCGGTACCCGTCGCTGCGGCACGAGATGGTAGGTCCCGCCCCACGTCTCGGGATCGGTGGCGAGCTGCACCAGGGCCCGGGCGACGTAGTTGACCGGAACCATCGGCACCGTGCCGGTCGCGATGTCCGGGATCTTCTGCAGTGCGACGATGGCGCGCACCATGTTCCAGAAGGCGTCGTCGGAGCCGCACGCTCCGGTCACCACGTCGCCGGTGATCAGGCCGGGCCGGTAGATCGACACCGGGACGCCCCGTTCGCCGGCGAGCCGGACCACGGCCTCACCGACCCACTTCGACTGCACGTATCCGGAACCGCCGACCCGCTCGGCCTCGAGCAGATCGTCCTCGCCTGCGACGTACGGCCGCCCCGCCGCGAGCGCCGCCTCGTCCGTGAGCACCGAGCCGGTGGACACGAAGTGCAGCGGCTTGAGCCGGACGGTCGAGGCGAGCCGCAGCAGCTCTTCCGTCGCGAGCACGTTCGGCCGATGCAGCCGGCTGTATGTCTCGATGTGGTTGACGCGGGCGCCGTTGTGCACGATGGCGTCGACCCGCTCGGCGAGGTCGGCGAACCGCTCCTCGCTCAGCCCGAGCCGATCCCGGCCGAGGTCACCCGGCACCGCGACGATGCGGTCCGTCCCGGTGTCCGGCCAGGATCCGAAGCGGCGCATCGATTCCTCGATGCGGGTCCGGCCGTGGTCGGGCGATTCGGCCCGGACCAGGCACCACACCTCGGCGTCGGTGCGATCGAGCAGCTCCCGCACCAGGTGCGAACCGAGGAAGCCGGTCGCGCCGGTCAGCAGCACGACCTCCGGTTCGACGCGCGGCGGCTGCGTCCCCTCGGCCGTGATGTCGGCGGCGAGGCGCACGTGTTCCGCGAAGCTCGCGACGTCCGAGCCGCTGCTCTGCGGGTCGATCGACCGCGCGAGATCCTCGACCTGCGGGTGGTCGAACAACTCCTGGACCCCGACCTCGAGTCCGGTCAGGTCCCGCAGCCGGTTGATCACCTTGATCACCAGCAGCGAATGCCCGCCGAGCTCGAAGAAGTCGTCGTCGAGTCCGACGCGTTCGGTGCCGAGGATCTCGGCGAACACCGCCGCGACCGCGAGCTCGATCGGCGTGACGGGTGCGCGGAATTCCCGGGTCTCGAACACCGGCGCCGGGAGCGCCCGGCGATCCAGCTTCCCGACAGGCGTCAGCGGCAGCTCGTCGAGTACCACGATCGCCGACGGAATCATGTGCGACGGAACACTTCTCGCCACGAACTCCTTGAGTTCGGCCGGATCGATCTCCGCTCCCGCGACCGGCAGCACATATCCGACGAGCTGCGCCGAAGCGGATCCACCGGCCTCGACCGCAAGCGTCGCGGCGACATCGACGTCGGGATGCGCGGACAGCGCCGCGTCGATCTCCCCGAGTTCGATGCGCAGACCACGGATCTTGACCTGGAAGTCGCTTCGCCCGATGTAGGCGATCTCGCCGTCCGCCGTCCACGTCACGACATCGCCCGTGCGGTACATGCGGTCACCGGGAACACCGAACGGATCCGCGACGAATCGCTCCGCGGTCAGACCCCTGCGCTCGTGGTATCCGCGGGCGAGTTGCACACCGGCGATGTACAACTCGCCGGGCACACCCGCGGGCACGGGCCGCAACCGGCCGTCCAGCACCAGCTCCCGCATTCCCCGGATCGGACCACCGATCGTGACCGGCGCACCGGGAACCATCGGATCGGAGATGTTCGACATGATCGTCGTCTCCGTGGGTCCGTAGCCGTTGTACAACGACCGGCCGGGCGACCACTTCTCCACGATGTCCGCCGAGACCGCCTCACCACCGGCGACGAGGTGCTGCAACGAATCCAGACCTGCCGGGTCCATCGACGCCAGCACCGTCGGGGTGATGAACGCGTGCGTCACCGATTCGCGCCGGATCAGCTCCTCGAGCGCGCTTCCGCCGAACACGTCCGGCGGCGAGATCACCATCGTCGCGGCGGCGCCGAGCACCAGCAGCAGCTCGAGCACGGACGCGTCGAAACTCGGCGATGCCACGTGCAGGACGCGCGACCGCTCCGTCGGCGCGTACCTCTCGTACTGCTCGACGCAGAAGTTGTGCAGACCCGCATGGGTGACGCTCACGCCCTTCGGGCGGCCCGTCGAACCGGACGTGTAGATCACATACGCGACCTGCGACGACCTGATCGGCGCCGGCAGATCCCGGTAGGTGACCGGCGCACCGGACTTGCCGGCGCACCGCGAACGGACATCCTCGTCGTCGAGGACCAGCCAGTCCACGCCGTCGGAGAGACCGTCGACGTGTGCCGACAGTGTCAGTCCCAGAACGACTCCGGAGTCGTCGATCATGTGCGCGACGCGATCGGCCGGGTACTTGACGTCGACCGGAACGAAACCGGCGCCGGTCTTCGCGACCGCCCAGACGGCGAGCACCGACTCGATCGACCGCGGCACGGCGATCGCCACGAGGTCGGACGCACCGATCCCCCGGCCGAGCAGCAGGCGGGCCAGCCGCGAGGACTGCTCGTCCAGTTCGCGGTAGGTCAGCGCCCGGTCGCCGAAGGTCACTGCGACCCCGTCCGGGTTCTTCGCGACCGCTTCGGCGATCAACGCGGGCAACGTCGACGTCCACGCCCGGCCGCGCGGCGCGCGGGTCACGACGGTTCCGGCGCGTGCGGTGCCGACGAGGGCCGCGCGTTCGGAGGCGGCGAGGACCTCGACGTCCCCGACGACGATCGCGGGATCGGCGGTGACGGCGGCGAGCACCCGGCCGAACCGCTCGGCGAATGCCACCACCGTCGCCTCGTCGAACAGGTCGGTCGCGTAGGTCAGATCGACGCCGTACTGTCCGCCGGCACCGGTCCCGGTGACGGTCACCTGCAGGTCGAACCGCGACACCCCGTCGTCGAATTCGACGGCGGCAAGCCGCAGCCCACCGAGATCGAACGCCGCGACCGGCTGATTCTGGAACACCAGCGCCACCTGGAACAGCGGGTTTCGCGACGTGGATCGTTCGACGTCGAGCGCTTCGACGAGTCGCTCGAACGGCACGTCGGCGTTCCCGAACGCCCCGAGATCCGTCTTCCTGGCGCGTGCGAGCAGGTCCGCGAACGTCTCGTCGGCGACCACGGGGGTGCGCAGCACGAGCGTGTTGACGAACATGCCGACAAGATCGTCGAGCGCGGCCTCGCCGCGGCCGGCCACGGGAGCACCGACGGTGACGTCGTCACTGCCGGACAACCGTGCCAGCAGCAGTGCCAGCGCCGCGTGCACCACCATGAACGGCGTCGACCCCCGCTCCGCGGCCAGCCGGTCGATACCCGCCCGCACGTCGGCGGGCACGGTGAACCGGTGCGTGGCGCCGCGATGCGACAGCGCGACGGGACGCGGCCGGTCGGTCGGCAACGTCACCTCGTCGGGCACACCGGAGAGGGCCTCGGTCCAGTACCCGAGTTGCCGGGCGAGCAGCGACTGCGGATCCGTCTCGTCGCCGAGCACGTCCCGCTGCCACAGCGTGTAGTCCGCGTACTGCACCGGCAGCGGCGCCCAGGTCGGGGTGCCGCCCTGCGACCGCGCCGCGTACGCCGCGACGACGTCACGGGTCAGCGGGGCGATCGAGAAACCGTCCGCGGCGATGTGATGGGCGACGAACACGAACACGTGGTCGTCCGCCCCGATCCGCAGCAGAGCCGCGCGGACCGGAACCGCCGCCGTGACGTCGAACCCGGTCGAGATCAGCTCGGCTACCCGCGCGAGAATGCCGGCCTCCGAAACGTTCTCGACATCGAGCACCAGGCGGGCGTGTTCCGGAGGCAGCACGTCCTGCACCCCGGTGCCGTCGACCTCGGGGTAGACGGTGCGCAGCACCTCGTGCCGGGCGACCACGTCGTCGACGGCGAGCTGCAACGCGGGCACATCGAGCACACCGGACATGCGGATCGCGATCGGGATGTTGTATGCGGCCGATCCCGGATCGAAGCGGTTGAGGAACCACATACGGGACTGCGCCGCCGACAACGGGATCCGGTCCGGGCGGGACCGAGGTACCAGCGGAGCACGGCCCGGTCCGCCGGTGTGCGACTCGAGACGCGCCGCGAGCGCTTCGACGGTCGTCGCCTCGAAGAGCGCACGCACCGGCACCACCGTGTCGAGGGCCGCTCCGAGCCTCGCCACGACCTGCGTCGCGACGAGCGAGTTGCCGCCGAGTTCGAAGAAGTCGTCGTCGACGCCGATCGCGCCGAGGCCGAGAACCTCCGCGAACACTCCGGCGACGATCTCCTCGACCGGCGTGGACGGCGCCCGGAACTCCCGCGCCTCGAACACCGGAGCGGGCAGCGCCTTGCGGTCGAGCTTGCCCGACGGGTTGAGCGGGAACTCGTCGAGCACGACGAACGCCGACGGCATCATGTAGGTCGGCAGCTTCCGCGTCAGCGCCTCGCGGGCCCGCTCGAGATCGAACGACTCCGGCGCTCCGGGCACCACGTACGCGACGAGCTGTTCACCGGTGGCGGTGTCGACGACGAGCACCGCGGCGGAGATGAGCGCGTCGTCGGCGAGCAGCGCTGCCTCGATCTCGCCGAGCTCGATGCGCTGACCGCGGAACTTGACCTGGAAGTCGGTGCGCCCGATGTAAACGAGTTCACCGTCCTGCCAGTACACGAGGTCGCCGGTGCGGTACATCCGCCCGCCCGTCTCGAACCTGTCGGCCACGAACCGATCACTCGTCAGATCGACCCGGCCGTGGTAGCCGCGCGCCAACTGGACACCGGCGAGATACAGCTCGCCGGGTACACCGTCGGGAACCGGATTCAGGCGGGAGTCGAGGACGTAGACCTTCGAATTCCACTGCGGCACACCGATCGGCACCGAGCCGACGTCGCCCGGCGCGGCCTGCCGGTAGGTGATCGAAACGGCTGCCTCGGTCGGGCCGTACAGATTGTGCAGCCCGGCGTCGCTGATCCGCGCGAACGCCTCGGCGGTCGCCGCGGGCAGTGCCTCACCGATGACGAACACGTCGCGAAGAGTCGCGACATCGCTCGGCGCCACCGCGGAGACGAACACCGACAGCATCGACGGAACGAAGTCGGTGACCGTGACCCCCGCCGAACGGATCCGCTCCGCCAGGTACAGCGGGTCACGGTGACCGTCCGGGGTCGCGACGACGAGGGTGGCCCCGACCCGCAGCGGCAGGAAGAAGCCCCACAGCGACACGTCGAATGTCGTCGCGGTCTTCTGGAGGTACACGTCGGCCTCGGTGAGCCGGTACTCCCCCTGCATCCATTCCGTCTGGTTGACGATCGCGCCGTGCGGCACCGCGACGCCCTTGGGTTTGCCGGTGGAACCGGACGTGAAGATCACGTACGCGGTGTTTCCCGGATGCACGGACCCGAGCCGTTCGGCGTCCTCGATCGGGCCGGTGGCGACACCGGACAGGTCCAGGGTGTCGAGGAACAGCACGGTCCGGCCGGTCGCGGCGGTGAAGCCGTCCCGTTGGGTGCTGAGCACGGCGACCGGGTCCGCCGCTTCGAGGATGTAGTCGATGCGATCGGCCGGATGGTCGGGGTCCACGGGCACGTAGGCACCGCCCGCGCGGAGCACGGCGTACATGCCGACGACCAGGTCGAGCGACCGCCGCATCGCGAGCGCGACCCGCGATTCCGGGCCCACACCGATCGCGATGAGGTGCCGCGCGAGCGCCGCGACACGAGCATCGAATTCTGCGTAGGTCAGCGCATCACCCTCGTACACCACAGCGGTCGCGTCGGGTGTCCGGCGCACCTGCCGGTCGAAGCCGTCGAGCAGCAGGGTGTCGACGGTGGGGTGCTGCGTGCGGTTGCGCGCGTCGATGATCTCGGCGCGTTCGTCCGGGGCGAGGACCGCCAGGTCACCGACGACGGTCGCCGGGTCGGCGGTCACCGCTTCGAGGATCCGCACGAAGCGGTCCGCGAACGCGACGATCGTCGACTCGTCGAACAGGTCGGTGGCGTACTGCAGTTCCACCGCGGCACCGGCCGATGCACCGGCGTCGTCGAACATCTCGGCGACCGCGACCTGCAGGTCGAACTTGACGAGGTGGGTCTCGGTCTCGATCGGTGCGACGGACAGTCCCCCGAGTTCGAGCGCGGTGCGGTTCATGTTCTGGAAGAACAACGCCACCTGGAACAGCGGATGCCGACCCTGCGAACGTGCCGGGTCGAGGACCTCGACGAGGCGCTCGAACGGGACGTCGGCGTGCGCGAACGCGCCGAGGTCGGCGGACCTGACCCGCCCGAGCAGTTCACCGAACGGCTCGGCGGCCGCGACGTCGGTGCGCAGTACCAGCGTGTTGACGAACATGCCGACGAGATCGTCCAGCGCCGCCTCGCCCCGGCCCGCGATGGGCGCGCCGATCGCGATGTCGCCGGTGCCGGACAGCCGCGCCAGCAGGGACGCGAGGGCCGCGTGCACGACCATGAACGGCGTCGCCTGGCGGTCACGTGCGAGCGCGCCGATCGCGTCCTGGAGCCGAGCCGGGAGCGTGAACGTGTACGCCGCACCCCGGTTCGTGGCCACCGCGGGTCGCGGCCGGTCGCTCGGGAGGTCCAGCTGGTCGGGGATTCCCGCGAGCCGGTCCGTCCAGTAGCCGAGCTGCCGGGCGATCAGCGACTGCGGATCGGACTCGGCGCCGAGCACCTCGCGCTGCCACAGCGTGAAGTCGGCGTACTGCACCGGAAGTGGCGCCCACGCGGGGGCCTCGCCGCGCGAGCGAGCGGCATACGCGACCATCACGTCCCGGGTCAGCGGCGCCATCGAGAAGCCGTCGGCGGCGATGTGATGGATCGAGAAGACGAGGACGTGTTCGTCGTCGCCGAGCTGCAGCAGCGCGGCACGCACGGGAACCTGTGCGGTGACGTCGAATCCGGACTCGACGATCTCGGTGACCACCGCGAACGCCGAGTCCGCGGTGACGGCCCGCACGTCCAGGTCGACCGCGGCGTCACCGGCGGGCAGGACCACCTGGTGCCCGCCGCCGTCGACCTCCGGGTAGACGGTGCGCAGCACCTCGTGCCGGGCCACCACGTCGGCGACGGCTGCGCGCAGCGCGGCCACGTCGAGTTCGCCGGACAGTCGCACCGCCACGGGGATGTTGTTGACGGCGGAGGAGGTGTCGAACCGGTTGAGGAACCACATGCGGGATTGCGCCAGGGACAGCGGGATCCGGTCCGGGCGGGGCTGCGGTTGGAGCGGCGCGCGCCGTCCCGAGCCGGCGCGGGATTCGACCCGGGCAGCAAGCGCCGTCACCGTCGAATCCTCGAACAGGACGCGGACGGGTACCTCGGTGTCGAGGGCCGCTCCGAGCCGCGCCGCGACCTGCGTCGCGACGAGCGAGTTGCCGCCGAGCTCGAAGAAATCGTCGTCGGCCCCGAC
This sequence comes from Rhodococcus zopfii NBRC 100606 = JCM 9919, assembly GCF_001895025.1. Lineage (GTDB taxonomy): Bacteria > Actinomycetota > Actinomycetes > Mycobacteriales > Mycobacteriaceae > Rhodococcus > Rhodococcus zopfii. The sequence continues at coordinate 122,648 of NZ_BCXI01000027.1, forward strand.
CCGACCGACACCAAGAACGTCCGTGAACACTCCCGCGACGATCTCCTCGACCGGGGTGGCCGGGGCGCGGAACTCCCGGGTCTCGAACGCCGGTGCGGGCAGGGCCTTGCGGTCGAGCTTGCCGTTGGCGCTGAGCGGGAACTCCTCGAGCACGGTCACCACATCGGGAACCATGTATGCGGGCACCCGCGCCCCGACCGCGGACTTCACCGCGGCCACATCGACATCCGCGCCGTCGGCCGGCACGACGTATGCGACGAGCCGCTGGCCGAGTTCCCCGTCGTGGACCACGACGACGGACTGGCCGATCTCGGGAACATCCGTCAACGCCGATTCGATCTCCCCGAGTTCGATGCGCAGACCGCGCACCTTCACCTGGAAATCGGTGCGGCCGATGTAGTCCAGTTCCCCGGTAGCCGACCACTTCACGAGGTCACCGGTCCGGTACATGCGGGTGCCGGCGACGCCGTTCCCCGTCGCTTCGCTCGCCCCGGTTGCGCCGTTCCCCGTCGCTTCGCTCGCCCCGGTCGCGAACGGGTCGGCGACGAAGCGTTCCGCGGAGAGATCCGGGCGGCGCACATAGCCACGCGCCACCTGCACACCCGACAGGTACAGCTCGCCGGCGACGCCCACCGGGACCGGCTGCAACCGGCCGTCGAGCACATACACCCGCGTGTTCCACACGGGCGCACCGATCGGCACACTCACCACGTCCGCGTCGGTGATCTCGTGGGAGGTCACGTCCACCGCGGCCTCGGTCGGGCCGTACAGGTTGTGCACGGCCACACCGGGCACGAGTTCCCGCATCCGCGCGGCGACCGGCGCCGGCAGCGCCTCGCCGGACGCGAACACCATCCGCAACGCCGAGCCCGCCGCCGAACTCGGCTCGGCGACATACGCGGCGAGCATCGACGGCACGAAATGCACCACCGTGACACCCGCGTCGGCGATCAGCCGGGCCAGCGCCGCCGGATCGCGGTGCACGTCCGGCGCGGCGACCACGAGGCGGGCACCGACCTGCAAGGGCCAGAAGAACTCCCACACCGACACGTCGAATGTGAACGGCGTCTTCTGCACGACCACATCGCCGGCGGTCAGACCGTATCGTCCCTGCATCCACAGCAACCGGTTGACGATCGCGGCGTGCGCGACCGCCACACCCTTCGGCCGCCCGGTCGAACCGGACGTGAAAATCACATAGGCCGTGTTGTCCGGCAGCACCGCACCGAGACGTTCGGCATCGGTGACGGGACCGTCCGGGTACCCGGAAACGTCGAGCCGATCGATCAGCACCACGTCCCGGCCCGGAGCCTCGATCACGTCTTTGCTCGTGGACAGCACCAGAACGGGATCCGCTGTCTCCAGCACGTAGTCGTTGCGTTCGGCCGGCTGGCCGGGATCGATCGGCACGTACGCGCCACCCGCCACGACCACCGCGTACATGCCGACGAGCAGTTCGGTCGAACGGCGCATCGTCAGGGCGACGAGCGCGTCGGGGCCGACTCCGGACGCGATCAGGACCCGCGCCAGCCGGTGCACCCGCGATGCGAATTCCCGGTACGTGAGGGTCTCGTCGCCGAACACGACCGCCGGAGCGTCCGGGGTGCGCGCGACCTGCGCCTCGAACAGGTCCACCAGGGTCGCGGTCGAATCCACCTCGTGGGCGGTGTCGTTCCACGTGGCGAGCACCGAGGTCCGCTCGGCCGCATCCATCACCGGAATGTCCCCGACCTGCAGACCCGGATCGGCGACGACCGCCGCGAGCACCCGGGTGAACCGCTGCGCCAGCGACGCCACGGTCGCCTCGTCGAACAGGTCCGTCGCATAGGTGACCCCGGCGGCGATCCCGGCGGGCGATCCGTCCGCGGTGAACGTGTCCGACAGGACGAACTGCAGGTCGAACTTGGCGGTGCGGTTCTCGGCCTGCACACCGGCGACCGTCAATCCCGGAAGCTCGAAGCTCGCCTGTCCGAGGTTCTCGAACGTGAGCATCACCTGGAACAGCGGGTGCCGCGCCTGGGAGCGCGGCGGATCCAGCACCTCCACGAGACGCTCGAACGGCACATCCGCATGCCCCAACGCCCCGAGATCGGTGTCCTTGACCCGCGACAGCAGCTCCGTGAACGGCTCGCTTCCGTCGACTCGGGTCCGCAGCACCAGGGTGTTGACGAACATGCCCACCACGTCGTCGAGTGCGGCCTCGCCGCGACCCGCGACCGGTGTTCCGACCGCGATGTCGTCGCCGCCGGACAGCCGCGCCAGCACCGCCGCCAGCGCCGCGTGCACCACCATGAACGCAGTCACACCGGTGCGCCGCGCCAGGTCGGCGATTCCGGCCTGCACGTCCGCGCCGATCTCGAAACGGTGGTCGCGGCCGGCGTTCGATGCGACGGCCGGGCGGGGACGGTCGGCGGGAAGATCCAGCTGGTCCGGCACCCCGGCCAGGGCCTCGGTCCAGTAGCCGAGCTGACCGGCGATCAGCGACCGCGGATCGTCCTCGGCACCGAGCACCTCCCGCTGCCACAACGTGTAATCCGCGTACTGCACGGGCAACGGCGCCCAGGACGGATACTCACCACGCGAACGGGACGCGTAGGCCACCATCACGTCCCTGGTCAACGGCCCCATCGAGAAGCCGTCGGCGGCGATGTGGTGCGCCACGAACACGAGCACATGCTCGTCCGGGGCGATCCGCAGCAACTCCGCGCGCACCGGCACCCCGGCGGTGACGTCGAATCCCGTTCCCACCGCGGCGAACACCCGCTCGAGCGCGTCGGTCTCGGTCACCTCGACCGGGGCGAGGCCGATCCGGGCCTGCGCGGCGGGCAGGATCACCTGCGTGCCGGCGCCGTCGACCTCCGGATACACGGTGCGCAGCACCTCGTGCCGGGCGACCACATCGTTGACGGCGGCTTCGAGCGCCGCCACGTCGAGTTCACCCGTCAAGCGGATCGCAACGGGCACGTTGTATGCGGCCGATCCCGGATCGAACCGGTTGAGGAACCACATCCGGGACTGTGCCAGCGACAACGGAATCCGGTCCGGACGGGGCTGCGGCACGAGCGGCACCCGGCCGCCCGCACCGGCGTGCTGCTCGGCGACCACCGCGAGAGCAGCGACCGTCGGGGCCTCGAACAGTGCGCGCAGGGGGATCCGGGTGTCGAGTTCGCTGCCGATCCGGGCGACGACCTGGGTTGCGACGAGCGAGTTGCCGCCGATCGCGAAGAAGTCGTCGTCGAGGCCGACCCGATCGTGACCGAGGACCTCGGCGTAGACGGCGGCGACGATCTCCTCGACCGCGGTCGTCGGGGCGCGGAACTCGCGCGCGGCGAGGACCGGCTCCGGCAGGGCGCGGCGGTCGAGCTTGCCGGAGTTGTTGAGCGGAAGCTCGTCCAGCACCACGACGGTCTCCGGAACCATGTACCGCGGGAGCGACTCGCTCAGTGCCGACCGCACCTCTGCCGGGTCCACTTCGCCCGCGGCGACCACATAGGCGATCAGCCGGTCGGACCGGACGGCGACAGCACCGGCGGCCACGGATGTGAGGCCGCGCAACGCCGATTCGATCTCACCGAGTTCGATTCTCTGGCCACGCAGCTTCACCTGGTCGTCGTTGCGGCTCACATAGACGAACTCCCCGGATCTGATCCACCGAACCAGATCGCCGGTGCGATACATCCGCTGCCCGGCCACACCGAAGGGGCTGGCGACGAATCGCTCCGCCGTCAGCTGCGGTTGACCCGCGTAACCCCGGGCCAGCTGCGCACCGGACAGATACAGCTCGCCGACCACGCCCACCGGGACCGGATTCAACCGCGAATCGAGCACCATGGCGTCGGTATTGCGGACCGGCGTGCCGATGGGGACGTACGGCCCGTCCACCCCGGCGCTTCCACGACGGCTGGTCGCCTGAATGGTCACTTCCGTGGGCCCGTACAGATTGCAGACGTCGGTACCGTACAGCTGCCGAACACTGTCCGCCGTCCCGACGGACAGCGCTTCGCCACCCGAGAAGACAAGCCGCAGCGTCTGCGCCGGTTGCGCCTGATCGACCACGAGGTCGAGAACCGACGGCACGAACTGTGCGACCGTGATCCGTTCGTCGGCGATGACCGACGCCAGATAGGCAGGATCACGGTGACCGTCGCGAGCGGCGATCACCATCTGCGCACCGGCCGCCGGGGCGAGCAGCAGCTCCCACACCGAAGCGTCGAATGTGGCCGGGGTCTTGAGGAGCACCGCGTCGGTACCGTCGAGCGCGAACTCGTCCTGCATCCAGCGCAACTGGTTGTACAACGCTCCGTGCGAGACCGCCACGCCCTTCGGCCGACCGGTCGAGCCGGACGTGAACAACACGTACGCGGTGTTCTCCGGACGCAGCGGGCCATACCGATCCGAGTCGCGTACCGGATCGCTCGGCCGATCGGACAGGTCGAGAGAATCCACGCACAGGACAGTGCGCTCGGTGTCGACGCGATCGTCCGAAGTAGTCAGCACCAGAAGGGCATCCGCGGTGTCGAGCACGTAGGCGATTCGATCGGCGGGCTGATCCGGATCGACGGGCACGTAGGCGCCACCCGCGGCCAGCACGGCGTGAATGCTGATCACCATGTCGACGGATCTGCCGATCGCCACCGCAACCGGCACCTCGGGACCGACACCGAGCGCCACCAGGTGGTGGGCGAGGCGCGAGACCCGCGCCTCGAGATCGCCGTAGGTCAGGGTCCGGTCCCCGGCACGAATCGCAACGGCGTCGGGGGTGCGCCGCCACTGGGCGACGAAGAGGTCCGGGAGCAGGTCGCCGGACGAGTCCGGCACGGACGGGCCGCGCCACAGCGCCGACAGCCGCTGCCGCTCGTCCTGCGTGACCAAGGGAATGTCACCGACCGGACCGTCGGGCTCCGCGACGGCCGCCGTGAGCACCCGCACGAACTGCCCGGCCACACCGGCCACAGTCGCGGCGTCGAAAATATCTGCGGCGTAACCGATTGCGCCGAGATAGGACCCGTCGCCTCCCGCGGGCTCAACGAGCGTGAACGACAGGTCGTATTGCGCTGCCTGCCGGTCGAATTCGAGTGCCGACACCGAGAGCGCCGGAAGCTCGACCACCGACTGGGTGTAGTTCTGGAACGCCAGCATGACCTGGAACAGCGGGGAGAACGACTGCGACCGCACCGGGTTGATCCGGTCCACGAGCCGCTCGAACGGGACGTCCGCGTGCGCGAACGCGTCGAGGTCGACGCGGGACGTCGCCGAAACCGACTCGCGGAACGACGCCGCCGCCGCGATCGGGGTCCGCAGCACCAGCGTATTGACGAACATACCGACCAGGTCGTCGAGTGCGGCCTCACCGCGACCGGCGACCGGGGTGCCGATCGTGATGTCGTCGCTTCCCGACAGCCGCGCCAGCAGGACCGCGAGTGCCGCGTGCACGACCATGAACGGGGTGGTGCGCTGCTCCGCGGCCACCCGCTTGATCCCGGCCACGACGTCCGCCGGAACCGCAAAATCGACGCTTCCGCCGACACCGGAGCGCACCACGGGCCGGGGCCGGTCGGTGGGCAGGTCCAGGACGTCAGGCGTGCCGGCGAGGGTGCCGGACCAGTAGTCGAGCTGCCGCGCGATCACCGAATCCGGGTCGTGCTCGTCGCCGAGGACCTCGCGCTGCCACAGCGCGAAGTCAGCGTACTGCACCTCGAGCGGTTCCCAGGCCGGAGACTGCCCGCCGACGCGGGCCGTGTAGGCCACGACGATGTCCCGTGCCAGCGGTCCCGTCGACACACCGTCGGCCGCGATGTGATGAACCACGAGAGCGAGCACGTGCTCGTGCTCGTCGATCCGCAACAGCGCGCCGCGGACCGGCGGCGCCACGGTCACGTCGAAGCCCGCGGAGAGCAGTTCGGTGACCCGAACGCGCAGGTCGTCCTCGTCGGCGACCTCCACCGGTTCCAAGCCCTCCGGCAGCCACCCGGCGGGAAGCACTTCTTGCACGCCGGCCCCGTCGACCTCGGGGTAGTACGTGCGCAGGACCTCGTGCCGGGCGATCACGTCGCGGACCGCCGCTTCGAGGGCGGGGACGTCGAGTTCCCCGCTCAGGCGCATCGGGATCGGGATGTTGTAGGCCGCGGAGTCGGTGTCGAACCGGTTCAGGAACCACATCCGCTGCTGCGCCAACGACAACGGCACCCGCTCCGGACGCGAACGCGCCGCGAGCGCCACCCGCGCACCCGAACCCGCATGCGACTCCACCGCCGCAGCCAACCCCGCCACCGTCGACGCCTCGAACACCGACCGCACCGGCACCTGCGCATCCAACGCGGCACCCAACCGCGCCGTCACCTGCGTCGCCACCAGCGAATTACCACCGAGCGCAAAGAAATCGTCGTCCAACCCGACCCGCTCGACCCCGAGCACCTCCGCGAACACCGCAGCCACCGCCTGCTCGACCGGGGTCGTCGGCGCACGGAACTCGCGCTGCACCACCTGCGGCGCCGGGAGGGCCTTGCGGTCGAGCTTGCCGTTGATGTTCAACGGCAACGCCTCGAGCACCACCCAGGCGGACGGCACCATGTACGACGGCAACTCCGCCGCAACCCCGGCCGCCAGCGTCGACACCTCGATCACCGTCCCGGCCTCGGGCACGACGTAACCGACGAGCTGCTCACCCGTGTGCCGGTCGCTGTGCACGACGACCACCGCCTGCGACACCGAATCCTGATCACGCAGAA